>CAYLRR010000006.1:0-176032 GCA_964386295.1 uncultured Neisseria sp.
ATCTCAAACTTAATACCCGTTGAGGTGGGCGAATTCTCGCCCGCTAGGTTAAAATATCATGGTACGGCTTTGAGTACTACAGTTACAGCATTATTTAACCATTAGATGCTTATTAGTTAGCTATCTCACATTATATATTTATCAGTGCTTTACCGGTGGCGTATAAGTAACTACTATAAAACCTCTTGATTTGTTGCCATCTAAGGTATGCATTGAGTTATATAAGGTTTTGAAAGGTATCCAGCTAGGCCCCCATGTTTTAAAGCTTGCTACATCAACAAAAAGTATACTATCACTTTTTTCTTCATATGCTCCTAGAGGTGAAAAATGGCCACCGCCTGTCTGCCCCATTTCTGAACGTAATATGTTTGCTAAAACTATCGTATTGGGTTGCTTTAAGGCTGTAAGTATAGTCTTCTTTGCAGTACGTATATCAACTTGATTTGCATGGTAAACTGTAGCATTTACTCCATTAAAAGCATTTAATATTTCTCCAGCCTGGTCTAAAGTCAAACCTGGCTGTTTAAATATAGTATTTTCGCTTATCCCCGTTTTTGCAACTACCTCAGGGGTAAATGTATTTTTATACGTATACATTTGATAATTACCCAGGCTTTCAGCTAATGGGGCCGGTACATGCAAAGCATTAAGTGTGATTGCTATAGATGTAGGACCACAATTAAATAAATTATGCTGATATGTCAAATACTGGACTTCATTCAGAAACGAGGTTGCATATCCCTCATAAATACTTTTTGCAAGCCGTTCCCCTCCAAGTTTAGTATTTAAACTTTGGTTAAAATCATCAGCAAATGCAAAACAGGATCCTAATGCTAGGATTAGCAATAGCTTCTTCATAATTACTCCTAACTAAATCAAGAAATATACAAACTCGTTATTCTTTTCAAAAAGTATAACTAAATTTAATATCTATAATATTTATAATATGTTAACCGACACCAATGAAATTGGTGCATATAAAATTACGTATAAAAAATACGATTTTCTTAAATATAACCTAAAATCCCCAAAATCAAATATCCAACACATAAGTTTTGACATAATCAGTAACTAAATAAGTTAACTTATTTCTGAAACTTTTATGAGAGGCTATCAAATCTAAATAGTGACCAATAAAATCAAAATATTCAGCTACTGAATTACTATCATAACTTGTAGGAAAATTTTTCATTGGCATATAATTAGTTACCAATGCCTTAGTCGTTATTTAAATACGCTCTAAGCCGTCTAACGCTAACAATTTTAGCTTCCGGTTCAAATCATAGGATTTGATTACTTTATAAAAGCTAATCCCCGGTTCTGTAGTTGCAAGACGGGAAAAATATAGTTTTTGCCGAGTATAACTTATAAATTTCAAATATGATGTTGCAGTAACCTCATCTTCAGGAGGGATTGCATTCTTATAATGATTTCTTAGCCGCTGAATGAGCGAAGGGATCGAACGAGTTGGGTTAACTTTGAATTTAGACATACATAACCCTAGAAATGAGAAAGCTTACTTTAACTGTAGATCAATCTCTATATTAAGTCGTGAGCTAGTCGTATTTGCTCTTGTTTTAGATATTTATGTATACTTAATATATCAACTTACAAGACATCCGGAAGCTATTTTAACATATAAGCAAAAGAATAAAACAAGGGTTATTCATATGGACTAACATGAATTATTATCGAATAAAATTAATAAACTATCCATTGAAGCCAAGAAGAATAAAATATCTTCTCTTTGGTTAGCAGCTATAATAACTACTTGATTAAGCATTAATTAATCTATAATTATCTTATCATATTGTTAAAGTCAGTGGTCACAATTATCAATGAAATACTCTCTAATTATAGGCTCAATTTGTGTAGAGCATAAAATGCCATCGCATATTTTAGTAAGTAAATCATCGCTTATTGGCTTATGCGCTACAAATTTACCTGATTTTACGCCTTTGGCTAAATTATTAGCTTCAACGATCTGTGCGTACCTATACATAATATAGCTAGGGCGTTTGACAAATTCATGCTCACCTGAATTTACAATGCAAGCATTATCATGCTTTGGTGTTTTAATAGTGGTCAAATTCACGATTAAAACTTTGCCATGTTTGCATGGATTTGTAATAATAACAAATAAGTGATTTGTATCTTCTGGAGAAGAGGGAATAAGTAATGTTGCTTTTTTTAACGGAATAAACATTTATTAATACTAGCTCAATATTGCACGTAAGTATTCTTGTTCTTCTATTTGTTGTGCTACATTATCTACAATATCCTTATCTTTCCCTAGAGCAGTTAATATCTCTTTAATATTAATTGGCAAAGATGAACCTTTAGGGTCTTTCCATTCCTTGCAATTGTCGTGAGTATATTGGCTTATTTCCCATTGATTCATATGACCAAATTGATGCCATACCTCGTCAATAATAGCTATATCTGCATCACTTAAATTAACTAATTCAGAACGAGTAATATTTTTTTTTAGACTTACTTTATGGTCAGCTTTATCTGCTATCCAATTGTCCCATACCCCAGCAACTACATCCCCATCTAACAAGGCTTTTGTTTTTGAAAGTACGGGACCATAGTCTAATGAGTAGAATTTATCACCAGTAATAGGAAATTCATATTGATCTAATGATTGTCGATCAGCCAAGTAAAGTAGTTTCATTAATTTTAAATGAGGCATTATACCGTTTGACTTAGCTAAAAAATACGCAGCCATTTGCGCAGCTTTTAATTCGTTAAACATCGTAATCACCTATAAAAACAGCCTACTGTAGCATAATACTATATATGAGCTACCAAGATTATATCACTTAATATCCAAATACGTTTGTTGCGATGTCTGAATTCTGATATCATTTTTTCGTTTAACTTAACTAAATTATATTGTTCACCTTATTATCATACACAATACTACCTATAGAGATGAATATTAAACTTGTTTAACTCGTCTTTTAATAACTTTATTTGCCATAACAATAAAATTAACCTCTCATTATTTGCTTCAATAGCGGATTATTTCTTATAACTAAGAGTTAACTATATTACTATTATATGACATACATTGGAAAATATAAGTCCTTTGGGCCAAGTTATACCTATAATTTTATCGGTTACTCTTCTTCAAAAAACATATCATCACTTAAGCGTATCGTATCACCATTAATCACGGATTGGATGCGTGAAACAATCATTTCCAGGGCCGCTTTATTCGAACCATGCGGAATAATAATGTGTGCAGATTGCTTAGTTGGTTCTACGAATTTTTTATACATTGGCCGGACAAATTTAGCATATTGTTCTAATACACTATCCAGAGTTCTTGCCCGTTCTACGATATCCCGCCGCAAGCGGCGCATTAAACGGATATCACCCGCCGTATCTACAAATATCCTTAACGCCATTTGTTCACACATAGACTCATCATAAAGAGCAAAGATTCCTTCAACTACAATGATTTTAGCAGGCACAACCGTCTTAGTTTCAGCTTTACGTGTATGCGTAGTAAAATCATATTGAGGCATCTCAACCGGCACGCCATTGGCTAAATCATCCAGCAATTTGGTCATCAAATCCCAATCTAAGGCAGCAGGGTGGTCAAAATTCACCCGTTCGCGCTCCTCCATAGAAAGGTTTGATCTATCGAGATAAAAGTTATCTTGGATAAAAATAGTAACATTTTCATTACCAACTGCATGAATAATTTGATCAGTAACCGTAGATTTCCCAGAACCCGATCCCCCGGCTACGCCAATAATAAATGGTTTCATGCCCATCAAACCTCTTCAAAATAGTTAGATACAGATAAATCTTGATTATTGATTGCCACATGCACTCGAGCCACGATCATTTCCAAAGCTGCCTTATTCGCTCCATGTGGAATAATTATATGCGCATTACGTTTAGTTGGTTCAATAAACTGGCGATGCATTGGCCTAACAGACTCCAGATACTGGTTTATTACCGATTGCGTAGTTCGACCACGCTCAACAATATCTCGCTCTAAACGACGGATAAACCGAATGTCATCAGCAGTATCCACAAAAATTCTCAATGACATATATTTACGGATATTTTCATCAAATAGTGCATATAATCCCTCAACCACAATGATTGGTGAAGGTGGAACCGTAATAGTAGCTTCCATTCGCGTATCGCGGGCGTAGTCATATGTTGGCATTTCGATTGGTAAGCCACTAGCCAATTTGTCAATATGGTCAAGCATCAATTCCCAGTCAAAAGAGTCTGGGTGATCAAAATTTACTTTGCGTCTTTGCTCTGGAGTTAGGTGGGCTAAATCACGATAATAGTTATCCTGAATTAATACCGCTACTTGTTCGCTGCCAATTGCATCTACAATATGTTCGGTTACAGTTGACTTCCCCGAGCCAGAACCACCGGCTACTCCAATAATAAAGCTACTCATCTATATTCTCTTCTCTATTCTTCTAGTTATCGTTCAAACTACTTATATAGTTTTTCTCTCGTTATCTTATTTGCTCAGCCATTATCTTATCAAAAAACCATATTTTTAATAACGGTAATTAAATTAATCCTATCAATTCTTAAATAATAATTCACGCAGCATTTTTAATTCATCGCGACATTTGGCAGCTTCTTCATACTCAAGGTTTAATGCATGTTGTTTCATGCGCTTTTCTACTTGCTTAATTAGCCGCGTCAGTTCCTTCTCGCTTAAATTTTCTGGCAGTTTAACCTCAAACTTCTGTTTTTCCTGCTCTTTATAGACTCCATCAATTATATCATTTACCGGTTTATTGACAGTTGTTGGAGTAATTCCATGCAGCAGGTTGAAAGCAATTTGCTTTTCACGCCTGCGACTAGTCTCATCAATTGCGACCTGCATAGCTTTAGTAATTTTGGCAGCATAAAAGATTGCCATGCCTTCGCTATTTCGGGCAGCCCGGCCAATAGTCTGGATCAACGACTTCTCAGAGCGGAGAAAACCTTCCTTATCCGCGTCAAATACAGCAACCAGGCTAACTTCCGGCATATCTAGCCCTTCACGTAGCAAGTTAACCCCAACCAATACATCAAATACACCTAAGCGTAAATCGCGAATAATTTCTACACGTTCAACTGTATCGATATCGGAGTGCAAATAGCGAACCTTGATGCCGTTCTCGGTATAATATTCACTTAACCGTTCTGCCATCTTTTTAGTTAGTGTGGTTACCAGCACACGTTGGTTCTTGGCCTTACGTAGCTTAATCTCATGCATTAAGTTATCTACCTGGTCATCAACAGGCCTTACTTCAATAGTCGGGTCAACCAGTCCGGTAGGCCGAACTACCTGCTCAACTAAATTGTCTTGATGCCCTTCCTCATATTTCCCTGGTGTAGCTGATACAAAGATAGTTTGCGGCATTCTTTGTTCAAATTCAGCGAATTTTAAGGGGCGATTATCCATTGCTGAAGGCAGTCTAAATCCATAGTCAACTAAGTTCTGTTTCCTAGCTCTATCACCATTATACATACCGCCGATCTGGCTTATGGTCACATGTGACTCATCAATAAATAAAATACTGTTGGGTGCTAAATAGTCAATTAATGTCGGTGGTGGAGCCCCATGCGGCCGACCTGTCAGATGGCGTGAATAATTTTCAATCCCTTTACAAAAGCCAATTTCAGTTAACATTTCCAGATCAAACTCGGTACGTTGCTTAATCCGATATGCTTCTATCATTTTACCTTGTGCTTCATACTCTTTGATACGCCCTTCGAGTTCAATTTTAATGGTATCGCATGCTGTCATGATAGTTTCACGCGGCGTTACATAGTGTGAAGAAGGAAATACGGTAAATCTGCCAAGCCTGTGCTCTACCTTGCCGGTTAATGGATCAAATAAAAATAGCCCATCAATTTCATCATCAAATAAACTAATCCGGATTGCCTTATCATAGTACTCAGCAGGGAAAACGTCGATAGTGTCCCCACGGACCCTAAAGGTACCACGTTTAAATTCAACATCAGCCCGCTGGTATTGCATATTTACCAATTGGCTGATAACTTCGGCTTGGCTAATCTTATCATTTTCTTTAACATGCAGAATCATCTTACGATACGCAGCTTCGTCACCAATACCATATATCGCAGAAACAGTAGCAACAATAATTACGTCCTCACGCTCAAGTATCGATTTAGTTGCTGAGAGCCGCATTTGTTCAATATGCTCATTTATTGCCGAATCTTTTTCAATAAACAAGTCCTTATGTGGTACATATGCTTCAGGTTGGTAGTAATCATAATATGAGACAAAGTACTCGACAGCATTTTCCGGAAAAAAATCCCTAAATTCAGCATATAGCTGCGCTGCCAAAGTTTTATTGTGAACCATTACACAGGCAGGTCGTCCGGTTTTAGCAATCACATTTGCCATGGTATAAGTCTTGCCACTACCAGTTACGCCAAGCAAAGTCTGGTATTGCAAACCGTCTTTTAACCCTTCGGCTAATGCTTCTATTGCTGTAGGTTGGTCTCCCGCAGGCGGGAAAGGCTGGTATAACTTAAATTTACTATTTGGATATTCGATAATATTTTCATTGGCATTCATGATAGGTACACTTAATTAATCTGGCTAAAAGAGAATGTTAACATAAAAAAAGACCGCCAGGTACATGGCGATCTTAGCTTAGCTGATTGTATTTATCTTCTATCGTTTCCAGATAGCGCGATTATGATCTGCAATAAGCTGGTAAATAAGTTATATAAGCTAACATATAAACTTAAAGTCGCAGATATATAATTCGTTTCACCACCAATTACAATTTGGTTTACTTGCCATAAGATCATCAATGAAGAAAAAATTACAAATGCACCACATAACATCAAATGCATAGCAGGTAGGTGCAAGAAAATATTAGCAATCATGGCAATAAAAATTACAATTCCGCCAACAGCAAGGAAATTTGTAAGAAACGGAGTTTCGCGTTTTATTGCAAATGCAATCGCACTCATTGCAAAGAATACAGCCGAAGTCAGAACCGCGGCCAATAAAATTAGTTGGCTACCGTTAGGTATTCTTAATGCCACTTGGAATAAAGGGCCAAGCAATATTCCCATTAGGAAGGTAAATGCCATCATCCACACTATCCCGGCAAAACTGTATTTATTTTTTTGTACCATAAACATTAAGAAGTACATAGCACCAATAAGTAACAAAGTACTCATTATCGGGCTACCGATTAAAAACATAAATGACATGTTGATGCCAATCAATGCCCCAATTGCAGTCGGTATTAAAGACAAAGCTAAAAGCAGATAAGTATTGCGTAATACCTGCTGGCGTATTTCAGCCGAAGGCATTGCCATCTGATACTGCTCATGTTGATAATTATAGTTCATTTAAATCCTCGCATATAAAACATAATCTTTCCATTGTATTATATAGTACCTAACTAGCAAAAATCAACCAGTAATTTTAAAAACCTTCCTGAAAATCCTAATTTTCAGCTGGTCTGGCATATCTAATAGTATAAAATTAACGCGGAACTTTTTTCTTAATAATCGGTCTAAGATTAGCAAACCTTTGGGGTCGTAAATCAAAAATGCAAATAGCATCAAGAACCCTTGATGCTATTTAACAAACTAGATTAAGCTATTAACTAAAATCAAATTAGATCATACCTTTTGACTTTAATAGTTCAAACATAGTTGTACCAAGTTCAGCTGGTGAACGCGTATATGCAATACCGGCTTTTTCAAAGGCCGCAAATTTCTCTTCGGCAGTACCTTTACCGCCTGAAATAATCGCACCAGCGTGCCCCATCCGTTTACCTGCTGGAGCAGTCACACCGGCAATATAACCAACAACTGGCTTAGTTACATTTGATTTGACAAATTCAGCAGCTTCTTCTTCAGCCGTGCCGCCAATTTCACCAATCATGATGATTGCTTCAGTTTGCGGATCTTCTTGGAATAATTTCAAGGCATCAATATGCGAAGTTCCCGGAATTGGATCACCACCAATACCGATACAAGTAGATTGGCCCAATCCAAGCTTGGTAGTTTGAGCTACCGCTTCATAGGTTAAAGTACCTGAACGAGAAACAATACCAATTTTACCAGGTAAGTGAATATGCCCTGGCATAATACCAATTTTACATTCGCCTGGTGTAATAATACCTGGGCAGTTAGGTCCGATGATACGGCTACCACTAGATTCAGCATAGCGTTTAACTTTAAGCATATCCAATGTTGGCACGCCCTCAGTAATAATAACGATCAACGGCACTCCAGCATCGATTGCTTCAACAGCAGAGTCCAAAACAAACGGAGCTGGTACATAAATTACTGAGGCATCAGCGCCAGTCTCACGAACCGCTTCGTTCATAGTATTAAATACTGGCAAGTTTAAGTGCGTAGTACCACCTTTAAGAGGAGTAACCCCACCAACTACTTTAGTACCATAAGCAATTGCTTGCTCAGAGTGGAAAGTACCATTTTTACCGGTAAATCCCTGAACTAATACTTTAGTATTCTTATTTACTAAAACACTCATGTTTTTTCCTTTATATTTCACTCTTTAAGTGTAATCAACTACTTGATTTCGCTATAATATTCTTGCAACATTCTTTGTGAATGAGCAACCAGATTATCATATTTTAAGGCTAAATCTTTAAGCCTGCCTTCAATTGGACAATAAATTAAATTACCAATAATCGCAAAAATCACCGCATCAATTCTAGTTGGCTTGCTGCCAAAAAAGTATGGTTTAGTACCAAGCATACATGACACAGCATCCAAATCTTTCTTAGCCAGAATCAGCCGTTCTTCTTTAGAATAACGGCCAGTACCTTCAAGATATAACATCTTGGCAATTTTCCGACCAATTAACCTACCAATAAACGACCGTATGAGTTTTGGCATATTGGCAAAAGCTATAGCAAAAAACTGTTCCCGACTATCTGGGTCAACCCAGCGGTAATGAACTAGAATTTTCACAAAATGATTTTCAAGCATTGTCTGGAATGCTTGCGCTATAGCAATTTGTTCAATCGAAAGCCCATTATCAACTTTATCGCCATAACGCCTGACTAGTTCATCAATTATAAAAGTCGAGTCAGTTATAATTTGTCCATCTAGCTCGATATACGGCATTAATTTTTTTGGATTTTTGTTTAAATTGAAACCACTGATCGTTTCATAATCCAATCCAGCTATCCGCAAATAAGTCTCTAATTTAGCGCAAAATGGGCTAAGGTTAGGAAAAAACTTAGGCGCGGAAAATTGATATAGCTTCATTTAACTTATTATTTTAACGTAGCAACCACTTTTTGTGCTGCGTCAGCTAATCCATTTGCAGGAATTAGGGTTAGACCTGAATCTTGTAACAGTTTAGAACCCAATTCCGCATTATTGCCCTCAAGGCGTACAACAACTGGAACAGTTACGTTAACTTCTTTAACCGCCGCAATAATTGCTTCTGCAATCATATCGCAACGTACGATACCACCAAAGATATTGATTAATATAGCTTTAACTTGTGAATCAGCTAAAATTAATTTGAACGCTTCAATTACGCGCTCTTTGGTTGCACCACCACCAACATCCAAGAAGTTAGCTGGCTGGCCACCATATAATTTAATAATGTCCATAGTCGCCATAGCTAAGCCGGCACCATTTACCATACACCCGATATTACCTTCTAAAGCAACGTAGTTTAGGTCAAATTCAGAAGCTTTTAATTCAAGTGGATTTTCTTGTGACTTATCACGTAGTGCTAATAAATCGGGATGGCGGAATAATGCATTTGAGTCTAAGTTTACTTTAGCGTCAACGCATACCAATTCACCATTTTCACGAACCGCTAATGGATTAATTTCAAATAAGGCAAAGTCATTCTCAACAAACGCTTTATATGCACCTAACATCATTTTCACGAAATTAGCGATTTGATCTCCGGTTAAACCTAGTTGGAAAGCTACTTCACGAGCATGGCATGGTTGAAGACCGATTAGTGGATCAACTACAACTTTTAAGATTTTCTCAGGAGTTTCATGAGCTACTTTCTCAATTTCAACCCCACCTTCAGTTGAGGCCATGAAAGTTACACGACGGCTAGAACGGTCTACAACAGCACCTAAATATAGTTCCCGCGATACTGGGTATAGATCTTCAGAAACATATACCGAATTAACTGGCTGACCATTAGCGTCAGTTTGATAGGTAACCAAATTTTTGCCGATTAAGCTATTTGCTACTTCGCTTGCTTCTTCACGTGACTTAACTACTTTAACGCCGCCGGCTTTACCGCGACCACCAGCATGTACTTGTGCTTTTACAACGGCAAACTTACCACCTAATTTATCAAAAGCTAGTGCAGCTTCTTCCCCATTCTTAGCCAAAACACCGCTTTGGACACGTAAACCATAGCGGGATAGCAACTCCTTGGCTTGGTACTCATGTAAATTCATGTAAGATCCTTATAAAATTGACAATAAAACCTCGCTATTTTATCATAGTACGTCTATAAAGCGTGCTATATATCTCAAATTGTTTTCATTCTTAAGTATATTGAAATTTTTGATTATGATGCCATAAAACCCTATTCCAGAGCTTTATCGCAAGTTAACATAGAATTCTAGTATAGAAACTACTGTTGCAGGTTGAAAAAAGGTAAACTCGGGCTTTTATTTATCATACTTTTTTAGAAAAGGCCTTAATTCTTCACGGATATTTACAAATGCACTATCATCAACGCTTAATTTCCCTTGGAATGGCTTGTCCATTTCCAAGATAAGCCAGCTTGACGAACTAATTATCACATTTTGGCTCATGATAATAAATAGGGTAAAAATCATACTCCGGGTATGGATAAAGCCTGTCCAGAAACAGCCAATTGCAACCATGCTCAAAAAGAAGAACAATAAAGGCCCTTGCAAATTACCATTTACAAAGCTTATTCTACTTTCACGATAGTTTGACAACTGGTCAAGTTGCGCCAGAATTCGGTTGTAACGTAACTCATCAGCCAACTGATGTCGAGGAGTATAAGTATAAATTGAAGAAACCAAATCTCGGTATGCAGCATAAGTTTTGTAACTAGCTTCGCCATGCATTAATTTTGGATATTCGTCATCAATCACTAAATCGAGGTACAAAACCAATTTTCTCTCTAAATGATAGCGACTTGAATCGTCTAATGAATCTAAATCATTATATAACTGAGCGATTGAGTTTGCTTCATGGATAGTGGTAAGCTTTAAGTTACCGAGATTTCCCCAATTAGTGGCGATCCAAAAGGTAATAAAAATGGTACTAAAAAATAAAATGGTTTGCCATACAACCTTGGTTACCACGTCTTTATTATCAACCTTCAATAAGAAGGACTGCGAAACGATATTGCCAAATAAACTAATTGCATTACAAGTCACAAACATAGCTACCAATGCCGAATAGATCGGCATACTATAAAACCAATTCGGCATGAACAATCCTTAATTAAAGTAAAGCGTAACAATTACTTGCGTAAGATTATATTTTACCTGGTCAGTATCTTTCAACTCAATAGTTTTTAAAGGAATTTCCTGATGTGTTTTATCAGCAAGGTAATCATGAATTTGTTGAGCTAATACTTGCATTTTAGTCGGATAGCTAATCACCACACGTTTAATCGACTGATTATTTAGACCATCAGTAATACTATCTAGCTTTTCTTGGTCCATATCAGTAAAAAAAACTGGTGCCCAACCACCAACTGCAGTATTACCGGCCTTGGAACCTAAATCAGCCGCTCCTCCGGTATCTCTAGCATTCGAATTTATTGTATTGCTACTACAGGCAAACAAAGCCAAACTAAATACCGCCACTAACCATTTTTTCATAGGCCTCCCCTCTCATCTACTTTGCATATTTATAAATTAATTAAGCTGATCGTCAAAACTTACCTTACCATTTAAGGTAACCAAATAAACTTTACTTTCTTTCTTCACAACCCGGCACTGCTCTTCATGATTATTCAGGCATACCCGCACCATCTCTGAATTGATATTATTAACATTGAGATTAAACATGCTGCGTAGTAATGGAGAATTTAGAAGGTCTCCAGCCACAAATGCACCATGTTGCTCCATATCAGAACTATTTAATTGGATTGGTTGGCTTAACATATTCATTGCATAACCAACATGCATAAAGAAAAATATTATAGCTAAAAAAGCTACACCCCCTCTTATTTTCATTTTACCACCTATTGTTTTTATACTTTAAAATACATGTTGTATTCATACAACAATCCCCTAGCATTTACTCTTTTTTTATTATTCTTATAATGGTAAATTTAGCTATTAAATTGTCATTTCCCCACGATTAAGCTGTAATTTTTTATTTTTAATATTTAATATATATACAGGAATAAATCAATAATATCCTATTGAATTTAAACGATTTATCTTACAAAATATTGACCACCCAAGTTCTCTTTAAAACAAGCTATATTAAAGAGCTTGTTTTAATTATTTATTGGGTTTTTTTATATTTTTCCCTAATTATTTTAATTTTACCATAACTAATTCAACGACCAGTAGTCGATTAAGAATGACTTTAACATCCACCCCGGGCTAAATGTTCGAGGATTCCTAAATTGCTAATCCAAGAATTATAGTTAAATTCTGCTCTTTAGCCAACTTGAGTTTCGATTTAAGCGTAAACAATAAAGCTATTCTTTTTAACCGACATTGAAAAATACCTGGTTAGATTAGTGGAGAGAGTGGGCCGTTTTTAATTAACTCTATGCCATAAATAGGCAAAGGATATTATCTATTATCTAAATAAATCAAGCGAAATTTTTTGCGTGTTTCCTGATCATAGAACGATACCAAGTTCTTATTCTCAGGATAACTAATTAAAAGCGGCAAAATAACCGAACCGCCAATTATCGCCCGGGTATCATTGTTGGCAGTTCGTAGCCCCCAGATATTTTGATAACTAATTGCAACTGATTCTGAATCGCCATTTACTGGATTAGGATAGTTACCCAAGTATAGTAAAATGTGTCCAGGTATTTGGATTAATGTTACTAATTTATGTCCATTCTTTAGTAAGTATGCTTCACGCTCTTTAGTAGTTAGATTATCTAAGATCGCAACTTTGGTTCCCGCATCTGCTTGATCTACTGAATTGCGTGGCAAATAAATTCCAAACGGCGTGAATAATGCTTTTAATTCGGCTGAACAATCATAGTCAAAATACGTACTGCCCCAGCCATATGGTTTACCGATTTGATTTTGGATCATTGTAGCCATATTATGTGGAGTAAGCGGGATTGGCATTTTTATGGCTGCTGACTTCGTAACATTTACGCTGCTAATTGCAGCAAAGCCATTTAATTTAGCAACCGGGAATAAAACTTGGTAATTTTCAGCCGTACTACTAAGAATTGGCAAAGTGCTACCATTATATAATAAACCTCGAAATACTCCTTCACTACTGGAACCTGAAGTCACATGTGTAATAGCGGCTATTCCTTTATGTGCCTTTGCTTGCCACGCATTAATAAACTTATCATCAACCCGAGCAATTGCAGTACTATCAACCCAGCCGGTATCATCTGGTGTAATTACCAATGTCCAGGCCTTATCTTTTGATGCCTTGACAATGTAGACCGGCATCCCAGTAAAAATCGCAGAATTTTGTAAATTATCAAAAGGAAACCCTTCACCAGCCAATTTATGGCTATAGAATAACGGATCATTAGTCGGTAAGGCACGAACCAATGCATTTTTTAGCGTAATCCCACGTTCTTTGGCCTGATATGTCAGGCTTTGTTGATTTGTGCCAATATCCATATTAGCGGCAATCTGCTCAAACCATGCTGGCGAGTATGGTCGATAATTTTCACCATAGGCCATTTTCTTAGGATCATGCTGCTGGTTAGCAAACTGATTTAGGATGGTTAGCTGTTCCTTTAGCAAATTGGAATTGGCAGATTTTGTCAAAATTTTAGTCACATAATTGGCGCTCCACGGCGATAGGCCATCGGCACTACTTGAATAATAATGTAAGTAAAATTCGCTAAACCGTTCGTTTTGCTCATTTGCGGGAAGAAGCCGAGTATCATAGTCACTGTCGCTTGATTTTATCCAATGGCTTATATCTTGGTCATAATTATCTAGCGGAAATATGCTAATTAAGTCCTCTGCAAAAATACTAGTAGATAGTAGTAATATAGCAATTATTTTTTTCATTGGTTGACTTCCTACTTGGCCCAAAAGTTACGATATATATTTTCGCCATCTTTAGAATATGCACTAAAAAAGCCGGTATACCATTGATTTAATGAAACACCATGTGCTCTAGATTCTTCTATGTCAGCCAAACTACTAACTCCACCACTGCGAATAATATGAAACTCATGATCAGGTTTAAAATGTTCTATGATTTCACGTGCCTTGGCGCAAAGTTGCAATGAGCGTTTTTTTAAAACCTCGCCGCTTATGCCGCCGCCAAAAGTTTGCGTAAAATAGTTGAATAAGTCAACATCCTTGGTAGCCAGATATGGCAAAATGCCGCTGTAGTCAATCGAAGTATTTCCTAAGTTAATGCCATCATACCCCAATCTAACTAGGTTTTGGACTATGTCAGTCAAACTAGCTATACCCACATCATTAGACAATTTAACTATTACCGGTAAATTGCGTCGCCGTTGCTTTAAAAATTTGTTCGCGATCAGTTCTAATCTTGGCATTATACTAGATCCACTAGATTTTATATTTGGGCAGCTTTCATTTATTTCTATAAAATCAATCTGTAAATTATCGTGATATTGCCATAGGCTTTCAATTAGCTTCGTCGTCCCCCCATGCTCATCAAAGTCGGGAGAGCGCATTAAACTCCAGCCAATCGGACAACCTGGCACTTTATTTTGAGTAATTTCCCGGGTAGCTAATTCTTGATCACCATAATTAGGCAATCCTAGCCAGTTAATTGCTAAATTAGACTTGGGAAGACTTATAAATGGCAAGTCAATCCCGAATTTGTGATTACCGTGGCGGGGGTTATAAGTCGAAGTACCACCAATATAGCTACCAGCCCCAAGTTTGGCAACTAGATCATAGCCCTCACCATTCTTAAACATTCCTGCTGAATTCCCCAAAGTTGACCTAAAATTAATTCCCCACATTTTAACAGCAAGAGAACTATCAGGCACAAACGGATTCCTTACCTGGCTTTCTTGAAAATGCTGCATAAATAATTTTCGCCCAGATGAAGCAATCTTAACTTGCAGTTTATTTGGTAAATACCCAAGTATTGGTAATAATAAATGATAAAGGCGGCTTATTTTTTGTGGTGACATACTGATTCCATTTGTCAATAAAATTGGAAATATTTAAATACCGTGTCGGATCTTGGTAATTAATGTTACGCGCATTGATTATATTCGGTAAAACTATAAGTATTATTAAATAATTAATTTTTTAATAAATCAGTTAGCCTATTTTAAATTTCATTAAAGTGCATAACTTCGTATATTTATAATATAATATCCATGGTGTACCAGTTTTTCCTTAATACCGGACAATTTTTTCTAATGCTACACTTAATTGGGATTTAAACAATTTCAATTTATGCCTAAGAGTACTTTATTTAGATGAATTATGAAGGGTATTAGGCTTTGTTTATGAGATTGGCGTTATTTGTTGAACTGTTTGAGCCTCGCGAGGCTTCAACAAATAGCCAATGAATAATACAAAGCCTTATATCCTTCGTATTTGAGTATAAATAAAGTATTCTTATGAATAAATTGATCTATAACAAAACATGATTTACTAAATCTGTAGCAATAAAAGTGTCCGGTATAAAGATGCTCTTCCTTTTTCAAACCCTGATTCAGGATCTGGGCAAAATCATTTATATAATTTGGAGGCTAACCATGCACGGATTTTTTGCTAGTATTGCCGCAGAGAGTATTGGTTGGCTGCCAAGTCCGTTCCAAGCCGAAGTTGCCCTCGCAAACTTGGCGGATAATTTTAATCCAGGAAATGCTGGCTCAATTTTTGGACCAATATCCTAATACCACTCTTATTAATAATTATTACTAATCCTAAACCGGAGTAACAGGACCAAACACCCTATTTACTATTAATTGATGTAGGCAATTTCACTGCACATATACTAAATTCCCAATTCAAAATCTGGCAACTAGTTTGGTTAAGAACGATTCACACATCGCTAACTGGCTTAATAATACAAATTCATTAGCTTTATGAGCTACTTCGATACTGCCAGGCCCACAAACAATTGTATCAATATTGGCATTATTAATTAATCCGGCTTCGGTAGCATAGGCTACTTTATGTATTTCATGATTATTGCATAGCTCTCTTGCTAAAGCACAGACTTTGCTGGTTTTACCATTATCATTGCTAAAGCCTGGTACTTTGGCAGTTTGTTCAAATTCAACACTCGCTTGTTCCAATTCTTTATGCATAAGTGGTAACAACTCATTATTTACATAATTGAATAACGGTAAAAGTATCACTTCTGGATCATTATTAGGTAAATTCCTTAGTTCAAATTTAAATTCACATTGCCCAGGTATTATATTTTCAGCATTACCACCATTAATTAAATTTGTCGACATAGTTGAAAAAGGTACATCATAATGCGAATTTTGCTCAGCTAGTCGTAATTTTTGGGCCAATTCACGGATTTTACAAATAATCATGGCCGCATATTCGATTGCATTACAACCTTTGGGTGTCAATGAAGAATGAGCAGCCTGACCCGTAACCTTACACTTAAATACATTTATTCCTTTATGTCCGGTAATCACTTGCATATTGCTTGGCTCCCCAACGATACAGGCTTCGGGCAAAATAGCGCAGTTTTGGATATCAGTCAATAAGCGGCTTATCCCAATGCAGCCAACTTCCTCATCATATGAGAAAGCCAAATGAATCGGTTTATTTAAACTACTTCGCTCTAAGTTCGGGATCAGTGACAGAACAACTGCAATAAAGCCCTTCATATCACAACTGCCCCGGCCATATAATTTATCATCAATAATAGTGGCCTTAAATGGGTCCGTATTCCAATTCTGTCCAGCAACTGGAACCACATCGGTATGGCCCGAGAATAAGATTCCGCCCTGGTAATTTCCATTCTTATCAGCAATTGATGCAAATAAATTGGCTTTTTCCCGGGCATCATCATAAGTTAAGCGTGAGGTTATGCCAAAATCATTTAGATACGACTGGATAAAAGAAATTAGTTCAAGATTGGATTTATAAGAAGTAGTGTCAAAACTTATCAGCCGCTCTAATAATTCAATTTTATTCATACCATATTTCTTTAATCATTTGTATATGCTTAAGCAATCCACATTTACTAATTAAAACCAAATCTATAACTCTTCAGAGATGAATAGCTTTTGATCTGTATAAACATATTTTGGGAACCCAGTTAACTTCATCCCGCTAAAAGGAGACCAACCGCATTTGGTTGCTAACCCTTCATCACTCAAAACACGATAGTTCTCAATATCAGCTAAAATTAGGTCATTGCTTGGTGGTAACCCAAATATTCGCGTCGGATTTGTATGTAACAGTTCCACGATCCGCGCTAGCGTTATTTTACCCTCGCGCCATCCGCTTAGCAATAAGGGCAAGGTAGTCTCTATTCCAGGAACACCCGATGGGCATTTGCAAAGTGGCTGGTGTTTATCATTTAGGCTATGTGGAGCATGATCTGAACCGATTGTGTCGATTACTCCACTAATTAATGATTGCCATAAATATTCTTGATTTTTTTTGTTTCGTAATGGGGGGTTCATCTTTGCCCTACCCTGTAAAGAGCCATACACACTCTCATCCAAAAACAAATAATGCGGACAAGTCTCTGCATATATTGGTAACCCACGTTCTTTTGCGTGTTTGATCGCATCTAGTTCACCTTTGGTACTTACATGCAGGATATAGGAAGGAACTTGATAAATTTCGGTTAATTTGATTACTAAATCAACTGCCTTCAGTGCCGCTTCGGGCGAACGGATAATGGAATGATACTTAAAGTCAGTTTCATTTGCATATTTAGCACTATTTTCACGAATAATTAATTCATCTTCTGCATGTAAGGCAATAATAAGCCCATGCGATTTTGCTAGCGCATAAACAGCATGCAATGAGCTTTCATCATCCATAAGTAAGTCACCAGTTGAAGCACCCATAAATACCTTAATACCGACTATCTCGTCTTTTACTTTAACTATTTCCTGAAAATTATTTTTATCGGCACCAAAAAATAACTTATACTTTAAAGGTATCCCCACCTCAGAGAGCTGTCCGTCAATTTGCCTGAATTTCGCATATAACCGTTCTTGAGTTGTAGTCGCCGGTTTAGTATTTGGCATATCAAACACAGTTGTAATACCGCCTTTAAAGGCGGCTTTTGCGGCATGCAGCCAGTCTTCCTTATCTTCCATTCCAGGTACGCGGAAATGTACATGCGGATCAATTAGGTTTGGAAGTGCCAATAAGCCAGCGCCATCGATAGTGACATCCTCGGTAAATGGTAAGCTTAAATCCTGCCGCGATTCATTCGGCATTAAAACATTTTTTATATGTAACATAATTAAATTCCTAATATTTTAATTATTGGCAGCAGCCGCGTAAATCGATGTCCCAGCAGTCAATAACGCGATCATTTTCAGTAATGTAAAAACAATCAAAAAGGTTAATCGTCGGATCACAATGTGCTACCTGAATTTCAAGGACTTCGCCAAGCGAAGGTAAGCTAGAACCGTTTAATGCACTAACTTTGCCATGCTCATCGCCGAAATAGTCCCAATCATAAAGTAAGTTTTGATGGCTCATCACCTTAGGCTTTGTTGCAACCTTATACAAGGCTTTGGTACCAGCATCCACTGTCACATGGCTCCTATGATTAGCACTAATAACTGTCGTCAATAAACTCATTGCCGGCAAGAACTTCTCGTCTTTATACTCGATCACAGCATACTCTTGATCCATTACACAATATGAGCCTGGCTGAATCTCACTTACTGAGTCAATTTCAGCATCAATACTAAAAGTTCCAGTACCACTACCAGTTTGGATCTGGCAATCTAGTCCTTCAGCAAGAAGCTCTTCCTTTATTTTGGCTGCTTTTTTTAATACTTCATGGCTAGCTTCACGGCGCAAATTAAGTTCAGCGATATGTTGTAAATGGCCTGCATAACACTGTATTCCTTCTAGCTTTAAATTAGGCAATTGATTAACCTTTAAGGCTAAATCAACTGCCTGTGAGAAAGGAATACCAGTTCTTGAAATACCAGCATCAATATCAATAAGTACGCGTAATGTGAGTTTAGCCAAGCTGCCAGCATCACTTAATTGTTCCGCGTTCGCATAATTATCCACAACAAGCATAGTATCTGGAGCCAGCTTTAAAACTTCGATTAACTTGGCTATTTTAGCCTTGCTAACAATTGGTGAAGTTATCAAAATCCCTTTGATTCCTGCTGCCGCCATTTGGTACGCTTCCGATACTTTAGCCACACAAATACCCACAGCGCCATGTTCAATCTGCAATTTGGCAATTTGAGTACATTTATGCGTTTTGGCATGAGGCCTTACTTGAACTTGTTTAGCTTGTGCCAAGCGATTCATCAAATCAAGATTGGCTAATAATTTAGTTTTGTCTATAACCAGGCATGGAGTATCTAATTCTAATTTATGTTTACCAATAAAGTTGCTGCTTTTCATTTGTGTGCCCCTATATTTAATTAATTATAAACCATCTATAACTCGTATTCCCGTCGAATGATTAAAATTACCTACGTATTCTGTGCAACTACTTAGTTTACCATCTTGGCCAACTTGGCATACGGATATGCTATCTGGATTACTTATAAATGCCAAACTTCCTGATCCATTAAATGTAAAATCAGAGGGAGCATGAAACCCACCTCCGGTTACCGAACAATTTTGTAATTCTCCGCTAATTTGGTCAACCGTACATAAACTTACGGTATTCGCTAGCTGATTAGCGATATAGGCATATTGACCTGTCGGGCTAATCGTAACTGATTGTGGATCAGCAAAATCACTACCAGTACTATGGCAATTACTAAGAACGCCTAGTTTAACATCTATTTTACACAGCCAAATTGAGTTGGCGCTACTATTTGCGATATAAGCGTATGAATTACTTGGATCAAAATTTATATCAGTTGGTGCAGATAGGCCTGTTAAAATAATTTTACACGAGTTTAATTCGCCATTTGCTAAATGCTTGCAACGACTAAGCGTATTGGCTAGCTGATTAGTAATATAAGAATAAAGCTGCTGATTGTCTGTCGCAATACCTGAGGGATTAGAGAAATCGCTTCCGGTAGGGTTACAATTTACCAAGTCGCCGCTGTTACTTATTGTACATAGTGACACTGAATTTGAACCATCATTAGCAATATAAACTCCCTGGTTGTGATTTATAAGACTAATGCCTGAAGGGGCTACAAAGCCATTACCTGTTGTCAAACACTTACCTATAGTTCCATTAGCATCAATTATCGGGCACTTGGATACTGTAGTAGTTTCAGAATTAGATACATATACAAAGCCAAACTGTTTAGCTTGCAACTGGTCCTTATTATTGCCACTGGCATTTGCCTTTAAGTTTGGGGGCTGGCTTTCGATAACTGATAAAACCTTATTTATTCCTGTCGTCTTATCAGGACTTGCTAATGAGCTATTCGCCGCACTATTTATTACCTTGTCTTTATATAATTTAAATACAAGGACCCCTAACCCTAGGACTATGATAAATATAATTATTTTTTTCATAGCATACTTAAAAAGAATTATAATTTAAATTCGGTAAGCTTGGTTAAATCAAAATTATGGGTACAATAATGGCACTCTGCAATCAAATTATCACCATTTTCGTGAAGTTTAAATAGCGACTTATATTGGTGCGAAATACAACGATGATTAGGGCAAATTATCAAATCAGCGACCTGTCTTGGTAATTCAAGCTGTTTCTTTTCAATAACTTCAAAATTTTCAATTTGGCTATAGGTCGCCCCACGGGCAAAGACGCTAACTAGTTCCAGTTCACGAGATGTCAATTTGTAATTTTCAATTTTTACCAAATCCTTACGACCTAGTTTCTGGCTACTTAAATTTAAACCAATCCCCACCGGATACTTAGAGCTATCCAGCTTTAATAATTTGATAATATACCAAGCACTGCCTTGCGGCATATGATCAAGATTAATTCCATTTTCAATTATACCTATCTTTTTACCCATTATTTTCTAATTTCCTGCAATAAAATATTTACTATTTAAAAGACAATTTATTTAGATTTTGAATCTGATTTAATATATTATGTCTAACAATGCTTGGCGGACATAAAGCCCATTATGTGCCTGTTCAAAATAGTATGCATATGGTGTTTCATCGATTTCTCTAGGTAATTCGTCCAGTCTTGGCAAAGGATGTAAAATTCGTAAGTTTGGTCGGGCTTTAGCCAATAGCTCGCGATTAATTCCATAACGGCAATCAATAACGTCTGTAATACGCTCTTTTTGTAGGCGAGTTAAATACAAGCAATCTAGCTGTTCAATAACTTCTTCAGGAGTATTATGGAATGAATAGCTTATTCCATGACGCTTTAATTCAATAAGATTTTCACTATTAATTCGTAGTGCTGGTGGCGCTATCAAAAATAATCGCATATTAAATAATTTACTTGCATCAATTAATGAATGCACTGTTCGGCTGTATTTTAAATCCCCCATTAATCCTAAATTGATATTTTCAAGCTGTCCTTGGCTATCCTGAATTGAGAATAAGTCTAGAAGGGTCTGGGTTGGGTGCTGATTTGCCCCATCGCCGGCGTTAATAACCGGAATCGTCATAATCTCAGATGCAAGCCGCGCAGCTCCATCGTTAGGGTGACGCAAAATTATGCCGTCAGCATAGCCATCAAGCATTCTTAGGGTGTCGACGAAGCTTTCACCCTTATTCGCTTGGGAAGTAGCTCCACTATCCGCAAAGCCAATAGTTTTACCACCTAAATAAGCGACTGCTGCTTCAAACGATAAGCGAGTCCGTGTAGATGCTTCAAAAAAACAAGAAGCTATGACCTTACCCTCGAGAGTGTTTTTGCGCATCCCTTGTTTAAAGTTACGGCTATGCTCTAATATATCTAGGATATCTTGGCGTGTTAAATCTTTTAGCGTAATTAAACCTTGTTTACTTATATTAACCACATTTATCCTCATTAAAAACTAAACTATTTCTAAAACATAAATTAAGAAGACGACATAATAGCAAATATTAAGCCAATAGCTCACGATAGGAATGTACCGCTATCGATTTATCATAAAACTCAGCTAAGCTCTCCAAAATAATCTCACTTAGCTGAAAATTAGTTACCAATGGAATATGATAGTCAATCGCTAAACGCCGAATCCTAAATCCATCTGAATTTTGACGAGTATTAAATACATCGCGTGGTAAATTAATAATTAAACCCACTTGCTTATTAATTATCGGACCTTGAATGTTTGGTTCAACCTGCTCGGAAATCTTAAACACAAACTTGGACTGGATACCATTATTAACTAGCATATCATGCGTAGCACCAGTTGCAACAAACTGCCACCCCTGATCATTTAACCGTTTAACTAGTGGCAATAGTTTATGCTTGTACTTATCATCCACACTTAATAAGATAACTTTCTTATCTACTTTTTGGCCAACGCCTAACCAAGACAAATAAAAGGTTTCCAGCATATCACGCCCAATACAGGCAACTTCCCCGGTAGATGACATTTCAACCTGAGCAACGGGATCTGAACCTTTAAACCGGTTATACGAAAATACTGGGCTTTTGATACCAACAATACTACAATCCAGAGTATTATATGTTTGGGTTATCTCTTCACCCAGAAATACTTTTGCCATTAATTCAACCAAGTTTTTGCCAGTTACTTTCGAGATAAATGGAAAAGAACGTGAAGCGCGCACATTACATTCAATCACTTTTAGCTCATTGCTTTTAGCGATAAACTGCATATTGAATGGCCCGGAAATATTAAGTGCTTTTACGATTTTACGGGCGATTTCTTTGGCCCGGGTAACGGTTTTCAGATATAAGCGTTCTGGCGGAAAGACAAGAGTAGCATCACCGGAGTGGACCCCAGCATTTTCAATATGCTCGCTAATCGAATCAATAACAATTTTGCCATTTTGGGCAATACCATCAATTTCTAGTTCTTTAGCATTCTCGATAAACTGAGAAATTACTACCGGATGCTCTTTAGAAATCAATAATGCATCGTTTAAATAAGCAGCCAAGGTCTTTTGATCTGAAACCACTTTCATTGCAGCACCAGATAATACATAAGATGGACGAATTAAAACTGGCAACCCTACTTCAGCAATAAATTCTTCGACCTCTTCGCTACTTTTGGCGCTAACCCAGCGTGGCTGGTCAATTTCAAGATCGTTTAACATCGAAGAAAATTTAGCGCGGTCTTCCGCCCTATCGATATCGAATGGTGAAGTGCCAAGGATTGGATAATTTAATCTGGCTAGAGGTAGGGCCAAATTATTGGCTATTTGCCCGCCCACGCTTACACACACGCCAGCAACGTTCTCGAAGTCCAGAATATCACTAACTCGCTCCAGGGTCAGCGGCTCAAAATATAAGCGGTCTGATTCATCATAGTCTGTTGAGACTGTCTCAGGATTCGAGTTTATAATAATAACCTGCTTGCCTTTTTTACGAAGCTCACGTGCCAAGTTAACAGTACACCAGTCAAATTCAACGGATGAGCCGATGGAATAGGGCCCAGAACCAATAATTATATATGCGCCACTGGTTAGTAAATTGTCTGAACTCTCAGTCGGCTTAACATCGTTATACTTCCCATGATAAGTAGTATAAAGATAATTGGTTTCGGCAGCAAATTCTCCAGCTAAGGTATCAATTTGTTTAACAACCGGCCGAATTCCATACTTTATCCGTAATTCACGGATTAATCCTTCTGGCTTATTAGTCAAAATAGCTAAGGTCTTATCGCTAAATCCAAACTGTTTGGCTTTTAATAATAATTCGGCATCAGGCTCCTTAGATTTAAACTCAAGCGCCACGCTGGCAATTTGCTTAATTTGGCTTAAAAACCAGTTATCGATTTTCGATAATGAATGCGCTTCGGCTAATTCGCCGCCTTCATAAAACCATTTGTATAATGCAAAAATGCGCCGATCGGTTGCAAATTCGATTTCCTGGCGCAAGTTATTTATTGGCCAGATATAGTCATGCAGACCCGAGGCACCGATATTCAGCATTTGGACAGCTTTTTGCAATGCTTCTGGAAAAGTGCGGCCAATTCCCATCACTTCACCAACCGACTTCATTTCGGTACCGATTGTCCGCTCTGCCAAACGTAATTTATGGGTATCCCAACGCGGTATCTTCACTACAACATAATCAAGCGCCGGTTCAAAAAAAGCAGTAGTTTTACGAGTTACTTGATTAGTAAGTTCGTTTAGGCTAAAGCCCAGGCACAGTTTCGCTGCGACAAAAGCCAGAGGGTAGCCAGTTGCCTTGGATGCCAGAGCACTTGAACGAGATAAGCGAGGATTCATTTCAATTACCCGATAATCCCCATTTGCCGGGTTTACCGAAAACTGAATATTACATTCACCAATTATATTGAAGATTTCTGCACAACGTAGAGCTATATTCCTTAAATTTTGATGCTCTTCATCATTTAGGGTTTGTGCTGGTGCAATAACAATACTCTCCCCAGTATGGATTCCCATTGGGTCCAGGTTTTCCATATTACAGATTGTAAGGCTATTTCCTTTTTGGTCGCGAACAATCTCATACTCAAACTCTTTCCAGCCAGTTAGGTATTCTTCAAGTAATACTTGCGGTGCGCCGCTTAGGGCTTTACTTGCCTTATCAATCAAGTCTGTTTCATCATAGACCTTGCCAGAACCAAGCCCGCCTAGTGAAAATGCAGCTCGTAACATTAATGGATAGCCAAATTCCTGGCCAATCGCAATAGCTTCCTGAACCGTTGTTGCCGATTTACTTTTAGGTGTTTTAACCTGGTTTTTTTCTAAATATTCGCGGAAAATATCGCGGTCTTCTGTAGCTTCTATCGTTTCAACACTAGAACCTAAAACTTTTACATTGTGCTTAGCCAATACACCGCTATGATGCAGCTCCAACCCCAAATTAAGGGCGGTTTGCCCACCAAAACCAAGTGCAATCGCATCAATATTTTCTTTTTCAATGATTGGGGCTACAAATTCATGCTGTAGTGGTACAAAATATATTTCATCAGCCATTGACTGGTCGGTTTGTACTGTTGCAATATTCGGATTTACCAAAATCGTTCGATAGCCTTCTTCTTTAAAGGCTTTAATTGCCTGTGAACCAGAATAGTCAAATTCACCTGCTTGGCCTACTCTTAATCCGCCTGAACCTAAAATTAAAATATTCTTCATCTAGTTTGCCCCGTCACGATTTGATCATAAAATTGTTCAAATAAGTAGAAAGTATCCTGAGGGCCACTTGAAGCCTCAGGATGAAATTGAACTGCAGAATAAGGTTTAGTCTCATGACTAATGCCAGCGACAGTATTATCATTTAAATGGCGAAAAGTAACTTTCCAGCCAGATGGAAGGCTATGCTCATCCACCGCGTAACTATGATTTTGCGAAGTCAAATAACAACGGTCTTTGTTTAAATCAATACATGGCTGATTATGGCCGCGATGGCCATATTTCAATTTATAGGTATTTGCTCCAATTGCCAGGGCCATTAACTGAGACCCTAGGCAGATACCGAATATTGGTTTGCCTTTTTCTAATGCTTTTGCCAAAATTGCGATAGTGGCCGTACATAATTTTGGATCTCCTGGACCATTTGATAACATTACCCCATCATAGTCTTCATTAGTATAATCATAATCAAATGGCACTCTCTTGATTGTAACGTCAAACTTTAATAGGCAGCGTATAATATTTTCTTTAGCTCCACAATCTACTAAAATTATTTTGTATTTGCCGTTACCTATTATTTCCTCTTTACGTGGTGAAACCTTTTCAACCCAATGGATTGCCATACTATCCTGAAATGTACTAACTTCGCCATCAGCATAGCTAATTACGCCACTTAATACCCCATAATCACGCAGTACTTTGGTTAATTCGCGTGTATCAACCCCGCAAATTAATGGAACCCTCTCATCTTCTAACCATTTTAGAAAGGTTTTTTTAGCCGAATAGTGATGCGGCTCCTCAAATAATGTTTCACAGATTACGCCACTAGCATGAATTTTGGCTGATTCCCAACGATTACCAGAGGAGACCCCATAATTCCCAAGAATAGGGAAAGTAAATGAAAGTATTTGTCCGCTATATGACGGATCAGTTAAGGTTTCTTCATAACCAGTCATGCCGGTATTAAAGACCACTTCGCCAAAACTTTTTTCAACCTGCCATTTAGGTGCGAAGCCATCAAAAGTCCGGCCATTGGCTAATACTAATTTGGCTTTTTTAAAATCATGCATATCACGCTCCAAGCAATGCTAACGCTTTTTGTTTATCTTCTAGTGAAATTCTCTGGTTTTCATGTAAAATATTAATTACTTGCTCTAAATCGATTATACTATGCAATTTATAGCCTAAACTGCTAAGCCGCTCCCGCCCACCTTGGTTACGGTCGATAAAAGTTACAACGTCATTAATCTTTAGGCCATGTTCTTCTAAGATAGAAGTAGTTTCACCAATACTCATCCCGGTTGTAATTACGTCCTCAATTATCAAGCAGACATCGCCATTTTGATAATCACCTTCCAATATTTTCTTAGTGCCATGCTCTTTTGCTTCCTTACGTTTTAATAACATCGGAATTTTATGCTGGTAGGCTATTGCACTCGCAAAAGTTAGCGCTGAATATGGAACTCCGCAAATCAACTTATAACTTAAACCATGCATTTTGCTATAGATTAAATCACATAAGGTAGTAAAAATTTTCGGATGTGAAATCGCGGTCCTAATATCCGCATATATATAAGATTTTTTGCCAGATTTCATGGTAAATTCGCCAAATTTAATCATTCCAACTTCATGCATATCTAAGATTAATTGCTCTAACATTTCACTAACATCCTTAATAAGTAAACTTCTTGCAGACAAAAAAAAACTCACTAATAAATAGTGAGTTTAGCTATATTTGATTATTTTGAAAATAAGGGCATGCCCTGGTAATTCTTTACCAAGCATTGCTTTTACAATTAAGATATTATTATCTAACATCACTTTGCCCCATAAAATTTGCAAATTATAGCATAACCAGATTGGTTATATGAAAAAAATATTCTATTATTCGTAAGCAAATTTGCTGATTGTTTCATATGTTACAGAGGAATTAATATGATGTTCTCGTAATTCAAACTAATAATAAGGGAATAATATAATTATGAACAAATACCGTTCAATCAACAAAGTTGCAAAATTTTCTAAACCACTATTATTAAGTACACTTCTGTTAAGTTGTTTTAATATAGCTATAGCCAAAGATTATAATAACCTGGTTTGTGCTTTTCCTAGTGCCAATGGTTTAGATGGAGAATATAGATGGCATGTATTTAATCCTTCTAATTATGATTATAAAGCACAAAGAGGAGCAGACCTTCAAATAGACGGTGCAGTTAAGGAATTTATTGACACTACTACAGGACTTTGGTATGGTTATCAAAGAGCACTAGACCCCAATGGAAAATGGCTATCTTATCAGGATCTTCGCAACTTATGTAAAGATCATGCTAAAAGCCAGTATAAAGGATGGATCAGTGAAAATACGATTCCATATATGTTTACAAGTTATTATGGGCATGACTTTAAATCCGATATTTGGGAAATGTGGGTGGCGGATGCTGCACAACCCTCTTCGCCATTTCTCGGCACAGATATACGAAAGATCATTACATTTGGTGATAGCTTAAGCGATGATGGTAATGCTACGTATAATGCAAGTTTAAGATGGTATTCAACGAATGTTCACGGATTGATTGGACATGATTTGTTACCACACCCTGCTTCTTATTGGTTTGGGCATTTTAGCAACGGGAATGTATGGAGCGAGTATTTGGCAGATAAATTACAAATCCCGGTAAATAATTTTGCAGCTGGAGGATCGCTAACCTATAGCAACCAATCAGCAGACGCTATGCCTGGACTGGGGGCGCAAGTAAGGGAATTAAACTCTGCTTATAAGCAGGATGATACTTTTATGTACAACCCTAATCATACCTTATATACATTCCTTGCAGGCAATAATAATATTTATTCACTAAAAAACCGTAATGACAGCCAGGTAGAAAGAATTGGCAGCGATACCGAAGGTGCAATAAATGATCTTATTTGGGACGGTGACGGAATTAAGAATGGTGATATGCATATTTTAGTATTAGGTTTACCTGATGCAGCACGCGCACCATCATTTAACCAGGGTGTAAGAACGGATAGGGATGATACAGATAAATTATTTAAAGCTGCAAACATAAGGCTCCGCCAAGCAGTAGAGCATGAAAGGCTACGCTTTCCGAACAACCAGGAAGTCAAATTGGATCAATTTGACTTAGTTAAAATTGAACATTATACAAATAATGCGCCATTTTTTAATGCAAGTGAGGGCGGATTTAGTTTAAAGCAGGGACAAGCCTTTCGCAGCATTAATGCTCAAAATGCAGCTAAAACTTATCAGTTAGTAATGCAACCAGATAATAATTTGGTATTATATCGATGTAATAATTCGAATTGTGAATGGGGCACACCAATCTGGTCCAGCCAAACAAATGACATAGGAACCAATGGCGCCCATGCCGAATTCCAAAGTGATGGAAACCTGGTAGTTTATGGTAAAGCAGGCTCTAATGCAGGAGATTCAATTTTTAGTGCAGGAGTAAGCCAGTCAAATAACTCTTCAATCATTTTACAGGGTGATGGTAACTTGGTAATTTATTCGGATAAAAATGGTTCTGGTTCTGCACTATGGGCATCAGCACAGTCAAAACAGGCAGCAACAGGCCATAAACTAAACATAGATTACTTTGATCTTTTTAGCGTCATGGATAAATTAATTAATCATTATCAAACTTATGGTTATAGCAATGTGACTAATTCTTGCCTAAATGTTACATCTATAGATGATAAAGAATATGAGAAAATGCATGATTTCCGGCCAGAGTGTCAAAGCGGACAATTAGCAGACAGCTTCTTCTTTTGGGATTTACTGCATCCAACTACAAAAACGCACAAAACATTTGCCGAACAAATTGAATATTTTTTAATAAATAAATATGGCCCTAATTTGAATAAAGCAAACAGTAGCTTTAAAGTATTGGATATAGCATGGGATCCGCACTCGCAAACAATGACAGCTGCTTTTGCCGAAGGTGTGGCTACATTAAATTATGCTAACTGTAGCCCTGGTTCAACTGTAAGCATAGCAAATGTCAACGGAAAGCCTGGTTTGCAATGTACTGACTCACAGAATCCTACTCCTAGCGGCCAATACTTAAGTAGCGGCAAGTGCAGCCTAGCCAATGAAGATGCCGTAGGTTGGGATGGCAAGGTTTTAGTTGCAGATTGTAAAGTAGGAACAAATAATGAAATTAAACGGTTAGAACTTGATTATGTATCTACTCCTAGCTGTAAGAATGCTTTTGTTGCCTTGAGCACAGACTCTTCCGGAAACGCAGCATTGATTTGTACCAATACGCCACCGGGAACAACGCAAAAGCAACAAATGGCACAAAGTGGTATTTTGCCTTGGGCCACAAACTTAATTAACTCAATAAAGGCTTTTTTTAGCTCACTATTATAGTAGTGAGAAACAGTAAGAAATACATTTTAGAAAAAGTACCTTAAATACCTTTCAAATGCATCACTTAGTCAGCTAAGTGATGCATTTTTTTTCATAAAAGCGGTTACGCGAATTGCCATAGACTTAGCAAAAAAACCAGCAGGCAAATTAGCGGGAAAAAAGAAATTTTAATCAAAAAATTATTGCCAAAATTAATAAACTTATAGCGCCTAATTGCAAATAAAAATGCATTGATCGGAATTAACAAAACTACTATATACATTAGTAAATAAAAATACTCAATATACATGATTGACGAAGTCAATTTATTACGTAAGCTCACATGGGTAAAAACGATGGTAAACAGCATACCACTACTGGAACTTAGTATTGAAGAAACCTTAAACTCAATAAATTTATTGCCACGTTTGCCAACTGTAAGTAATGTTACAAATAAAATAATGATAATTACCAGGGGTGGAATTATAGTTGTAATTAATGCATCACTAAAAGTTGAGCCGATTAAGATATTAAATGCTAATGAAGGTAAATGAATACCCCTAAACGAGTTGATTGCATCAAACATCCGTGAATTATCTTCAACATAATTAAAGTAGCTTCCCCGAATATACCATCCCGGAATAATTAAGTTTGGTGCTATACCATTAGCGGCGTTGATATCGGTTAACCCGTTGTAGTAGCTAAAATCAGGAACTAAAACTACGTTTTGGGCTTGCGAGTATGGACTAAGGGCAAGCCAAATTTTACCGTGGCTAAAAGGATAGTGTGTATAATCAATATTTTCACGGACTTTAACCTGGAACGACCAAATAACCGTATGGAAGGCCCCGCTTTGAATATCCGCTATCTTATTTAAGTCGGCATCCAACCCGCCATTAAACTTGACACCCTGAATTATTTCTTTATTTTTGGGAAATCGCTGCATTACTGTCCCGGTAATCTGGATATTATAAGAGTTAAGAAACTCTACTCCCGTCACATTTATCGATGTCGGTATTTTAGTTATTTTGTCAAGTTTCTTTAATTTTGATTCTTTTTCATAGCTAGCAAGATAACTATTTAGATTAGAAACATTGGTAATAGCTTTCGAAGTATCTAAGTAATAAAGACGATAAGAACTAAACCAAACACAACATATCCCAGCGATAAGGGTTAATGAAACTAATACTGAAGTGTGCCACATCAACTTTATAGAATTTTTTTTATGGAGTATAAGGCCGTGGACCAATATAATTATACTAATTATTGTACCAACAGCAAACCCAATTAATCGCATTGTTAGTGTGTTATCCGAGCTACGATTTAAAGCTTGATATTCAGTTGTTGTGTAATCAGCAAAAATCAGCCATGGAACATGGGCTAAGTGATAAGATATTACAAAATGATTTGTGTCATGATAATTGATGTTCTCTTTGCACACACTACTACATTTCTGCGCTCTAATTCGGTTAAACACTAATTCATCTAGGCTAGTGGATGTGCCTGCCACAGATTTGGTTAACGGTGTACCTTGCAAAACTTTATTAATATCCATATCAAGTATATAATAACCATCAGTATTAATAACGGTAGCAAACTTTTCACCCAGGTTCTCAGAAATTACATCTTCAAGCACCTTCATGTCCACATCAAAGATCACCTTGGCAATTAATTTAGTGCTGTCTTTAGCATAAACGGGAACCACGTAACTGATTGTGTAATCTTTAAAATCTTTATCATAATAAGGTTTTGTCCAACCAAAAGCCATTCCTGATTTATCAATTTGAGTATAGCCTTCATCTATTGAAGCTGGACTTTTATTATAAAGATAAAAAGATGATTCCATCAAGCTGCCATTATTTGCCCAATAGACCGCATTAGATTTTTTGTGTTTAACAAAATGATGGTCAGGATCAACTACGCTAAGGCCAAGAATTCCCATATTGAGAATATTACTATTAGCTTGTATCGATTCATTTAACTGGCCTAGAGAATAGTTTATTGAAAATAATTTTGCATACTGATTGGCTATCTTTTGAATTGATGAAACTTGACTATCTAGTGACTGAGCCGCATTACTTAATAAATATTGCTGTTGGATTTTGAGCAAATTTACTCGTTTAGCTCGATTTTGATCAAGCCTGTAATTAGTATAAATTAAACCCAGCAAATTTAATATTAAAAAAGCTGTCATTACCCACAGTACTATCTTCTTAATTTGCAGCATTTATTTTTGTTTCCCTGTCATAGTAGAGCTTATTTCGCCAATAATTTAATGTAAATATGTACTAAATTATAGCTAATTTACGAATATAATATTATAAAAATGAAATTTCATAATATTATAATTTATAAATGATACAATTTATGAAAATTATATGCATAATTTCAAAACATAATCAAACATTTAACTTAAAACATGTAGACATATACAACATTTATAACCCAAAAACAGCTATATCAAAGAATAAAATTACAATTCAATAGCTTATACGCCAAAGACTTAAAGCAGGAACTTAATAAATTTTATTCAGAAATTTAAAGATTGATTTTATGCTACATATAAAAAATGTTATATTTGTTATAGGTTGTATAATTACATATTAAAAGTAATTTAGGATAAGTGATGAAAAAGAATATATTATTTTTGCTTGCCGCTCTAGGCATAGCAGGCTGTAATAGCGGTGGTACCGTAACTGTAAATACCCCAACGTGTAATGCCCCAGCATTTACACCGCAAACCGCAGCAACGCTACTGAACAACTGGGGCAATGGCTTAATTCAGTATAATGCTCAAAATAACGCAAACATTTTTATAAGCGCCGGCTATTTTACTATGAGCTTTTATTATCTTGATGCGACTTTGCAACCTACATTAAATGCAGTACAAAGAACCGGCATCAATCCGATTTACGATTACTTTGCTACTAGCTTTTTACCTAAAAACCCAATAATGACAATACCTAACCCAGAATCAAATATTGCTTATTCACTTGATTGCGGTTACGGTGGTTATGCGGGCTATTATGATTTTAAAACCTATCCAGGAACTGACCATGAAACAACAACTCATGCCAGATTCACCTTTGTATTTGAATATGAACCGCAACCATTTATATCTTCTTTTGTAGCTGAATCAGGGCCAACATTAGGCCAAACCTATTATCAATCGAATAATCCGGGTTGGTATATCCTAATTCAACATTCATCGATCCTACCATAAAGTAGCTAAACTAGTATTGATTCGATCTAATACTTGTACTGGATTAGCTGTTTGAGTAATTGGCCTACCTATCACCAGATAGTCAGCACCATTTTCTATTGCTGACTCTGGTGTCATTATCCTGGTTTGGTCATCATTAGTTGAAGCAGTTAATCGAATACCTGGGGTTACTGCTAAAAAATTTCTAGAAGTAATTTCCTTAATTATAGATGCTTCATGAGCAGAGCATACAACCCCATCTAACCCTGTTTCATAAGCTAGTTTAGCTAGATGCTGTACTTGTCGTTCCAGCGGTAAGCTATAACCAATTTCTTTAACATCTGCTGAACTTAAACTCGTTAAAATAGTTACAGCTATTAATAACGGTTTATGAGTACTCTCTTCGATAGCCCGCCTTGCCTGTACCAGCATCTCACGACCGCCACTTGCATGTACATTTACCATCCACACGCCTAGCTCCGCCGCAACTTTAACTGCTTTATATACCGTATTGGGAATATCGTGAAATTTAAGATCAAGGAAAATTTCAAAGCCGAGTTTTTGTAGCACACGAACCATTTCAGGGCCATAGGCAGTAAACAATTCTTTACCTATCTTAAGCCGGCAGTCAACTGGGTTTAATTTAGCCACAAAGTTCATTACATCTTCAAAGCTGTTGAAATCTAATGCAATAATCACCTTGGAATTAACCATTATTTTTCCTTAATTTAAAAATTAATACTAACAAAGAATGAAGGCCTTGGACTTCATGGATTATTTTAAAAAATACCTTATTTGAATGAAAATATAAAATTTGCTTCTCAGGTGCTAATTATTAATAACATTAACACTAGAAATAGCCATCTTAGTTTTTAGGTTATTCAGATTAAATTCTTTATATACAAAATTACATGCTGCACCATAATTAGGCGTTAATCCAAACAGAATATTCACTGTTTTATCCGAATTTAATTTAGTAATTGCAAAGCGCGTATAGTTATCATCAATTCCGCTTAGTGTACAGCTTAATATCGGATCTGAGTCGATTTTGTTGCCAAGTTTAGCCTGTAATTCACTAAAGCTATGGATTGAAGATGGTTTTACCTTAGCATTAATTAAGGCACTTCTTAGATAAGGAGTAGCCAATAATTTTTGGACTAGTTGTGGTTCATAAAATACATCTTTTATTTTTAACGAATCATTTATGCTATCATCGGTAAAATCCGCTTTAGGCTTCCCTATTAAGTTGCATGCCAAAAAGGTTTCGGCTACAGGATGTGCTGCACCTGAAACGAAAATAAAGAAACTATTCCGATAGCAAGCATAGCTATTATTTAGGATACTTATCGGTGTGTAATGTACTTGGATGCTTTCTTTGAGCACGTCGCCTGGATCGTTGTCTTTATTGAGATTTAATGGGTTAAGATCTTTATATAAATCATATATTTTCTGGTTATTAATATACCAACTATTCCACCCTATCTGATAGCTTAGATTTGGTGAGATAGCTGTATCTTTTTTATAATTGGTTAGATATCTTGCAAACTGACTATAACTAACTTTGCATTGTTTGTTTCCTGCATTTGAGACAACAAGAAAATTTGATTCGCTGCTATTATAATCTATCTGGATAAACTGGTTTGATGTCTCATCACTGATAATTGCTGGCGATTTTGCAAATTGGTCTGCTAATTGAGACAAACATTCTGCTGCAAAAACATTATTAGCTAAACTAAAGCTTAAGAAAGTTAAAAACAATATTTTAATCTTCATAATCCCCCCTAAATGACTGGTAGTAATGTTGATTAATATGCTAAGCCATGGTCCCTCAGCGCTTTTTCTTAAACTCTGATTTTAGCAAATATCTATCAAAGCCGTCACAACTAAATCGATTGGCAGCCAAGCTAAAATTAACGGGTACTATACTTAGTGTTTATAACTGATTCATAGTTATATCCTGAAAATGAACTCGATATTGTAAGTGAAAGTAACCCTGACTCAGTTTTAACAGGGGTAAATTTAATAATCAGATAACAATTTTCTCCAGATTTAAGAGCTTTAAAGCGGCAATCTTTATCTTTATTAAAGTCATAGTACTCAAAAGGCGCTGATAATTTTGAAGTATTAAACCCGCTTTCCATATCCAATAAAGAATCATTAGTAATCATCGTACTATATAAACCAAAGGATTTATTTACAGGAACTCTCTGAAGCGAATTATTCGCGGCTGATTTCTCAGATGGTAAACTTTCAACCATTGTAAAACTAGGGCCGTAGATAATAATATGCAAAGACCGATTAGCTAGATCTGTATCATAAATGAAATTAGTCCCAAAGCGCCTATCCTCGATTTGAAAGGTCGCACTCTGGTTTGCTGCTAGTATTGGTTTATTTCCTGCAAACCAGCCGACAAAATTACCGCTGTTATCGGTATCAAAAGTAAATTTAAGATCAAAGCCACCTTGCGAACCGCGGGCATTAGCAGGCCTACCATCTTTATAAAAATATGAAAATCCAACATTGGCATTAGCCAACCCGATCTCGCTATTACACTTATTTTTAATTGTAAATTCAGTAAGTACGCAAGCTCTCCATTGCATTTCATTAACAATACATCTACTTACTCTCTCATTCAGCTCCCCACTTAGGCAACTTGACTCATTGCTCTTCAAGTTTGCATTAACGACTGGAAGCACCAGAGCATTTTTCGCTAAGCTGCCACCCTCTTGCGTGGCATTGCTACCTATATTATTAACACAAGAGCTTAAAAGAAGAGTACAAATAAACATTGAGAATGAATTTTGAGCTAAGGATACCTTTATCTTCATGGTTTTGCCTCATAATTTTGAAAAGGAGTAATTAAGTTAGGTTTTACAGAAAAACTAAGATCTTTTAAGAAGACCAGAATTAGTCAGTTGAATTGTTTTGCGATTATAATTTCAAACGGAATGTTTAGCAAATAGACAATTTTGACGATTGCAATTACTTCAGATGGGCTAATTTAGATAAGGTCGTGTTGCTGAGGTGATTTAGTTGTGAGCTATTTTGGGTTGATATTTATGTGTAAGCACAGCGTTGTAAGATAATTATTGGTCATATCTTAATCAAGTTTGCTCTAGCTTGGTTTAGCATTTCATTAAACCGATTTACCCTGATTGCTAAATCTCGTTGATTACCAAGCTTACAATGACAAAAATATATTGCATAAATTTCCCTACGCAATTCCCACATAAGCTTATCAAATATTTTAACTTGCTCACGGGTGTGATTATCGGTTTTTAAATCATAAACTAAGCTATCGCCACTGGTACAAATCTCAGAGAATTTATTATTTAAGCTGTCACGCAAGTTCTCGACCAGAATATACGCATTCATCTTACTTTTTTCATAGGCCAGGATTAACTCAAGTTTTTCCTGTAGTAAATTACATAGCTCATGCTGCAAAACATAATACGCCTTACGTGGATATTTAAACTTAGCAAATATAAAGTAATCGCCGCCAATGCAAATTACAATTCCGAGTATCGTGCAAACCGCCCGATTTAATGCTTGCTCAATCGGGCCTTCTAGCAGAGGTTGGTTAAAAGTATATGCCGTTAAGATAAATACCATCATGGTTGTAAAAATAACACTTATGTCATAGCGCTTAGCGGAAGGAACACTAATCAAGCAGGCGGCCATGATAAATACTAGTGGAATTAGGCGGTAATTAAATTGCAATAGGTAAATAAGCGGAATGAAAATAATTATCCCTGCCAAAGTGCCTTTACCGCGGTGTACCGAGCGTTGTATCACTAGCCCAGGTTCAATGGCTGCAGTCATCATCAATACGGTAACAAAGATCCACCAGCTATGCGGAATGGTCGTAAATAAATAAGCCGCAAGCCCCACACTATAAACTAAAGCAATTTGGCCTGCCCTAGCTACGGTTAAATTCTGCCTTACAGTTTGAAACATAAACGATTCCAGTTATTGACAGTAATTCTTAAATTCCGATTGGCATACTCTTGTGATTTATCACAAGGCGCATCAAATAAAAGAGGTTTACACGGTTCTTTTTTATTAACTGCCGCTAAGTAATGGCGCAGTTGAATTTGGAAATTGCACCAAAAGGTACGGCTTTCCTCATCGACTGTAATATGCATAAAAGCAAAACTAAGGTCACGGATATGGACGGTAGTCCGCACCATATTCAATAACGTTTCTTTTGGCTGCAAGTGCTTAAATGCACGAATAATATTTAAATGCGTAGCTCCTTGGCGGAATTCTCCAGAGGCGTGATTACTTATTACTTCGCTAAGCTCTCTATCGATACTCCCAAGATAAAGCTTATATGCCCGGTACCATACTTCGGGATATAAATTCCTATGTAATTTTAAAGCTACAAACGCTACCATCAGTGAAAGCATTATACAAAAAAATATGTCTACTGCAATTTGTAAATTTGCCTCAGGATATACTGTCATATTCATGGCGCTTACCATAATAACTTGCATAATCCGCGCTTTAAATGAAGGATAATATTTATCAGCCAAAAAATACATTAGCAAAAAAAAGGCAACTGCAAATATTAATAAGGTAAATTTATATGGAAAAAGTAGATAGAAGCAAACGCACCCTACTCCAGCAAGCAAAAAGGAAACTACCAAATATTTATCTTTGTTTTGATAAGTATTATATACTTGGTTTTCGTATGCTCCAAGCAATAATGCAGCCGGAGTAGCATAGGCACTAAACATATCAGGTTTGGCAACCCAATTAACAAAGGTATACCATACTGCAAGATATAATCCTTTACGCAAAATAATACGTTGGGTATAATAGGGATCTACTTTTTCCAACCAACTATTTAGTTTGGATATAAACATATGCACTGGTACCTACTCTTAATGGATAATCAGGATCTGGGTCAGTTACTTTAATCTGTACAGGTAACCTTTGCGGTAGTAGAATCCATTGATTCTCATTACTTACATTTTGCATTAACGAGTGCGGATCGGTATTTTGGCGATTAGCGCCCCAATAGTCTGAAATTACCCGGCCATGAAAAACTTTTTGACCAAGGTAGGTTCGCGGAAAAATTAGTACTTTATCACCTGGCTTGACTTTCCGAAGGTCTGTTTCATTGAAATTGGCTTGAAAATAGGTTTCATCCGTATCCACAAATGAGAAAAGTGGCTGGTTAATATTCACCGGGGTGCCAATACTTAAAAAAAAGTTCTGGATCACTCCGTCTTTTTCTGCATAAACAGTAGTCTCATCTAAGTCAACTTTGGCATTTTTAACTTTAGCATTTAAGGAAACAATTTCTTTTTCTATTGCATTTATCTGTTCTTGGTCAACTTCTACTTGCCTCATACTTGCTTGCCAATCCGCTTTTGCAGCTTTAGTTTCCTGTTCAGAATTTTGTAGAGTCATTAAAGAAATTGCTTTTATCTTATAAGCTTTTTGGTATTTCTCATCATCCTGCGCCAACTTAATATACGTTTCTTGCTTAGTTTTGGTTAACTCACTATCACGCAGAAGAGTTTTTTGCATTGCCTTTAATTTTGCTTGTTGTGCTTCCAAGTCAGCAGATAGCTGTTCATAAGCATATTGATATGGTTTATCAAAAACCGTAAATAACCGCTGTCCTTTCTTTACATAATCCCCGTTTTTCACATACAAGTTAGTCACATAACCATGAACTTGCGCAGCAACTGGCCGTACATTATTGACAACAAAAGCATTGTCGGTTACCGGAAAAAGATATGAAAATATATAAATTAAAGTGGTAATGGCACCAATGAAAATTACGCTATTTGCAAAAGTAAAGTAGCGGTTTATAATATGCCTTATTTTTCTTGTCATTTAGACGAATACCTTTTTTATTATAAATTACACAAAGCTACACTTGTATATAATCGTAAAATTTTTTTGTTATATGTTAAACGAGGTTATTTTCAGCTGGTAAATGAGTATGACTTACGGCTTTGCGCCAATTGGTTGGTATTTATATCCACCAGCTAAATTTTGATATAAACTAACTAACACCATCGCCTGCTGTAACTTTGCCTGATTAACACTAAGACTAAGATTGTCTAGCCCGGTTTTAGCCATTAGTAAATCACTATACGCCATTATGCCACTTTGGTAGAGCCCTTGCTGCAATTTATATTTAGCAGCTAAATCCGCATAAGCCTTTGATGTTTCGATATAGTTTTGAGAATAATAACGGTTTGCCGAAAAATCATTATCGACATCTTTTAATATCTTTCTCACCGTTTGGATGTACTTATATACATTACCTTGATAGGCGCCTTTTTGGGCCTCAATTTGGCCAAAAACACTAGGGTTTATCCCCCAGTTTAAATAAGCATCATTTAACGAAGTATAATTTGCCGGGTTACCTACAGTACCATTTCCACTGCTTCCACCATTAAAAGTATCTAGTTGCAGGGTGGGAAAAAGATTACCATAAGCAATACCTACTCCAGAATACGATGCTTTAACTGCATATTCAGCCATTATTAAATCCGGGCGATTCTGTAGTACAGTTGCCGGGAGACTCCCTGGTTTAAAGCGTACAAAATCAAGATTGGCAAAGTTATCACTAGCCGCTACCTTACCAGGGTTTTCATTTATGAGATAACGTAATGAATTCTGGGCCAAAGTTATATTATGCAAGGTAACATTTATCTGAGTTTGCACCATTTTTTCATCAATTAATATCTGGGCTAGCGAAATGTTATCCTTCACCCCAATTTCGATTTCTTCACGACTAATTTTTATTAAGGTCTGTAAATCGTTATCAAGGCCACGTAATATCTTTAGCTGCTCCTGGCTTGCTATTAAAGTAAAATAGCTGGCACTAATTTGCCCGATCAAGGTTAGCTTTACCCCGTCAACCATGGCCTTATTAATTTCTACATTATATTTTGCCTGTTCTTGCTGCTTGATCAATTTAAGAATATTAATAGTATACTGCGGCCAAATACCATAGAAAGTACCAATATTACCTAATGCCGGATTAGAGGTATAACCTGCATAAACATTTACAAATGGAATCCAACTTAACTGGACTTGTTTTAATTGTCCTTGCGCCTGCTCCAAATTGCTCAGTGCAATATTTAGATCTAAATTACTTTTAAGTCCGCTCTCGATAAGCCTATTAAGGTTTTGGTCATTAAACTGCTGCCACCAGGCTAGATATGGCAAACTTTCTATGGGCGCATAATTCGATGGAGCTGAATTAAATTGAGATGGAAGATTCACACCAGGTTTTTCAGGTGATTTTAGCCAGCTACAAGCATAAAGCATAACAACTAGGACCAATAAACCTATTCTAGTTATAATCCAACTTGAAAATGGTTTCCGGCATGGTTTATCAGTCATCAGGTTATAGCCCCACCCTGCAAAATAGTTATAAAACATTCTATCTGGTTTATTAGCCAGAATTGCTTAACAGCACCTGCTATTAATTAAAAAAAATTACAGTTTAAATTTTACTTCATGAAAGTAACTCAAAAATGGCTAATACTCAGTTAAAATTTGGAGACTAGCTTCAGTTATATAACTCAATCTCGGACACTTTTGTATTTGATACTACGTGCGACAGTTAATTTTATTAGATTTATTATGGGCGAGGAATAATTACATAGTCTTATATTCGTCATATTGAGTTATAAATTTAAGCTTCCCTCATAATAAATCAATTATAAAAGATATCCATTTTTACAATAGATCGATTAAAGTGTCTGGTATTAAGGTTATATGAGTAAATTTTTAAATTATGCGTGTAGTACTAATATCTTTTACGATTTAGCAACTATCTAGATTAATTTCGCAACTAGCCTTGTAATAGCTCGGTTTTTACGAATTAATTAGCAAAAATTATTTCCGATATTTTACTATATCTTCGCCATAAGTAGCTCAATATTACTTGATATCCGGAAGGCTAATTCAAGATTCAAGCCTTCCTAAATATATAAACCTATTTTTGTTTATTTCCATTTACAGATTTTAGAGCTTAGTGATGCCAATTCCACCAATACAACATAGAACTTGTTTTCGCTTGTTTAACTATAACTTAAGTAAACGGCGTAAGGAGTTACTTGTCAATTATTTCGCGTTTAATGGTTTTAACAAAGAGTCTATGGTAGAAGTACATAGCAAGGCCATTAGTAAATTATTGTTACTTAATCCAGAGCTACCAGATAAAGAGCTGTGGCAATCATTAAGCAAAATCAGACAAAAATATGATTTTGTTGATCAACTTTTTATGCGTAAAACAAACTGGTTAGATAACTTCTTGTTTAAGTTGAAATGCTTGTTAAGCCTAGAGACTAAAGAAGCAGCTGAAATTAAACGCTCTAGAGTTATATTAGGCCAGATAAAGTTATTATGTACTAGCCGCCAGACGATAAATCCAAGATTTTTACTTAAGCTTTGCCAACGTTTAGAGCTAATGCGTAATAAAATTTATAAGTTATGGTTCCTGGCTAGCTCTGAGCACTTAGATATGGATAAACAAGACTCTAAAAGCAAACATAGGCAACTAAATGAAATAATAAATTTCTTGGCAAATATTGGCTATTCTCCTCGTTACCAACTGGAGCTATCTGATGAGATAAAAGAAGCAATTAAGAATCATAACCAATATAGCAACATCCCATCCACTTCAGAAACACCTCAAATGTCCCCTCCACGTGGCAGCGACATAGGGAATATATTACTTAATTTATGGGTAGAATTTGTAAAGTTTCACCCAATATATGCAGGAATTAGTTTTGAGATAACCACCGCTAAAGCCAAAGCCATGCCATTGATTCAAGAGGACGTTGCTGCTAAGGAGCTTTTAAAACATTATAGTGACTTTAGAACATTAACTAATATAGAAGGTAAATCCATTCTTGAAATAGTCCAAGAACTAAAATTTTTGCTACTAAAAGTTGAGCCGGGTATAACTTTAAAAAAGTTACATTTAAATATTTCTGGCGATGAGTTAACCTTTACAACGCCAAGCCTGGTAATCGTTTTATATAACTATTTGCGCAACATTGAATATCAGCAAAACCATTTGATTAATGAAATGGCAACATCTATTTTCGAACCTGTCTATGATCTTATTAATTCAAATTTAATCGTTAGCTTAAAATGCAAACTAACAGATTTGGAAATAACTTACCCCACGGTATCGATAACCAGTCATTTAATTGGCTCTAAATGGCCAAATAAAATACTGGTCGCGAAAACCCCTGATAGCCAATATGTTGGTCTGCTGGCTTCTAATAAACCGAAAGAAAAGTGTAAAATGTATAATGATAACCAAGATAAAATTAATCTTAAAGAGACCGGCGGCTATAAATTGCTAGAAATCATGCAATTTATCAAAGATCATCAAATAACCACAATTCATCCGCTCTGGCAAGTAAACAGCAATTTCTTTATCGCGCCTAATCTTGGAACGTCTGTTGGACAACTAATTGGCCAATATAAATTAAACCCTGGCTTTGATTATAGATTTAACATTCGGCATTTTATTTCGGTAATATATGATTTAGAGTTGCTCCACTGTAATCATATTGTGCATGGTAATATTCATTTAAACAAGCTTTTTTACCTGAGTAGTAAAATTCATTTAGCTGGTAGCTCAAAAATGCAAGTCTTTACAGATATTATCACTACTACTCACCCGAGCAATAGCCAAAGCTGTTTAGCTGCTATTAAAGATGAAGAAATAAAAATCAATACGGACCGGCAGAACCTGTTAGGAATGATGATAGCCTGTAGTGCGATGAAGTTGGTTACAGATTTAACAGTCGCTGATATCCAAAATTTTATGAAATTCTATATTAGGGGAGGTAAATTTCAGCTAATAGAATTACCAACTAAGCAAACGGAAAAAAACGACATGAGCACTGAATGCTGCCCAAATAATAGCCAATCACTAATAATTGAGATTAGTAAAATGCCACATTCCAGCGTACTGAATTTTAATATAATATGTAAAAAAAACTTATCTGAGATAATTAATTTCCATGCTGATGATCCAATTCGGACGCCCAAAACCTCTTGTATTTTTTGTTGAAACTTACCAATTATTTAGATTATTTTTAATTACCCAATTGACTTCATCCTGGGTTAATACCCATATTGTCCAAATCCGTCCCTGATAATCTAATTGGATAGCAACTATCCCATTTTGTAAATTATATAGATAATTTTGCACATGAGTATTATTATAAGGGTCGCGGATAACTGAAGCCGGGCTCATCACATATACCCTAGATTGCAAGAATATCATTCCAAGCATTGAACTTAATAGATTACTTGGTATTTCCTGGATTGTAATTTGCGGATAATTGATTTTCTCGATTGAACCATAAATGGTAGCAGGCGGGAATTGGCGGAGTGCACTGGCATCAAAGCTCAAGCACACGCCAATTAAAATTAGTAACAGTCTAAAGTACGGCATAATCTAAGCTAGTTTAAGAAAAACTGGACTGAGGTTACGACCCTAACTTTTTTGTCAATATTGGCAGTATCATTAATAACCGAACCATCAGGTGAAGAAATTGTAAACATGCCTTGCGACGCTGAACGGATTTTGCCTACTTGGCTATTAGCGTTTTTTGCAAATGTTTCTGCTGCTACCTTGGCATTTCTAGTTGCATTATCAAGCATTTGGGCCTTAATTGAATTTAGCCCGGTATAAAAATAGCTGATACTATTATTAGTCACGATAACACCGTCATTAACCAGTTCACCAGCATTTTGGCTAACTTTGGCGACCAAATCTACATTGTTTGAAGAAACTGTTACACTATTAGTTAATTGATAATGTGGCAATTTGGCATTTGAAGTGCCATACTGGTTTGCAAAATTATCGATTACATTTAAAGCACCTTGCTGAATGCTGGCTGAATCAAAGCCATTTTTGACTAAGAAATCATTAACGGTCTTTTGGCTCTGGCTAATCTTTTGGTATAAATCTTTTAGATTATCACCGCTTACACTAAAATTAATGCTCCAGGTAGCCAAATCCGACTTAACATTCTGCTCGGCAAGGCCTTTAACTTCAACCATACGATCGAAGTTTTTGAAATACTTCATTCCCATATAAATTGCTCCGCCAGCTACACTTATCCCGATGGCAAGCAATAGCGCACTTATAATTCGACTAACACCTTGCATGATATACTCCTTTGCTTTCAATTACTATTTTCTGATATTTAATTCGCTATTTTATATAAATAATAGTGCCTGGTATTGCGATTGGGTTGGCATGCGAAATTTTAACCGATTTAGCTACTTCTATTAACTAAATTTCAACTTTGCGGCTGGGTCATAAATTGTGCTAAAATGGTGATATGTATTCATAAAATGAAAATTACCTCCTCCATAAATTGTACTTTGATTTTTAAAATACAAATTCATTCTAGAAACTAAAGATAAAATGAACAAAATCATAAATCAGCAAATAATAGATCAGGTACAAATTGACTATAATAATATTCCATTAGCCGTATTTTTAGTTGGAACTAACGGTTGCGGTAAAAGCTCCTTAAGGAGCTATCTAAATCTTAGCGATATACAAACAAATATAGACCCTGATTTTTTAAATAAAATCTATCAAGGAAAGTACCCTAGGTGCTATCAAATTGAAGCTGGCAAGCAAGCAATTAAGATGTATGAACAAGCCTTGAAGCAGGGATTTAATCTCTGCTTAGAAAGTACTCTAGCTGGAAAAGGCACTATGCAACGGATAATAGCTGCGAAAAGAGCTGGATACTATACTATTGCCTACTATATCGGTTTAAATAGTGTAGAGCTAAATTTGGAACGGATAGCAATGCGAGTTGCTAGAGGCGGACATGATATTCCAGTACGGACTGTACGTAAAAGATTTTTAGAATCAGAATCTAATCTGGTATATATTAAAGAAAATTTCGATGTCATTCATGTTATAGATAATAGCGAGGAATATTTCAAATTGGAGTATTCAATCATTGATAAATACTTAATGAGGCACTCCCGTAGACTAGGAAAATGGGCTACCATCTTATTGCCGAAACTGTGCCCTGCCACTTGAATTACTTACTAAATTATTGTAATAGAAACTTGGCTAATCGATCAAAGTGAGCTTTACGATAAAGGTAAGGTGAATGGCCGGCATCATCTACTGACAATACCTCGGTTAACAAATTGATTTGTTGCATCTTGTGAATCGTTGCTAGCGTTAGGATATCTGACTTTTGGCCATGAATAATTAAAGTTGGCGCAGTTACCGCTTGCCAGTACTGCCAAAATTCGATATTACCGTCACCCAGTAGCCCATCAGCCAAACTTAAAGCAATTTTAACATCGCGCTTTAATTCCCAGCGTTTAGCTGAATTTCTATGAAAAGAATTCATAACAACATGCTGCCATATTGTTTCATCAAAAATACCATCAGATAGTGAGTTTTGCTGAAAATACTCCCGAGCTTCCGCAAGACTTGCGAAGTCGGGTTGCTCTTTACTATAACCGGCAATCCGCAAAACCCCCGCTTTTTCTATCTCTGCGCCAATATCATTTAACACTAAGCGCCGGATCGGTTTATGTTCATAAGCGGCAAGGAACAGCCCTAAAAGCCCGCCAAGTGAGACTCCAACTAAGTCAATATTGGTTAATTCAAGTTGGCTAATCAAGGCGCATAAATCAACAAGATTACTTTCCAAATTATAGCCGCGATAGTCATTCAGATAATCACTATTACCACGCCCTGGCAAATCCGGTGCAACAATATAGTAACCATGTTGCAGCATATATTCAGCTAAAAAATCAAAATCGCGGCTATTTCGATTTAAACCATGAATACACAGTAGTACTTTATCGGCAGCCGGATCGCCCCAGGCATTATAGCTGATACGATAGGATTCTCCATATTGGTTGGTCTGCTGGATAAAATTGGTTTGCATATTCATGGTTAAAGTCCGTTAAAAGAGCAGCAACTTGCTACACTCTAATTATTAGAAAATCTTATTATTTTGCCAAAAAAATCAAAGTACGTAATATCACTTAATAATCAAAATTCTATTTTTCGTTTTTTAGGATAGAAGCTCCGTTATGGAGATAAACAATATCAGTTAACAGTTATTTTAGCAGCAATCATATTTATGCTTAGCCAATTTTGATAACTATTTTGCCGGGATATCGGTTAGCTTGTAAATCCGCAAACGCTTTATTGATATCTTCAAAAAAATACTCATTAAGCTGTGGCTTTTCAGCTACATTAGCTAAAAGATTAACTAATTCATTCCCCATTGCCGCCAAGTCGCACTGTGAAGAATAATGGTTAGACAAATATGCTCCGCCTAAGGCAACCTCGTGGAAGCCAAAGCCAGTAGCAAACTCTTTGATTGATGAAGTATTAAGCACCCCAACAATAGACGCAATTTGGCCATTAAATGCCAAGATGCCTAAATCTCGTTGCAAATTGGTTTTATTAGTAGTTTCCAGAATATAGTCTACTTTGTCTGGATAGTTGGCTGCTATCTCTTGATAGATATCCTTATTGCTATAATCAATCACGAAATTTGCGCCAAGCCTTTTTACATAATCAAGATTTTTTGCAGAACAAGTTGTAATTACTTCCAAACCTTTTGCCCGCGCAATAAGAATCGCAAAACTTCCTACTCCGCCACTACCAGCCTGAATCAAAATCGTGTTGCCTGTCTGAATATTCATTTTACGAATTAGCGCCTGATATGCAGTTAACCCCGCACAAGGCATGCTTGCCGCCAGCCGCAGGTCGAAGCCGTCAGGAATCTTAAAAATGGCATGCAGAGGAGCTAATGCATACTCAGCCAAAGCACCGCCAAAAGTTAAATTAGAATGGATAGCTACTTTATCGCCTATTTTAAATCCTGACTCCCCAGCTAATTCAATTATTTCGCCAACAAAATCCAAGCCGGGAATATAGGGGTAAGACCAAATTGGTGGCGGATTTGCAATAAGCTTATAATCAACGGGATTAAGGCTAGCGTAAATTACTTTAACTAACGCATGCTTGGGTTTCAGCTCTGGAATCGCGATATCAGTTAGCGTTAGTTGCTCTAATCGGTCATTAGGATGCTTTATTACAGCTGCTCGCACGAGAAACTCCCTTATAATTCTTATACTAAACCTGATTCATTAGATTATTTAAGTGAATTTTTAATCAATTTAGTATAATTGTAGCAAACCTCCCAGAATTATTGATTATCTTTTAATAATAAATGCTAGGTTCCCGAGTAATCGACTGATCAATTTCATTTTCACTATCATTACCATCATTTTTTTCATAAATTTGTTCTAAATGCTGCTTAAGCTGCTCTAAAAAACTATTACGAATAGCTTCAGATATTATGCTTTCATTTGCCGAATCTTCGATTGGAAGATAATAGCATCGTAAAATCTTAGCCAGCCAGTCGAGATTTCTTAAAAAAGCAATTTCGATATACCCAGAGTGTGCAATAGCTGTATGATTTTGCCGGCTAAATTCTTCTTTAATATTTTCATATTGCTGGTTTAAACTTTTTTTAAATGTTGACAGAAATGATGTTACCTCTGACGGAACCTTTCCAGGGTGGTTATTAAAGAGATAATTAACTATAAAACCAAGTAGATGCGGGATGCTATTTAATTGGCTTTGATGATCAAATTTGTCATCTATTTCATTTAACCCAGCTGGAATTACGAAATCCAGGTAAGCCATCAGTATCTCATAAAATAAACTGGCGTTTGGTTCGTTATTGTTCTTGAAGTTATTTATTTTATCTATTAATACCTGGAATTTTTTGCTCTGCTCTGCAGGCGGAGTACTTATTCCATTTCTATTTTCGTTCTTAGGGCACTTAACTTTTTTCTCAATCTCAGCTACTATAAAAAGTAATTGGCTATTGAAATTAGCCGTAACGATAAAATCAAGAAACTCTCGACAACGATTATAGTCTCTCAGGTCTACAATTACCTGTTCGTTCTTAATGGCGCGCTGATTGGTGCTGCTTTCTTTGGTTTCTAAATATACCAATCTTAACTTACTATTAATAGCCAATTCAAAGTCCTTATCTTTATATAAAGTTATTCTGCCAAGATAAAAGGGTGCCTGTTGAAGCTGTCGAAGTTCATTTGTCAATCCTGCAATCAATACTTTATGATGTCTTGATAAAAAAATTTTTTCAAATCCACCATTTATACAAAATTCATTATACTTGAAATTTAAGCTATTATTTATAACCTGCTTAAACCCAGATAATTTACGATCATAACTTATAGCATCTTTAGTTTCTTGATTAGGTAGATACCTCTCAAACTTTTCAAAAATCTCCCTAAACAATTGAATAAGCGAGACATCTTGAGAAGAATCAAGGTTATCGGACTTATATACCTTATTAACACCTTGTGAAGGTAGATTAGTTTGCGAATACTCTACACTATTTAAATAAGAGGAAAATTTTTTCACAAAATTCTTTGCTAACTGAGCATCGATTACATCTGGCTGTACAATTTGAGGACCAGATTTAAAGTACCTATGGCAAACTAAACCGCACAATTTACTTTTAACTTTTAAGGCCTTGTTTTCTTTTATTGCTTCTAACCGTTCAATAACCCCATCTGCCATTTGCTGCCATGTCAAAAAATAACCGGGTGACTGTAAATTATATCCGACTACCCTTTTTATCTCTTCATAATATCTAACGTCTTTCGGATTAATCAGTTTATTTTCATCTTCACAATTAGAAAAAAGCTCAACATATTCCGAAACAATTTTTACGATTAAAATACTCTTTTTTTCTTCCTCGCTTGCAGTTACCCATACGCAATTAAAATCCGGCTTTAGAGTTTCTTTAAGTTTTTCTTCATTTGATTCATTTCCTGTACCAGAGTTCTTTTTCTCATTAAATTTAAAAGAACAATATGAAGTATTTAATTTTTGACGATATCTATCCAGACTTCCTGGATCTTTTCTTGGATCCAGGCTTTTAATAAAATCAATTTCTTCCATAATTTTAGCGGATACTTGCTGCAATTTAATAGCAGCCCCTTGTTGCATATCTAAATATCGATTTGCAAAACTAGCTGATACGCCCCAGTTGATCATTGCCAATTACCCCCTCATAATTTTTCGCTGTATCTCTAAAGACAATAATTCAATACCAAGCACTTCCATCTTTGTAGTAAAACAAAACATGTTTTATCACAATTAATTTACATTATATGTAGATCAGCTACGCACAATTGGGTATTAAGCGATAAAAGTGTCCGGTACTTACCAATTGTATATTGCAAAAACTAATTTATTATTGTTGTGTTAAAAAATTTGCTTAGTATATAGAGGATAAATAAGATGATTTGTAATATATTCTTAATATTAGCATCGTTAATTTAATTATTTTCTTGCTTTTATAAAAATGGCTTAGATTCAGCTAATAGTTAGTCATATTTTAACAAACACAACCAAAATAATGATATCAGTAAATATACGAGTTAACTTTTTTTTTATAATTCTATTTAATGTATAGTACTCGAATATTAGTTCTGGTGAAGTATTAAGGTAATTTATTAATTATAATAAGATACCCGAGTCTATACTTTTTCTTATAATCAAAAAAGTATAGACTCGGGCACAAAGAATTACATTCAAATTTCAGGACAGTTATTGATAACAGTAAGGAATTTTTAAGCCTTTTTCCAGTTATCTTTCAGGCCAACTGTTTTATTAAATACCGGCTTTTGCGCGCTAAAGTCAAAACGATCCGCTACAAAATAACCCACCCGCTCAAACTGGAAGCGGTCTTCTGGCTTAGCGTTTTTAATTGCCGGTTCAACAAATGCAGTAACGATTTTAAGTGACTCAGGATTGATAAACTCTTTAAAGTCTCGCCCTTCTACGCTATCTGGCTCCTCGACAGTAAATAATTGCTCATACATGCGAACTTCAGCAACTATTGCTTTCATTGTGCTAACCCAGTGAATAACGCCTTTAACTTTACGACCTTCAGGATTTTTACCTAAAGTATTATGGTCAATTGAACAGTGAAGCTCGGCTATTGAACCATCAGAGTTTTTGATTACTTCATCACATTTAATCACATAGCTATGGCGTAAGCGTACTTCCCCACCTAATGTTAGCCGCTGAAAACCTTTTTCAGGGACTTCCTGGAAATCATCTGCTTCAATATAAATTTCTTGAGTTAGTTCGCATAAGCGTTTACCAAATTCAGGATGTTGTGGATGAAAATCAGCCTCGCGTGAACCTGTGTCAATACCGAAATTAGTAAGAACTACTTTTAATGGCTTAATTACCGCCATAATCCGCGGTACCGAATTTTCTAAATCATCACGTATTGCTGCTTCTAAAAAGCTTGGCTCAACAATATTTGGTGATTTTGAAATCCCGCATCTAGTTGCAAATAAGCGAATGCCGGCAGGGGTGTAACCGCGTCTTCGCATTCCAGAGATAGTTGGCATTCGAGGGTCATCCCAACCAGAAACCAGGCCTTCCGTTACTAACTGATTTAGCTTACGCTTACTAGTGACAGTATAATGTAATTCTAAACGGGAAAACTCAATTTGGCGCGGACGACCAGGTAGCAGCCCGGCACTATAAAGATGATCAACAACCCAATCATAAAGCGGACGATGATCCTCAAACTCCAAAGAACAGCATGAGTGAGTAATCGACTCCAGCGCATCAGAAATACAATGGGTATAATCATACATCGGATAAATACACCATTTATCGCCAGTTCGGATATGATGAAACCGCCGTATCCGGTAAATTGCCGGATCACGCATATTCATATTTGGCGATGCCATATCAATCTTTAAGCGTAAGATTTTAGCACCATCAGCAAATTCACCATTACGCATCCGTTCAAAGAGTTCCAGATTCTCAGTAATACTTCGTTCGCGGTAAGGGCTGTTCTTGCCAGGCGTAGTTAAGGTTCCACGATACTCCCTTAATTCTTCCGGGCTTAGATCATCTACGTAGGCAAGGCCTTGTTTAATAAACCAGATGGCAAACTCATACAATTTTTCAAAATAATCTGAAGCATACTTAACTTCGCCATTCCAGTTAAAACCCAACCACTTAATATTATCTTCAATGCTACGCACATATTCGTCATTTTCTTTTTCCGGATTGGTATCATCAAAACGCAAATTGCATAAACCATTATAATCTTCAGCTAAACCAAAGTTATGACAGATGGCTTTGGCATGTCCGACATGCAAATAGCCGTTGGGTTCAGGCGGAAAACGGGTAATAATTTTTGAATGCTTACCGGTTTTTAAATCATCTTCGACAATCGCACGAATAAAGTTACTTGCAGTTAGGGTTTCCTTCTCTATTTTTTCCGACATTTCATTTCCTATTTAGTACTATTTATTATTTACTTTCAGTGCCATCCTTAAAGGCGGTATCTAAAACTTCGTCAATCAATGAAGTATAAAATGCTTGATGTATCTCATGAGCAGTCTTAGTTAGCTTTCTAGTAATAAAATCTAGTTTGGCTAATTCAAGGCGCTGCATATTCTCACCATGTATCTTCATGATCTCGGTTTTAACACTTGCAACCTGGCTGGTAACTTGCTCAATCTGGCTATTAAAAGCCTTAACTTCCAGGTTATGCTGGTATTTAAGTTCGCGTAAGGTCATATTTATCTGCTTTAATTGAAGCTTAACATTTGTCTTATTAGCTGCAGCAATCTCACTTTCAAGCTTAGCTTTCACTGCTGGATTGTAGTCAAGCTTGGCGACAGATATTAATAACGTTTGCTTGTTATCGACGAAGTTATCTTTCGTAAGACCCTTGACTACATCAATAATCTGTGAGTTGGTGTTTTTTTGAGCCACAATCTGCTGGGCTGAGTCCTGCAAATTATCTAGCTGCCGGTCTATAGTTACTAACTGGTCATAAACACGGTTTGCAATTAATTTATCGTTATAACGCCCATAAATAAAATCAGCGATAAATAAAATAATAAGCACTACAATAGCGATATACAATGATTTACTATATGCTTCCCTTTTGTTCAAATTTGCCATTTTAATATATTTACACCTTAATTTAAAAAATGCTTTTTTGCTAACTTAATAAATTTAAGCTCTATCAAATAATAACTTAGTGTAGCCAAAAGCGTCGTAACCACAAGCGTTGTGGCTTTGATTATTACAATATTATAACTTGGTAGGAATAAATAACTTATAGTATATAGTAGCGGCAAATGGAATAGATAAAGGGAATACGAAATCCGGCCATAAAATCTAAAGCCAATAAAATTCAATATTACCTTCAGGCTACTATTATGAATACAACTTAATATTAATAACCCACTACCTGCACCAATAAGTAGCTCATGGATAAGTCTGCTCGTTATTTTACCAAAAAGTAAGAAGTTACTAAAATATAACATAAGCGCAAGAACTAAAAATATAGGATTTGCAAGAAATTTTAGCTTTTCAGTATAATGGTAAATTAGCATACCAAGAATAAAATACCATACGTAATATAAGATAGCCACCCACGGGTTATCTAAAAATATCCCTTGAAGCCAGAACCAATAACTTAGTGCAACTAACACACTCACTAAAATAATATTAATAATGGCAGAAGCCTTAAATAATCCCCAAAGTAAAAAAGGAAATACCAGGGATATCCATACCTCATAAAAAAGTGTCCAGATTGCAACATCCAGGCTGCTTCCAGGATGGGAAATTATAGTTAATGATCCCCACAATAAAGTATTATCAAAATGCGTTTGCGACCAAATATAAAACCAGCGGGTTAGCCCATGGTGGAGAAGCGCCGATGGATGAAAGCGGCTAATATAGATTAACATTGTGGCTGATAGTAGAATAGCAACGTAATACGCTGGATAGATCCGCAGTATTCTTTTAGCAATAAACTCCGGGTAAGTCCTGAAATTAAATTCGCGTAATTGGTGGCTAAGCACGAAACCGCTTAATACAAAAAAAAGGATAACCGCCTCATGACCGGCACAAAAACATAACCAGGGTTTTAAGCGGCTGTCGGATGGATGATTCATCTCCCAAAAATGCTGGAAAACCACCATTAAGGCAGCAATACCGCGAAGCGAATCTAGCGCCGTAAATTTATGATTATGATTTTTATAATTTGTCATGCAATTGTATATAAGATATTTATAGCTATCACTTTATATGATAGCCTAATTACTAAATAGAATAATAAAGCGCTAAGGAAATATTCATTGCTTTATTGCTGGTTTTTAGGCGGGGTAAGCTGGTTTTCCTGTGGAAATTCTTCATTGCTTGCTGCGCGCGAACCGACCGTTGGATTATCCGGATCCTGTGCATAACCAGATGATGATTGGCTGGTAGCTGCAGGCTGGCTATTATTATTGCCAAACATTGCACACCCAGTAACTAGAAGCAGCGGGAGAAAACTGATGGTAATAGTTTTTTTAAGCATTATAAGTCAACTTTTAAAATATTACTTAGAAAGTATAGAGTCGCAATCTTAATACCGAACACTATTATTGTATATGTAATTAAAAAAAGCATATTTTTATAAATTGATTAATGCTAATAGTAGCTGATAAAAAGCGCCCAGTTTTGAGATTTGCAATAAGTTATTATTAATTCAAATTGAGTATAACATGAAAACTTAAGAATGCGCAACTTTACGGGCAAAGACTTTTATTCAAAAATTTAAGCATTTTAGATACCAATTAGGAAATCTAAATAATTTGCAAATTGCCCGGTTGAATCTGAAGGATTAATCTTATTGCTATTCATTATTATATGTTTTAGCATTGGTACCGCACGCCATTCGGGTAATAATCTAATCTGCTTTAAACTATTTACTTCCTCTTGAGCTGAATATAGTGCCATTATACAAGTTTCTGCAGTTTTGGTATATGAGTCAAGACGGTCTTCCTCACTAATTTCATTTCTGCACAAATCGCCAAAATATTTGCCACCAATTAAGGCTCCAGAATTGAATAATCCGACTGCGCTACCAATAGCGGCACCAACCAATGCCCCCGGAAAACCACCATTTATATAACCTAATAAACTTCCAGCTATTGTCCACAATGAGTAATGAAAAAGGATAATACATTCCTTCTCCCCAAAACTACTATATACACCGTTTAAACGATCATTTCTTACCCGTTTTATAAATTCATGGCCGTAACCAACCCCAAATATGCACGAACCGAGTAAATAAATAGGTAAGAATAAAAACGCCACGCCACTAGCAAGTCCACCAAGAAACACACCAATAAATTCAGCCGGAAATTTATAGAGTATCTTTTTAATAGTTTTGCCATGGTTTTGACGGATATTCATACTTAAAAGGGATAAATGCAATTTATCTATAAACTCTGCTCTATTTTTTTCTGGAATAGCTAGATTATTAGTAATTTTTTCCAGAAGCTGATATAGTTTGTCTAAGGATATTTTATTTTTAACTAAGCTATCATTCCTACTTTGTAAATTTACTAGTTTAATTGCCGTAAAAAGCAGGCACCTTATTTGTCTTTGCTTTTCAATATCTTTGGTAGAAATTTGCATACCCAAAGTTCTAAAAAACATTATGGCATTATCCTTATATTTTTCTAACTCAGTCATTATATTATCAATTGCCTGCTCTTTAAGCTCATTGCCCTTACCAATACTTTCTTCTGTGGTATCTGAATAAAATAAGCTTGAGTATTTTTCAGCTTCGGTAAATAAAATTTCATTTATCCGCTTTAGCTTTTGCTGTTTAACAACTTGGCTATCATTATCTTTAATTCCAGAAAGTAATTGTTTTAAAAGATTAAATTGCTTTTCATCAGCACAGCGAAGAGTTAAGCTATTTTCATTAAAATATCCCTTCTCACATTGAGTGGCTAACTCTGTTTTTATGTTAGGGTCTGTAGAGATTTTATTTATTGACGGATAATTATTAACTAGTTGGCGGTGGATTATTTGATTTATGTTCATATTGAGCCCCATTCTTTAGCAGTCTAAAAGTGTCCGGTATTGAGAACTTAAACGCTTGATTAAGAAAAGTTTAGCATTATATTTATTAATTAGCCAACTATTTCTTTCCCACAAATACTTAGCGACTCAAAATATGCTTCTAGTTCTAAATGATGATTATTTAACTTATGTCGCGCACCATAATAAATTTAATTTGTTTGAAACTTAATCAATAAGATTTTAGTTAGGCTGGCATTATATTTACAAAAAATTTAACTTACTGTGATAAAATTTAATCATGTTAGTTTCACCGCAATACCAAAGTAAATATAACTTATATAGCCAACTAGAAAATGAAGAGTTTCTAATCCACTATATCTGGTACTTAGAGCATTTATTTTCTAACGAACTCGCGTTATTGAAAAACTGCAATCGTGAATTTATTGCAATAACAGACTTAATGGCAAAGGAATTCAACCTTGGCTCAAATATTTTAGGCAAAACTTTTGATACTGTAGAAGACATTCCAATCGAGGTTAGACAAGAAATAAAAAGCCAAGAGATTAAACTATTAAGTGAACAGACGCCGCAAGTATCTTTATATTTTTATAAAAAAGATAATCTGATAAAGAATTACTTAGTCAGAAAGCGGCCGCTAGTTAATCCACACACCAAAGAAGCGGTTGGGATTCTTGTAAATACTGAAGCCGTAATCCCAAACATCCATCGTAAATTCATTATGAGCCAGTTTTTAGGCTTATCTAAGCAAGTATTATCTTATTATAAGCCAAATTTACCGGCAATTCAACAACAGATCTTATTTTGTTTATTAGTTGGTATAAATAGCCGTAAGGAAATAGCCGAGACTTTGACTAATATTACTGGAAATACGGTAACTGAAAACCAAGTTAAAAATTCGTTGCAAGTCTTATATAATGAATTTGGCTGTAATAATGCAACTCAACTAGTAAATCTTGTTTTAAGTGACCAAATTCCATTTGAGTTACCTGATTCGACAATCCCTCCGGGAAATTACCTAATCTAACTATAGCTTTAACGAGTCTACACTTTTTTAAAAACTATACCAAGTCAATTTTATAATTTCAAATAAGAGTAGACTCCATTTTCATGAATTACTATATTAATGAATGATTATTACATCATTTCACCCCTAGTTATTTTCATTGAAGCATATTACTGAATGTTACATTGTAGTTCTTGCTAATTCCGCACGTAAAAGTCGAGCTCATATCATCAAAGGGATAAGTATAGCAAGTTGGACAAGTCATTTTTAGCCATGTAATAGTTGGTAATACATTACTCATCCATGTTGGTCCAACAGTAATTACCGGTTGGGAAACCCGCGTAATGTAGCCACCACTTTCCAAATTCCAGGAAACCCCTCCACAGGCAAGAATAGGATTACCTGCGGTAGTAACCGGTGTAGGCTGCCCTGCGTAGGAACTAAAGGCATTATCTATGCATAGCTGCAAATCGCCAACACTAAATAAGCCACCAGTTACCGGGTTTGTCGTTGATTGGGTGAGATTAAATGGCAAATTATTTAGGTTTGTCCCGCTTTGATTTAGCCCAAAAATGCTATCCACTGTAATCCATGCGATGTGGCTACCGCAATGCTTAATATAACTGGCAGAACTATTATTAATTGTCGTAGAGCCACTTAACTGGTTAAAAGCAGTTCCAATCCAGTAACCGCATTTTTCAGGAGCGCTACAGTCACTATCTTTGCTACAGCTTAAAGCACTAGCTGAATATTCAACCCAACGATAAAATGACGTTGCAGATTCAGCAGATACGCTAACGCCAATTGGAAAAGAACTTTCGTTTGGCAAACTTGACCATAATGCAGGCGGCAATCCGGCATTATTTTGGTTAGTTTGTGACCAGCCTCCCGACTGTGGCTGGCTGCTGCCCGCAGTACCGCAGATAAAAGCATTAGTCACAGAGGGCTGTATTGTAGACGGTCCGAATGCGGCAGCAAAGTTTATACCATTAATTATCGAAACATCATAATAATCAACATGCCCGCGTTGGAAGGTAGCTTCAGCCAAAGTGTTTACCCCAGGACTTCCCCCTGTGCCAGGCCCACACTGCAACCCACCATTCTTACCATTGCAAGTTGCATTTTCACAAATACCTGTCACTGGATTACAATTAGTTCTGGCAAAGAAGTTTCCTGACCAAATTATTCCACTAGGGTCGTTCTCTCCGCTTGAAGCAGAAATATTGATGGTAGCACTACCATTAGGGGATATTTGGTAATTATTACTACAATTGTTGCCACATACCGGAATGGGCGAATCATAATAACAGTAATAAGGTGAGGTTACATTTGGTGATTCACCACCTTGTAAGCAGGTTGAACCTATCGGGCAAGCAGCTAAAGGATTACTAGGACCACACAAGGATCCGCCGCCCGGTTGTGTATTTGCGGTTGGCGTACCAGGAATTACAGCGGGCATTGTCGGGCTTATATAGGCATTGGCGCCGCCAGTTGTAATACCGATAAAAATATTATTGGTTGAACTATTTGTAAAAGTAATGGTTCTTATCGCGGGATCTTGTGGCTTAACAGTTAAAACTAAATTATTTATAGGATAGCTTTGCCCATTATTAGCATTTGCAGTAGCAGATATTGTAGCGCTGCCACTACTAAGGGCACGAATCCCCAAGCCGCAACTTAAGGCATTTGGATATGTCAAAGTACAGCTGGTAGAGGCAGAAGTCTGTATATTAATATTATTGCCTGGACTATAACTATAAAAAGAAACTATACTGGGATTACTTGAATTTAGCGTAATATTAACTGTCCCATTCATTGCTACATTATTCCAGTTAACAAATAATGGCGCATTCATGCCAAGCGGGATTGAAGCATTATCCGGGTTTGCGGATGAGGATGTTTGAGTAGTTAACTGAATTGTTCCAGGCATTGGAGTTGATTCAGGGATAGCGGTTATTAATGAGGTGCCATAAGAATGCGAAGAAGTTATGGCGCCCACAATATTTGCATTTAAAGTTAATGCTTGGTTAATTGCATTCTCTGGGACTGTAAAAGTTAAGCTACAGATAGGTTGTTGCGTAGTTACCTGGCACTGGCTAGCAGAACCATTTATAGGTGGATTTGGCGTTACATTAAAGTATGCCTGGGATGCGTCAGTTATTTGCGAGCTGAATAATAAACCGCCCCTAACATTAATAGTATAATTACCATTTACCGCTTGATAACTGGAAAAACTAACCGTTAAGTTTGCACCTGACTCCATCGAAGATGGGTTAGAAGTTATAGAGCTTTCAACGCCTAAAAAACCATAAACCGGACTATTAGTCACTACTGCGTCTAAGCTAGACGAAATTTTGCCATCGGCTAAGGTAACTAAACTTACATTTCCATTTTTTAACCCGTAAATGGTCACTGGGCAGTATGGGTTTGTATTTGATAGATAGCATTTGCCTGGTGTGACCTTAGCTAATTCTGGATTGCTCGAATCAATAGCTACAGTTACACTGTTGCTAGTTAGTGGTTGGTTAAGAGTAAGGTAGAGTTGTTGAATACTACCCTTTGTTACAAATAACTGGCCACTATAATTAAATGAATAACCACTCGTGGTAGTAAAATTACTATTCGTCGACTGGCTACCACCATTAGAACATGAGGATAAACCACCATAGCCAGTTAATAACATTAAAAATAAAATAGCGGTTCTTTTATTCATGATGTCCCAATCCCTTACTCTTTAAAATTTTTACCGCAAACAATCTTGAATATCAATTATTGCTAGTTTAAATTCAAGGTTATTCACCATTTATATGAGAAGAACATCAAAATCTATAATAATTTTACACATACATTTGGATCTCGTAGCATAAAATTGCCATTTAGGCTCACATTTATATGCAGAAATCAATCCTTTTTAGCCTGGACTAATAGTGAATGCTAGTAATCCCAGATAAATCGTAATTAGTTTATAATTGTTGTCAAAATACTAATTCCCTTTGGATAAAGTGCTATTTTCTTTAATAAAGGTATCCAGGCCTTTACTTAAAATCTGTAATACACTCATTGATTCGTCACTCTTGTAAAAAGTTTTATTGTAATAACTCCACCAAGTATTTTTATGTAATGAAAAAACTCCAGGGAAAAGCCAAGGTTTATGACTAGTTAAATAATGAATAATACTAGGTTCGTTGATAGACCTTCTTACCACCTCTGCATTATAAGGACTCTCCCTGCCAATCGTCTCTAGTGTCTTTAAATAACCTATGCCTATAGGATTTCCCTGTACCCACATACTATTAAATTTGGGATCAAGCATTAAATAGTCTGGAAATATTGCATTTAATATATCTTGGTCTGGAAAGTTTAACTTCATCGTATTATTTAAATAAATAGCATCAACTAATAAGTCTGAGTTTCGAATCAAATCTAGGTTCATAACTAATACACCTGAATTAAAGTAATAACTATTTATTCCTAAATCCAGTCTTTGCTTATAACGTAACTCAATAGGTTCTTGTAATGTTGATGGTTCAGGAACTGCTGCCAACTTATAATCCGAGATATCACACTCCCATAAGCTAGTAATATTGGCATTTATGATAGTATCAGCATCAAGGTAGATTACTTTAGAAATACTTTTAGGCAACAAATAAGGAATATATATCCGATAAAAAATCGAAGTTCTAAAATGAGCAGTTAAAGAGTTTTTATTTTTTTGCGGCTCATCTAGCTTCAAAAGGTATTTATATTTACCAACCGGGATTAAGCAAAAGTTAATATCTTGACCGGTAAAAAAGCCCAGTAAAGACTGAAAATCAACTTCTGCTAACTCATCATAAATAATAAAGACATTTAATTGCTGACTTTCACCTAAATTCTCAACCATTGATGTAAGTGAGACCACCATTGGCATAAAATAATACTTATCAATACAATAGCATACATTAATTTGTTTATCCAATCTATGCATCCCTTCCAAAATATTCTCTTATAAGGCATCCTTCATGATTGTAGTTAGTAGCCTAACTACAATCATGAAAATAAAATACAAACCCCCGCTGCTTACTGTTTAGCAGCAGTAATTACATTATAAAAACCGATACCATTAACTTTCGCCCCATTCGGAAAACCATCAACCGAGCTAGTTTTTTGCAATTCTCGCCAACTACCTGCAGTATAATCATATTCAAACATACTATTCTTACTCATGAGATTGTAGTCAAAATCTGGAACTACATGGAAAACGCTGTTATTCAAATTATCAATATAATTAAATATATATAATTTATTATTTACTTTGTCAATAAATGGAGTTAGTTGGACGCCATTAGGGTTGGTATTAGTTTCATATGCTATCTCTTTCCAAGAATTTTCGGCTTTATCAAACATCAAAATATTGAAGTAGCCGGCATGGGCAGCTTCCGGATATGTATTTCCACCAAAATTAATTTGGCAGGCAGTAACTTGATTCAGCGTTGGCTTACGGAACATGAACAATTTACCATCGTCAGTTGCTACCAGATTTGACCAGGTTCCTGCGGGGTTGAAACAGTTTTCCAAGGTACCGAGCGAAACTGGAGTTTCGGAATCGCCAGGATAATATTTAATATTTTTTATTGATGAAGTTGTAGTATTAGTAATTGCATATGCTCCAGACAAACTTGGCGCATAATCAGGAGTATAAGAACCTGGTGAAATATATTCGGCAAAACTACCACCTGCGTCGATATCTACATTATATATCTTGTTGCCTTGGTTCCCACCTTCACTTGATAAGCCGAATAGTTTTTGGCCATTAGTTTTAAAATAATTTAAAGAGATGCTCGCTGGCATAGTATATGTACTTACATTGCTATTATTGGCAGCTATAAGATACATGCTCCGGTTACTCGATGCTGATGAATTTGATTGGGCTGTTAAATATAAGCTTCCTTTATCACTATTGATAAGTCGGTTTACTTCATAGCTACCGATTGTAAGTAATTTCATGATAGGGAAAATAGTTTCATCTTTAGTCCAAATTGCCCCATTATCACTAGTATAAAGCGCAGCGGATGAATTTGAATAACTAAATAAGGACGCAAATTTCTTTTGAGATACGATGTTAAAAACATCTAATTTTTCCAGTCCCTGATTATAGCTACTACTAATCCGAATTTGGCCTTCCTTTTGTTCCCCTGCAACTACGTCTATTTTTGCAGCGATATAACAGCTTGAAGCTGCATCTAATACTAAATCATTCCTACATGGCAGTAAATTGTCAAACAGCAAGCTGTCACTAACAAGAGTAAAACCTTGGCCAACTTTCTCAACTTTAGCAACAACTGCTTGCTTGTTGCCATTATTCTTAACCTGAATCAGTTCGTATTGCTCGTTATTGAGCATACCAGGATAGATTTCAGAAAAATGAGGCACAACTGAAGTAGTAATATCGCTGCCTGCAACTACGGCAGGCACTCTAAGCTTGGCTATGGTCCCTTGTGGGGTAGTATACTCAATTTCAAATATAATTGATTTATCATCATCTTGTTCTGTTATGCCATTTATAGCAATATTGAAACTACATGTAGTATTCGGTTGCAAGCTCGCATTTAGGCAGCTGCTACTACTTTGATTTAACGTGATTTTATTAGCCAAGTCACCTGTTGAAGGAATCAACAAACTAAGACCAGTAGCTCCTCCGTTCCCGCTATTATTAATAGTAAGCGTAGCTTCGGCAGAACCCGGATAAAGTGATAGGATACCATCCGAACTAGCCAATGAAAGACTAGCTGAAGTAGTGGGGGTAGTTGTACCGCCCCCACTACTGCTATTACTGCTACTCCCGCTCCCGCCGCTGCTACAGCCACTTAATGCCAGTATCATACTGGGGATTAATAATGCTATACTTTTCTTTTTTAGATTGAAATTCATTTAATTCCTTTCAAAAATGATAAATTTCTCTATTAAAAAACTAATGTTACGCACAACTGTGATTTAATAAGTTTCAATTTATTCTGTTAGATGCCTAATTTATACGAATTATGGAGGGTATTAGACTTTTAAATAAGGTAGTCCTCCACCAAATAAATTGATTTATACTTTACTAATCTGTAACAATAAAAGTATGTGGAATTAAGCTATATGCTTTATAACTCAAATCTAGTATGCTTCATAATTCACATCAATTTATAAACATTTAAAATATATCCTGAAATCATGAGAAATTTACTGAAGTGTGTAACATCTGCTAATAGCACAGCCGTTTACTTTTTTGAGTTAAATTCTTAATAAAACTAAGCGGTTGCATCTTTCGATCCTATTTATTTGATCAAGGGATAAGGTTAATTTAAATTACAAATTATGACCATAGACAGTTTTGTCTATTGAATACCTTTATTCTTAAAACTTAAAGCATAACTTAAAATATAAAAGATTCAATATTCGTTAATAAAAATATTAAAATAAAAGCGTTACAAACCAAAACCATATTATGAATGACATTAAAAATTCGATAATCAGATCAAGATGTGTCTCCAAAATTTTAACCTTGAGCGATCCTTGCTGCCTGTGCTAGAATCCGCAACGATGCTTAGGAAAATCAGAAAAATCGTATGGGGGACAAAATGGGGTTAATAAAAATTGCCAAAACTAAATATATAGATCTTAACCAATCAAGTAATATCCAAGTAAACTTTGCGACAGAAAGGGCAGCTAGAGTGGTAAAACTATTCGCCCACTTACTCAAAAGAAGTTGCCAGCCCGAAGATTCATTCAATCAGGCAAGTAATCTCGGCGATAAGCAGGAAAAAACTATTTCCAGCTATTAATTCTTATAGCCATTAACTATTAAAATAATTAAAATCATTAATTGGATTTATTTTTCTCCAGGCTATAAAATAACTTCTGTAAAAAATAAATAGTTAACCAACACATTAAAGACAAAAAATTAAAAAGGAGTCTATTATGTTATCAGTAGGAAAAAAATTTCCGGAATTTGAATTAACCGCAGTAACAGGCCAAACTCAAGAAGATTTTAGCCAAGTGAATTTAGGTACTTATGGTAATAAGTGGAAAATCATATTCTTCTGGCCTAAGGATTTTACTTTTGTTTGCCCTACTGAAATTGCGGGGTTTGGAAAATTAGAGCAAGACTTTAAAGATCGTGATGCAGTATTAATCGGCGCCTCAACTGATAGTGATTTTGTTCATGCAGCTTGGCGTAAATCACATGATGATCTTCGCCCGTTAACCTTCCCTTGGTTAGCTGATATCAAAAAAGATTTAGCTAATAGTTTAGGAATATTAAATGAGGAAGCTGGTGTTGCTAATCGTGCAACCTTTATAGTTGACCCTGAGAATGTAATTCGCTACGCAGAAATGACCGATTTAAACGTAGGTCGTAACCCGCAAGAAACCTTGCGTATACTGGATGCATTGCAAACTGATGAGTTATGCCCTTGCAACTGGCAAAAAGGCGATGCTACTTTATAACATCGATAATTAACTTTTTTTAATATAAGCCAAAAGTTCGGGGAAAGCTATCTCCCCGAATGCTTAGATACAAGACAATAAATGAAAGTGAGCTTATCATGAATTTCGAAACTATTTTAAATGCTGTTCCTGACTATGCTAAGGATATTAAGCTGAATTTAAGCAGCTTAGCCAATAATCATGCACCATTGACTGATACTCAGTTTGCTGGAAGTGTTTTAGTTGCTGCTGTAGCAACCAAAAATAGCGCATTATCTAAGCACATTAAACAAGCAGTTAGTGACACTCTAAAAGATGCTGAAATTAATGGGGTTTATGCAGCAGCTTCGATTATGGCTATGACAAATATATATTATCGGTTTCAAGACTTAGTTGAAGATAAAAGTTATAGCACTATGCCAGCTGGGCTTAGAATGAATATTCTTCGTGATCCTGGAGTTGATAAGATTGACTTTGAAATGTGGTCATTAGTTGCATCCATCATCGGCGGCTGTCATAAATGTGTTACTGCGCACGAGCAGCAGTTAGTCAAAAATGGAATTACAAAAGAAACAGTTCAAATTTTAGCTAAGATCGCTGCAGTTATTAATAGTTTGGCAACGGTACAAGTAATCGAAGTAAGTAAATAATAAGTTCTTCTTAGGCTATAATGCTATAATAATATAGTTATTTTAATTAAGCACTCGCTTTTTCATAATTTCTTATTATGGTCTAAAAAGTGAGCGCCTAGCTATATAGTTTACAATTACTTAAATGTATAGCATTATAGAACTATACTGTAGTAGCAACTTAAATTATGGATGGAAGGAAATAATCATGCTAAAACAACAATTTTTTGAAATTCATGACGGACTTAGTCAAGAACACCGAGTGGCAATTGCCAATGGCCTGGCTAGACTACTTGCAGATAGTTACTCACTATATCTTAAAACTCATAATTTTCATTGGAATGTCACCGGGCCAATGTTTAATACATTACATCTAATGTTTGAAACACATTATAATGAACTGGCTTTAGCTGTAGATTTAATTGCCGAAAGGATTAGGGCTCTTGGATTTATCGCACCAGGAAGTTATAGCGAGTTTGCTAGCCTTTCAAAAATAGTTGAACATTCCGGAGACACTGAAGCAACTGATATGATTCGTCACTTAATTACAGCGCATGAGGTAGTGATCAAGACCGCTCGTGAAGTTTTACCAGTTGCCGATGAAGCAAATGACCAGGTAACTTTAGACCTATTAACACAACGCTTGCAAGTACATGAAAAAACTGTTTGGATGCTAAGAAGCTTAATAAAATAAATTAGCTTAAGCAATTTAGCTTAAAGTAGTTATTCTGCAAGCTTGTGCCAGAATTAGTATCTTCCGATTCTGGTTAGTTGCTTAAGCCTAGACTATAATTAATTTCATCAAAATTAATTATAGTCTAAAGCTCCTAACCCTTCATATTAATCTACATTTCACTCCTACTTCTTCCTTCCTTGGTGCATTTCATCATTTAATGGGCGGCGCGCCGTCAATTTTGGACGGTTAATGACCTCTTGTTATCTTGTTATAGTCATGATGTTAATTATCTAGCATGAGGAGAATTTAAAATGTTCAATAAAATTATTAAAGCAATAAGTTTTCTTGTTCGCTGCATGGCAGAAGCTGGCAGCCTTGAGGCTCATGCTTACTATCTCGCGGTAAAACGGGCTTCAAAATTCCATTATAACGATGAACCAATTGTAAAACTTTGCAAATCCAAGCCGAAGATCAGAGTTAAGGTTCGCTCTTTGTATATGATGGCGTAAGGAAGCTTAAAGTCCAAGTATTTGCTGTATTAGTTCAGTTTCAACTGGCGTATTTTCAATATGCCTAGCCAATAGCCTGGACCCAAACGGGTTAAGATGCTGATAATCATAATACAGCAAATAGTTATCATAAAATGGATATTTTTTTACCGATCTAGATACTAAAGACTCAAAATCAAAATAATAAACCTTACTTTTAATTGCCAGATTTTTAATTAGCTGGTTAGCTTGGCCATTTTGACGAGTAAGATCAACTTGGCTTAAATCATAATCAATATTAAATAAATCTTTAAGAATTTTCCTTCGTTTAATATATTCAACACTGCCTGCTGCATATTGCGGAACATCACCGATTACAATTACTTTCTTATGATGGTCTTTTAAGTAGTTTATGGTTTTATCAAATTGCACAATAAAAGTCTGGCTAAGATAAGCTGCAAAATTACCGGTTAAGATAATCGTATCATATTTATTACTTTCGGCTAAAAACTGCTTGCTTGCTTGTGCACAGTTATCAGTAGCGTACTGCTCAAAACTGGCTATTGGCGGACAGCCAAAATAGGTATGTATTACTAGATTAAATTTGTTTTTTACCGCTAATTCATCAATAAAAGAACCAAATGCAGTAGCGTGCGAGTCGCCAAATAAGAGAATACTTGCTTTTTTACGTATTTGTGAACTGCCAAAAACACAATCACCAAATGTTTTATCCACGCAATAATTATCGGGCATCTGTTCTTCCATAATGATTTGCTGTGATTTAGCTAACGTAAATGAATTAAGAATAATTCCGGTAAATAGGACAAGACATGCAGGAATAATACAGCAGTAAATCACTGTAGACCTATAGTCAAGTAAGAGTCTTTTTATGCCTTTCTCTACACAATAGTAATTTAGTACAGCAATTAGGAATATCGGCATAAGTAAAAGCAAGCTATTATTTAAGCTTACCTCTTGTAAGGGATTTTCATAATAATATAAGGAAATAACCGGCCAATGCCAAATATAAAGAGAATAGGAGATTAATCCTATAAATACTAATCCTCGAGTTGAAAATAATCGATTCAGCAAATTTCTAGGATTAATACAACCAGCCATTATAAATAATGATGCTCCAAGGGCCGGAACCAATGATAAATAGCCTGGATAGGCACATTCTTTATTAAACTTTACTGCAGAAAAAACAATTAGCGATAGTCCAGCAATAGAAATCCATTTGGCTTTATTATGTACCTTATCCATTTCTAGTTTTGTAATACCTGATATAACTTGAAAATTCAAAATAGCCAGAAGTGAACCTAACAAGAACTCGAAGATACGGGCAAATAAATGGTAATATGCATATTTTGACTCAAACAGGGTAAAAAAAATAGAATAGCCAAATGAAGATATGGCAATCAGTGATAGGAGTAGAGCTATTTGCTTAAACGAAAATTTTTTTGTCAGAAAAAACAAAACAAAAGGAAATAGAATATAGAACTGCGCTTCAACAGCCAGCGACCAGGTATGGAGTAAAACAGGTTTATCTCTGCTAAAATCAAAATAATTATGCTGGAAATTTTGAATATAGAAGTTATAGTAATAAAAAATATTGGCTTTAATAGATTCACTTAATGTTGCTGTATCACTGCCGCGAGGAAAAATTAAAACTCCTATAATTCCTACAATAAATAACATTAAGTATAAAGTCGGCAAGATACGCTTAATCCTGCGAGCAAAGAATAGCTTAAAGCTAAATGTCCCATTTATCATTTCCTGATATATTACCTGAGTGATAACAAACCCCGATATAACCAGAAATACATCCACTCCTACAAACCCGCCTGGTAAACTTAGTGGGCTCAAATGAAAAAGTATTACTAGAAATACCGCTAAAGCCCGTAAACCATCAATGTCAGCTCGGTAAAGTTTTAAATGGCTACTTTTATTAGATTTAACAGCAAGGTGCGAATCGGCAGCTGTAGATGGCGGATTATTCAAAATTGGGCTTACTATATATTTTTTCAGCAAAAATATCATGAATGTTAAAGATGCTGCCAAGCAAATTATCAGTCCCCCTTCTGCTAAATTAATTTGCCTTGTTAACTGATTAATTTCGCTATCTCGATAAGTAGTAAATTTTATAAACGGCAGTTGTTTAGTAATATTGATAAATTCTTGAATTGAAGTTGGTGTATTGGTATTGATAGTAATTGTAGGGATCAGATTATTTTCCAATTTAACCTGCCTAATTATTACATTATGTAGCTTGGTTAAGTCTTCCGTAGCCTGAGTATGGTTATTAAGAGCAAATCGAAAATTAAATACCCTTTTAAATTCATCCGCGACTCCTGCCCGTGTAGACACAACTCGTAAATTGACATTAGCAAAAATCAACACGATAATACTAATTAGGCAAAAAATCTTAAGGCTAAGAAAAAAATCTTTTCTATTTAAGCGCATAGCATACCCTAATATAAAGGGTGCTATTTTAAATTAGATCCATTCTCTAAGCGTCCCAAATTCTAAGGCTAAATTTAAGCAAGATATTTCGAGCATTAGCAAATAAGCAATAATTAACGCTAAACCAAAAAAACTAAGGATTAACTTTAAATAATTCGGCTTTCTGTCTATCAAAGTTATGGTTTTTCTAAGCTATAATTGCGATGCTTTTAGATTTAAAGTAATTAAATGGGCGGCTTTGCTTTGCTGGGCTTTTAAGATGAAATGTAAGCTTTATGATTTTGTTGCCGCCAATTTATCACTTTTGGCGTTAATTATTGCCACTTTGGGCATTGCAAGTTTCCCAATGAGGTACTCGCATAATCCACTATAACAATTTTTATACTGATTAAAGGAAACCATCATGGCGAAAAAAATTGCATTGTTAACTGGTACTGGCCGATTAAATGGAATTGGCGCTGCTACTGCTGAACTGCTTGCAAAATCAGGTTACCATATCATAATAAACTGTATTAAAAATAGAAGTCAGGCTGAACGGGTAGTATATAATTGTAAAACCCATGGCGTGGAAGCTGAATTAGTAATGGGTGATATTTCTGAACCAAGAGTAAGTACCCAAATTGCCCAGCTAATTGAAGAAAAATATCAAAAACTGGATGTATTAATTAATTGTGCAGCAATTACAAAATCCGCATTATATAAAAACCTATCAGCATTAAATGCTGAGGATTTTACCAAAACCTTTGCAGTTAATGTTACTTCTATTTATTTAATTACACAAGCAGTGGAACTACTCTTAAGAAAATCTGCCGATGCAACAATTATTAACCTATCTTCTCTTGCCGGGATAACAGGAAGAGGCAGTTCTATAGCTTATGCAGCAAGTAAAGGAGCAGTTAATACTTTGACTTTGGCGCTAGCTAGAGCTTTAGCCCCGGCAATCCGCGTAAATGCAATTTGCCCAAGCTTTGTTGACTCTTCATGGTGGGAAGAGAAATTCAACAGAAATAGTGATGAATATAAAGATTTGCTTGAGGATATGCGTAATGCCAGCTTGATTGGTAAAGTAGTAAAATCGATTGATGTTGCTCAAATTATCCTTTCAGTAATCCAAAATCCGGTAATTACCGGCGAACTTATTACAATCGATGCCGGAGCGCACTTAAAATAAAGAAAAGTTCTTTAGAAAGTGATTTCAATTTGATATTGTAATAAGCCAAAATATGCCATGTGATTTAATCTTTTAGGCAAAATGATGTTTAATCCTTACTAGATAAAGTTGCTTTAATAGCAGCCATGGCTTCAGGAATTAATAAACTACTGCCATTGCATTTAGAAAATAATAGAAGTCAAAAAATTGTTTAGATAAGTCCTGCAAAACTGTGAATTATTAGATTATGCAATTAAATTTTAATATAACAGTAATTCGAACTTTAGCACCACTTCCGAAAAAGGCATTTTGCCAATTACTAGATCTTTAAGTTATTATTATCAATCATTAAGTTAAAGCTTCATACCTATAAAGAGAGGTTTTCCCGATGATAGATAACAATGTGATCAACTCAAATATTTCTGTTAATTGCCAAGTAATTGCTGAACAGAAATTATTTCATCAACTATTTGAAGAGCAAGTTAATTCTACCCCAAAAAATATTGCTTTAAAGTATGGCCAATCTGAAGTCAGTTTTAAGGATTTGAATCAAAGATCAAATAAATTAGCCCGCTATTTACGCAAAAATTATCTGATTACAGCAAATCTTCCAATTGCCCTTTACATGGAAAAATCAGAATTTATGATAATTGCCATCTTAGCAATATTAAAGTCTGGAGGGGCATATATAATCATAGAGCCTGGATCCTCTCAAGATCAGATAGCTTTCATTTTACGTGATAGCGATCCCAAACTGCTGCTAACTAAAACTGAATATGCTAAGCAACTTATAAAAATGGTGAAAGAGTTCTCTCTTAAAACCCAGGTACAGGAAATTGATAGTAGTAATTTCAAAATTCGTTTAAAAAGGTATTATCGGTCAAATTTAACACCAATCAATACAATAGATAATCTTGCATATATCAATTACATAACCCGACCTAATCCTGATTATCCGATTGCCATCAAAGTTTCGCATAAAAATGCTATAGATAGTAGAATTTTAGAATTACTAAATAATTGCTAATTATCAATTATCTTCCCAACTTTAGGCTAAATCATCAGATGATAATGAGTATACAAGAACAGCAAAAAGATTCTTGATAAGATTAATTAAAAAGCATTTCTGCTTGATAATTCCACAAGGCTCTACCTAGCTTTTATGCTATTATCATTGCTGAGTATTCCAATTTGCACCAATCAAATTTGGTTAGCAAAAGATTGCAGCAATAAAAGCTAATTAGAAAAAAGAATAAAATAACATTAAAGATAAAAAGTGGGAATATCATGCTAAAGCAACTCTACATTAAATTGTGCGATTATATTAGTAATCTTGCCAAGATTGACTTGCTTGAATTTAATCGGTTTATTTTTAAACACTTAATTATTCACCTTTTTAGAACCGAGAATATCCTCCCTTTTATAATTGCGATGTGTATAACCGGTTTTAGTGTAATAGCCCAGGCCTCGCGATTTATCTTCGTACCACAAACGACAATTGCTTCATTTGCTTCGTTTATTATTTTTACTCTTGCTGTTAGCTTTATTACTTTACTTATTTATCCAATTTTATTAATCTTAATTGTTAATTTCATTGCTAGCTATATCAAGGGCCCCGTGAAGTTGAGGTTATGGCTAAAATTTTTTATATTAATCGCCGGGTTTAGCACGGGTATTTATATATTTACCAGCAAAGCTATCAATTTAACTGAAAAAATCCAAATTGTAATTGTCTGGGTCGGCTTATACTTTATTTTATCTTCACTGTTTCTTACTCATCTAAAGCATAATTCAATTGCAAAAATATCTAAAACCAACATAATTATATATTCTATTATTGCCTTATTTACTACCCAGCCCTTAGTTCTTATTTATCTACACATTTCAGAAGCAATGAACTTTACTAATATAAACCCTCAAGTATACCTAACCGCACCGAATTGTGAGCTTTTACGGAATTTAGACGGCGTAAATAGAATCCCGCCCAATAATAATATTTTCTTTAATCCTAAATACTACATCGATCTGCCTAACCAAGGTGGCTGCTTTATCTATGGCAATAATATCCGTTATAGCTTTGCTTATGATTTTGTACTCTTAGTCAAAAAAAATATTCAGCCATTACCTGACGGAAAAGGACATACTTATAATGAATATGTAAGGCTAAGCTGCTACGCAGGAAATTGTTATAGTGAGAACCATATTTATTTTAGAAGTAATAATGACTTATATGATGACCTAATCAAAAAAGGGGCGAAGTTAGATAGGCCACTGTAAATTTAGGTAGCAAATGGAAGTAAAGCGTATGCTTACCGCAACCATTAATTTTATTTTATAGGCAGAATTTTATAATTTTAAATTAATTTTATATAAAGTTAATAATATAATTATATCTAAAAAAGTTAATTGATATGTCAAACTGAGATAATACCGATGCTTAGTCATGTGGGTGATATTAGCACTAGCCAAAAAAATTTGATCTAGTGAAACAAGTTTTACTTAACTTCAATTTCAAAGCTAGTGCTAATATTTTTTTAACCTTAGTTTTATCTTTAAAAAATATCTTACAATCTCTCTTTTTCAGCATAATCTTAGCTTATTTCGAAGCAAATTATTCTATATTACAAACTAACGAGATATAATCCTCATCTAAAAAGGCATAGCAATAAATTAAATTCGTTTGTTAACGCTAACATTACTATTTTATTATTAACTGATGCTATCGCTTTAGCAAACTTTCATAAAAATATAAGACTTATTGAAAAGTTAACTGATCTATTAAGTAAGCTTAATGCAAGTTCCTTCTAAAAGTTAATTAATTAAAGTTAGAAGCAACCGATCTGCCTTTGAAAAATGACTCAAGAGCAGACTATTAAAATAATCTTAACCAAAATTGGATAAATTTAAAATAAGCAATGCTAGCGTTAAAATTTTATTAAAGTACTTCAATATAGTCAAATAAAGATTGATTAACAACTAAAATTAGGAAACTTTCATGAATGCAAAGATTTTTTGTACTATTTCAACTCTATGTTTATTATCGACACCACTACTATTTGCCCAAGTTGTTTATTCAAACCTCAAATTTGTAAATACAAATAATACGCAGCCGACCCAAATTTTAAGTTTGGATGTAAGTGGCGGCACAGCTAATGATACTTACTTTCTTAATTATGTTGCAGCTTCAGGTAATTATAGATATAAGTTGTGCTCAACTCTTAATAATACAAAATGTACAGGGGTAATTCCAATCCGTAAATTACCTTCCCTTGGTGAAATGCCTACGACCGATTATTTTTATTTGGAAACACTTTCAGGTTCCCGCTCTCAATCGTATTCAGCCGCAAACCTAGTTGCCCCAATTAATGAGGTGATTCCTTGGAGCAAATATAGCTGTGGGCTACAGTATCCTTACCAGGCCCCGCCAAAACCAAAATGTCTATTTAATGATCAGGTCGCTCAAAGCAGCAATCTTGGTACTTCTTCCGGCTGCGTTCCCAAAGAAGATAGTATTATCTCTTCAAGTGTTGCCGGATTTTACTTTCCAAATAAATTTGGTGATAACAATTATGGATTATCATGTACTGCAATCCCTATTGATGATGGGAGCTGGGTAATTACCGCAGGCCATTGCGTTGGCAATAATGGTGGCTTTTTTGCTGATGCCAGTAAAATTTTCATCCTGCCAGGCCGGCCCAAACTACCTATAGAAGCTAGCAATGACCAAATCCAGAAGCAGGGAATCAAAGTAGCAGCTGAATACATATTAAAATCGGAAGGTGACAATTCTAAATGTGATAACCAGTGTCAAGTTTATGCTGATTTTGCTTTGCTAAAACTTAAGGATTACAAATTTCCTAATCCAGTATCACTTATTGATAAATCAACTGTTATGGAAAAAGGTGACCAAATATGGATAGCAGGTTATGGGATGCATAACTATGGCAATCAGGGCGAAATTCGGAATGGCCAGTTACATTATCGAAATGAGTATTATTGGGGTACTTCTTCCCAATATGGCGTTCTGTATTCAGTAGGTACACTACCAGATCAGCGTGGATATAGTTGGAAGTTTGACGGCAATGGCGACTCTGGTGGCCCACTATTCTTATTTAAGCATAATAAATTGTATTTAATCTCAACTTTAACCGGTGGGACTAATTTTGATCAATCAGGGATCCAGTGTAAAATGGGAGAAGATCGTATTCCTGGGACTATTGTTGAAAATTTGTCAATTCAGTATTGGGCTGATACTATAAATAGTATTATCAAAGGAATTGCCGATCCAAATAGCTATTCTGTAAATAATAAGTAGAAAAATAATTTATTAACCAAAGCAACACTGCATAACGGAATTAAAATTAGATTATCAGATTTATTAAAATGTTAATTGATGTATCACCAGATTTTTTACTTAGAAAAATTATTTCCCATTTGCTATTTGTTGATAATGTCCTTAAAAATCAACAAATAGCGCCAGCTTGATAAACTATGATCAGAAAAAGTGCCAAATATCAGTTATTAACGTAACCACAGATTAACATCTCTGTATTAGTCTACTTTACTTCCAACCTGTAGTTATAAATTTTGACTATCACTATTGTCATTACTATACCGACTATACCGCCAAGAATTACATTAGTTAGCCGAGCAAAGGCAATTTCATTAAAATGATTGCCGGCATAAATTACTATTACAAAACAGCGTAGAATAAAGCCCGGGAAATAATCTTTAAACATTCGCAGACTCAAGATTATGATAATAAAACAGAAATATAATATTACTATGTTTTGCGTAGGCAACGCCTGGCCCAAGGTAAAACCTAAGCCTACTCCAATCACCACGCCCCAAAGTCGTTGCTGAAGTTTTGTAAAAGCCGAGTCTAATTCTGGACTAACTACACTTAGGCTAGACCAGAATATCCATTCTAGTTCATTTAAATGAAAAAAATGCCAAATTAATATCGAGCTAATTGTTGGAAGCACATACTTGTAATTTAATACGTATTCTGGGCTTTGCCTGGAGATATATTTCCATTTGAAATCAATTGGCTTCTTAGCTGGAATCAGGCTTGCTAAAGCAATTCCTAAAACAGTTAATAAGATAATTATTATAAAACGGAAACTATTTAGCTGAAACTCATTTAACTTAATTCCGCCATATACAGTGCCAATTAATAACCACGAGGAAATACTTCGCAAACTTTTATCATAATTATCCGCAATTCCGGCAATTAATGACACAATAACAAGATAAATTAGCAGGTAAACCCAATTATAGCCAAGTAATATCTTCACCATAAATGCAAGGAGGCAGATAATTAGCACGTTTAAAATTGCCAAATTGCGATTAGCATGGCTAACTGAATACGGTAAAATACCACAAGTAGCTAGAAATGAAGCAGCTAACCAAAAGTGCTGATTACTAAGAACGCTAGTAAAAACTCCTGGCAGAATGGCTAAAAATAACCTCGCAATCCATTCAGGTTGTAATTCCCAGCTAAACTTTAAAGCTTTTGGCATTAATTTAAACCTTCAATTTAAATCGGTGCTATTTATAACTTTAGCCATATTTCCAAGCATAGCAAGCGATGCATTATGATAATCCTGATTACTGCTTGCGCAGCAATCACTAATAATATTAACCACATAGCCGCGGTCATGCGCATCACGCGTGCATGACTGGATTGCAACTTCAGTCGAGACTCCAGCTAGATAAAGGTTAGAAACTTGATTACTACGTAATACATGGTCTAAATTTGTTGCATGAAACGGGTTAACCGCATTTTTATAAATTATAAGTTCACTCTCATTATAGTTCATTTCAGCTAGTAGCTCAGTTCCCCAGGTTCCTTTTTGTAGTGCCTCGTGCTGTCTGGCACGGTTGAATATCGGCGAATTAGAATTTGCCTCCGTATAATTTTTATCAAAACCGACAATGATCCAAATTATCAGCCACTGATTGCTGCGTGCAAAATTTAGAAGCTTATTAACTTTTTCTACTATCTGATTTTGCTTAATCATTGGTGCGCAGCCGGCAATTTTGCCCTCCGGGTGACAAATATCATTGATATAGTCAACTAATATTAGTGCATTTTTCATTGATTCTCTCCTTAAAATTAAAGCAGTTTATCTGATTCATTTAAAAAGTCAAATGTTGATTTTAAACAACTTTTGCAACATTCCCCTAGTATAGATACGTAAAAGCTGGTCTTCATCCGACTTTTTTTAAAGTTTATTCCTATTAATAAAGTTTTCTATTAGTAATATTGCGCTTAGATTAATTTCAGCCAAAGTTCCCTCTCTATTTTCAATTAAATGAAACTTCGCTGGATTTTGTACCAATTTAGTCCAGATTGACGCACCACGCACCAAATCCAAAACCTGGCAGGCTAAAAGATAGCAATCGCCAGTAGTTGCGCCCTGACTTGTAAGAAATAGCTGCAGATAGTCAGCTAGATTTCTGGTCATTTGGCCAGACTGTTTACTAAAGAATAACTCAAACAGCTCGGGAAATTGCTTAATTTCAGCAATAAGCAAGCGGTATAACTGTACTACAGAATCATTGCTGTAAAATTTAAAACAGTCATTTAGATATTTTTTAAGCAACTTCGACAACTCTTCCATATTGTCTGCATTTTTCTTTGGTAACTCTGGATAAGTGATGCTTTTATCTTGATAATAATATGCTAATGAAGCCTTAAAGAGATCACTTTTATCGGTAAAATGTGCATATAGCGTAGCTTTAGAAACTTTTGCTTCACGTGCTACCAGATCCATACTGACCGCTCCATATCCAAGATCAAGATAAAGCCGGGTCGCGGCTTCCAAAATTTGCTTTTTTTTCATATTCACACCAATTAAACTAAACCGTTCAGTTTAGTATTGTAAATCCTATTGGCAGTAATTGTCAAGGAAATACAAAAAAAATATTGAATAGTTTAAGAGAAGATTTACATCTGTTTAACAGCGTGTAAACCTTTTACAAAGAAAGTCGATATACTTGCTTGGCGTATAAAGCGCCCCACTTCCATGGGGTACTTTAAATAACCAAATTCACCAAAACCACCGCCGACGCCCTGAGAAATATTATATTAGCTCAGCGCATTAACACAAATTTCAATTTATAAATTTTTATTCAATATATTTAGTTAATTATTTTCAGAAATTTAATTATAATCTCTTCAAAATTATAAAAGTCTTACTTTTTTCATAGTTATTTATGAAAAATAAGGTAAGTTTCTTATATAAAATCTGCATTTAGTATTTAGATAATCTACTTTTGAGATTATTGATCAGCTCTTTAAAAAAGTGCTGATTCTGTCTTATAACCTAATTTGTGGGTATTTAAATAAATGTTTAAAAGAAAAAATATTTTCTGGATTATTATTGTTGTTTGTGCAATTACCTTTGCAGCTAAGTTTATCAAATTCAAAAATAACCAAATTATTGATTGGCAAACAAAATACCCACAGCTAAAAACTAACAACATTGGTTATTCTAAGTTAACTGCTTCTGCTACTAACATTGCTCCTAAATCAAATTCGCAGAAAGCATTAATTGGTAAAGTAACCAATCAGTTCGGTATCAGAGATGATGTTTTGAAGTTAATTTTAGATACTTTTCCTGAAAGTGATGTTAGGTCGACTATTGCTGCAATAAAAATGGCTCAATATTACCAGCAGCAGATAGGGGTAACGGATGATAAAGAAATAAATAAGCTCGCAAATAAGGCCGGTGCAGCTGTTTCTTGCCAAAATTTATCAATGCTAGACTCATACAAGTTTGGCCAAGCATATGACAAATTAATTCGAGATACGCCCGCTCGTAAAGCAGAGGAGGACCGAATTGAACTTTTATTGAATAACCATGTAATTTCCAATGATTATGGTATCCAATCCTATGATATTAAAGAACAGTGTGATCATTTTCTTGGAGTTAAATAGTGAATAAGAAATTATTTTATAGCATAGGCTTGTTGATATTATTTATAAATAATAGCTTTGGCCTACAGAAAATCTTTATTTTTCACATTAATGGAATTAATACTACTCAGGATGCGGCAAACCGTAATCGAATGCTGTAATTAACATCCAATCTAATATAATTGCCAATAATGGTCAAATAGATTTACTCTATAATAAACAAGACCCAACAAGCAACTGTAATCTATGTGAGCAGATTTAAGTACTGAATCATAAAAATTCAGCTACGCACTAATTTCTTATCTCATTTGTTTATGGAGTAATTCAAGTACGCCCTCAATCAGCTATGTTGTTAGTTGTCTGTTTCATCGTTGTTTTTTGTAATTTCCGGTCAAAAGCTGTGCTAAAATGGAAGTGAAAGTTCATAAAATAGAAATACTACTCTAAATAAATTGCAGTTTGATTTTTAACCTACAACATAGCTAGTATTCGCGATTAAGCCTCACTAAGAGCAAGTATTTCATAGCTTATTTACTAAATGCTACAAAAGTAGTTTAAATATATAATCCGGATGGATATTATCGTTAGAGCTAAATAGGTTTATTCCTCTTGAAAAAATAGTTTAGAACTGTTTAAGTAGTAAAGCAGATTTAGCTTGGAGGTATCAGTCATGAAAAGTTCTTGGTTTGGCTTCTATATTGTATGTGTTTTAATCATGGTTGGGTGCACCAACGGCGGTCAAACCAGCAATTCCACCAATAACGTTGCTGCTGGTCTGACTTTAAAGTTAAATCCTCGCACTGTTTTGGTTAACGATAGCGCAACTGCCACTGTTACTTTGGAAAGTAGCGCACAAATTAGTACTCCTATATCAGTAACTATAGACGGTGGAGATAAAGCCACAGTCTCACCAGGGTACACTTGTCAGTTAACTACCAACAACCCTACCTGCACAGCAACTGTTACAGCTGGTTCTAAGGCAGGTTTTTCAATTGTTAGCGCTAAGGCAGTGGGATTTCCTACGGCTTCTTCTACACTTAACATATTAACTACCCCTGTACCAGGAACTTTATCAATAACAGCTAACCCGACTCTAGCTTTATTTAATGAAGGTGTAACGGCCACTATTACTCTTAACGACAGCGTGGGAGTTAAAACTCCAGTGTCAATTAAAGTTGATGGTGGCAATAATGCAACAGTAGCGCCTGATTATACTTGTCAATTAACTAGCACAAACTCCACATGTGAAGTACTAGTAAAAGCTGGATCTAGTGCGGGTGATTCAATCATCAGTGCAAGCGCTAGTGGGTATAGGACAGTATCCACCGTCCTGAATATTACTAATTTTAAAATATTGCATGTACTTGACAGTGAAGATTCTGAAAAGCCAATTAATCCAAGCCTGTTAAAAGGCAACGATAATAGCTTTTATGGTACTACTTTTACTGGAGGAAAATATAATTTGGGTTCAATTTTCAAAATAACCCCGGCCGGAAAGTATACTCTACTCTACTCGTTTAACAGCAATGAAGTATGGCCTTCTTCTACTTTAACCCAAGATGATCAAGGCAATCTTCTAGGTACTACTTGTCTCGGAGGAGTATACAATGACGGCAGCATCTTTAAACTCACACCAGCAGGGGATTTAATTATCTTAGCCTCATTTCAAGCTGGTGTAACAGGAGATTGCCCACAAGGTAGTTTAGTAAACAATAACGGAGCACTATATGGTGTAACGCTTGACAATAATGGCACAATATTTCAATTTACATTTAATAGCGGTATATTGAAGAACATCTATACATTTACTGGTAATACTGACGGAAACTTTCCTGACTCCGGCCTTACCTTAGGGCCAGATGGATTTTATTATGGCACGACTACTTATGGAGGAGCGTATGGTAGCGGTACCGTGTTCAAAATTAATTCTGCTGGTAATTTGCAAACCTTGTTCTCATTTAATGGTAATGATGGCGCACAACCAAGGGGGAGCCTGATATTAGCCAATAATAATTATTTCTATGGCACTACCGTTCTTGATTCCGCCGCTATTGGTAGTGTATATTCTTTCCCTGCAAGTGGGGAAATGGAAGCTACATTTACTCATCTGGATGGCTCAAATGGGGCTTGGCCTTACGCTGGGTTATTACAGACTAAAAGTGGAAATTTCTATGGCACTGCATCTCTTGGTGGAGCAAGTAATTTTGGTAGCATTTTCCAGTTTACCCCTTCTGCGGATAACCTTACTCCTGGGCAAATAACCATATTGTATTCGTTTGATGGAGTAAGCGCTTGCAATCCCAAAGCCAGTCTAGTCGAAGATGATAGCGGTAATCTATATGGTACTGTAGGAGGATGCGCAGATTCGTTACCTAGTATATTCGGTTTCTCCCCGCCTGCTAGTTCTACTTCTGCAGGACAAGGACATAACTAAGCTTGGCTCTCCCGCAATGTAGGCGAATAGTTTTTAAGTAACATTAATACTATATATTTCGTGCCCAATACATTCAAACACTATTGGGGTTCTAAGCTGGCAACGAAATTGTTTTAATAACGTCAATGCTTAGGTGTGGTTAATGAAATAACCTTGTTTACGAAGTTTGCTAATCAGGTAATTAAAGCTTTGCAGCATGTGCTGTTCCAATAAAGTGGTTGCTTCACGGGCTTTCCTGGCTATTGCCAATTCTGCTAAATGGCTATGCTCATTATGGTTAAACTGCACCAGTTCATCAATGGAATTCTGATTGGCAAGTTTATGGTACCAATCCTTTAAGATTTGCAAATTAGCATGCGCCTCTTTTAAGCCATTCAAGCGCGCGCCACTAATTAATGCAGCATGAAAATCGTCATTGCGTTTAGACCACAAGCCATAGGCAACCTTAACCCCCTTAGCTTCAATTTTGCCAAGCTGAAAAAGCGATCCCATAATTAGTGATTCCCACTCTTCAGTGCCATTTGAGATAGCTTCATTAAGAAGAAGGATCTCAAGCTTGATGTACGACATATAGTTATCGTGAATTTCTTTTTCTACTAAAGGTTTTACCCTAAATCCTACATTATCTTCACATTCTATCAAGCCAGTGGAAATTAAACGAGATAAGCCTTCACGAATTGGGCTTAGGCCCACCCCTAATACCTGGCGTAAATAATCCCCTTTAATCCGGTCTCCTGGCATTAGTTCGCCCTTGAAAAGCAGGTCCTTAATTTGTAAAGCACAGATTGTTGATAAGGTTTGTTTATTACTCATATAAATATTCGAATATATATAGGTTACAAGTGCATAAATAGGAAATTCGGGGTATATCTTGCAATTTCCTCTTGCTAGTACGTTATTATTGCGCATAATTGGCTTCCGTTATTATTTTATACCCGTGTATAAATGGTATATTCGAATATTTTAAAGGCCTAATACAAGTATCCCTTGATGTTGGTTAACTAAATAAATTAGGAGAAAATTTTGAACTACTCTATTGATCAGATTAAAAATATATATGTCCTAGCTATTCCTGAACTACTTGATAAAGCTCGGGCAACCCATAAAAAGAATTTTGCAGATGATATTGAGCTTTGCCAATTAATTAGCGTAAAAACTGGAGGTTGTCCGGAAGATTGTGCTTATTGCTCGCAGAGTAATAGCGCCAATAGCGAAATAAAGCTAAACCCTTTACTCCCACTTATAGACATAAAGAAATCAATAAACGAAGCTAAAGCAAAAGGAGTAAAAAGGATATGCTTGGGAGCGGCTTACCGGAAACCGACCACAGCAGCGATCAATAAAGTTTGTCAATACGTAAAATTAATTAAAGATTCAGGACTGGAGGCTTGTGCTACTCTTGGTAGCTTAGATTATGAACAGGCAATGGCACTTAAAAAAGCGGGGCTAGACTATTATAATCATAATATAGATACTTCACCAGAATACTACCAGGAAGTAGTTACTACCCGTAACTTTGCTGATCGATTGGCAACCATAGAAACTATTGGTAACGCAGGAATAAATGTTTGTTGTGGTGGCATCATCGGCATGGGCGAGAGCGTTGAAGACAGGATTCGTTTTATCAAGGCTCTTACGGACCTACCTTACCCCCCAACCTCTATTCCAATCAATTTATTGGTAAAAGTACCAGGTACCCGTCTTGAGAAAGTGCCAGATCTGGACAAGATAGAACTATTAAGAGTAATAGCAACTGTCAGAATATTCTTTCCGAGTGCACGAATTCGTTTATCCGCAGGCCGCAACCAGTTAACTGAATTAGAGCAGGCTTCATGCATTTATGCTGGAGCTAATTCTATTTGGAGTGGGGAAAAGTTATTAACTGTTGCCAATGCAAGCATTGGCAAAGATGAGAAGTTACTAACTTCGCTGGGAATAAATAGTCATGCCTAATTGGGATCATGTTATTAATTCCCGTTTTAATAAGCTTGAAAATATCCGCATCCGCCGCGCAAAGATTGCTGGTTGTAACCGTTATTTAGAAACCGAACAAGGAAGCTTCCTTAATTTTACAAGTAACGATTATTTAGGCTTAAGCACTAACCAAATTCTTAGAGAAGCCTTAATTTCAGCAGCTAGTTTATATGGCGTTGGCAGTACTGGCGCACCATCATTAAGCGGCTACTCGCAAGAAGCTGACAATTTATCTCAAGAACTTGCTAGTTATTTAGGTTATGAAAAATGCTTATTATTTAATAGCGGATTTCAGCTAAATCTAAGTGTTATACCAGCATTGTGTGATAAAAATACGAAAGTCTGGTTAGATAAACGCTGCCATGCCTCGCATATTGATGGAGTGTTATTAGCTAAAGTCCGCTTTACAACCTTTAACCATAAAGATATTGCTAATATCCTTGGCCAAATCATAAAAGACACTGAAAATTATCACCTTATCATTACTGAAGGCACCTTCAGCATGGATGGCAGCAACCTATATTTACCACTACTCGCAGATTTTAAGACCCAAAATAACGTTAATGTGCTAATAATGGTCGATGATGCGCATGGAATTGGTACGCTTGGCCTAAATGGATATGGCAGCTTTGAGCAGGCAGGATACAAAACCCCGAATGCTGACTTACTCATAGGAACTTTTGGCAAGGCATTTGCTAGCCATGGCGGTTTTATTTGTGGCAACCATAATATTATTAACTTTTTAGAACATTCGGCTAGGAGCCAGATCTATAGTACTTGCCTCCCACCGGCAATCTTGGCTGCAAGCCGGGCAAGCTTGGCAATAGTTGCTTCTCTAGAAGGCCAGACCTTACGCAATAACCTATTGAAGAATATAAATTACTGGCACAAAATAGCATTTGATCATAATTTAAATATTTATAATCAACAAAGCAACCAGTCCCCTATTCAATTAATTGTTTGTGAAACAAAAGATGAACTAGATTTTATTCACAACCATTTATTGGCCAAGCAAATTCTGGTTGGCAAAATTGCCTACCCAACAGTTCCTAAGTCAGAACCTCGATTGAGAATTTCGCTGTCAGCCCATCATCAGCAGACAGATATCCAACAATTAATAGAAACAATAAGTATCGCTCAGAAGGCATATCATGACTAGAGTATTGGTTATCGGTGGATTAATTGTTGGAAAGCAATTATTTACACCTTTGATTAAAGCTGGATATTGTTTAGAATTTATTGATATTAATCAATATATTGCTCCCTTTACACTTGAGAGTTTAACCAAAAATTTAGCTACTAAAATCGGTTTAGCTCCGGTGATTATTATAGGTTATTCAACAGGTGGCCTTCTAGCAATTAATTTAGCCTATCATTATCCAGATTTAGTTGTGAAAGTAATTCTCATTAATTCTACACCCAAATTTATTGGCAATGAAAGTTGGCTAGGGATTACCCCGATTAAGTTCGCGTCTTTAGTTTACAAACTGGAGAGATATCCTTTAAACAGTTTTATTTGCCATTTTTTACGGCTCGCCAACTGGCCAAGTTATAATGATCTAGAGGATTTGACTGCTCTAGTTAGCAAATACTGTAATAAAGACACAATAAAAAATTGGCTGCAGCTTATAAAATCAATTGATCTAAGGATGGAGCTTAGCTTACTTAACCAACCTCTTTACAATATTGTGGGTGAAAACGACATTTTAATACCAGCAAATCCGCTTAATTATAATCATATTAAGCAAATAACTATCAATGAAGCAAATCATATCAATATCGTAACTAAAAATTTGATATCAATTTGGTCGGAGCTAATTACCAATGTATAGTAATCACCTTATTAATTATAACTTTAGTCAAGCCGCAAAGAATTACTACGCGCATGCCGAAATTCAAAAACAGGTCGCTAAAGAAGTGCTCAATGCATTTTGCAAGTATTACCAAGAGGGGCTGGTCCTTGATCTAGGTAGCGGTCCCGGGACTATTGCTAAGCTATTAAATAATCAGAATTTGCCAATATTGGAATATGATTTAAGCTTGTCAATGCTAAAACAATCATCACAAAGATTTAGGATTAATGGAGAAGCCAGCAATTTACCTTTTAAGGATAAATCCTTCAGTTTTATCATTTCTAACCTTATGCTACAATGGCCAGAAAAAAAAGCCTGCGTAATTGAGGAAATATTCCGCGTTCTTAAGACAAGTTCGATGGCTATAGTTAGCGTTCCGATTATTCCTTCTTTATATGAATTAAACTGTGCCTGGCAGCAAGTAGATCGGCATAAGCATACTCTTGAATTTTATACAGACAACGCCTACCATGAATTATTTATCCAAGCCGGATTTACTATTTTTGAAAGTTATTCTTGGTGTCAGTGCTGTTACTTTACTGATATTAAAGAGCTACTTTACCATTTTAAAAATACCGGGACGAATTTGCTTAAAAGCCAAGCAAGTAAAGGCCTTGGTGGGCGGAGGCTTTTAGATAAGTTAGCAGAAGCCTATCAAGATCAGTTAACGCAAGAAGGATTACTGCCCCTAAGCTATTACTTCTTGCGCTTAATTGTCATAAAGGAATGAAGGATGCAGATATTTAATATTGTTGGCACTGATACTGAAATAGGTAAAACATATGCCACATGTGCAATTATAAATTGGTTAGCTAACTTTAATTATCAAATTAGCGCAATTAAACCTATAGCTAGCGGTCTATGCCATACAGACTTTGGCTTGATGAACGAAGATGTTTATCAGTTGCAAAATGCTAGTACGTTTAAACTCCCATGGACTATAGCAAACCCATTTAGTTTTAGCGAAGCAATTGCTCCGCATATTGCTGCTAGAAACCAGAATCGGGAACTTCATGCCCAAGAAGTTTATAAATCCATAAAAAAGGAAATTGACCACTATAAAAATCTGGACTATCTATTTATAGAAGGAGCAGGTGGTGTAATGTTACCATTAAATGAAACCGAAACTTATTTGGATATCTTAGGCCAATTACAGCTACCAATAATTTTAGTTGTGGGTATCAAACTTGGTTGTTTAAATCATAGTTTACTAAGCGAGACCGTATTAAATTTGCATGAATTGCCGTTGATTGGTTGGATTGCCAACCAGATTGACCCAGATATGCCATATTTTGAGGAGAACTTGGACTACTTAATTAAACGTATCTCAGTTCCTCTCCTGGCTACTATATGTTATGCATCAGCATTAGAACCTACTACCCATTTTAAGGAGATCTTCAAATGCCATTAAATTACACTTGGCTACCGGCAAGTGCGCCCAATTTTAACGACGAGATCTTACAAATTATTGCAGCCAAAGACTCTTATCTAATTGATCAAAATGGTGACTATATCTTTGATGCCATCTCAAGTTGGTGGTGTAAGCCGCTTGGGCACTGCCACCCATTAATTAGAGAGAGTATTACCTCTCAGTTAGGAAAGTTTGAGCATCATATCCCTGCTAATGCTTATAACGGGCAAATTGAGGAGTTATCAAAGCGATTGATAAATATTTTCAACCACATGGATAAAGTGATGTATGCCAGTGATGGGAGCAGTGCTATCGAAATTGCCTTAAAGCTTAGTTATGAAGTAAGGATTCTTAAAGAGCAGCCATCACGCTGTAAGTTTATTGCACTAGCTGGAGCTTATCATGGTGAAACAATCTTTACTCTTGGTATCTGTGGTATTCCGCACTACACCAAAAATTATCGCAAACTTATTCGCGAAAACCATTTTATTAGCAAGATCCCTTATGTTAACGGCCGTACTGATCCATTGTGGGAGGACTGTCAGTTTGACTATGCATATTGGGATGAGTTTTTTATTAATAACGCCAAAGACTCTAGCGCATTGGTAATTGAGCCTATAGTGCAAGGCGCAGCCGGCATTAAAATTATCAGTAAAGACTTCCTTATCAAGCTTACCGAGCTTGCCCGCGAATATGACTTACATATAATTGCTGATGAAATCATGGTTGGCCTAGGCCGGCTTGGCTGTTTGTCAGTATCTATGGAAATTTTGAATATCGAGCCTGATATTGTTTGCTTTGCGAAAAACCTCACTGCTGGAAGCATCCCGATGAGTGCGGTAGTCATTAACCAATCGATAAGTCAGCTCTTTGCTCAAAATAACAAAATATTTGCACATTCTCATACCCATAGCTGTAATGGTTTAGCCACTTCTGTCGCACTTAGTTACCTAGACTGGCTAGAAGCTGCGAATAACTTGGCAGCTATTGCCGCTACTGAAACTAACTTCTGGGCTATCTTTAAAGAATTCAAACGAAACTTTAGCTTTATTACCAACATTCGAGTAATTGGAGCTATTGCCGCCTGTGATTTGAATCTTCCTAAAGAACTAATCTCGCAAATTTTTTATGAAGGGCTACGCCAGTGTATCTACTTACGCCCGATAGATACGACGCTCTATATCATGCCGCCGCTTAATAATTTAATTGAAGATACGCAAACTATTCAAGAGCGGTTATTTAATGTCTTATCTGCTATTAATCTAAAATTAAAAAAAATGCAATAGAAAAATTTAGCTTCGTAAGAGTTCGAACATAGACTCCAATTGGCTTTACCAAAAATAATTATAGTTAGCTTCTCATTAACCAATTCGGAATAAGCAATTCTTTAAAGTCTATTAATTGATAGCTAGAAAGAATTCAAACCTAATTGAAATGATTTGCAGAAATATTATTTTTTTTGCCTGGAGTAAATTATGAAATGTTTAATTAGAAATATCTGGCTTAGCTTTATTGGCATTATTCTTATTTCATGTAATACCGGTGGAAGCCAAGTTACAGCAGCAAAAACAGGAAACCAAGTAAGGCAAATAACCTTGATTGGTAGTTACAAAGATATGGGTTATCAATATGGTAGCCAACAAAAGGCACAAATTTTAGCTTATTACAAACAAGATCTGGTGCCGGTGTATGATGAGATGGAGGCTAACCCCAGCGGCAAAAAGAAAGTAGATGGGGTAATTAATTCCTTGAAGGCCTCCTTACCCTTCGAATTTAAAGAATTCTACTTAGGCATGGCAGATGGAACTGGCCTTAATTATGATGCTATTTTGAAAATCGCTTATTTTTTTAATTTTGACTTTCTAGGCAGTTGTGCATCACTATCATCGCTGGATAGCAAAAATCCGCAAAATAATTATATTATGCATACCTATGATGGTTCACAGAAATTTTTTAGAATTCTGAAAGATAAAATTACCATACTTAACCTATATCCTAATAACGGCGATGAAAAAACTACCCTTATTACTTTTTTTGGATCATTAGCCAGCTTTGTAGGGATAAACTCGGAGCGATTGACATTGCAATTAGATAATGGATTATTATCTGCACCTCTAAAGGATAATGATACGCAGCAAGAATTTAGCCCCAAGCCAGAAGGACCGAATATGCTGCCATACCTGTTATTGAAAAACCATAATTATCAAGATCTCCAAGCGACACTTCTAGGTTCGTTTAATAATGTTGCAGCTTCAACAATTTTCATTTTATCTGATAAGCTCCATCACGCAATTTTCTATTTAACCCCACAGCAAACTATACAACAAAATGAAGCTGACTTGAAATCGCCCGAAAATAACAATCTTATTTTTATAACCAATACTTTTCTTAATAACCCAGAACATCAACCGATTGCTGGGCAACAATTTATATATAGCAAGGATGCTGACTCACCATCGCTTACTTTTGGCCGCCTAGAACATCTTATCAGTTTTGCGAACACTTTCCACGCTTCACCTAACTTTGATAATAGTTATAACTTTATTAACTTGCCTTACGCTAGTGGCGGAATTGTAATGCTACCTAGTGAAAACCATCCTGATACAACTTATTTTAGGATTATTTTTTCCCAAGCCAGCGAATATATGTTATTTAACCAGACAATAGACTCAGTATGGCATAAAATCCCAGTAGTAGGACAAGCAATGTTATAATTAAATCTTAATAACTGATGTTAGACATTTTACCTATTTTTTGATAAAAATTTAATTTTATAAAATAAAACATGCTAGCATTACCGTCAAAGAGGTGGCATATGGACTACACAGGCATTTTCTTTCAAGCTTTTATCTATCTGCTTGCAGCAGTAATTACCGTTCCGGTTGCCAAAAAAATTGGCCTTGGTTCGGTATTGGGATATTTACTTGGTGGAGTTATAATTGGGCCATATGCACTTGGCTTAGTCGGTGATAATACCGATAGTGTTATGCATTTTGCCGAGTTTGGTGTAGTCATGATGTTATTCCTTGTCGGCCTAGAATTAAGGCCGGCAATGCTGTGGCAGCTAAGACGCGCCCTTCTCTTAACAGGTGGACTGCAAGTAGTAGGAACCACCATTGTTATTGCGCTAATTGCCAAACTATTTGGTACTTCTTTAGCGTCAGCTATCGCAATAGGAATGATATTTACTTCCTCTTCAACCGCAATAGTCTTACAATCGCTAAATGAAAAAGGGTGGATAAAATTAGAAGCAGGTAATGTAATATTTGCTATTCTTCTATTCCAAGATATTGCAGTAATACCAATGTTAGCTATCTTTCCTTTGCTCGGGTCGGGGGACGCTAGTATTGACCACCAGAAATTGGCAGGCTGGGAACAAGCCCTGCTAATAGTTACATTGATTGCTGGGATTATTATTTCTGGTCGTTATTTATTAAGGCCAATATTCCGTTTTATCGCCAGTAGCAGATTAAATGAAGCTTTTACTGCATTGGCATTGTTACTCGTAATCGGTATATCCCTAGCAATGAGCTATGTTGGTTTATCTCCAGCATTAGGCGCTTTTTTAGCCGGAGTAGTGCTTGCTGAAAGTGAGTACCGCCATGAGCTGGAAACTGATATTGCTCCATTTAAGGGATTATTACTTGGGCTATTTTTTATTTCTGTTGGAACCAATATTAATTTTCCATTAATTTTTGAGCACTGGGCATTGGTTATCCTATTAGTATTAATACTGGTAATGACTAAGTTTGGCGTATTATTCCTGCTTGGCAAACTTCTTAAAAAGTCGCTACGGGATAACCTAATGATTTCTATGATGCTGGCTCAAGGCGGCGAGTTTTGCTTTGTGCTTATTTCCTACGCAACCGGACAGCAATTATTATCAACAACATTATCAAAAGAATTAGTTGCTGTAGTAGCCTTATCCATGCTGGTTACACCGCTAATAATTTTATTTTATGAAAAAATAATTGAGCCGCGCTTAATTGCTGAAGAAACCAATGATAAAGAACCGGATGTGATTCATCAGGAGAACCCTGTGATAATTGCCGGGTTTGGTCGCTTTGGCCAAGTTATTGGGCGGTTTATGATCGCAAACGGAGTAGGTACAACAGTACTTGATATAGACCCTAACCAAGTCGAAATTGTAAGAAAATTTGGGTTTAAGGTATTTTATGGGGATGCCGAACGTCTTGACTTATTAAATACGGCTGGGTTAGCCCATGCCAAAGTTTTAATCTTGGCTATCGATGATACGGATAAAGCTCTTAAAATAACCCAAATAGTCCGCCAGGCATACCCTGATATAAGAATTTTATTAAGAGTACGAGGGCGTACCAATGTTTATGATGCACTCAAAAATGATATTGAGTTCAAAGACATTTACCGTGAAACATTTAATAGTGCTTTAAATATGGCCGTTGATGCTCTAAATGCAGTTGGAATTAGCGAAGACGATGCACGCTGCTCTGGTATAATGTTCAAAGAAATTGATGAGATGCATCTTAAAAAAATGGCAGAAATATATAATACTAAAGGTTTAATTGGCGACGATTATATAAGTGAAGCCCGCCAAATTACCCAAGAGCTTGAAAATGTGTTAACCGCTGACCGCCAGGTCGCCCATCAAAACCAGGACGTAAAAAATGTGCATATCTAATACTAACTTGAAAAAACTTTTATTGTCATTTGCCGCTACATTTTCGCTATCTTTAGCTTTTGCTGATGAATGCAATTACCCGACATCTGTTACAAGTGATTGGTCGCTCCGTGACCAACTACCTCAATATACCAGTCCTAAATACCGGGATAGCTGGGGTCCTCATAAGCGAATTTACCCAGCTCCAGATATTCCAGCAAATTGTGATCCTGTAAAATGGCAACAAGCAAGAATTATCGCTGTAGCAGAAAAATATATTGGTTTACCATACCGCCACCATCACACCCCTGGCTTTGATGATGGTTCGGGAGTCGGTTTAGACTGCTCAAATTTTACTTCTTGGGTTTATGATTATGGCCTTGGTATTGAAATTAACAGTGATGTAACAATCCAATCACAAACAGCAGGTCGCCAGCTTGACCCATCAGAGCCACTCCAACCAGGAGATCTATTATTCATTAGAACATTGGATGATAGTAGAATTTCTCATGTTGTTATTTATATTGACCCACAGCATATAATTGATGATCATGGCAATGGTGTCCAAATTCGTGAATTTAAGGGCTGGTATAAAAACCACATGGCTTATGCCCGCCGAATCATCAATAATTAAGCAACCGCTATGTTTTTTGAAGGGTATCTAAATTAAAATAGCCAAGACCATCAACCCGTTAATAAGACTTGATGAAATTGATAATATTCATAATATTGCTAAATTAGCCTTTGCTATTTTTAAGCCTTTTAGCAGTTATTCATTAGGTGAGCTCGAACAATATCTTATTGATAATTTCAATCCTAAGATTTCCCGCCAGTTAGTTTTAAATGGTAAGGTAATTGGCTTTTATCTTTTTCAAAATAAAAGCCTTCCTCAGTTTTTAACAACCATCCCCGCTAATAACTACCTTGAATTCAATTGTACCTTAGATGAATTAAATCAATATAATACGTTAATCGGCATCGAAGGCGTAGCACTGGGCATATTGCCTGAATATAGATCACAAGGCTACGGCAAACTATTGCTTAATTATAGCGATTCGCTGCCTAAAGATTATATTTGGGGCCAACATTTGAATAAGCTTAATAATCTTGCCTATTGGCTAAAAAAACGGCGGCACATCGCAAGTTTTTTCTCACAAGAAGATCAGGATATTATCCACATAACGGCATCAACCTTATAGCTACTCTTGGGTTAAACTCTAAAAAATTGCCATCACCAACCAAGCCAAGTTTATAAAATTCCGTAACTTATCTTTTATCCTCCAACTTAATTGGAATCTAAAAATAATTCTTATTGTATTATTATTTATCGATCATCTGCTAAACATCCGTTCGGGTGAAAAAATACAAACCTGCCCCAAATATTACAATTACTTCTGCCCATAGTAGTATCTATCATTTTTGGAATGATTGTAATACCTACTTTGTAAACATTTAGCATATTAATAACTGAGGTTACCCTCTTTCAGTATTTTTAGTAACAATAGACTTTTTTCATAACTATGTATTTAGGTTAATGACGCAAGTTAGGAAAGGGGTCTAATAATAAGGATTATTAAAATTCACATTAGTGCGTTTCATCAATTATTAAATGCATATGGATAAATTTTATTCTAAGGAATCTTACATGACAAAACTAAGCACAATTAAGTTAATGACCGCTCTAGCAAGTATCGCAGTAGCTTTGCCTGCTTTTGCAAAGGATCACAATTATACAGGATTAACTACAGACTATGAGAAATGGCAAAACTCAACTAATTTCAGAGATGCGGGGAAAAGCCTGAATACGGAATGCGAATTAGATGAACCTAATTATGATTCCAAATCATCAAAAAATAGTCAAAAAAATAATTACACCCCTTATTACTATAATCCTGATGATACAAATAATAATCCTGATGACAACGATAATGATCAGATCTTTCTAGGAGGCAAAAAACAAAAAGACCTATTCAAAACTAATGTATTGTTCCGCTCAAATAGATACTTTTCTGGCCACTCGTGCAGTGATGTAGGTAATCCGGATGTTATTATCAACCTAGCTTATGACGGGAATCCTAAAGACCAGACATATTGTGTAGGAAAGAAAGGCAATAAGGTTACTGCAGTTGGCTTTGCAAGCGCAGGAGCTCCAATTAATTCAATTGAGGCGTTCCCATTTCAGGCTGAGGAACAACAAAAAAATATTTGTAGTGCCTTTAACGCAGGTATAAACGCAATTGCAAGTGGTAAATCAGTTCTTGTTCATTGCTCAAAAGGGAAAGACCGGACTGGGGCCTATGTTGGTTTATTAAGTTATGCTTTAGCTCAAGCATCAGGCATGGATAGCAGTGATATAACCCTAGTAGAAGATCGTATAACATGCGATTACTTAAGAAGTGGCACTGGAATATATTCTAACCGCCGTGCTCCTGCGCGTTATTTAGACAACTATCTGGAGGATTTTAGCATCAAATATGGTAGCGCCTACAAATTTCTAGTAAACGAATGCGGGATTAACCCCGATACCATGCAAAAAGCGGCAAAAAACTTTATCAATAAATAATAGTCGCTGATAAATAATAGCTACCAAATTAGGTGGCTATTATTACTTTATAAGATTTGAATTCCTATAGCATAGCTCTTAAAATTTTAATCTCTTCCTTACTTTTGCCAGTAACCTTAATTATTAGGTTTTCATCGGCATTAATTTCCATTAAACGTCTAATAATCTCAAATTCTGTTTCTTGTTTACCTTCTTTCTTTCCTTCTTCTCTACCTTCTATTTTCCCTTCTTGGTGCCCTTGTTGCCGTCCTTCTCTGCGTAATGTATCTGCGTATGTCATGAGATTCTCCTCATAATTGGCTACTTTTTGTTTAATCCTGCTAACTAGTTATGAGCGTTTTTTTACTTTTATCCCATAAAATTGTCTGCTTAGATGCATTTTCCAAAACAAAACCAAAAAATATTAAATCTGAAGGATAGCCCTGATAAACTTAATCTCTTCACTATTTTTTCCCGTAACTTTGCTAATAAACACTTCATCCACGCCGGCTTCAATTAAACGCCTAATAATTTCAAATTCTGCTTCTTTTCTACCCTCTTCTCTACCTTCTCTTTTCCCTTCTTGATGCCCTTGCTGCCGTCCTTCTTTGCGTAATGTATCTGCGTATGTCATAACATTTTCCTCATAATAGGCTACTTCCTGTTTAATCCTACTAACTAATTCCCTTACATCTTCATCTTCACGGGCATTGATCAGGTAACTAAAGGCTCCATCAACTAAGCCATCATTTATTCCTGATTCATGACCGATTCTCAATGCTTTAATTACCAATTCTATAATCTGCATAAAGTCGCGATGATGTATATGCTTTACTAATACTTCCAATATTGCTAGTTTACCATGTTTTAATATTTCGCTATCATCTATTACTGTTAAATCTATTAGCTTAAATTTACCTAATGGATAGTTACGATAAATTTCCTGATCGGCAAATAATTCAGCAATATTTATCGGATAGGGATAGGGTGTTTTTTTACCATTATAAAAAACGAGCGGTATTACTAACGGTAATTTATCTGATTTGTTATTATCCAAATGCTTTTGAATAATTGCCAGTTGATACTTTAGTATGCGTAAGGGCATAAGTTTAATGGCTGAACTTTGATGTTCAATCAAGGTATAAATATAGGCACTTCCATTATTATTGATTAGGTCAAGCTGATAAACAATATCCGAACAGTGAATAGATAAATCATCTTCAATATACGATCCTGACTCGATTTTAAGACTATTAAAGTCGCATTTTGCACTAATTTCTGGAGCCAAATAAATTGCAAGAAACTCTCGGGCAACCGAAACGTCAGTCAAAAATTTACGGGTTAATGGATCGTGTTGCTTGTTAATCTTACTCATTATGTGAGCCTTTTTGAATAATGCTAAAGACAAAGCTTATCTTAATATATCATTAGTCTCCCTAGAGGAAATTTCTTTTCGAAGTATACGCAAAAAATACGATCATGTTACTTATTTAAAAATTAATGCTTTAAACAAAAAGCATATGTCTGCCTAATACTAACGTTTACTGGGCTCTTTTTTAAAGTTTAGGAAAGTCAACCTAAGAACAAACAACAGATAAATAGCGATTTAAATTAGAAATAAGCTAAAATCTAGGCATTATAAATTATAGTTAGAACCAAAATGCTTTACTTTAAAAATCTTACTTTGGCATATGGGCCCAAAGTATTAATTGAAAATGCTAACCTCCAACTTTATAAAGGTCAGGTTACTGGGCTTGTGGGCCAAAATGGGGTAGGTAAAACATCTTTATTTAAACTTATACTTGGGGAGAACCACCCCGAGAGCGGCGATTTTGAACTACCACAGAATATATTAATTAGCCATATTGAACAAGAAATTGAAAATGTAGAACAAGAACTAGTGGAATATGTTTTACAAGCACATTATATCTATGCTGAAAATCATATTGACTTGCCCGAATATTATCAACTTCGACCTAATGCTGAAAAATTATTGATTAATCTTGGTTTTAAGCATGAAGAATTAACAAAGCCATTACGTGAATTTTCAGGTGGTTGGCAAATGCGGGCTAACCTTGCTAAAGCATTATTCATACCAAGTGACCTATTATTGCTTGATGAGCCAACCAATCATCTTGATATTGAAACCGTAATCTGGCTGGAAAGCTGGCTAAAGCGCTATCAAGGCTTAGCCTTAATAATTTCACATGACCGTGAATTCTTGGATAATGTTACTAATTATACTCTCCATATCGCCAATAGATCGCTTACTTTATATGGAGGCAATTACTCGACATTTGAGCGAACCAAGGCCGAACAGGAAATGCTCCAGCAAAAAACTGCAGCGCGCACCCAGGCTAAAATCGCTCATTTGCAGAGCTTTGTTGACCGCTTTAAGGCTAAAGCCAGCAAAGCCAAGCAGGCTCAAAGTCGAATGAAGATGATTGAAAAATTACAATTTTCGCCAACTTTTAATTCTGAACGCAATTATTCAATCGAATTTTTTACACCGGAATATACATCCGACTTATTATTAACGTTAATTGATGGAAAAATTGGTTATCAAGATAAAACCTTAATTGATAAAGTTAAACTTCAAATATTTGCAAATGACCGAATTGGGCTATTAGGAAAAAATGGCAAAGGGAAAACTAGCTTAATCAAAGCGATCATCGAAGGCAATAGCTTACTTGGCGGCCAGTTGGAAATGAACAGTAAAATTAAAATTGGTTACTTTGCCCAGCAGACAATTGACATGTTAAATCCAAGCGATACCCCATTTTCTCTTATTAGCACTACAGATAAAAAGCTTAACCAGCAGGAAATCTTTAATTACTTAGGGAGATTTGGCTTTGATGCAGATGCAGCTAAGAAAAATATTACAAATTTCTCTGGTGGAGAAAAAGCCAGATTAATTCTTGCCTCTATTATTTTGACTAAACCAAATATTTTATTCCTGGATGAACCAACTAACCATTTAGACATGAGCATGCGCGAAGAATTAGCTGCTAGTTTGCAGGATTTTGAAGGTGCTGTAGTATTAGTTTCCCATGATAAATTTTTATTGCAAAGTGTTGTTGATGATTTCTATTTAATTGAGAATAATCAGCTGCAGCAATTTAAAGGTAGTTTAGATGACTACCAGGAATATTTATTAACCCAAGAACAAAAAACTCCAGCGGTGAAAGAAGCCCGCACGGAACAAGCTTCGGTGGCGGACACTTTCAAACGTGCAAATAAATTAAAACATGAAATCTCGCAAATAGAACGAGCAATTGAAAAAGTAAGCAAACAGATTAATAAACTAAATTCATTACTCGAGCAAACTGAACCAACTGATGCTGCAAAATTATTTGAACTTAACGGAAAACTAGAAGCCTTCAAGGCAGAGCTTAGCCAGCATGAAGAACAGTGGTTACTCTTGCAAGATGAGTTTACTCAACTATAGTTAATTACTATTTGCACTTCATATTAAGATCGCGCAGTTCACGTTTTAAAATTTTACCAGTTGCATTGCGCGGCAATTTATCTATGAAAAATATTTTTCGTGGTTGTTTAAAAGGTGCCAAAAGAGGCTTTAAAAATTCTTTAAACTCTTTTTCGGTAGCTTGTATACCTTCTTTTAACTCGATGTAAGCTACCGGTGTTTCGTTCTCTTCAACATCTTTTACACCAATTACCGCTGAGGCTTGTACTTTATCATTAGTATATAAAAACTCTTCAATTTCGCGCGGATAAATATTCATTCCTTTACTAATTATTAAATCTTTTTTTCTATCAACAATAAAAACATAACCATCACTATCTACATAGCCAATATCACCCGTTTTAAACCAACCATCATGCATAACCTCTTGAGTTTCCACAGGCCGGTTATAGTAGCCAAGCATAACGCAGTCGCCTTTTATCCAAAGTTCACCGACCTCTCCTCTACCTTTTAGATTATTATCATCATCAAAAGCTTCGATTTGAAATCCTGGTAATGGAGTACCAACTGAACCATCCTTATTAGCCCAAGGCTTATTTAGAGCCACACCTGAAGCGCATTCGCTTAACCCATACCCTTGGACTAATTTCCCGCGCTTAAATGAAAAACCAAATCGTTGAATTACTTCTTGAGATAAGGGAGCAGCCCCAGAAACAAAACCCTTTACATTATGTAGCCAATGAAAGTACCAAGGTAATTTTGCGCGTGCCATCGCACTAAAGATATCTGGAACACCAGCAAAATATTGGCAGCGATGGATTAATAGCAATTTCAATAAATTCTTGAAATCCTTCTTAGTAGCAATTGAACGGACAACCACTACCCCGCTATTGGTAACGATTGGGATTAAGATAGTAACGGCTAGGGTAAAGGCATGAAACATTGGTAAATAGCAAATAAATCGCGCGTTACCATTTTTGATATTATAGTGACTAATTGCACCATAGACAATTGAAAGTAAATTCCGGTAGCTTAACATTGCTCCTTTTGGTTTACCCGTGGTGCCTGATGTATAAATTATAACAGCTAGGTCATCAATCTCTGGTTCGTTTTGACTGGGGAATTGATTTTTAAGATTTTCAATTCTAAATATTGAAGTATAGTCAATATTCTTTTCATTTGTAAATGGAGCGTCTTCTACCCAAATAATACGCTCAACTCCGGTCATCTCATGCAATTTTTGGATTTCATCGGAGAATTTTCCAGAAGCAAACAGGAAATTTGCCCCAACATCATTTAAAATATACGCTAGTTCATCTGATTTCAAAAAATTATTAATTGGTACTGCTACTGCCCCGAGTTTACCAATAGCAAATAAGTTAATAATAAAATCGGATGAATTAGACATTACCATTGCTACATTATCGCCGTAGCTAACTCCCAACTCGGATAAATAATTTGCCACCTTGTCTACTATTGCTAATAATTCTTTATTGGTTATTTTATTTTTTTTGTCATATAAAGCTATCTTAGCTGGATATTTTTGAGCATTTTCTTTAATAACTTGATAGAAATTTTTAACCGGATAACTGCTCTTCATTAACTAACCTTAATTAAACTTAAACATGAGGATTTTAGCAAATATCAGTTAATTTTCGCTAGTAAAATACTCTAGCAAATAATTAGGAAAAATAAGTAGAAAATGATCGGCAGCTAATTGCTGCCTTTATTTATTAGATGTGTGATTAGAAAAAGAAATGCTGAAAACAGTTCTTTTCTGTGGCTTTTTGCATCCATAGAAATTTAATTTTATTTGTGAATTTCCACAGCCATCTTCGCAAAGGATTAACTAATTACAGAAGAAAATTGGAACTTGCGGTTAATATAAATTATTGTGAAGCTAAGATAACATCGTGCATATCGGCGCCATAATTCCAGACCCGGTCAATATACTCCTCTCCCCAATCTTCAAGTAACATACTCATTTGGTAAAGGGTAACTTCGTCTGATAAGCTCTCTGCCATGAAGGGATTACCTGGTTCATGATGGATATAACCAAGGCCAAATAGCTCCTGGCTCATTTCGAAATAGTCGCGGGTACTCAAAATATAGGCATGCCAAACATCATCTAGGTAATGCAAGTTATCCATTATGAAATGCTTCTCATTTTGTATTTCACTTCGTTGAGCTGTATATAACCAGCGCATAAAATCAGTAAACCATGTTTTGGCATACTGTTTCGGCCAGCGATTTTCATACATCAGGCGGTAAATAGTGGGTAAATGCTCCCAGCTATCAATTATGGACTTATCAGGTAATTTCATTTCATCTCAAGGGCTACCCAAAGAGAAACTTTGAGCAGCAAAAAATTAAAACTTTAAAGATTTATTTTTTAGCACAAGAACCGCTACCGCCACCACTCATGCAAGATTCTTTCTTACACGCAGCCAAGTTTTTAAGAGCTAAAATTTTCTGAATAGTTGTCATATTTTTTCTACCTTCATGAAAAGAATTTGGCAAAGATTACCATTAAAAATTACGCAAAACTGCATTTTTTATGAAATTCAAAATGAAATTATGCTATTTTCACATTTTAAAATGTTTTAGCTATAAATTAAGCACTCTCGGTGTAAAACAGTGTTTCCATTGCACGGTTAAAGTTTCACAATTTCAGCCAATGAGCTTTAATTAGGAGCGTTAAAAGTACATTTAATCAGTAAAATCGGCTTGATTCGTTCTAATAATTCATTTTAAAAGCGTAGATTTGCGCAAAAATTTTAAAACTTACGGCCTTTATTTTATCTTAACTAATTTTTTTCGATTATATTTTTTAGTTTAAAAGATAGCTTTTTCCTGCAAAAAGCTTCTCTTAAAAAAGAAGAATTTCCATAAATATTAGCACCGAGTATGCACTTTGGCTTAGTCCAATTAACAATTAATTATGGTCTAGATTGACAAACGTTTAAACATTATATTAAAATACCAGAAGCTAATAATTTGAAATTTCTGTCTTAGCCCTAAGGTCTAGTTACCCTGGGTAATGACTCCTACCAACATTCTTACAATCAACTGATTTTGTATGCTGGTAGGGTCATAAATTTATTTATCTCTTGCTATAACCAGCTCAATCCACTTAAATTTAAAGCGCGTCAACATTTTTTTCTATATCTAAGTTTAACTCGTTAAATACTTGTTTACACTCATATTTAAACTTCTTAAATCATATGCAAATTGATTCATTTTGAAAATAGTAAAAGTGCATAAGCTCATTTACTTTCTTATATATAAAAACTGACCTATAGTATGACTATTACCTACAACTACAAATTATCAATAAAATTCTGCTTTTCTTTTATTCAAAAAAGTATACAATTGCGCCCTGGACACTAATCCACCCTATCAATATATCAGTAATTAAATCCTGTGTGGCTTCTGCCAAAATCATTACAGATGATGTAGGGATAATTCTTTATATGCATATTAAATTCTTAAATTAAAGGAACAGGAACTAGATGAAAAAGCATTTGATTTTGAGCTTACTTTTAACTTCAGGTATCGCTTTCGCAGACAACTCACCGCAAAATAATAATATGGCTACAGCCAGTACTGCTGCCAATACCACAACAGCGAATCCTAATCTTAATAGTGCTAATAACCAACATTCTTCTACCGATATGTCAGGTATGTCAATGGCAGATATGAATATGGCAAATATGATGTATATGGATTTCGGAGTCGGTATTGGAACAGCTAGCAACTGGTCATCTACTTCTCTTGCATTAGATGCCATGACTATGGGTTTTTACTATAAACCAGGGTTAGGCGTTGAAATAGGTATGGGCATGCTACCTAACGGCAATTATCAAGGAAATGGCGCTATGATTAATACTTATCACCTTGCAGCTAAAGGGATCCTTCCACTTGCTGAGGTATTCTCCCTCTATGGTAAATTAGGTTTGGGGATTAGCTCCGGACAAGGGAATGCGACTGGAACAGTACCGATGGGGATGGGCATGACTATGCCAAGTATGACGATGATTACACCTACCAACGCCGGCTTATATTATGCTGTGGGCGCGCAATTTAACTTATCAAAACGTTTCGGCCTCTATTTAGAAAATTCAGGAATTGCTGTAGTGCCTAGTGGTAATGACGGCGGTTTTGGCAATGTTAATCAAACTACTATAGGCTTGGAAATCCGCATGTAAGCATTTGCTCCTCTATGAAAATAAAAAAACTCCCGGCTTTGGGGAGTTTCTTTATTTTGATATTAGCCGTGTAGCTGGCGTTTATCACATGCTAAAGCAGCTTCATGAGTTACTTCAGATAATGAAGGATGGGCATGAATAATTCGCGCAAGATCTTCACTGCTTGCCATAAACTCCATAGCTACAACCGCTTCACTAATTAGTTCAGAAACAAACGGCCCTACCATATGAACACCCAAAATTCGATCAGTTTCCTCGCACGCTAGCATCTTGACAAAGCCGATATTATTGCCTAATCCTAATGCACGGCCATTCGCCATGAAGTTTGCGCTACCTTTTTTATATTTGACGCCTTCGGCAATTAGTTGTTGTTCAGTTTTACCCACCCAAGCAATTTCTGGATTGGTATAAATTACCCAAGGTACCGTGTTAAAATCAAAATGCGGATGCTCTCCTGCAATACGCTCAGCTACAATAACGCCTTCTTCTGATGCCTTATGCGCAAGCATAGGACCACGTACTACATCACCAATTGCCCATACATTCGGTAAATTAGTGCGGCATTCAGCATCAACTACAATAAAACCGCGCTCATCAAGTTTTAAGCCCACTTTGTCGGCATTTAAACCATTAGTATTTGGTATACGTCCAATAGACACAAGCAGTTTGTCACATTCAAGCTTATGTGATTCGCCATTATGCTCAAAATTTACGGTAACTTTCTTCTTACCGTTTTTGATTTCACCAATCTTAACACCATTTTTAATAACTAAACCTTGTTTAGTCAAATTTTTATGCAATTCTTTGGCAACTTGTTCATCTGCAGCAGGCAAGAATTTATCCATTACTTCTAAAACAGTAACATTACTACCTACGCGCTTCCATACACTTCCCATTTCTAGCCCAATAACCCCGGCACCTATTACACAAAGTTCCTTAGGTACTTCAACTAAATCAAGAGCGCCTTCATTATCCAAAACATTAATATTATCAGTAACTAGTTGCGGTAAGTGGCGTGAATTAGAACCTGTTGCCACAATTACATGGGTAGCATTGACTTCTTGTTTACTTCCTTTATCATCAACACTAAGCGTCCATTTACCATCTGAGCTTTGGCCAACAAAGCTTGCCCAGCCATGAATTTCCGTAATTTTATTTTTTTTGAATAAAAAGGATATCCCGCTTGAGTTTTTATTTACGATATCTTCTTTACGTGCTATCATTTTCTTGATATCAATTTTAGGATTATCACAACTAATACCATGATCAGCAAAACTATGAGTTAATTCGGCAAAATTTTCTGAAGACTGAAGTAAGGCTTTTGATGGAATACAACCAACGTTTAAGCAAGTGCCGCCAAGAGAATATTTGCCATTGCGAATATAACCATCTATACAAGCAGTCTTAAAGCCTAGCTGTGCCGCGCGAATCGCTGCAACATAACCACCAGGACCACCACCAATTACAACAACATCAAAATTTTGCATAATACTTTCCTATCGAAGTCTTAAATTGAAAAAACTTGGCATAATTATATCATAATTATGAAATACAACATTCATGCCATCTAATAACCCTAAATCTAGATAAAATAATTGTAGCTTGCCCCAACTTTACTTAATAAGTTTTATTGTGAAATTATAAGTTTCAGTAATTTCCGCTGCCACTCCTTATAAGGTAGATAACGCCAAGGAAAATCAAATTTTCTTTGTTTAAGGACGGTCTTAAAGTGACTAAAAATTTTGAAAGTATGGTAACCATGATAACCGCCATTACCACTAGTAGCAATACCACCAAATGGGGTACGCGAGTTAGTCATGTGAAGTACAGTATCATTGATGCACATTCCACCGCTTAGCGTTTCTTTTAATACTTTGGATTCTATTTCTGGTGAGTTTGTAAATAAATATAAGGCTAGAGGGCGCTCTTTAGTTTTTAGCTCTGTTATAACATCACTTAAATCGTTAAAACTAACTATTGGCAAGATAGGCCCAAATATTTCCTCCTGCATTATAGGTTCGGTAATATCATTGATTTTGACTAAGCTAGGTTCGATCAAGAGCCGTTCTTCATCATAACCACCACCAGCAACAATCTTACAACTTACAAGCAAATTTTTCAGCCTTTGCCAGTGCGTGTGATTAATTATTCTCCCAATATTGTAACCAAGCCTGATTCCATCAGCAAAAAACTGATTTAATGTAGCCTTGAAACAGTTAATTAGCTGTTCTTCAACGCTAGTATCAACTAATACATAATCAGGTGCAATACAGGTTTGCCCTGCATTTATCAGCTTACCCCACAATATCCTTTTTGCAGCCAATGCCAAGTTAGCATCAGCACAAACGATAACGGGTGACTTACCGCCAAGTTCAAGAGTATAGGGAATCAGTTTCTGCGCTGCTTTAGCTGCAATAATTCGACCAACTGCGGTTGACCCAGTAAAAAAGATATGTGCAAAGTTTTGTTCAAGCAAAATTTCACTTTGCCTTGCATCGCCTTGGATTACAGTTATATATTCAGGCGGATATATGGAAGCGATAATTTCTGCAATTAGCGCACTTACATGAATAGAGTGCTCTGATGGTTTGATGATTACGCAATTGCCGGCTGCAATCGCCCCAACTAAGGAACGAAAGGTTAGCTCTACTGGGTAATTCCACGGCGAAATGATTAGTACACTCCCAATAGCTTGCGGTTCTTGCCAAACATTGCCCGGGAATTGGCTAATACTGGGGACTGCTTTTACCGGTTTCATCCAGGATTTTAATTTTTTACGAGCTAATTTAACTTCATTGATAACATCGAGCTCAAAATAGGCTTCGAAGCTGGGCCGACCTAAATCAGCTTGCAGGGCCGCTACCAATCTATTGCTATTTTCTTTTAAAGCGGTTTGAAGCTTAATTAACTGCTTATAGCGAAATTCATAACTTAGCGTATTGCCGTTATTAAAAAATCTCCATTGCTCTTCGCAGACAAGTTTTATGCCATTCATATCCAGCATACCACTAACCTCATTTTAGTATTCTGAGCATTATACCAATAAAATAGCTCTATTCATTTGGCAACAAGTGGATCGCCAAATAGCATAATAACTCAAAGCCACCCTGAACCATATGATTTTGCTCTAAATCAAAATTCATAATAAGCTGATCCATAATGAAGAATATCAGCCAGTAACTTATCGAGACAATAAAGGCAAGATTTGCTCTATCAAACCATTTAGTATAATTCCTAGTAGGCGTAATTAATGCTGCATTTATCCAAAAAATACAAGACAGTAAAGACATGAAAACTATCCCTACATATAAAATAACGCAAACCGAAATTGGAACATGATACATCTGTAATGATTTTACCAAAAAAGGAAAGTTGGCATCAGGGGCCCAACTACCTTTAACTAATCCGATATGAGCTAAAGCTCCAATGATATCAGTCCATAATGCAACTAACCACCACAGGCACCAGAAAATAACAATAACTTGTTTAAGATATAAATTTTTATTTTTTATCATATTACTAACCTATAAATTTCTACTAACAAGGAATCGGAAAGAAAACCAGATGAACTTTAACTAGGTTACTACCCTTTACACGTTATTTACGTAAAATACTAGTTACGGCTTTACTCTGCCATTAGTACGTCAGGCTTGGCACCTAAAATAAAAATAGGCAGGAATGAATCCTACCTATTTTGTAAGTACAGTTTAGATATCAAACAATAAGCGAGCTGGATCTTCCAACGCATCTTTCATCGCTACTAACGATAATACTGCCTCACGGCCATCAATGATACGATGATCATAAGATAGTGCCACATACATCATCGGGCGCACTACCACTTGGCCATTTTCGACAACCGCACGCTCTTTTGTTGCATGCATACCTAAAATTCCAGATTGTGGCGGATTGATAATAGGTGTAGACATCATTGAGCCAAAGGTACCACCGTTGGTAATCGAGAATGTACCACCAGTTAATTCATCTAATTCCAGTTTACCATCTTTAGCACGTTTTGCAAAGTCGGCAATTTTCTTCTCAATATCAGCAATTGACATGTTTTCAGCATTTCTAAGAATTGGTACAACTAAGCCACGCGGCGAGCTAACTGCAATACCAATGTCAAAGTAGCCATGGTAAACAATATCATCCCCATCAACAGATGCATTTACAACAGGATATTGTTTTAAAGCATGGATTGCAGCTTTAACAAAGAAGGACATAAAGCCCAATTTTACTCCATGTTTTTTCTCAAACTGGTCTTTATACTTGGCACGCAAATCCATAATCGGTTTCATATTAACTTCATTGAAAGTAGTTAATATTGCATTATTTTGCTGGCTTTCTAACAGTCTTTCAGCTACACGCTTACGCAAGCGGCTCATCGGTACCCGTTCTTCAACTCTAGAACCTTTACCAGACATTGCACCTAATACATCTTCTTTAAGTACTCTGCCACCGCGACCAGAACCTGCTACATTATTTAAATCAACGCCATTATCTGCTGCAACTTTTGCTGCAGCTGGCATTGCTTTTACCGCTGTAGAAGCCTGTGCTGCTGGTACTGGAGCGGCTGCAGGAGTCGCAGCTGCAGGAGCTGCCGCTTGAGGCGCTGGTGCTGGTGCTGCTGCTTCTGGTTTTACTGAAGTATCTATGTATGCAATTAACTGGCCGCTAGTGACAGTGTCGCCTGGTTTACCCAGTATCTCAACCAATGCGCCGTCCTCAGGAGCAGGAAGTTCCAAAACAACCTTATCAGTTTCCAAATCAATTAAATTTTCTTCGCGTTTAACAAATTGGCCAACTTGTTTGTGCCAATTTAACAATACTGCTTCACTTACCGACTCTGGCAACTGAGGAACTTTAATTTCGATTTTCATAGAATAATCCCTAACAAACAATTAAACTTCTACTTGTGGTTTATATTCAATAACTGCAACATAGATAATTAGTTGCGTTATACCCTGGATCAAAAAGCCAATTAAAATTGGCATTGTAAATGCCGAAATCTTGAGTAATACTGCTGAAATCCTAAAAAGTTTAGTACCTGCTAATTCGGCGGTTTTCGCTAATTCCTTGTGCAGTAAATAAGTTAACCATGCCACGACCAACCCTATACTATAGGCAAGAATCGAAAAGCTTACAGCTGGCAGTTGATTTTTAGCAAGCCACCCAATAGTAGCAAACACAACAGCCAGTAAACTTAATAGCGTAATTCCGACAAATAAGCGAGTCGCCTTTTGAATTAGTCCTACTTTTTCTAAATTACGGTAAACCATCACCCCAGCAATAAAACCAAAAAGGCTAAATAGATGGCCAAAGCTTGGCACATAACCAAGTAGGCTGAAAACTAAAGCAGCCCATGCGTATTTTCTTATATGTAACATCCTACTTTTCCAAATTAGGATTAAATGTTGCACAACCTAGTAGAAAAAATGGCTGGGCAAGCATTACAAAAAATATCCCAACAAATACCGGCATAGTATAAGCGCCTATTTTAGTTAGAATTCCACTTATATTGTACCAGGTGTTTGAAGTAGATTTACCTATTGCCAATAAACTTTTAGCAATAAAATAATTTAAAACCGCTAAAAAAATTAATAGGGCAAAAATTAAAACGCATATTAAAAATATAACACCATGACTTTTAGCAGAATATTGATTTATACCAAAATAAGCTAGTATTCCGGTAGGTACTAATGCTATAAGGTATTGGTAAATTGTAAAATTGAATAAGGTAGTTCCATAACCAAGCTTATCAATTTTATAGTATAAGATCGTAGTTAGGATAAATCCAATAATTGAAAGGATTATCCCAACACCAATTCCTGAGGTCATTCCGCCGACTATCATAATAATTAGCGTAAGATAACCTAATGCATTAATACCACCGTTTTTCATGTAACTACTTGCCAAATGCCAGATTCATTAAATCTTTAATCTGCTGTACATGCATACTTGGAATCCCACATGCAGGAGCAGCAGCGCGAGGCCGAGTTGCAGCAACAAATCGGTTTTTGCCACCAAGAACATTATCTAAATCCTCACGGATTTGTAGCCATGCACCTTGATTATACGGTTCCTCTTGCGCCCAGACAAAAGTCTTAGCTTTATTATATTTAGCAAACTCTGCCTTAACCATATCTTCAGGGAATGGATATAGTTGCTCAAGTCGCATAATTGCAACTTTAGTTTCAAGGCCAAACTCAGCGCGGGCTTTAACTAGCTGGTAGTAAACCTGCCCACTACATAAGATAACCCTTTCAGCCGATTTAGGGCAAGTTGTATCACCAATTAACGGTTTAAATTCACCATCAATTAATTCATCAACATTTGACCCTGCATCTTTTAAACGTAATAAGCTTTTATTTAAGAATACTACCAATGGTTTAATGTAATTAGTTCTTGCCTGACGGCGTAATGCGTGGTACATCTGTCCGGCAGTAGATGGAACAACTGCGACAATATTATTTTCAGCAGCCAATTGTAAAAAGCGCTCTATTCTTGCTGATGAATGTTCAGGACCTTGCCCGTCAAAACCATGCGGCAATATTAATGTCAACCGGCTTAAACTTCCCCATTTAGCTTCAGCAGAAGCAATAAACTGATCGATCATTACTTGCGCACCATTGGCAAAATCACCAAATTGTGCTTCCCAAATCACCAGATCATTTACCGCAACTAAACTATAGCCATATTCAAAACCAAGTACACATTCTTCATTAAGCACGGAGTCATAAATATCAAACCAGCTATTATTTTGTGTATTACGTAACGGAGTATATAAACCTGCATGCAGCTTTTTACGGCCAATATCATGCCAAACTGCATGGCGGTGGGTAAATGTACCACGGCAAGCATCTTCTCCAGAAATTCGGATACTGATTCCTTCGTCTAGGTTAGCAGCATAAGCTAATGTCTCTGCCATGCCGTAATCAAGTGGCTGTTTACCGGCAGCCATTGCTTGGCGGCTATCAATTAATTTGGTTACAGTTGGATGTAATTTAAATTCGCCCTCAGGCTTGGTTGTCACCTTTACTGCAAGATCAGCTAACTTTCTCTTACTGACTTTGGTTTTAACTTCATCATTTGGCTTAGCTTTCATGAAGGCCTTAGTTTCAAAGTCATAGCGTGGTAATGCCAATAATTTATCTTGGTTGACATGTTCGCCTTTTACTAAGCCATTTCGATAATTTTCCATCAAATTTGTTTCTTCCTCAGCACTAATTACTCCTTCAGCAATCAGTTGCTTGGCAAAAAGTGATCTTGTACCAGGATGTTGTTTTACTTTTGTGTACATTAATGGCTGGGTAAGTGTCGGGTCATCACCTTCATTATGACCATGCCGGCGGAAACAAACTAAGTCAATCATAAAATCTTTGGCAAACTTTTGACGATATTGGACTGCTAAGTCAGCAGCAAAACATACTGCACCTAAATCGTCAGCATTTACATGAACAACTGGAACTTCAACCATTTTAGCAATATCAGTTGAATAGCGGCTTGAACGGTTATCGTCTACCCGTGAAGTTGTAAACCCTACTTGGTTATTTACGGTTATATGTATTAATCCAAGTGTGCTATATGCTCTAGTTAATGACATATTAAATACACCTTGGTTAGTCCCCAAGCCAATTAACGCCGAGTCACCATGAATCAATATCCCCATTGCCGAATTTTTATTTTCTGCAAGCTTATCCTGCTTTGCTCTAACCATTCCTTGGACTACCGGATTTACCACTTCCAAGTGAGAAGGATTATATGCTAATGCAGTTTTAACCTTTTTGCCTGTTGCCGTAACATATTCACAAGCATATCCTTTATGGTATTTAACATCACCTGAGGTCACAAAGTCGTAACTAGGATAATTGCCATCAAATTCATCAAAGAGCTTTTTCGGCGATTTACCCGTGATATTTACAAGTACGTTTAAACGTCCACGGTGTGCCATACCAATTTGTACATCATTTACGCCTTTTTCACCAGCTTGATTTAATACTCTATCCATTAGTGGAATCAGTGAATCGCCACCTTCAAGCGAAAAGCGTTTTACTCCAACATATTTAGTATGTAGATAGCGCTCTAAGCCCTCGGCTTCAGTCAACTTTTGTAATACTTGCTTTTTTTCTTCATTTGAAAGTTTATAGTTTAAATAATTTTCTTCAATATAATCGCGGATCCATTCACGCTCTTCTGGATCACTGACATAGGCATACTCAAAACCGCTATTTCCACAATATAATGCTTCATTTTTGGCTATGATATCTTTTAATTTAAGCTTTTTAGCTTTCTTAAGATCATAATCATCATAGAACTCATTTTCAAGTTCGCTTTCTAAGTCATAATTTTTATAGTCTAACTCGGAAGGTCGGACAATCGCTTGCCTTTCAAGAGGGTCTAACTTGGCAAATTTATGACCCCACATACGGTAAGCAACTATCAGGACGTAAACCTTGGTCTGAGCAGCGCTCATAACTTCATTACCGCCGGCTAATGCCAGAGGATTACTAGTTAATATCGCAAACTTCTCTTTTATGTCATTATGATTTACATCTTTGATTCCACCATCTTGTAATGAATCAAAGTATTTCTGCCACTTGGCATCAACGTTGCTAGGATTTTCTAAATACAGTTCGTATAATTCTTCAATAAAGTCGCTGTTCGCACCAAAAAGATATGAGTTATTCCAATGCTGTTGCATATTTTGCATGGTTGTCACCTTAATTTCCTAAAGTTAATCCTGCCGTATAAGGAGTATTTTATCTGGTAAACCTACTATTTTACAAAGGATGCAGTAATTTACAATCCATTTTTAAGTTATTGTAGGGTTTATTGGGTAATAATTTTATCACTTTTAAGACTGACTATGAGTAAAATTATAAGTTCCAAAAAAAAGCCAGACTAAGCTTTTTACTTAATCTGGCCTAATTTATGTATAATTAATGAAGACAGTACAAAATCCCACCTTCATCTTTATACCGCTTACTTACGATCTGCAAGTTCAACATAATCGCGTGCAGCATAACCAGTATACAACTGACGTGGACGACCGATTTTGAAATCTGAGTCTTCGATCATCTCTTGCCACTGAGCCAACCAGCCAACAGTTCGCGCTAACGCAAATATAGCTGTAAACATTTCAGTTGGAATACCCATTGCGCGTTGGATAATACCAGAGTAGAAGTCAACGTTAGGATAAAGTTTTTTCTCAATAAAGTAGCTATCTTCAAGAGCAATTTTCTCTAACTTCATAGCAAGCTTAAATAATGGATCATCTTTTTTACCTAGAACTTCTAACACTTCATAGCATGTTTTACGCATGATACTAGCGCGTGGGTCCATATTTTTATATACACGGTGGCCAAAGCCCATTAAGCGGTATTTTTTATCTTTAACTCCTTGCATGAATGAATCCACACGCGACTCATCACCAATTTCATTAAGCATTTTTAAAACTGCCTCATTAGCACCACCATGTGCAGGGCCCCATAAGCATGAAATACCTGCAGAAATTGCTGCAAACGGATGCGTCCCGGAACTACCTGCTAAACGAACTGTTGAAGTAGAAGCATTTTGCTCATGGTCAGCATGCAATAATAAGATACGGTCAAATGCTTTAGCAATAACTGGATTAGGAATATAAGGTTCACATGGAGTAGCAAACATCATATATAGGAAGTTTGATGCATAATCAAGGTCATTGCGTGGATACATAAATGGCAATCCATGGCCGTAGCGATAACACATTGCTACTATTGTTGGCATTTTAGCAATTAAGCGGATAATAGCAATTTTACGATGCTCAGCATTTTTAAAATCAAAAGCTTCTGGATAGAAAGCAGCCATCGCGCTTACCGCACCTGCAAGCATTGCCATAGGATGCGAATCGCGGCGGAAGCCTTTAAAGAAACTTAAAAACTGGTCATGAACCATGGTATGGCGGCTAATTGAAGTTTCAAACTCCTCTTTTTGTTGCTTAGTAGGCAATTCACCGTAAAGTAAAGCGTAGGCACCTTCAAGATGAGTAGAGCGCTCAGCTAATTGCTCAATTGGATAACCACGGTAGAATAACTGTCCTTTATCACCATCAATATAAGTTATTTTAGACTCGCATGCAGCTGTTGCTAAAAACGCTGGATCATAGCTCCAATAACCTGTTTTACCAAAAGTACGGAAATCGACTACGTCTTGACCAATTGTAGCTTTATATATAGGATACTCAAATACTTGTCCATTACCGAAGTCAACTTTTACAGCCTTAGGTTCACTAGGAGCAACAACCTCTTGTTGTGTTTTTTCAGTCATAACATTTTCCTTATAAAAATCAATCGCTGAAATTTTATTTACTATTTCCTGTAATCTAGGGTTCTCAAGCTCTTGTTTACCCTGAAACAGTAATAATAAGTCGCCATCATCCATTGTCAGTAATTGCTGATAGGCAAGTAGCTCGCCCTCAGTTAGCAAATCAAATTTTCCTGACCTAATAAAGCGTTCGAAAAATAAGTCAAGTTCCAGCATCGAACGCCGCGAACGCCACTTTAATTTTTCAACTGATACATAATCCATATTTTCTCACATTTTTAACAAATAAACGAAGCCTTATTCAAGCTTCGTTTATAGTTAATTTTGAAATTATGCCATTCTTGAAAGCATCATATCTTTAATCTTACCAATCGCCTTGGTTGGATTTAAATGCTTCGGACAAACATCAACACAATTCATGATTGTATGGCAGCGGAACAAGCGGTAAGGATCATTAAGGTCATTTAAACGCTCATTAGTCGCTTGGTCCCGGCTATCTGCCAAGAATCGATAGGCATGAAGTAATGCAGCCGGGCCCAAAAATTTGTCAGGATTCCACCAGAAAGATGGGCAAGATGTTGAACAGCATGCACACAAGATACATTCAATGGTGCCATCTAGTTCCTTACGATCCTCGGGTGACTGCAATCTCTCGAATTGAGGCATTGGACGGTCATCGATTACATATGGTTTAATTGAATTGTACTGATGGAAAAACTGGGTCATATCCACAATCAAATCACGAATGACCGGCAATCCTGGAATCGGATTTAATACTACCGGTTCTTTCAAGCTTGCTAAATCAGTTAGGCAGGCAAGACCGTTACGCCCATTGATATTCATTGCATCAGAACCACATACGCCCTCACGACATGAACGGCGGAATGACACAGAATCATCATGTAATTCTTTAATCTTTACAAGAGCATTTAACAGTTTCTTATCATGCTCATCAATTTCAACCTCGTAGTCCTGGTAGTATGGCTTTTTATCCACTTCCGGATTAAAACGATAGATTGAGAATTTCATTTTTCTAGACATGTTTAAGTCCCTAAAAAAAATAACTTTAATTATAACAGTTTAACTTGCTTAGTATACCCGTTTTGCAGGCGGTATATATTCAACTGTTAATGGATTTGTATGGACTTCTTTATATTCAAGACGATTACCATTACTATAATACAATGTATGCTTCATCCAATTGGCATCGTCACGCTCAGGATAATCTTCACGGGCATGCGCTCCACGGGATTCGGTACGGGCCCGAGCAGCTACCATGGTTGCTACCGCTACTTCAATAGTATTCATAAATTCTAATGCTTCGACCCGAGCAGTATTGAATACTTTAGATTTATCATTAATATAAATATTCTGGGCACGCTTATAAACTTCAAGAATTTTCTCAACGCCTTCATCAAGAACTTTTTGTGTTCTAAACACGGAAGCATGTTGTTGCATACAAACTTGCATATCTTTGCGTACTTCGGCAAGCGTTTCGCCAGTTGTAGCAGCATCTAATTTATTTAATCTTGCTAGAGAAAATTCACCCGCATCTGCCGGTAATGGTTTAGGCTCATCCATTCCTTTAACAAATTCAATTACGCTATTGCCGGCTGATTTACCAAATACCACCAAGTCAAGCAGTGAGTTTGTCCCTAAGCGGTTGGCCCCGTGGACTGATGCACAGGCGCACTCGCCAGCGGCATAGAATCCCTTAACAATTTTCTCGTCAATTCCATCCAATACTTCACCCTTGTAGTTGGTGGGAATACCACCCATCATATAATGGCAAGTTGGGACTACCGGAATTGGTTGTTTAACTGGGTCAATCCCTAAAAACTGGATTGAGATCTCACGAATCCCAGGTAAACGTTGATCAATAACTTCAGCACCAAGATGATCTAATTTTAAAAGCACATGATCCTTATTCTTACCACAACCACGACCTTCATTAATTTCAACCTGCATTGCTCGTGAAACAACATCGCGAGAAGCCAGATCTTTCGCAGTTGGCGCATAACGTTCCATGAAACGCTCGCCGTTGGAGTTAAGCAAATACCCCCCCTCACCGCGAACACCTTCGGTAATCAATACCCCGGCACCAGCAAGACCAGTTGGGTGGAACTGCCAAAACTCAATATCTTCGACAGGTAAGCCAGCACGAAGAGCCATACCAACCCCATCGCCTGTATTTATAAATGCATTGGTTGATGCTTGATAAATACGCCCCGCACCGCCGGTTGCGAATAACACCGCTTTAGCATGGATAATATAAATTTGGCCGGTTTCCATTTCTAATGCTGTAACACCTACCACATCACCATCTTTATCCCGAATTAAATCTAATGCCATCCATTCTACAAAGAAATGAGTTTGTGCTTTTACATTTCGTTGATAAAGTGCATGAAGCATAGCATGGCCAGTTCTATCCGCAACAGCACATGCCCGACGTACTGGTTTTTTACCAAATTCCGCCATGTGGCCACCAAATGGCCGTTGATAAATTTTACCATTATCCAGACGGTCAAACGGCATTCCAAAATGTTCTAACTCAGCAACTGCGTCAGTTGCGTTACGACACATAAACTCAATTGCATCCTGGTCCCCTAACCAATCGGCACCTTTAACAGTATCATACATATGCCAATGCCAATTGTCTTCTTCAGAATTTCCAAAAGAAGCTGAAATACCGCCCTGGGCTGCAGCAGTATGTGAACGAGTTGGAAAGACTTTAGATAATACTACTGTTTTGACACCAGCTTCAGATAATTGCAACGCAGCGCGTAGACCTGCACCACCACCGCCAACTACTACGGCATCAAATTTTAAAACCGGAAGACTCATTAATTAATCCTTCTAATCTTTAAAGGTTATAGCTAATACATTTATTGTATAACTTGCTTTTATAACCACAAAATTTTTACTGAATACACTAAACTACCAACCAACCAAAGAATGGTAGCAGTATATAAAACAACTCTAGCTCCATATGACTTAACATAATCCATCCAAAAATCGCGCATACCAATCCATGCGTGCAGCATCACTGACATAAATACTATCTGCATGAAAACTTTTACGAAGGTAAAGCTGAAAAACTGTTGCCAAGAAATGAAATTTGAATCTATTATGCGATTTGCTAAAAAAAGGAATACAAATAATACCACGATTGCAATCAACATAATTACAGCAGTGACGCGCTGATATAACCAATCTTTAAGTCCGTAACCTGCGCTAAGGTTTTTACCTTTTACCATATCATTGCCCCTAATAAAACAGTAAGTAGGATACTAACTACTAATACAATACGCGCTGTTTTCTGTGCCGTTGTTCGCTCAATACCGCTATGTCGATCTAAAAACAGGAACCTAACTCCAGCGCACATATGGTGCATAATTGCCCAAATTAGGACAATATAAATAAGCTTCATAATTACCAATGAACCAAACGCATAGCAGCTTGCATAGAACTCTGGATTTGTTAATGACTTATGAAACAAGCTAAGCACAAAAGGAATTGCTAAAAACATCAACACACCTGAAACCCGGTGTAAGATCGATACTTTTGCCGTAACCGACATTCTTGATGCCAAAAATGGCAAGTTCAAATATACCGGTCGATTTTGTTTATTCATAGAAACCTCACAAAAAGACACGACTATAATGACAATAAATTATTTATTTATTGTCGATAAATTGCCCTTATTTTACCATATCTTCCAGTTTATCCTTAGCATTATTCTTGATCTGGCAAACAAAAAGCCTGCTGAAAAATTCAGCAGGCTTTTTGTCTAGGATAATTTCAAGTTAATTTAGTTACAATGAATATTATCCATAATTGCTTTGGTAATCGAAGTACTGTCGCTAGTATCACCATCTAACGCCCAAACCATACCACCACCTAAGCTTCCAAATGTTTTACAAGCTGCGTTCAATTTAGCTTTTACGCTATTTTGATCATCAAAAGTGATAAACATGTTGCTTGAAGAACCCCACGGAGTTAGTGCATAAGTTCCATAGTTATTAAACATTTGGCTACCTTGCTGGTATAGTGTCACATCTGGCTTAGTACCAGTACCACCAGTTGTAGGGTCATTATGACAGTCACCCTGTAGTAAGCATTTATAGGTGTAAACACCTGTTGTGTTATCAAACTCACCTTTTGGTGCACCGTTACTTGCTTGGTATAATCCACCCATAGTACCTTGGTTACTGATGATTGATGAACGACCATAAGCTGGCATACCCAAGACTAATTTGCTCACCGGAACGCCTGAATCAATATAAGCCTGGATTGAGGTTTTGATTGTTACACCAGCAGTCTTGCCGTAGAATGGGTCACGAACTGGATCAATATCCCATGGAGCTTGTGACGCCGTGATGTTATCAAAAGCACCGTGCATGTCATAAGCCATTATGTTGATATAATTTACATAGCTAGCGATTTGCTTCCATGCACCAACTACACCACCAACACTAGGATCTTCGTCAGATAATATCTTATCTTTTGCTGAAACTGTTGCAATAGTTAATAGTTTATCATTACCTAATTCAGCACGTAAATATTTCAACAAATTGATATATTTCTGAGTATTATGATTAACACTTCCGCCTTGGCAATATGGCGCAGTCGGTTTAACCGTTTTACTAGGTCCACAAGCATCTTGTGAAGTAGTGCGATGGTTTGCCCACCATTCCCAGTCAATATCGACACCATCAAAGCCCATAACTTTAACCAACTGTGCTGCTTGCTTAGCAAAATCACGTTGCTGGGCATCAGTCATTTGGTTAAAATTAATATCTGGAGAAATTTTTTCATTGTCATTAGTCCAACCGCCGAAAGACAACACTACTTTCAAATATGGGCGACGTTGTTTTTCTTTCCATAAGGCTACTAACTGGCGATAATCGCCACCACCATCGGCTGTTACGATACCATATTTACCAGCACCACTAAACGGATAAGTTTTTGGTGTTACAAAATCAATGAATGCATAATTAATTGTATTCAAATGTGCAAAAGGAATATCTTCTGGCATATATTTATGACCTGGATATACGGACCATTGCTCTTGATAACCAACAATTGCCTTACCTTTACCTGGATCGGTACAATTTGTACATGCCCCATCAATCACGTAGCTAGAATCATTTACCACAACTTGAGAAATAATCGGCACAACCTGATCAAAAGCAACCCCTTGCTTATCTGGGTTCCATGTAAAGCTAATGGTTGAACCTTTAGCTAGACTTGCCCCAGTCGCTTTATTAGCCGAGTCAACAAAAGTAATAGTATACTTAGTGCCACCAGTTTGGCTATCTGCTTCTTTGGTCCATACCGGCGTAACACCCCAAGGGAAAAAGTTACCATAATCAAGCAGTATTTTATCCAAGTTCGGAACATTTGATACAAAGCTGATAGATTTAGCTATGGTAGTAGCATTCGGATTGAAAAATATTTGGAATTTACCAGAGTAATCAATCCCACTACCTGTGCCTGTTGGAACAGCAAAATCATAAGTTCCACCAACATTGGTTGGAATTGGTTTAGCCGCGTAATTAACTGTTACTGCCTTAACTCCACTTGTAATTACTTGCGGGTTAATCGTGACAGTGTAGCCACTTGGTGCTGCACTAGTTATTGTCGTTGACTGATCCGCTATAAACGTATAGTTACCGCTTACTAGTGTATTATTTGTCATCAACTTATAGCTATTTCCTTCAGTTGCAAACATTACATTTTGTGCTGCCACTTTCTCACCAGTTAAGCTGAATGCTGTTACTTGTGTATTTGTCGCTTTAGTATAGCTTAAAGCTACTGATTGCGTCTGTTTATTAGCTACAGTTATATCTGACTTAGTAATCGGTGCATAGTAAGAGCCTTTCTGTGCATTACCGATACCCTGCATATAAATTGTATACTTATGATTTGCCGGTATATTTGTTAATGAATATGCTCCGCCCATAGCCACATCAAAGGTATAAACAGTACCAGTATTAGTATCCGTTACCTGGCCATAAACGTTGCCTAAACCATTAAAGTTGCTGGCACTATCGCTTACTGCATTCAATTTGATGTTAAGATTACCTAGTTCTACTGGTTTTGTATAACTGAATGCCACTACACCGGTATTAGTCATACCTTTATTTACAGATACTTCACCCGTCGTTGGAGTATACGCAAATGAAACTCCGGCTGGCAGACTAGCTTGATCTACTGCCATTGTGTACTGACCTGGCAATACCCCATGATAGTTAACCGTGTAGTTCGGACTCTCAACTGGATTTACATTGATTGTTGACTCCTGGCTATCCGGACTGATTACTTTAACCTTGATATTACAGCTAGTTGATTTACATAAGTCAGTTAAGCTTGAACTTTGTACATTTACCGCTAACACAGTTTCTTCTACTGGTGGCGGTGGCGGTGGTGTACTACCATCAATCACTACTTCTGTTAATGATATCTTGCTAATCAAGCTACTTAAGCTGGTATTTACGGTAAACGTATGCGTACCGCCTGCTGGTACTTGTGCCCACGAACACCATTCGCCACTACAAGCAGGTGTTGACGCACTTACTAATACATCTGAGCCTGATAATTGCCCGCTCACCGTCAAATATGGTGACCCTGACTGAGCAATATCACCAACTCCACTTAATGCTTTACCATCCAAACTGACATTTCTCAATCTAATTGGCAATGCCGTTATTGATTGGGCACTAGGGCAAGTATTCTTCATCGTAAATTTTATTGATGCTGTTGACCACCATTGGTTATTACTGGAACCTAGTTGAGTTATAAAATTTTTACCATCTGTAGGTACAATTTTAAAACAGTCATTTGTTGCATTTAATTTTAATGAACCTGTTGATGTACCGGCACTAACTGACGCTACAGTTTTTGCTTGCAGCCCTTCAGATAAATACACATCTTCTACGACTGGATTCATCTTATTGCTATTAGTTGGCGAAGCCGTACTATTTCCGCCATTACACCCGCCAATCAGCACTGCTGATGCTAGCGAAGCAATTATTACTTTGTTTTTCATTAACCTAAAAACCCCTATAAAATATTAGGTATCTACTTAAAATTTACTTATAATCTAATTTCATTCTTGATTTTACAATATTAACTCATCTTCAGAACACCCACTGTTTTTGATGGTTGTAATTTAAAATTTCAATCAAATCAATGAAATATTGATATTTTTATTATTCTAAAATACTAGATACATTTAGCCGAAATAGCAAAACACTAAAAAGTGTGCATATGTGGCACACTTTTTAGCTACTGTAAGGTAGATTAATTACTATTTCACCAACTCGGAAGCAGTTTTACCAAATTCCCAGGCCTGATGATTAAATCGCACATTTCCAACATTGCGAGTCAAACCATCAAAATCCGCACTCCAGTTCATGAAACCAGCAGCAGATAACCCACGGCTATTCATATTTGCCCATGCATCTTTCATTTGCTGAGAAGTTGTTACATACGCACCAGCACCGCCAGCAGCACCATTTGCTGCAGGTAAGCCAATTGCTAATTTATCACTTGGTATGCGATAGAATCCGTTATTTGCTTTTATGCCGCTCTCCGTAGTGAATGCCCAAACAGCAGTTACAATAAATTTATCCATACCATCATTAGGACTTACCGTTTTCCAAGGATCAGTGCTTACAGTAATTCCATTACCAGGACCTTGGTTATAGAACTGCGGCCAGATTACAGTTACATTATCCATTCCTAAGGCATCAAAAAATTTACCATACCATTGATTTGTTGTTAATAATGGCCACTCTGGTGCTGCTGTTACCATAAAGTCTGGTTTATTTTTACGACAATCAATAGCAATCTGCTTAACTGCTTGTCCGAATAAAGCCGCACTAGAACCCATTGAACCGGCTTCTACATCGATATCGATACCATCAAAATCATATTCATTGATAATAGCTTCCATACCTTGGACAAAAGTATTCATATCTGTAGTTGTGTTTATATTAAACGTAGCATTTTGCCCACCTACTGATACGATGACTTTACGGCCTTCTTTATGCACATTTGCAATTTCCTGTTTTACTTGTGCAGCTGTCTCATAAGATGGAGTTAGCATTGGAATACTAGTTGAACCAGGCTTAGTCTCAACAAAAGCATAGATCAGTACGTTATAGTAACTAGGTATTTTATCTAACGCCACATAAGGGGTAGGGAATGAGCCACCGTATGCATCTGAGTAAGCAGTATTACCACCCCATGATGACCAATAAGTTGCAACATATTTGTTATTTGTTGGTTTAGGCTTAACAATATAGTTAACCGTAACTGTTTTAACCCCATTCGTAATGACCTGTGGATTAATCGTCACATTATAACCACTTGGTGCATCACTCGTGATTGTTGTTGTCTGATCCGCTATAAATGTATAGTTACCACTTACTAAAGTATTATTTGTCATCAACTTATAGCTATTTCCTTCAGTTGCAAACATTACATTTTGTGCTGCCACTTTCTCACCAGTTAAGCTGAATGCTGTTACTTGTGTATTGCTTGCTTTGCTATAGCTTAAGGTTACAGTTTTAGTTTGATTAGCTGTTACTGTTATATCTGACTGTGTAATCGGTGCGTAATATGAACCTTTTTGTGCATTACCAATACCTTGGACTGTAACAGTATATTTATGGTTTGCTGGCACATTCGGTAATGAATACGATCCACCCAGCGGTACATTAAAGGTATAAACTTTACCGGTATTGGTATCTGTGGCTTGACCATAGATATCGCCTATACCATTAAAGTTGCTTGCACTGTCGCTTACCGTATTTAATGCTATCTTAAGGTTACCTAGCTCTGCCGGCTTAGTATAGCTAAATGTTACTACACCTGTATTAGTAGTACCTGTATTTACTGATACTACGCCAGTAGTCGGATTATACGCATAGCTAACTCCTGCTGGCAAACTAGCTTGATCTACCGCCATTGCATAGTTACCTGGCAATATTCCATGGTATCTTACCGTGTAATTTGGACTTTCTACCGGGTTAACTAAAATCGTTGACTCTTGACTATCCGGGCTTATAACTTTAACTTTAATATTACAAGCTGCAGATTTACATAGATCAGTTAAACTTGAACTTTGCACATTTACTGCCAATACTGTACTTTCTACTGGCGGTGGCGGTGGCGGCGTGCTGCCATCAATTACCACTTCACTTAATGATAAGTTGCTAATTAAACCGCTTAAGCTGGTATTTACGGTAAACATATGCGTACCGCCTGCTGGAACTTGTGCCCATGAACACCATTCCCCACTACAAGCTGGAGTTGATGCACTAACTAGAACCTCGGCCCCAGATACTTGACCACTTACCGTCAAATATGGTGACCCTGACTGGGCAATATCGCCAACACTAGTTAGCGCTTTGCCATTCAAGCTGACATTTTTCAATTTAATTGGTAAGGCTATTAGTGATTGCGCACTAGAACAAGTATTTTTCATCGTGAATTTTACCGATGCAGTTGACCACCATTGGTTATTACTCGAGCCAAGCTCGGTTATAAATGGCTTTCCATTTGTTGGTACAATTTGAAAACAGTTATTTACTGCATTTAGCTTTAATGCGCCGGTTTGTGTTCCTGCACTCACTGAAGCTACAGTCTTTGCCTGTAGCCCTTCAGGCACGTACACATCTTTTACTACTGGTTCCATCTTACTAGTTGTATTACTAGGTGAAACGGAATTTCCGCCATTACACCCGCCAACTAGCAAAGCTGATGCTAGCGAGGTAATTATTATTTTATTTTTCATTAGCTAAATCCTTAAAAAAACATCAGGCAGGCTTATTAAATTTTTAAATTTATACAGAATAAAGTCTTGGAAGCAACGAAGCAGCAAAATAATATTTTGCATAAATTCAAAAATCGGTATTGTCTAAATACTTTATGCGCCTGTACTATTAGCCTAATCGAAAGGGAGTCAAAAATTACGAAGTTTAAACTGCGATGAGAAACTCAAATAATTATTTGAGTCTCAAAGCAGTTGATGCGTTCTGATATAAAAATTGTTAAGAAATACTATTAGGTAACAATTGTAACGCAGCCTTTTTATAAAAACATACCATCCATTTTGGTTGGGTATAACTAGCTTTTGCATCAAGTTAAGTTTATTTATTTACTTAAATATCAGTCACATATCATTCAATAAAGCAAAAAAGGGCCCTACAGAAAAAATACTATAGAGCCATCTTGGGGAAGAAAAATTTTAGCTTTATTTCATAATAATTGTAGAATTAATACACAATACTTAAGTAAGATTCTGCATTTTATTAAATTATCAACATGCCAATCTTTGCTCGCTGCCCTGATAGGCAACCCAACAGTTTCAGGGAGGTATTCTAACAACCTAAGCATATCTACGAAAATAGACATTTTTGTATAATTGTTATACAATTTTGTATAACATAACTTTAATTACCCATTACTTTATTCTAACTGAATTAAATTTTAGGCTCTTAAAATGGTTGTGTTGCAAAGTTGACTGACTAACAAAACTGCCTAATAAAATGGGCACCCAAAAATTATTAATATTTACCTATTAAAAGCAATAGTTAAAGAACTAGATTTGGATTTCAGTAGCAAACAGTTTCCTCGAGGTGTAATTATCCTGGCTGTGCGCTGGTATCTGTCTTATCCTTTAAGTTATCATAGTCTAGAAGTAATGATTCCGGCTTGGTACATATTGATTTATATCTGAATATGCTATAAGCTCCCGAAATAAGCAAAGGTTGGATTGCGTGTCGTGGTATCCTGATAGATCATATATGGTAGATTAGTATGCCGGTTAAATATTATCCCATTATAGGCAGTTTCGCCAGTTGAGAATCCAATTTTTCCAATCGGGTTTGATATCCAAGAACCATTTTGTAAATAAACTAGACTAGCTTTGCCATTGTTACCTGCGTCGCTAAACGTTACATAAGGAACACCACTAGCATTAATTGCAATTGAAGTATAGCTTGCACGACCAATCGAGAAGCCTGCATTACCAACTACTTCCCATTGCGTTCCATTAAATTTCATTACCGTAGCTTTACCAGCATTACTTGCATCGCTATATGCAACATAAGGCGTGCCGCTTGAATCAAAGACTAGTGAAATATAGCTAGCAGCCCCTGCAGAAAAACCGGAACTACTGCCTACATCCAACCAGCCTGTACCACTATAACGCATTACATGAAGTTTATCACTGTTAGCTCCATCGCTAAAAGCGACGTATGACTCACGGGTAAGCGGGTTAAATGCTAAAGAAATATAACTGGCAGCTCCAGGGGAAATTGCACTTCCATTTGATATCCAATTAGTACCATTATATTTTTTCATTACTGCCTTATTACTAATTGTTGCGTCGCTAAAAGCGAGAGCAGGAGTATTTGTAATCGGCTCAAAGGCAAAAGAAACATAACTTCCTGAAGAGGTAGAGATATCATTACTCGCTACATTTACCCAATTTGAGCCATCATACCTTTTAGCCATTACTTTATTACTATTACCTGCATCAGTATAGGCTACATAAGGTTGATTTGACGTTGGATGTATGGCGATTGAAGTATATTTAGCCGCCCCAGTTGAAAAACCTGGAATACCTATGTTTTGCCAACTACTGCCAGTATAAGTTATGACGGTTACTTTGCTTTCGTTGGCTGAGTCACTATAAGCAATATAAGGTCGGTAATTTCCTGGATTATAAGCAATACTTAAATAACTATCGCTGGCACCAGAATTAAGATTTACCCAGCTGTTACCATTATATTGTTTAACCATTGCTTTATTAGCATTACCAGCATCAACATAAGCCACAAATGGCTGGTTTATAGAGCTATCAAAGGCTAAGCTTGTATAACTCCCTATGCCTGAAGATAAGCCCGTAGTATTAAGTGATGTCCACGAGATAGAGCCAGAAACGGACGTACAAGCGGTATTATTACAAGCTTGGACTACAACTTTATCATTGCTACCACTATCTTTATAAGATAGATATGGTCGCTTATTGGCAGGATTTACGGCAAGAGAGATATCACTAGCAGTACCTACTGAGAACCCTAGAGAACCACCCGTTTGCCACCAAGCAGGATTAGTTTTAGTTTGAGTTGGCAGCCATTGTAATGAAACCTTATTTGACTTAGAAGAATCTTGATAGGCTACATATACGTATTCATCGGCATTGACGGCAATGGTTGTATAAAAAGCTGGGTCATTGGAAAGCTTGCCAAAACTGGACGTAAAGCCATTATATCCAACACCTACCCACTGGTTCCCCACTAATTTCCCTACAAAAGGCCGATCTTTATTCCCATCAGCAGAGTTAGTAGTGAAGTAGGTATAAACTATATATGGTGTTCCTTGTGAACTAAATGCAATTCCATTATAGCTAGCACCACTACTAGTACCACTAATTGATGAAGGATCATTAATGCCAACGGCAATCCAGTCAGCACCATTAAACCGTTTTACTACTGCTTTATTGGAGTTGCCTGCATCACTATAAATTATATAAGGTGAATTATCTTGCGGATTTATTGCCATAGAAATATATCTAGCGCCACCGCTTGAGAAACCTTGGCTACCAACATTGACCCAGTTACTACCATTATAAGTCATTACACTTACTTTTCCTCCATTACTCGCATCACTATATCCTAGATAAGGGGTTCCATTAGAACTAAATACTAAAGAAGTATCGCTAACTGCCCCATTGGTGAAACCAGAGGATCCGACTGTAGTCCAGTTACTGCCATTAAATGCCATTACGGTAGCTTTACCGCCGTTGGCACTATCACTATAGGCTAAATATGGTTGATGACTAGTTGGGTTATATGCAGTAACAGTATAAGCGGCAGCGCTGGATGGACTTCCTAAGATCTCGGCGAATGTAATTAAGTAACTAGTATAAGCAACATTAACAAAGCGACTATAAGTAGATCCGCCGGCATAACTAGCGGTTACCTGCATATTTAGATATTTAGCTAAATCTACACTAGTATCACTAAAATTAGCGCTTAAAGTACATGATTGCCCAGGATAAAGAGTCGTATTACATGTATGAACGTTATCTACAGAAGCGTGCCCAGTATTATTATTACTGCTAAATTCAAAATTGGATAAGGGATAACCGCCAACATTAGTAAGAGTAATAGTATTTGTTACTGCAACATTATTATAGATAGTCACAGGGTTAATACTGGCAACCATTGAGACTAAAGCACTAGTTTTACTATTAAACCAAGTAATTGAGTTAGTACTGGTGCTAGTAGCATTACCATTATAGTTAATAGTTACTGTTCCACTACCCGTATTAACAGCATATGGTACCGTATAATAAATAATACATGAAGAAGAGCTAGCGAGAGTTTGACCGGAGCTACAATTATTTAGTCCACTAGCAAGTTGGATACCATTAGTAGCTGTAATTGTTCCTAATTTGGCAGGAGCATCACCAACATTCATGACCGAGTAATTTCCGTTAGTACTAATATAAGTATTTACAATTGAGGCCAAGCCTGAGATTAAATAAGGGCTATTTTGAGTTGGAATTACTTGCAGTTTGCTGCCACTTTGTTCAGTTAATTGATTAGTTAGATTTAAAGCCGTTAAATTAAGTTCAGCATTTAGTATGGAATTTAATGCTTCAAATTGATCTGCTTTGATTTCAAGAGCCATTACTTGGTTAGGGCTGATTTGTTCTGGAAGATTACTCGTTGCAAATTTTGGATTGGATAACTTAACACTTTGTAATGAATATTCATCTTGATTAGATAAATTATATACATAAACAGTTAAGTAAGCAGGTTGACTCAAGTTTGATGAGTAGAAAATGTTATTTTTAGAAATTTGTAGGCCAGAAGTATTGTTACTCCTAACTGCTTGATAATTTATGGTTCTGCCAATTTGCACATTATGATTATTAAATTTATAATTAGCTACTAGATTGAGAGAGCCCTGGCTTTTATCATCATTTGGCTCAGGTGTTGTTATAGTCAAAGCACAGCGAGATTGAGGAGCAATAAACTCACATTCTTTAACTGAATCAGAGTTTAGCCGTGCTGGATTATTGGGATAGTTACTATTACTAGTCAGGTTATAGCTAATGCCACTAATTAGTTGATCGGTATTATTGTGAATAAATATCTTAGTTGTGGTTGCAGTTTGATTAATTAGCGGTATGGTTGCTGCTAAATCAATGCTAAGGCTGCTGTTTGAGCTAACTGAGTTAGCTTTTAGGTCAGGATTATTAGTACTACCACTGTTGCAGCTAACTAATATAAGAATAGCTAAACCACAATAAATCATTCGTTTTATAAATCGATTAACCACGTGAATTTGCTCCAACTAAATTTATTGGTAAAGGTCTTGATTAGGGATTCCTGATTAAAGTAGCCTGGTCTTATAAGAGGTCAGGCTACTTATTTTGACTGAAAAATTCCAACTAAAGTTTAAGGGATTTGATTAATCGTTACTTGCTGGTAGCTAGGTGTCATGCCAATAGTATAGTTACTGTCAGTCAAGTTAAATAGAACATTTAAACTTCCAGCTTGGCCTGAAAATAAAGTATAGTTAAGAGGATAACTACTAGTTGCAGTAACGGTTCCATCACCTGCAGGTGTTAAGCTACAAGTTTCAGTTACAATCCCAGCGCTTGCACTTTGAGTACAGCCAGTGGCCATACTTGGTGAAAGAGCAGCACCAGTAAAATAATCTTCCATAGTTGAATTTAGACCAATTGAAGAATAACCCATGCCATTAGCTATGATATGGGTAACCTGAACCGTCGCATTTTGTGTCCCTTGGTTAATTACCTGTACATTATTAGTTAAAGTTGCGTTGTTACTAACTGCACGAACAGTAGTTGGTGCACTACTAAATGCGGATGGTAAGTTCGGCGTTGTAATAAACTGCATTGCAACTCTTGAATTATCCATAAGGATAAAAGTAGGGACAGGAATATTTTCAGTATACGTGCTAGTTGCCAAAGCTACAGCTCGTGCCGCCACAGCTAGGTTATTAGTATAGACAATATCACAAGTATCATTAACTGCCAAAGTCATTCCAACGATACAAGTTGAAGAACTAGAACGCAACCATGCTACACCGATAGCTCCATCTTGGATACCTTTAATTGTCAGTGGACGAGTACCTTGATTAGCATATGTTAAGGTTATCGCTTGGCTACTAGATGGAGTGTTACCACTAAATTGGAATGGTGTTACATCCGTTCCGTTACCTGAAGTTGAATTATTGGCTCCAACAGTGGTAAGGGTCAGATCTTGGCTGTTAGGGGTCACCTGCCAGCTAATATTCTGAGTTGTATTAGTTGAAGCTTGGCCTAGCCCTTTATAAGTAACCGTATAAGTTGCTATGCCACTTTGTAAGCTTGCTTGTGAAGTTGGCCCTAGAATTACGTTAACATCACAGCTTGTACTTGGCGCTAATGTATCATCGCAAGTGGGTATTCCCTCGCTAGCAGTTAGGTAACTTGGATTATTGATTAAGCCTTGCGCAGTGAGCTCGGCTTGTTCAGTACCTACATTGGTAATTGTTAGAGTTTGACTATTTGTTGCGATATCATTTCCGACTATAGTCATACTAGCTGGAGTGCTTATTGTAATGATTGGTTTAGATGAAGTAGAACTATAATAAAGAGGCATTACGCTAGTGTAAGCCTGGGTTGACTGGTTTTTAGTATAGCTACCACTAAAATAAACGTTAATTTGCTTATTATTCTCTGCTTCGGTATCGCTAACTGATAAATTAAAGCTACAGGTTGCTCCTATAGCTAAAGTACCAGTACAGGTTCCTGCGTCTTGAATGGTTGCTACTGCACTACCACTATAAGTATGCGGAGTAGGTAACGTTCCAATAGTTAATGGAAATCCGCCTACATTGGTTACGGTAATGGTTACTGGAGTAGCATGATTTTGCACCATTATTACTGGATTACCTGAAGCTATCATTCCAACCATCGGTGTATTTTTGCTATTATACCAATAGATCGCTTGAGCTGTACTATCCGTAGAATTTATCCCTCCGGTATAGTTGACGGTGATACTATTTGCTGTTGGCGAGGAAGGATCTTCTTGGCTAACCGAGTAGGATACCTCACAGCTGGCTCCTGCTGCCAAAGAGCCACTACATCCATTTTCGTTACTATCAATTGTAATTCCCGAGGTTGGTGTTATACTTGTAATTGTTGCCGCTTGATTACCACTGTTGACTATAAAGAAAGAACCTGAAGTACCACTCACAGTATCAATAATCGGAGCTAGTGAGGAGGTTAACATTGCTGCATCCCCTGATGGCGGTACACCTAGATTACCAATCGCATCATAGCTAGAACTTAAAATAGTATTTGTTTTACCTTTTATAGATTTATTATTACTAATAACAGGAGTATCATCTGAGGCGTTGACAGTTAAATTGCCACTATAGCCTGAATTATTTAACGCCGTAGAAACTTCGATTGCTTGGACATAATTTGAAGCAATCTGTTTATTAGTTATATCCCCTTGCTGAATTTTAATAGCTGAGTTGCTTGGCTTTATTGAATTAACTTTATAGATTTTATTCAAACCACTTCCATAAAGATAGAAAACACCATAACTACTTTGATGACCTTTAGGTGCCATAATTAAGTTTGAAGAGAATTTAACCCCTGCATCATTAGTTGCGACTTTAGAAAAATTAACTACTTGTGAATCAACATACTCTTTACCATCAGCTTGCTTATAGTCTACTGATAACAATCCTGACCCTTGGCTTGAAGCACCCAAAAGTGGTGATTTTATTACTAGCGCACATGAACCATGAGCTGCAATGGTAGCACAGTTTTTAGCCGATTCAGGGTCGATAATTCCCGCAGATAATGGAGTGTGCAGCTGATGAGCACTACTTTTAAATGAAAGAGATTGATTGGAATCTATATTAGTATAAGAACTATAATTAATTCCACTAATAGACCTATCACTGTTATTGTGCACATAAGTTAACGTTGTAGTTTGCTGATTTGCAAAGACTGGGACAATGGCATTAGTATCTAAGGTTATTGCATTGGGTACACTTACTGGAGTGATACCACCCCCAGCTGTTCCATTATTGGCGCTCCCATTCATTGAACAGCCGCTAAGACTGAACAAAATAACAGCTAGCGAAGACAAGCCTAGCTTGGTATAAGATCTTTTATCTTGCATTATTTTTCCTCATAAAATAATAACTTAATTGCCAACTGATCGCTAAAAACCAATAATAAATCAGTTCATCTATCATGACTGAGACAATTAAAATCCTAAATCTTTTCATAGGATTAGTTATTGTTTTTATTCTTCGATGGTCTTGCTCCAGGATGCTTACAATATTTAACTTTAGTATATTAAATTTGATATAATTTTAGGGAGCTATTATAATTACATGACCCCTAATTTCAAATAGCGAATTTGGAACATAAGCATATTCTCATCCGCTAATTTGTTGAGTTAGAATAATCCTATTTTTGGTTCTATAGCAAAATTCACTTACCAGCTAACCAATTGATAAATTGAGGTTTTTCTATTATAGATGCTTAATTGTTACTCAACCTGCAGTGTTATGCAGCTAAAAAGTTAATTTGCTCTGCAATAGATAGTACTCTTCCTTTAATTTCACTAAATACACTTGAGGTTTTACGTAATATAGCCATAGCTCGAATACCAGCAATAGTATCGTTAACCGCATTGAATTCTTTAAATCGCAATAGGATCAGTTAGGCGATCTAACTTGCGCTGCAAGCCAGATTAAATCAGGGTAAGAATGTAGTATTAGTTGAAAGTAAAAGTAGCCCTTCTTATGCAAATTTAGTCGTCTTCTGGCCAGAAGAAGCTTAATCAACCTAAAATAAAAGCGTTAGTAAAAGTCTTAGCTTGCCTGAAGTTAAACAATATATATTAAAGGAACTTTGGTTCCTACGTTCTTGCTTTAGGATATCTGCAATTGGTTGCACTGCAGCTTGGAATCTGGCAAATATTCCGCTATAATTGCCCCTGAAATTCAGAAGGATCGAATTTAGTAAAACTTATTCAATCTATTAATTTGGTATTAGCACAGGAGCCAAAATGAATCAACAGCGGATACTAGAGCAATTAAAAACTTTAGCCACTGAAAATATAAATCAGAACTCTATCGATATCGATATTCTTCCTACTTTTGAGAAATTAAAAATCATTAATAGTGAAGATATAAAAGTAGCTCATGCAATAGAAGAAGAGTTACCGATAATTGCTAAAGCTGCAGATGCAATAACTGCAGCGATGAAAAAAGGAGGGCGCTTAGTTTATATGGGTGCAGGTACCAGCGGTAGGCTTGGAATTCTGGATGCGGTAGAGTGCCCACCAACTTATGGGGTCGACTATGACACGGTAGTCGGCTTAATTGCTGGTGGCAAAAATGCCTTCATTCAAGCTCAAGAAGGAGTCGAAGACCAAGAAAGCGCAGGATTTGCAGATTTAAAGCAGATTAATCTAAATCAAAACGATATAGTCTGTGGAATTGCCGCCTCAGGCAGGACTCCATATGTTATCGGCGGCTTAAAATATGCACGGACATTAGGTTGTAAAACTATTGCTGTAGCTTGCAACAAGCATAGTGAAATCAGCAACTATGCCGACATCAAAATCGAGGTAAGCCCAGGGCCAGAAGTTATTTCCGGTTCTACCAGAATGAAGGCGGGGACTGCACAGAAAATGATTTTAAACATGCTAAGTACTACAGCAATGATTAATCTTGGCAAAGTCTATAAGAACCTTATGGTTGATGTAAAAACATCTAATGAGAAATTGCGAGCTAGAGCAAAAAAGATAATTATGGAAGCAACAGAAGTCGACTTTCAAACCGCTGAAAAATATTTAGAATTAGCCAATAACCATGTAAAAACTGCAATTGTGATGATTTTAAATAATTGTTCCGCACTTGAAGCTGAAGCTAAACTAGCTAAAGTAGCTGGGGTAATTAGGAAAATTCCAAATTAGCCAACAATAAAGATCATCATATAAAGGCTATTAGCGAATTAATCCAGGTAAAATAGAATTATGAGCGACTAGCGGGACAACAACCTTTAAACCATTAACCAGCATTTCAATTGCTATCGCTGCTATAATCAAACCCATTATTTTGGTAAGGGCGATAATACCAATATCGCCGATAGCCTTAGCAATATAGTCAGCAAGCATAAATACAACTATCACAGACAGACTAACTAAAGCAAGAATACCGACAATCATCAGTTTGCCAATTAAGCTTTGTTCTTGCTGCCCATATAGTATTACCATAACTATGGCAGCAGGGCCAACAATCATTGGTAAGGCTAATGGGCTGATACCCAGCGATTTAATCCGATGTGAATTATTACGTCGCTCGGAATTTTTACTTTCTTCTATTTTTTCGCTAGGCTTCATAATCATTGAAATACCGATTAATAGAACGATGAGCCCGCCAGCAAGCTGTAACGAGAAATCATGAATCCCTAGTACGTTAAGTAGCGGTTGGCCAATAAATAAGAAACCGGTTAGAATGGCAAATACTGACACCCCACAAATAACCGCAACGCTTTTTTTCTCAGCGGGCTTAAGACCGTTGGTAATATCCAAATATATTGTGATTGCAAGAATCGGATTTAAAATACTAAATAGAGAGATAAAAATCTGAAAAGAGTTGGACATACTATAAACCTACTTATTATTGAAGCATTGACAATTAAGCCAAGATACTAGAATTACCTACCAAATTATTATAGCAAATAAGAAGAAGAGCTATTGCTAAAATTACTAACCTTCGAAAAATAATTCAACAATCAAGCAAAAGTTAAGCGGTAGAATAAATTAAGTTTATAGTATATAATATTTGCCTTAGAACGGAGTATTAAATGACCAGAACCATACCAAGCAATTCAAAGATATTAGGAACTATATTTTTAACGGTATTAATTGACATGCTGGGTGTAGGGATACTAATTCCGGTTTTTCCACTACTTGTAGTCCCTCATTCACCATTTAGAGTCATTCCTTCTACATGGAGCGTAGCTGAAGGATTTATTATGCTTGGCTGGCTAATGACTTGCTTCCCTCTTGCCCAGTTCGTCTTTGCTCCAATATTAGGTCAGTTAGCTGATAGGTATGGTCGGCGTAAAATCCTTGCCATATCAATTTCTGGAACGGTAATATCATATTTGGTGTTTGCATATGGAATACTTACCAAAAACATACCTTTGATGTTTATCTCGCGGGCTTTAGACGGCGCATCAGGAGGCAATGTATCAGTTGCCCAAGCAGTAATCGGCGATATAAGTAATCCGCAAAGCCGCGCCAAAAACTTTGGACTAATTGGCATGGCCTTTGGGATAGGGTTTATCATGGGGCCTTTTATAGGTGGTAAACTTGCTGACCCCTCAGTAATCAGCTGGTTTGATGCAGCAACTCCATTTTGGTTTGCAGCCATATTAAGTTCAATTAATGTAATTTTGGTTTTACGCTTCTTGCCTGAGACTTTAAAAGTTCGCAGTAAAAAGCGCATTCAGATAACTAAGCCTGTTCATAATATTATTAAAGCTTTCTCATACCCAGGCCTGAAAAGCATTATCCCGGCAACATTTCTTTTTAATGCAGGCTTTACATTTTATACAACTTTCTGGGGGGTAATCCTTGCCGATCAATTTGGGTTTAGCCAGGGCAATATCGGCAACTATTATGCTTATATTGGCATCATGATCATTCTAGCACAAGGGTTAGTCGTCAGAAGGCTCTCAGGCAAAATTGCAGACTATAAGGTGCTTCGCTATTCGCTTCTTGGGAGCGGGTATTGTTTATTGCTTTATTATTTAACCCCAGTAACCCATCCAAGCCTAATTTATTGGTTACCACCATTTCTTGCTACGTTTAACGCTCTTACCATGTCATTTAGTTCGGCTTTAATTACAAGGATTACACCGGCTGAAATTCGTGGTGAAGCAATGGGTATAAATTCTAGCGCCTCAGCGCTAGCACAATCAATTCCAGCAATTCTTGCAGGCTATGTTGCAGCGCACCACGCCAGATTGCCGGTATTAATTGGTGGGATAACTATTATCCTGGGTGGTTTAATCTTCCGCCATCTATTTAATCCTATAAACCAAGATGCCTAAGGACTGCCACTAATGCTCGATTTAACTTTAATTTTTAAGACTCTGTTAATCCTCTTTTTCGGCGTGATATCTCCAGGGCCTGATTTCTTTATGGTCTTACGTAATTCATTGGCATTTGGTAGGAAAGCCGGAGTTATTTCGGCACTTGGCATCGCAACAGGCTGCTTTTTCTCTTTTACAATTCTAATTTGCGGGCTCAAATTTTTATTTGGCTATAAATTGATTCGTATTGGATTAAGTCTGTTTTGTGGTAGCTACCTGATCTATCTTGGCTTTATGAGTATAAAAAGCAAATCGCATCATTATCAGGTAAATTACGAACATGCCAACAGTGAAAAGATGCGGACCTACTTCAGAAATGGCTTATTTACCAATGTGTTTAACCCGAAACTATATACCATTTCCGGGGCAATTCTGACGTATACAGAACAACAACACCCTACAATAACCACTAATATTGGTATTATCATAGGTAATGCGATTATTGTTTTCGCCTGGTTTGGTAGCGTAGCTCTTTTGCTTAGCCATCCAAAAATTCAAAAAGCATATTTTAATCGTGAAGTATTAATTAATCGAATTTTAGGATTCATCTTAATAGTTGTAGGTAGCCGCGTAATCTTAGGTTAGCCAATCTGAACGTAAATAGCCTTACCTTTTGCTTTTAAAGTGAACAATCTTTGTTTTTAGGTCTTCTGACTTAAGAGAGAATTGTAGTAGTTAGAATCAGGAGGCCTCAAATGAAGCTAGGAGGGTATACCTTATTAAATCCAGTGGAAGCCTTTAAGTATTAAGCCAGCTAAAGTTAAGCCAGTTGCTAATATAATACCTATTATCCAGTTATAACGAATATCAATTTTTAGGAATTGCCTATCGCTACGTGCTTCAGAAGATTCAAACCACTTTTGCAAATCCTGTACTTGCTTATCAGTGCGCGCTTCAGAAGCTTCAAACGACTTTTGTAAATCCTGAACTTGCTTATCGGTGCGTGCTTCAGAAGCTTCAAACGACTTTTGTAAATCCTGTACTTGCTTATCAGTGCGTGCTTCAGAAGTTTCAAACGACTTTTGCAAATCCTGAACTTGCTTATCGGTACGTGCTTCAGAAACTTCGAGCAGACTTGATACTTCTTGCCTTAGTTTAAGATTATCTGCTTTAAGTTCAGCTCCAAGTTTGGCAATATCATCACGAGTTGCAGCATGCAATAAAATATCTACTAGCTTATCATTAGTGATTTTTAATTCCAGATTGCCGTAATCTCTTTCTAGCATAATTTTTACCTCTCACCCTATTGTATCACTTTGATGTCATTGATTTAAACTTAAATTTTTCTTATAGAATATGACATAATAAGAATAATCTAGTATCACCCTAACGAGAATATGAACCGAAACTATAGATTGATATTGCCAAAACTAGTAAAGTGCCTAATAACAATAGAAATAAAATGTAATCCAAAGTAATAGCAATTGTATTATCTAGTTATTTTATGAGGCTAAAAATTCACGCATTACCTGGTAAGTCCTTGCACATTCCTCAGGGCATAACTCATCCATTAATAAATAGGCATGAAGTACACCCTGGATATCTAGAAGCTCAACATCGGCGCCGACACTTAAAGCATTATTGTAATAGAGAACCCCTTCATCCCTTAACGGGTCATATTCTGCTATAACAATCAAGGTTTTGGGCATTTTGGCATAAAATTCATTGTAAACTGGGGAAACCGCCTTGCGGTCTTCATTGTTCTGAAAATAATTATTAAAGTACCATTCCATCTTGCTGCGCTCAAGAAAGTAGCCTTCGGCAAATTTGGTCAAAGACGGCGAGCTTCCAGTATAATCCAAAGAAGGATATAATAAAACTTGGCGTTTTATTTGTTCTACAAAAACAAACTCTTTATCCATTACAATTGAGGCGCATAAAGCACCGCCCGCACTATCGCCAATTAAAGTTAAGTCACGGCTAGCATAGCTAATATTACGGTTATCAAGGACATGAAACAACCCACGGATAGCTGCTTTGCTATCCTCAAGGCCAGTAGGATAAGGAAACTCTGGGCTAAGGCGGTAATCTACTGCAATAATAATATGTTGAGTTTCAACGGCTAACCTGCGCGAAAGACCGTCATAGCAAGTTACACTGCCGCACATATGCCCGCCACCATGAAGGAATACAGCAACAGGCAGCATGGATGAGTCGCTCTGCGGTAAATATATCCTGATAGGAACCGGATAGTGGCCGTTATAAATTACATCGTCAATGGCAACAAGCTGCTTATCATAATTTAATAGGTATTTGCGGGCAAGATTTGCCAATCCTTCTCGAGTATTGGTATGGTTGGGCTTATAGCCAATTTGTTGTAGTTTAGCCTTTAACACTGAGAGTTGATCTAAAAATTGTTGAACTTTTGCTAGGACAGCCATTTCTTCACCCTTTTTTAATGTGAATCAAATTCATAACAAGATTAAATTATACGTAAATGACAAACTAATTAATGCTCATAGTAGCAGATAAAAAGTGTCCGGAATTGATAAGCCCACTCAAAACTAACGCTTCACCAAGTATATCCTATTTTGCACAGTTGTAGAATCTGGGTTATCAATTGATAGTAGCATACCTTGATAATATACTTCAATATCTAATTTTAAGAATCAATTTAATTGTATGGTTCGAAATTAAACAATATCTAAATCTGTTAATATAGTTTTATAAACACTATCTAATAATTTAGATCGTGATTTAGCTTTGTTGCAAAAAAATATGCGATAATTATTACTTATACAACAATATGCAATTTACTATTTTATTTCAGAGGAAATCTATCAGTTATGAAAAAATACATGTGTCTAATCTGTGGTTTTATTTATGATGAAGAATTAGGAAGACCAGAAGATAACATTGCGCCGGGAACCAAGTGGGAAGATGTGCCCATGAATTGGACCTGCCCTGATTGTGAAGCACGTAAAGAAGACTTTGAAATGGTAGAGTTTTAATAAAGGTAGAGAATATGAGCCAGTTTATTGAGTTTAGTAAAATTGATAATACGTTTTTAGAGTCGAAGTTAAATTTACAGATTGATGAAACCTTAAGCCTGATAAAAGAACTTGAAGAAAAACAAACCAGCAGCTGGCAAGAAATCATGGAACCGCTCCAAGAGCAGCTTTATAAGCTTAATCAAATTTGGGGCGTAGTTGGACATTTACAAAGCGTTAAAGACAGCAAGGACCTGCGGGAATTACACGAAAAATTTTTACCGGTAATCACTAATTTATATGTTAACTTAGGCCAAAACCAGGCACTATACAAGCATATCCTGGCTATTAAGAAACAGGAATATAAATTTCTATCACCTGAACAGCAAAAAGTCATTGATAATGAATTAAGGGACTTTAAATTAAGCGGAATATCGCTTCCAGAAGATAAGCAGCGTGAGTTTAAAGAAATTCAGACCAAGCTTTCCGAGCTTAGTACCAAATTTGAACATAACGTACTTGACGCTACCGATAGTTATGCTAAATGGGTAACCAAAGATGATTTAGCAGGCATACCTGAAGATAGCCAAGCTATCTATAAAGCCTTAGCTGAACAAGAAGGCAAGGAAGGCTATAAAATAAGCTTACATATGCCAAGCTATTTGCCTTTAATGCAATTTGCAAAAAACCGCGAATTACGCCAAGAAGTATACCAGGCATACGTTACTCGAGCAAGTGAGCTTGGCACTGCCCGCCAATATGATAATAGCGAAGTAATCCGTTCGATTTTACGCTTACGCAAACAAAAATCCCAATTGCTTGATTTTAATAATTACGCAGAACTTTCTTTATATAATAAAATGGCTGAGAATCCTAAGCAAGTTCTGGATTTTCTATATCAATTAGCTGCCAAATCTAAAAGTTATGCACTAAATGATTTAGCTGAGTTAAGGGCTTATGCTAAAGACTGTGACGGCATTGAAGAGCTTGCCGCTTGGGATATTCCTTATTACAGCGAAAAATTGCAAGAGCATAAATATAGTTATTCAAGCCATGAGTTAAAACAATATTTCCCATTGCCTAAAGTCTTTGCTGGTTTATTTGATTTAATCAAAGAACTCTACAATTTGGATTTTATCCAGAATAAATCAATTGATACTTGGCATAAAGATGTTTCAACATTTGATGTTTGCTTAGATGGCCAAGTTACAGGGCATATTTATTTTGATCTATATGCGCGCGAAGGAAAACAGCCCGGAGCATGGATGAACTCGGCACAAGACCGTAATGTTATTAATAATGTTACACGTTTGCCAATTGCATATATTATTTGCAACTTTACTAGCCCCCTTCTTGACAAACCCAGTTTGTTAACTTTTGATGAAGTACAAACTTTATTCCATGAGATGGGGCACGCCCTGCACCATCTATTAACTGTAATCAATAATGCAGCGATAGCAGGAATTAATGGGGTAGAATGGGATGCAGTAGAACTACCCTCACAATTTATGGAATATTTTGCATGGGACTATAACATCTTAACCTCTATTACTGAGCATAGTAGTACAGGAAAACCACTGCCACGCGAACTATTTGATAAAGTATTAGCTTCACGCTACTACCAGTCAGGTTTACAAATGCTAAGGCAGCTTGAGTTTGCTGTTTTCGACTTAATCTTACACAGTGAATTTGACTATGAAAAAGGCGACTATTTAGCCAAACTTGCAGAAATAAGAGAGCAAATTGCAGTTGTCATACCTCCAAGCTATAACCGATTTGCAAATAGTTTCTCGCATATCTTTGCCGGCGGCTATGCAGCTGGCTACTACAGCTATAAATGGGCTGAAGTTTTAGCTTGTGATGTGTTTAGTGTATTTGATGGAATTTCAGGTCCTAACCTTAGTCAAATGGGTGAAAAATTACGGACAACTATTCTTAGCCAAGGCGGTATTCGCCCTATGATGGAAAATTTCAAGGCGTTTATGGGACGTGAACCTCAAATTGATGCGCTACTTAAATATTCAGGCATGAATTAAACTTTTTTCACGAAGTACCCAGGATTTCTTTGGGTACTTTTTTAGCTTAGTTTCTACACCAGCACTGAATCAAAACCCATATACTTTACTAAATTTAATCATTTAATTTCTAGATGAGTATGGAATAATTAGCGCCGGGAGCTCTTTAACATCTGATTCACTAGAATCTGTTAATATTTTTAAAGTAAATAGTCCACTTACCCCCTTGACTGTTGGCTGATATTTTAATACAAATATACAGCTTTGGTTCGGGTTTAGCTGATTAACCGTTGGCCGGCAAGAACTCCTGGTTAAATCATAACTAACTCCTAATGGAAACGAAGCCGTATCAGGCAACAATACCTCAACCTGACTTTCATTTTGATTGGTTATAGTATACGAGCGTAACCCAAATGAACCAACTGGAACATTCTGTATGGAATTATTATAACTAGTAGGTTCCAGCCGCTTAATACTTATTCCATATTTATTTACTTGATTGTATGAATCATCATAGTCAATAGCAACATCAAATAAGTTATTAGCGCCCGAAAAATATGAAGTGCTACCTTGTGTTAAAGGGTCGAATGGCTTAGTTTCCCCTATCCAAGTATTCATTTTAATGGTAGTATTATTAAAAATAATAGTATTATTCAATGAATCTATATTGCCAGTAATTGGCGGCTGAAATGTAAATGAGGCCATATCAGTCAAGTTAATATTCTCAAAAGTGATATTCTGATACCCCGTATACGGTGAACCTATACAAGGAAACCGAATAATTGGGAATAGATTATCTAAAAACTGGGAATCATATATCGCCTCTACATTTGATATTCGCATATTAGCGGAAGAAACTAAATCAAGAAAGCCATCAGGCCGGCTAGAGTGATAATTATTGACCACACTATTATTTGCCTGGATTTTTAATGAACAGGCATTGCCGGCAATATTTGATTCATTACGTTTATCTTCTGCCTTACCAAGCCTAACACCATAATCCATAACATTAGTTAATGATATCTGATCATTATATAATGAGCTATCCCAAGTATTTTGATGATTTAAATAAAATAAATGTGGTGGTGGAAACCACTTATTCACTCCGCCAAGATTTTCACCAATTTCATCTTGTAGGATACTATATCTATATGCGAAAATATTATTGAAAGTAGCCTGCTGGGTAGAACCATGCCAGCCCATATAAAAGCCATCCAAACTAATATTATCAAAAGTTATCGCATGTGGGACGTTTAAATATGGCTTCATTATTGGCTGCCCTTTAACTTCTGTCCCATTAGTATAGCCAGGTAATAATGAAAATACTATCGGTATAAATTTATCAGGAGTAGTAGAAGACTCAACAAATACATGGAAATTTTTTAAAACGATATTTGAAGAATCACCTTTAATATAAAAGATTGCCGAAGGATCTAAAATACCAGTCCAAAAACTAAAATAACCTTTATCAAATTTTAATCCCCTATTTTCTTTTAGCCAATTGGTAATTGTCACATTGTTAACTGCATTTGCCGGAGGCGCAGTACCACTAAACGGAACCCAGGTACCATTATAGTAATATCCGCCAGTTTGGTTTGTAATTGGCATTTTGCCAATATATTCAATATTCCAGCCGGTTAAATTAATGTTTGATGAATTTGCAATTATAAATGCTGGCACAAATACATTGTCTACTTTGATTAATCCCTGATTTGAAAATATGATTGAGGTATTATTATCAATAAAAATTGGCTTTGCAATGTCCATGCCAATCTTTAAATATAACGGGCAATCGATTAAAAGCTGAAATGCACCATATTTTGCTTGCGAAACTGCCACATTAAAATTGGCTAAATCATCTGTCTCCCCATCGCATACTGCCCAGTTACGTATAGATTCAACCGATTCAGACTGAACCACACCCAGCTTAGATGCAATAGTAGCTGCCGGCGTTCCACCTAAATTACTGTTACAAGCAGAAATTAGCATAACTAACAAAATATAAATAAAGAAATTAGTTTTACTAATATGTTTTATAGCAACTCTCAAGAAAGCTTCCCTCTAAATTCCAATGTTGACTTACACCTTAGGCTATTTGTTCTTAAATCGTCTAATTTCCCTAAGCTCACGTATAAATAGGCAGCTTTTAGCTTGCATTGCTTGACTACAAAAGTTTATCAGCTTCTTAAGGATAACAAAAGCTTTACTTTTGAATAGTATCAAGTATTAATTACAAAATCAATATAAGTTTACCCTAAAATTTTCGGAAGTTTTGTTATGTCGCTAGTATATAATCAATGGAAAATAACGTTATAAAGCAAAATTAGCCCTAGCCTCTTCTCTGGCAACATTTTAGCAGGGAAAAGGCTAATTTAAGTGGGCTTAACAGATATTAATTAATTAGGCTTTTTTTGAGTTGTAAGAGTGCACTCATTTACACTTTTTACAGTTAGTTTAAAAGTATTATTTGCTAGATAAACATCGCCTGTTCCGCTTAAACTAGCAGTAATAGTTGCATAGCGCCGTTCAGTACGAGTTTCAATTTGTCCGCTAACTTTTAGATCGCAGCTTGGATGCTGCTCATCAACGGTACAGCTAGGCGTAACTATTACGCCCCACTTTGAATCAGAACTTAAGCTGACAGTCTGTGGTTCAACTTTATAGCCCCCAGTCAAATTAACTTTAACTACGTCTCCTTCATCCGCGCATATTTCCAGTTTTGTCGGCGTTAACCGAATTACAGGAGTTTCATAGATATAAGCATAAATTTTACCGTTTAATTGCTGGGTTACTCCGGTCGGCCTTGCTTGATCTTCCCAGGAGAAATTAATGCCATTTAGGTCAAGAGTTTGCCCGCCAGCTATACCTGTATTAAGTTTAAGCGTAAAATTGCATTTAGCGCCTGGTGCTAAAGATACTTTGTTATCTATGCTTCCGCAATTTGTATTGCTAATTGTCCATGCTGATGGGAGGCCTGCTGACAAGTATAAATTAGTTGCGGCTGTTGTACCAGTATTTTCAACTTGGTAGATAAGTGTCGGGCTTGCTGATTGCTTTTTAATAACGTAGTTGTCCTCGCTGCTGCCAGATCCTGCTTCAAAACCTGTGGCTTGGACAAAACTAGAACTAAGCATGGCAGAACTTGCTGATGCGACATGACCGGATAAAGCAACTGTAGAATTTGCTGTTCCTGCCCCTGAATAAGGGATATAGGAAAGCTTAAGCTGTGCATTTTTGTCTCCTGGTTCGCTTCCTTTTGCAGCGTTCCCACCAAGAGTTAGTGTAATTTCACAGCTTTTACCAACTCCCAATACACCATTGCATTCATTCTTGGTAACACTAAATAAGCTACTATTTTCTCCAACTATTTGAGCCTGCGTTAGCGTAGCTTCCTCATCACCAATATTGGTAAATTTTACACTTTTTGCTACCTGGTCCATGCCATTATTTAGTATCGTGCCAAAAGCAGTTTCTTCGTTTAGTGGAGTTATTATGGCTTTTGACTGCAATGTAGTATAAGAAATGCTCTGAGAAGTTGCCGCACTTAATGAAGATGCTCCATATTTATAATTAATGCTGAAAGCCGCCTCGGTATATGGAGTTACACTTGTTGCAATATATATCAGCTTATAGTTACAGCTACCATTAGGCGCAAGCTTAGTAGTAAAATTGCAAGGAGCGTCAGGGATAGTGCCAAGCATGAAATTAGGTGGCAAAACAGGGCTAAAGGAAGTCTCCTCCCGATTGCCGGTATTGGTTATGGTGATTATTTTACTAACCGGTCCAGATTTGGTTTTATTTGTAAAATTAAAATTATTATCATCACTTGTAATTTTAAGTCCTGCTTCAGCTTCTTTTAAATCTGCATTAACCGTAACATTAGTAACAATATGTGTATTGCCGTTATTATATTCCACTGGCAGTACCTTGGTCGTTGCAAAATCCAGTTTTTCAGGGTCAAATTCAAGCATATATTGACAGCTGGCACCCGCTGCAATTGTACTTCCGCACGGTGAAGCGACCCCATTACTAGTTAAACTAAACGCATTACCTAACTCTGTACCCAATGTTACTTGGCTTATCGAAGCAGTTCCTCGGTTATATAATGTGATTATCTGTTTGGTAAAGTCTTTATTGACTGTAAAATAGCTTGGGCTGATATCTAGTATGCCGCCATTTTTTTGTACATTGACTGTATGGGCTATGCTGGAGGTATCGTTAACTTGCCCATTAAGTAAAGTTTGTAAGTAAAACTCCAGACTGTCAGTATTAGCTGGAACGGTTACTAAAAAGCTAACCAAGCTATTGGTAGTCATGTTTTTGCCTTTTAGCGGTGTTCCGCCAATCTGCTCTACACTAGCATTTAGCGGCAATCCATCCTTAGCTACCAATTTAATTTCATTAAAATCACCCGGATTAGTTGAAGAAACTATTATAGAAACAATAAATCTTGCTATGCCGTCCTTATTAACCATGATGTTTTGCGGCGAAAGTAATGTTAGTGCCTTGGTTAACTGATTGTCATTTGCTGCAGGTAAATTAACTAAGCCAACCACGCTTGAAGTTGTGGTCCCTTCTTTTAACTCCATTTTTGATATATTTGTACGGCTTACCATTTTATCCTGGTTGATATTAGTTATAATCTCGAAAGCACCAGAAGTAGCACCATCAGTTATAGTAACAGCCAAGTTCGTACATGTATGAGCAGGGATAGAATTAGCCTCAGTACTATCTGCAATTTTTACGCTATCATTACCAGATGTATTATTAGCTATCTGATAGTTAACATTTTTCGCATCCCCATCGCCAATATTACACACTTTTACCGGTACAGTCATAGATCCTAATGTCGTTCCAGATGGATAGGAAGTAGGGGCAACTACTTCAAGTTGAGCCTTCGCCGAATTAACAGTGCCTGATGAGGAGGAGGAGGTTCCGCCACCACATCCAGCAAGTATGACTGAGAAGCTGGATATTAGAATAATTGGTATCTTTTTCATTAATTGCTTTCTTCCCTAAAATAATAAATTGCCGATTATAATGTTTAGGGATAAGATAAGCTATCTACGGAAATTGTATATTGACAAAAAAGAAGAGTTATGGTATTTGATATGTAGATTTAAGGATAGCTCCCTCAATACCGGACACTTCTAATAGATGTATTGTACAAATGCATATCTTTTATAGTTGATTTATTATGAGGGAGGCTTAATTTATAACTCAATATTCCAAATATAAGACTTTGTAATTATTCATTGGCTATTTGTTGAAAACTCGCGAGACTCAAACAGTTCAACAAATAACGCCAATTCATAAACAAAGTCTAATATTCTACATAATTCGTATAAATCAAGCCTCCCTCATAATAAATCTAATAAAATTAACTGTTGCCCGAAGTATCAAACATTAAAGTGTCCGGTATTAAGATCAGCCTCCTTACTACCTGATTTATTTTACAAACTATGGCAGAATTAGATCAAGGTTAGCTATTACTAACCCAAGAGCCATGTAAGCCATGTGGTACCCGGATTGGTAATTTTACCCGGCCATGCTCTATAGTTGGGTTAACTGCATCTAATATTAAAAAATCACTACGATCCTCAGACTTATGATAGATATAGAACACCAGGTAACCTTCATCTTCGGCACCACCACTAGGAATAAAGGTAGCTTCATCGACTTCAATATCCGGTCCATAGTCAACAATAAAGGGAGAGTTCTCTTTAAAGTCATATTTAATTATTGCGTTAAACCCGCCTGTCACGCCGGGCTTTTTAGCGGCAAAATAAGCATAACGATATTTGTCGCCAGTCTTTGTTAGGTTATAATTAGGAAATTCAATGGCATACTCATTAAATAAACATTCATGCTGGTAGCTTAAGCTAGATAAGTCTATTTTGCCCCGATATAAACGTGGAAAACCATTTGATGTCAATAAGCTGGGGTTAAGCTCTAAGCGGTTATGATGAACAAAATCAATTATAATTTGATTATCTTCTTCATATGCGTTAACGAAGTGATATACCCAAAAACTTGGTATATCACCAATTGTGGTATAGCTGTAATCTTCGCGCTTTATAAGTATTATATTTAGTCCCAAAGCATCATGATAAGCAAAAAAAGGTTCATCACCCGAATTATTCTTGATGTTGAAAATAGCTGGTGCATCAAAAACAATTATATAGTTCTTGGTAATAACGAAATCATGAATCATGGTTAAGTTTGCTTTGGCAATTGGCACAGTCTTTATCAATTGCCAATTTGAATTAAATTCATAAAATTGCAAGTATTCGCCATCTATGTCATAAACAAACATAAATCTCTGGCCGGTCTGTGGGTCTTGGCGAAAATGAGCATTAACTTTAAAATTCTGAATCCCATTTGGCTGCCACTCCCCTAATGTATTCAAGTTTTGATCGAGCAGATATGCTGTATTAGTTTCATATAAGGCCAAATATTTGTCTTGATAGCGAGTTACATGAATGCTTGCAGTATTTTTATTTTCTAGTTTGCCTACATACTTTGGATCAGCCGGTATAGGTAATTTAATTCCGCCAAACAATGCCTTTCCTGCTTTAACTTCTGCTAATAACCCTGCAGTTTTAACAAATACATTTTTATAACTCGCCTTACCATTTTCTAATACTAACCTATGAACCATACCATCCCCATCAATTGGGTAGGTATAGGTATATTGTGGGAAATAAGGATTTGGGCCATTGCGTAAATAACTGCCATTTAGGCCGCTTGGGATCACCCCAATAATTGGTAAATCATCTAATTCAACTTCATCAAGGACAGGCTTATAGCCACCTTTCAAATATGGAGAATCAACTACTGGCAGTTTCGCTACATTCTGCCAAAAATTGCGGCCAATTATCCAATCTCGCATGCGCCGGTTTAGATAAACTGCACTTAAAAAACATATTGAACTAAAGCCATAGTTCCAAAACCATGAATGGCTATATTGTACTTGAGGAATTAAAATTGAGGGCAATGCTGAAATTGTTAATACAACTGCCCACATCAGACTTAATTCACGGTTAATTTTGAGAAATAATGAACTCTTCCAATAATTGGCGGAAACTTGCTCTTTAGCATATTGTAAGGTAAATGGTTTGCCAATTATGATTGACATCCAGACTATTGAAGCGATGGCCAGATTAATTAAAGCCGCGGGATGGGCATCTCCCCAGTTACATACATCAAACCAGCTATTTAAAGCTAAAATAATAAAATATATTACTGATGTAATCGGCAAGATAAAACATTTTCTTAATTGCGGATAATTTAGAACTAACGTTGAAATCAGGGCACTTATGCTAGCAGTTAGCATTTGTGATTTTGTTGGGCCATATAATTCCGAGAAAATTAGCCATGGGACGAAGCCAAGGATGAAAGCTAGGTTTTTCATGATTTATCCATAATTTAAAGCATTTTATCTGATTTATTAAAAAGTTAATTGATTTATAACTCAGATCTTCCGCATATAAGATTTTGTATTACTCGTTTGCTATTTGTTGATAAACTCGCTTCACTCAAACAAATCAACAAATGAAGCAAACTTCGTAAACAAAATCTAATATGCTACATAGTTCGTATAAATCAATTAACCATTTTAATAAATCTTATTATTCTGTCAAAAAAGTGATAGTGCGTAACATCGCTTAATAATTTTTAATGTCAAGAAGCTGTGAAACAATAATAATTTTGCAGATAGTTTAGCCAATCCTTATTTTCTGGTAAACATACCTGGTTCGGTTCAAAACGCGATGAGGCTTTACCGACACCAACCACGGCTAGACCAGCGGCTTTTGCCGCGGTAATTCCAGAGTAACTATCTTCAAAAGCAAGACAATTTGCCGGTTTTTGATTATGATAACCAATTGCCCGTAAATACAGCTCAGGATTAGGCTTGCCGTTTTCTACCTCATCACGGCTAAAAATTTGGTTACAGTAAGCTAAAATACCAAGTTCTTTTAATGAATGCTCTATTACAACAAATTTTGAGTTAGACACTACTGATTGCTTAAGTCCTACTTGGGCAAAAGTGTTAAATAGTTCTACTGACTGTTTTATTTGATGCAGCTTGTTAATCCGTAAAATAGCATATTCTACTATTTTATTTTCCCATTCAATAAAAGTCTTTTCAGTAGACATATTTAGATCAGGTACAAACAACAATTCAAAAACAGCCCGGTTTTCAAGCCCCGCAGGGATCCGATCGATATTTGGCTTAACGCCAAATTCTCTGGTTACCGCAAAAGCCGCCTCTTCATGAATCTCCTCGCTGTCAATCAAGGTTCCATCTAAATCCCAGAATATTGTATTAATTTCTTGTAACATTTAAATACCTTAAACCTCTCATAATTAGCAAACATGTTACTGTAAATAAGCCATAGGTTAGCGCCGGGGCATACCAATAGTGGCGATGCATAAGAAATAAAGAAATCAGCGGACAACTACCACCAATCAGAGCAAATGCAAGGTTCTGCGTTATAGCAACCGCACTAAAGCGAACTTCAACAGGAAATAAACTATTTATAACTGCCGAGTAAGAGCCCGCATAAAGCCCGACAACAAACAAAGCTATTAATAACATTGGAATTATTAGTATATGCTTGTAAACACACACAAACATTAACGGTACTAACAGTAAGCTTAACAATGTGCTACTTTGCATGACTTTATGGTTTGCCTGCGCTTTATCACTAAGATAGCCACCTACCATAGTACCTACGATAAAGGCCAAGTTAAGCGATACTGAAAATATAAAAATTTGTGGTTGGGCAAAATTTAACATTCGGAAATAAGTCGGCAAAAATACTAGAACCTGGGACAAAATAATTCCTTCAACCCCGGAAATAATGAAAGACTGTAACAAACTACCTTTATGTTTAATAAATAGCTCTTTGGAAGGCAATTTGATAATTTTATCCTGGTTGGCAATATATTCAGGAGACTCGTTAAACTTCTGGCGCAGTAGCAAACTGATAAATCCTAATATTGAGCCAATGAATACAGCATATTTCCAGTCATTCAAATGTCCGGTCTCCTTAGTTACTAAGAATATAACATAAGAAACCAGATTTGCGGCTAAAATTCCAACGGTTAAAAAAGATATTACTAAAGCAGTTGCAATACTCTTATTTCTGGCTATTAGTTCATAAACAAACACCAGCGCGCCTGAAACTTCGCCACCAAGCGCAACTCCTTGCACCAGCCGCAACGTGACAAAAATGATAGGAGAAATAGAACCAATTTGTTTATACGGCGGAATTAGGCAAATAATTAAAGAGCAAAAAGCCATCACTGAGATACTAAATAAAAAGATTTTTTTGCGCCCATAGCGATCACCCAAATGGCCTAAAATTAAGCCGCCAAGAGGGCGAGCAAGCCATCCTGAGGCAAATACCGAAAAAGTTGTTAAAGAGGCTAAAAAGGGGCTGGTTACCGAAAAAAAATAACGGCCAATTTCAACTGCAAATACTGTAATAATTATAAATTCGTAAAATTCAATTGCACTGCCTAAACTAGAGAGTATTACTGAGAAAATATTATTTGTATTATCTTGGGTTGAATCTTGCATATATTTCCCCCGGAGCATTTAATCAACGCCAGCTGGCTTATGAAGAATATTGAGAACTAAAGGTTGTAAAGATTCTGATTTTAAGCAACCATTTGGAATTCCTCAATATCAGGTGAATATAACAGACCTAATTCAGGTTGACGCTACCAGTTAGGATTATAAACCCAGACGTCACAAACTGATTATCTTTTTTCGTAATTGTCGCGTCATGGTAAAATTGACAGATGGAAAATATTATAGTTATACCAGCAATTAGAAAGATAATCCATATCGATATGGATTGCTTTTATGCAGCAATTGAAGTGAGGGACAATCCCAAGCTGGCAGGCCATCCAGTGGCAGTTGGAGGGCAGCACACGGAGCGGGGCGTCTTATGTACCTGTAATTATGTCGCTCGTAAGTTTGGAGTCCGTTCAGCCATGCCAACAGCGACAGCTCTTCGCTTATGTCCAGAGCTATTGGTTTTGCCAGTTAATATGGCTAAGTATAAGCAAGTATCGAGAAATATCCACTCGATTTTTCAAGAATTTACAGAGTTGGTTGAGCCGCTTGCTTTGGATGAAGCCTATTTGGATGTAAGTAATGTAGAACACTATCAAGGTAGCGCTACTTTAATCGCAGAAGCAATTCGCGCAAAAATCTGGCAAAAAGAAAAACTTACTGCCTCTGCAGGAGTTGCTACTAATAAGTTTTTAGCAAAAATAGCAAGCGGCTGGAATAAACCTGATGGAATAAAAGTAATCAGGCCTCAAGAAATAAGTGAGTTTATTAGGGAGCTGGCTGTTGACAAGCTATTTGGAGTTGGAAAAGTAACAGCCAAACGCTTTGCTGAAATGGGAATAAAAACTTGCAATGATCTACAAAAACTTAGCCTTAGTGAATTAAACCATCGGTTTGGGAAACTAGGTCTAACTTTATATAATCAGGCGCGCGGAATCGATAATAGAGGGGTAGAGCCAAATCGGCCCAGAAAATCATTAAGTGTAGAAGAAACATTTAGCAAAAATCTTGATTCGTTTGCAATACTTCAGCCATTGATTAGTGAATTTTATCTTAAGCTTTTAGCCAGATTAAATGAAGCTAAGATAGCTAGACCAATAAAGTCAATTTTCGCTAAAGTAAAGTTTGCAGATTTTAGGCAAACAACTGCAGAAATATCCTCAGTTTCACCAGGTATTGATAGTTTTAAAGAATTACTGGCAATTTGCTATGAGCGTTATAAGCGCCCTATCCGGCTAGTCGGGATTGGTGTAATATTTGATATATCAGAAGATACCATTACTCAGCAGCAAAGCCTTTTCTAATTCTAACGTTATTACATAGCAGTTAAAGACATCTTTCAGCAATTTGCACTATTCAATATTTAGCTAAATACTTCAATACATTACCTACAAAAACCTGAAGCAAAGCATAAAATTCCAAGATACTAAATTTTACCTATTCTCTTTTTTATCTAAAAGGTTATTTTCCTTACTATCCTTTCTTCTATAATATGTTAAAGTAATGTTCTATAAATTAGATAGTTATCGAAACTAGGTTAGTTAAATAACAAGTTGGGAATAGATAAGTATTTAATCAAGATTACACAATTACTCAAATAAAAGGAGAGATTTCATGTTAGGCAATGTTAAAGGAAAAGTGTCAATTGTAACAGGCGCTGCATCGGGTCTAGGTAAGGGCATGGCCGAAAAACTTGCTGAATATGGCAGCCATGTGGTTATTGCTGATTTAAATTTAAAAACAGCACAAGATACTGCTAATGAAATAAAAGCTAAATATAAAATTGATACTTTAGCCGTAGAAATGGATGTTACTAGTGAAGACCAGGTAAATGCTGGCGTAGAAGCAACAGTTGCTAAATTTGGAAAAGTTGATATTTTAATTGCCAATGCCGGAATCCAAATTATTTCACCTATTGTCGATTTTGACTTTGGTAAATGGAAAAAATTACTTGATATCCATATTAACGGTACTTTCTTGACAAGTAAAGCTTGTATGAAAAAAATGATTGAGCTAAAATCTGGCGGCCGAATTATTGTAATAGGTTCAATTCATTCTATAGAAGCTTCGAAAAATAAATCAGCGTATGTTGCGGCAAAACATGCTTTACTAGGTTTCGTCCGCTCAATAGCGAAAGAAGGAGCAGAACACAATATTAGCTCAAATCTGATTGCTCCAGGATTTGTTTTAACACCACTAGTTGAAAAACAAATTCCAGAACAAGCTCAAACTTTAGGAATCAGTGAAGAAGAAGTAGTTAAAAAAGTGATGCTTGGCGATACGGTAGATGGTGAATTTAGCACTGTTGATGATATTGCAAATACAGCACTATTTTTGGCAGGCTTCGAAACCAATGCGTTAACCGGCCAAACTATTCTAGTTAGCCACGGTATTGGTATGTAATTATCTTCAATCTATAATAAACCTCCAGCAATTTTGCCGGAGGTTTTAACTTACCATTTTATACTATTTATTACCCGTTAAGATTCTCGCTAATAGGGCTTTAGTCATTCCTTGCAGTTCAGGCAATTTGACAAAAATTCCGCTGCCTTGAGCAACTTCAACATTTTCACCGTGTTTATTTTTCATTACCGCAACATTTATAACTTTAGTTCCTGTCGGATGAAGAATTTCTAATTTATCCCCGATACTAAATTTATTCTTAACCTCAATGAGTCCCCACCCCTCATTATCAACTTCAATAACCTCGCCCACATATAAGCTAGCTTTAGATTTTGAATGGTTATCCAAATAGTTTTGATAATCTTCGGCATGGTGGCGTTGTAAAAAGCCATCTGTATAGCCGCGATTAGCTAACCCTTCTAAATCAGCTAATAATAACGGGTTAAATGGTTTACCGGCAACTGCTGCATCAATCGCTTGCCGATAAGCTGAAGCAACGCGAGCCACATAGTAAATCGATTTTGTCCGGCCTTCAATTTTAAGTGAATCAACCCCAATCTTGACTAACCGTTCAACATGTTCAATTGCACGCAAATCCTTGGAATTCATGATATAGGTGCCATGCTCATCCTCGATTATCGGCATATACTCGTTTGGCCGGCTAACATCTTCAATTAAATAAGTTTTATCTGCCAGCGGATGGCGCTTAACCCCACCTGCTGCTGAAAATTCATTTTCAGCATTAGCTTGCTCTTCATTAAAATTAAACCCTTTTAGTAGTTGTACATCGCCAGCTTGGTCAACCTCAGTATCATGAACTTTATATTCCCAGCGACAAGCATTAGTGCAAGTACCTTGATTCGGGTCCCGCCGATTAAAATAACCGGATAATAAACAACGGCCGGAATAAGCAATACACAATGCACCGTGCACAAATACTTCAATTTCAGTATCCGGGCATTCTTGGCGTACTTCTTCGATCTCGTCTAACGACAATTCTCTGGACAATATGACACGTGAAATTCCTTGGCGCGCCCAAAATTTAACTCCAGCAAAATTAACCGTATTGGCTTGTACCGATAAATGTACTTCGGCATCAGGCCAGCGATCCTTTACCATCATGATTAAGCCAGGATCAGCCATGATTAGCGCATCAGGCTTCATTTCCATTAATGGCTCCATATCTTTGATGTAAGTTTTAACTTTACTATTATGCGGCAATATGTTGCTTGCTATATATAGTTTTTTGCCGCGCGCACGGGCTTCTAAAATTCCTCGTTGCAGCTGTTCTAGTTTAAAATCATTATTCCGTGCTCTAAGGCTATAGCGTGGCTGGCCGGCATATACAGCATCTGCACCAAAGTCAAATGCATATTGAAGATGTTCAAAAGTCCCTGCAGGTAATAACAGTTCAGGAGCTTTAATCATATTATAAATAACCTTTCATAAACAACATAAGGAAATGCCAGCTTAAAGTGCTCCGACCAATTTGGCAATTTCCGGATCGAAAATAATAATTCCAGGGACCCAGAGGCTTTTGGGCATATGGTGCTGAAAGCCCATAGCCATTGCCCTCTCAATTAACAATTTGGTATTAGAACCATGAATATTGAATTTGGGACATATTTGCTCACTTATAATTCTAGCTAACGTACCCCGCTTTATATTTAAAATTTGCGCAGCATATTCCTGGGGAATGCCTTGTAAAATTAAGTAGAGTATCTCATGTTGCCGGCTTGGTAATTTAAACGGCGGGTCTTCAGCTGGGATTGCAATCGTCTTTGCCCGGCTTTTTATCTCATTTACTTCTGTAACAAACAGCAGCTGATTTATATCAAACATTTTAAATTCAGCAGTTAAACTTTGTACCGCGACTACTTCACCACTAGGATGAAAAATCGGAATATAAGTCTCTAAATAAGATTGAAACAAATTTTTATATGGAATTAAATCAATAAAATTAACTACGCGCTTGTATTCTACACAAGCCAGTAAAAGCTTATGAATTTTTTGGCACGCTTTAATAATACGCTCAGTATTGTCTTTGGCTGCGTCACCTATTACGCGGGTAATCAATTCAGGTGTCGCATCCGCATAAGATAAACCGATTAACTCTTCATGAGTTTTAAATCCGGTATCAACCGCATTTTTGTTAGTTGCCATTATTACACGGCCATTAACATCAAACAAGGAAGAGTAAATATCTTGGTTTTGCATACCTTTAAATAAAGGAATTACTGTCTCTTCAAGATACTTATTTCTTTCAGATTCAGATAATCGTTCTGCCACTTTATTTACCTTTCCTTTAGTGGATTAAATGAATATTTTCAAATTGTAGCGAGCATATTTTATCTACAAAATTTGTTGTCTAGAAATTGAAACCCATCTTAAGTATAATTATACCTTATTGCAAGCATTTCAAGCAATTGTCTCACGATGAAAGCTAACTTCCACCTGACTTCTAATCAACATTATGAAGCAGCAGTTTTAAGCTTTGAATAGCAAGCAATAAATAAGAGTAGTGCCGGCCTTCATGAGCCGGTTCTACATTTCTCCAGCACGCCTTAATTACCTCTTAGCACCAACCGCAGTTATAAAAGCTTTAAAGCCTTATTTTAGAGTTAGAAACTATTTATAGGAGTTTAATTACGATATTTGACTGATATAGTGAATATAACCTAGTTTATGTAGCATAAAATTTAATTAATATTTCGCCGGCTATTCACTACAATGAAAGGCAACCAGATTAAGCGCTGATTGCCAGTTAAGATGAGAATATAGAATTTTAGAACGTATGGCTAAACCCAATTGCTGCGGTAGCATTATTAATCCAGCGAGGGCCATTTTGCTGCAAATAAGCGCTAGCTCCAATACCGTTATTAGGATTACCATTGGTATACATTATGGTATTTTGGGCGGTATTGCCATACCAAATTTGCCCTGCATTGATAAATGCAATCGTACGTGGAGTTATGTTCCAGTCTAGTTCAGCTACTGCTTGTTGATAACCAGTACCACCAATTTGATTTGCCCCAGTGAAAGCATCCCAAGGAGACCCACCAGCCATCAAGTTACCGCCGTACATATAGCCTACCTTTGGTGTAAAATTTCCTATATGCCAACCAAAACTTAAACCCATTTCCTGGGTATTAATTTCAGATACATTTAACGGGCACCAGCCACCTACACAAGAACTCTGGTTAAAGTAGCTATTATTTACTGCAGCTTGGCCTTGTGACTGGACCCAAACGTTATTGGCATTGGCAAAGCCCGGAACAGCACGCCAGCCTAAACCATGGGCAAGCTGTAAACCAACACCGACAAACCAGCTATCTGGATTATTATAGCCAAGTTCCAAGCGGCTAACATAAGCATCATATGAGTTTGAAACCTGATTACTACCTATAATCCCAGGCTGGCTACCGCCGATTGTTTGGTAAGTTCCAACATTTTGCCAGACTTGGGTATTCCAAGTTGCAGAAAAGTTTCCTGGAGTATAAAATAAGCCAAAGCCCCAAACCGGTGAATTATTGTAACCATTTTCATTGGCAGCGCCGTAGAAACCATTGCCATTAACCCCGCCGGTATTTAGATTACCATCTTGGTTAAAACTCATATAGGCACTAAAAGATAAATTGCTCCAAGCTGGTGAATCATAACGTACTGTTTCGGCAAGAACACTTAGTACCCGGTCATAGTTACCCAGAGCATTCGCATTATTACCATTATAAATATCAACTGCGCCAGTATTGGTACGGAAAGTATTTGAAAGATTACCTATTCTTAACCGTCCCCAGCCACCTTGCAAACCAAGGTAAGAGTCGGAAGAGGCTAACACGTTTTTCGACGAAGTTGGCACCCCATTAAAATTTGAGCCAGGATGCAAAGGGGCAAAACTACCGCCAGTATTATTCTGATAAGCTTGACCAGAAGAAATGTCGAGGAACTGTTCTACCTGCCAGATTGCTGCAGTTTGCCCATAAACTGGGTCTGTCCCGCGAATACCGAAGTAGGAACCATAATCCTGTACTGAATATGTTTTAGGTTCTACTATTGTATTGGAAGGAAAAGTATCTGCTTCTGCAGCAACCGCCACCCGACCGTAAAGGGTAACATCAGCATAAACATTAGTAATAAAAAAAGCGCTACCTATTAGTAGTTTAGTTATAGTTTTCATATCCCCATATCCCATTTAATTTATTATTTTATTTTTACGCCCGTGAGTATAATTGGCAAAGCCCACTATGCGAAAGCAACATTTTTTGTTGACAAGTACCCGGGGCTTAACCCTAATTTAGGACTAGTACTCTACAAAAATGTTGATTGAATTTAAAACTTAAAAGCTATACAATGCCGTTAATAAATTTTCTTATAATTAAACTTCGAATGAAATCTAGAACTAAATTTAAATTTTTATCAGGAATATATTTACTTTCCGGCCCAATTCTTTACTTATTAATTCAAACAACAGTTGATCGGTTATATACAAAAATCCGAAGCCCTAGTTCACATGTAAAAATCGTTAAACAGCATAAATTACTATTAAAAAATATATTCTGCTATAATCGCAATAATAGAAAAACAAGAAGGACATGATATGAATCAAGAAGAGAGAAGAATTGTCAGTTTAGCGGCCCTAGGAGGTATGCTGGAATTATACGATTTTGCGATTTATGGTACTTTTGCCATTTACTTTGCGCATAAGTTTTTTCCAACCAATAATCCATATACGGTTTTAATGGAAACTTATATGGTATTCATGCTAGGCTTTATTCTAAGGCCAATAGGCGGCATTATCTTCAGCCACCTCGGCGATGAATTTGGCCGCAAAAGAGTACTTGTCTATACCATATTAATTATGGGAATCTCATCATTAGGGATATCATTACTCCCAACATATCAACAAATTGGCATCCTGGCACCAATACTATTATTAATAATGCGTTTACTACAGGGGCTTGCAGTTGGAGGAGAATTGCCAACTACTTATGTATATATTAGTGAAGCAATGCCAGATAAGCGATTTCTTGCATTTGGCTATACGATGGCGGGAGTTTTTTCAGGCTACTTATTTGCTGCATTAATTAACTTTGCAATGGTAAAAGCCTTTAGTAAAGCAGAATTAAACGATTACGCCTGGCGTTTACCATTTGCTTTAGGTGGTATCGTTTGTATCATTAGCTACAAGATTCGTAAAACCCTGCGTGAAACCAAAGCCTTCCAGGAAATAATGAATAAACCCAAATTGCCGATTGTGTACCTTATCAAAAACTATCGCCCACAGATTATTGCCGGAATTGTCTTTTCGGCAGTCCAGCAGGTATTTTCGATTATCGCGATAATTTATATGCCAAGCTATTTAAATGCTATATTAAAAGTAGATATGACAACTATAAGTACAATTTTACCTATCGGCCTTATCGCAACAGTAGTTACAATTGCCCTTTTAGGGATTTTTTTCAATAAACACAAAACCAATATTCATAGCATGTTGATTATTACACTTATTATCAATATACTGATTATGCCAGTTTCATATTATCTCATTTACCTTAAAACCAGCATAGTTGGGGGCTATATAGCTATGATGATCGTTCATGGAATTATTGGCTTACTTATACCGTTATATTTAACCATGCTATTTCCAGCGAATATACGCTTAAGCGGGGTAGCACTATGCTATAACCTATCAGTAGCATCATTTGGCGGAATGGCGCCAATCATCGTAACATCGCTAATGAAACGAAGTGGGCTGGTATTTTTAAGCCCGGTTATGTATGTGGCAACATTCTTTATCCTTGGAATAATTGCCGTTTTATTTATTAAGAATAAAGTAGAAACTGAATAAGACTATAATTCCTTTGCCACTTCAAGCAGCTGGTCGAGGGCTGCACCCCAGCCTTCATGGAAACCCATTTGGCGGTGCAAATTACACCCTTCTTCGTCTTGATGGACGGCAATTGCCGTATATTTACTGCCAGATGGGTGCGGTTCAATAATTATTATGGCGCTAAATAATAAATTAGCACCATTTGCAGGTTTAGGTATCGGGCGGAATCCTGGTAACAGTGCCGCTGTCCAGACCAATTTACGATTAGGTATAATTTCTAAAAAGCAACCAGTGTTGGCTATCTGTTGTCCTTCAGGGCCTTGCATTACAGTATAAAATTTACCGCCCGGAAACAAGTCCATCGCGCACTCAACTGTTTGCCATGGCCGTGGGCAAAACCATTTCTTTAAAAGATCCGGATTTGTCCAGGCTTGCCAGACTTGCTCAGGCTTAATATCAATTATTCGTTCAAGTTTTAAATCAAGTTGTGAGTCAAATTTATATCCTGAATACATAGTTTGTTCTCCATTTTAATAATTGATGTTACACACTTAAATATAATTTAAAGCAGTCTATCAGATTTATTACCGATCATGGTAAGCCATTCTGAAAAAAATTTCTTGGCAGCCTGCTCTAGTTTTGCCGCGTAAAGTTTACTCTCTTCACGTAATTTAGTTACTTTAAGCCCTGGGGTATTTGCAATTTCATGACTATTCCCAATATACCAGCGCTCAAGGCCGCGGCTTGTCACTTCAGGATGAAACTGCAAACCAACAAATTTATTAGCGACACTAAATGCCTGATTACTACAAATCGCAGTAGAAGCATGGAGTTTAGCCTTAGGCGGCAAACTAAATGTATCTTGATGCCAATGGAGTACTTTAACATTTTCTAAATGCCTAAAATAAGCTGCATCAACAATATCCATGATTTTTAATTCAGACCAACCGATCTCTAACTGGTGGTTTGCCCGTACTTCACCACCCAATGCCGTAGCAAGCAATTGTGAACCTAGGCAGATCCCGAGGACTGGAGAATTTGCTTGGATTTGCCTACGAATCACGGCTAATTCATCTTTAATAAATGGGAACTCTTCTTGCTGGTTGACTCCTATTGGTCCGCCAAGTACAATTAATAAATCTGCGGGAGTTCCAATTAAACTAGCTATATCATCATAACCTGCTTCAAAATAACTAATTGAATAGCCATACTTAATTAAAACCTCTCTAAAGCTACCTAAATCTTCGAATCCGACATGGCGAATAACTTGAACTTGTTTTGACATAGCAAATCTCCAGACATACTTAAGCTATTATATCAATAATTAACTTTCTAACGTGAGTCAAAAATCTTAGTACTCGTGTCTTTTTACTAAAAACTGCATCTTGCGCTACAGTTAATTATAGGTAATGACAATTGGTTTTGTATCGTCACAGATAGTTTTAAACGGGGACTTAGAAAGTGACGTAGTTCCAGATGAGCACGTTACTGAAGCTTTTATAGACGAGATATTTTTTAAATCATGAGTATAAATGTGGATAATTTTTGGATCGGAGACATCTTTTGCAGCCCATACTTGATTGAGCGCAATCCCTCTACCAGGACCTTCAGGCTGGGTGTAGCAAGCATACATATGATCAAAATTAGGTGTAAAACTTGCACTACTTCCAGAGCTAACAACAGCAGTATTGAAATAATGGGTAAAGACTGCTCTGCAATAGATGGTGTCTTCCGAATTATTGGTGATATTAATATTCGACGCAGAAGAATTAGTAGCGCTTATTACCCATGCAATTATTAATGCTACACTTGGCAGTCTATTCATGATAGCTCCTTCTAGAGGTTAATTGTATATCCTACATATACTTAACTTAGATCTAGTTTTACTTGGGAATATTTTCCTGAAAGTTACCAATAATTTTGATAAAGGTAACCTAAGCAATTTTAGCACACCTTAACCACAAAGCTTTACCATAAAGCTACATAAAAAACCCAAATAAACAACCTCATAGGTAGTATATTATTAACATATTCAAATTATTTCAATTTCCGTATTCTATGATTAGCAACACTTTGCAAAATGCAATTGTAATCCTAGCCTAAAAGATAAAGCACCGAATAATCGGTGCTTTATCTTTATTAACTACGGTAACGGTTTACTTTTTCTTTTTCGGCATATATAAGTCAGTAATAGAACCATCCACAATCTCGCAGGCAAATGCAACTGACTCAGATAAAGTTGGATGAGCATGTACAGTTAGTCCAACGTCATGGATATCGCAATCCATTTCAATAGCCAAGCAAGTCTCTGCCAGCAGCTCCCCGGCATTGGAACCAACAATAGCTGCGCCGATTATTCGATGAGTATTTTTATCGGTAATTATCTTTGTAAAGCCATCATCACGACCATTGCCTAATGCGCGACCTGATGCGGCCCATGGGAATTTACCTACCTCAATTTCGATTCCTTGAGCTTTCGCTTCCGTCTCGGTTAGGCCAACCCAAGCTACCTCAGGGTCAGTATAGGCGATACCTGGAATAACGCGTGCGTCAAAGAATGATTTCATGCCAGCGCAGTTTTCTGCAGCAACCCGACCTTCGTGTACAGCTTTATGCGCCAGCATTGGTTGACCGATCACATCACCTATCGCATAGATATGCGGAACATTGGTACGTTGCTGTTTATCCGCAGGAATAAAGCCTTGTTCGGTTACAATTACCCCAGCAGCTTCGGCATTGATATTTTTACCATTTGGCCGTCTTCCTGCTGCTACTAGAATCTTGTCAAATTTTTGAACTTCAGCAGGCGCGCTTGGACCTTCAAAAGTAACATATAGCCCATCAGGTTTAGCTTCAACTTTGGCACATTTAGTTTTGGTATAAATAGCGTCATAACGCTTTTTAATCCGGTTTTCCAATACTTTTACTACATCACGGTCAGCGCCAGGGATTAAGCCATCGCCAAGTTCTACCACGGTTACCCGTGAACCTAAGGTTGAATATACTTCAGCCATTTCAAGGCCAATAATACCGCCACCGACAACCAAAAGCTTTTCTGGTACATTTTCAAGTGCTAACGCACCGGTAGAGTCAATTACGCGAGGATCTTCAAATGGAAATCCAGGAACCTTAAATGAGTGGGAACCAGCAGCAATAATTGCGTTTTTAAAGCGAACTACTTTAGGCCCTTCGCTAGTTGCAACTTCTATTGTATTTGGTGAAGTAAATTTAGCCACGCCTTGCACTTTTTGTACTTTACGCTGTTTTGCCAAGCCATCAAGTCCCTTAGTCAACTTGCCAACTACGCCTGATTTAAAGTCACGGATTTTATCAATATCCAAGCTAGGTTTACCAAAACTAACCCCATGATGACTCATTTCATCCGCTTCATTAATCACTTTTGCCACATGCAATAAGGCTTTTGACGGAATACAACCCACATTTAAGCATACTCCGCCTAATGTGGCATGTTTCTCTACTAATACTACGTTTAACCCTAAATCTGCAGCTCTAAATGCAGCAGTATACCCTCCAGGTCCTGCACCTAAAACCATTACATCACATACGATATCACCATCAGCTTGTGCCGGGGCTGCTGCAGAAGTAGGAGCAGGAGCTTGCGCTGGTGTCTGTATGGCAGCTTGCCCGTCTGCCTGAACTTTTACAATTACATCACCTTCATTCACTTTTGAACCAACATTAACTAAAACCTCAGTTACCGTCCCGGCTTTATCCGCTGGTACTTCCATTGTCGCTTTATCTGTTTCTAGCATTATCAAATTATCATCTACATTAACTTTATCACCAACTTTTACGTAGACTTCAGCGACATTAACATCGCTATGTCCACCAATATCTGGAACTCTAATCTCTAAAAAACTCATGATAATTCCTTAAAATGATTAATTTCTTATTGTTATAGCATATTCAACATCAAAAAATGCTGAATGGAATATTATATTTGCGCCCTAAAAAAGCAACGACTAAGCAAAATGTGAGCCTAACTGCGAAGTGCACTAAAATAGCTGCCTCGATTTTACCTGATTTTTGATAAATATATCCATATGCAGCGCCCACAAAAGTTGTAAAGAGTACCATAATTAAGCCTAGCTTAATATGGAATAACCCATAAACTACGCTGACTAAGGCAATAGCCAGCCAGCGAGCTGAAGCTCCAAACTTAATCTGCGCTAAGTCATAGACCCACCTTTGTATTACTAACCTATAGAGGATCTCTTGACTAAATGAAATCAAAAATAATTTTGCTACAATATTAACAATGTAACTTGTCTCTTGATTCGAATTGCTAAAAACATGTAAGATTACCGATACTGGAATAATTATGGCAAGGTAAATAATTCCTAGAGTTATCAGCCTTGAATGCAAGAGCTTTCTTAAATATGCCCTGGATAAGGTAGGTCCAATTAGATATGAGCCAAGAATTATTGCTGTTAGTACCTTTTCGAGGTTAAGGTTCAACAATAGTGTTTTTTGGCTAGACATAAACTCAATATAGTGAGGCCATAGTAAGTCCCGGCCATGATTCTGCTGGCTAAATAACGCCCAGAATACCAATAGAAGTATAATTATCCTAAGCATTCCATTTTGCTTATCACGGTGGGCAAAATTATATCCAGCAACAGCCAATATAAAAATTATGATTCCAGCAGAAATATCAATATTACCCAGATATACTGAATAAGTAGTTAAAATTAATGATTCTGCAATTGTGTATACAGTTGGTATCGCCCAGATACTAAGAACGGTACCAACTAGGCAAATAGATAGAAATAAATTATCCATATTTATAAATTATTTTAAGCCTGAATAATATTTTCAATCTTCCTATTGCTGAGTATATGCCCCACTGCAAATAGGAAACAAAGACCAATAACCCAAACAAATAAGGTAACCGGGTTATATGATTGTGTCCAACCACCGAATAAACCACCTAACCACGCACCAATCGCCCATGAGATAGCCATATTCAATGATACTAAGGTAGCTGAAAAACCCTTAGGTGCAAATGTGGTAGCAGCAGCTAGCATTACTGGCAATGTCAATAACTCGCTGAAGGAGAAGAAAGTATAAAAGCCTATGATATACCATGAACTACCAACATAATTAGGATTATGCCCAATATGCTTTACTAATGGCAATAATACTATGCTACCAATGGCCACTAGGACATAACCAATTGCCAATTTCCAGCTTAGGGTCATGTCTTCACCAGTTTTATTTTTATAATATTGGTATAAAAAGGCAACTATTGGTGAGTAAATAATTATCAGTAGCCCATACATTCCATAATACCAGGTAGATGGTATTAAGAATGACCCAATATGACGGTCAATATTTTTGTCGGCATAAATTGTCAATAGGCCGTAAGGCAGGACGTAAATCACATTCCAGAAAATATTACTCACGCAAAGTGCAAGATAAGTTGCAACCTTTTTCTTCTCAAGTTGCGTCCACGGCGTTTTAACCTTTTCCTCATGTTTAACTACCATGCCAACATCTTTTAGACTATGATTTTTAGCCATTAGGAAATTAATTATACCAATCAATAAACCAAAAGCGGCCATTGCAAAAGCCCTGTCATAACCATAAGATTGCTGAACTAAACCACCAATCATCGGCCCTAAAAAACCGCCAATATTGATTGACATATAAAATATGGCAAAAGATGACTCTTTGCGCGAAGTCTCGCCTGGCTTAAAGAATTCGCCAACCATCGCACTTATTGCCGGTTTCATTAGACCACAACCGACTACTAAAAGTAAAAGCCCAAGATACATTGCTTTTTCACCAGGGAAGGCTAATGACGCATGACCGAACATCATGATGATGGAACCAAGCAATACTGCCATTTTCCGCCCGATCATCTTATCTGCGATTACCCCGCCGATGATTGGGGTAACATAAACTATTGCTCCATAATAACCTACTAAGCGCAAGGCATCTGCCTCAGACCAACCTAAACCACCGTTGACAACTTTTGCTGAGGCATATAAAACTAGCAAACCTTGCATGGTATAGAAACTGAACCTTTCCCACATTTCTACCGATGAAAGCGCAATTACCCCCCGCGGATAATCAAATTTAGCCATAAAACACTTCCCTTTATTTATTGTTAAATTTTTGTAATTATTATAGTTTCGTGGAATTATAATATATTTTTGAATTATTGTGGAAAATTAGCGCAGCTTAAACCCCAGATAGTCAAAGCTGAGCATTTTAGATGGTTAAATTCAATCTGATAACCCACTGTTATAAAAGAAAAAACTATTCTAATATTTCAAATTACCACCTTTCCTATTAATTAATAACTTCAATTGAGGCTAGCTTTTTCGAAGCATCATAAGCCCCTGGAAAACCCCCTTCATTTTTGGTAGGTTAACAACCTAGTAGCATTAAATTACAATCAACTAAAGGTTTATCACTGAAATCAATTTTATAATCTAATTTATTACCAGATTTTAAGTGTTATTTTTTTGCTATTCTTTACCCCAATCTGTACCTATTTAGCCTTAAGAGGTTAATCCTGGCTTAGTCTGGGTTAATATTAAGGAATTTTTTCTACAGGTAATTTGGTAATTTATAATAGTAATTCATCTGTAAGGTGGTCTAGCGGCACTGCCAATCGCGGTAAAAAGCTTGAGTTACGGCTAGACGGTAATCTGGTAATAACCGATGCCAGCAAGAATGTAATCTGGTCAACAGATACAGCTATTAACAACCAAAATTTAAATGGCTGGGTTGCTCCAACATATTATTGAAAATTTACTATTGCTTAATAACTGATTACTATCTTCCAAAATATTAGCTGGCGCACACTTAATGCGCCAGCTAATATTTGACATTTATTTATTTGATTGCTACTATTCTCTGTCAAGAATAAACTAAAATATGCCAGCAGGTTAAGCCAAAACAGCTATTTTAATTGATAATTTATAGCATAAATTTCAACAAATAAAAAGCGAAATTACCTAAGATTTACCAAATTAACTTTAATTTTCTGCTATTGCTTACGTAATCTTATAAATACGACATTCTAAATTCCTCTCGAACTCAACCATTAGATATTGCCACAACCTAGTGCTACAATAGCAAGCAGCATAAGAAAGCAGGTTTAGAGAACAATAACACTACCTAAATATTGACCAGTTTTCACTTTATCCATTCATCTATTACCACTCACTCTACAAACTAGGTATATTCCTTAAATAAGGAATAAAAAGTAATCGAAATTTTTATCACACTGGAGATAATATGAACTTTAAATTGAACAAATCTTACCTTGTCGGTTTAATTTTGGGAACAACTGCGCTACCTTCGTTCGCATCAGTTGTATATCAATGTAATGGCGGCCAAGACGATACCGTATGTCAAATCAGCTATGGCAATACTAAGGATAAATACCCTAGTGAGGCAATTACTCAGTCGGTCATTGATGAGATACTCCAAAAAAATAAGAAAGCTAAAAGCTTAACTATAGAATTTACTTCAGGCAAATATCAAGTATATCCACTTAACTTTAAAAAAGTTGATAATTTGACATTATTATGGGATGCCGGCGCCCAATTGTACGCAATTCCATATAGTAAAAAGAAATCGAATGGCTGGGATGGTGCTGATCAACTAATTAGTTTTGTTCAATGTAATAATTTGGCACTAAAAGGCGCCGCGCCTAGTGCCAATCAATTAGATAATAATAAACCCAAACCGGATACAACTATGCCAAGTATAATCGATGGGCAAGGCCAGGACTGGTGGGAGGCTACAAAGAAAGAAAAAATAAATAGGCCATACCTAATGCTGTTCTCAAAAATTAATAATTTAACTATTACTGATTTACAAATCAGCAACTCACCGGACTTCCATTTAAAAATACAAGATACAAGCAATTTAAAAATTGATCAGATTTTGATTCATTCTGAGCAAAAATCACCAAATACCGATGGGATCAACATGAGTTCGGTAAAAGGGGTAACGATTACTAACTCGACAATTTATAACGGTGATGATGGCATTGCTTTCAATAGCGGTAATAACTCTCCTTGCTCTAACGTTAATATTAGTAATATTGATATGTATTATGGTCATGGCATTTCATTTGGTAGTACCATTAACTCCAATATGGAAAATATGGACATTGAGCATATAAGGTTCTTTAATACTGCAAATGGAATCAGGATTAAGGCACATGATGGCCGTAAAAATGATGATCATAAGCACGAAAAAAATAAGAAGAGTGATTTTGCAATGAGTTCAGATGATAGTGACGCGAATCTTGGCGATTTTGATCCGGAATTGGGTAAATCATCAGCTGCAACAGTTCATAACATTAAATATAACGACATTCAAATGGAAAATGTTGATAATCCAATCATTTTTGATCTAAGTTATGATAATTCGGACTGGGCTAAAATCCAAATAAATAATATTGCATTTAGCAATATCGCAACCACAAATTCAAAACACTCTGTTTCACTAATTTGTGGTTCAACTAATAATTGTAACAATATAACTGCTAATGATATAAAACTTGATAAAAAAGCCGAATGTAGGGATATTCAGTTAAATTACAATGGCAAAAGCGAAAAATATAAGGATAAAACCGGAACCTGTTTAACTAAATAATTTGTTAAGCGCCAACTTGGGGCCTTTAACTCAAGTTGGCAATTCTAATTAAACCTTCTCGAATAAGGCAATCGACTCCACATGTGAAGTATGCGGGAACATATTCATTACCCCAGCTGAAATCAGCTTATAGCCATGGACATTGACTAATTCACCAGCATCCCTGGCAAGTGTCGCTGGATTACATGAAACATAAACTATGCGCTTAGGAGCAGTTTCCGGCGTAATCGACTTAACTAATTCATAAGCGCCATCGCGTGGCGGGTCAATTAGCCATTTATCAAAACTACCCAAATTTTTAAGCCATTCTTGGTCTATTTTGAATAAATTACAAACTTGATAAGAAACCTTGTTGCCAAGTCCGTTTAAAACTGCATTCTCTTTAGCGCGTTTTACTAAAGCATCGGAACCTTCTATTCCGACAACCTGTTTTGCCAATTTAGCAATTGGCAAGGTAAAGTTACCAATCCCACAGAAAAAATCCGCAACGACATCGCCCGGTTCAGGGTTCAATAGTCCCATTGCCAAATTTACCATTTCTTCGTTGATATATGGATTCACTTGGGTAAATTCGCTTGGATAATAAGGCATTTCTATTTGGAATTTTTCTAAACCATAGCTTAATTTTGCGCTATCTAGCGGGTAGAGCGGATAACAGGTCTCCGGCCCTTTAGGTTGCAGCCAAAATTGTAATGGCTGGTTAGGTCGGGTATATGTGTCTATAAATTGGCGGATAAGGCCTTCATCAATATCATTAATAGCCTCCATATTTCTCATTACAAAAATGGTAACTTGGTTACCTACCGCAACTTCAATTTGCGGAACCCGATCCTTAATCGACAAGCTGGCAATTAACTCACGTAAACGAGGAATTAAGTCTGATACATGTTTAGGTAATACTTTACATTCCAGCATATCAACTACATAAGGCGCTCCGCGCTCGCGAAACCCAACTAGGGCGCCACCTTTTTTGGCAACATATTTAGCGGATAATCGTGCGCGGTGGCGGTACCCCCAGGCAATACCCATTAATGGCGGAAGTATTGTAGCGGCAGTTACTTTACCAATATGTTTCAAGTTATCAATTAGCACCTGTTCTTTGATTTTAACTTGAGCATCAAAACTAATGTGCTGAACTGAGCATCCGCCGCAAACACCAAAACTTGGACAAGAAGGTTCTACTCGGTCTTGGCTCGGAGTAATAACTTCAATAAGCCGAGCTTTATCAAAATTAGTCTTGCGCTTTACAATTTCTATAACCACCTCTTCATTAGTAAGGGCACCTTCGACAAACACTGTTTTGCCATCTATCCTGGCAATTCCTTTACCTTCAAAATCCACTGATTCGATAATTACGCGATGTTGCTGTTCCGTCATATCTGCTTTCTTATTAAAAATATTCTAAAGCCACTATTATAGCTCTTGTTGACTTAGTTTGGTTATACTCTAAACTAAAGGAACTAGTTATAATTTAGCCTACAGCCGCAATTACCACAATACTCGAGATTATTAGTAATATCAGCCCCATTTATTCTTAAAAAACCATCAAAATTCGTTTTGGCACAGCCGCTTGGATGCACAAAGTGAATCCCTGGGTTTTTACCTCGCTGAAAGAGCTTGCCGCATGCTTCCACGCTACTACCAACAGGAAAGCGCCGTTTAAAATCAGCGCTTATTCCAATATCCCGATTTATAGAAGCTTGAGGGTTAGTAATATAATTATAAAATAAATTATCAACTACTACCTTATAAATCGTTCCATTCCCATCTTCAATAAAAAACTGGGTGTGTGACATAGTATACTTCGAACGGCTATTTTTACTAGACCCCATAAATTTGAAAACAGGTTTGTGCGGTAACTCGATTATTTTACCGCTTACTAAACTGCATTGTAGAGGAACTTGTCCAGCGAATACGATACAGGGAAGTACAGTTAACGTTAATAATACTAATTTGGCTACTTTGTTCATATCTCATCTCCAATATTACTTAATTACATGCATTGTGTATTGTAGCACGATACGCTTATTTAGCCTAATTATAGCGACCAATACTGATAACTCGGATAAGAATGCAACAATACATCTAAGCCTTTAAGATAACAGATCAATTAGTTAGCTAAGTACATATTTTATGTATTCATATTCTGAGCTTATAACTTTCATATTTTCTAGGTTGATTGCTACAATTAGTCTTTAATTTAGTTTAGGAATATCTATGCGAAAATTTTTATTCTCTCTTATCCCAACCACTTCACTGCTATTAACCGCATGTAATAGCGGTAGTGGAGGAGTTTCTGTGCCGCCACCTTTAATACAGGGTACTATGTGCTTGCTAAACTCCTCTAGCCAGGGTGAAATAGAACCATATCAAAATAATTTAGCAAGCGCAGGATTTGTTTTTAACTCAGATCCAACGATCCCATTCATGGGTGGCTCTACCAGCGGATTATATAACCAACTTTTTATAGGCAGTGGCAGCTATAACGGCAACGGTGGTAGTTACTCAGGCAATTTACTGATTTACGAAGTTGCAAATGCGGCGGTTAATCCTAGCCAAACGGCAACACTTGCATTATCGCAAAGTAATTCAACGCCCCTGCCGACAGGGCAATGCCTAGTAGGTACCTATACTGAAACTTCGCCAGATGGGAGTGTTACAACCTCGCCAGTTTTTATGAATAGTTGCGATCCATTTACACCACTAGTAGGCCAAATATTTAATTTTAGTGGCAATTATACTATTACAACCCAAAGTAGTACGATTACCGGCAGCTTAGAGATATTATGTAATCCGATACAAGCTACGGTAACCTAATAATTCAGCGATTAGCAATTTAAAGGAAAAGGCCCTCATTTGAGGGCCTTTTCCAGTCAGGACAATTACCTTTTAATACTCGACACCAGCATTGTGCGCTTGGATATCGGCATGATAACTTGAGCGAACCAAAGCGCCAACTGCAGCATGCTTAAAGCCAATCTGGTAGGCAAAATCTTCTAGTTCTTTAAATTCCTGTGGAGTAACATAGCGTAAGACTGGCGAATGATGTTTAGATGGCTGTAAATATTGGCCAATAGTAATCATTTCTATATCATGCTCACGCATTAAGACCATCAGCTCTTTAATTTCTTCATTGGTTTCACCCAAGCCAACCATAATTCCAGACTTGGTTGGAACTTCAGGGCATCTTTGTTTGAATTCTTTCAATAAATTCAAAGAATGCTGCAAATCAGAACCTGGCCTTTGCGCTTTATAAAGTCTTGGGACAGTTTCCAAATTATGGTTTAGGACATCTGGTGGACAAGCGGTTAAAATTTCCAAAGCCTTATCTAATCTGCCACGGAAATCAGGTACTAGTGTTTCAATTTTAGTTTCCGGACGAACTTTGCGGATTTCCTTGATACATTCAACAAAATGTTCGGCCCCGCCATCACGTAAGTCATCCCGGTCAACACTAGTAATTACAACGTACTTAAGTTTTAAGATGTCAACTGACCTAGCAATATGAGCCGGCTCTTCTGGGTCAAGCGGATTAGGCCTACCATGACCTACATCACAAAATGGGCAACGCCGAGTACAAATATCACCCATTATCATAAAGGTAGCAGTGCCTTTATTGAAGCATTCGCCAATATTTGGGCAGCTTGCTTCTTCACATACTGTATGCAGTTTATGCTCACGCAATAAATTTTTTACCCGATTAAAATTTTCGCCGGTTGGCAATTTTACTTTTATCCATTCAGGCTTTTTTAACGGTTCTTCGAGAGGTACTACTTTAATTGGAATACGAGCTAATTTTTCTTGATTCCGTAACTTGACACCTTGTTTGGTATCTTGACTCATAGCATTTGTTCCTTGAATTAATTATAGTTATAAGCTTATCATTATAACAAATTTAAGGCAAATTAACCTAGCTTTCTAGTCAATTTTTAGTTATCAAGCCAAGTAAAGCTACTCACTCATAGTTTTAGTTATTACCCTGACTCAATATAGATTTAAGTTCATGAAGGGAAGAAACTGCGAATTTTGGAGTTATTCCTGGTGGCAGCGGTTTATTGCCCATATTAAGCCAGCAGGTATCTAATCCAGCGTTTAACCCACCAAGTATATCAGAATCAGGGTTATCCCCTACCATCAAAACCCTGCTAGGCTCAGGGTTTCCCATATTAGTTAACGCATAATCAAATATAGCTGGATGAGGTTTTGCCACTCCAACTTCTTCAGATACTACTATCAGTTGAAAATAATCTTTAAGCCCGGTTTTTTCTAGTCTGGCTTGTTGCAACAAGGTAAACCCATTGGTAATAATTCCGAGTTTCGCATGAGGCTTTAAAGTATCCAATAGACTAATAGCACCATCTAAAGGAGTGCAAATATCAGCCATAGCTGCCAAAAATGAATTATTTAATACTTCCGGATCGACTTTAAGCCGATTAGCCCATTGATCAAAGCGCCGAACTTGAAGTTCAGATGCAGCAATATTGCCATTTTGATAATGAACCCATAATGGCTTGTTTATCGCTTGATATTCGAGGTAGTCGTCCAAAGTAAACTCGATACCATATTTCAAGAAAATAAACTTTAGGCCACTAAAAGCATCAAAATGAAATAAGGTATCATCAGCATCAAATAAAACCCACTCATAATAAAACATATTTTTCCTTTATTATAGCTAAATTGCTAAAAGCTTATATTTCTGGTGCATAGATCCAATAAACTGTTGAGTTAATTCCCCAGCTATTTCCGATAGCTTATAGCGATTAAGGTTAGAATAGAAGCAGTCCACTGATTCGCTTAGCAGTTTTCTAAGAATACAGCTATTTTGCAATTTGCATTCAGCACAATTTAGCAACTCGGTTTTATTTTCCAAAGCCATAATCAGGTCACCTAAAAGTAAATCATCACTAGCTTTTAGATAATGTAACCCGCCATTTCGCCCGCGAACAGATGCAATCCAACGCTTTTTTACCATAAAATTCAACACTTTGATTAAATGGTTTTTTGGTAAATCTAACTGCTGCGATATCTCGTTTATAGTAACCAGCTCATTCGCCGCTCTTAAGTACATTAATGATTTTAAACCCATATCAGTAAATATATTCAATTGCATATTAACTCTATAATCTCAACTATTAGGTTTTGTATTAATGGTGGTTGCCCTTAATACCGGACACTTTTTATCTGCTATTATTAGCATTAATTAATTTCTCATGATTTATTAGGTATGGGTGCTTAAATTTATACGAATGCGGGAAAATATTAGACATTGTTTATGCAATTGGCGTTATTTGTTGAACTCTTGGAGTCTCGCGAGGCATCAACAAATAGCCAATAAATAATTACAAAGTCTTATATTCGTAATATTTAGTAAAAATTTAAGTATCCCTCCTAATAAATCAAATTATAAAAAATATGCTTTTTTACAATACAAAGACAATAGTGTCCGGTATAGAGGTATTTGCCCGGATTATTTGCCAAATTTTAGCATCAAATTAAAATATTTAGCAATATAAATACTTGCATATTAAATACAAGTATTGTTATAATAACCGTATAAATTTTATGGCTATATCCGACAAATTTACTTAACTATTTAATAGGAATTATCTATGTACTGCTACCAATGTGAACAAACATTAAGAACACCCGGTACAACTGGGTGTAATACGCTTGGTATTTGCGGAAAAAACAATACTACCGCGAACCTTCAGGATTTATTAATATATGCCCTTACCGGGGTGGGAATATACCGGGGCCTAAGTAAGGAAATAGGCATAGCTACAGACAAAGCAGACTATTTTATTATTGAGGCATTATTTACGACTCTAACCAATGTCAACTTTGATGTTAACCGGATCCAAGAGCTGGTCTATCAGACGGTGAAAGTGCGTGATGAATTAAAGCAACAATATCAAGAATGCTGTGCCAAGCAAAATATTCAAGCACTATTACCCGATCTGGCGCCAGCCAATTTTCAGCCACTATCAACAGCCGAGGGCTTATTGAATCAAGCCTCAGAGATAGGTTTTGATATTAGGGGATTATCACTCGGTGAAGACATTACCGGCTTATATGGTTTAGTATTATTTGGTTTGAAAGGAGTCGCAGCCTATACTTATCATGCCCATATGCTGGGTTTTAATGACTCGGAAGTGTATGACAGTATCAGCCAATGTTTAGCATTTTTAGCAACTGAATCTGAAGATACTAATGCTTATTTAAATTGGGCATTAACCCTCGGCGAAACCAATTATAAAACAATGGCTCTCTTAGACAAGGCTCATACGACTAGATTCGGCCATCCGGAACCGACCCAAGTTAGAATTACCCCAGTTAAAGGTAAAGCAATTCTGGTAAGCGGTCATGACTTACATGACCTAGAACAAATTTTAGAAGAAACCATGAATTCAGGTATCAATGTCTATACCCATGGTGAAATGCTTCCTGCATTAGCATATCCAAAATTAAAAAAATATCCTCATCTAATAGGTAATTATGGCGGTGCATGGCAAGATCAACAAAAAGAATTTGCCAATTTTCCAGGCAGTATAATTTTAACTAGTAATTGCTTGATAGAACCGCTAGCAAGTTATAGGGATAGAGTATTTACAACAAATGCTGTTGGCTGGAGCGATATACCACACTTAGATGAGGGTAGCTTCGCTGCGGCAATAGAAAAAGCCTTATCATGCACTGGTTTTACTGAAGAAGAACCAGCTAAGTTTATTACTACTGGTTTTGCCAGAAATACTGTTTTAGGTGTGGCCGATAAAATAATTGAAGCAGTTAACTCTAAAGCTATCAAACATTTCTTTTTAATCGGCGGCTGCGATGGTGCTAAGAGCGGTCGAAACTACTATACAGATTTTGCACATCAAGTACCTGAAGATTGTGTAATATTAACCCTTGGTTGCGGTAAATATCGCTTTAATAAAGATGATTTTGGAGACATCAATGGCATACCTAGGCTCTTGGACATGGGGCAATGCAATGATGCTTACTCTGCTATCCAAGTAGCGTTGGCCCTAGCCGAAGCTTTTAAATGCAATGTAAACCAACTCCCTCTTTCTCTTATCATCTCCTGGTTTGAACAAAAAGCTGTTGCGGTGCTATTAACATTATTATATTTAGGTATAGAGAATATTCATTTAGGACCAACCCTGCCAGCATTCTTAACACCAAACTTAATAAATATTCTGGTAGATAAATTTAAATTGAAACCTACCGGCAATGCATCGGAAGACTTAATACGTATCTACAATGCATAACTAAACAAAAAGGGTACTCGCTATATGCCAGTACCCTTTCTCACTTATTTAATCAAAAATTGAATTTATCAATTTAGGGTTTCTCACAGTTAAACATCCATTTAATACCAAATTTATCGGTAAGCATGCCGAATCTGGCCCCCCAAAAGGTATCCTGTAACGGCATAGTGACATTACCGCCAACAGCAAACTTATTGAAAACTTCAGTCTGTTCAGCCTCCGTAGCAATATTTAAGCTTAATGATATTGGACTACCTGCAGGGATAATGTTAACGCCGCAAGGACCTTGCCCTTCGGGCATAACATCTGAGGCCATAAAGAAAACATCGCCAGCACGGAAAGATGCGTGCATGATCTTTTCTTTCCATTCTTGAGAGAGGTTTGCGCTTATCTCAGGGTTACATGAATAAGTTTGCATGAACTCGATTTGACCATTTAGGCAATCTTTATAAAACTCCAGGGCTTCTTTACAGTTACCATTGAATGAAAAATAAACTGATAATTCCATATTTTCCCTTTTTAAATAGTTTTTAACACTAGTTCCGTTACATTTATTCCAGAATTTCTCAATATCTGGTGTGCACCTGTTGGGCTAGTAATATTAACTTCGGTTAAGTTGTTACCAATCACATCAATGCCAGCAAAAATAATTCCATGGGCATTAAGCCATTTGGCAACATGTGCGGCAATTTCGTAGTCGCTTGGAGTTAATTTATGAACCTCGCCACGGCCGCCTACCGCCAAATTGCCACGAATTTGTCCGCTTGGCGGTATCCGGTACAAACAATAATCTACTACTTGCCCATTTATAATAAAAATTCGCTTATCACCCTCTACAACTTCAGGGATGTACTTCTGAACCATTATAGTCTGGCTAAAATAATTAGTTAATGTTTCTAAAATAACATTCTGGTTGGGGTCATCTGGACTAATCCGGAAAACACCGCGCCCGGCCATCATATCAATCGGTTTTGCCACACAAACCCCGTGACTACTGATAAAATCTTTTAAAACATCCTTATTTTTGCTAACTATTGTTGGGGTAATTAGCTCTGGAAAATTCAAAATTGCAAGCTTTTCATTAAAGTTCCGAAGTGCCCTTGGATGATTGATCACTTTAGTTCCAGATTTCTCAAGCAGTTCCAGGATTTGCGTGAGATAGTAATATTCCATATTAAAAGGCGGATCATTTCTCACTAAAACCGCGTCAAATTCGTTTAAATTTATCTTTGTTAATTGGGGACTTAAGTTAAACCAATTAGTCGTAGCCGAAAGCTTATCAAGGCCATGCAAAATTTCCACGTCAGCAACTATGCTATATGCTTGATCATTTAGCGCATAAAGATCTTTGGGTTGGCAATAACTAAGCTTAAAACCCATGTCGCGAGCAGTCAACATCATCATATAGGTGGTATCACCATTGATATTAAACTTGTCTAACTGATCAGCAATAATTAACAATTTCTTCATTTGTCTACTTTAATTTAAAAATGGTATAAAACGGATAATAAGACTAAACTGTCATTAACATTTAATAAAGTCTGGTTGTTATTAGTAACCGGCGTATTACCAACATAGTCATATTCCAGCCTCACCCCAACAGAGTTTATTCCATATTCAACTCCAGCCCCAACCACAGGAACTAAACTGGAAGAGCTTGCAGGTAAGTTAACTTGATAGTTACTAGCCTGCGGAGCAATTACTGAACCACCGCTAAAACTGGTAAAAGTATAACCTGCGGATAATTTACCAAATATTGATAGACCGCTTAAATTATTTGCAAATAAACCAAACGGCAAATGACCAATAATACCTAGCGCTAAAAGCTGCTGATTGGCGTTAAATGAGCCGGTAATCCCAGGGATAGTGCTGCCACTACTATATTGGACATTTCCTATGTAATCATAGTCAAATTGTACCCCTACATAATGGCTAAAATCATATCCGACGAAAACACTTCCTGCAATATTCCCACCGCCACTTGAGCTAGAGTTACTAGGAAAGGAGAACCCATTAGTTGTATTGGTATTGATTGTGCCATAGCCAGCACCAATCCCAGCATATAAACCGCTATCGGCAAACGCTGGTATAAGTGAAAATAAACTTATTATCGTAATCAATCTAAGTTTCAAATTCATATTAAATATTATCCAAAAAACTCTATTAAAAAACCTAATTAAAATCGGTATATACAAATTTCTTTGCAAGAAATAGTCAAGAATAGGCGTACTAAAAAAATTATTGTGATAATCTTTTGCCAAGGTAAGATTATAACCTAGCATCAGGCAATTAACGGGAACAAAATTATTGATTCAGTTAATTAGTTTTTTAAAGTCTATATAGGAAGTTTTTAGCTTAACATCTAAACTTAATCAGCAGTCTAGTATTTATGCTACAATATTGCTGATTTTTTTACGATTTACTAAGGCACTAAAATGAGTTTTAAAATTACTATTACACCTAGCAATCTTGAATTTGCAGCTGAGGCTGAAGATAATCTGCTTAATGCTGCTTTAAATGCAAAGATTAATCTGCCACATGGCTGTAAAAATGGTGCCTGTGCCCAGTGTAAATGTAAAATTACTAGTGGCGAAGTTAATCTAGAATCATATAACGCCTCCGCACTGACTGATGATGAATTGGCACAGGGGCAAGTGTTATTATGTAAAGCGCATGCTAAATCAGATATAGTAATTGACATACCTGGTTTTATAAACGGTTTCCCAATTAGAACTTTGCCGGCTAAAATTGAATCAATCCAAAAAATTGGTACAGTTGCAGTATTAAAATTAAAATTACCAGCAAATCAAGCATTTAATTATTATGCTGGACAATATATTGATATTATCTTCGAAGGGAAAAACCGCAGCTACTCAATGGCAAGTAGCCCAAGTGTCCAAGGGGAAATTGAACTCCATATTCGTTATCGCCCAGGCGGAGTTTTCTCCGAGGCGGTATGGAATCAACTAAAAGAAAAACAAATTTTGCGCTTTACCGGCCCACTTGGCAGTTTTAAACTACAAGATACTGATAAACCAATTCTTATGGTTTGTACCGGCACTGGTTTTGCGCCAATTAAATCCATCTTGGAGTATATGATTGCTACTAACAATAAACGCCAAATTGACCTAGTATGGGGCAACTACGTAGAAGAAGACTTCTATCTTGCTGAACTTTTAGATGAGTGGAAAAAACAGTTAAACCTGAACGTAGCCCTATGCATCAATGATAGACAAATTGATGGTTTTCATCAAGGTCTAGTAACTGACTACGTTTTAGCTAATTTCAAAGATTTAAGCCAACATGAGGTCTATGCCTGTGGTAATGTGGCTATGATTGAGAACTTGTACAATATTGCAACAGCTCAACTGAAGCTTGGTAAAACTAGCTTTTATTCAGATGCCTTTACCCCTTCAGCTTAATATAATTTACCTTAATTTCAAAGACTATGAATAGACAATCAGTTCTTTTAAGCGCCCTAATAATCAGTGTGGTGGTAGCTTGCGGTTATAAAGGACCGCTCTACTTACCACAGAAAAAAGCGACTAGCCAGCCGGCTTCGCCTGCTAAATTTGTACCAGCTAAAGAAAGCCAGGTAGAAAGCACTCCTAGCATAAACCTCAAAACTGAAAGCCTCACCTTAACGCCGAAAGCGCAAATCGAGAGCAATCCTCAATTTAGTCTTCAATCAACGGAAAGTCATTGATCTGCTTGGCAAGCTCTTCATCCAAAATTATAATATTAGGCTGCCATAAACTTGGTGGCACATGCTGGTAATAACCATTTTTGATCGCAGCTTCACTTAATAATTTGGTGCTTGAGCCGGAGATACCAAATTTGGAGCATAATTGTGAGCTAATAATAGTAGCAACAGTACTGCGACTGATATTTAAAATTTGGGCAATTTGCTCCTGGGTAACTCCATTTGCAAGCAGAAATAAGATTTCAAGTTCACGAACTGTCAGATTTTTTGCCGTTGTATAAATTCTAGATGGAGGAAAATTATCTTTAATCTGGGAAAAATGATCCTGGAATCCAAAAAAGCGGCTTTCTACAGTAAAACTTTGTAATGCAACAACATTTTTTGTAGGATGGAATAGCGGCGCATACGTAGTCAAATAAGATTTAAACATATTATTATATGGCAATAAATCTATGAAGCTGACGATTTTTCCTTTTTTCATTACAAATTGTTGAACTTGGACAATTTTCTTGGCATGACGGTGAATCGCTTCAGCAGTCTTATCGGTGTATGCTTCTTTAAAGTAATGTTTGCCCATCTCAGGATCATTATAATACTTGTATGAGCTACCTTGTACCTCTTGCCAGGTATTGGCGCCAAGCGACTTTGCACTTTGGTTAGTACAAATTATCACCTTGTAATCTAGCCCGTAGATTACTGAAAATATTTTTTCATTTACTATGGGCAGGAAGCTCGGAATAATTGTCTCATTAATGTAATTGTGGATCTGTTCAATTGTTAATTCAGTCATTTCTTCTATTTATAAAATTGTTTTTGTTGAATCTTGCCAATAATGGACTTATTCAAATAACCTAAACTTAGATGGATATTACTATTATTTATCGGTAAATTGTGCCAAATCAGGATGAGATAACGCAGCCTTAAATTCAATAATCGTATATTCTGCTACCTTATTGATACTAAATGGATCAGTCTTTACTAGCTTTTCCATTTCTTCACGATTTCTTAAAGTCGCGATTATTATGCCACCTGTGCGAGGGATTTGAGCCCCGGCAAATAAGAACACCCCCTTTTGGCAATGTTCGTTTAACCAATCACGATGAGCTAGCAAATGTTTATCGATTTCAGCTAAATCTGCTGTATATTTGACATTTAGCACAAACATAATTACTTCCCCTTTTATTTGGTTTCAATATCAGTTGTAGTAGAAACACAATCAATTACACGTTCGAAATTAATTGACTTCTGGCGGCTTTTAACTTTTATATAATTATCATTAACAAAATAGACGAAATTTGAATCCTGGTTACAATTTATCAATTGAAATGTAGGCGGGCCATCGTTAGCGGCTTCCGGTTTTGCATTTACAAATTTATATTGCCCTAATTTATTACCGCAAAACCCTTGTAAACTGTAATTTTTTACGTTACCAGTGCTTGGTAATTTTAGAATCGAATCATGCGCCAGAGTTAAAGTACCCAAGCTATCGATTACCACTGGATCAACTTTACCATTATTTTCTACCATTACTACAAAGTTATTACTTTCTTCCTCAAATGGCTGGAACATAATCGGCCCTTTTATCCGGCAAATGCTTTTAGCTGCCAATTTAAATTGTGCGCCACTTTCTGCAATATTTTTTATGGTTACCACCGTTGACTTATTGGTATTATTTTGTAAGTATAAATTTGGTAGGCCGACCGCCATACCAGTTGCACCGGCAAATGCCGGGTAAAAAGTACTAATAACAATAAATTTTGATAAGACTTTAGACATTTTCATTATGATTTTACTCCTTTGCATTTCATTTAACAACTACTTAATTCTTATAGATCTCTGCGAGTTCAATCTAGCTATTTTAATAAAATATCCCTCATTTAAAGCTTATAGGGTTATTCTTTTATCCTGCCAATTCCACCATTTTAATAGTTCCGGATCGTGATGCTCATTATCTACAAAATATCCAATACAGCGAAAGACATATAACATACAGCGATCGATTTTCTTACCCTGCAAGCGGCAAAATGTTTCATACATTAATTCCGGATTTTGCCCCTTGAGGTCTTTTAGGCTGCGATAACCCAATAACCATAGATCATTAGCTATCGATTTACCAACTCCAGGTAAGCTACAAAATTCTTTTATAACGGATGTTTTATTTATTTCCTTAGCCATATTAACCACCCAACAATTCTCAAAATATAAAACTAACTTAAATGTGGGTTACTATAATAGTTAGCTTTGTACTGTTTTAAACTTTGGTTTATAAGGGAATTTGTTCTAGGTGTATTATACCATTTTAAACAATTATTATGCTGCCATGTGACTAGGCATTGAGACTAATTATTTACGTATTAGCGAAGTAAATGTGCTTGTAATAGCTAAAAGAACTTCTTTTTATAACCTATTATTTTTTAGTTTATATTCAAGGGATGATAAAGGTGATAAACTGAGTATCCAAGTAAGTATGAATACCGGAGCCGAGGAAAAAACGCAGCAGTGTGGCTTAATACACGGTTAGTAAAGACGCCTAATGAATAGTGGTATCCTAATTGGATACCACTACACTTAGTTATCAATGTTTAAAATTAAGCCTACCTTAGCTTAATAGCTTTACAAATGGCTGGTAACATCAATCTGTACAGTCACCCTGTCTGCATCAGCAATAGCAGCATTCTTCTGCGGATTGCCAATCCCGGCTATGTTCAAATGATAACTGCCTACATCAAGGTCTGGGGCGTCTATGGTTATTGAACACTGTTTCCCAGAACCAAGGTTCTGGCAGCTATTAC
>CAYLRR010000007.1:0-164734 GCA_964386295.1 uncultured Neisseria sp.
CGCACGTACGGTGGTGTGGGAAGTCCCGCCTGTGAGGGCGGTCTTACCCGATTAAAAAAGGAAATAGCATGCTAAAGAAAATAATTCATAGTGTTGTAACAACTGCATTTATAAGTCAGAGTTTAATCTTAAGTGGTTGTAATCAGGTTGGTTCAGCAGGCGGGAATAGCAGTCAAAGCAACAAGCTTGAGGGTAAAACTACAAAACGGCTGGGAGATGAAATTAAGGATACAACAGTATGGGCCAACGTAGTTGAGGAAGCCGCCAAAACTACTGATTCAACTTTAGCATTTGCAATCAATAATGGTAGTCATTATCAGATCGAGTTTGTTGGCTGTAACAATCCAAGTAATATCAGTGTAACCATGCCGTCTTACATTTCGCCTGGTTATATAACTACCAAAACCTTGGACTATTTTGACAAATTCGATTCCTTGAATTACGATAAAACTGGCATTTATGACAAGGATAGTCTTTACCAGGCTAGCCTCCACTTTAGCAATATGGGTAAGGGCAATACCGACAGCTTTAATTGCTTTTATCGAATCCTGGTTCCAGAAGCCCATCAATACTTATATTTCAAACAGATATTTGCCAATAAAATCGTCAAGGACTTTGACCAGCCGGTAAATGATGCCGAGGCGATGCAAATTTCAGCGTCGCAACAACTTACCTCGGCTGCTAACGGCGGTGGCAGTTTAGTTATTTCAAATAAATATAATCCGTTATATAATGATATTCTTGTTGACAAGCAAAAGGAAATGGTTCAAGAAGCTAATAAAAATCTTCAAGAGATGTATTTATATCGGTGGGGGGAACCATTCGAACAACTCCAACAAGACTACTTAATTGAAGGAATGGAAAAATTAGCTCTGAATGAAATGCTGGAAAATGGCTATACAGCCGAAGATTTCGAGAGGGTAGCAAAAGAACGAGATATAGTGGAAATTGGATTCGAGCAGGTTGATACAGATGGAGATTATTATTTAACGGCTAAATCTTATGACAAGTCAAGTGGGAAATATGGTTCAGTCAATTTATATGAAAATCGAGCCGACCCATTAGCTAAGATGATAAAAAAAGATGATGCAATAATAAAGTCTAAAGGGCATAGGGAATACAGCCCTCAGTCTATAGTAAGTGATGAAATTTCTTCTGACGTCTCATCATTAATTATTTCTGACCTCGGAGATATAGAAGAGATTAAATTGAACGATACTATTTCTTCTGAAAAGAAAACAGCTGAGGTTGTCCGCACTGACGTAGATAATTCCACTATTTTACGAGAGAAAAGAGCAGTACCTAAAGCTGCTAAATATGAAGCTGCAGATATCGCTGCAATGGGTTTTGTCGGGGTCACCGCTGCACTAGCCTTAACTGCAACCATCTGGCGTATAGTCCGGGTAGCTCATGAAGACAATAATGATGTAGTAACTACCAGCATAGCTGCAATAACCTCGGATGAAGCAAATAGCTGGAATGCTTTACACAGTAATGATCCTGCCATGCAGATTAAAGCCAATGCTGAATTTATTTTGGACAGTCAGAACAGTAATACAGTTAATAGCGGTGGTTTATTACGCTTCGCAGCGGGGGTTGACGCAGATCCTCAGTTTGGTATACTGATAAATCAAGCAGAATTATCAACGAAAGCTGTACCAGTAAGCACCGATGGTGATGATCCATATCGTAAAGCTGATGCTGATGCTGTTCTACAACTCTCATTTCAGGATGCCAGCTATATTAGCGCGGTGGATGAAGAGATATTCAGTATGAAGCGGGATGCTGCCAAGGATATGGGTTATCTGGCATTTGCTGAGGATGATCGGCTTAATCCACCGGAAGTTCAGTTAAATTCGGTGATTCGTTCCAACTCAAATAGTAATGGGATACTTTATCATGGTAATGGTAAACTAATTCCTACAAAAGTAAACAGCATTCCTAGCATTCTGGGAGATTCTTTGATTCTTAATCAGGATGAAGATATAACCCTAGGTGTAAAAGTTCCAGGAAATGGTTTTGCGACTGCGGGTAGAGGGCTCGGAGTCTCTTTTGTTGGTGAGGATTCAACTAATGGTTTGGTCAGGTTTTTACCTGTAAAAAGTATGGCTTACCGCCAAATGATTGATAGTATTAAAGATTATCCGGTTGTTCCTTATTTATATAGCAAGTTTGGTTGTTCGATCCCGGAAGCCTTGGATCAAAGCTGTTCGTTGACTCTGCATATGGGCGGTTATAATGATGGTAAACGGCATACCGGCAAGCTTTACATTGCTGATTCTGGCTCAAAAAGCATAGCGCTGCCAGTTTATATCAATTGGCGCTTGATAACCAATCAAAGTGAATTTCCAACTCTGATGGAAGGAGATTCTACGCCACAGTTGCTGGTAGTTGCCAATGTTAGTAATGAAGATTATACAAGTATCCAAGTTACAGGGGATCTGCCAGGAATAAGTAATCTAGTAAGTGGTTGTGATGGAGGGTTAAAAGCAGGAAGCGAATGTACTTTAACTTTTAATTTGTCAAGTGCGTTTGCTGGAAATTATTCATTGATGGTAAATGGGCTAAAGGCTGGTACTGATTTAAGCAATATTGCAGAAGCTGATAAGGTCCCATTAACGGTTAATATTGCCGGAGGCTGGTAATAATCTCAGGTGATTTTGTTTGAGGGTAGCGATTTAATGCTTGTAAACCTTTATGTTTTAAGTCAGGATAAATTTGCTTGGAAGAATTGACTTTTAGGAAAGCCTTAATTTACAATTAGGTTCTTCAATTTTGCCGCAAAAGTCTGATGAAAGCAGGTAATGGGTATACAAAGACTATCAATTTGGCTTAACCGCGTTGATCCGTATGGATATTCACGCTTAATGGCGCTTAAGGCAATCTATATTGCAATTATACTTTTTATCGCAAATCTATTGCTAAAGCCCCCTATGGCAGCTTTAGTAATGTTAGTAGCTGGTGCTGGAATCATCGTTATTGAGCTGCCGTCTATCAATACTTTCAAACAGAAAGATACTATATATTTAGTATATATTATCTTAGTATTACTCACTATTGCATTATTTGCTGCTTATGTTTATATCCCCAGTTTGTTTATACTTTTTGCTGCCTGCTGGTGCTATATCTTATATTCATTACTAAGTAAAAATCCAATCCTTTTTCCGCTTGGAAGCGTTATATTGATACTTGGATTAGTGTCGCTGAAAGGGTATAATAGCGGCAACTTTTACTTAATTTTAAATGAACTGATATTCTTTGCTGAGTTTGCAATAATCGTTTTTTGGGCACATAAGTTATTTCCTAATTTCTATTACAAAATTTGGCTTAAAGCCACCATCTTAAGTATAGAAACTATGCAAAATATGCTAAAAAATCATCACTCTGTTGAAAGTAAAACATTATTTAAACATTATTCCCAAGCAAAAAACGTTTTACCTCTATTGACTAAGTTTCCTCAAATTCGCCAGATGGTTGCAATTACCAATTGGTTAAGCCATTATCATTACTACTTGGCGGATTTAATTTCAACTAGCAGGACTGATCACGGTGTTTTAGCTACTCTAGAACATGATTTACACATGTTGTTATTGGCATTTAAAAACGGGAAGAAGCTTCCTGAGCCTGCCTTTGCGCGCTTAGAAGAGAAGAGTTTGTCCTCACATCAACTGCTATTTTCCAAGATACGTCAAAAATGGAATAAACTATGCTAAGTCGCCAGCAATTAATAAAGTTACGGATATTTCATTTAACTATTCTATTTGCATCAGCGCTATGCTTGTATCAATTAAGCCAATGGGATGATGCCTTGTGGATCCCTATCTCAGTTTTGGCAATAATAGGCCCATTTGGGCACGGACTTAGCATTAATAAGGCTAAGGAGCGGATGCTAGGTAGTATTGCGGGACTCTTAATTAGTATTATAATATGGTTTTTAATTCATTATAGTTATAATTTATTGGTTCCAGTTGCATTAGCCCTAGTTTATCTAATTGCCTTTTCTGTTTTGCAAAATTATACTTACTTTATAATGCTAGTTACATTAATGCTAAGCATTAACTTTGATTATATGAATTTATTTTTTAACGATGAATTTACCTTTATTGCCAATCGTGCAATATGTGTATTAACTGGAGTAGCTATCTGCCAAATATATGAATATCTCTTGTTCCGTAAATATTATGACAATGCAATTAGCCTTGTCGAAACGGAGAAAATAGACATGCTGATAGTAGCTGTTTGGGATAAAGTTAAGGAATTATCTGATAAGCGGCGAAAAGTGAATGTAGAGGATCTAAATAAATGTATTGAACCGCTTCTTGACAATTTAGCTAAGTTAACTGAACTTAAGGAATGTTGCCTACATAGTTATAGTAATCAGGCGTCTACTCTCGATTTAATTGAAAAATACGAGGCTAAGATATTATCATTATATAATTGGCTGATGAATATGGGCTATAGTCTTTTAAACCATAAGAAATCAGCAATTGGCCATGAACGCCAATATAAAGATCATCCCCATAATGACTGATTGATTAACAACTAATTTAAGGTTCTTAGTTGATCTAGCGATAAATTAGTTGCAGCTGCAACAATTACTTCATCAATTCCTGATTTTAACAAGCTTTTAGCTATTTCTAGTTGAGATTCGAGTTTGCCTTCCATTATACCTTCGAGTTTGCCTTCCCGTTTGCCTTCCATTATACCTTCGAGTTTGCCTTTTTGTATAAGTTCTTCCGCATATGTCATAATATTATCCTTTACTTCTGGGATATCTAATTCAATCCGCTTTAACAATTGTTTAATTTCTTCAGTTTCCTTAGCATTCATCAAGTAACTGAAGGTGCTATTTAGTAATGAACTACTGATGCCCGAGTTTAGACCTACTCGTAGAGCGGTAATAATTATACTGATTATATTGTTAAAATTACGTTCATTAATATGTTTAATTAGGATTTCAAGTACCGCAAGTTTACCATGTTGTAACAACTTATCATCATTAATCACAGTTAGGTCTATTAGTCTAAATATACCTAGTGGAGCTTGTTTATATGCATCCAAATCAGCAAATAAATTAGCTATATCCAAATGATATGGATATGGCGATTTTTGGCCATTATAAAGCACTAAAGCTGATACTATCGGCAAAGTAGTAGTACCTTTATGTTTATCTAGATGATTTTGGATTATTGCAAGCTGGTATTTCAGTATTCGAAATGGCATTAATTTTTCTGCTGAGGACTGATGTTCCAAAAGGCAATAAATATATGCACTTCCTTTATTTTCCTTTAAATCCAATTTATACACTAAGTCGGAATAATGAGCGGCAAGGTCTTCTTCAATATAGCTTCCAGATTCAATTTGTAAAGATTCTAAAATGCATTTACCCAATAGATCAGGGGCCATATGAGCTATTAAAAACTCTTTGGCAACAGAAATATCCGTCAGGAATTTTTTCGTCAGCTGATCATGCTTTTTGCTAAGTTTACTCATTGAACAATTTTATCACTAATTCCTAAATAAAACAACTACTTTGATCGATAAGTGTTCGAATTGGCTGTTTAGTTTAACTACGGTGTAGTTTTATCGATTTTGTTCTAGTGATTTAATTACTCGGTTTTATGAGGTTAATAATATTCTCTACCAGATTTTTTCTGGCAAAGTTTTTCCGATAAACTATGCTGATAGTCCGTTTAGGCGCCTGCCCGGAAAATGGTTTTATACTTATATCGTTTGGCAGGCTTTTTTGAGCAAGAGCCGGTAAAATACTTACACCAATATTCATGGCAACCATATATTTAATAGTTTCCAAAGAGCTGGTGGTTATTAGGCTGGCAAATTGGTTATTGGCGGTATTGCAGCCTGGACATACCTGTAAAACCTGATCACGGAAACAATTGCCACTACCTAAGAGTAAGAATGTTTCTTCAGTCAATTGCTTGCTATTGACCTTAGCTAGCTTGGCAAATCTGTGTTTATTTGAACAGACTAAGCTTAATTCATCATCAAATAATCTAAGCTGTTCTAATTCAGGATGATCAATATCCGTTGCCAATATGATCAAATCAATGTTCCCAGTTAAAAGCTTATGAACTAGAATATCCGTATAGCTTTCCTCAACTACAAGTTGTAACTCTGGTAAAGTTGTAATTACACTTTGTATCAGCTCCGGAAATAAGTAAGGACCAATAGTAAGGATTGCACCAATTCTTAATGGCTGACGAAATGGGTTCTGGTTATTTTCAGCAATTGCAATTAGCTGGTGTGATTCACTAAGTATCTTTTGCGCTTGGTTTATTATTTCCTGGCCAGCTAAAGTAGTGACTACCCGATGACTTTCACGTTCAAAGATAACTATTCCAAGATTTTCTTCAAGCTTCTTGATTGCAATTGATAAAGTTGGCTGTGAGACAAAGCACTTCTGGGCTGCTTTGGCAAAGTGTTGCTCTTCTGAAAGAGCAACCAAATAACGTAAATCTGTTAGAGTAAAGTTTATCATAAAGGTATTAACAGCTAAAAAACATTATTGCAATTTTTGAGATAATGAATTGCTACAGTTTGTGAGCGGTCAGAAAATTCTGCAAGTTCAAGTGGTGTTGAACTTATTTGGTCCCCATCCAGGCGGTTAATTAATGTAACTGCAATCATGGTAGAAGGAATAGCAACCTCATGGCAGAAGGCGGCCATTGCGGTGGATTCCATCTCAAAATTACGGATGCCAAGATCCCTGACCTCTTTAAAATAATTAGTTCTAAATGCTAAGTCTTTTTGTGGGGCAATTGCGCCATCGAAACGACCTTGGCCAAGATAAAAATCATCTGCGGCAATACTATTACCTAGGAGAACCTCAAAAGGAAGGCCGCGTGGCTGCATATCATGAATTTTTTTAGCCAAGTTTAAATCGAATATCGTTGGTACTTGGATATTTTTTTCAAGCGATGGCAATTCAATATAGGGTTTTAAATTCGGAGTGTAAGCTTTTTCTGTAATAATAACAGTCCCTGGTTTTACTCCAATTCCACCAGAGGTTCCAATTCGGATATACTCAACTTCTGTGCTCCCAGCAAAATATAATGCCTTGGTAATCTCATGTAATAAGGTAAATATCGAGGGATTTCCCATCCCATGGGAAACAGATAATACATTACCAACCCGGAAAACTTGGTAGCGGCTGGTAGGCGCTATGTCTTTTGGTTCAAAATATTTGGGGTTAATGCCAAGAAACTGGCGGGCTAGCTTTTTAGCAAATTCTTTAGCCCTGGTATTACTTCCTTGCATCATTACAAAGCGAACCCCTTTGAATGAGTCTAAAACTTGTGGAGTCAGTTCCAATTCAAGCAAATAAAGATAACGTTCTTGGTTTAAATCTAGCCGAGAATTAACTTTCATGCTGAGCGCCTTTACTAATTACATAATCAATAATTAAATGCGAAGTTTTAGCCAAAGTTGCTAATTGGGCTTCTTTAGACATGGTTATCTGATCCGATTTGAATCGATCAACTATAATACTGTTTACTTCACACGCAGGAATTGCTAACTGGTTACAGAAGGCAGCAAATCCTAGTGACTCCATGTCTAGGCTACGAACGCCTAAATCATAAGCTTTTTTGAGATAGTTTTCTCGCTCTTCAATACTAAATGTAAGTGGCATAGCACCATTTATTCGCGCTTGTCCGGTATAAAACCCCATACCACCAATTACTTGACCTAAAATAGGTGAATAGGAGCCAGATACTTTTGCTACATCGTTAGTAAATTCAATATCAAAAGGGGCTGGATATTTATGTTCTTCGCCAAACTCTATATTTGTAAACTCAGAAACTAATGTATTATTTAATGCTTCGGTACCAAGGACGATACTCCCTTCAGGCACGCCTAATCCGCCAGCAGGGCCAGTTCGAAAAAATTTGGGGTTCTCAACGCCGCTATGCCATAATAGCTTAACAACTTCGTTAAGGCAAATCAATAAAGACGGGGCACCAATCCCATGTGAAACAATTATGCTATTATGTACCTTATGAATATGATAGCGCTCGTTTTTTCCTATGGTAATACATTTTAAATTTATATTTTTTATATTGTAATATCTTTTAACAAACTCATTCGCAATCAAGTCTGCATTATTAAATGAGCGGGTAAAGATGACATATTGTACATCACCAAACATGGTTTTTAAATCCATGCTGGAATCAAGTCCTAAGTGATAAAGATAATCAACATTGAGATCTTGAAAATGAGGGTTAAGTTTAGATTTATCCATTTAATGATTCCTTTGATTTACTATAAATGAATAGACCGGTAATAAGTGTAAAAACCAACATTAAGCCAATTCCGCCAAATACTTTAAATTTTACCCAGACATATTCGCTAAAATTAAAGGCAATAACCAAATTAATTATACCCATTAAGATAAAAAAGAATACCCATAGCAAATTCAGCTGATGCCACGTTTTCTCTGGTAACTTGATCTGCTCATTCAAAAGTAATTTGATTCCATTTTTGCCAATTTTGGCAGAAATGGCTAAACTTATGGCAAAAATCCAATATAGTACAGTTGGCTTTAGCATGACAAATGTTTTATTATGGAATATTACGGTCAATCCACCAAAAATAGTTATTAGGAGGGTGCTGATTAAATTATTTTTGGTAACATGCTTATATAGGAGTTTTGATATAAGTAACTGCACCCAACTTGCAATGATACATATCAACGTGGCAAGAAAAATGTTTTTAGTGAAATAGTAAACAGCAAAAAAAGCAATTAGTGGAATCAATTCAAAGAAAATATTATTTTGCATCACTGAACTTTACAACGAAAAATTAAATTAAAACGCATCAAAAGTATGAATATAATTCTAGATGTATGCCAGTAAGGAATAAAAGTCTTGAGCCTTCATTCTTTTAGGCTGTTATACTTAACCAATTAAAAATGACAATTTACTTGGATTTTGCATTTAATTAAGTGTATTCCTAAACCTATAATTATAATTGTATAAATATTGATCTAAACCCATTCAATTACCATTTTATACCCAAATATTCTAAAAATAGATATTTGACTTTCGAAATGCCTCTAAAGCATAGGTTAATGAATATAAATTTGGTAATTAATTTAGTAGAATTATACTGGATTTAGCAAGCTTTGATAAAAAAATATTGCTAAGTTACTGTCTGATTTTCATGCTAAAATTGGGGAGAATTAATTTTATTCGGAATCAAGAAAATGGAAAAATTAATCGTTGCCAATTGGAAAATGAACGGAGATCTTAAAAAAGTAAATGCTGATTTGAGTTACTATGCAAATACCCCTGAAACCAATAAGCCTAATGTTGTTTTAGCCTTGCCATATCTCTATATTGTGTGGGCCAAGCAAATGTTACTTAATGATTCGCATATTAAAATTGCGGCACAGGACTTAAGCCACTACCTTAATTGTGGCGCTTATACCGGAAAAATTAATGGCTCTATGTTAAAAGACGCTGGGGTTGATTATGTGATTATTGGCCATTCTGAGCGTAGGACCCTGCTTGGTGAAAATGGTTATATCCTTACCCATAAAGTAAAAAATGCCATAGATAGTAACTTGATACCCATCTTATGTGTGGGGGAGCCATTAGTAAACCGCGAGGATATGACTTATTTACAATTTATTGAATCACAGTTAACCGACCTTAATGATGTTGGTGAAATAAAAGATTTAGTGATTGCGTATGAACCTTGTTGGTCGATAGGAACCGGTAAGGTACCGACGCTTGGCGAGATTAGTGAAGTTGTTGATTTTATTCATCGGCACATGCAAAAAAAGTTTGCATATGCTAAAATAACCGTTTTGTATGGCGGAAGTGTAACTAGTCAGAATTCCAAAGAGATTCTTGCTATTCCTGGGATTGGTGGAGTCTTGGTTGGCGGAGCATCATTAAAAGTTGCTGATTTTACGGCTATTTGTGAGAATATTTAGTAAGTTATATTTCTGAATTAAATTGATTTAATTTGCTTTTATAGTTTGTAGGTAATATGGAAATTTTAAAAACATTGTTGTGGATTGTGCAAATTTTATCCGCAATTACCATAATCGTCCTGGTGCTTTTGCAACAGGGTAAGGGTGCGGATGCCGGAGCTACGTTTGGTTCGGGTGGTTCATCTTCTTTATTTGGGGCAAGTGGCTCAGCCAATTTTTTAAGCCGTACTACTGCTGTTGGTGCAATAGTTTTCTTTGCAACAACTCTTCTTTTAGTTGTGGTTTCAAGTAAAGGTAAAGTTGGCGATCTAGGTGTTATGGCCAATATGAGTAATGGAAAAGTAGCAGCAAGCCAAGTTAGTCCGGCGGCCATTAGTTCAAGTGCCGTTAAAAGTAGCAGCAAGAAAGCTGGTACTCAAATTCCTGAATAAGGTCTTTATAAGCCGACATGGTGAAATTGGTAGACACGCCATCTTGAGGGGGTGGTAAGCTTAGCTTGTATGAGTTCGAGTCTCATTGTCGGCACCAAATATTATTTTAAAGGAACCTTGTATGATTTCAAGTTTATACTTCCCAATACTGTTTTTTATCCTGCTTGCCGCTATTATGGGCGGAGTGATGATTACTGCGGGACGTGTTTTAGCTCGCCACAAACCTGATGATCAGAAAAATTCTCCTTATGAGTGTGGTTTTGAAGCATTTGAGGATGCTCGGGTTAAATTTGATGTTCGCTATTATTTAATTGCGATCATTTTTATTTTGTTTGACCTGGAAATCGCGTTTTTATTCCCATGGGCTTTAGTGTTTAAGCACCTTGGAATGTATGGTTTCTTGGTAATGGCGGTTTTCTTGACTATTTTGATTGCCGGCTTTGTTTACGTTTGGAAAAAAGGAGCATTAGAGTGGGAATAGATGGCGTTTTAAAGCAGGGTTTTGTTACCACTACTGCTGATAAATTAATTAATTGGGCCCGGACAGGGTCTTTGTGGCCAATGACTTTCGGATTGGCCTGTTGTGCTGTTGAGATGATGCATATTGGTGCTGCGCGTTATGATTTGGACCGCTTCGGTGCTGTCTTTAGGCCTTCCCCTCGGCAATCTGACGTTATGATTGTCGCTGGTACATTATGTAATAAAATGGCGCCAGCCTTAAGAAAAGTTTATGACCAGATGCCAGAACCAAGATGGGTGATATCTATGGGTTCTTGCGCGAATGGTGGTGGTTATTATCATTATTCTTATTCTGTTGTGCGCGGCTGTGACAGAATTGTCCCAGTAGATATTTACGTTCCTGGCTGCCCTCCGGCAGCTGAAGCGCTTATGTATAGCATTATTCAACTTCAAAATAAAATTAGACGCGAATCAACTATTGCCAGAAAGAGTGCCTAATGAAAAAGATCGAAGTATTACAACAAACACTAAGTGAATTACTTGGTGACAAAATGGTTAGTCACAAATTAGATCGTGATGAATTGACGATTGTTATAGACAGCGATAATTTATTGGAAGTAATGCAGTTACTTCATGACAATGAGAGAACAGAATTCAAGCAATGCCAAGACGTGTGCGGTGTTGACTATTTAACCTACCATGATGATTATGAAGGCCTACGTTTTGCTGCTGTGTATCATTTGTTATCTCTAAAATATAACTGGCGCTTGCGGGTAAAGTGTTTTGCCAAAAATAACGAATTTCCGGTAATTCCTTCTGTAGTAAATATTTGGAGCTCGGTAAACTGGTTTGAGCGTGAAGCTTTTGATATGTATGGAATTATTTTTGACGGGCATCCTGATTTACGTCGTATTTTAACTGACTACGGATTTATTGGTCATCCATTTAGAAAAGACTTTCCTCTATCTGGTTATATGGAAATGCGTTATGATGAAGAACAGAAACGGGTTATTTATCAGCCTGTAACTATTGAACCGCGTGAAATTACTCCACGCGTTATTCGTGAGGAGCACTACGGTGGCAGAAATTAAGAATTATACCCTGAATTTTGGACCTCAACATCCTTCTGCACATGGTGTATTACGTTTGGTATTGGAGCTTGATGGCGAGGTGATCCAGCGTGCTGACCCCCATATTGGGTTATTACACCGAGGAACTGAAAAATTATCCGAACATAAAACTTTCATTCAAGCATTGCCATACATGGATCGCTTGGATTATGTATCAATGATGTGTAATGAACAGGCATACTGTATCGCAATTGAGAGGCTATTAGGTATCGATGCGCCAGAGCGTGCTAAATATATTCGGGTAATGTTTGCTGAAATAACTCGTATTTTGAATCATTTGATGTGGATAGGCGCACATGCCTTGGATATTGGTGCTATGGCGGTATTTTTATATGCTTTCCGCGAACGTGAAGATTTAATGGATTGTTATGAAGCAGTCTCAGGTGCACGGATGCATGCTGCATATTTCCGTCCGGGCGGGGTCTATCGTGATTTACCAGATCATATGCCACAATATACTGAGTCAAAAGTAAAAACTAAAAAACAAGTCGCAGCTTTAAATAAAGCGCGCAAGGGTAGTTTACTGGATTTTATCGATGACTTCGCTAAGAGATTTGATCAGTGCGTCGATGAATACGAAACACTATTAACCGATAACCGGATTTGGAAACAGCGTACTGTAAATATCGGTGTGGTTAGTGAAGAGCGAGCATTAAATTTAGGCTTTAGCGGTCCAATGTTGCGTGGTTCTGGTGTTGCTTGGGACCTACGTAAGAAACAGCCGTATGATGTTTACGATAAAATGGATTTTGATATTCCGGTTGGTAAAACTGGGGACTGTTATGACCGCTACCTGGTACGTGTTGCTGAGATGCGTGAATCAAATAAAATCATTAAGCAGTGCGTAGCTTGGTTACGTGATAATCCTGGTCCAGTAATAGTTGAAGATCATAAAGTTGCACCTCCGGCACGAGAAAAAATGAAATATGGAATGGAAGAACTAATTCACCATTTTAAACTATTTACTGAAGGTATGCGCGTGCCTGAAGGTGAGGTTTATCAGGCTATTGAACATCCAAAAGGTGAATTTGGAATTTATTTAGTCTCAGATGGTGGTAACAAGCCGTATCGCTTAAAAATTAAAGCTCCTGGTTTCGCACATTTAGCAGCTCTTGATGAAATGAGCAAAGGGCACATGATTGCTGATGTGGTAGCAATTATAGGGACCCAGGATATCGTATTTGGTGAGGTAGATAGATAATGTTATCACAAGAATCATTACAAAAAATTGACATTGAATTAGCTAAATACCCAGCTGATCAGCGTCGTAGCGCGACTATGTCAGCTCTTCGCATTGCGCAACAGGAACTTGGTTGGTTGTCTACGGATACAATTGAGTTTGTTGCAAGTTATTTAAAAATTCCTCCGGCGCAAGTCATGGAGGTGGCAACCTTTTATGGTATGTACAACCTTAAGCCTGTAGGTAAATATAAATTGACAGTTTGTACGAATTTACCTTGTGCTTTAAGAGGTGGGGTGGATTCACTTCACTATCTAGAACAAAAACTTGGTATTAAAGTTGGTGAAACTACCAGCGATGGCAAATTCACCTTGCAAGAGGGAGAGTGCATGGGAGCATGTGGAGATGCACCTGTTATTCTTCAAAATAATCATAAAATGTGTAGTTTTATGACTCCTGAAGCGATCGATAAAAAATTAGCGGAGTTAGTATAATGGCTATTTATGAAAAAGGTGTGATATTTGCTGATGTAGATACTCATGATCCAGACTGCTGGAAACTGGAGAGCTATCTTAAACGTGGCGGTTATCAGGCCTTAAAACGAATTTTGAATAATAAAATGACCCAGGAAGAAATCATTAATGAAATGAAAACTTCCGGTTTAAGAGGTCGTGGTGGTGCAGGTTTCCCAACTGGTCTAAAATGGAGTTTCATGCCGCGCACGATGCCAGGCCAAAAGTACATAGTATGTAATAGTGATGAAGGTGAGCCAGGTACCTTCAAAGACCGCGATATTTTAGCATTTAATCCTCATTCAGTTATTGAAGGGATGATTATTGCTGGCTATACCATCGGTGCTTCAGCTGGCTATAATTACATTCACGGTGAAATTTTTGAAATATATGAAAAATTCGAACTGGCGCTTAAAGAGGCGCGCGAAGCTAATTTGCTAGGAACTAATATCCTTGGTTCCGGTTTTAATTTTGAATTACATGCTCACCATGGCTATGGGGCTTATATTTGCGGGGATGAAACTGCACTATTAAATTCAATTGAAGGCCAAAAAGGCCAGCCGCGCTTTAAGCCACCATTCCCGGCAGGGTTTGGTTTATACGGAAAACCAACAACGATTAATAATACTGAATCATTAGCCTCAGTGCCGTTCATATTACGTGATGGTGGCCAAAACTTCATGGATAAAGGTATTCCTAATAATGGTGGAACCAAATTATTCTCTATATCCGGCCATGTTAATCGTCCAGGCAACTATGAAATTCCATTAGGTACGCCATTTAGTAAATTACTTGAGATGGCAGGCGGTATGCGTAATGGCAAGAAATTGAAAGCCGTAATTCCCGGAGGATCTTCTTCACCAGTGTTACCTGCCGAAATCATTATGGATATAACCCTAGATTATGATGCAATTGCTAAGGCTGGCTCAATGTTGGGTTCTGGCGCGGTAATCGTGATGGATGAAGATGTGTGTATGGTAAAAGCGTTAGAGCGTTTATCATATTTCTACCATGAAGAAAGTTGCGGTCAATGCACCCCATGCCGCGAAGGTACTGGCTGGTTGTATCAAATAGTACACCGAATTGAAACTGGACAAGGCCGTCCTGGTGACTTAGAGCTTCTCGATAGCTTAGGTAAGCAAATGATGGGACGGACGATTTGTGCTTTATCCGATGCAGCAGTTATGCCTGTACAAGGTTTTACTAAGCATTTTAGACATGAGTTTGAGCACCATATTGAGCATAAGAGCTGCCTGGTAGCTCACCGCTGGTGTTAATTCATAGTACAAGATACTGTTAATTATAAAAAATATGTAATCTTAACTTCTTAACAGGAAGAAATAATGATTGAATTTGAATTAGATGGTAAGACCGTTCAAGGCGAACCTGGTTCTACGATCCTGGAAGTAGCCTTAAAAGAGGGAAAATATATTCCCCACTTTTGTTACCATAAAAAACTATCAATTGCCGCTAATTGCCGGATGTGTTTGGTTGAAGTTGAAAAAGCCCGTGGACCTGCACCAGCTTGTGCTACGCCAATTACTGAGGGAATGAAAGTCCATACTTGTTCTAAATTAGCTGTAGAGGCGCAAAAAGGAGTTATGGAGTTCCTATTAATTAACCATCCTTTAGATTGTCCGATTTGCGATCAAGGGGGAGAGTGCCAATTACAAGATTTAGCAGTAGGCTATGGCCGTTCTGCTACCCGTTTTGATGAAGAGAAACGGGCTGTTACCAATAAAGATTTGGGCCCATTAGTAAAAACTGTAATGACACGCTGTATACACTGTTCTCGTTGTGTCCGGTTTACGGATGAAGTAGCTGGGTACCAAGAACTTGGCATGAGCTATCGCAATAACCATGTAGAAGTTATGCCATTTATTGGCAAAACCGTGGATAGTGAACTATCTGGAAATATTATTGATATTTGCCCAGTTGGTGCATTAACTTCTAAACCATTTAGGGATACTGCGCGTACGTGGGAACTATCACGCCGTAAGACAATTGCTCCTCATGATTCATTGGGTAGTAACTTAATTGCGCAGGTTGACAAATACCATAAAGTAGTACGGGTACTGCCACTAGAAAATGAATCTATTAACGAGTGCTGGATTTCTGACCGTGATCGCTTTAGTTACGAAGGTCTATATCATAAAGACCGGGCAACTGAACCAATGATTAAACAAGATGGTAAATGGTTGAAAGTAGATTGGGAGACCGCTTTAGCTTATGCGGCTAAAAGTATTAATGGCGTTAAGATGGATCATGGCAGCGATGCGATTGGTGTCATGGCTTCAGCTATTTCTACTTGTGAAGAGCTCCACTTACTACAAAAAATGATGCGTGGAATTGGGGTTAATAACCTTGATTATCGTTTAGATATTACCGATTTTGATTTAGACGGCAAATTTGAGGGTGTACCTTATTTAGGTGCTAATGTTACTGATTTTGCAACAAGTAAAGCAATTTTAGTAGTTGGAAGTTTATTACGTGAAGAGCAGCCGTTAATTGCCCAGCGTATCCGTCAGGCTACCAAAAAAGGTACTGAATTGCATTTAATCAATGTAATGAGCCAAGACGTCTTAGCCACAGTTAAAACAGAATCTGTAGTTGACCCACGTAAAATGGCTTACAAATTAGCTCAAGTATTAAAATATGCAGTAAGTATCACTGGTAAAGCAACCGTTATTGATTTATCCGATGTTGCAGAATGTTCTAAGGCCAAACAAATTGCCGAGAGCTTAGTAGCTAATCAAGGATATATCGCCCTTGGCCGAATAGCGAAGAACGTAGCTAACTATTCACAATTAGTAATGATTGCAAGTGAATTAGCTAATGTTGTTAATGGTAAATATGGATTTTTACCTAGTTTAGGTAATGAAGTAGGAGCTCAGTTAGTTGGCTTTAATCCTTACCGTGCGGCATTTAATGGCTATCAAACTAAAGGTTTGAATGCCGCTCAAATGCTACAAAATCCTCGTAAGGCTTATGTATTATTAAACACTGAACTTGAATTGGACAGCTACAGTTCGCAAGCTGCGATAGCTGCACTAAGTAAAGCCGAAACGGTTGTAGTAATGAGTGCATATACCAATAATGACATGCTTGAATATGCAGATGTGATTTTACCAGTTACTCCATTTACTGAAACAGCTGGTTCTTATGTAAACATGCAAGGTAATTGGCAGCTATTTAACGGTGTAACAAGACCTATGGGTGATGCTAAGCCGGCATGGAAAGTCATTCGGGTACTAGCTAATAAATTTAACCTAGATGGATTCGAACAAAATAGTATCGAAGACGTTCGCTCAGAGCTTGTTCTACTTAAAGATACTTCAGCGTATTTAACCAATAATGTAAAAGTTGAAGCATTTAAAGTTGAAAAGCCAGACTTATCAGGTTTAGTACGTTTTGCCATAACTGGTATCTATTCTGCTGACAGTATTACTCGCCGTGCGGTATCACTACAACAAACTTATTGGGCAAAACTGCCAACAATGTGTATTGCGCCTAAGCTAGCAGATGACTTAAAAGTTGCTGAAACGAACGAGGTATTGGTGAAACAAACTCATGCTCAGAAAAAATTCAATTTGGCTACGAGTAAGGAATTACCTGAAACAGTGGTGTTATTAGCTAAAAATTCAGAAACCGTAGGTTTTGCCGGTAACTTTGAAGCAATCGAAGTGAGCAGAGTGTAAGGAGTGTAGAACATGGAATTATTACAACATTATTTAGGACATGATCTAGGCTTTGCGATCTGGCAAATACTAAAAGCAGTGGCTGTGATCGTTCCGTTAACATTAACGGTAGCGTATCTTACATTGGCAGAGCGCCGTATCTTGGCGTTTATGCATGCCCGTATTGGTGCAAACCGGGTAGGGCCTAAAGGTTTATTACAGCCTTTTGCTGACTTATTGAAATTTGTATTTAAAGAAATTATTGTTCCATACAAGGCTTCAAAAGGTATATTTTATCTTTCGCCTTTAGTAATTCTAATTTGTGCCTTGGCAACCTGGGCAGTTGTGCCATTTAGTCCTGAATTATTTTTCACGAATGTAAATGCAGGTTTACTATATGTAACAGCAATAGGTTCTTTGGGTGTATATGGAATTATTCTGGCAGGTTGGGCAGGAAACTCAAAATATTCATTTTTGGGTGGAATCCGTGCAACTGCACAAATGATTTCTTATGAATTAGCAATGGGATTTGCGCTACTTAGCGTTATCATGATTGCTGGTAGTTTAAATTTTATTGATATAGTAAATAGTCAAGCAGCTGGAAAAATGGGCGGTTCAATTTTATCTTGGAACTGGATTCCCTTATTCCCTATGTTTTTAATTTACTTAATTTCAGGTGTAGCTGAAACTAACCGTGCGCCATTTGATGTATGTGAAGGTGAATCGGAAATTGTTGCCGGGTTCCATGTGGAATATTCAGGTACCCCATTTGCACTATTTATGTTAGCTGAATATGCAAGTATGATTTTGGTTTCAACATTAACTGCAATAATGTTCCTAGGTGGCTGGTTATCACCATTTCCTCAGCAGTGGGGGATCTTAGGTCATCATTCTATGGCTTGGTTAGTGGTTAAAGTATTTATTCTTTTATTTGGTTTTATCTGGTATCGTGCGACATTCCCACGCTATCGCTATGACCAAATCATGCGTCTGGGTTGGAAAGTATTCCTACCAATTACTTTAATCTGGATTTTCGTAGTTGCAGCGTGGATGGTATCTCCGCTTAGTATTTGGAAATAGGTAAGAATAATGAAGAACTTTTTTAAAACCTTCTTTCTGGGTGAATTACTAAAAGGAATGGCAGTTACGTGGCGCGTGATGCTAAAACCAAAGCCAACAATTATGTACCCAGAAGAAAAGACTCCGCAATCGCCGCGCTTTAGAGGCTTACATGCACTACGCCGTTATCCTAACGGAGAAGAGCGCTGCATTGGATGCAAATTGTGCGAGGCTGTTTGTCCAGCTTTAGCTATTACAATTGATATTCACGAGCGTGACGATGGTACACGTCGTACAACTCGCTACGATATTGATTTTACTAAGTGTATTTACTGCGGTTTTTGTGAAGAAGCCTGTCCGGTAGATGCAATCGTTGAGACTCCGATCCATGAATACCATGGTGAGAAAAGGGGTGATCTATTTTATACTAAAGAGATGCTATTGGCAATTGGCGATAAATACGAGAGTATTATAGCCAAAGCTAAAGAAGCTGATCATAAGTATCGCTAGGAAGAGGTGGCTAAATGAACGTTACATGTGTTTTATTTTATGTTTTTTCAGCGATACTATTACTAAGTGGTGTGCGTGTTATCACGGCTAAAAACCCGGTACATGCGGCATTATTCTTAGTGCTAGCTTTCGTTACTTCCAGTTGTTTATGGATGATGCTTAACGTTGAGTTCCTAGCTCTAACCTTGATATTGGTTTATGTTGGGGCAGTAATGGTGTTATTCCTATTTGTGGTAATGATGCTTGATGTAGATGCTGAGACCCTAAGAAAAGGCTTCTGGAAAAACTTGCCTTTGGCATTATTATTAGGTTTAGTTGTGTTACTTGAGATGTTGTTAGTAATTTTCAGAAATCCTGTAATTTCAACAGGAGCGGCTTCTGATCAGCTTCCCGCGCAAATTAGCAATGCAACTCAATTAGGTTGGATATTATATACTCAGTATTCTTATCCAGTAGAGTTGGCATCAATGATTTTATTATTAGGTTTAGTAGTTGCAGTTGCTCTGACTTTACGTAAAACAGATAAATCAGCTAAATACCAAAATATTAGCGCACAGGTTGCTGTTAATAGTTCTACTCGCTTTACTATGGTAAAAATGAAAGCTGAAGTTGAAACACAAGGAGAAGAGCAATGATCGGAATGACTCATTATTTAGTACTATCAGCGCTACTTTTTGCCATTTCGGTGATGGGTATCTTTCTTAACCGTAAAAATATAATTGTAGTGCTATTATCAATCGAGCTGATGCTTTTGGCGGTAAACTTTAATTTTGTAACCTTCTCAAGCTTTTTGCATAATATGGCCGGACAAATTTTTGTCTTTTTTACGTTGACAGTGGCAGCTGCTGAATCAGCTATCGGCTTGGCAATTTTGATTATATTGTTCCGCAATTTAAAATCAATTAATGTTCAAGATATGGATCAACTTAAGGGTTAATTTTTTGGGATTGGCAAAATGGCAGGAATACCTTTATATTTAACGATAATTTTAGCACCCTTAATTGCTTCTGCAATAGTTGGTTTGTTTGGCTTTGCAATTGGTAAAAAAGCAAGTCACACGCTAACAATTCTTGGTGTGTTAATCTCAACGATTTGTTCAGTACATTTATTAAGTCAAGTATTAGCAACAGGATTACACTATGATGGTCCTTTATATACTTGGTTAACTGTAGGTAAAGAAACATATTCTGTTGGTGTTTTGATTGATAGCTTAACGGCTACGATGTTAACAGTAGTTACCTCAGTTTCATTAATGGTACATATTTATACTATGGGTTATATGGCTCATGAAGATGGCTATAGCCGTTTTTTTAGCTATATTTCGCTATTCACGTTTATGATGATCATGTTAGTGATGTCAAATAACTTTATCCAATTATTCTTTGGTTGGGAAGGTGTTGGCCTTGTTTCTTACTTATTGATCGGGTTTTACTTTAAACGTGAATCAGCAACATTTGCTAATTTAAAAGCATTCCTAATTAACCGTATTGGTGACTTGGGTTTCTTACTTGGCATTGGATTAGTGTTAGCTTATTTTGGTACATTAAATTATGCTGAAGTATTTAGCAAATTGGATACTGTTACTGGTTTAACTTTCCTTAATACAAATTGGAATGTAATTACTGTAATTTGCTTATTATTGTTTGTAGGTGCAATGGGTAAATCAGCCCAATTCCCATTACATGTTTGGCTTCCTGATTCAATGGAAGGCCCAACTCCAATTTCAGCATTGATTCACGCGGCAACCATGGTAACTGCAGGTATCTTTATGGTAGCTCGGTTATCACCAATGTATAATTTGTCAGAAACAGCTTTATCATTTATTGCGATTGTCGGTTCAATTAATGCATTATTCTTAGGTATGCTTGGGTTAATTCAAAACGACATTAAGCGTGTAGTTGCGTATTCTACCTTGTCACAATTAGGTTATATGGCTGTAGCTTTAGGCTGTGGGGCTTATACTGTAGGTATTTTCCATTTAATGACGCATGCATTCTTTAAAGCATTATTGTTTTTGGCTGCCGGTTCAGTAATCGTAGCTATGCACCATGAGCAAGATATGCGTAAAATGGGCGGATTATGGAAATATATGCCGATTACCTATGTGGTTACAATTATTGGTAACTTGGCTTTGGCCGGTATTCCGCCATTTGCAGGTTTCTTCTCAAAAGATATGATTCTAGAAGCAGCGATGAATGCACACCACCATGGCTTATTTGGTAGTTCGTTTGTCGTATTCTGTGTATATGCTGCAGTACCTGTGACAGCTTGTTATAGCTTCCGTCAATTATTTATGACTTTCCATGGCAAAGAGCGTTTCCGTGATGTTCATGATGAGCACCACGATGAACATCATGGACATGATGACCACCATGGCCCAGTTGAACCGAAAGAGTCACCTTGGGTTATCACTTTACCTTTGGTGTTATTGGCTATTCCTGCGGTAATTATTGGTTACTTGGCTTTTGCTAAATTTGTACCTGGAGAATTCTATAATCATGTAATTACAAATGCGAGCTTCTTTGCTGAAAAACTGGCAGAAGATCCAATTACTCCGGCTCACATGATGCTAGCAAGTTTACATGAATTGCCAGTATATCTAGCTTCATCTGGGATAGTTCTTGCGTTTATCGCTCATAAATCTCCGGCTTTCGTTAGTATTGTTAAGACCGTATTTAAGCCCGTTATTTTTGTAATGGAGCGCAAATACTTTATGGATGATTTATTCATTAATATTCTTGCTCCAATTGGTCGCGGACTTGGTAAAGTATTATGGTCGATTGGTGATATTTTCTTAATTGATGGCTTGGTTGTAAATGGTTCGGCGCGCTTAGTTGCTGTTTTTGCCAAAATCTTCCGCCGTGCGCAAACCGGTTATGTGAATAGTTACGCAACATTTATGGTGCTTGGTATTCTAATCTTATTAACCTTCTGTACCGGTTTAATCTTACATTAAGGGTAGAGTAATGATGATGAATTATTTATTGAGTTTGACGATTTGGACCCCGATCATTTTCGGTATCATTACTTTATTTTTTAATAAAAATGATGGTTTAGCGCGCTACGTTGCGTTAGTAGGTTCATTAATCGCATTAGTTTTTTCAGTGATTATTTTCCAAGAATTTAATTCGACTACTACTAGCATGCAGTTTGTTGAAAATTTGGCTTGGGTTCCTAGTTTGAATATTAATTACCATCTTGGCGTAGATGGCTTGTCTATGCCATTTGTAATGCTAAATAATTTTATTACTGTTTTGGTGATTCTTGCCGGCTTCAAGGTTATTAAACATAAAGTAGCGTTATATAACAGCATGTTTTTGCTGATGACTGGCTTCATCAGTGGGTCATTTTGTGCTTTAGATGCTATTTTATTCTATGTGTTCTTCGAAGCAATGCTGATTCCTATGTATCTGATAATTGGTGTATGGGGTAGCTCAAACCGGGTATATGCAGCAATAAAATTCTTCTTGTATACTTTAGTTGGTTCGTTATTGATGCTTGTGGCATTAATCTATTTATATTACAAGAGCGGTAATAGTTTTGAGATATTAAGTTACTATCGGTTACCTTTAAATTTAGGTGTGCAAGTACTTATATTCATTGCATTCTTCCTGTCTTTCGCGGTAAAAGTACCAATGTGGCCGTTACATACCTGGTTACCTGATGCTCACCCTGAAGCGCCAACCGGTGGTTCGATGGTACTAGCTGCGATTACGCTTAAAATCGGCGGATATGGTTTCTTAAGATTTATTTTACCTATCGTTCCAGATGCTTCGCGTAGTTTAGCTGGGTTAATGGTTACTTTATCACTAATAGCAATTGTATATATCGGTTTAGTGGCAGTGGTACAAAAAGATATGAAGAAACTTGTAGCTTATTCTTCAATCTCACACATGGGATTTGTAACTTTGGGCTGCTTCCTTTTTGCCAATGGCACATTAAATACTTGGGCAGTTGAAGGTGCAATAACACAAATGATCTCTCATGGGTTTGTATCAGCTGCGATGTTCTTTTGTATTGGTGTAATGTATGATCGAGTTCATTCACGTAATATAAGTGATTATGGCGGTGTGGTAAATAAAATGCCAGTTTTCGCAGCCTTTTTTATGCTTTTTGCAATGGCTAACTCCGGTTTACCAGGAACCTCAGGTTTTGCCGGTGAATTTATGGTAATCATGGGTGCAGTTCAAACTAATTTTGTTGCAGCCTTGCTTGCGGGATTAACTTTGATTTTAGGCGCTGGTTATACTCTTTGGATGTATAAACGCGTAGTATTTGGTAATGTTGGCAATTCACATGTTGCCGAGATGAGTGATGTTAATTCTCGTGAGTTTTTAATTTTGGCGTTACTGGCTATTGCTGTGGTATTAATGGGGGTTTATCCAAACCTATTTGTATCAAAAATGCATGCTAGCGTACAACAATTATTAAATCAAGTCGCAATCAGCAAGATTTAAGTATAGGTGAAAAGATGAGTTATCCAAATTTAATACCGGTATTGCCGGAACTCTTTATGGCATTTATGATCGTACTGATTTTAATTGTCGATGCATTTACAAGCGAGTCTAAAAAAGGAGTTAATACTTTTTTGACATTAGTTGCTTTGGCAGGCTGTTTTGTAATTCAGAAAGTAGTTGACCGTGGAATTACCCAGATGACATTTAATAATATGTTCATTCTGGACGGCGTAGCAACCGGAACCAAAATGTTTACATACTTATTGTCTTTCGTGTCAGTATTATATGTACAAAAGTATGTTAATGATAAGCAAATACTAAAAGGTGAATTTTACGCGATATTCCTATTCGCTGTTCTTGGCATGATGGTAATGATTTCTGCCGATAACATGCTGGTGTTATATGTCGGGCTTGAGCTATTATCATTGGCTTTATACGGCTTGATAGCATTATACCGTGATAGTGTCAAAGCTACCGAATCGGCAATGAAATACTTTATTTTAGGTGCGTTGGCATCAGGTATCTTACTCTATGGGATTTCGTTTATCTATGGTGCGACAGGTGGTTATTTACAATTAGAATATGTTATTCGCGCTATGCTGGCACAGGGAGCTACTAATGAAGGGCTGCTTGTTTTTGGTTTAGTCTTTATTGTTGCTGGGTTAGTGTTTAAACTAGGTTTAGTTCCATTCCATATGTGGGTTCCTGATGTTTATGAAGGTTCGCCTTTAGCTGTGACAACAATCATTGGTAGCTTAACTAAAATTGCTGGGGTTATTTTCATTATTCGTTTTCTGATTGGTGGCTTAGTATTATTAAATCCAGCATGGTCTATCATGCTTTTAATTCTTGCTTGCCTATCGCTATTCTTCGGAAACATTATTGCGATTGCCCAAACTAATATTAAACGGATCCTTGGTTACTCGACAATTGCCCAAATGGGGTTTGTCGCTTTAGGTTTGGTAACGGTAAATGTTGATGGTGTTACTGCAACGCTATTTTATGTAATTACTTATTCGATTACTGCACTAGCGGGTTTTGGTGTATTAACTATGTTGTCTAAAGATCACTTTGAATGTGAAACTCTGGATGACTTGAAAGGATTAAGTAAAACTAATCCTGTCTATGCCGGATTAATATTGCTAGTAATGTTTTCGATGGCAGGTATCCCACCATTAGTTGGTTTTTATGCTAAATTCAAGATTTTAGCGGCATTGATTGCTAGCGGTTATGTTGGAATAGCTGTATTTGCGGTTATTATGTCATTAATTGGTGCATTCTATTACATTCGCGTTGTTAAGGTTATGTACTTTGATGAGCCGGTAAATGTTTTAGTGCCAGCAGAAACAAGTGTTCTTAGCCGGGCAGTGCTATTAGTTAATGCGGCTTTATTGGTGATAATTGGAATTTTACCAACCTCGTTAATGATGTATTGTGCACAATTAATAACTGGCTAATTTTTCAAAATAAGGGTGTTTGATAACTTATAGTAAAGTTCATTATGATAAATATTTATCATAATGAACTTTATAGTAGGTATTACAAACATCCTTATTTATTTGTAACTGTATAAAGAAGGGTAGGCCTTCAATAAATTAATACTTTTAAAATTAAACAACACTTGAATAAAATAATGCAAATACAAGCTAATTGAGTGTTCTTAATCCAAGTTGGCACTAGTAATGAATAAACTTAACAATATATCAATTAAAAAACTTCTTAAATTTGTCTTTTTGCCTGTTTTTATAATCATCTGTATTTTATTGTTCCTTATAAATAGTTGTGTTATTAGTGTAAAAGATAGCCAGCAAAATCAACATTCCTACCAGTATTATCTATCAACAGCCAAAACAGAAAATATCCAGTGCAAAACTGATTTTGGCCAACTTAAATTAGTTCAAATTGAGGTTTTTGCTATTAGTGGCCATAGTTTAGTTAAACTAAATATAGATCAAAATACTGCCTGTGAAAATATTGTCGGACCGAATAATCAGCTTGGTGTGGTTCATGTGATAGATAAGCAAGTAGACCGGAATATTTATAAATCAAGCGGCCTTTTAATATTTTTGATAGCTTTACTAGTTTCACTTGTGGTCAGCTTAGCGCTTTGGCTAGTTATTAGCGTTATACAATTTATGGTTAGTATACGAAGTAGAGGGCAAACTCGCTTATTTGATTTATGTATGTTCTTAGGTTTTGTTATTTTCTTCGGGCTGTTTTCAGTTGGCGCCGGTCAAGATTTTGGTTGGGACTTACAGAACTATCATTTATATAATGGCTGGGCTTTTATACATAATCGGCTCGCTATCGATGTTACGCCTAGTAACGGTTTTAATGGCTATTTAAGCCCGGTACTTGATGCAATTCAATTTTATTTAACTGACTCGTTATCAATGCAATTTCATGCATTCTTGATCGGAAGCATTACTGGAATTGCTGCTTTTTTTAGCTATAAAATTTGCCAGCTGTTCTTTAATAATATTGAAAGTAACAAGAACCGTCATATTTATATCATTTGTGCAACATTAATCGGGGTTACTGGGTCGGCAAACTTAATGCAGGTTGGTACGGCATCTAATGAAAATATTATTGCTGCCTTTATTGTTATTGCTATTTATTTTATTGTAAGATTTTATTTTACGCTTAGTAATCTTTCATTATTGATCGCTGGTCTAGCAATGGGTATAGCAATTGGCTTTAAATTAACTGCAGCGACCTATGCTTTTGCAATTATTCCGATATTTGCGCTACAGAATTTAAGGCGGATTAAATCTATTGGTATTTTGGTTTCAAGTATCATTATTGCATTTCTAATTACCAACGGATTGTGGATGTATAAAATGTATCAATTTTTTGGCAATCCATTTTATCCGCTACTTGGAAATTTGATTAATCCTGCAACAGCTGCCGTTTTTGTTCGGGATATGTCATTTATACCAAAAGATCTTATCCACTGGCTGTTTTTACCTTTTTTCTTATTTGTAAATAATACTCTAACATGTGAGTCAAGCTTACTTGATACCCGATTTGGCTTTGTTTATCTGTCAATAATATTTATTTTAGTTTATGGTCTAAAGAATAAGGACAAGCTTAATAGGCTTACCCAATTTATGGTATTTACGTTTATTATAAATTACGTAATTTGGTTGCCTTTATTTGCAATACAACGTTATACGGTTACCCTTGAATATATATCAGGGTTGTTAATTATTATGCCATTTGTTTTAATGCAAAACAGGCAATCAAGAATATTTACCAACTTGAATTTAGTAGTATTAACGCTAATTATTATTGGAACTACTCAATATAGTACTTTAGGACGCCTTTCATATAAAGAGAAGTTTTATATTACTGATGTAAAAATTGAGAATTCTCTGGTAATTTTTAATGAAAATCCTACTGCATATCTTGCACCTTCCCTAGGTGTTAGTAATGTTTATATAAACCCACTTAATTACAGAGCTACCTCTAAGTTTGATTATAATCGTAAAGATAAAATTATCAAAGGTTTCATTAAAGAAGGCAAGCCGATATATATTGTTACGCATAATATTAGTGATAATAATCAAATAGACTGGTTGCAAGAATATAAGCTATATGTGCTAAAAAATAGTTGCCAAAAAGTAAATGATATTTCAGATATATTGATTTGTAAGCTTGCAGCCGAGAATTAGTATGGAGATAGTGGCTAATTCAGCATTCATCATAATTAAAAAAGTAGAACAAAAAAAATTTAACTAACATTTATAAGATGATTTTGTTAAGTATTTTATAATGCATAAGCGTATAGTATAATTACGCAAGTATTTTCGAGGATTAAACATGTTACATAAGTATCAACCAATTGTTGACCGCAAAATCCGCTTTGCCCTGGTTGGCTGCGGCCGGATTGCAGCAAACCATTTTGGAGCAATAGAAGCGCATAAAGAAAATTGTGAACTTGTTGCCGTGTGTGACATAGTAGCTGAACGGGCAAATGAAGCCGCTAATAAGCTTGGGGTTAAAGCTTATTATAGTCTTGATGATATGCTAGAAGCTGGTGGGTTTGATGCGGTAATTCTGACGACGCCCAGTGGGCTACATCCAAGTCAAACTATCGAATGTGCGAAAAGTGGCTATCATGTAGTAACAGAAAAACCAATGGCAACTAGATTATCAGATGGTTTAGCTATGGTTAAAGCCTGTGATAAAGCAGGAGTAAGGTTATTTGTAGTAAAACAAAATCGGCGCAATGCTACCATACAAGCAGTTAAAAAAGCGATAGAACAGGGACGCTTTGGCCGTATTTTTGCTGTCAATTGTAATGTGTTTTGGACTAGACCGCAAGAGTATTATGATGCAGCGGCTTGGCGCGGGACTTGGGAATTTGATGGCGGTGCGTTTATGAACCAAGCATCACATTATGTTGACTTACTGGAATGGTTGATTGGTTCAGTTGAATCCGTTCAAAGTTATACGGCAACTCTTGCCAGAAATATTGATACCGAGGATAGTGGTGTCGTAGCTTTAAAATGGCGTAGCGGTGCATTAGGGACTATGAATGTATCGATGCTTACTTATCCAAAAAATCTTGAAGGGTCAATTACGATTATTGGCGAAAAGGGTACAGTTAAAATCGGTGGAGTAGCTGTAAACAAAATTGAACATTGGGAATTTGCCGATAAACGTCCTGAAGACGAAGAAATAGTTAATGCCAGCTATGCGACAACTTCAGTATATGGATTTGGTCATCCCATTTATTATGAAAATGTAATTAATACATTACAAGGCAAAGATAGCCCGCATACTGATGGCCGCGAAGGATTAAAGTCGCTAGAATTATTAATTGCGATATATTTATCAGCACGAGATGGCAAGAAAGTTTCACTTCCTTTGGTGTATTAACTACAAACTACATTGCTTTAAAGATATCTAAAATGCCATTTATTCTTGAAAGGTAAGACAGTTGTCACAGAAATATAAAGGAATAATTTTAGCAGGAGGAAGCGGGACTCGTTTGCACCCTGCTACCCAAGTGATTTCCAAACAACTTTTGCCCGTGTATGATAAGCCAATGGTTTATTATCCCCTTTCAATACTAATGCTGGCAGAAATCCAAGATATCCTGATTATTTCGACCCCTCAAGATATTGGTCGGTTCCAACAGCTTTTAGGTGACGGCAGCCTTTGGGGTATCAATTTAAGTTATGAAGTTCAAGAGCGCCCTGAAGGGTTAGCCCAGGCATTTTTAATTGCCGAAGATTTTTTAGCCGGATCTCCTGCTTGCCTGATTCTAGGCGACAATTTATTTTATGGTAGCGGCATGACTGACCTTTTGAAGTCTGCCTTAACGGGGGTAGGCGCGACAGTTTTTGCTTATCGAGTAGCAGATCCTGAACGTTATGGTGTTGTTGAATTTGATTCGGCAAATAAGGTATTAAGTCTCGAAGAAAAACCAAAAGAACCAAAATCTGACTTTGCCGTAACTGGTCTTTATTTCTATGATTCTGATGTAGTTTCGCATGCTAAAAGGATAAAACCATCAATACGCGGTGAACTTGAAATTACCGATCTTAATCGTCTTTATCTACAAGAAGGTAAACTTGATGTAAGATTTATGTATCGTGGCTTTGCTTGGCTAGACACAGGAACACATGATTCATTACTAGAAGCCTCTAACTTTATTCAGACAATTGAGCATCGCCAAGGTATAAAAATTGCCTGTCTGGAGGAAATTGCCTTACTTAAGGGGTGGATAGACAAAAGTCAGATCGAAAATAGATTAAATGAAATGGGTAAAAGCACCTACGCTGACTATTTAAGAAAACATATCAAATAGTAAAGCTAAATGTACCCTGGAAAGAAATAAGATGGCTAGAAAAACATTATTGGTAACTGGAGGGGCAGGATTTATCGGTTCTGCAGTAATCAGAGAATTGATAAATTTTCATGAATATAATGTTGTAAATATTGATAAATTGACTTATGCCGGAAACTTGGAGTCATTAGCAACAGTATGCAGCAGCTCAAAGTATCGTTTTGAACAAATAGATATTTGTGACAAAGTTAATATTCGCCGCATATTTAATGAATATCAGCCGGTTGGTATTTTGCATCTTGCTGCGGAAAGCCATGTAGATCGCTCAATTATTGGGCCTGGTGAATTTATCCAAACTAATATTGTTGGGACATATAATTTACTTGAATGTGCTCGCGAATACGTTACGCAATTAGCTGACAAAACACAATTTAAATTTGTACATATTTCAACTGATGAAGTTTTTGGAACTCTTGGTGAAAGCGGCTACTTTAGTGAGTCTACGCCATATGACCCGCGAAGCCCGTATTCCTCTTCTAAAGCCAGTAGCGATATGTTAGTACGCGCCTGGTTTCATACTTATAACCTACCGATAGTAATAACTAATTGTACCAATAATTATGGTCCGTATCATTTTCCCGAAAAATTAATCCCATTGGTAATTAATAATGCATTGCAAGGGAAAGAATTACCTATTTATGGTAAAGGAGATAATGTCCGAGATTGGCTATATGTCGATGATCATGCTCGGGGGATTATCCTTGCTTATGAAAAAGGAAGAATAGGAGAAAGTTATTGTATTGGTGGCCATAATGAGCGAAGCAATTTAGAAGTTGTTTCCACTATTTGCCAAATTCTAGATCAATTATCCCCACGCGCAGATAGTAAATCTTACCTTGATCAAATTACCTTTGTTGCCGATCGAGCCGGTCATGATTTCCGCTATGCGATGGATCCTAGCAAAATCCAGCAAGAGTTAGGCTGGCAGCCACGAGAAGACTTTGCTAGTGGAATTCGTAAAACCATTAAATGGTATCTGGATAATCAAGACTGGGTCAGACATGTCTTAACAGGTGAATACCAAAATTGGATTAATAAAAATTACTCAAATCGCGAATAAGTTCATATTTCCTTTTTAATAATTAATGATATAATTGCGAGAAAAACAAATTTATTCTTATCTAATTTGCAATTAAATATAAATAATCAAATTTTGCATAAAAAATATTAATTTATTTTATTAGTCAATCTTGAGTGACACAATTAAATAAAGTTTTGCTAAGCATTTAGGAATTTAATAATAAAAGGACGTTATGAGGAATTTGAAATTAATAGTAGCTGTATTATTAGTTACTTTTCAAGTATATGGGGACGATGCTGGTAGCGCTGGCTTCGGTGGTGGTAGTGACGTATCCGGTCTTAGCGATAGTTCCGGCTTTGGGGGTAATGATTTAGGCGCTTCTGGACTAAATAGCGGTGGCAATAATAGCAGCGCTTCACCAGCTGGCAATACTGGCAATATAATAGTACCTCCAATTAGTAATGTCGATAATGGTAATGGCGCCAATTCAGCTAAACTTAATTTGAATAATCAATGGGAACAGGTTAATTCAACATCACTTAATGGTTTAAGCCCAGATCAATATCGTAATTACAATAATAATAGCGGAGTTGGTGGCCAATTTCAAGGGTTACAGAGCTATTCCAATATTGCAATGCCTCAGCAAGGAATGTACGGTCGAGGATTTGGTGCTGTGACCGCATATGTGCCAAGCGTATTTGGAGATGGAATAGTATTAAACCCAGTAGTTCAACAAGATCCTTTCCAAAAAAATGTACAAATTCGGAGTGGCTTATTTTTACCAATGATTGGTTATAACTTATTTACTGCGCCATCAACTTTTGCACCGATAAATAATATTCCGGTGGATGCAAATTATACCCTAGGACCTGGGGACCAAGTTAATTTACAAGCTTGGGGCTCAATGAATGTAAATTATACTGCAACTGTTGATAAAGATGGGACGATTTTTATTCCAAAAGTTGGTAAGATAAGCGTAGTAGGAATAAAAGCCTCTAGCCTGGATAGTTACTTTAAAACCCGCATTGGCAGAATTTATCGTAACTTTAGTCTTTCGGCAACAGTTAGCCAGATTCGCTCGATCCAGGTTAATGTAGCCGGTTATGCAGCTAGGCCTGGTACTTATCAATTAAGCGCCTTATCCAGCGTAAGTAATGCAGTTTTTGCCATAGGTGGTCCAGCACCTTTTGGTTCATTACGCCACGTACAAATAAAACGTGATGGTAGAGTCGTTGCCGATTTTGATATGTATGACATTATCCTTCGTGGAGATAATTCTAAAGATATTCGGCTACTACCAGGGGACACAATTTATTTTCCACCTAAAGGCAATCAAGTTGCAATTTATGATGGCGTTAAAGTTGCTGCCATCTATGAAGCCAGAGAAGGCGAAACCGTTAAGGATATAGTAAATTTTGCTGGAGGATTTACCTATAATAGCCAACAAAGTAGCCTTATAGTTGAGAAAATCGATAAAGATAAGGCGATTAGCGTAAATAACTATCCAATGAAGAATGGCATGAACCAGAAGGTGGCAAATGGCGATGTTATTCATTTCTTTAGTGCTAATAACGTATATGAAAGCAGTATAGTCTTGATGGGTAATGTGGCTAATCCATCTAGGTACTCTTTTAAGCCTGGTATGCGGATAAAAGATGTAATTCCTAACCGCGAAGTGCTGCTGACTCGGAGCTTCTGGAATAGCTATGCCTATAATACTGCGGGTAGGGATAACCTACTAACTCAAGTCGGCAAAGAAAAGACTACTGCACAGATAAACTCGAATGTTAATTCCATGTACTCTACTGGCCTAAATGGCGCCAATAACTTAGGCGATGGCAGTAGACCTAAGGTATTTGGCGTTAGCGATAATTTATTTACCGCTGGGCCTATCCAGATACCTGAAGCGAATATCAATTGGAACTATGCAACTATTATCAGGCTAAACCCTAAAACGCTCTCAACTAACGTCATACCGTTTAGTCTCCGGAAAGCCTTAGCGGGTGACCTTGCTAACAATATTGAATTGCAGGCTGGGGATGTAATCGATATTCTTTCTTCCAAAGATGTCCGCACGCCAACTGCTAATTCGACGATTTATATATTTATTGATGGTGAAGTAAACGATCCTGGGGTCTATGAGATGAAACCAGGGGAAACCATTTTAGATGTCATAAAAAGAGCCGGCGGCATTACGGATAAAGCCTATCTATATGGCACAGAGCTAAACCGCGAATCAGTTAAGAAAAAACAGCAGGCAGTGTTAAACCAAATGCTTGACCAGCTTCAACAAACTTTATTGGCGCAAGCAAGTAATGCAAGTGTTTCAACTACTAGCCAATATCAATCGCTAACCCAAACTCAAATTTTGACACAGCAGCAGGCTTTTATTGCCAAAATGCGCCAGATACAACCAACCGGCAGGGTGGTACTTGGTGTACAATCTGCAGAAGTAGATTTAGCGCACATGCCGGCGATCCAGGTTGAAAATGGCGATACGATCTATATCCCAACGAGACCATCTACAGTTGATGTGATCGGGCAAGTTTATAATCCGGCAACATTTATGTATAAACCACATAAAACTGTTGTTAATTATATTGATATGGCCGGTACCGAAAATAACTTTGCAGATACTTCGAGTGAATATATCTTAAGAGCCGATGGTACTATCTATAGCCGTCAGCAGGCTGGCTGGTTTGGCGGCTTTGGTAATCAAACTTTAAATCCGGGAGATGCGGTGATAGTACCGCAACAAATCCAGTTTGGTGGCCTAGTACAAAATATCATGAACTGGACCCAGATCATAGCTAATAGCGCCCAAGCTGTGGCATTGTTTAATCGTTAATAAGATAAATTGATTTATGCAGAAACAAAAAGAAATTGATCTAAGTAAAGCTATTCTGGTTTTAAAAGAGAATAGGAAAAAAATTGGAATTTCTACTGGTGTAGTTACTTTAATTGCGATCTTGTACTGTATTTTTGCTACTCCTATATTTACTGCTACGGCATTAATCAATCCTCCTAAACTTAGTGATGCTGGCACCTCTTTTTCACAAGTTATTAGTGGGTTAAATGCGTTAACAGGAAGTGGAGGGGGAGGAATTTTACAGAAAACGGATGCAGATATTGCGACTGTTATGTTAAAAACTAACGCAGTGAAAGATATGGTTATAGATAAATTTAATTTAGTCAATAAATTTAAAGTCAAAGACATTGAAAAAGCTAGAAAGATATTAGATGGTAAAGTGAAACTTATTCCAGATATAAGAAGTGGCTTTATTGAAATAGATGTTGATGATGAAGATCCTAAGCTTGCAGCAGCAATAGCAAATTATTATACAATTGCATTAGGACAACTAATTAATAATGTTGCTTATTCTAGAGCAAACCAGAGATATCAATTTTATCAGCAACAATTAGCTCATGCTTTAATTAGCCTTAATAAAGCAGAAAGTGATTTAAAAGATTTTGCAAAGAGAAATGGAATAATTGCAGGTCAACAAGTTCAAGTAATTGCAAATATTTCTATGCAATTACAAACCCAGTTAGTTGTAGCCCAATACCAGTTAGAAAGTATGCGATATTATGTAAATACTGATAATCCAGACTATTTAGCATTACAAACGAAAATAAACAGTATTAAGACTCAATTAGATAAAATCAATAACCAAACAGGAGGAGAAGATATTGCGATTCCTAGTGGTCTTGCGCCTGAACTTGCCAATCAATACTTAAACTTAATGCGTGATTTCGTATTTAAAGAACTTGTATATAATGTTTTATTAAAGCAGTCCAAAGCTTCTCAATTAGATGCTCTTAGTGAGGTAGTTCCCCTTTCTATACAAGTAATTGACCCTGCACAAGTACCTATATATAAATCTAAACCAAGACGCGCAAGACTCTTATTTACCGCTTTTACCTTGAGTGCTTTTTTTAGTGGGCTCTACTTCCTCTTTAAAAATCGGAACTTCATTACCTCTAATAAGAGTTAATATTGAATAATTATATTAAAGTGTAAAAATGATAACTGTAACAAAACCTTATCTACCACTTCGTCGCATATTTGAGAAGTACGTTGACCAAATTTATAGTTCAAATTGGCTAACTAACTTTGGTCCTTTAGAACAACAATTAACTGAGAAACTAAAAGAATTCTTACAAGTAGATAACTTGTTATTAGTTAGTAATGGAACTTTAGCATTACAAGTTCTATATCGAGCTTTGAATTTAAAAGGAGAGGTCATTACAAGCCCATTTTCCTTTGTGGCTACAACCAGTAGCTTAGTATGGGAAAATTTAGTACCAAAATTTGTTGATATTAATCCGATGTCTTTAAATTTGGATATTAGCTTACTAGAATCAAGTATTAGTTCAAATGTTTCAGGGATTTTACCTGTTCATGTTTTTGGCCGTGCTTGTGATGTATGGGAACTCCAAGAAATTGCTAATAAGCATAAGCTAAAGTTAATATATGATAGCGCGCATGCATTCAATGTAAAAACAAGTGAAAATAAAAATATACTCTCATACGGTGATGCTTCAATTTTAAGTTTTCATGCAACAAAGCTATTTCATACTATCGAGGGTGGTGCAATAATTTCTAAAGATAATGAAGTAATAAAAGAATGTAAAAAGTTAATTAATTTTGGGATTACTGCACCTGATGTGATTCAAGGGTTAGGAACTAACTCAAAAATGAATGAATTTTCAGCAGCTATGGGGCTGGCTGTTTTAGAGCATATAGATGAAATAATGAGTGAGCGGCAAATAGTATACGAATATTATACTCAGTTAATAAATCCTGAATTATTATTAAAGCCAATTACCTATGCAAGTAATAACTTCAGCTATTTTCCTCTCATCCTAAAAGATGAAAATACAGTACTAAATATATCTAAAAAGTTACTTGCGAATGGTATCCAAACACGACGCTATTTTTATCCTTCTTTAAATACTTTAAATTATGTTAAGTATCAGCCTTGTCCCGTGTCTGAAAATATTGCAAGCAGAATTCTTTGCCTGCCAATGTATGTAGGTCTTAATAAAATAGATCAGCTTAAAATAGCTAATATAATAAATGATTTAGCATAGGAGATTTGATGAGACTAGGGATAATGCAGCCATACTTTTTTCCTTATCTAGGATATTACAGCTTAATCAAGTATACTGATAAATTTATATTATTTGATACGGTTCAATTTATAAGGCACGGATGGATTGAACGAAATAGAATATTAAAGCCGGTTGAAGGATGGCAATATATTGCAGTTCCTTTAGATAAAAAATCGATGACAACAAATATTAAAGACGTTTCAATAAAAAATACAGAGGACTGGAAATCTAGAATTATTAGGCAGCTAGAGCATTATAAAAAGCGTGCGCCATATTATACTCAAACGATTAATTTAGTCGAGGAATGTTTGGCAATAAGTACGGATAGTATAGTGCAATTAAACGCTTATATTCTAAATAAGACTTGCCAGGCGTTAGAAATTCCTTTAGATTTAAGTATTTTTAGTGAGTTAAATCTAAGTGTTGGCCAAGTGTCGCATCCAGGAGAATGGGCTCTTTATATTAGTAAGGCACTGGGTGCTGAAGAGTATATAAATCCTACTGGGGGTATAGAAATCTTCAATAAAAATCAATTTCAGGACTCTGGTATTAAGTTAAGCTTTTTAGGGAATAAATTGGAGCACTATAGTCAACGGCGAGGTAATTTTGAGGCCGGTTTGTCAATAATAGATGTAATGATGTTTAATGATTTAGAAGCGATACATAAACAAATTGATAATACGTATTATCTTGATGTATGAATATTAGGAGGTAATCGTGGTTACTAAAAATGCTATAGATATTAAAAATTGTACTTTAGATTTAGTTTTTACTAAAAATGCACGTACCTCTTGGGGACTAATATTAAAATCTTTAAGTTCAAAAAAACAATTAAATATTTTGTTGCCTTCATATATAGGATTTACAGAAAGAGAAGGATCTGGGGTATTTGACCCAGTTATTCAATATTCTTGTAAATTTAACTTTTATAGAGTTGGAGAAAAATTAGAAGTTGATTTACAAGATTTGGAAAGAAAATTAATTGATAAAAATGTTGATGTTTTATTAGTTATACATTATTTTGGTTTTTGTCAGAATGATATGCCTATATTAAAGTCATTGTGCCAAAGAGAGGGTGTAATTTTGGTTGAAGATTGTGCGCATGCGTTTTATTTAGAAGAAGATAATCAAAAATTAGGCAACTTTGGGGATTTTAGTTTTTATTCATTACATAAATATATTGCTACAAAGACTGGAGGTATACTAAAAAGTAATACAAAAGAAATGAAAATAAGTTCTTTATTATCTAGTGAAAAAATAGACTGTGAAGTTCTAGAGCAATATATAAGAACTGATTTTAAAAGAATTGCCAATATACGTAAGACGAATTATAAAACATATATGGAGTTATTACCACTTAATAAGAATATCGAGATAATATATAATTTAGAAGCTGATACTATCCCTCAAACATTTCCAGTGCGAATAAAAAATGGTCTACGAGAAAAGCTTTATTTTTATTTGATAGAGCAGGAAATTATCACAACAGCTTTATATTATAGATTAATAAAAGAAATTGATAAAGACCAGTTTCCTATTTCATTTAATATTGCAGAAGAGATTTTAAATTTACCGGTACATCAAGATACAACATTGGATGATATTAAATCTATTTGCGCTAATATAGAAAGTTTTTTTAGCTTATATAATTAAGATTTACTAATAGAAAAAATAAATAATGCTGAGTAAATTTTAATCATCTTTAGAAAGTTATTAATATTATGCTATTAATAGATTCCATAAGGCAATTATTGTTAGAGGTAAGTGATGAATTTGAACCTCCTCTTACTAAGAAGGTTAATTTAGATGATTATTCTAAGAAAATTGTTCAACGTGCAACAATTTTCACTCTTTATGAAAATCAAGTATTAATTGCTTTTGTAGCAGCATATTGTAATGATCCAAAAATGAAAGAGTCTTTTATCACTATGTTAGTAGTTAGTAAAAGTAACAGGGGCAAAGGAATTGGTGATACTCTTGTAACTGCTTTAATTTCTCACTTGCAGCGATTAGGGTTTGAGAAATTGAAATTAGAAGTTTATCAGAATAATAGCAAAGCAATAAATTTCTATTTAAAACTAGGTTTTAAAATTATTAAAGATTTAAATAATTCATATTTAATGAATTTGGATATCTAATAAAAACATTCTTTATTTTTGTACTTAAAGAGAAATACATTGTCCTTAAGAAAAAATACCCTTGCAAATTATATTAGTCAGCTTTATGCTGCATCAGTTGGAATATTGATAGTTCCTATTTATCTACGCATTATGGGGCTAGAAGCATATGGATTAGTTAGTTTTTATGCAATGATGCAAGCATTATTTCAATTACTTGATATTGGCCTAACGCCCACAATCTCAAGGGAAGTAGCTCGGTTTCGGAGTGGCGTAATTGATGGTATTCTTTTAAAAAGGCTAGTTTATTTGTTAGAGTTGGTCTTTTTTACTATTGCATTGATCGGTGCTCTGGGAATTATTTTTTTCTCTGGAGTGATAGCTCATAAATGGTTAAAAGTTGAGCATCTAAGTTATACAGAAGTTCAGTATTCGATCATGTTAATGGGTATAATTGCTATTCTCAGGTGGATTTCCGGGCTATATAAGGGAATTATTGCCGGATATGAAAAGTTTCAATGGTTAAGTGGTTATAATTTAATTATTACTTCTTTTCGATTTATAGTAGTTTTACCTGTATTGTATTTCATTAATTCTGCGCCAATAACTTATTTTATGTATCAATTATCAATAGCAATTCTGGAAGTTTATTTGGTATTCGCAAAAAAGAATAAATTATTACCTCAAATTCCAGTAAATCTAAATTTTCAATCATGGGATTGGAACTCTCTGCGAAAGATTTTTAAGTTTTCCTTAACTTTAGCATTTACTAATTCAGTGTGGATTTTAGTAATGCAAACAGATAAGATTATTTTATCAAAGTATCTTCCTCTTTCTGAATATGCTTGTTATTCTTTAGTCGTACTTATTGCAAGTGGAATTACTATTATTACTACCCCAATAAGCTCAACAATTTTACCACGAATAACATCTGCAGAAGCTTTAGGAAATGAAGAGTACTTAGTTTCTATATACCGGAAAGCTACGCAAGCAGTATGCTTTATTTCTATTCCTATACTACTGATCATGTCATGTTTACCAAAACAACTACTTTTTGCATGGACAGGTAATATGCAGATAGCAAATAATGGGGCACAATTATTATCAGTATATTCAATTGGAAATGGGTTATTAGGTTTATCAGCATTTGCATATTACCTGCAATATGCTAAAGGTGACTTGAAATTACATTTTATAGGTAATATTGGCATTGTAGTTATATATATTCCACTTTTAATCTGGTCATCTTCAAAGTACGGGATGCTTGGAGCTGGATCGGCGTGGTTATTGAAGAACTTATTATTTTTTATTTTTTGGCTTCCTCTTATCCATTTTAAATTTGCAAAAGGTTTGCACTCTAAATGGATTATCAATGACATTATCAAGATAACTATTTTTCCCTTACTGTTTGCAATTTCAAGTATTTACTATTTTCATTGGTCTACAAATAGATTAATGGTAATATTTCAATTAATGGTAATTGCTATAATTTTATTTTTACTTTCACTATTCTCAATTTCATTTATAAGAAATAGAATATTGGAAAAATGCAAATTGATTTGTAAAAAATTTACTTTTTTAGTTTCAAGAGCTAAATCATAGTATAAGGAAATAACCATTTTTAATTAAGTTTTATATAATATACTTTTAAGGCTAGTCTATGGATGTTCAAAACCAAGGTATAAAAGTCTCAGTTTGTATTGTTACTTATAACCATGAAAAATATATTCGCCAATGCTTACAGAGCCTAATTGACCAAAAGACCAGTTTTAGATTTGAGATAATTGTTGGGGATGACGCTTCTACAGATTCTACAAGAAGCATTATCGAAGAGTTTGTATATAAATTCCCCAATATTGTGAAAGCTATTTTCCAAGAAAAGAATACAGGTGGGTCTGAGAATTATTTTAGCGTGCATCAATCTGCAAAAGGCCAATACATTGCTCATATGGATGGGGATGACTACGCATTACCAGGAAAGTTACAAGCCCAAGCTGATTTTTTAGATAACAATCCTGATTGCAATATAGTTTGGCATAGAATGTATGTTAAGAACGAATCTAACGGGAAATGTGTAGAAGATTTGATTGATATGCAAATAGTATCAAAAGTCAAATTTACTCGGGCACATCTTTTAAGACTTATAAGTGTTGGATTTAATAGTTCAAAAATGTATAGAAGTTGTAATCGAGATTTCACTTTGCCCGATTTTGTCGTTTTAGATTTTTTTGCTAATGTTGAACAAGTAGGAGATTTGGGTTATGCTACATTTTGTTCTAATTCACTACTGGGTGTTTACAGGACCGGAATTGGTATATCTTCAGTTCGGAGAGATAAAGTAATTAGTCTAATTTGTGATACTTTATCTTATTTTCTAAAAAAATATCCAGAACATAGAAGTAGTATAGCTCAATCTACCTTTATTTTATTTGTAGCAGCATTAAAAAATAAGAGATGGAAAGATTGTAGAAAGGTATTACCTATTCTTTTTAGCAGTTTCAGTTTCTCGCTTTTCTATCAATTATGGTCGGAAAGGTCAATAATTAAAATGCTAAGAATACCAAATACAGTTAGAGCTTCAAAAAAGAAAGGCGTAAGATGAGTTTAAGGTTTTTTGGATTCGATTTAATGGTAAATTCAAGCTCAAACTTACTTCTTCCTAAGTTGAAGACTTTAGTACTTAATCATACAATGCATTTGCTTTTTCTAGTTAGATTAGGTCAAACTTGTGCTTTGATACCGTTATTAGGTAAACCACTTAGATTAATAGTTGAATATATGATAAGAATTATTTATGCAAGTGATATATCATGTAAAGCTAAAATTGGAAAAGGACTAATTATAGTTCATGGACATGATATTGTGATTGGCGCAGATGCAGTGATTGGAGAGAGGTGTAAAATATTTAATGGTGTTACTTTGGGAAATAAAGATGTATTTCAAACTTCTAAAGGAAACCAGCCTACTATAGGGGATAATGTAATATTATCATCAGGGGCAAAAATATTAGGACCAATTAAGATAGGTAATAATGTTATTATTGGTGCTAATAGCGTAGTTATTAATAATTTCCCTGACAATGTTGTTATTGCAGGGATTCCTGCAAAAGTATTAAAAGAAAATTTTAATGTTTAATAAATCGCCACGTTTACATTTCCTATATCTGTTCATAGCACTTAATTGTATTGCAGCTTATCTCATGTATTTGGATAGGGAGCTAATAGGGGATGCAAAAGGTAGCGTGCATTCGATTAGTAATCTTATATTCAGTATGTTATTAGTTATAGCTTCATATTATATAGTATTGTCTCCATTATTTAATCTAATGTATAAATTTAAAGTTGATTCTTTTCAATTTCGGCCCTACTCTTATTTGGCAGGAGCAAGGATTGGAAAATTCCTAATATTAATTCAAATTGCATATATAATATTTAATTATGTATTTGGACTAAATACTGCAGGAGCAGCAAATAAAGTAACAACGTCCTTATCAATTATCTGGATTTTATTACCTCCGGATGCTTTATTTATAATATATTATGGCGTTTATCGTGAAAATAAATACTTTTATCCTAATTTGGCTATTTACTTAATCTCAAATTTTTTACGTGGCTGGTCTGGTATTTTTTTTATAACTATAATTTTTGAATGGTGTAGAGCAGTAAGAATGCAAAAATTAAACCCTAAGATAGTTATAATTTTGTTAATTACTGTTTTACTTTTATATCCTTTTATTCTAAATTTGAAATTTGCTATACGTGCTTCTGCGTCTTTAAATATTACCCTCGATCAATTGATTCAAAATTTTTTACAACAAATAAATGCTAATGAGTATTCACTTTTATTTGGTAATGCTTTGCAGCAATTGGTTGGTAGATTACAGGTTACATCTATATTAGTAGAAGTTATACGATTACAAGATGTGTTACAAGAAAAATTTGCAAATGGCGACTTCGCTCCTTTTTGGCTTGAAGGCCTGCATGGAATTTTTTATTATAAAATAATTCTAGGGAGGTTTCCTGTTTGGTTGGGTTCATATTTTACACAATATATAGGTTCTCCATTAAATCTTGGTGACTGGAACGTAAATGTAAGTTTAGCTGCATGGTTTTTTGTTGCACCATATTTGTCAATTATCTATATAACGTATATTTTATTTATTTGTTTCATATCTTATTATCTTACAAGGAAAATCCATGGTGATAATATTGAAAGTGAAAAAGATATGCTTTGGATTACATGGTTACTTTATATTTTACCGCCTTGGTTTTCCGTAATGGTTGCATTTATTTTTGCGTTAGGAATATTTCTTCTGCTAAAAATTATAATGTCTTCTTTTCCTTCGTTAAAATTAAGTTTTAATTAGGGTGTATCTAATAACTAGGCTTTATTTTTTGAGCTTGGTATATAAAGACTCTTAATTACTTCAAGATTGGAAGTATATGTAGAGTTAGTAAAATGAATATAATATGAGAAAACATTTTTATATTATTCTTATGATTTATAACATACGTTATTCAAATTTAGCTAATAATAGCTAAATTTAATAGAAACTACCAAAGTTTATTTAAAGAGTATACAATGAAAAAGATACTGCATATTATCACAGGATTAGCTAATGGAGGAGCGGAGAGAAATATTGTTAAATTATGTGAAAGCCTGGATAAAAGTAAATTTGAATTCCTAGTAGTTTCTTTAACCGGACCAGGGAAATATGGGAAATATCTAGAAACGATTGATGGAGTACGTTGTTTCTATTTGAATTTAAATAGTGGAAATAAATTATTTAAATTATATAACTTATTCAAGCTAATTCGTAAAGAGAATCCTGATTTGATACAGACATGGTTATATCATGCTGACTTTCTTGGTCTTATTATCGGTAAGCTTTCTGGTGTCAAGAATATAGTCTGGAATATTCGTTCAACTAAGTTAAGCTTCAAAAATAATTCTTGGCATGTTATTGTTATTAGGAAACTTTGCGCCTTCTTGTCTTTCTTGCCTAGCAAAATAGTTAATTGCTCTAAAACCTCGATTTTTGAACATATAAAAGTTGGCTATCGAAAAAACAAATTTGTCTATATTCCAAATGGCTATGATATCGAGCAGCTTTATTTAGACCAAAATAAGAGCTTGATTAACGACGATAAGATCAAAATTGGTATTGTAGGGAGAAATGATCCTCAAAAAGATTATGATAATTTTTTCTCGGCCCTAGAGATATTAGCAAAGCGAAATATCAATAATATACATGCCATAGTTGTAGGTAAAGGTACAAAAGAAGCTTATAGTCATTATAGTAATCAGCTAGGTTCAATACAAATTACCTTCTTAGGGGAGCAAGTTGATATGCTTGCTGTATATAATTCATTTGACTTTTTGGTACTAAGCAGCTTTTCCGAGGGTTTTCCAAACGTTGTTGCCGAAGCAATGGCATGTTGTAAACCTTGTGTAGTAACAGATGTAGGTGACGCAGCTATTATAGTTGATAATACGGGGATTAAAGTGCCTCCACAAGATAAATTACTGCTGGCAGATGCTATCGTTCAGATGAGTGAATATGGCAAAGATAAGATAGCGGAATATGGCAAATTGGCAAGGCAGAGAATAATTGAAGAGTATAGCTTATCTAAAATGCTAATTAGATATGAAAACCTTTATTTAAACCTGATTGGATAGATTATGTGTGGTATTACCGGGTTTATTGATTATAATATACAGTATGATACAAATCAAGTTAGCCAAAAAATGGGAGATGCAATATTCTCTCGTGGACCAGATGGTTATGGGGTTTGGCAAGATAATAATTTAGGTATTCACCTAATTCATCGCCGCTTGGCTATAATCGATTTATCCTCAGCTGGTCATCAGCCCATGCTATCCGTTTCAGGTAGATACGTAATTGTCTTTAATGGCGAAATCTATAATTTTAAAAAGATTAAACAGGAGTTAGAAGCTATACATGGCAGTATAGCATGGCGAGGACATAGTGATACTGAGGTAATCTTAATGGCTATCGAAAGCTATGGTTTTGAACAGGCACTTTTACAGCTTGAAGGTATGTTTGCAATTGGGCTATGGGATAGGCAAGATCAGAAGTTTTACCTGGCAAGAGATAGGATGGGCGAGAAGCCTTTATACTATGGTTATTTCAATGGCGCTTTTGGGTTTGCTTCAGAATTAAAGGCTTTGCGCTGCCATCCTAAATTTAACCCGGAAATAAATCGTAATGCCATTGGTCAACTAATGTTACATAACTGTATTCCTGCACCTTTATCAATTTTTAATGGCATTCATAAGCTTATTCCTGGACATTATCTATGCTTAGATTATCGGCAAATTATTAAAAATGAAGAAGTAAATTCTATTCCTTACTGGCAGTTATCAACATCTCTTTCTAATAGATATGAAGGAAGTCTTGATGACGCAGTAAATGACTTAGAAAAGTTGTTGGTTAATTCAATTAAAAATCAAATGATAGCTGATGTCCCCTTAGGCTGCTTTTTATCTGGGGGGGTCGACTCCTCAACTATTGCTGCCTTGATGCAGCGACAAAGTACAACCCCAATTCAAACATTTAGTATAGGTTTTGATGACCCTAGTTATGATGAAGCAGTATTTGCAAAAGAGATAGCTAAACATATTGGATCTAGTCATAATGAATTGTATATAAGTGAGAAAGATGCATTAAACGTAATCCCTAATCTGGCAAAAATATATGATGAACCATTTGCAGATTCTTCGCAGATACCTACGTTTCTGGTTTCTCAATTAGCGAAACAAAAAGTAACAGTGGCCTTATCTGGTGATGGTGGAGATGAGCTCTTTGCCGGCTATAATAGATATTTATTAGCCGAAAATCTCTATTCAAAAATAAAAATAGTTCCTTTGTGGTTAAGAAAACTATGTAGCAAGGGTATTCCGCTTATTTCTCCAAAATTTTTAGAAAACGTAAATAAGTTAACTCGGCTGCCAATTACCAATTTCAGTGATAAAGTTTACCGACTAGAACCATTATTTAAAGCAAAAAATTTTGACGAATTCTATTTTCGTTTGGCAAGCCATTGGATAAATTTAAATGAACTGGTAATAGGTCTTAATAATGATAAAAGTCTATGGGATAAAGATGTCAATAATCTAAACCAGTTAAATGACAAAATTTTAAAAATGCAATATCTTGATGGGGTTGGTTATTTACCTGATGATATATTAGTAAAAGTTGATCGTGCAGCTATGGCAAATAGTTTAGAAACTAGAGTGCCACTCTTAAATCATAAAATAGTTGAGTTTGCATATTCGTTGCCAAGAGAGTTTAAAATTAATCAGGGAGTAACTAAACGAATTCTTCGTCAAGTGTTATATAAACATGTGCCGCAAGATTTAATTGAGAGACCTAAGCGCGGTTTTGCTGTACCGCTTAATGACTGGTTAAGAGGGGAGCTAAAAGACTGGGCATTCGATTTATTAGATCCTTATAAATTAAAAGCACAAGGTTATTTAAATTCAGAGTTAATAAGTCAAAAATTGCAGCAGCATGTAAGCGGGAAGGCGGATAATGGCTATTATTTATGGGACATTCTAATGTTCCAGCAATGGTTAATGAGTTATGAAAGTTTAAAATAGGCAGAAATAATTTCAACTTATTTCAATTGAGTTAAAATATATTATTAATTGAAAATACTGAAAATATGAAAAAGAATTAATTATTCACATGAGGGAAAAAATGTCCGGGTTAAATCAGCGAAAAAAGTGGCTAGTTACAGGCTGTGCCGGTTTTATTGGCTCAAATATATTAGAGTTTCTACTAAATAATGATCAGGAAGTGGTCGGTCTTGATAATTTTGCAACTGGATTTCAGCATAACTTAGATGAAGTAAGAAACCTTGTTGGGGAAGTGAAATGGCAAAAATTCAAATTTGTTGAAGGCGATATTCGCAATTATTCAGCTTGTTTAAATGCTACTGCTGGTGTAGGTATAGTTATTCACCAAGCAGCGCTAGGAAGCGTTCCTCGGTCAATTAATGATCCGATAACCTCACATGATGTAAATGTTAGTGGTTTTGTAAATATATTAAAAGCTTGCGTAGATAATAAAGTGAAAAGGTTCGTTTATGCTTCAAGTAGCTCAGTATATGGAGACCACCCTGATCTACCTAAAGTGGAACATAAGATCGGCTCTCAGTTATCCCCATATGCTGTAACCAAATATGCTAATGAGCTTTATGCATTAGTATTTGCAAAAACTTATGGCATTGAAACAATCGGATTGCGATATTTTAATGTATTTGGCCAAAGGCAAGACCCAAATGGAGCATATGCTGCAGTAATTCCATTATGGTTTAAAGCTTTATTAAATAATGACGCACCGTTTATAAATGGTGATGGAGAGACAAGCCGCGATTTTTGTTATATAAAAAATGTAGTACAGATGAATATAAAAGCAGCAATTACAAATAATCCAAATGCGCTAAATAAAGTTTATAATGTAGCATGTGGAGAACAAACTACATTAAACCAATTATTCACGATGATAAAAGATTTGATTGATCCTGCCTCTTTAGTGCAGCCTGTTTACCGCGACTTTCGTGGTGGTGATATTCGCCATTCCTTAGCTGATATAAGTATGGCGAAAACATTGGTTAATTACGATCCTCAATATACAATACAGCAGGGATTGGAAGAAGCCGCTAGTTGGTATAAGAGTTTTTTTTAATTGCTAAGGAAAATTAAATCTAATACAAATAAGACAAAGCAAAAGGAAATATAGTAATGTCTGTTATTTTAGTTACTGGTTCTGCAGGTTTTATCGGTGCAAGCGTTGCAAAAAAATTACTTCAATCAGGACATGAAGTAATTGGGCTAGATAATATAAATGATTATTATTCAGTTGACCTTAAGTATGCTAGGCTTGCTGATTGTGGAATTAGTTTTGAAGAAATTGAGTATGGGAAATTGGTTAAGTCAACATTATACCCAAATTATAAATTTATTAAATTAGATTTAATAGATAGCGAGAGATTAAACCTTTTGTTTGCTGAGCACTCTATTGAAATAGTTTGTAATTTGGCAGCCCAAGCAGGAGTAAGATATAGCTTGGAAAATCCACATAGCTATATTAATAGTAATGTTCTTGGTTTTTTAAATATTTTAGAAGCATGTCGATTTAACGATATAAAACATCTAGTTTATGCAAGTAGTTCTAGTGTATATGGGAACCAGGAGAAGAAGCCTTTTTCTATCGATGATAATGTTGATTTTCCGATCAGTTTATATGCTGCAACAAAAAAAAGTAACGAACTTATGGCGCATTGTTATACTCACTTATTTAACCTTCCTACAACTGCTTTGCGTTTTTTTACTGTTTATGGTCCATGGGGGAGGCCAGATATGGCTCCAATGCTGTTTGCCAATGCAATAATGAGTGGGAAGCCAATAAAAGTGTTTAATAATGGTAATTTAGAGCGTGATTTTACATATATCGATGATATTGTAGAGGGTGTAGTCAGAGTAATATTGGAATCACAGATTAAACAAGAAAAATATTATAAGATATATAATATTGGTAACAATAAGCCTGTAAAGTTAATGGATTTTATTGAAACTTTAGAAGAGGCTCTAGGCAAAGAAGCTATTAAGGAATTCTTGCCAATGCAGCCAGGTGATGTTTACAGCACTTATGCTGATATTAGCCAAATGGAAACAGATTTTAATTATGCACCAAAAACTGACATAAAAGAAGGAATTGAACAATTTGCTAAGTGGTTTAAAAAATATTTAGAAAATGGTGAATGAAAAATTTTATTAGGGCTATTTAATGAAAATTACGGTTGTAGGTACTGGTTATGTAGGTTTATCTCTTGCAGTGCTTTTTGCGCAAAAACATGAAGTTTTAGCATTAGATGTTAATGAAGAAAACATTAAATTAATCAATAAGGGTATTTCACCGATTGATGATGCTGAGATAAGTCATTATCTTTCTCAGGAAAAGTTAAATCTTAAAGGTACAACAGATATAGACTTAGCCTATAGAAATTGTGAAATTGTTTTTATTGCTACACCTACTGACTATGACCCTAACACAAATTATTTCAATACTTCATCAATTGAATCCGTTGTTAATGATATATTGACAATAAATCCAAAGATTACAATTGTCATAAAGTCGACTGTACCAGTAGGTTATACGGAAGCAACTAACAAAAAGTATGGTGTAAACAATTTGATTTTTTCGCCTGAATTTCTAAGGGAAGGCAAAGCATTATTTGACAATTTATATCCTTCTAGAATAATAATAGGTGAAATTTCGGAGCGTGCCAAACTTATTGCTTTACTACTCGCAGAAGGGGCAAAAAAGAAAGATATTCCTGTTCTTTATACAAACTCTTCTGAAGCAGAGGCGGTAAAGCTATTTGCAAACACTTATTTAGCTATGAGAGTTGCTTATTTTAATGAATTAGATAGTTTTTGTATAATTCATGGTTTAGATACACGTCAAGTAATAGAGGGAGTCGGGCTAGACCCCAGAATCGGACAACATTATAATAATCCTTCATTCGGATACGGTGGTTATTGCCTACCTAAAGATACTAAACAATTATTAGCCAATTATAAAGACGTCCCTCAAACACTTGTGCAAGCAATCGTTAATGCTAATGCAGTACGTAAAGAGTTTATAGCGGAGCAGATAATCAAAAGAGAACCGAAGACTGTTGGAATTTATCGGCTAGTAATGAAGCAAGGGTCTGATAACTACAGGTATTCTGCTATTCAAGGTGTAATGAAAAGAATTAAGGCAAAAGGGATTAATGTAATAGTCTATGAGCCAGTATTAAAAGAGGAAACTTTTTTTGGCTCTGAGGTTACAAATGATTTAAATTATTTTAAACAAACATCAGACATAATATTAGCGAATAGAATAACAGGCGAGATTGAAGATATAGAAACTAAAGTATATACAAGGGATATATTTGGTAATGATTAAAATAACGTATTTACAATAATCATATTATATTAACATGTTATAAGTTTCCATCTAGATTAAATAAAATTATATAAAGCAAATTTTGGAAATTTATTAGAGAAAGTAATGGTAAAAAAAGTTCTATTTATAGATAATACGGCACACCACGTTTATGGACAGATGCATCTAATGGATGCATTTGCAAAACAAGGTTACTCGATCGTAGTGATGATTCCAGATGACAAAAAATATACCTTAGAACTAGCTAAAAAAGGATATAAGTTAATATTCCAAAAAGTAAATGGAAAAAGTATAAATCCACTCAATAATATAAAATTACTACGCGACATATCTAATAAAATTAAAAAAATCAGACCAGACTTGATTTGCTCTTTTACGATAAAACCTAACCTATATGCTGCAATTGCAGCTAGGCGGTTATCGATCCCTATAATTGCAAATATCACTGGTTTGGGCTACATCTTCATGAAGAAAGGATTAGTTCACTCAGTTGTAATTAATCTTTATAAGTATGCTTTCAAATCACTAGATTGTGTCTTTTTTCAGAATCCAGATGATAGAGAATTAATGCTCAAAGAGAATATTTTTAGAGAAAATACCTTAATAAAACTTTTACCTGGCTCAGGAGTGAATTTAACTAAATTTTCTTATCATGGCTTAGTTGAAAAGCCAGTGGTATTTTTATTTTCCGGGCGCCTTTTATGGGATAAAGGGATAAAGGAGCTTGTAGAGGCGATGCGTCAAGTAAAACAAAAACACCCTGAAACTAAGCTGGTAATAATTGGAAATTATTTTTTAGCAAATCCTAAAGGTATAAAACCGTCCACTATTGCGTCATGGGAAAAAGAAGGCATCCTTGAATATAAAGGTATGGTTGATGATGTTGTGGAAGTTATGCAGGAGATAGACTGTATGGTACTGCCTTCTTATTATCGTGAAGGTATACCAAGGGTATTGATGGAAGCTAGTAGTATGGGTAAACCAATTATAACTGTAGATAGCATAGGCTGCCGTGAGGTTTTAGAAGATAATGTTAATGGATTTTTAGCGAAGCCGCGTGATGCTGCTAGCCTGGCTCAAGCGATGATGAAATTTGTTGAGTTACCATTTAATGAAAAAGTAAAAATGGGATTAAATGGCCGCAAGAAAATGGAAAAGGAATTTGATCAAAAAATTATTATCAGAAAGTATTTAGAAGTTGCAGACAAGTTGATTGGATAAGAAAAATATTATTTTATCAAGATTTTATTTTTTTAAATCATTTATAAAATAGTAAATTAGGTCCCTAAATAATAAACTATATGAATTTAAACTCCACCACCCCATTGCCTTCAATAAATGTATTATGTGACATAAATGTCGTTATTTCTACTCTAATATTTGAGCAAACAAAAGATAGAGATCAGCTCTCTAGGCTTAATTGCTGCAGTATGCTATAATAAAATACTATTATAAATAAACATTAGCTGATTTCTGAACCATTTTACTGTGATATTGGGTCCTTTATTTTAATTTGAAAGTCTAAATATGAAATGTGTTATTCTTGCCGGGGGCTTAGGCACTCGATTATCAGAAGAAACGATAGTAAAGCCTAAACCAATGGTAGAGATTGGTGGGAAACCGATACTATGGCATATCATGAAGATTTATTCTCATTTTGGGATCAATGATTTCATAATTTGCCTTGGCTATAAAGGCTATCTTATTAAAGAGTATTTTGCCAATTACTTTTTACATATGTCAGATGTTACTTTTGATATGTCCAATAATAAGATGACAGTTCATGATCAAAAAGCGGAACCATGGAAGGTTACGCTGATTGACACGGGAGACCAGTCTATGACAGGCGGGCGCTTACGTCGGGTTAAAGAATACGTTAAGGATGAGCCAGAATTTTGCTTTACTTATGGTGATGGGGTAGGTGATGTAAATATTGACAAACTCATTAAATTCCACCGCGAGCATGGCAAACAGGCTACCCTAACCGCTGTGACTCCGCCTGGGCGTTTTGGAGCATTGGATATTCATAATAGTAAAATTCATAGTTTTAAAGAAAAGCCTAAAGGTGATGGTGCTTTAATTAATGGTGGTTTTTTTGTACTTTCTCCCCAAGTAATTGATTTAATTGACAGCGACAGTTGTGTCTGGGAACAGCGCCCATTAGAGCAGCTTGCCCAATCTGGAGAGTTAATGGCTTATAACCATGAAGGATTCTGGCAGCCGATGGATACCTTACGTGATAAACAACATTTAGAAGATTTATGGCAGCAAAATAATGCGCCTTGGAAGTTATGGCTATGATAAAGCAAAGTTTTTGGAGTGGTAAGCGAGTTTTAATTACCGGATGTACCGGATTTAAAGGTAGCTGGCTAACTTTATGGTTACATATGCTAGGGGCGGAAGTTTATGGTTATTCACTCACCCCGCCAACTAATCCATCAATGTGGGAAGACCTTAAGTTAGAAAAGTATATGTCGAAAATGTTATATGCCGACATTCGTTCGTATGAGACATTAATGGGATTTATAAAAGAGACTGCTCCTGAGATTATTATTCATATGGCAGCGCAGCCTTTAGTCCGTTATTCTTATAGTTTTCCGCGTGAAACATATGAAGTAAATGTGATGGGAACTGTAAATTTATTAGACGCTGTTCGTGAAACAGGTTTAACAAAAGTTGTTGTTAATGTTACCACTGATAAATGCTATGAAAATAAGGAGTGGATTTGGGCTTATCGAGAAAATGAACCGATGGGCGGCCATGATCCTTACAGTAATTCAAAAGGCTGTTCAGAATTAGTTACGAGCGCATACATTAATTCGTATTTTGCTAATGAAAATAGTAAAACTATCATTGGCAGTGGCCGCGCTGGTAATGTGATCGGTGGTGGCGACTGGGCAGAAGACCGATTAATTCCGGATATTATCCGTAGCTTTAGTAAAAATGAACCCGTATATATTCGTTACCCAAGCGCGGTTAGGCCATGGCAGCATGTTTTAGAACCGCTATCTGGCTATTTAACGCTTGCCGAAAAAATGTACCTGGATGGGCAAAAATTTAGCGGCGGCTGGAACTTCGGGCCACTGGATACCGATACTAAAACCGTCGAAGAAATTGTAACAGAGATGTGTCAAATCTGGGGAAGTGGCGCAAGTTGGACCAAAGACAGTATTGAACATCCGCATGAGGCAAATTTATTGCGACTGGATTGTTCCAAGGCTCGCATGCTTTTAAATTGGCAGCCGGTTTGGAATAGTGCAATTACCTTAGAGAAACTAACTTTATGGTATAAAGCCTATTTTGAAAATAAAAATATGCTAGAAATTACTAAAGAACAAATTATTGAATACATGAAGGATCAAAAGTGTTAGAACAAATTCAAAACCAAATTTTAGAATTAGTTGAAAAATATTCAATAGAAAAGTTTGCTGAAAAGCCATTTGTCCCTGGTAAAACCGTAGTACCGCCAGCTGGCAAAGTAATAGGTGAATTAGAATTAAAATATATGGTTGAAGCCTCATTGGATGGCTGGTTAACTACTGGCAAATTCAATGCTAGATTTGAACAAGAGCTAGCAAGGTACCTGGGAGTGAAACACTTACTTACGGTTAATTCTGGCTCCTCGGCTAATTTAGTTGCATTTAGTACTCTAACTTCTCCTAAATTGGGAGATCGAGCGATTAAACCAGGTGATGAAGTAATTTCAGTTGCAGCTGGGTTCCCAACTACTATTAACCCAATTATTCAGCAAGGAGCCATTCCGGTATTTCTGGATGTAGATATTCCCACATATAATATCAATGTAACTAAGTTAGAGGAAGCCGTTACGCCAAAAACGAAAGCCGTTTTTATTGCCCATACGCTTGGCAATCCATTTAACCTAAAAGCCATTCGTGAATTATGTGACAAGTACAATTTATGGTTGATCGAGGATTGCTGTGATGCATTAGGTTCAAAATATGATGGAAAAAAAGTCGGTACTTTTGGCGACCTGGCAACTGTGAGTTTTTATCCTGCCCACCATATTACTATGGGTGAAGGTGGTGCTGTATTTACCAATAATGATCAATTGAAGGTTATTGCAGAATCTTTCCGCGATTGGGGGCGTGATTGCTATTGCCAACCTGGTGCGGATAATACATGTGGCAAAAGGTTTTGCCAGCGATTAGGCCAGTTGCCTTTTGGCTATGATCATAAATATACCTATTCGCATCTAGGATTTAATCTAAAAATAACCGATATGCAGGCTGCTTGTGGCTTAGCCCAGTTGACTAGATTGGATGAGTTTGTAGAAAAACGTAAAGAAAATTTCAACTATTTAAAAAATAAACTGCAAGATTGCGTTGAATTCTTGGAATTGCCTGAAGCAACACCTAATTCAGAACCGTCTTGGTTTGGCTTCCCAATTACTATAAAAGAAACAGCCGGGTTTAGTCGAACTGATTTACTAAATTACTTGAATGATAATAATATAGGTACCAGGCTTTTATTTGCCGGTAATGTTACCAAGCAGCCGTATATGGAAGGCCGTAATTACCGGGTTATTGGCGAATTAACTAATTCCGATAGAATTATGAACCAAACCTTCTGGGTCGGAATATATCCTGGGTTAACTAGCGAGATGTTAGATCATACAGCTGAGATGATTCGTCAGTTTTGCGGTGTAGGTTTTTAATTCATGAATATTTTGATTACTGGTGCAAATGGATTTTTAGGCAGCTATTTGGTTAAGAGTCTACTGGATTCGAATAATCAAGTTTTTGCCTTAGTCAGAAAAGAAGCCAGATTGAAAAGAATTGAAGGCTTAACTAACCATTTAAATTATAAATTATTGTTTATTGATGAAAACCTTAAGTCGGTTATTCAAACCTATGGCATTGATCTAATCATTCATACTGCTACTGATTACGGCAGGAAAAATAGTAATTTTGTAGATATGGTGGCTGCCAATGAGCTTTTCCCATTAAGTTTGCTGCAAGATTTGCCCGCAAATAGAAAAGTTACTTTTATCAATACTGATTCTTCTTTGCCAGCGCTAGTAAACTCTTATGCCGTATCCAAGAGTAATTTTGTTTTATGGGGCAAGTATCTAGCAAGTATAAATAAATTGCAGTTTATTAACCTTAAACTTGAACATTTCTATGGTTATGGTGATGATGATTCAAAGTTCACTGCTTATATCATTAAATCAATGCTGGAAAGGGTGACTAGTATTGATTTAACAATGGGTGAACAGCTTAGAGACTTCATTTATATAAATGATGTAGTTGCGGCGTATATGGTAATTATAGGTAAGTTAGAATGTTTACAAGATAACTTTATTGAATTTGCAATTGGTAGCGGAAAAGTTATTAGTATACGAGAACTTGTGTTGCTTATAAAGGAATTAACCGATAATACTATTACCAAGCTCAATTTTGGTAAAATACCATATCGGGAAAATGAATTAATGTTGTCTAAGGCCGATATAGGCGGCCTAGTAAAATTAGGGTGGCAACCTAACTTTACTTTAAAAGAAGGACTAACTCAATATATTAAGGAATGTCTTTTATGAAGTTGCTAATAACTGGTGGCTGTGGGTTTTTAGGCAGCAATTTAGCTTCACATGCTATTTCAAATGGCTATGAAGTAATTGTATTCGATAACTTAAGCAGAACCGGATCCACAGAAAATTTAGAATGGTTGAAATCACTAGGCAAATTAACATTTATTCATGGTGATATTAGAAACGTAAATGACGTACAGAAAATGATTCGGAATATTAAGCCCGATGTGATATTCCACCTAGCAGGCCAAGTCGCTATGACAACTTCAATAGCCAATCCTAGAATGGACTTTGAAGTTAATGTCTTAGGTTCATTTAATGTATTAGATTCGGTTAGAGACTATTCGCCGGAAAGCATAGTTATTTATTCTTCCACAAATAAAGTTTATGGGGACTTAGAGCAGTTTAATTATTTAGAAACCGAAACCCGTTATACATGTGTAGAGAAACCAAATGGTTTTGATGAGAGCGTAAATTTAGACTTTCATTCACCATACGGGGTGTCTAAAGGTAGTGCTGATCAATATCTGTTAGATTATGCGCGAATTTTTAACTTGAAAACAGTGGTATTTAGACATTCATCCATGTATGGCGGTCGTCAGTTTGCCACTTATGACCAAGGGTGGATAGGTTGGTTTTGTCAAAAAGCCATAGAGACTAAGAAAAAAATCCTCCTTGAACCTTTTACGATTTCTGGTAATGGTAAGCAAGTTAGAGATGTACTTCATGCCGATGATATGATTAGTTTATATTTTCAGGCAATTAAGCATATTGAAAATGTAAAAGGCCAAGCCTTTAATATTGGCGGTGGGATTGAAAATAGCTTATCTTTGCTGGAATTATTCAATTATCTTGAAGAGAAATTAGCAATTAAACTTGATTATATTAAGTTACCGGTTAGAATAAGTGACCAGAAGGTCTTTGTAGCGGATTTAACTAAAGCTAATAATTTAATGAAGTGGGCACCTAAAGTAAGTTACATGGAAGGAATAGATAAAATGATTAACTGGTCATATGAATTATTAGGACAATAATAATGCTACCATTGGTAACTATAATTATTCCTACGTATAATCGAGAAAATATAATAAGTGAAACGATTGAGTGTGCAGTTAACCAAACTTATTCAAACATTGAAATAATAGTTGTAGATAACTGTAGTACGGATAATACCTATGAGATTTTGCAAGGTTATAGTAATAAATATTCAAATATAAAATTGTTCCAGAACAAAACTAATTTAGGGCCGGTTAGGAACTGGGAAATAGCTCTATCAAAGGCAACAGGCAAATATACAAAAATTTTGTGGTCAGATGATAAGATAACTAAAGACTTTGTTGAAAAAACTGTCCCGATTTTAGAAAATGATTCAGATGTTGGCTTTGTTTATTCAAAGACTTTAGTATTTGGTTCTAATTGGAGCAAAGAGTATTATAGATTTAGCGATACAGGGGCTTATCCTATAAGTGACTTTGTCAATGCGCACTTGGGTTATCCGATAAGTGTACCGGTTTCTCCTGGTTGTGCCATCTTTAGAACAGATGATTTAGTTGAAAACTTAATTGTAGATATTGAGAATCCAAAAAAATTAGATTTCAGTAGATATGGTGCTGGCAATGATCTATTATTATTTCTGTTTACTGCGGTTAAATACAAATACTTTTATTTTATTGATGAAACTCTGTCTTTCTTTAGATCACATGAAAAATCACTTACAATCTCCAATAATTTAAATGAATATTATCTTTATGCCAAGCATTATTTTATTAAAACCGACCCTAATTTCGTAGAGAGAAATGCTAAAGATTTATTTTACTCTCAGATATTTTTTAAAAACCAAAGTTTAAGGTATATTTGTGATAGTGTTCAATTTAATAAAATAAATGGGGCATTATTAATAGTAAAGAAATTATTTAAGAAAATTAAAAGTGCGATCTAATAATCTAAAATTGGCATTTATTTCATATTTTATAAGATATGGTTTAGGGTTAGCTTCTTATCCTATCTTTTTACATTATCTTAGTACCTTAGACGCTGCAATTTACTTTTTGATTTTAAATACAAGTACAATATTTGATATTCTAGATTTAAATTTTAAGAATAACTTGGTGATCCAGTTTTCACAAGCGGAAGCAGATAATGTACTTAATAAGGGTTCAAGTAGGTTTAAGTATAGTGAACTTCTAGCCTTTTCAAAATATTTTTATTCGCTAATTTGCCTATTAGCTCTAGTATTGGTAGGGCTCGGATTTGGAGTTTATCTATATTACTACTTAAAGCTTAAAGGACTGGATACTCATTTTAGCAAATATTTTTTTATATGGATTATATTTTGCCTAGGTAGTATATTACAGGTTTATTATACCTATTTGGGTCCAGCGCTAACTAGTAAGGGTCACATAGACTGGGTAAATCGACTTTCAATAAACACCAAATTAGTTAGCTTCATTATTCAAATTGTATTACTAATTAGCGGGGTAGGATTAATTGCTATGGCAATAAGCGCCTTAGCGGCAACAGTATATGAGCGATTTACAATTTATAGATACTATAAAGAAAATATCAAAGAGTCACAAGGTAACTTGAAAATAAAATTTGCAGAATTTAAAAGTATTTTTAAAAAACTGTGGAGCGGTAATTACAAATTAGGACTCGTGTCTTTATCATTAATTGCTAATGCTCGAATACCCGCCTATTTTATTGGTATGTTAAATATTAATCAAAATGAAATTACAGCTTATCTATTTTCATTACAGATCATGAGTTTAATTTTTTCCGTAAGTCACGTTCCACTAGTTAATCATTTTGCCGATTTATCGTTTTATTATATTCAGGATCGAAATAAATTCAATAAAACTTTTGCAAAAGCGAATTGGTTATCAATCAAATTATATAGTTTTTTAATAGTAATATTTATCATAGCCGGACCATTAATAATAAATTATTTCAGTTGGAAGAGAATGGTATTTAATTATGAGTTTCTTGTTTTGTTGGCAGTTATTTACTTTCTAGAAAAGGTTTTGCTAAATTATACAACACTCATAACTGTAACCAATATAGTACCTATGTATAAAGCATTTGTAGTTTCTTCACTTTCTATTTTGATTGTTCAATTTGTTTTCGTAAAAATATTTAATGGTGGTATGATAAGTATTTTCCTTCCTCAGTTAGTTATTCAATCGATTTTTAATTACTGGTTTTGGGTTAGGAAGGGTAAATTATTGCTAAATTCTCCATTATAACTTGGCTTGAAAAGGAAAAATACTAATGGCTAAAGTCGCACTAATAACAGGAATTAATGGACAGGATGGTTCATATCTTGCTGAATTTTTAATAGAAAAAGGTTACGAAGTACATGGTATTTTACGGCGAAGCTCAATCTTTAATACCCAAAGAATTGAGCACTTATATATTGATGACTTAGTTGAGGATATGCATAAAAAACGCAAGCTTCAATTGCATTATGGAGATATGACTGATTCAACATCATTGATCCATATTATACAAAAGACCCAACCGGATGAGATTTATAACTTGGCGGCTCAGTCGCATGTTAAAGTATCATTTGAAATACCTGAATATACTGCGAATGGTGATGCGTTAGGGACTTTACGTATTTTAGAAGCGGTACGTATGCTTGGGCTTGAAAAAAAAACGCGCATATATCAGGCCTCGACTTCAGAATTATATGGAAAAGTTCAAGAAATTCCGCAAACTGAAACGACACCGTTTTATCCTCGTTCACCATATGCCGTTGCCAAACAATATGCATTCTGGATTACCAAAAATTATCGTGAAGCTTATGGGATGTATGCTGTTAATGGTATTTTATTTAACCACGAGTCTGAGCGGCGTGGTGAAACCTTTGTAACGCGTAAAATAAGTCTTGCAGTAGCCAATATTAAAAAAGGTTATCAGAAAAAACTATATTTGGGGAATTTAAATTCGTTGCGCGACTGGGGCTATGCCAAGGATTATGTTGAATGTATGTGGTTGATTTTGCAGCATGAAACACCTGAGGATTTTGTAATTGCAACAGGAGAACAGCACTCAGTGCGCGAGTTCACTGAGTTAGCGTTTAAACATGTAGGGATAGATATTGAATGGCGTGGCGAAGGGGTTAATGAGCAGGGTATCTGTAAACAAACGGGGGAAGTATTAGTAGAAGTGGACCCTAAATATTTTAGGCCAACCGAAGTGGATACTTTACTTGGTAATCCTCTGAAAGCCAAAAGTCTGTTAGGTTGGAACCCTACTAAGACTTCTTTTGCGCGCCTGGTAGAGATTATGGTTAAGCATGATATAGATTATGTTGAAAAAATGAAGTTGGCAAGGTACTAAAATGGATAAGGGTAGCAAAATTTTTATAGCCGGGCATCGTGGTCTAGTAGGCTCAGCAATTCACAGAAAACTTGTATCTGAAGGGTATAGTAATATTGTTGTTAAAACACATGCTGAACTTGATTTGACTAAGCAAAAACAAGTAGAAGACTTTTTTACTGATGAAGCACCAGAATATGTTTTTCTTGCAGCCGCTAAAGTTGGTGGGATACTGGCTAACAATACTTATCGTGCTGATTTTATCTATGATAATCTCCAAATACAAAATAATGTAGTTAATGCCAGCTTTAAAAATAAGGTTAAAAAGCTTCTTTTCTTGGGCAGTAGCTGTATTTACCCAAAGAATGCTCCACAACCGTTAAAAGAAGATTATCTATTAACCAGCGAGCTTGAATATACCAATGAACCATATGCTATTGCAAAGATAGCAGGAATTAAATTATGTGAGAGTTATAATTTACAGTATGGGACTAATTATATCTCGGTAATGCCAACTAACTTATATGGACCAAATGATAATTTTGATTTAGAGAAATCACATGTTTTGCCAGCGATGATCAGAAAATTGTATTTGGCAAAACTGTTGTCAGAAGGTAATTATTCTTTGATTGCCAAGAATTTAGAAACATCAAATGATAAAATTATTATTGAAGAGAAGCTTGCAAGATATGGTATTCACATTAATAGTGGTGAAACAGTATTAAAGTTGTGGGGAAGCGGTCAACCATTTAGAGAGTTTTTACATGTTGATGATATGGCTGACGCATGTGTTTTTGTAATGAATAACGTTGAATTTAAAGACTTGATCAAGGATAAAGTAGAAGTAAGGAATACCCATATTAATATCGGAACGGGCCAAGATTTAACCATCCATGATCTTGCATATTTGATTAAAGATTTAATTGGTTTCAATGGTACTATAGAGTTTGATAGTAGCAAGCCTGATGGTACAATGAAAAAGCTCCAGGATGTTAGCAAAATAAACCATCTTGGCTGGAGGCACAAAATTTCCTTGGTTGATGGTATAAAAGATTTAATTGACTGGTACCTAGCCAATCAGTAACTTAAGTTTTAATGGTATTTAGTGCTTTATTGTTAAGCTGCATTTTAGTAAATAAGTCTCATGTCAGTTATTAGACATTTGCTAACACATAGCGGCTAATCGTAATAAAGCAGCTCGATTTGATATTTTTATGTATAATAAAGTATTTAATTACTGAAGCGTATTTTGAAACTTATTAAGTTCGAAAAGGGAACGGTATATAAATGGCTAGTTTTCCGTTAGTTTCTATTATTACGGTAAGTTATAATAGTGCTGCAACGATTCAAAGAACTATCGAGTCAGTATTACACCAAACCGATAATAATATTGAATATATAATTATTGATGGAGGCTCTACTGATAGAACTGTTGAAATTATTGAAAAATTTGAACCTCAATTTAAAGCCATAGGTATAAAATTTTGTTGGGTTTCAGAGCCGGATAAAGGTATCTATGATGCAATGAATAAAGGGATACTGATGGCAGAAGGTCAGTGGATAAATATTCAAGGCAGCGATGATTGGCTTGAGATAGATGCAGTTGAAACGTTTCGGGCATATCTAAATAAAAATAGTTCTGCCGATATTTTCTGGTTTGGTGCTAATATTCATTTGGATGATCATATATTAATTAGTAAACCCGATGTTGGCAAATTAAAACGATTCAAGCTTGTTGGCTGTCATCAAGCTGCTTTCGTTTCTCAGCATTTAATGAAACCAGGCTTTAATTTAATTTATAAATTGGCCGCCGATTATGAGCTTATTTTAAAATTATATTTAAGAGGTGCTATCATAAAGTGTTTTGATCCAATTATTGCCAATTACACTTTAGGAGGAGCATCAAATATTAATCAATTTAAGACGGTTAAAGAATACCAGCAAATTTCATTATCTTTGCAAAAAAATAAACAATTTGAGATAAATATTTACTTTAGAATATTAAAACTACGCTTAGCAATTACCCAAAGATTAAAGAAAGTACTGAGTAATAAAATTTATATTTGGATAAAAAAAGGTAAATCCTCATAAAGACAAGTAGGGATTTGCGTGAAGCAAATTAACATAATCACATTTCTTTAGCTGTAATTTACTAATCTTTTATGTATATAGTTAAAAGTTCGGGATGATTATTAGTTTACGGTTAATTCTATTTGTTTATTATTATCTGAAATGACATAATAGTATGATTAACTGTTATTTAGCATTTAGCTTTGCGATTTAAAAGCAGAATATTATAAAAAATTCTTTATGACAAAACAATGTATATTAATTAATGCAACAGCAGCTACTCAAGGCGGGGCCTTTACTGTTTTATTAAATCTTTTAGAAAATATAGTAGCGCACTATCAGTTCATCGTTTTCGTATCTGTCGATTTTAACTTATTACCTAATCTAGATAATGTAAAATATGTTAATCCACGTGCAAAATCCTATTCCAGAAGGATATATTGGGATAACTTTGGATTAAATAAATGGTGTATTAGAAATTCGATAGTCCCAGACTTAATCATATCTTTGCAAAATACCGGGGTAAAATTCAAGGGAGAAGTCAAGCAGCTTATCTACTATCATCAACCTATACCGTTATTTAGTCATAACTGGCGCTGGTATAGGAAATCCGAGCGGTCATTATGGTTTTATGAAGATATTTATCCGTTTTTTGTGAAAAAGCATATTTATGATAATACTAAGTTCGTGGTCCAATTTGAATGGATAAAAGAAAGACTACATAAGTTAATTAAAATTGATCCTAGCAGAATTATTGCTATTAAACCTTCATTTCTTGAGTTTGATTTAACTCATATTAAGAAACGTAATCTCAACGGAAAATTGAAAATTTTTTATCCTGCTTCTAATTATAGATATAAAAATCATACTGAGATTATAAATGCGATTAATTACCTAGAGAAGACTAAGAGAGCAGAGGGTATTAAGGTATATTTTACGTTAGATAGAAATTCTTCATCTCATCTTTTAAAAAGAATAAAGAGGCTTAGGTTGGAGAACTATTTTGAATTTGTAGGTAAACTGGACTATAAGGCTGTACTTGAATATTATAACTCTTCTGACTTGTTGGTGTTCCCTAGTTTTTTGGAGTCATATGGATTACCCCTTGTCGAAGCCGCTAAGTTTGGCATGAAAATCCTGGCTGCCGATATGGAATATTCGCGTGAAGTATTATCAGACTATCCTGGAGCTAGCTTTTTGCCATTAGATTCGCCTAAAGTTTGGGGTGATGCTATTTATAAGTCATTACAGTCTAAAGAAAAATTTGATTCATGGGAGCCAAATTTTTCAAGAAGCTCTTGGAATGAATTTTTTTCGTTAGTAGACAACATAATTAGGGAATAAAAATGTTTGAAGATAAAATTTTGTTAATTACCGGCGGAACTGGTTCTTTTGGTAATGCTGTTTTAAAACGATTCTTGACAATGAATGTGGGCGAGATTAGGATATTTAGCCGTGATGAGAAAAAACAAGATGATATGCGGAAAAAGTTTAACCATCCTAAACTTAAATTTTATTTAGGCGATGTTCGCGATATGCAAAGCGTGATGAATGTATGCCGAGGTGTCGATTTTATCTTTCATGCTGCTGCCTTAAAGCAAGTACCATCATGTGAATTTTACCCGCTAGAAGCTGTAAAAACCAATGTATTGGGAACTGAAAACGTGCTTGAAGCGGCTATTCAATGTGGGGTTAGCAGGGTGGTATGTCTGAGTACTGATAAAGCTGCTTATCCCATAAATGCTATGGGTATTTCTAAAGCAATGATGGAAAAAGTGATGGTTGCAAAGGCACGAAATCTAGACAGTAGTAAGATTGTTATTTGTGGAACTAGGTATGGTAATGTGATGGCATCCCGTGGTTCGGTGATTCCTTTATTCGTAAACCAACTCAGGACAGGGAAACCAATTACTGTAACAGATCCTAATATGACCCGCTTTATGATGACTTTAGATGATGCAGTTGATTTGGTGATTTATGCGTTTACCCATGGGCAAAATGGTGACATTTTTGTGCAAAAAGCGCCGGCTTCCAAGGTTGGCGATATTGCTCAGGGAATTAAAGAGCTACTAAATAAGCCCGAGCATGAAATAAAAATTATTGGCACACGTCATGGTGAAAAATTATATGAAGCGTTACTGACTCGCGAAGAACGAGCTTTAGCCATAGATCATGGCGACTATTTCCGTGTCCCAGCCGATAACCGTGATTTAAACTACGGTAAATTTTTTGAACAAGGAAATACCGGCATTTCTGAACTGGTTGATTATAACTCTCATAACACAGACAGACTTAATCTTGATGGTACAAAGGAAATTCTAATGCGCTTAGCTGCAATACGTAAAATGGTAGAAACCAAATCTTTAGACATTTTGTTTGAGGGTGAATAATGCAAATCCTAATTACTGGAGCAGAGGGATTTATTGGCAAAAACTTACAGGTTCGCTTGCAAGAGCTTAATGAGCACAACATAATTACCTTCTCAACAAGAGATAGCATAGATAGTTTAAGTTCATTAATTGCAAATGCAGATATTATCTACCATTTAGCGGGTGTTAATCGGCCAAAAGATCCTCAGGCTTTTATTAACGGCAATTACGAGCTAACCTCAAAAATTATTGCGGAGATAAAAAAAACTGGTAAAGCTATACCAATTATTTTGACTTCATCAACGCAAGCGGTACTGGATAACCCTTATGGTAAGAGCAAGTTAGCTGCGGAGGAAGCGCTAAAAGGATTTAGTCAAGATTCTGGTAATCCAATATTTATATATCGCCTGCCAAATGTATTTGGCAAGTGGGCAAAGCCAAACTATAATTCTGCGGTTGCAACATTTTGCAATAATATTGCTAATGGCTTACCAATTCAAATTCACGATCGAACAGCAAAGCTTAGATTAGTATATATCGATGATGTTATCGATTCATTTGTGGATTTAATGCATACATTTCATAGCAAAAAAGAACAATATATCGAAGTGCCGGTGGTATATGATACTACAGTTGGTGAAGTTGCAGATATTATCAATTCATTTACAGAAATTCAAAGTTCAGGTATAACCGAACGAGTTGGGGCTGGTCTGGTAAGAGCTTTATATTCTACTTATTTATCTTATCTTCCAAAAGACAAGTTTTCTTATTCGTTAATAAAGCATGAAGACCCTCGGGGTAGCTTTGTAGAAATGCTTAAAACTAAGGATTCCGGGCAGTTTTCATATTTTACTGCTCATCCCGGCGTGACTCGAGGCGGACATTACCATCATACTAAAACTGAAAAGTTTTTGGTAATAAAAGGCACCGCATTATATCGTTTTCGCCATATTGTTACGGGAGAATATTTTGAATTAACAGTGGAAGGCAGTGAGCCAACCATTGTTGAAACAATTCCAGGTTGGTCACATGATATTACTAATATTGGCACAGAAGAACTAGTAGTAATGTTATGGGCTAATGAAATTTTTGACCGGCAAAAACCAGATACAGTTACATTTAAGGTAAATTAGACAATGAAAAAATTAAAAGTTTTAACTGTGGTAGGAACTAGGCCAGAGATTATCCGCTTATCCAGGGTAATGGCTAAACTTGATGAATTCTGTGAACATTTGATTGCCCATACCGGGCAGAACTATGATTATGAATTAAATGAGATTTTTTTTAAAGATTTAGAAATTCGAAAACCAGATCATTTTCTAAATGCTAGTGGTGCCAATGCTGCTGAAACAATTGGCAAAGTAATTATTGCAGTTGATCAGCTTCTTGCTGAACTTATGCCTGATGCCGTATTAATCCTTGGCGATACCAATAGTTGCTTAGCTGCGATTCCGGCAAAACGGCGCAAAATACCAATATTCCATATGGAAGCCGGCAATCGCTGCTTTGATATGCGGGTGCCTGAGGAAATTAACCGGCGGATAGTAGACCATACAGCTGATGTAAATTTAACATATAGTAGCATCGCGCGAGAATATTTACTTAAAGAAGGATTGCCACAAGATTTGGTTATTAAAACCGGAAGTCCCATGTTTGAAGTCTTAAACTATTATCAAAAGCATATAGATAATTCAGATGTTTTAGCTAGAATGAACTTGACTGAAGGGAAATATTTTGTAGTTAGTATTCATCGTGAAGAAAACGTTGAATCTGATCAAAACTTCTTAAAGCTGGTTGAGATATTAAATACTATTGCGACTAAATATGGATATCCGGTAGTTGTTTCTACGCATCCACGAACTCGTAAGAGGATTGATGCTTTAGGGGTAAACTTTAATCCTCTAATAAACCTGTCTAAACCATTGGGATTTCATGATTATGTTCGTTTGCAAAAATCTGCTAAGGCAGTATTATCCGATAGCGGTACCATTAACGAAGAGTCTTCGATTCTCAATTTTCCAGCCCTCAATATGCGTGAGGCAAGCGAGCGCCCTGAAGGCATGGAAGAGGGTGCTGTGATGATGGTCGGCTTAAATATTGAGCGGGTAATGCAAGGATTACATATACTTGATTTTCAAGCTAGAGGTTCGGAGAGGCTCCTAAGGCAGGTTACTGATTATAGTATGCCTAATGTTTCTGACAAAGTAGTCCGAATTATTCATAGTTATACGGATTATGTTAATAGAATTGTTTGGAAAAAATATTCCTAATCTTGTATATTATAGTTCTCATGTAAATGTAGTTAAAATTAATTTATGAATGTATTATTTATTTTTTCCCGCCATGCCAAAGATCCTAGAGATTCAACCCTAACCAAGGATCTTTCTGATGAATTTGCTAAGCAAGGTATTAATGTCTATGTCATGACCATGCTAGAGAAAAAACATCAAGAGGAAACTAGTCTAAAAATTGAAAATGGCTATCCTGTACTGCGAGTTAGGACGGGAAACTACTTTAATTGTAAATCAAAGCTTGAGAAAGTAGTGACTATCCTAACTTTACCAGGACAGTTTGTAGCTGCGGCAAAACAGTACTTTGCTGGAATAAACTTCGATTTGATTATTACGCATACCCCATTTGTATCGAGTCAAAAAATCATTTTACCACTTAAAACTTATTTTAGGTGTCCTGCACATTTAATTTTATGGGATATATTCCCGCAAAATGCGTGGGATATAGGTTTAATCCGAAGTCGGTTTATCTTTAATTATTTTAAACGATCTGAAATAAAAATGTTACGGTCGTATAACCAAATTTGGTGTATGTCAGATGGAAATGTCAAATATATAAAACAGCATTACCCACAATTAAGTAAAGTAAGTATCAATCGATTATATAATAGTGCCAAAATCAAGCCGCTGCCGAATATTGACCGCAATCAAGTCAGACAAAAGTATGGCTATGCCCCAGAGGATGTTATTGCTATATTCGGCGGGAATATGGGCCTTCCGCAGTGCTTAGAAAATATCTTAGAATTAGCCAAAATGGCTAAAGAAAACTTGCCACGGGCAAAATTCCTGTTTATTGGTGAAGGAACAGAGACTGCAAGGCTAATTAAATTAGCCGCTTCGCTACAATTAGATAATGTTAGGTTTATAGACCAATTACCACGTGAAGATTATGAGAATGTGACATTTGCCGCTGATATAGGGTTAGTAAGTCTTGATCCACGCTTTAGTGTGCCGAATTTTCCGTCTAAAACTACGGACTATTTTAAATTAAAACTACCTATACTAGCAAGCCTTGATAATTGTGCTGCCAAAGATTATGGTTATTTGTTAACCGATTTGGCCAAAGCCGGCAAATTTGCTTTGGCAGATGATAAAACTAAACTTTATACCTGTTTTAAAGAACTTTATGATAATCCAACACTTAGAACTAGTCTGGGAGAGAATGGCAGAAGATTTTACGAGCATGAATTAGATGTAAAAAAGGCATTTAGCACCATTATTGATAGTTTAAAGAAATAGCTACTTCTACATTTTTCTGTTAGTTTCAAGAGTTTCACTTAGCTAATGTGTCCAATCTGCACCTAGGAAATATCAAATGTATTATCAATTGGTTATTTAAAATAGAATATTGTTACTTTAAATTAAATCTGTGGCAGTTAAGACATAGGTTAATGATATAATAACGTAATTATTTAATTCTATGGTTTTATTTAATGTTAGCAATCATTTTTTCATTTTTAGTGTCTTTAGTTATGATAAAGGTAATTATTTACACTAATGATGTTCATTCGCAACTTACGCTTGATCATGATACAAGTGGTGTCCAAAAAATGCATACTACGCCAGTTCCCCGTATCGGTGGCTTAGCTATTTTCGTAAGCTTATGTTTTAGCGCCCTTTTTGGAGCAAGTATGTCTGCTACTTGGGCGCCTTATTTTGCTGGTGTCGTAGCTTCGCTTTTTTTCGTATTTGTCGGTGGTTTGACCGAAGATCTATCAAAATCAGTTAGCCCAATAGTTAGGATAAGCTTTATGGCTTTTGCGGTATTATTCGCAACCTATGTTTCAGATTGTTTACCGATGATTCGCCATTTGGCTATTGATAATATTGATAAGGCTTTACAATTAGATTTAATTGCATTCTCCATTACGTGCTTCGCGGTTGTTGGGGTTTCTAATGCCTATAATATTATTGATGGGTTTAATGGCTTGTCTTCAACTGCGGCAATGATAAATATAATTGGGATAGCCTACCTTGCATATTTATTAAATGATTTAACTATCGCCAAAGTATCTTTAAGTTTATTTGCTGCTGTCCTTGGCTTTTGGATTTATAACTATCCAAAAGGTAAAATATTTATGGGCGATGGCGGCGCATATTCCTTAGGGTTTATGGTTGCTATTTTAAGTATCGGACTCGTTGAAAAACACTCAACTCAGATTTCTCCCTATTCAGTACTTCTTTTGGCTGCTTATCCAATAACTGAAACAGTATTTACAATTGCCAGGCGTAAACTTGTCCATAAGACTAGTGCAATGCAGCCGGACAATTTACACTTACATCAATTAGTATTTGACCGCTGTATCTCTCATTCTTTACCGATTACTTTAAGAAATGCACGAGTGATGCCAATAATGTTATTATTTATGGTACCGCAGCTATTAATTGCAGTTAGTTTTTATCAAAGTAACTCAATAATCTTACTCTCTATTGCTGGTTATATTGTTTATTATATTATTTTTTATTTATGGTTGGTAAAATCAAAAGCGTCAAAATTGGTAAAACTAAAATAGTGTGTTTGAAGCTCTAAGAAGAATGCGCAGGTTAAGTTTTAATCCTGCGCATTTTTAATTTTATATGTTATTTATTCGGCTTATGGGTCTAATACCGCATACCAATGTCAAATTCAACACCCAGAGAATTTTGTTGTGCTGAATAATAAGTGCTTGAGCCACTGTTATAGGCGCTTGTAGTAGGATTAATGCTGTCATAGAAACCTTTTAATCCCAGCTGTAATGTTTTACCAGGATCCAATTTTGCACCAAGTGTAGTGGTAGACCGCCAGGCATTAAAACCTAATTGTGATTGGTCATTCATGATCGCAAATAGTTGGTCTGCGTATATTTGGAATAGTGAATTAACTGCATATTCAGCCCGCGCGCCAGCACCATATTGTAAATACATGTCTCGTGAAATTGCATTCATGATACTAGTATTGGTACGGATATTATAGCTATTGATATTCATTACTACCCCAGCATTGCCATAAGGGATAAATTGGACATCTGCACTTTGTAGCGGAAATGCATAACCTACATTTGCCAATACATTACCTGGAAAGCCGGTATAAGTTGGAACTAGACTATTAACAATGCCGGTGTTTACATTGGTTTGATTTATATCATTAATTAACTGTGCATTTAGATTTGCCCAAACATTATTTTGAAATAAGTGCGATATATTAAAATTCAGATAATCCAATGAAGTATTGATGCTTGGCTGATTACCGCCATTAAAATTATTCTTTGAACTTATATAACCAAGCCCTATGCTATAACTATTATCAAAATCAGCAAGTACAGGATTAGTATAATTACTATAATAAGAAGCTGCACTATCACCACTTTCGTGGTTGAATAAATAAGCAAAATAGATTCCTGCACCAAAATTATTCTGCATGGTATTTTGATAGTTAAATGAGTATTGGTTATAGCCAAGGGATTGGTTGGTTAGACTGGTATAGTTATAGCTGCCTTGTAGTGCAATCTGAAACTGCCGGGTAGCATTTAAACGCAGGCCTAATAATGTTGTATAACTCATGGCATTAAGGTTTTCAAGGCCGCCACTAGGGTCATTTAAATAGCCTATTCCTTGATCTACATATAAACTTGAAATAGGAGTAAAGATATATTGCAATCGTGCTCCAGCACCATAATAGTTATAGTAACTATTGGCGAAGGTGTTTTGCGGAATAGTTACACCATTATAGTTTAGTGTACGGCCTATACTAGCGTATGGGATCAGCTCTAAACCAAGACTATTAAAGTTAAACGAGTAGCCGACTTTTCCCGCTATGCTAGCTGGCATTCCCAACATTTGAATATTCTGGTTAAACCCACTGCTAGTGTTAGGCCCACTTTGGGTACCCTTAAACATAAAGCTACCATCAACTGCTAACCAGACATTAGTATTAAATAGCTGTTCCACGTGGACTGCTAAATTGTTGCTATTGGTAGTATATTGAATCGGCGTATAATTAGGATTATAGGTAGTTAAATTATTATAAGCATAACCAATTGCAATCTGGTTGTCAAAACTTTGGAATAAGGCATTGCTTGGGTCCGCAAAAACGGATTCGGCTATTGTCGCAAGACATGCCAGATAGATTAATTTTGTTTTTCTCATTTATTTTACGACATTTCGAGTGGTATTTTCATTTTAATAAAAAAGGCACATTATGATGTGCCTTTTTTATTTTATGCATAATATCTATTGTACATTAAAGGTATATGTTGTGCCATTATTTACCACAGTGGCCGTAGCGCCTAAGTTATTAGTTGTAGGGGTAAGACTAACTTGTCCTGTATAACTGCCAAGTGAGGTATATGTCCAACTAGAAAATCCTGGGGCTAATTTATAAACTGTCCCGCTATCTGTACCTACATAGGTATTACCATTTGCATCCATTATAGTTGAATTAAATGATGGTGGTACATTTAAGAAAGTTACTTTGCTTCCATTACTGCTGGTTTGCTGAGCTGAGCTATTGATATTCCAGAAACTTTGAGCGGTCATAGTTTGCGGCCCGCCACCACCATTTTGCCCGACAATTTGCCAAATAGTATCAGTTGGTGAGTTATTAAGCGCCCATTGGCCATATAACATATTATTAACTGGTGCGAATCCAAGCGAGCCTATAGGTGTACCAAGTACATAGCGTTGGCCTGCCATACTGGATAAATTTGTAGCTCCTAGGTTATTATTGCTAAAAGGGCTAACGTTTGTGTAAAATGCACAAACTGTACCATTATTATTGCCTGCACCAATGTAGGTGTAGCCATTTACGTTTGCTAAAGCCACCGCATTAACAGGGGTCAGAGGAGAAGCGCCACAGCCGCTAGATGATAAAGGCGTACTTGGCGGAGTAGCTAAGCCAGTTGAAAAGCGTATGCTTCCCAAAGCATCTCCATAGATTAAAGTAGCTGGAGTTGTAGTATTCAGTACCACAATATTACTATTTTTATCTGAAGTATTATATGCTGTTGCATCACCAACCGAACGAGTCGCTTCAGCTGCTGGTGGAATTGGAACTAAATATGTTGTTGCAGGTGCTCCTGCCGCTGGGTTTGCTGGCAAGCTCACTAACACATTACTACCATTTACAGTTGCTGTTACTGAACTTAAACTCCCTGCAGCTTGAGCCGCGACTAATGCTAATTGTAAATTTGCCGGTACAGTTAAAGTTGGATATCCTGCACCTGCTACCGGTACAGCTAACGTAGAAAAGCTAGTGTTAAATGCGACAGGAGTACTGCTACCAGGCGCGCCACCGCCACCAATTGGAGCAGGGTTTGTAATAGGGTTTGGTTCAGCAGTTGCTGTTGTTGCTGGAGGAAAAGAATTTGCAGGGCCTGCACCACCGCCACCACCACCGCCACAAGCTACCATTAATGATGCACTGCTGCCAAGTACTAGTAAATTTGCTAAAATCTTCTTCATTGTTTAATATTAACCTCTGATAAATGAGACGAAGTTAAAATAGGCTAAACTCATGTTTTAGAGTGATTATTCTTCGTCTTCTAATTACTGTAATAAGGTAAGTTATCGGTAATTTTGGATTGTATGTATTTAAAATTATAAAATAAAAGCTGCGCTGCCATTTTATAAAGTTTAATTTATTTAAGTAATATTGGTAATTTAATATAATATTCTTGTAATTATAACAACTTTGCGATTATGCAGTCAAATTTACTGATCGTCTTTTATTGAATAAGAGTGGATTTGTGGTATTTTGTAACATTCGCTGGATATGGGTGTCTTTGTATGCGTTCTTTTAACCTGTAAGATATCATTATGTATACTAAATATAGGTTAAAATAATGGGAAAACAAATTTTTTGGAGTTTTTTATATGTTTAAAAATGTAGTAGCACGCGAATATAACTATCAGGATGTGTATTTACGTCCACGGCATACTATTGTAAATAGCCGGAAAGAGTGCGATACATCGGTTATCTTAGGTAAGCATAAATTTGTAATGCCCGTTTACGCTTCGAATATGAAATCAGTGGTGAATGAGGAAACTTGTGAATTTCTTGCCCAAAAAGGCTGGTTTTATACTATGCACCGCTTTAATGTTGATCAGGTGGCTTTTGTTCGCCGTATGCAAGAGCAAGGCCTTATTGCTTCAATCAGTATTGGCGTTAATGATGATACCATTTTGCAATTGAAACAGCTGCAAGTAGAGGGGCTTACCCCAGAATTTATGACTTTAGATATTGCAAATGCTTGGTGTCCTAAAGCAGAAAAAATGATCAAATATGTTAAAGATCACTTTGACTCATTCTTAATTGTAGGTAATATCGCTGGGCAAGATGCAGCACGTGAAATCCATGCTTGGGGTGCTGATGCGCTTAAAGCTGGTATTGCTGGTGGTAAAGTGTGTATAACTAAAAACAAAACAGGATTTCATCGGCCTATGGTTTCTACTGTTCTAGATTGTGCAACTTACACTCGTGCGGCAGGAGTTCCTTTAATTGCTGATGGCGGTATTGTTGAGCATGGTGATGTTGCCAAGGCATTTGCTTGTGGGGCTACCATGGTGATGGCCGGTAGCTTGTTTGCTGGTTATGATCAATCTGCTGGCAATATTATTGAAGTAACTTTGGATGGTCGCTCTTTGCCGCGTGCCTATAAGGAATATTATGGTTCCGCTTCACAATACAATAAAGGTGAATACAAGAATGTTGAAGGTAAAAAAATCTTGATAGATTACCGCGGTAATATGGAGCGATTACTGGTTGAGCTACAAGAAGATTTACAATCTTCAATTAGTTATGTAGGCGGGACCAAAGTAGAAGACTTAATAAATGCTGAATTAATCTGCATAAACTAAGAGTAAGTGCAAAATAAGGTGGTAATAAATTTACCGCCTTTTTCATTGGTAAATAAAAAACCCCGCTTATGCCGTATGAAAGAATATTCTGATGAACCTTAATATAAATTTTAGGCCTGCTTACGGCTTTAGGGATCATTCATAAAGAACAATACACGCTCACCGTATGAAAGCTGACCTATATAAGATCATCATTGGTTCAAGAATATTGCAATACCTACACGTACATTGCAGGGCAGTAATTATTTTAGCATTGGGGAAAGGGTCTGTGTGAAATTCAAGTTAAGAAAAAACCCCAAATCGTAAAAACTGAAACTAAATCAGGTGGGGGCGTATTCAATAAATTTTCGAAATAAACTTTAGAAGCGGCCTTTTTAGCTGGAATCTAAATATTGGCCGCTTGAAAAATGAATTAAACGTTAAATCTGAAATGCATTACATCGCCATCTTTAACGATGTACTCTTTTCCTTCTAGGCGCATCTTGCCGGCTTCTTTGGCACCTTGCTCACCCTTATATTGGATATAGTCATTATAGCTGATTACTTCCGCGCGGATAAAGCCACGTTCAAAGTCAGTATGAATCACTCCTGCAGCCTGCGGTGCGGTAGCTCCGATCTTAACTGTCCAGGCACGTACTTCCTTAACCCCGGCTGTAAAATAAGTTTGCAGACCTAAAAGCTTATAACCTGCTCGGATTAACCGGTTTAGCCCTGGTTCTTCCATTCCCATGTCTTGTAAAAATTCAAGTTTGTCGGCATCATCTAGTTCAGCAATTTCTGATTCGATTGCAGCACAAATGGCGACAATTGGTGCATTCTGGCTTTTAGCGTATTTAGTCAAGCGATCTAGGTGAGGGTTATCGCTAAAACCATCTTCATTGACGTTGGCAACATACATTGCAGGTTTAATAGTAAGAAGGCAAAGTGGTTTGATTAAAGCTAATTCCTCTTCATCAAGATCTAATGTACGGGCAGGTAATCCCTGGTTTAAGTGCGGCATCAATTTTTCTAAGGCAGCAATCAGCTTTTGAGCGTCCTTATCGCCGGATTTTGCTTTTTTGCCTTCTTTTTGAATTGCTTTCTCAACAGTTGTCATGTCGGCTAAGGCTAATTCCATGGTAATAACTTCGATATCGCTAATTGGATCGACCTTGCCATTTACATGGATAATATTATTGTCTTCAAAGCAACGTACCACGTTCACAATTGCATCAGTTTCACGAATGTTGGCTAGAAACTGGTTGCCAAGCCCTTCGCCTTTTGAAGCTCCAGCGACCAGTCCTGCGATGTCAACGAACTCAACTATAGCGGGCTGCATTCTTTGCGGATTAACGATTTTGGCAAGTTCGGCCATCCGGTTATCTGGGACTTCAACAATTCCCACGTTGGGTTCTATAGTACAAAATGGATAATTTTCGGCTGCGATACCAGCTTTGGTTAGGGCGTTAAACAATGTTGATTTACCAACATTGGGTAGACCAACGATTCCGCATTTTAATGACATATCAAATACCTTTTTTGTGTAAATTATAAATTTTCTTAATTGTTGATTTTTTCGTCACGCTTAAAGATTCTAAACAGGCTTAAAGTATGGATGCTAAATATGAGGGTTGCCGCTGTAGAGTTTATCTACAAAAAAATACAGCGCGCAAGCTGTATCAAATCTAATTCTTGACAATCTGTTTATTTTAGCATAAATTTATTACCTTTAAGGCAAGATTATACTATATAATATGTAGAATTTAATTTGATAAACGCAAATGGTCACCAATAGCATAGCCTTTAAAACTAAACCTTAAGTAAGTTAACTATTATTTAGAAATAAATATATTAAGTAATATTGAACGTGATTAAAGTTGTTAAAAATTAAAGTATTGTGTTAGAGGAATTTATTAAGAGGATTATATATGTGTGGGATTAGCGTCAGACCAACGAAATATGGAGTAGAGAGTTGTATAAGTTATCGCGGACCGGATAATACCAAAGTTAAAAATGTTGAAAACTATACATTCATTTTTCATCGTCTTGCAATTATGGATACTTCGCATGCAGGAGACCAGCCGTTTGAAGATAATCGTTGGGTATTGATCTGTAATGGTGAGATTTTTAACTATAAACTATTAAAGCAGCAATATACTGATTATCCTTATATTTCACACTCGGATTGTGAAACGATTATTCCTTTATTGGAGAATCATCGGCTACCTGAAGCGTGTAATGTTCTAGATGGGGAATTCGCTTTTGTAGCATATGATAAACGTCATAAGCGGATTATAGCTGCACGTGACCCAATGGGGATTCGCCCATTATTTTATGGCTACACTAAGGAACAAGAAATTGCCTTTGCTTCCGAGATGAAAGATCTTATTGGCTTTTGCGAAAAAGTTTATCCTTTTCCTCCAGGCCATTATTATAACGGTGAAGAAATAAAACCGTTTTGTGAGTTATACCGGGTACCCGGCGGCAAGCAATATCAAATGGATAAAATTCTGGTAAATATCCGTAATATATTGATTGCAAGTGTGGTTAAACGCTTGGATGCTGATGTGCCGATTGGTTATTTGTTAAGTGGCGGTCTAGATTCTAGTTTGGTATGTGCAATAGCGCAAAGGCATACAACAAAACCAATTACTACTTTTGCAATTGGCTTGGATAATAAACCAATTGATTTAAAATATGCCAAGCAAGTAGCAGATTATTTGGGCACTAACCACCATGAAGTAATTTTTAGTGAGCAAGATATCAAAGATGTTTTACGTACTATCATTTGGCATACTGAGACCTGGGATGTAACTACTATCCGGGCTAGTACACCAATGTTTTTACTTTGTAAATATATTCGTGCGAACTCGGATATCCGTGTGCTTTTAAGCGGCGAAGTTAGTGATGAGTTATTTGGTTATAAGTATACTGATTATGCGCCAACTGCAGTAGCGTTCCAAAAAGAGTCACAAAAGCGGATTAAAGAACTATATATGTATGATGTATTGCGGGCTGATCGCTGCATTTCCGGCAATAGCTTGGAAGCGCGCGTGCCTTTCTCTGATCGCAGTTTTGTCGAATATGTATTGGAGATAGAGCCTGAACTTAAATTAAATACCTATGGCATGGGTAAATATCTATTACGTAAAGCATTTGAAGGTACTGAATTATTACCTGATGAGATTTTATACCGTGATAAAGCGGCGTTTTCCGATGCAGTTGGCCATGGTTTGGCTGAGACATTAATTGAGATGGCTGAAGCGAGATATACCGATGAAGAATTTGCTGCTAAAGTTAAAGAATATACTGAGAATCCACCATTAACTAAAGAAGGCTTAATGTACCGTGAGATTTTCCGTGAAATGTTCCCTAACCAAGACCATGTGATTTGTGGCTATTGGTTACCTAACCGTGAGTGGCCAAATTGTGATCTGGTTGATCCAAGTGCGCGTCATTTACCAAATTATGGTGCAAGCGGACTCTAAATTCAAATAAGTATATTGTTTGGAAGCCGCTATAGCAATTTGTGGGGGTACTATCGATGGAAACATATAGTCTATATGAAAAGGATTTTTATGCTTGGATACAAGAGCAAGCGAATTATTTGAAAAAAGGGGACCTTGCAAAGTTAGATTTAATCCATTTATATGAAGAGATTGCAAGTATGGGTGCAAGTGAAAGAAATGAATTGGTAAATCGATTAGAATTATTGATAGGTCACTTGTTGAAATGGCAGTTTCAGCCAACCCATAGAGGTAATAGCTGGGAATATACTATTATAGAGCAACGAGATAAAATCAAAGATCATATTGCAGAAAACCCAAGTTTAAAATCTTATTTGGAAACGGCTTTTGAAAAAGGTTATAAATATGGGGTATTACTAGCAGCTAGAGAAACTAAGCTTTCCCGTAAAGCATTTCCTCAAAAATGTGAATGGACATTAGAACAGGTTTTATCTGATGAGTTTTTCCCAAATTGAGAATGTGCTCAATAAATTAATTATCCTATGAGGCTTAATTAATGGTAAAATAGGGCCCTCTTGCCAAGTTGGTCGCGACTTGGCTGTTAAATTTAGATAATTTAAGGATATATAATTATGTCAAATGCAAAATTAGTTGCTGAAGTTAGAGAAGCGCACGGTAGAGGTGCGAGCCGCCGCCTGCGTCATGCTGGTAAAGTTCCAGCTATTGTTTATGGTGCTGGCAAAGAAGCCGAGGCAGTTATTCTAGACCATAACACAATTTTCCATGCTCTAAAAAAAGAGGCTTTCCATACTTCAGTGTTGGATTTGGAAATTGCTGGTAAAGAAGAAAAAGTTGTGTTACGTGATTTTCATATGCACGCTTTCCGTCCGGAAGTATTACATTTAGACTTCCAACGTGTTTCTGCAACTGAAGAAATTCATATTAAAGTCCCTCTACACTTCTTAAATGAGGCATCTGCTCCTGCGGTTAAGATTCAAGGCGCTCATATTACTCACGTATCTACTGAAGTTGAAGTACGTGCATTAGCAAGTAATTTACCTCATTTCATCGAGGTTGATTTAGCAAATCTTAAAGCAGGTCAAACGATTCACTTATCAGATTTAGTTCTTCCTAAAGGCGTTAAACTTGAAAAATTATTACGTGGCGATGATGCTGCTGTGGTAATTGCTGGTGGAATTGCTGAAGTTGCTGAAGCTGAAATCGTTTCGCCTTCAGATGTTCCTTCTGCTAAAGGATCTAATGAGTAATTCATCTGAATTATTTAGACATGAATTAAAAGCCTACGCAAATTGCGTAGGCTTTTTTGTTGCGCTTTAGTTGCTTGACCTGTTTGGAGCTCTCACTAAAAACTACTTAAGTTTATGCTATAATTAGTCTATATATTTTTTGGAGGAGGTGTCACATGGGAACATTGAGCTTATATGATGAAGATTTTTATGCTTGGACGCAGGAGCAAGCGAAAATTATGCAGAATAATGAATTAGAAAGATTGGATATACAGCACTTAATGGAAGAGATACAAATTATGGGAGCAAGCGAGTTACGAGAGCTGGAGAGTAGATTGGCTGTTTTATTAACACATTTGTTAAAATGGACATACCAACCTAATTTACGTGGTAGAAGCTGGGAATTAACTATAAAGGAGCAGCGTAGGGCTCTGGTTAGGCACCTGAAAATTATGCCTTCGTTAAAAGCAAAATTGCCAGATATTTTTATAGAAGCATATGGCAGCGCGCTTCTTAAGGCTGAAAAAGAAACAGGCCTGGATGAAGGTACTTTCCCTATTAAGTGTGATTGGACAATAGTGCAGGTACTGGACGATAAATTCTTTCCTCGCTAACTATAGTATCCATCCTAGTGATGGATTTATTCATTACTAAGGATGCTTAGATTAATACTTATAAGTGATGTTAGGTACTTTCATTAACTTTTTAATAAATCAGATAGACTACATTAAATATTATTTTAGTGCATGATATCAGTTACAAGCTTTCTCACTGCTTAAAATGACCTTCCGAGTACTGTTTCCTTAATATAACAATTCTTTTGAAATCGGATATTTAAGCCTGCAATGGCTATTTTCAAATATATATAATCTAGACTAAGATCCACAAAATATTTGAGTCTCTAATCCAGAATCTTATATATAGCTGAAGCTTTAATTAATCCAACTAAGAAAAGCATGTATAAATTTCGTCTCATGCATTTTATTCTTAATGCGTATAAACAATAAAATCTAACTCTTAAGGCACATTATTCAAGCAATCCATAGCAAATTTAATAAAGGAGCCAATATGCAAAAGACTAATTTTAATGGTCTAAACCGTATCAGTAATAAACGTAAAATACAGCAATCTATGCCTAGTGCTAAACGGTTATGCAACTTAAAAGCGGGCGCTGCTTTTCAGGTGCTCCGTAACAAATTAAATTTGAAAGTTGATATTGGTATAAGAAAATTGATATTAGATGGTAAAGATTTAGATAAAGTAGATTTTAGCAGTGCCAGTATTGATGTCTATAATAGTGCATTTTCAATTAAATTTGATGATCTAAAAAATCAATTAGAGCAAATAACTAATTTAGATTTTTCCAAAAAAAATGCTTTAAGACTATTTCTTAAGCAGATTCAGGCAGCTATAAATTCAGATGACTATTGCTTGGATGAAATCAAAATCGAGAGTAATGAAAAATTAGCATATTATAATGATGAGACATTAGATGTTGAGTTTTATTATAAAATGGTCGATAGCAATGAATTTGCAGAGCTGCGTTCAAAGTTAATACTGATATGTTGTGAATTTTCTATAAAAGATGTTACCTTGGTAGAACAGTCAATTCTATTTAATAGCCAGGATAAAAATAAATTTTTTTTTACTAGAGAAGCACAAGATATTGATTACTTCTTGGGAAATAGGGATAATATAAAAAATTATCTAGTCTATTTGCTCGGTGAGATTCATGATTTAAAATATAGTGTCTGTAGCCGGGAGGGTACAATATGGCAGAAAAAAAGTCTAGCTAATCATATGGAAATTATTGAGGAAATTAATAACGCTGATAAACTGCTTCTTACTCAGGCGCAATTTAAAGTTTGGCTTGAAGAGCAAAAAAGTCAAGGGAATGATGCAGCTTTGTGGTTGCTAGCTAGAAGTTTAGTGGCGTTTGGGATCGGTTCTCCAGCAGAGCTATTCTTGCTAGGTGAAAGTGATTTAATTATCGATGATGAAGGTGAAAATGAGGATTTTATCGAGAATATAAACCAAATTCTCGGTTGGATAACTGACAATTATAACAATAAACATCCTGATGTGATTATATATGTCTATTATAATCTAATAACTGCAGGTTATGTTGATGATGCTAGTCAATTTTTAGACAGGCATATAGAATGTCTTGCTGAAAATATATACAATGAACTTAAAGATAAACTAAAACCGCAAGAACAAAAGATAAACCGGATAAAAACAATCGTCTTGAATAAATCTTTAATTCCACGAGTAGAAGTATTTAAGAATGTTTTTGAACTTATTGGTACTGGTTTGGAGCAAAGTCATGGTTCTCTCGAGTATCAAAAATATGCGCTAGCCTTATTCCAAAATTTTGATGCAACAATAAAAGATACTCCGCGGCGGTTACTAAGAGCGGAACTATTGTCCTATATAAACCTAATATATATCTTTTATATGGAACATTCTAAATATTTTACGAATGACAATAAATTAGAGTTATTAGTTCCGCTAATTAAGATTTTGCGTTTCCTTTCATTACATGACAATCCTTAGCTTTCCATCCATAATATAGATGGCCAAATATTTGGCTAACTTCACTTGATTTGCTAAGACCTAAAAATTAGGGGGTTAGGGTATAATAGCTACTTATCAATAAAATAAATAGCCGGATAGTAAGGAAAAATTAATGTCAGTTAAACTAATCGTTGGTTTAGGAAACCCCGGGCGTGAGTATGAGGATACCCGCCATAATGCCGGGTTCTGGTTTGTTGATGCTTTAGCGCGCAAACTTAAAATAAACTTTACAATTGAGAGCAAATATTTTGGCGAAGTGGCAAAAACTAAATTGAATGATGAAGACTTGTTTTTGTTAAAGCCGCAAACTTATATGAACTTATCTGGGAAGTCGGTTCAAGCTTTAGCCAGTTTTTTTAAGATTGCTCCTGGCCAAATTTTGGTAGTGCATGATGAGCTTGATTTTAAGCCAGGAATTGCCAAGCTTAAGCAAGGTGGCGGAAATGGCGGCCATAACGGATTAAAAGATATTGATCGGGTAATAGGCAAAGATTATTGGCGTTTAAGAATTGGAATTGGTCATCCTGGCGATAGCAGTAAAGTCGCGGGTTATGTACTAAATAAGCCAATGCTGGACGAATCGATTAGCATCCATAACAGTATTGATAAAAGCCTCTTAGTAAGTCAGCTATTGATTGACGGGGATTTTGCAGCGGCTCAAAAAATACTTCATAGTAAATAATAGGAATCAAAATGGCTGAAAACTTAACGGTCAGTAATGGAAATAAAGAGGAGCGTTATCAGGAGCTTATTCCGCAGATAGCTGCATTGCTAACAAATGAAACGGACTTGATTGCCAATTTGGCGAATATCTGCGCTGCATTAAAAATGACTTTTAATTGGTTGTGGGTTGGTTTTTATTTAGTAAAAGGAAAAGAATTAGTATTGGGGCCATTCCAAGGTCCAATTGCCTGTACTCGGATTAAATATGGCAAAGGTGTCTGTGGTAGCGCATGGTCAAGTGCCCAAACTTTGATTGTTCCGGATGTTGATGCTTTTCCCGGTCATATTGCTTGTAGCTCGCTTGCTAAATCAGAGATAGTAGTACCGGTATTTGATGGTTCGCAAATAGTAACAGCGGTACTTGACATAGATAGTGATGAGTATAATACCTTTGATGAAATTGACCAGCTTTATTTAGAGGCTATAGTAACTAAAATTAGCTTTTAAATAAAGTTACGTATTTACTTATAATGACATATAAGATTTGTTAACTTCTGAGAAACAAATTTTTAATCATATTTAAATAAAAGCTTTTTTAAATTGTTTCTTGCTACCTGAACTAGCACAATTCGCTAGAATATGGCTGATGTTACGCACTATAATAAAATTTAAATGAGTCTATCTGATATATTAAAAAGTTAACTGATTTCTAACTCAAATCTTCCGCATCTAAGATTTTGTATTACTCGGTTGCTATTTGTTGATAAACTCGCTGCACTCAAACAAATCAACAAATTATGCTACCGGCGTAAATAAAATCTATATGCTACATAACTAGTTATAAATCAATTAACTATTTTAATAAATCTCATCATTTCGCCAAAAATTGTGAAAGTGCGTAACATCACCTATTAAATCAAAACTCATATCGCCAATTAATCAAATTATTAAATATCCATCAAAAATTTCTATTGCTTTAATCAAATAAAATTTTTCCCTAAAATAGTCTATTAAATCCTTGTCTAGCAATTTAGCTTATATTGCTTAAGAATAATTCCTTAAGGCCTTATTCTAAATATAACAAAAAAATTTTAATTTTTTTACTTGAAATATAAGCATATATACCTATATATGCAGTGATAAACAAATATTTATTATATTTTTATGTGAAACTTTTAGAGGAGTTGTTTTTATGGCAACAATTAAGCCGTTACAAGATCGTGTAGTTGTTGAACGTGTAGAAGCTGAAGAGAAAACGGCTTCTGGTATAGTATTACCTGGCGCGGCAGCTGAGAAACCAGATATGGGAGTAGTTGTAGCTGTAGGTGATGGCAAGATGTTGGATAATGGTACTCGCCATCCGGTTAGTTTAAAAGTTGGTGATAAAGTAATATTTGGTAAATATTCTGGCCAAGCGGTAAAACTTGATGGTAAAGAAGTTTTAGTAATGCGTGAAGATGATGTTTTGGCTGTAATTGCTTAATTAATCATACAGTCAAGAAATTAAACAATGAAGTTACTATTTATAATTAATTATTCAGAGTTATAAATAGTTAAATTAGAATATGGTTATATAAATTGATACTCAATTAAGGAGTTAAAAATATGGCAGCTAAAGAAGTTAAATTTGGAATTGATGCTCGTGATAAGATGGTCCGTGGAGTAAATGTTCTAGCAGATGCAGTTAAAGTTACTTTGGGACCTAAAGGCCGTAACGTTGTTCTTGAGCGTTCATTTGGTACTCCAATAATTACCAAAGATGGTGTATCTGTAGCTAAAGAAATTGAATTGGCAGATAAGTTCGAGAATATGGGCGCGCAAATGGTTAAGGACGTAGCCTCTAAAACTGCAGATATCGCTGGCGACGGAACAACTACTGCTACAGTTCTGGCACAAGCAATTGTAAAAGAAGGTATGAAATACGTTGTAGCCGGCATGAATCCAATGGATCTTAAACGCGGAATTGATAAAGCAGTAGAGAGCCTAGTTGCAGAATTAAAAAATATTGCAAAACCATGTGCCACTTCAAAAGAAATTGCGCAAGTAGGATCTATTTCAGCAAATTCGGATGAGTCAATTGGTGAAATCATTGCAACTGCAATGGATAAAGTTGGTAAAGAAGGGGTTATCACTGTAGAAGACGCTAGTGGCTTAAATAATGAGCTAGATGTAGTTGAAGGTATGCAGTTTGACCGAGGTTACTTATCACCGTATTTCATCAATAATGCAGATAAGCAATTGGCTTTATTAGAAAATCCTTTTATCTTGCTTGTAGATAAGAAAATTTCTAATATCCGTGATTTATTGCCCGTGTTAGAGCAAGTTGCCAAAGCTGGCCGTCCTTTATTGATTATTGCCGAAGATGTTGAAGGTGAAGCATTGGCTACATTAGTAGTAAATAATATGCGCGGTATTCTAAAAGTAGTTGCAGTTAAAGCTCCTGGTTTTGGTGACCGTCGCAAAGCGATGCTTGAAGATATTGCAATCTTAACTGGTGGTCAAGTGATTGCTGAAGAAGTTGGTTTATCATTGGAAAAAGCTGAATTGGCAATGCTTGGACAAGCAAAACGCGTAGAGATCGGTAAAGAAAATACTACAATTATCGACGGTGCTGGTAGCGAAGACGCGATCAAAGCCAGAGTAGAGCAAATTCGTAAGCAGATTGCCGATTCAACTTCTGATTATGATAAAGAAAAATTACAAGAGCGCGTAGCTAAATTAGCTGGCGGTGTGGCAGTAATTAAAGTTGGTGCTGCGACAGAAGTAGAAATGAAAGAGAAAAAAGCTCGTGTAGAAGATGCACTACATGCAACTCGTGCTGCGGTAGAAGAAGGTATCGTAGCTGGTGGCGGTGTAGCGTTATTAAGAGCACGTAGTGTACTTGATAAAATTAATACCGCTAATTCTGACCAAGAAGCTGGTGTTAAAATCGTTCTTAAAGCTATCGAAGCTCCTTTACGCCAGATTGTTGCAAACTGCGGTGAAGAGCCATCAGTAATCATCAACGAAGTGTTAAATGGCAAAGGTTCATTTGGTTATAATGCTGGTACAGGCCAATTTGGCGATATGATCGAAATGGGTGTTCTTGATCCGGCTAAAGTTACCCGTACGGCATTACAAAATGCAGCATCAGTTGCCGGCTTAATGTTAACAACAGATGCTATGGTAGCTGAGTTGCCAAAAGCTGAATCGCCTGCTATGGGCGGTGGGGAGATGGGCGGCATGGGCGGTATGGGTGGTATGTACTAATACCTGCCATTTTGTTGCTGTAACTATAAAACCCTCTGCAAAAGCAGAGGGTTTTTTCAATGATTTAGGCGGTTAAAAAGCATTACGTCGGTAAAAATATCAGATTAGCGGTTCGTTAATATTACTAGCTTTTACATTATAATGGCGCAATTCTCTTTTTTGGTCATCTTTTAGGCTTATATCAAAGCACTGCTCCCCTTGTTTTATGGTGGTATCAAGTATATATCTATAAGTGCCAGGGATTGGACCATCCTCTAAAGTAATTTCAATGTAAGTGTCAGAAATAAGATTGCCCCTTATTTTAGCCTCAACAAGACACTCATAACGTTTAATCGAGTTATTTTTATATTCTTCATTAACTTTTTCTTTAACTTTTTCATTAATTGCGTTTAGCAAATTGAAATATACCCGTTTTATGAATAATTCCAGTTGAGTTTTGTCCTGGGCAATTTTATTAAAATATTGCTTAGTCTCTTGGCAAAAGTATTTTTTTATTAATTCTTCTGAGTCTGGAGAAATACTCACTTTTAAACTTGGGAGCATGGTTTGTAAGGCTTCGATTTTACCGGTGGCACGACTGTTAGAATAAAAGGAATATCGTGAAACTGACTTTAAATTTAATGACTCTAAAATAGCGTGGCAGCTTGGATTTTTATGTAGATCCTCTAATATATCCCTATAATCAGCATCAGTTAGCACACTTTTGTTAGCTAACCCCTGTTGCTCTACTTTTTGACTGATTAATTGTTCTAAATTATCATTAAGGACTACTATCTCATCTAGTTTACTAATATTTTGTCTATTGTTTTGGATTCTAGCCATATAGACGTCTTTATTGTATGGGGTACTTCGTGTATTGCTAATTATCATTTTCTCATGCTTACTATAAAATACATTGCTTAAGTAAATAGGAATATTAAATGAACATAGGTAATACTTAAAAGCTAAATCTTAAAATAATATTGTAATTTTTGGTTTGTTCTATAATTAAAGAGTGACTTTATTAGTATAATAGATTTAAACGTTGTTTAGAAATTACTAAATTAATTATACTGCTTAGCAAAATTATGGTTTTTTAAAACAGTAAAATCCTAATATATCCTAACTGTGTGGCTTCATAAGTTATTGAAATTCAACAAAATAAGCGTATTAACCGTTTCAGATGTGCGGCTATTATGACCTGCAACTAAATTCAGCAATATAATTAGCAACTATCAAATTTAAAAATAGTTGTATAATTCTTAACTAGTTAATAAAAATAATAATCTTAAAAAAAACTTGAGAAGTTAATAAGCTTTTAATGGCGGCGGATATATTTCTAGTTTATAAAGGAAGTTTTCATGGCTGGAAAGACTAGCGGACAAAACGTTGATTATAAAGATTTAACGTTTTTTGCTTTATTTTCATTGACTTTCGGCTCAATGATGGGGAGCGGTGTATTTGATATTCCTCAAAATATTGCCAATCGATCAGGTGCCGTTGCCGTTGTTCTCCATTGGGGAATTGTTGCTCTCGGGATGCTCGCTCTTGGGTGGTCTTTTGTTTATATAAGTAACAAACGCCCTGATATTAAAAGCGGTATTTATGGCTATGCAAAATTTGGTTTTGGCGATTACGTCGGCTTTAGTTCGGCCTGGGGTTACTGGTTAAATGCCTTACTTGGCGATGCAAGTTATTTAATTTATATTTTTGCAACTCTTGGCAACTTTTTTGGGATTTTTGGACATGGCGCAACTGCTGGCGCTACCATGCCGGCATTTATTGGCGAATCTTTGCTGATTTGGGTGGTTTATGCGCTTATGGTCCAAGGAGTAAAAGAGGCATCGATTGTAAATATCACTATTACCACAGTTAAGCTTTTAGCTTTGGCCGCGGTTATAATCGTATTTATTTTCGGCTTTAAGTGGAGTGTATTTAAGGCAAATATGTCTACTCATGACCTACATTTAGGCAGTATGTTTGACCAGATTAAAGCGACAATGCTAGTGACCGTGTGGGACTTTTTGGGTATTGAGGCAGCGTGTATTTATGCTATTCATGCTAAATCAATGAAAGATGTTGGCCGCGCTACCATGCTTGCGGTAATTGTAGTGTTACTTATCGATACATTAATTTCATGTTTGCCATTTGGTATTCTGCCAACATCCGAAGTTCAAGCATTACAAACTCCTTCTACTGCTGGGGTGATGGCTTTAGTCGTTGGCCCAATTAGCGCAAATATGATTCGATTTGCGGTTATGATCTGTGTGGTAGGGGCGTTGCTTGCATGGCAAATGTTGGCTATGAATATACTTTATTTGTCGGCATGTGATAAAACAATGCCGCGTTTTCTGACGAAACTTAATAAAAAAGAAGTTCCTACAAATGCTGCATTATTGAGTTGCTTGGTATTACAATTCTTTATTATCTGCGCCCATTATACAGGTGCTATTTATTTAAATATGATTCAGGTTGCTACAAGCTTAGTATTGGTGCCATACCTTTTAGCGGCAATGTACGCCTTCAAGTTAATTATTACCGAAAGAAAAATTTATTATTATGAGTTAATCAAAGGAACTTTGGCGGTTAGTTATGCGGTATGGATGATTTATGCCGGGGGATTAAAATACTTGGCTATATCCAGCCTTATGTACTTTGTCGGTATTTTCCTGTTTGCAAAAGCTCGTAGAGAAGAGAGACGGAAACTGTTTGAAAATAAATTTGAAATTGTCATGTGTGCTGTTATAGTAATCGCCGCTGCGGTTTCAGGCTATCTATGGCATGCTGGGGTTCTAGTTTTAGATTAACAATTAGTAGTGTATTATTTCAAAAGCTCAGTTGGTTAAACTGAGCTTTTTTAATAGGCGCTAAACCGAGATAATTTTAACACCGGTTCGGGTGAAGAACTAAAGGGTTTTAGCTGTTTTCTTTACTACGTTAATTGCAGTTAGTAAGCTTTCGCCCAGAATAAATGAGCGATATCCATTCCAGCCGTGGTTAAGATCTGGTAAATTAGCATTATCCTTAAAAGGCATTTCGAGAGTCAAAGCTAGGCAATCAAATTGATTTCCGACCCAGTTGGTGCCAAGGGTTGGGGTGTCTGAGGTAAAATGACCTTTCTCGTAGCCAAATTCCGTTTGATAATCGGGGTTGATCAATACAAAAGCTTTTTCAAATAATTCAGTTAAAGTTCGTTGCTTTTCACTGTAACTTGGGTTGTCGGTACAGCCTGCAGTAAACACATAAGGAAGCGCCTCATCGCCATGAATATCAAAAAACATTGAAACCCCGGTTTCCAGCATTTTTTGACGAACAAAGTATACTTCCGGTGATTTATCAAGAGATGGAGTCAGCCATTCACGATTTAAATTGGTACCTGTACTATTAGTCCTTAAATTACCATTATATGCCCCATCCGGGTTCATATTCGGTACTAAATAAAATACACTATCCATTAATAAGGTATTGGCAATTGGGTCTTGGTCATCAAGTAGCCGCTTGATTAAGCCTTCCATAAACCATTCCGCCATAGTCTCGCCTGGATGCTGGCGGGCGGTTAACCAAATCTTATTAGTGGCATTTTTATCGCCAATTACCAATAAATCAAGGTTACGCCCTTCACCGGTTGAACCTAAAACGATATGTTCACAATTAGAATTTGCTTGGGCAAGGCCAATTAGTTCCATGTGGCGGGAATAAGAATAAGGTTCAAAATAAGCAAAATAGATTGAGTTTGCTTCAGGTGTTACTGTCCAGCTAACTGTGTTATTTTTATAATCAGATGGAATCCTAAACCAGTATTGGTTATCGTAGCTAGCGCAAACGTTATAGTTCTCCCAGCCTCCAGGATAGGCAGTTTTGTCCAATTCTTCTAAATTGAGGGTAATCTCTTGATGTTGAACATTGTTTAATTGAAAATAAAACCACTGCGCGAAGTGTGAATTTGTATCATTGCGGATTTTAAAACGAAGGTTTTGTGGATTATTGATATCTACTACAACTATGCTTCCTGCATCAAATTTCGTATTTACATTAAGTTTTTTCATCCATAGATTCCTTTAAAATACATTTTTTACAATAACCGGTAATCTCTATTGGGTTAGAAATCACAAAATCATGGCTAGCACTAGCTTTAGCTAAGGTTTCCTTCACATGGTCAAGATGTAATTCAATTTGCTGACCGCATTTTTGACAAATAAGAATCTGGCAGCCATGAGTATCTAAGTGGTTACATAATTTATAAGTGAGGTTATAAAGAATGCGATGAATTAAATTAGCTTTTACCAAATAATCTAAACCACGATGAATTGTCATCCGATTAGCTTTAGGATTGGATTCTCTTAGTTTAAGCAAAATCTCATTTGCAGTAATTGGTTTATTATTCGCTACAATTATTTCCAATATTAATGCTTGCTGGCTAGTGATGTTTATGTTGTGGTTCTTACAGTAGCTCATTATTTCTAATAACTTATGTTGCATAGTGTATTTCATAAACGCATTTGTATTCATACCATTATTATAATCTTTTTTAAAAGTTGATAGACTAACGTTTTGTTTATACTAGGGTTGACAGTATTTGTCTGATAATGTTACAATGTAACAGTTGATTTTACATTACAAAAGGGAAACAGTTAAATGCTAAGAAAATTAGTTCAGGCTGCGGCTATAAACTTAATTATCTGCGGTTCGGTATTAGCTTCACCAATCAAAATAGTTGCTGCAGAAAACTTTTATGGGGAGCTAGCCAAGGAAATTGGCGGCACCCAAGTTCAGGTACAAAGTATAATTGAAAACCCGGATGCCGACCCTCACTTATTTGCCACGACTCCAGCTACTAGCAAAGCTTTATCCGATGCTCAAATAATTATCTACAATGGTGCAGGATACGATACTTGGATCGATCAAATGTTAGCAAATGTAAATAAAAGCCAGGTTTTAGTTATCGATGTATCTAAGTTAGTAAAAGCTAAAGCAGGAGCAAACCCACATTTATGGTATAAACCTGATACTTTTCCTATATTGGCAAAATTACTTGCTTCAAAGATTGGGCAATTAAATCCTATTGCTGCCAAAGAAGCGAATTCCAATCTCGCTAATTTTTTAAATAGCTACCAACAAGTAGATTTGGCGATAGCCAATGTTTATAAACGCTGTAATGGAACTAGAGTAACAGCGACAGAGCCGGTATTTGGTTATATGGCTGCAGCAATGGGGCTAAAAATGGAAGGTGAAGATTTTCAATGGAAAGTCATGAATGATACTGAACCCACACCAAAAATGATTGCAGATTACCAAGGTTTATTGAATAAAAAAGCGGTTAAAATATTATTTTATAATAACCAAGTCTCGGATACGCTTACTAAAAACATGCAAAATCTAGCCCGCAAAAACCAGATTCCGGTGGTAGGCGTTAGCGAAACAATGCCCAAGAAGTCTACGATTCATGACTGGCTAATTACAGAAATAGATGCAACTAATAATGCTTTAGGTAAATGTAAATAGAATATGCTTTCTTGTTTAAATCTCGTACTTGGTTATGATAAAGCCGTTAGCCAACCTATCAATATGGAAATAGCCAATAATCGCTGGATTGGAATTGTTGGCCAGAATGGCGCCGGTAAATCAACATTTTTAAAAACCATTTTAGGCATCTTACCAGTTTTTTCTGGAAGCTTGAAATTATTTAACCATAAGCCGGGTAAAGTTAACCGGCATATTTCATATATTCCCCAAGAGCGTGAGATCAATTTATCCGAACAAATGAGCGGCGTAACATTGATAAAAAGTAGTTATGTTGGCTGGCGTTTTGGGTTACCTTTTATTAGTAAAAGGGTAAATCAGCGGGTGATGGAACTAATCGAGTTAGTTGGCGCCAAAAATTATGCTTTCCAACCATTTTGCACTCTGTCCGGAGGGCAGAAAAAACGGATCTATCTTGCTCAGGCATTGATAAATAAGCCTAAGCTATTATTGCTTGATGAGCCTCTTGCTGATCTAGACCCTGCAGCTAAACAGCATTTTATTCAGGCACTACAAAAAATTCATGAAAGGGAGCAGCTAGGGTTATTAATAATATCCCATGATATGCATGAAATAGCTATGCATTTAGATGGTTTTATTCATTTTCGCCCTGACGGTGTCCATTATTGTGAAACGATTTCATGTGCGCGCGAGGATAGTTATGTGGGCGTATAGTTTTATGCAAAATGCCCTATGCAGTGGGGTAATTGTAGCAACGATTTGCGGTATAGTTAGCGTTTTTGTTATTTTAAGGCGGACTGCATTTGCTGCTCACGGGTTAGGCCACATGAGCTTAACTGGCTCAGCAGGGGCAACGTTACTTGGTATCCCTCCAATGATTGGTCAGTTAGCATTAAATATAATTGCTTCAGTAATTATGGGGCTTATGGGGGATAAAGTTAAAAAAAATGATTTGGCTATTGGAGTGGTACTAACTTTTGTATTAGGGCTTGGCGCATACTTCTTATTTTTATTCCAAAATAACTATGCCGGAAGTGTAATGGCTATATTATTTGGAAATATTTTTGCGGTTTCTACTACACAGATTGTTACTCTTCTAATACTAGGGTTGTTGGTGCTTGGGGTAATGGTAATCATTAGCCGCCCCTTGATTTTCGCTACTTTGGACCCGATTGTTGCCGCTTCTAAAAATGTAAAAATCAAATTATTATCAATAGTCTTTTTTATAATTTTAGCAATAACTGTCTCGATGGCCTGCCAGGTTGTTGGAGCACTATTGGTGTTTGTGTTATTGATTATTCCCGGGGCGATAGGTATGCAATGGGGAGACTCATTATATAAAATAATTTTAATAAGTATTCTATCTGCGAACATCTCTTTAATCTTTTCACTTATAAGTGCTTATCAGTTCAACCTGCCAGCTAGCTTTTGTATTACTATGCTATTATCTTTAGCTTACTTTATCGGGCTTATTAAAAATTATTTATTGAATAAGTAGCTCTTCGATTTTTCTAAAAACGGCATATAGAAACCGAAAAACAAACAAATTAATTAAGGGATAAGGAAATGAAAAAAGAGAAGTATCTTGATTTAACTCAATTGGAATCGATTGATGATTTAGATGAAGAAGAGCTAATGTATCAAAATGCATTAGTTAGCGGTGAAACTAACTCTATTGATAGTCCTGATACTCGTAAATATTATTCAAAAATCTTTCGAGAGTCAAATAGTAGAAGTAGGGCTGTAAATGTTCGGCTCAAAGAGCAAGATTATATCGGATTAAAGGCAAAAGCTTTAGAATTGGGTATGCCATATCAATCATTGTTGAATTCCATTATACACCAATTTCTAACTGGTGAATTAAAAAATGCAAGGTAGTGCTATAATGCTAATAAAATAATTTAATTTTACAGGTTAAAAGTCAGTATTATTAAGTCAGTATGACTACCATACAATTATTTAATCAGCAAGAGGATCTTTATCCTTTCTCAAATAAATGCAGTTTTAACTTGTCTGGATCCCACTCACTTATATTATAAAAGACCACTTTTAAATACACATGCTCTGTCCTTAATTAGCCAAGGGACTTTGGGTGCAGGGGAACTTCTTAGTACATTTTTTACGATTTATCTTAAGATCGATCATATAGTAATATGCCGTTCCAGAGTAACATATTAAGGTGAAAAAATGTACCTAATCTTAGATTAATCGTTCTGACAATAATACAAAGTAACATAAATAACATTAGACTAGTTTGATAGCTAATGAATTCGTAAAAAAGTTTTTTTAGAGAAATTACATGAAAAAGAAGAGAATAACTATTGCTCTATTATTAGCCCTAGCCGGCTCCTTATTAGTAGCGTGTAACAATGGTGCTAGTTCAAGTTCAACTACTCCATCTAATTTTTGCCAAGTAAACGTAGCAAATTTTTCTGCAGTTGCAAACTTGCCATTAAGTGCAGCACCAGCTGATCCAACATGGGGGCCTCAACTTGCCAATCTTCCATTTCCAAGTAACCTAACTGTCTGCAATTCCAGTAACAGCTGGCAGCAACAACGCATTTTGGCTGCTGCTAGTTACTGGATTAGCCAAAAAGTTAATTATTGTCATCACCATGTACCTACATGGTATGCTGCAAGTAGCCAAAATCCTGAAAGCGCTTTTAATGCTTGTGATATAGAATCAAATATCATGCCTAGTACTTATGCATTTGGGGATATTAGTAGGTGGAATTATACTGGCTTGAGTAATGAAACGGCATCAGCCTGGTATACTTTTAGTCCAAGTTTAGATTATGGCTTGGGTAATTATGGTTATGGATTAGATTGTAGCGATTATACAAAGCTAAATTATGCTTATGCGGAGTCAATCTATTTTACCAGTACCGTAGCTCTACAAGCCGGCCAAGCTACTAACCAAAGCCAATATGGTCCAAATGATGCAAGCTTCATAGATAATCCAGAGCCAGATCCAATCGGGTTATATTCAGCTGGTCAATTGGTTTGTGCTGATGGAACTTTAGCTGGGCCAAGAGGGCAAGCTAATGGGTATAGTTGTGATTCTCATGGGGGGTATATTTCGGTATTTGGGAATAATTTGAATCATAACAGTATATATCAAGCAAATGCGATTACTGATGCTATGCTCAATAATTTGCAGCCAGGTGATCTGCTGTACATTGCAGGCTGCGCATCAGATCCGTCAGCTACCTCAGATGCTGCATGCAATTATAATGATAGTCAAACAGTAACTCATGTGGTAATGTGGACTGGCCAACAAGTAGGACAAAGTACATCGATTTTAAATAGTATGTTAGCTCCGCAAACAACTGCTGATGTTTACGGAACGGTTCATCAGCAGTGTGAAACACAACCTGTTGCCTGGTGGTCAGCAAATAATCCAGCCAACCAAGGGGCGTGGATTATTACTGATAGCCATTATCAGGGGCCAGACTATCGAATATTTACCAATTGTTTTTATCGTAACCAGATTTGGGGTGTACGCCGCGTTATTGGAGTAAATTAATTTAACCGCGGATAATTTGTTTAATATATTGCTTGTTTATTGCTGCAACTTTAATCCAAATTTTAATTTTCTAATTGAATTTTTAGTTTTAGGCCTTATATAAATTATGTTGAATTTATTTGATGAGGTTACCGATGAAAAGACGTATACTAGTTAGCTTTATTGCCGCTTTAGCCTGCGCTGCACCTACTTTTGCATCAGCAAGCAACCTTGCTGCTAGCCAAGCCCAGGCCTATCCAGATTTTTCTGCAATTTATGATAATGTTGGTAAATCTGTAGTAAATATCAATGTCACGACAGAGGTGCAACCGCAGCAAAATCCATTATTTGGCAGCACCGGCGACCCAATGTTTGATTATTTCTTTAAACGGATGATGCCACCGCAGCAACAAAAATACAAGCAACGCGGTTTAGGTTCTGGCTTTATATTATCAAGTGATGGTTACATCTTAACAAATGCTCATGTAGTTAGTAATGCTGATAGTATTGTAGTTAAGTTAAGCGATAAACGCGAATTTAAAGCAAAATTAATAGGTGCTGATACAACGAGTGATGTAGCCTTGCTAAAAATATCAGCAAACAATTTAGCGCCGGTTAAAATTGGTGATCCTAATGCATTGAAACCGGGTAACTGGGTTGTAGCTATCGGTTCGCCGTTTGGGCTCGAAAATACAATTACTCAAGGTGTGATTTCAGCTTTATCGCGAAATTTACCGGATGACAGTACGGTCCCCTTTATTCAATCTGATGTCCCGATTAATCCTGGCAACTCAGGTGGCCCGCTAATTAACCTTAATGGACAGGTAGTTGGAATTAATTCGCAAATATATAGTAAAAGTGGCGGATATATGGGAATCTCATTTTCGATTCCGATTGATTATGCGATGCGGGTAGTAAACCAGTTAAAAGCAACCGGTAAAGTAGTTCATGGTCGTTTAGGAATAGCAGTACAACCAATTACCGATGATTTAGCCCAGTCTTTTGGGTTATCTAGCGCTAAAGGAGCGTTAGTTAATGGGGTAGAACCTGGTTCATCCGCTGAAAAAGCTGGCATTCAGATTGGTGATGTAATATTAAAAATCAATGGTCAGGAAGTTTACGATACTGCAATACTGCCACAGGTAGTCAGTAACCTAGGGCCAGATAAGCAGGTAAACTTGACCATTTGGCGGAATAATAAGGCCATCAATGTAGTAGCAACGACTATGGCGGCTCAGACATCAAATAGTACCAATATAGCCAATAGCCAAGCCCAACCGAAACAAATTGATAAGTTAGGGATTGTTGTTAGTCCGCTAACAGGTGACCAATTAAAACAATTAGGCAATAAAATTCCTGGAGGGTTAGTAATTCAATCTGTAAACAGTAATGCGCAATTCCAGGGGGTTGCTGCTGGTGATATTATTGTAGGTGTTGCCAATACTCCGGTAACTTCTTTGAAACAGTTTATGAATATAGTTAACAAGCTTAAACCTAATTCAACCATAGCATTAAAAATCTTGCGGTCGGATGGTCAACAGTTTGTTACCGTTTTCGTACCAATAACTGTTGCAGGCCCAAATGGGAATTAATTAGCATTTATCAATTTAAAGCGGGTTTTGAAAACCCGCTTTTGTTGTCTCAAGCAGCTAGAGATTATGCTATAATCTACATATTTTGACCAAAATTTTACTATTTTAGAATTAAAGTACTCGAACATCGCGCTTTTAGTCTGGATAAGTATAAAGACTTTATCGATTGAAAACAAAGGTTTTCAGTTAATTTAGGTAGATACCTTTAGGATATTATGAAACATATACGGAATTTCTCAATTATAGCTCATATTGATCATGGCAAGTCGACTCTTGCTGATCGGTTTATCGAATTTTGTGGTGGCTTGGACAAGCGTGAAATGGATAGCCAGGTTCTTGACTCTATGGATATTGAAAAAGAGCGTGGAATTACAATTAAAGCGCAGACAGCTGCCCTAAATTATAAAGCCAAAGATGGTAACATTTATAATCTTAATTTGATCGATACCCCGGGACATGTGGATTTTTCGTACGAAGTATCTCGTTCATTGTCGGCGTGTGAGGGTGCATTGCTGGTAGTTGATGCTTCGCAAGGTGTTGAAGCGCAAACGGTTGCTAACTGTTATACTGCAGTTGAGCTTGGCGTTGAGGTTTTACCAGTTTTAAATAAAATTGATCTACCTTCAGCTGAGCCAGATAGGGTGGCCCAAGAAATTGAGGATATTATTGGCTTGGATGCAGCAGAAGCTGTTCATTGCTCTGCTAAAAGCGGGGTTGGCTTGCAAGATGTTCTAGAATTAGTTGTAAATAAGGTTCCGCCGCCGCATGGGGATCTAGCAAAACCATTAAAAGCATTAATTATCGATTCATGGTTTGATAATTATGTCGGGATAGTAATGTTGGTTCGGGTGGTCGACGGTGAATTAAAGCCTAAAGACAAAATTCGCTTTATGAGTAATAAAGCAGTATTTTTGTGTGAACAAGTGGGAGTTTTTACACCTAAATCGGTACAACGGACTAAGTTATCGGCGGGTGAGGTAGGTTTTGTAATTGCAGGGATCAAGGAATTACAATATGCTAAAGTAGGGGACACTATTACCCTAGATTCTAATCCTGCGCAAGAGCAGCTCCCAGGGTTTAAAGAAATCCAGCCCAAGGTGTTTGCTGGCTTATACCCTGTTGAATCGCACGATTATGATGCCCTGCGTGACTCACTAGAAAAATTAAAGTTAAATGATGCGTCGTTAAATTTTGAACCGGAAGTATCACAGGCTTTAGGTTTTGGTTTTAGGTGCGGCTTTTTAGGCCTATTGCATTTGGAAATCGTTCAAGAGCGGCTTGAACGCGAATTTGACATGGATTTAATTACAACCGCGCCAACAGTTGTCTATCAAGTGCTTGATAAAACTGGTGAGATAACAGCGGTTGAGAATCCGGCAAAATTACCAGATCCAAGCCGAATTCAAGAGATCAGGGAACCTATAATAACTGCCAATATCTTAGTGCCAAATGACTATGTCGGTGCGGTAATGACCTTGTGTAATCAGAAACGTGGGGTCCAGATGAATATGCAGTATATGGGTCGCCAGGTAATGCTTACATATGAGATGCCTTTAAATGAGGTTGTCCTGGATTTTTTTGATAAATTAAAATCCGTTTCACGCGGGTATGCGTCGTTTGATTACGAATTTAAAGAGTTTCGCGCATCTGACTTGGTAAAACTGGATATCCTGGTCAATGGCGAAAGGGTAGATGCTTTATCGTTGATTGTGCATCGAGCTAATTCACAATATCGCGGCCGTGAGCTAGCTGCTAAACTGCGTGAACTTATACCGCGGCAAATGTTTGATATTGCAGTTCAAGCAGCTATTGGTTCACATATTATAGCTCGGGAAACAATTAAAGCTTTACGCAAAAATGTACTTGCCAAATGTTATGGCGGTGATATTAGCCGTAAGAAAAAATTATTAGAAAAACAAAAAGCTGGTAAAAAACGAATGAAGCAAGTAGGAAATATTGAAATCCCACAAACTGCTTTCTTGGCGATTTTACAGGTTGAATAAATATTAGGCTAAGTCTCTTTAATCTCAATAAACGGGAGGTCAAGAGAGACTTAGCCTTAATAAGATACTGCTAATCAGGAAAATATTCTTTATACCAAATTTTCAAGGTGTCTTCCCCTAGGTGTTCATACACATATTCCAACGCTTTTTGAGTTTCAAAAAGGAACTCCTCTTTATCTTTCATTTTGTTTTCTTCATGAGTTACCGGCTCATGATGGATGAAACGGCCAAATGCATTTAGACATAATTTTTGGTATTGCCTGGTAAATAAGAGATATGTGTGCCACAAGTCATCAATCTCTTGCATTTCATCTTGAATATATATATTAAAGTTGAATTCTGGATTTTGTGGTTGTGCGATTTTATCTTTTTTTAATTTATCACAAATCCATAAATATTTTAATAATTCACGGAAGGCAACTTCTGCTGTAAGCTTATTTTGGGGAAACGATTTTCTGTATCGTTCAGCTACTTCTTGTGAGAGAGGTATCTCCAATAGCTTGCTAAGGGTTAATCCAAAGTCCATCAGATATCCTTGTTAAGAACTTTTGCAATAATAAAAAGACCGGTATTAATAACAATACTGGCCCTTTTAATTATTTGGCTAAATAAAAATTATAGTGTTCCACACATGTTTGAAGCTACTTGAGCTTCATCCATTTTCCTTGCTATGTTAGCTAAAATTATTTGGATTGTTGGTTGTTTAGTCATAAAATCACTCCTATTTGTATAATTTGAAAAATAAAATTACAACTCAGCTTTACGTTATTTACTAGAAATAGCCAGTAGGAGGAACCTATCTATGCAGCTGAGTAATGCGTGTATACTAATATGTAATTATTATAACTAATTATAACTTATTAATTAATAAGCAATTTTGCTTATTTATATCTAATTTCATCCGGTTATTGAAATAGCGAAGCTGTCATTTGATAAAGCGTCGACAGTAGAACATTAAACTTGTAGCTGCAAAAGTAGTAATGGTTGCCGTAATGTAGAATATGGTAAATATTGAAGTAGAAATAAGTTTCATTTCAAAGCAAGTCTGAATGATAATAATTTGGCTTATTCCTCGCAGGTTTAATAGAGACCCAAGGAAAATTGATTTAGCGTTGGAGTAATGGTAAAAAGTTTTACCTGTAAGGTAGATTAAAGCAAATTTAGTTACGAAAACGATAAATGCAGTAATGATTCCGATGCTTAATATATGTAAATTGAGATTTAAATGTGTAAAAAGTGAATTAGTGAAAAATACGAAAAAGATTGGAATAAAAACTATTTTTAGTAAGTCACTGCTTTTAGACATAATATTTTGGATAAGGTGGTTTTTGCGTGGCAGCATTAGGCCAAAGAGTAACGCACCTAAACTCAAGTGAACATTAGCAATATAAGCTACTAGGCAAGCTATTAAAGTACCACAGAGTATAAAATAAAGCATTGCTAAATTGGATTTGATTAATTTCGCAATATTCTTAATTAATATAGGAGAAAGTACTATAATAAGCAAGATGATTATAAGATAGGTTTTATTGGTTGTTGACGGTATGGAATTATGTTGTATTTTATTAAAAAATACCACATAAAAAGACGTGAATATTAAGTCCTCTAAAGTTGTCAATAGTAAGCCGATGTGGCCAATAGGATGAGTGTCTAAATTACTTTCATGAATAAATAGTACGATTAATGACATTGAAGTAGATGATAATAATAAACCGATCATAAGACTAAAAATTGAATAGTCCAATTGGTTATTATTAAATTTAAACAAAAAGGGCGAAGCTATGAAGCCGATTATAATCATTATAATCATACTGATAAATGGAAGAATTAGAATTTGTTTTTGGCGAACTAAAACCTGATAATCAAATTGGCTGGCAATTAACATAATATATAAATTAAGCCCAAACTCGCCAATAATACCAATATTATTAATGTCAAAATAAGATTTTGGTAGATGAAGCGATGTAATGATGATAGCCGCGAAAATTGTGCCAAGGAGCAATGGCCGTCCCAGTTGATGCATAATGGCATGCATTGCAGCTGTTATTAAAAGTATGATTAAGATTGAGATAATACTAATGGCAAAGCTGTTTAATGAAGTGGCTAACATTATTCTGGAATTCTTTTCTGACGTATTTACTTGCGCAATATGAAGTTTAAAGAGGCCAATTTATCGATGCTAGTTATTTCGTTCTAGAATGAATTAAACTAAACATTGAACGAATTAAGTATTTATTTAGCCCATGTGTTATTTTACACGAAAATTATTTATATTGTAGAGTTTGTGTAATAAAATATTAAACATTTAAAGCTTTTTGTAGTGAATTATGACAGTGTTGTGTAAATAAGCTAAAGTGTCTTTAAGTGCTATGAACGCGAACCGCTCGTTTTAATTTTGCCTATTGCGGTATAAAGAGTGGAATTCGCGTAATTATCTTGATTTGAGAGTGAATAGCAAAAGTTTAAATATAGTAGAGTAAGCCTTCAGAACTTCCAGTTTCATTAATTTTAACTACACGATTCTGAATAAGGTTATGAATTGCCAGACCTGCTTCTACTTCGGGGATAGTTAAAGCTTCAGCTATTGCGCGGACGCTTTTGGGGTTAGAATGAGAACTATGCATTTCTAAATATGTTTTAACTTCGAGAGTATAATCCATGATCCTTGGTACCTTCTTAAATTACTTCAAATTTATGGTTAAGCTTTTATTTTGAGATTGTATCATGTCGTTTTCATACTCGGCAAGATCAATCTAATTAATTAGCTTTAATCGTCAGCAAGGCTAAAAATTCTGTTGACAACACAAGACTTTTCTTTGATGAAGCTCTAAAGTTATGAATAGATTAAATTAAATTCTTGATTAAGTTATACAAAGAAAATATTTTGATGAGCGAGACTAGTACATAGCCTATTAAATTATGCTAAAATATTGCAAATGAATATTTTGTGGGGCAAATCATGCATAATCTATTTAACACCCAGTCAGAATTATCCACTAAGAGCGGAAAGTCTTATAAATACTACTCTTTACCAAAATTATCCCAAGCTGGTTTTAATCTAAAAAAATTACCAATTTCGATTCGAATTGTACTTGAGGCAGTGTTGCGTAACTACGACAACGTTAAAGTAACGGAAGAGCATGTTAAACAGTTGGCAACGTGGGGGGCTAAGGCTGAACGTGTAGAAGAAATTCCTTTTGTAGTAGCTCGTGTGGTTTTACAAGACTTTACTGGAGTACCTCTTTTATGCGACTTAGCAGCTATGCGTAGTGTTGCAAATAAGCTTGGCAAAGACCCTAAGATTGTAGAACCGCTCGTTCCGGTTGATTTAGTTGTTGATCACTCGGTGCAAGTTGATTACTATGGAAATACCAACGCAATTCGCCAAAATATGGAATTAGAATTTGAGCGTAATAATGAGCGTTACCAGTTTATGAAATGGGGTATGCAAGCCTTTGATACTTTTGGTGTAGTTCCTCCAGGTATTGGAATTGTTCATCAGGTGAATTTAGAGTACTTATTTAAAGGTGTACAGCAAAAAGATGGGGTAATTTATCCAGATACACTAGTTGGTACTGATTCACATACTACTATGATCAATGGGGTAGGAGTAGTTGGCTGGGGAGTTGGCGGAATTGAAGCCGAAGCTGGCATGCTTGGCCAACCAGTCTACTTTTTGACTCCTGATGTGGTAGGAGTAGAATTAAAAGGTAAATTGAACGAAGGAATATTGGCTACTGATCTTGTGCTTACTATTACTGAAATGTTACGCCGTGAAAAAGTGGTGGGTAAATTTGTGGAATTTTACGGTGAAGGTGCAGCAAGTTTGTCTGTAACTGACCGAGCGACAATAGCTAATATGGCTCCTGAATACGGTGCAACGATGGGCTTTTTCCCAGTAGATGGTGAAACAGTGCGTTTTATGCGTGCTACAGGCCGTTCGGAAGAGGACTGTGAAGTATTTGAAAAATATTTCCAAGCCCAAGAAATGTTTGGGATGCCAAGAAGCGGCGAAATTGAATATACTAAATCATTGACTCTTGACCTTTCTACAATTAAACCATCTTTAGCAGGGCCTAAGCGTCCACAAGACCGAATTGAACTTGATAAAATGAAAGAAACTTTTAATTCGTTATTTAGTAAATCAATTGCTGAGAATGGCTTCAATAAGAAAGCAGAGGATTTGACTCTACGCTACCCTACACAATTGGATGGGGTTGATCTTGGTAATGGCGATGTTTTGATCGCTGCAATTACTTCATGTACGAATACTTCAAATCCAACTGTTCTTTTAGCAGCTGGACTACTGGCTAAAAAAGCTGTAGAAAAAGGGCTAACTGTCCATAAACGCGTTAAAACTTCATTGGCCCCAGGTTCTCGTGTTGTAACAGAATATCTTACAAAATCTGGATTGCAGCCATATTTGGATCAATTAGGGTTTAACTTGGTTGGTTATGGTTGTACCACTTGTATCGGAAATGCGGGTGATTTAAAACCCGAAGTAAATGAAGTTATTTCTGCTAATGACTTAATCGGTTGTGCTGTATTATCTGGTAACCGTAACTTTGAAGCACGGATTCATCCAAACATTAAAGGTAATTTCTTAGCTTCTCCTCCTTTAGTTGTTGCCTTTGCTATTGCGGGTAAAGTAAATATTGATTTAACAAATGAGCCAATTGGTAAGGATAAGCAAGGAAACGATGTTTATCTACGTGATATCTGGCCAAGCTCTGAAGAAATTAACAGCCTGATGTCACTTGCACAAAATCCAGATGTTTACAGAAGGTTGTATTCTGATTTTACTAAAGATCATGACTTATGGAATAATGTTAAATCAGCAACAGGTAATGTTTATACTTGGCCTGAATCGACTTATATTGCCGAACCTCCATTTTTTAGCGACTTTGGCATGACTTATGGCGATATTCATGATATCAAGGCCGCGAAACCTTTATTAATTGTTGGGGATTCTGTAACTACTGACCATATTTCTCCAGCTGGCTCATTCAAAGCAACAACTCCTGCTGGTAAATATTTACTTGAGCATGGCGTTGAAGCAAAAGATTTTAATTCATATGGTTCTCGTCGCGGACATCATGAAGTAATGATGCGCGGTACTTTTGCTAACGTTCGAATTAAAAACTTAATGATTCCTGCAAAAGAAGATGGTTCACGCGTTGAGGGTGGTTATACCTTATATAACGGCAGTCAGACTACTATTTATGAAGCTGCAATGGGGTATATTGCTAATAAGACTCCGACGGTGGTTATTGCGGGTGAAGAATATGGTACTGGTTCATCGCGTGACTGGGCTGCAAAAGGAACCCAATTATTGGGCGTTAAAGCTGTTATAGCTAAGAGCTTTGAGCGTATTCACCGTTCTAACTTAGTTGGTATGGGAGTGTTACCTTTACAGTTTAAGGCAGGAGATTCAGCTGAGAGCCTTGGGTTAACTGGAAATGAAACTTATGACATTTTAGGTATTACTAATGATTTGAAAGCACAGCAAGACCTAATCTTAAGAGTAAGTTACCCTGATGGTAAGGTAAAAGATATACCTGTTTTATGCCGTATAGATACGCCAATTGAAGTTGAGTACTATAAGCACGGCGGAATTTTACCATATGTATTACGTGAAATTTTAGCTCGCTAAGAGTAGTGCTTTTAACTATAGGGCAGCCAAATTAATGGCTGCCTTTTTATATGTAACCCGAATTGGTATTTAGTCAGCTCCACTTGCCAAATGTCAAATAATTGCTTATTTGCAAATAAATTATCTGAGATCTGCTGTTCTAATTGGCTATTGATTGCGAGAGGTAGTGGAGCGCTATAAGTTGCTATGAGTCTAGACGCTAAGCGTTGAAAAATATAAAATTTTTTGTTTGAAATGCTACTTGCATATCACGTGCCCATCTTGGCCGTTCAATTGATTTATCATAATAATGTGTCATTGCTTGCGAGATATTCTGGAAACTCGCATCTTCCTGTGATTTATTTACATTATAAAAAGCACGTACCAATTGTACACTATCTTTTAATTTGTAATAATTAATCATCTGGCTGTAACTAGTAAAATTAAGCTTCTTCGGCGTTTGACGAGTCCAGCTAAACTGATTTTTTTCAAAAATAACATCGCATGCACTTTGTCCAGTATCATGCATTCTATTTATTACTACCCGATTAATTAATTGACATTCTTTGTCTGATGCCCCTCGGCATTCTTTATATAGGTTAATTGCCATGCACAATTGTGCTGAGACTACTAATACTGACATTTCTTCTCCTTGTTAAGAGGGTTCGAGGTGAAAATAACGTTCCTTTATAAAAAAGTAAAACGAAAAACTTTAGTCGCTGCTAGCAGCGAAAAGTGCCAAGGGGGGTATTGTTACATGATGGTAGTTGCTTTGTCAAGTTTTGCGACCGCATAAGTCCCTGATTGTATTTGATTTTTAATTAACATATATCAAACAAAAAATTAAAAAAATTGCTTTTTTAGTAGATTTATTTTGTGGTGATTGTAGTAAATAAGTGAACAAATTAATTTTATGTTGATTTTAAGCTACATAAATTTTTCTTAATTTTGCTGTTTTTTGTAATTTTATTAATTACACATAAAGTTATAACTTAAAACTCATGTAAGAATCGTAGCTTGGGAGCCGCTTATTTAAGGTTAATTTGTTAATTTAATTGAAATTTATCTAAAATGAATTATGCAAAGTTAGCTTACTGATTAAATATTGGATCCGCTAATAGACTAGTAAAAAGATTTTGCAAGATTTATTTTTAATGTCCACATATTTAAACCGAATCAAGTTACCTTAACTCATGTAATATTTTAATTCTTCGAATCGATTTTTCGAAATTGCATATCTAATATGCGTATATAGCTATTGTCTGCATAGCTGGGGACTTGTTATTATCTTGGCATAGGAAGATAAAACATCTTAAACAGTTTCAAACTAAACCGGAGGTATCCAAAATGAAAAAATTATTAGCACTTTTAGCCGCTTTATCAGCAACTTCAGCATATGCCGATAACTTAGAACATTTTACTGGATCTTTAACAATAGATACAACTACTGTAAGTACTCCATATATTAATGCTTCAGCAAATACAATTACTACAGACCCAGGTGCAACAGCGATCAACGGGTATAAAACATTGCAATCAGGTATAAATAATTTATACTTTAATACAGTAATGAAGAAGGGTGGCTATCTGCCGTACAATATTAACTTCGGTCTTAATTTTGGCGGTATGGGTTTAGATGGCAGTAGTGTCGGTTGGACGGCAAATGGTGATACCCCAGGTTCTACTTATACGTTTAGTATCATGCCTCCGATGTATCCAGTAGGACAAACACCTCCAGCCGGAGACTACTGTATCACAGTTTCCGTAAATGGAAATGCGATTCATGATCCAGTGTGCTCAATTGCAATTAAAAAAGGTGATAATTTTAATAGCGATATCTGGTATGCCCCACAAGGTGTAACTAATGTCCTTAACGTGAGCGGATTTAGTGCAAATAGCAATGTAACTGTAACGATAAGACCTGGGAAAGCACAAGTTTATCAATGTAAAAGAGCTACAGAGTGGGGCACTCCTGACTGCCAGCCAACATCGTCGCTAGCTGCTACAAAACAGTCTTCTGGCGGAGCTACGACCAACTCTGTTACTTCAGGTGCTAGCCGGTTATTTTATTAAGCGTTATCTGCCAAAATTAGTATAATAGAAAAAAACCAGCATTTGCTGGTTTTCTCTATTTGGTTTAAATAAGTATATGTTTAGACTACCTCCCAGCATAAAAAGTCTATTGAATTATGATAATTAAAATAGCAGTTGTTTATTATAAAGATGGCTTATAGAAATTTGTCTAAATCACTTAACGACAAAGCGTTTATAATATACTTTGTAAGAGTTATAAAAGATTAAAGTTATGCTGGATGATATTTATATTTTTCTAAAAGTAGTAGAATTTGGAACCTATGTCCGCACCGCAAAAATTCTTAAAACTACCCAGTCCACTATTAGCCGTCGAATTCAGGCCCTTGAAGAGCATTTTGGCGTACCTTTAATTAAGCGAAATTATCGTGGCTTATTAGAAGTGACAAATGAAGGCGAACAACTCTATCATAAATTCTACTCTTTATATAAAAATGCAAATAATTTAATTAAAGAAACGGTGGATCAGGGTAAAATTAAAGGAACTTTAAAAATAGCACTGCCACTTCTAATTTCGCGTAGCCTTATTTCGCCATTTATACCAGAATTTATTGAAAAATATCCTGATATTAAACTGATTTTGGAATTTACAAATAACCCGATTGATTTAGTAAAGGATAATTTTGATGTTGCTATTAGCACAGTTTTACCTTTGTCATTAGATAGTAAAGTGAAATTGTTAAGAAAAATCTACCTAAAGCTGTATGCAAGCCCAAAATATATCGACCTACATGACGCACCTACAACTTTAGATGAATTAAAGAATCATCAATGTATTGGAATCGTTAATGAATATGGTGAGGTAGTAAATAATTATAAGGTATACAATGTTCGGGAAAATGAAGAAACGATATACGATTACAGTGCCAAATTATATGTTAACCATTTGTTTCAAGCTATTGAAATGGCTAGGTATGGTACCTTTATCGTAGGTGCATGGGACATAATGGTAGAAAATCTATTGCAAAATAAAACTATTGTTCCTGTATTAAGCGACTATGTGTTTGGAGAAAGCTCATTATTTCTAATCCGTAGCGGTTCGGTGCAAAGTAACCTTGAGCAGCTATTTGTTAAATTTATCGAACAAAAACTCCAAATCAAATAAATTTAAGTAGAGGTTAACTTGAATGTTTGACGATATTAATTTATTTATTCATATAGTTGAGATTGGTAACTTCCACCAGGCTAGCAGAGAATTAAATGTGGCCCAGTCGACAATTACCCGGCGAATCCAAAACTTGGAAGATAGCCTGGGGATACAATTATTTAATCGGAATTGTCGGACTTTCCAGCTAACAACAATGGGGCGGCAGTTTTATGATAATCTTCAACCTGAGTTTAAAAAAATTAGTGCAGCATATGAGGATAGCTTGGCTACTTTTAAATCCCTGCCAGGTAAAATCAAAATCGCAGTTAGCGGTTTATGTGATCAAGGTATACTTCCTAAAATAATCCCTGAGTTTCTCGAGCAGTTTCCTGAGGTCCAAATTGTTGTAGATAGAATGCTAAGACCCATAGATTTTAATAATGATAATATAAATATTGCAATTAGTACAGTCCATCCGTTGAGTTCCGATTATCAAGTTGATTTGATCCAAGCATCATATTTAAAACTATACGCTACCAATCAATACATAAAACAATTTGGCTGTCCCCAATCGCTAGAAGAGCTAGTACAAAATCACCAATTCATTTTAGGGATAAATCCAGATGGTAGTTTAGTAAGGCAATTAATTGCTACCGATCTCAAATCGCTGGAGGAATACGTGGTAGCGGTTCAGTCGAATATCCATTCTCACCAAAGCAAAGATATACTTGAGTTTGCGAAAACAAATAAATATATTATCCTATCTTATGAATTTACTACCTATAGCGAAGTTACCAATGGCAACTTAGTAGCGGTTCTACCGGGTTTTAGCTTTGGTAAAATAAATGAATATTTAATCTATCCAAAAGGACAAATAAGTAAGATTGAAGAAGAATTTATTAAATTTTTAAAATGTAAATTATTATTGAATTCACAACCATAAACATTCCTCAAGTTTGATGACTAATGGTCTAATCTAATCTAAACTAATTGTACTATGATTTAGTTCCTGCCTATTTCCAAAATTTCAGTTGCTTTACACCATATGCCAAAACTATTGGCCAAAAATATTAGATTAACTTTTTACTCTGATTCCCTATTTTAATTATGGTATTATAAGTAAATTCTTCAAGAAATGAGACCTTAATACCGGACACTTTTTCTAAATAAATTGTAAAATGCATGTTTCTTGGAGTTGATTTATTATGAGGGAGACTTGATTTATAACTCAATATTTCAATAATAAATTTAAACTATTTAAACCCCAATTGAGTGTAGCATTTAAATAAGTATCTGGCATTTGGTGATGAAATGTGTTTAAGGAGGGGGTATGCTGCAATTTTCAATGCTAAGGGATAGGGTTTTGCCTGGGGCTGGTTATGGTCTGAAAACGGTTGTTAAAAAAGCTATTGAGCATGATGCCTCTAGTACTCTTAAATCAAATACCCCGCTAGCAAATGATCTTGCATCAGAGATTAAGCGTAACTCTTCTGACATACAACGAAGATGGGAGTATGCAGTTGCAAAAACAAAAAATAAATGTGAATACTTAATTAAGACCAATTGTAATAAAGTTGAGCGTAGAATATATTTTACTAAGCTTAATTCTGAAAATTGCACCAGATTAGTTTATGAACTAGCTAACATTTTAGGTGAACTTACTGCTCAAATAGAAGCGTTAAACGAAAAAATTTCAAATTGCAAAAATTTAATTTCAAATTGCAACATAGAAATATATAAAAGTAGCCAAGATAAATGGTTATGCGAATTAATTGCACCCGATGAAATAACCGAAACTTACATTAACGCACAAATAAAGCTAAAAAAATATGAGCTAAAGAGCCAAGCTCTGGCTAAGATTAAGGAGAAAGTAGAATACTATTATAAAGAGCTTATTGCTGTCAGGAATAATGATGTCCCTAATTTTGTAAATGATGCCAAACAAATTCTCACTAATCTAAGTGAATTTTGTGAGAAGTATTTTGCTGGATTAAGTCGGTATTTCCATTCAAAATTACAGCCATCTGGAAGTAATGATAATAATGAACTCCGTCAAGGCAGGCTATTTTCTGGATTATGGGCTAATTTGTATAATGTTATAAATGATACAGTAATTTTTTATAAAAACCTGATTTTAGAAGCAATAGATGAGCTAGACAACGATATTGTTCGCCTAGACATGACATATAATGAAAATGCGATTGTCGCGCAATATAAAAAGTATTTATCTGATTTTATCGGTCTTAAACGACGTAAATTATTGTTTACTCTTGATTTTTCACGGCAAAAAGAACTAGCTTTAGAGTCATTGGAGCAAGAGTTAGCAGCCTTAGTGAATTTTCAAAATCAGTCATTATCACTTCAAAATAAATTGATTTTACAAGAACTAGCCATAAAACTTGAACAATTTAGAGCTAACTTGGCAGAAAGTAACGCGGGGCTTAGCCATAATTATTGGATAAATATTAAAGCCGGGTTTGAGAATATCATAAAGATTCATTCAGGTGCTCTTCTTAGCATATTATTAGATTTTATGAGTAAGCTGCAAAAGCTTTTTGACAAAAGTGAAAAGTGCAAAGCCAAACGCCAACTGCCTAAAGTAACTACCTTTATTAACAGGGAATTGCGAAGATTGCAATTCGCCGGTAGCTTCACACTGCAAAAAGAACAAACTTTGCAAGATATATCGCTAAAACGTGAATATCTGCTGTTAGAGCATGAGAAGCTGGTGCGTAAGTTAGAATATGATATTAATGGTACTAATAAAGAATTAATTAAAAGTCTATGCGCTACCTTGCAAAAAAAGGTACAAAAGTTGAGCCAGTTTGAAAAAGATGTATTAAGTTATCAATCTGGCGAAGAAATTAATTTAAATGTTCAAGCAAAAAAAGATATTAGTAAGGTGCTAAACTGGCATAAATCTAGAATACTACTAAATGATATTAAGCTTAAACAAATCCAGGCTGAAATCACTACAGGCAGGAATGAGGCCTGTTTAGAAGAGCAATTAAAAAAGCAGATGCACGACCTGCATTTTAAGTTAAAGCGTATGCTATTATTTGCTAATGATTATGGCAGAGCTAAAATTACGGCACTCGAAGAAATTTCCAAGTTTGAAGAAGAGATTACTATCAAATTGCAGGACGATTCAACTATAAATCGGCAAAATCTGCCAGACAGTTTAAACAGACTTAAAGGGGAATTAATCGAAGAAAGCGAAGGAACCCTTTACCCGGTTAACTTGCGAATTAAATTTGCCAATATCCAGGCATACATGCGTCTTAATCAGCAACGGCACAATCTAGGCAGGATGGAAGACCAAGAAAACTTACTATCACATTACAACCAGGAAATTGCTAATTCTGGAGCCTGGAGTAAAAAATTTTCGCAATTAGTTAAATTAAATCATTTGATTAGGTTTGAGGTTTCGAATATTTTCAGATATTTGACAGGTAAGGTTGAAACTGCAGCTATTAAAGTCAAATTTAATATAAAATGGACTACGAAAGCGCTTAAATATTATGTCATAAAACCAACCGCGAATTTGCTCAGTGATGCAGCAAGTTGGGTTTATTCAGGGATTAATTGGCATGAGCTGCTAAGTATCTTTAAAAAAGCACTTCCTTTAATAAAAACTACTCTACTAAAAGCTTCAAGGTTGATAAGTTCTGGTGCTGTAATACTATTTCATGGATTAAAGGGTGCTAGTATTTTAGCTTTCAAATATTGTTCTATTTTAGGTAAGCGGCTAATTGCTCGTCCAATAAAGTGGCTATTTAATGAAATCATGCTATTTGCATTTAAAAAGAGTGTTTATAGTATCGAACTGATAGCAAGAGGGATATATAGATCGAGTTTAGCAAGTCTACATATAGTGGGAGCTAGCATTTTCTATGGGCTAAAAGGAGTCTTGTTAGCACTAAATGAGTTTTTGCTGAGCCCCGTTTTGCGTGAATTATTGGCGAGAGCTCAAGGCGGTACACAACATATTGCTTGGCTTGCGACGAATTTATGGTTTGGTTTTAAATTTGAATTATTACTTTTAAAGGTGATGGTTTTAGGCTTAGTTAATATAATAGGGTTAGGCATTCTTTACGGCTTAAAAGGTTTTGCCTATTTGGCTAAAGAGTATATTATTTATCCTTCTATGCATTGGGCATCAACAATACATGCTCGACCTGCAGGTAGTAGCATTTTTCAGAGTCTTAAAAATGGAGGTTATACAATATTATTTTTTGCTTGTGAAATTATCAATAAAACAATATGGTTAAGTGGGGCAAGTGTAATTGGAGCATATCATTTGATTAAATGGCCAAGTTTATTAATTCATAAGCATATAATTAGCCCAACTTTGAATTATAGTAAATATAAGATTGTAGAAGGTGGAAATTATATTAAATTCAAATTAATTAAATCATTGGTTAGCTTAGGAAGGTCATTGGATGACCATTATAGTTATAATCAAATTTCTCGGCGCAGAAAATATGAGCGGGAAATATATAATGAGTACCGTCTTTGGGAGAGACAGGAATTCGTAAAAGCCAGTAATTTCGTTTCTGTATAAGCACATAACTTATAAACTTTGAACATATTTTAGCCAGGGGAGAAAGTGAATGGCAAATAATTACAAGGAAATTATGTTAGAAAATTTAATCAATGCAATTGAAAAGACTGGAGTTAACGATCCGTTATACGATGAAAAGCAGCGATCAATTGATGCGCTTGAAACCTTTGAGCGGATGCTTGCATATGGTATTGCCACTCTATGTCCTGATAAAGAAACAATTCGCGAGGTTTGTGAAGACTCTGCTTTTACAATAAAAAAAATTGCCTTAGCATTTGCAGAGATTAATATTACTCACGCTAAACAAGAAGGCCAAGTTCCACCTAGTAAGGTAATAAAAGCCAATACCGGGTATCATAATAATAAGGTTAATAGCTAATATTCCTGTCAATCTCAAGCTAATTGTTGGATGAAAACCGCTAATTCCTCGGGTAATGGGCAGTTTATATCAACAATTTCTTGAGTGATAGGGTGGACAAACCTAATATGATGTGCATGAAGAAACATTCGTTTTAGGCCTTGCTTTTGTAAATTCCGGTTTACTTCAAAATCACCGTATTTCTCATCTCCTGCAATTGGAAATCCAATATGCTGAAGATGTATACGTATTTGATGAGTACGTCCTGTTTGGAGGTCAGCATTTAATAAGGTGAATTCATTAAATCGTTTAGCTACGGTAAAAATAGTATGGGCAAACTGTCCTGCTTCTTTATCAATTTTTACCCTGCGCTCGCCATCCTTATTCGTATATTTAAATATGGGCGCTTTGACATTTCTTCGGTCATCTACTATTCTGCCACAAGACAGAGCATAGTATTCTTTAGTTATTTGGTTATTTTTCATTAACTCCTGCAGTTCAACTAATGCAAGTCGCTTTTTGGCTAGAATCAATATTCCCGAAGTTTCTTTATCTAGTCGGTGGGCTAATTCCAAAAATTTATAGGTATTATTCTGGCGAAGCTGCTCGATTACCCCAAAAGATACACCACTGCCACCATGGCAAGCTACTTTATTGGGTTTATTTATAATTAAGTAGTAATTATCTTCATATAATATAGGGAAAGTAGCGGCAGGAATATATTCACTGTCTTGTTTTGCGGCTATTCTGATTGGTGGGATACGGATGATATCTCCTTGTTGAACTTTGCTGCTTACATCAGCTCGAGCTTTATTTATTCGTACTTCGCCGCTGCGGATAATCCGATAAATATGACTCTTTGGGACTCCCTTAAGTATTTTAATTAATAGGTTATCTAATCTTTGATTTATTGCGCTTTCATCAACTTGATAAAAATTTACTTGATTTTTGTTTATTTCATTCATTGTACGGTTCATTTTAGTTTATAATTCTAGTTTGATTATTTTACACTTGGCATGATTGTAACGTATTTCGAAGTGTTTAGGGTGGCCTTGTTGTATAGAGATAGCTAACCTGAACTTTTGACCTAAACTAATAGGTGTAATCAAGCTTATATGCTAGGGAGATATGGCAGAGGTGTCAGTGAGCTTGAACGTTACAGTATAAAATTCTGTGAGGTTTATCACTTATGTTGAGATGTCTTAAACAAATCCTTGGATTTTTAGCCTAGATCAAAATGAAGCAACAAGGATAAAACCAGGTTTAAAATAATCTTTAATGTGATACTACCCATGTAGTCACAAGTATTAATGGCGCTCAATAAATGGAATATAATTTTAGATCTCCATACGCCAGGTACTGAGTATATATACGAATAAAAGATAATTTTATTCGTTAAATTTTGTATTTACGTAATTATATTTTGGCTAGCAACTAAATTTCTAGCTTGTTATGTAGCAGAGAATATCAAACTGATAAATAAAGTGGTATGTTTAAAGCCATCGGCCGTTTTGTAATGATGCCCCAAGATTTAGGGTGGGCAAATTACTTGACTACCAATATATTGTGAGAATTTATTAAGTGATTAAAAGAAAAAAATTAGGTCTGTATCCGGATATTATTTTTCAAAACAACTAATTATCCAGATACGGTAATGCTTTGGTGTAAATCAAGTACAAACAAGTTAGATAAAGTTTGGTTAGCCTTGAAGGGTTTAATTAAACATGAAAAGAATGTTATTTAATGCTACCTATGCTGAAGAGCTTAGGGTGGCAGCTGTCGAAGGACAGAAGTTAATTAATTTCGATATTGAAACAAGTAGCAAAGAACAGCGCCGTGGCAATATTTATAAAGGTATTGTTACTCGCGTTGAACCATCATTAGAAGCTTGTTTTGTTGACTACGGTGCGGATAAGCAAGGTTTCCTGCCGTTTAAGGAAATTGATTTTCGCTATTTGCCGGAAGTCGGCGGCCAGCGCGGGCGCGATTTTACCAAGTTACCAGAAGGTACTGAGCTTATTGTTCAGGTGGAGAAAGATGAGCGCGGTAATAAAGGCGCAGCGCTAACTTCATATATTACCTTGCCTGGTCGCTATTTAGTGTTAATGCCAAATAATGCTCGTGCGGGTGGTATTTCGCGCCGAATTGAAGGTGAAGAGCGTGATGAATTAAAAACGTTAATGACGCAGCTTGAAGTTCCACAAGGCATGAGTGTAATTCTACGGACCGCAGCTTTAGGGCGAGTGGCTGAAGAGTTGCAATGGGATTTAACCTATCTTCTGAAACTATGGGCAGCGATCCGTGGTGCCGCTATGGAGCAAAAGGGCGCTTTCTTAATCTATCAAGAAAGTAGCTTAGTAATTCGGTCAATTCGCGACCACTTCTCTCCTGATATTTCTGAAGTATTAATTGATACTGAAGAGGTTTATCAACAAGCCCGCCAGTTTATGGCCCATGTAATGCCAAATTTTGCGGATAGAATAAAACTATACCGTGATGATGTACCTTTATTTTCGCGTTTTCAAATTGAACACCAGATCGAATCGGCTTATTCTCGTACAGTTAATTTGCCTTCTGGTGGAGCAATAGTAATTGATCACACTGAAGCGCTAACATCTGTAGATGTGAACTCAGCAAAAGCCAATAAAGGGGCGGATATAGAAACTACAGCCTTTTTAACCAATTTAGAGGCAGCAGAGGAAGTAGCTCGCCAATTACGGCTACGCGACTTAGGTGGCTTGGTAGTTGTTGATTTTATTGATATGGAAAACACCCGCAACCAGCGTGACTTAGAAAACCATTTTAAATTACAATTAGGTCTTGATCGTGCCAGAATTCAAATGGGCAAACTTTCTAAATTTGGCTTATTAGAATTATCTCGGCAAAGATTACAATCTTCATTGGATGAGTCTAGTACTATTGCCTGTCCTCGTTGTGCGGGAGTTGGTTCTATCCGTGGAATAGAATCCAGCGCGCTTCATGTTTTACGCATTATTCAAGAAGAAGCGGTGAAAAATGGGTCGCATTTGTCTGCGCTCCAGGTTCAGCTGCCTGTTGATGTTGCAACTTATCTATTAAATGAACGCCGTGACGATGTGGCAAAGATTGAAGCTCGAATGAAGGTTAAAATCATATTGATACCTAATGTGCATTTAGATTCTCCAAACTATAAGATTAAAAAAGTAGGATACGATAGTTACGAGAATAACCATAATCGTTCTAGTTATAATTTAGTTGAAATGCCTGAGGAGAATTTAGGCTATAAACCAGCAAGTAAGCGCCCTGAACCAAGTTCACGCCAGCCGGTGGTACAAAATATTCCTGAGTCATCTCAACCAGCGCCGGTAATTGCACCAAAATCTAAATCGTTATTTGCCGGAATAATTAAAAAACTTGGTGGCTTATTCCAAGCTAAACCGGCTCCGCGCCAAATAAGTAAGCCAGCACCAGGTCAAAGAAAAAACCAAGTAATTAAAAATCTTAAGCCGCGTGAAGTTGAAAATAAGCAGGCATCTAATAACGATAAGGTTACCCAAGCCGTTAATGCTGTGCGAGAAAGAAGTGCTAACTCACTTGGTGCTAATAAGACTCGTCCAGTTGCTGTGAGTAAAAGTAATAATAAAATTCAGACTGTACGCCCAGTCCAGGATACTAGTAGCATTAAATCTGCTGCAACTTATCAGCCAGCACCTAAACCTGAACGAAATAATCAGCGCAAAGACGGACCACAAGTTAGAGAGCCAATTGCCGCAAATAATAAGCAAGTTAATAACCAGCAACCAAACCGCAAAGAGCGTAAAGAGATTTCTGCAAATGCTGCCATACCTAAACGGGTTGCACCCATTGTTATTCCGCCTGTTATAGTTGAAGATAAAATTAATATTGCTGATAAAAAAGCTGCAGGACGTACCATTTTTGCAGCAAGTGCTTCTGGCGCTGTAGTAATGACAGTAATCACCGATGTCTTAAAAACACAAGAAACTAAAGTTAAGGATGAAGTAAAACCATCTGACAATCTTCAAGTTTCAAGTTCTGGAATTACTCCTAACCAAACGGCTATTGATAGCGTTAGTATAAATTTAGTTGAAACAACGCTGCTAGCAAAGAGCGTTGAACTTGGAAACCTTCAATTAGTTGCCACTAAAGTTGAATTAATGAATCAACCAGAACCGGAAATTATCGTGGAAAATGTAAAGCGGTTTAGTGACATTATTGTTGAAGAGAGAGTAATAGATCCAAACATCATCTATCAACAAGTAGAAACCAAGTCTTAATAAATAAAAGGCACCAGTACTCTGGTGCCTTATTTTATGCTGCATGGCACAAAAGGAAGTAGTTATGTTAAGTCCCTTAGATATGTTTGCAATTGGAGTTGGTCCCTCAAGCTCCCATACAGTTGGCCCCATGAAAGCAGGCCTTGAATTTGCTAATGAACTTAAGAAGAGATCTTTATTAGCTCAAGTCGCTCATATAGAAGCCCGCCTTTTTGGCTCTTTAGCTTTAACGGGTGAAGGTCATGGCACTTTTTTGGCTGTAGTTAATGGCTTGGCTGGAGAACATCCTAAAACAATTGATCCAGATACTATTTATTCGCGTGTTGCAGAAATAAGAAATAAAAAAGTTCTGCTTCTGGGCGGCGAGCAACAAGTAAAATTTGACTATGAAAAAGATTTATTTATTCATAAAGATAAGTTTCTGGATGAGCATGCCAATGGTATGCGTTTTAGCGCTTTTGCCGTAGATGGTAGTTTGTTATATGAAGACGAGTATTTTTCAATTGGTGGCGGATTTATTTTAACCAAGGAACAGATTAAAAACCGTAAAGAAAATGAAGGGGCTAGCGAAAGTGTAGTTGTCCCATATCCATTTACTACCGCTAGCGAATTATTTGGCCAATGCATAAGGGACAATATAACTGTATTTGAATTAGTTATGGCCAACGAAATGGTTAAGAAAAGTCGTGAACAGGTATATCAAGAGGCACTTGAGATAGCAAATGTTATGCGTTATTCAATTAATCGGGGTTTACACCATGATGGAATCCTGCCAGGAGGGTTAGAAGTTCGCCGGCGTGCTCCACAGTTATACCAGAAGTTAATAAAAGGTGACTTAAATCAAGTCTCAGACCAGGATAGAAGATTGTTGGCCATGACTTATGCTATTGCGGTTAATGAAGAGAATGCATCGTTTAGCCGTGTAGTAACTGCACCTACGAATGGTTCTGCTGGGACAATTCCTGGAGTTTTGGAATATTACCGTAATTTCTATTTAGGTGTAACTGAAGATAAAATAGTTGAATTTATCCTTGTTGCGGGTGCAATTGGTAATTTATATAAATATGGGGCTTCTATTTCAGCAGCAGAGGTTGGCTGCCAAGGGGAGATTGGGGTCGCCTGCTCAATGGCTGCGGGCGCATTGACAGCCGTATTGGGAGGGAGCGTCCAACAAATCGAAAAGGCTGCTGAAATTGCTATGGAACATTGTCTTGGTATGACTTGCGACCCGATTAACGGTTTAGTACAAATTCCATGTATTGAACGAAATGGTGTTGCGGCAAGTAAAGCGATTGATATTGCCAAACTATCTCTGCTTGAAGATGAAGCAGGAAAAGTTACTCTCGATGCGGTTATCCAAACTATGCTCCAAACCGGACATGACATGAGTACTCGTTATAAGGAAACTGCCTTAGCTGGGCTTGCCGTTAATGTTGTCGAATGTTAGAATAAAAAAGCCTGGCATTTCCAGGCCTTTTTTATGTTGGTTGTACCGGCGTTCTGATTATTAGTTTTTGATTTAATTTTACTGTATTATCAACTAGGTTATTGTCGGCTTTAATGCTGTCAATTGGTACCGCAAATTTCTTGGCTATTGAAAATAGGGTATCACCTGGTGCGACAATATAACTTATAAATACTTGTTTTGACTGGATCGCCGGTTTAACTGCTGTGCCGGCAGTAACAGCTGCGGTTGCCGTAACCCCGGTATCAGCTAAGAGGTCTTTAATTTGAGAGGTTGTAGCGCTACTAGTAGCTCCTCCTTGATTAGCTGTTGATGTTGTGCTAGTTGTGGCAGCAGTTGGATTATTCGCGTTTATATCAACACTAGTATTATCTTTAAATGCTACCTGATCTCCCGTATTGTTTACAGGGTTAGTGATATTTTGATCGTTGCCTGAGGCCAATTGGTTAATCGGGTCATTATCAGCCGAAGCTGCTAAACTGCTAGTAGTTGTAGTTGTAGTTGCTACTACCGTTCCAGCTACTGGGCTTTGAGCGCCATTAGTACGCAAGCTTGCTAAATAGGTAGGTTGGTTAGTAACCGGTAAAAGTAGTCGCTGCGCTGGGCTTGCAATATAAGTTTCAGAATTAAATTGTGGGTTTAGTTTTTTAAATAATGTAGGGCTAAGATTTGCCATAGTCATAAAATTAGAAACCATTAGTGGCGCATCAGGCTGTACTATTGCAAAATATGGACTATTATTTAAGTCAGTTAGCTTGATACCAAACTTGCCTGGGTTTTGGATTATATTTGCTAGCGCTATTACTTTAGGCACATATTGATGGGTCACATCGCGTACGTCAAGATCATAAAAATTTTTACTACCAGCATTTATGACTGCGTTATTGATATTCCCTTCACCCCAGTTGTAAGCGGCAATTGCTAATTCCCAGCTGCCAAACATATCATGTAAATATTGTAAATAGATAATAGCGGCACGAGTAGACTTGATAATGTCTTTACGTTCGTCTAAGTCAGAGTTTTGCGTCAATCCAAAACGTTTGCCTGAACTAGATACAAATTGCCACATGCCGGTAGAGATTGCGGCAGGGGAAACTGCGTTAGGATTATAGGTGCTTTCGACGATTGGAATTAGGGCCAATTCTGTCGGGATACCTCTTCTTTCCATTTCCGTCACGACAAAGTAAAGATATGGTGCAGCATTTTGCATGATTATATTGAAGTATTTGGGATTGCCATATCTTTTCTCCCAATATTTTACTTCCTTAGTTTCTTTATGATCGAGTTGGAAGCCATCTCGCATTCGAAGCCATAAATTAGTTTCATTCCTAGCGCCAATATCATTTAATTGCTGCATTTGGTCAGAGAGAGTATCAGCATTAGCGCCCAAAAAAACAAAACTGAGCAAGCTTGCCACAAGTAACTTTTTACACATAATATTTGAATCTGTCAAGTAGTTAACCAAGCTTTGGTATAATATATGTTTCAAGAAGCTATTTTATTAGCTTTTCTTGAGTTAGTAGCCACCGGATTATTGCCGGTCCTTAAAGTATTTAATAATATTGTAACTCAATTGAATAATTGTTGCAACAAAATCTGGAATCTTATGAATAAAGAAATCCTAATTTTATATTATAGCATGCACGGAGCTACCAAGAAATTAGCCCAACTTATTGCGCGGGGAATTGAGAGTGTGCCGGGTGTCAGTGCAAGAATACGCACTGTGCCAAGAGTTTCGGCTGTCTGTGAACAGACTGAGCCTGAAATACCTGATTCGGGCACGCCATATGTAACTAATAACGACTTGGTAGAATGTATTGCTCTTGCACTGGGTTCCCCTGTTAGGTTTGGGAATATGTCGGCTAATATGAAATATTTTTGGGATAATACCAGTAATGAGTGGTTAGTAGGAGCCTTAGCCGGTAAACCTGCTTGCGTTTTTACCTCTAGTAGTTCTTTACATGGCGGTCAAGAAGCATGTTTACTCTCTATGATGATTCCGCTATTGCATCATGGTATGTGTATTGTCGGATTGCCGTATTCAAACGTTGAATTAATGACAACCGTAAGTGGTGGTACACCCTATGGGGTTTCCCATTTCGCTGGGGTAAATTCTGATAATGAAATTTCTAATGAAGAAAAATCTCTCGCTTTAGCGCAAGGTAAACATTTGGCTCAAATTGCGCTAAAATTGAGTAAGTAATAAAGGTTGGATAATATATGAGAATATTAGTATGCGTAAAACGCGTAGTAGACCCTAATGTAAAAGTTCGGGTCAAAACAGACCATAGTAATGTTGATATTGAACATAGTAAGATGTCTGTTAATCCTTTCGATGAAAATGCAATTGAAGAAGCAGTCCGTTTAAAAGAGCAAGGTATTGCTAGCGAAGTAGTAGCTGTCTCTATCGGCAACGCTAAGTGTGAAGAGGCTTTGCGTTCGGCTTTGGCTCGTGGTTGCGACCGAGCGATTTTGGTTGAAACGCCTGAAAGTTATGAACCGATTAATATTGCTAAAATATTAGCAGCAGTATATGCAAAGGAAAATCCTCAACTAGTTATGCTAGGTAAGCAAGCGATTGATGATGATGCAAACCAAGTGGCTCAGATGTTAGCAGGAATGCTTGATTTACCACAGGCTACGTTTGCATCAAAAGTTGAGTTAAGCTCTAATAGCGCTACAGTTCGCCGTGAAGTTGATGGAGGAACGCAAACTTTAGAAGTTAAGCTACCTGCTATTATAAGTGCAGATTTATATTTAAATGAACCAAGATTTATCAAGTTGCCACAGCTTATGCAAGCTAAAAAGAAGCCGATTGAAAAAATTGCAATTGGTGATTTGGGGCTTAGTTTGAATGCTCGAACACGCTTAGTTAGTGTCGTTGATGGCGAAGTAAAAAAACAATGTAAATATTTGTCTTCAACAGGTGAATTGGTAAATTTGTTACGTGATGCAGGGGAAGCTTAAATGAAAGTATTGGTAATTGCTGAAGCTAGAAATGGCATAGTTAAGGATAGCTTGCAAAACGTCTTGACCGCAGCCGTTAAAATTAATTCTAAATGTGATGTATTGCTAATTGGCGAGGCCAATAGTGCTGATGTAACCAAATATGGATGCGTAAATAAGGTTATTCACATAAAAGATCTAGCCAATAATGACAACCTTGCTACTCATATAGCTAAAGCTATTGCGAATTTAGCTAAGGGGTATACGCATGTATTAACTGCAGCAGATAGTTATGGTAAAGATTTATTGCCGCGGGTGGCCGGTATTTTGGATGTAAGTCAAATTAGCGAAGTAATTGCAGTTGTTTCACCGAATATTTTTAAGCGGCCAATGTATGCGGGCAATGTAATTGCAGAGGTAGAGTCGTTTGAAGAATTAAAGCTTATAACAGTTAGGCCTACCTCTTTTGCTAAATATGACCAATTGGGTAATAATGCCGAAGTTGCAAGCATAGATGGATTTACTGAGAAAAGCCCATCTCTTAGCTTTATCAATGAAGAAATTATTCATAGTGATACGATTGATCTTGCCCATGCCCAATTAATTGTAACTGGCGGGCGTTCTTTAGGTTCTAAAGAAGCTTTTGATGAGTTAATCCATGGTTTGGCCGTTAAGCTTGGAGGTGCTGTTGGCGCATCTAGAGCTGCAGTTGAAGCCGGATATGCGGCAAATGACCTGCAAGTTGGCCAAACCGGTAAAGTAGTTGCACCTAAATTATATTTGGCGATCGGGATTTCCGGCGCAGTCCAGCATATTGCTGGAATGAAAGATTCAAAAGTAGTTGTAGCGATTAACTTAGACCCGAATGCTCAAATATTTGAATATGCCGACTATGGTTTGGTTGGTGACTTATTTGAAATTGTACCGGAGCTAATTAAATCCTTCTAAATTTTGGCTCATTTTTGAAATTATATATGTTTTAATGTTAATGTACTTAACAACAGTTACATGATAATTGCGAACAATCTTTGGCTGTTTGGAAAAATAACTTAAATTTGTATTCTTTTTTAAAGGAAAATATATGCAACAAGAGAATACTAGCAAAGTAATTAAAGTGAGTGAGAACGATTTACCCCTTCATTGTCCGCGCCCGGATATGGTTAAATGGAATTCTCATCCCCGTGTATTTCTTGAAATTGAAAAAGAACCAAATCAAGAAATAATCTGCCCATATTGCTCAACAAAGTATAAATTAGAAAAATAATATCGTGAATAAACCTTACCGAATATTGGTAATAGCACCCTCTTGGGTTGGCGATATGGTAATGAGCCAAACCCTTCTTAAGCTTTTAAAAGTACAATATGGGAATAATTGCCAGATTGATATTCTTGTCAATGGCTGGGCTTGTGACGTCGCCAAACGAATGCCGGAAATAAATAACGTGTATTTAAATCCTTTCAAGCATGGTGAACTTGGGCTTTTAAAGCGGTTTAAACTAGGCTTAAGACTACGTAAAGAACACTACGATCAAGCGTTTATTTTGCCAAATTCTTTAAAGTCGGCATTAATCCCCTTTTTTGCCGGAATTAAAAAGCGAACTGGCTTTATAGGCGAAATGCGTTATGGTTTAATCAATGATATCTATCGTTTAGATAAAGAAAAACTGCCTCTTATGGTTGACCGGTTTTGTGCTTTGGCATTAAATGGTGAAAAACCTCCATCTATAGATTATCCTAAATTTACCGTTGATAATGAAAAGCAAGCTAAAGTATTGGCGAATCTAGACTTACGTTTGGATAAGCCGGTAGTTTGTCTCTGTCCTGCTGCTGAATATGGCCCAGCTAAGCGTTGGCCACCAGTCCATTTTGCTACACTCGCTGCTAAATTGCAGCGTCAAGGCTATCAAGTTTGGATAATGGGCTCAGCCAAGGATACGCCAATAGCTGAAGAGATAATTAGCTACTCGCCGGAAAAGGCTGCACTATTTAATTTGTGTGGACGAACCAATCTGGTTGAAGTTATTGATTTATTAGCTTGTGCTAAGGTAATTATAAGTAATGATTCAGGCTTAATGCACGTGGCTTGTGCTCTAGATGTGCCTGTAGTAGCTATTTATGGGTCTTCTTCACCAGGGTTTACTCCACCATTATCGAATAAGGCTATAATTGAAAAATTAACAATTGAATGTTCGCCTTGTTTTGAGCGAACATGTAAGTTTGGTCACTATAATTGCTTGCAACTGATAAGCCCGGATGCGATTTTGAATAAAATAAATTTACTTTTAAGTAATCCTGCTAAAAATTAAATTTGGTTACTAACCTATATTTTCGTAAATAAAACGTATGTTATATTTGGTTTGTGATATGCAGGCATATAGCAAATATTGTAATTATAAATTTTGACAGCTGATGATTGGCTTGCAATGGTTTTAAACGCAAATAAAAGGTAATCTCCCAGACTAATATGAAGAATATTAAGGTCGTAGTTTTATTATATAAACCATTAAAGTAGTTGAAGAAAATATAATTTTTTAATTAATCGATAAAATTAAGATCATTTATGGTAGGGGTATGCTATGATATCTGCTGTTAGATTTACAAAAGGAGTGTCCTAGGTGTTACGACGTATAATCAAAGCTATTATCCCAAGCAAAGGGGAAGTTTTTTTTAATTTATTTGTTGAGGCGGCTACTAATGCCCATGAATCAGCTAAAATCTTTACTTCAATAATTAACACTAATGATAAAACCCTCGAATCAGAACTTTCAGCGGAATTAAGAGCAAAAAGACAAAAAGCTGTTGAAATTGAAAAAAGAGTATTAGTTGAGTTAAACAACCAATTTATTACGCCACTTGATCGCGGCGATATCCAAGAACTATCAGTCTTATTGCTAAAACTAACCAAGCGTATAGTGAAGATCAATCAAAAACTCAAAATATATAGTATAGATACTAAAGCAGATGATTGCTTGATTCGTAGTGCGACGACATTGCAAAATATTACTAAAGTATTGGTGGATATAATGGTTGCACTTAAAAATGGTAACTATGAGCGGATCTCCACCGATGACCAAAAAACTGATGATTTTGATGATAGTGCAATTGAAGATTTGCGTCATGCTATGAAAGAAATGTATTCTGGTAATTATGATACCATGACTATATTGAAATTGAAAGAAATTTATAAGAGCATTGAGAATGCGATCGATACTAGTGCTAATATAGCTGACTTAGTTGTACAGATTTCCATTAAGGATATGTAAATGGCTCCGCTGATTTTAATAGCTATAATTGCAGTTGCCTTAATATTTGAATTTATAAATGGTTTCCATGATACAGCCAATGTAGTTGCGACTCCAATTGCTACCCGTTCTTTATCACCATTTCAAGCGATTGTTATTGCAGCCATATTCAACTTTATTGGTGCGTTTATGGGTACGGGTGTTGCTGCAACAATTAGTAAGGGGCTGGTAGATTCTAATTTGGTTACCCATCTGGTTTTAATTTCGGCTCTAGCTTCTGCTATTAGCTGGAACCTTTTAACCTGGGCTTTGGGAATCCCGTCAAGTTCTTCACATGCCTTAATTGGTTCATTGGCAGGCGCGGTAATCGCGACTAGTGGCTTTAATGCTGTAAAGTATGCAACCTTAATCAACAAAATTATTGTGCCAATGGTGCTTTCACCAATTATGGCTTTTTTCCTTGCTTTTACAATAATATTAATAGTTATGCGCGGCTTGCATGATAATAAGCACCCACGCAAGGCAAATAATTTTATTCGTGAACTACAAGTTCTTTCTAGTAGTCTGTTGGCGCTAAGTCATGGATCAAATGATGCCCAAAAAACTATGTCTATCATTACCTTGGCATTGTTTAGCTTTGGTTTTGTAACTGATGTGGGGCATATTCCTACTTGGGTTATAGCTATCTGTGCGTTGGCAATGGCGCTAGGTACCTTGTCTGGCGGAATGAAGATTATAAAAACATTAAGTACTAGGGTAGCAAAGCTTCGCCCAGCTAATGGCTTTGCCGCGGAGATGAGTTCGGGGTTATTAATTTTGGCAGCATCTCACTTGGGATTGCCTGTTAGTACAACTCAGGCTGCATCTGGTTCAATTATGGGGGCAGGCTATACTGGACGTGGTATCAACTGGTCGGTTGTTCGATCAATGGTTACTGCGTGGGCTTTGACTCTACCTTGCTGTATGCTAAGCGGTGGCATAATTTATAAGTTGTTACATATATTCTTTGGTTAAAAAGTTTATTCACTTGTTTGGATCTAACAAAGAGTACTTTAATTATTGGCACAAATCTTACTTAAGGTTATAACAAAAAAGCAGTATTCAATGTCGTTCGCGACTAAAGGATGCTGCTTTTTTATTTAGTGATGTTACGCACGAATATTTAGCCAAATAATTGAAATTGCGTAACGCCACTTAATAAGAGAGTAGAACATGTGACCAAAATACGCTTGGCGGCATTGCTGGTAAGGTGAGTGCTAAACCTTGATTCTCATCAACCGCAGTTAATGAGGATGAGTTTCCAATACTTATCTTCGGTAAATTGATGGTACAAAATGACTCGGCAGTAATTGACGCCGGAATACAGATGAAGCTGCATAGTAAAATAGTAATCTTAATTAGTTTCATATTTAAAGTGATAAAAATTGTCAATGCCTAATATAAACCTGGTGCCTAACTTTCATTATTAACTTAGCTACTACATTAGCTTGCCCGCTATATTTCCTGGTATACTTATTTGTATACCAGGTTATCCTTAGCGTCTTGATGTATTGTATTTAAACTAATATTTTTAGTTGTGAATGGTTTTATTGAAATTCAATAAATGTAACATATCTTCACGTTGTAATAATAGGTCACGTCGGGATTATGAATGAGGAGTAAATTATAGCAATTAAGCTTGCCAAGCAGTTAGCGATGCAATCTAAGGTTATGGTTATATTCGACAGTGTGTAGAAGGGAATAAAAAAATCGAAGTTAAAATAACTTCGATTTTTTGCTTATTTAAGCTTTGTCTCTTTGTAAAGCACGTGCTTACGAGTATAAGGATTGTACTTGATAAGTTCTAGCTTCTCGGTAGAGGTTTTTTTATTTTTTGTAGTAGTATAAAAATGACCGCTTCCATCGGTAGCTTCTAATTTAATTTTTTCACGCATGATAACTTCCTAACTAAATTTGTATACCGTCTGCACCCAGTTCAGCGAGTACTACATCAATACCTTTTTTATCAATAGTACGTAGGCCAGCAGCAGATACACGTAGGGAAACCCAACGGTTCAACTTCTCAGACCAGAATCTTTTCTTGTGAAGATTAGGTTTGAAGCGACGTTTAGTTTTGTTGTTTGCGTGAGATACGTTGTTACCAACCATAGGCTTTTTACCTGTCACTTGACATTCTCTTGCCATAATCTCATCACCTTTAAAAAATAATTATATATGTTATATATATGTAAGCCCGTAATTTAACCATATCTAAAGCTATTTTGCAACTATTTTTCAAACTTTCCTCCGTGCACACTTTGCAATGTAAATCTAGAGCAATTTATTAAATGATGCCGTATAATATATGCTTAAAATCAAAGATAGTACCAATCAATGGAGGCGATATGATTCCAGTAATAATATCAGGTGGTAGTGGCTCACGCTTATGGCCTGTGTCGCGTCAGTCAGATCCCAAACCTTTTTTAAAACTCTCCGATGGCAAAAGCCTTTTACAAAATACTTTTCTACGCGCAGTAAACATAGATCAACCGGTTAGTAGCGTAATAACAGTTACCAATGAAAAGTTGCATTTTCGGATGCAAGATGAGTATCAGCAAGTAAATGAAGCAAAAACTCCTTGTGATTTTATCCTTGAGCCATTTGGCCGGAATACTGCGCCAGCCGTTCTTGCTGCAGCATTATTTGCTAAAGAGCATTATAGTGATAGCGAGATTCTACTTATCTTGCCAGCAGATCATTTAATTACTGACATGCCTGAATTTTCGTCTGCGGTTAAGAAAGCGGTAGAAATGGCTGAACTAGGGTACCTAGTTACCTTTGGAATTAATCCTGAATATCCTGAAACTGGCTATGGCTATATTGAAGCTAGTAATGATATGCCAGTTGCTGATGGATTTAAGGTAAAGCGTTTTGTTGAAAAACCCAATCTTGAATTAGCTACTAAATACGTTGAATCAGGTCACTATCAATGGAACTCGGGAATGTTTTGTGGGAAAGTCAAAACTTTCATTGATGAGTTTAGCGCGCATTCTGCTAAACTAGTTAAACAAGTGAATAAGTGCCTTTTGGATTCTGAATTAAATACATTGGGTAATAGTAAGATTGTTCATTTAGAGGCTAAATCATTTATCCAGGCTGAAAATATTTCAGTTGATTATGCGTTATTTGAAAAGACAGATAAAGCGGCAGTAATTCCTTGTTCCATAGGCTGGTCGGATATCGGTTCTTGGTTATCGATTGCGCAAACCCTACCTAAAGATAAAGATGGAAATGCCATAATCGGTGAGAGTATCTTGCATAATACGCAGGATTGCTTGGTATATTCAACAAGCCGGATGATTGCAAGTGTCGATATCCATGATCTCGTTATTGTAGATACTCCGGATGCAGTACTAGTTGCAAATAAAAACCAAACCCAAAACGTTAAGCATATTTTTGAACGCCTAAAGAAGATGGAGCACCGGGTTTCCGATATCCATCAGACTGTATATAGACCTTGGGGGACCTATACGCTATTGGAAGAGGGACCATTCTATAAAATTAAGCGTATTGAGGTAAAACCAGGGCAGGCACTCTCAAACCAATCGCATGCTAAGCGCAGCGAGCATTGGGTAGTTGTTGATGGTGAGGCTACCGTGATCCATAATGATAAAGTTATTAAGCTTGCAGCTAACGAGTCGACTTATATCCCAGCGGGCGATAAGCACCGTTTAATGAATGCAAGTGAAGAAAATTTAGTAATTATCGAAGTTCAGTGTGGTAACTATCTTGGTGAAGATGACATCACTCGTTATGATGATCTATACGGACGTAGTTAAATTAAAAATTTTATTTATAGCTACTAATTCTAAGTAAGGGAGATATAGTGAATAATTTAAATAACCAACTTAACATTAGCGACAAAGATATATTTGAACTTATTGCTAAAGAAGCTGTTCGCCAAGAAGAGCATATTGAATTAATTGCATCGGAAAATTACGTTTCTAAAGCAGTGCTTGAAGCACAAGGTTCGGTATTGACTAATAAATATGCAGAAGGTTATCCGCAAAAGAGATATTACGGCGGCTGTTATGTGGTTGACCAGATTGAGCAAATCGCAATTGACCGTTTAAAACAGCTCTTTGGTGCTGAGTATGCTAATGTTCAACCTCATTCAGGTTCTCAAGCTAACCAGGCAGTATATTTTGCAGTATTGCAACCGGGTGATACGGTACTTGGCATGTCATTAGCGCATGGCGGCCATTTGACCCATGGTTCTCCTGTTAACTTGTCAGGCAAGCTTTTCAATTTTATCAGTTATGGTTTAACCCAACAGGAAGAGATCGATTATGCTGAAGTTGAGAAGCTGGCACTTGAGCATAAACCTAAGTTAATCGTTGCTGGTGCATCTGCATATTCTTTAGCAATTGATTTTAAGCGATTTCGTGAAATTGCTGATAAATGTGGCGCATTATTAATGGTTGATATGGCGCACTACGCTGGATTAATTGCTGCAGGGGTCTATCCGAATCCGGTTCCTTATGCTGACTTTGTGACCTCGACAACGCACAAAACCTTACGTGGACCGCGTGGCGGAATTATCCTCGCCAAGGAAGAACACGGGAAAATGTTAAATTCTTCAATTTTCCCAGGCTTACAGGGTGGTCCATTGGAGCATGTTATTGCCGCTAAAGCAGTTGCGTTTGGTGAAGCTTTAAAGCCGGAATTTAAAACTTATCAGGAACAGGTTAAAAAGAATGCTGTGGTGCTTGCCAATACGCTGATCAGCCGCGGCTTAAGGATAGTATCAGGTCGTACTGAATCACATGTTATGCTAGTTGACTTAAGGGCGAAAGGGATAACGGGTAAAGTGGCTGAAGAAGCATTAGGTAATGCTAATATCACAATAAATAAAAATGCGATTCCAAATGATCCGGAAAAACCATTTGTAACAAGTGGTATCCGCCTTGGCACGCCTGCGGTAACAAGTCGTGGCTTTAAAGAGGCTGAGTGTGAGAAACTTGGGCATTTGATTGCTGATGTGCTTGAAAACCCTGCCGACTTGCCAACAATAGAGCGTGTAAAACAACAGGCCTTAGAATTATGTGCTAAATTTCCAGTATATCAGTAAATTCTGTAAATTACTGTTTGTTATTTAACGAAGATAGCTAAACAATAATTCGTTTGAGTAAAATGCTGGAAGGGGAACCCTGACCAGCATTTCTATTGTACATTATAATAATTTTTGAGTTTGAACCAAGAAACCTGAGTCGATACTTCTTTAAAATTATACTTGCTTCAGTTAAATAGCTAAACAAGTGTAGACTCGAGTATAAAGATCTAAGGTTTATTTTAAAAAGACTATTTGAATGAAAAGAATAAACTTAATTACAGCTTTAATTGCGGGTCTTGCCGCAAGCGGCTGCGCAACCATGTTTAGCGGCACGACCCAAAATGTGCAAATAAATACCACTTTAAATGGGCAACCATTAACAGGTACCAGTTGTACCGTGCAAAACAATCGAGGCTCCTGGATGTCAAATGCGCCAGATAATGTGATGGTTAAACGTGACGGTAATCCTCTGGCTATTAATTGTACGAGTAAAGACAACGCTTATTTTGGAACAGCCACCGTGGAGCCGTATTACAATACTACTAATTTATGGAATATTGGCTTAACATTGGCTTGGATAGTTCCTGGGGTAGTTGGCTGGGTCTGGGATGGGGTAGATGGTACAACCAACGAATATCCGCATACCATTAATATAACCATGATGCAAAAAGCCAGCGAGTCGCAAGCGATTATAAATAGCAAGCCACAAGAGTCGGCAAGCATTACTAAAAAAACAGTATAATTTAGCCTAGTCTCCATTACTCAATAACTATTTACCATAAAATACGATAAAGTGGGGACTGGCGTAACTCTGTATACAGAAATTGCTATATCAATTACTTTCTAACTAATTCCCACTATTTAATATCTAACAAAATATCGAAATCGCTTTATCTTTCCGCATTTCAAAAATTGTTCTACTTAATTACTCATTATTATAATTGCCTCTAATTTAGTAGGTTCTATCTTAGTACCAGACACTATTTATTCATAATATAAAAAAAGCATATTTTATAATTTGATTTATTTGGAAGGATGCTTAAATTTTTACTCAATATTGCGAATATAAGACTTTGTATTTATTTGTTGGCTATTTGTTGATGTCTCGCGAGACTCCAAGAGTTCAACAAATAACGCCAATTGCATAAACAAAGTCTAATATTCTCCATAATTCGTATAAATCTAAGCACCTCTTCAAATAAATCATGTTTTAATTAATTAATACTCATAGTATTAAATATCAAAAGTGTCCGGTATTGAGCCATAAAAGCAGGATATTTTAGCTGACTTGTACTAACTATTATCTACAGCAATCATCATTTAAAAGGAAAATGCTAAATGTTAGCGAATTCAATACCCCTATCTCGTCAAACTTCAGATCAAAACCAGCATCGTAATGTACAAGGAGGCATAGAGGCCCCAAATGATAAACTACCTCTTTTTTCGGCAGTCGAGGTAACTAACGCACGACCAGCTGGCACAGATGCTCAGAAAGATAGTGAATTAGAAATTGTCATGCATGAAATTGTACAAGCATGTAGCAATGCCATAGAATCTAAAAATAATCTGGACTTTGCCGCTTGCAAGAATATCCTTATTAAGGTAGCAAAAGAGTGGTCGCAACCAGACAAATACAGAAAGAAGAAAAGGGCACTTGTTATCGATATAAAATACCGACAACTCTTTTCAGATATTGAGCCAAAAATTAAAACTCTGATTAAGGCTACAAATAAACAAATAAAGTATGAAGAAAGGTATGTCAACGAGAATATAGTTAGATTGATAAATAAATTAACCGAGAGGGAAGTAGCAGCAAAGTCAAGTACTCCGGCTGATAACCCTACTAAGGACAATCTTACACAGCAAGCTAGCAAAAGCCCTAGATTTTTTGAAAAAATTGATCAAGCTGGAGGAAGTATCGGCGGGGAAAATCTATGCATAAATGCCCAGAAGCATAATGAGTTAGTAGAGGTAGAGGCTGTAATCCAAGAAACTGTAGAAATGTATCAGGCTGCAATACGATATAAAAATTTAGATTATATACTTTTTAGGGAACGCTTCATTGCTGTAGTAAATACATTGGCAAAATTTGGCAAATTCTCAAAGGAAACAAGAGAGCTTTTTGGTACTAAAAAATGTCAAGACTTATTTGTAAAAATCAAACCGCAAATCCTATATTTGCTTGAAGCTACCGATAAACAAGTAGAGTATGAAGGTCAGCATATCAAAAAATATATAGTTAGATTGCTACATGAGTTAACTGATCTGGAAGAAAATCTTCAATTATCCGCAAAGCCAAACTCAGATGCTAAATTAGATGGGAACGAACTTACTCAGAACGTTAATACACATCCTAAAACTACAGCAAATATTGCAAAAAGTTTAATTGAATTTATTAATCATTTTTATAAGTCATATAAGCCAAATCCCGGAGCAAAGTTTGTTTTTCCTTATGATTCGGTTAAATTACAGCTAATAAACTATTTAAGGACTTATATAGCTTTTTCATCGGCTATCAAGGTTGAGGAAATCAACAGTGAGGAATATTGTAATCAGTTTACGCTTCGTGAGCTGCCTGATTTGCGGCAAAGTAACCTACAATTAGCTCCCGGTCTTTACTTTGAAAATGTAGTAAATCAGCAAAATATACCTGAGAGAATGTATTACTTCGTTAAGAAACCAGGAGGAGATAAGCCATTATATCTTAACCTTAGTAATAATGGTAAACTTGAGCTAGACAAGGTCAATGCAGGACAAGTGGTTATGCCGATAACAGTTAAACGTTATATTGATAATAATGTTGGTTTAGATTCATTATTTGCCAAAGGAATATATAAACTCACAGTTTCTTCAAAAATAAAATATTATTTATTTGGGCCCAATATTGCGCTTAAATTTTGTCCAACTATCCAAGGAAGAGCTAAAATTAATCAATCTTTGGGTAAAAACTTATTCTTAAATGAATTGAAAAAGCGATGTTCAAGTTTACCTGATTTGTTCAGCGTAGCAAAGGATAATCTTTTTAATCGTTTTGGCATTTATAACAATCCTACGCTTGAAGAAAGCTATAAGAAGCTAATTAATTATTTTAAAGCAAAGTTTATAGAGTGGCAGCAAATAAACTTGATCGATTTTAGTAAATTAACTATTGATGAATTAGATGAAATATTGGAATTACTGAATGATGCCAAATTTAAATCCAATATTGATAAAGTTGTTGAAACATGTAAATACGTTGTAAAAGAGAAAAAACAGCTAAATTTCATGACTTTCAAAAAAATTTTGATCAGTCAGGCAAAAATTTGGACGGATCTTGCAATAAATATTAAACCTACAACTTATCCTGAAGGCTATGCCGCGCACAAAGAAATTTTTGAGCAATTCAATTACGCCCTTCAATCGTTGATATGGGCGGCAAAAACAGAAACTAAAGAATATCAAGGAGAATTAATGAATGCCAATATAGTAAGGCTATTAGAAACATTAGATCAAATTGAAGGAATTGGCGACATCCAGTAAAGAATTACCCTATATCAATAGTTTGTGTTAGGATGTGATGTTACGCACACTAATAAAATTTAAAGCAAACAATTTGATTTTATTAAAAAGTTAATTGATTTATAGCTCAAATCTTCCGCATATAAGATTTTGTATTACTTGTTTGCTATTTGTTGATAAACTCGCTTCACTCAAACAAATCAACAAATTAGCAACCTTCGTAAACAAAATCAAATAAGCTCCATAGTTCGTATAAATCAAATAACCTGTTTAATAAATTCTATATTTTTCAGAATTTGTGAGAGTGCGTAACATCATTTAATAAGGTATTTAAGCAGGTAAGATATTAAGTTTCACTCAGGTTGGATAAAAAATAAGATTCTTAGTTAAAGATTACTATATAATTATCTAAAAGAATGGGTTTTTGTTACAGCTAATAATTAAGCTATGACAGGATTAATTCTGCTAGTGAACTATTAAGGAGCCGTAAATGTTTAATTATCTTTATAAAAACTGGGCCTATATGTGTGTGCCAATTGCCTTTTTTGTTAGCTTGCTATTGCTGGCAAATCTGCCTGGGATCGGCTGGCTGGTTTTTGCAGTATGGCTGCAGTTTCCGGTTTATCTCATTCATCAGTTTGAAGAGCATGCTTACCCAGGCGGATTTAAAAATTATATTAATACTCGAGTTTTTAAATCTGCAGTTGCCGATACGCCGCTAAATGACGCGAGTGTCTTTTGGATAAATATTCCGGTTATTTGGGGATTATTTCCTCTTGGGGCTATGCTTTCCCAATTATCCAATATTCAATATGGGATAGTATTACCTATATTTGGCATGTTTAATGCAACCTTACATGTTATTACGGCTTTGCTAAAGAGGGAATATAACCCCGGCTTAGTGGTTAGCTGTATCTTAAATTTTCCAACCGGCATTTGGACATTGTGGCTTTTTAACCAAGAGCACTTACTTGATTCTACCTGGTTAGGCATTGCATTGGGGGTAAGTTTCGTTATTCACCTTATTTTAATAGTATATGCCAAGCACAAAGCTAAATTAGGTGGTTAAGCGAATAGATTATGGAATTAAAATAGGATCTTGCAAAAAGATGCTGCCGTTTAGGTGAAACCTTGCGGCAGCCAAGGCGGATAAAATAGGTTGAGAAAAACTTTAGCTAACGCCAAGATTTTCAAATAAAATATCAATGATCTATATCAAAAATATAGTTACTAATATTCGAAAAGTATAACTGCTAATTAAAAAAGTAAAATTACATCTAGCTCTACTACATGCTTTAATACTTCCATTATTCTACATTAAATCCCATATAATAAAAGCAGTATAATCTGTATTGACAATTATCTTCGAATGTGTTAACTTTAAGTCAAGAACCATTACTGCGCTGGAGGGCGTATAAGAAACGATGAAAACTCCTTTTTCTCAGGAGTAATTCAAGAGAAAAATTCCCTCGGTTAATTGCAGTAAACTTGCAGGGATTTCCTGAATTAGCTGTAATCGTATAGCATTGCTAATTAAAGTTTGCAGCGAATAAGCGTTCAGCTTTGGGTATAGCTGCCGGCTGATTACCGAACTTATTGTTGCAGGCGCAATTTCTTTCTTATATATCATACTCAAAGTTGAAGCAATTTCTTTATGGGTTTTTCCAAGCATTAATAAAAAAATAACTTCTTCTTCACGCACAGTTAATTTGAATTTATCAAAACTATCAATTTGGGTTTCACTATCGTCTTTGGCTCCTGAGGTGATTTTGTTGGAAAGATTAACCATTTGGCCGATGAAGTTGATCATTACCGGTTGGATTTCACCCAACCTCGCAACCGGTTCCTTGGTAGATGGATTATAGACTATCGATAGGGTATAAAAATAACAGGTTTTTACTTTTTTCTTTGGCGATGTATAAATCAGGAAAAAAGATGCAGTTTTACCTGTGTCATTGACCATATCTGAAATCTTGCGGAAGTCATCAATGTACTCTTGCCCCGGCATGCTTGTCTCAAAATAATGCTTGCCGGTAACATCTTCTTCAGTTTCAGTTAGCTCAAGGTATTTGCGGCTTGTAAACAAGAACTTATGGTCAAGCGACATCGCTGCAACGGCACGGTTGTCACTAACTATGTTTAATGCATCGATATACTGGCTCAACCATTCGTTATTGTTCATCACAAATTCTCCGCAAGTTATAAAAATATATTACTTGTTAGCAACAAATTACATATCACTATATTGTGGGCCAGAACCGGCTTCTGGGATTGTCCATGTGATATTGCCGGTTGGATCCTTGATATCGCAAGCTTTACAGTGTACGCAGTTTTGGGAATTAATCTGGAGTTTCGGCGTGCCTTGCTGGCGAACAATCTCATAAACTCCTGCAGGGCAATAGCGTGTTTCTGGTGCATGATAATCCAGCAGATTTACTTCAATGGCTAGTGAACTATTTTTGAGTTTGAGATGTATTGGCTGACTATCATCATGAACCAAATTGGCAAGATGAACGGAAGAGGCTTTATCAAAGGTAAATTTATTATCATACGCTGGGTAAGTAAAGGCTTTAAACCGAGATTTATGTTCTAAACGTTCGTTATCCGCATGCTTAATCTTTAAGGTCCACGGGGCATTGCCTCTTAAGATGTATTTTTCAAAGCCAGTATATAACAAGCCGGCAATGCGGCCATATTGAAATGCCGGCCGAATGTTCCTAACTTCGTGAAGATCTTTAAATAGCCAACTTTCTTCATATAATGTTTGATAGTTTGCGGCTTCAGTTTTTTCTGAGCAATAGGCATCAAACACGGCTTTCGCGCCTAATATCCCTGACTTAATGGAATTATGGATACCTTTAATTTTAGGTACATTTAAAAATCCGGCGCAGTCACCAACTAAAACGCCCCCGGGGAAGCTTAGTTTTGGCAGGGCTTGGTAACCGCCTTCTACCACTGTTCGTGCCCCATATTCAAGCCGCTCGCCGTTTTCAAGAAGCTCGCGAACTTTAGGGTGTAGTTTAAATCGTTGAAATTCTTCGTAAGGACTTATATATGGGTTTTTATAATCAAGAGCGGTAACTAAACCTATGGCAATTAAGTTATCGGGTAAATGATAAATAAATCCGCCGCCGTAAGTGCTATTATCTAATGGGTAACCAATCGTATGGGTAACACTGCCTGGAACATGCTTTTTGCTATCAATTCGCCAAATTTCTTTAATGCCTAAGCCATAAGTTTGCGGGTCCCTATCCTTAGTTAAATTAAACTCTTGAAGTACTGTTTTACTAACTGAGCCACGGCAGCCTTCGGCTAAAATGGTTTGCTTGGCACGTATTTCGATTCCTGGTTGATGATTGGGGCCAGGGTTGCCGTTACGTTCTAGCCCCATATCGCCGGTAATAATACCGCGGACAATACCTTCCTCGATGATAGTTTCTTTAGCGGCAAAGCCTGGATAAATTTCTACTCCAAGGCTCTCGGCATATTCGGCCAAGCGACGGCATAATTGGCTTAAACTAATAATATAATTCCCGAAATTATGCCAGTCTTTAGGCAACGGCATTTTTAAGGACTTGTCTTTGGTTAACCATAATAACTTATCTTCGGCAACAGGAGTTGTAACTGGGAAATTTAAATCTTTCCAATTTGGGACCAACTCGGTTAGCCCAATTGGGTTCATAACTGCACCTGAAATGATATGAGAACCAACTTCGCTACCTTTATCAAGCAGGCAGACATTAATTTCTTTACCATTTTGTGCGGCTAGTTGTTTTAAATGGATTGCACTAGCGAGGCCTGAAGGGCCGGCGCCTACAATCACAACATCATATTCCATTACATCGCGTTGCATAGTTATCCTTGAAAAATTAATTAGCATCTACAATGCTTGAAACAGCTTTGATTTCTGTTTGATGGGCTGTTTTTTGTTCAATAAAATTCATTAAGTAATAGCATAAATCTTTACAATTTTCACCTGTCGCACCCGAGATTACAAAGATTTTATCAAAAGTAGTATTGGTTGCAAATTCTTTAAATCTGTCAATAAAATCTTTGATTTTTTGTTCGCGTTCTTCTTCTAGCACTAGATCGATTTTGTTAATTACTAGGTAACGTGGCTTAGCATAGAGCTCATGTGCGTATTTTTCAAGTTCTTTAGTGATTGCTACGGCTGATGAAACGACATCCAGGCTCTCATCGATTGGTGCAATATCAACTATGTGCAATAGAACTTTCGTTCGCTGTAAATGTTTAAGAAATTTATGTCCTAATCCAAGACCATCAGCAGCACCTTCAATTAGGCCGGGAATGTCAGCAATAACGAAGCTTCGTTCCGAATCAACGCGAACAACTCCTAGGTTAGGGTGCAGCGTCGTAAATGGATAATCGGCTACCTTAGGTTTAGCGGAAGAGACGGCGCGAATAAATGTAGATTTACCTGCATTTGGTAGGCCAAGTAAGCCAACATCGGCTAGTACTTTTAATTCGAGGCGGATATTTCGGCGTTCCCCTGGTTCCCCTTTGGTAGTTTGCCGCGGGGCTCTATTGGTAGATGACTTAAAATGAATATTGCCAAGGCCACCTTTGCCTCCTTTAGCAATCACAATTTGGTCGCCATTATTTTCTAGGTCGGCAATTACTAGTCCAGTATCTTCATCGATAATGGTTGTTCCTGCGGGAACTTTTAAATAAATATCTTCACCTTTATGCCCATAGCAATCAGCTCCACGGCCATGTTCGCCATTTTTGGCAACATATTTTTTTACAAAACGGTAATCAACAAGAGTATTTATATTGTTATCAGCAATCATAATAACACTACCACCTTTGCCACCGTCCCCGCCATCAGGTCCGCCTTTTTCAATAAATTTTTCCCGGCGGAATGACATACATCCATTGCCGCCATTGCCGGCAATTACTTCAATCCTTGCTTCATCTATAAATTTCATATTTTCTTTCTTATCTTATAAGTAGCTGGTTTTTGTTCCAAATAATCTTTATTTTTGAGCTAATCACTACTTATCATATACGTATTCTGTGTAACTCTTTTTTTTTTAATGATTGCATGCCTCAATACCGGACTCTATTGATTTGATACTACATGCAATAGCTAATTTTACTAGATTTATTCTGAGGGAGACTTAATTTATAACTCAATTTTCCGAATATAAGACTTTGTAATTATTCATTGGCTATTTGTTGAAAACTCGCAAGACTCAAACAGTTCAACAAATAACGCCAATTCATAAACAAAGTCTAATATTCTCCACAATTCGTTATAAATTAAGTCTCCCTCAGAATAAATCAATTGCAAGAAACATGCATTTTCCAATTCATTTGGTAAAAGTGTCCGGTATTATGATTGTAAACAATCCTTTGCATATTTTATCATATATCGCTATTTACAAAATAAAAAAGCCTTGCTTATATTGCAAGGCTTGAATACCAAATTATTTTAATAAATTTGTATTTAGCTGATTATTCTGCAGCTTCAATGCTAACGATACGGCGGTTAAATTTTCCACCAACAGAAAATTTCACTACGCCATCTTCTTTAGCAAATAAAGTATGATCTTTACCCATACCTACATTTTCACCAGCGTGGAATTGAGTACCGCGTTGGCGAACAATAATACTTCCAGCAGAAATTAATTGACCACCGTAAGCTTTAACACCTAACATTTTAGGATTAGAATCGCGTCCGTTTTTTGAACTACCACCGGCTTTTTTTTGTGCCATCTTAGTTACTCCTCTTAGTTATTGATTGCGTCAATTGTTATTTCAGTATAGTACTGACGATGACCTTGACGTTTTTGATAATGCTTACGACGTTGCATTTTAAAAATACGTACTTTTTTATGACGACCAGTTCCTGAAACTGTCGCTTCAACAGTTGCGTTAGCAACTACAGGGTTACCGATAACTACATTTTCACCGTTAGCAACCATTAATACTTCTGATAAAGTAACTTTGCTTCCGATTTCTGCTGGCATCAGTTCTACTTTTAATTTATCGCCGATTGCAACTTTATATTGTTTGCCACCGGTTTTTATTACCGCATACATCGATATAAACTCCTAAAGTTTAATTAAATTTGTAATGAATCAATCAACTGAACCGGCTATTTATTTTAGCTGATAGTTCTCATTGACAGACAAATAAGGTGGAGATTATAACATAGCTGAATTAGTTAAGTTTAAAAAGTTTATGCTTGGCCAGATTTACATCTATGAATGAACGGGCGAGCGCTCTAAATGTTATTGCTTATTTTGTAAATAACCTACTGATTTAGTCGGAAAATATTTGCTTTAGATAAGGGTGGTTAGTGTTGTAAAAATGCTACATATTTTAATGCTGCGAATTTAACGCAGTTGGCTCAAAATTATCCATTTATAACAGTATAATAACCATAAAAATATTAATGACAAAACTTTACCATGCAAAATAATATTAAAAATAATGTGGTTATAATTTTGACTTTGGCTTAAGAGGGAAATAAAATTTGGTTTTGAAAGAGCTAACGCTAACCGGTTTTGACAATTTTAGAAAAAGAAGATTAACTTTATGATTTCCTTTTCTAAAGTTGGAAATTAAATTTTAGAGCAACTGGATTGGCGTAGAAAATAAAAAATGCAGAAGACATAATCACAGAGGGTTATATCTTCAAGGATTAAAAGGAAAATGAAATGAAAAGACTTTTATTGGCTACGATTCTAAGTGGTGCCGGCTTTGCTGCTTTGGCTTCCGGCTTTCAGGATTTTAATAACAATGCCTATTTACAATATAATAATGTATCGGTAAATCAAGGCCAGGCAGGGCAGGCCCAAGCTTGGACTTTAGGTGCGACAATCCAAACTAAAAATAATATCTGGATTAATGCAACTGCAACCGGTATGCCAAATAATGATAGCCTTCAAGTGCCGGTTAATGGTACCACTTTAGGAGGTTCAACTTATGGCCAGTTTTTAGCTACAGCCAAAGCCGGTTATGCATTCCAATTCTTTAATAATGATGCAAACGGCTTTCAGGTAGTTCCTTATGCTACCTATACTTATGGTACTTCATTAGGTGCTATCAACCAATATTATGGTTTAGGCGTTAAACCTGAGTACCGCTTAGGAAGTTCATTGAAGTTTTCGATTGATATGACTGCTTATGATGCAACTCAATCAGGTGGCGGTGCTAGCTTACAACCAGCAATAGTTAATCCTACTTTCTGGGGTCAAATGAATACTGGCTATATCCAAGATTTCCGTTACACAATTAACCCTGAAATACAATATGATATAGCTAAAACAGTCTTAGTTGGTGTGGGTTATGCTTATGATAATTCATTTAACCAACAACAAACTATTTATAATGGCGGCGGAAATTCAACTGTTTACGCCAAAATCGGTTACCTATTCTAATAATTAAAGCTTAAGACCTAAAGTTAATCTGGTTTTCTGGGTTAGCTTAATTACCTAAGGGGGAGGGTAGTAATACTTTCCCCTTTTTCATTTTACCAAGGCCTTTCTTGTCCCGTGTTTGCGTTATTGAATGCCTAATAATGCAATATCTACTAACATAATCTAAAATGAAATTAACAGACTCTGCATTTTTGCTGATGGTGAAAAAAATATAGTGTATATATAATACGAATTGAGAGGGTGTACGGTGAATTTAAAATAATTAGCAAAAAGTGTAAAAGTGCAAATTAATTTAAATAATAAGAACGAATAATGTTTTATTGTAAGGAACTGTTATGTCTAATTTAAAAAAATACTAATCTTAATCTACTTTTCCGTATTTAGTGTACTTGCAGTTGTGAGTGAACGTGAATTTTGTATTAGTTTTGATGTGCCTAATGAATATACTGTTGAATTAGGCGGCAATGGCGGCGCAGAAATAATAAATCAAGAAAAAAGTTTTCTAGAGGTTAAGCTGGTTTCTAATCATGTTAAGTATGGCTCTTTTACGGTGAAAGATAGCAAGAATAATACGCTATTTAGTGTGATGAATTGGGTTGACTTTGAGGGCTATGTCGCAAGTTTTTCTGATTCAGATAAAAGTTATACTGACAGTTATTCTTCAGAACAATATGATTATTATTATGATTCAGCTTCTAATAAATCTATCATTAAAGTAAAGAAAGCAACTAGTGGCATAGTTAATTAGCTGAATGATAATTGTTGTTGGGTTATCTAGTTGGTTATTGCGTGCCGGCTGAGAAACTATTAGGTCTACTAACAAAGTTTAGTTTAACTTCAAATTTGTTTTCAGTTATGGCGTTGCCGGTATAGTTTAACCATATTGGTTTACCATTATCAGCCTGCATAGGGCGCCCATTTTCTATCCCGGTGAATTTACCAAGCAGATTAATTTGGTTGTTAACCGGTGAATAAGTAGCGCCGGCGCCACTAGGGTCTTTGGGAAACATGATATAAACTCTGCCGGTACCAAGGCTGGTTGCATCATTACAGTGATATTCGCTTTGGAGTTTGATAACTCTTGCTTCTGCTGGTGGTACATAGAGGCTACTTTCCACCTTGCCAAAAAAACCTACTTTGGCACTAACCGCTGAATCTGTATAGTTGATAATAGAAAATTCACAGTCAGCCAAAGCTAATTGAAAATTAGCAAAAAGTATTAAAAAGTAGATTATCAGTTTACGCATTATTCGATGTTCCAGCTAATTTAATCAAGATATCAAGCTCTTGATCACTAAACCCAGCTTTTTTACGGTCCGGGCGATTAAAAGCGCCGCGAATTTTTGGGGCTTCATATTCTTTGATTAACTTAAAGTAAGTTTCAAAAGGGTCAAGGTTACGCTCATTACACAAGTATTTAAACCATTTATCTCCATATTGTACATGTTTTATTTCGTCTTTGTGAATAATTGCAAGTATTTCGCCTCCGCGAATATCTTTAAAGGCGCGAATTCTTGCCTCAATTTCCGGAACAGCATCAATACCTCGTGCTTCAAGAACGCGCGGAACTAAACCCATGCGATTGAGAGGGTCGTTTTCTGTTTTAAATGCCATATCCCAAAGTCCATTGTGGGCGCTAAAGTGACCGTAATGAAATCCTAAATTAACTAGGTGCTCATTTAGTAATGAAAAATGGTATGCTTCATCATTTGCAACTTCTAACCAGTCATTATAAAATTCTAAAGGCATATTTTGAAATCGGTAGCAGGCATCTAGGGCTAAATTAATCGCGTTAAATTCGATATGGGTGAGGGCATGGATCAAGCTTGCATGCCCTTCGATGTTATTTAGCTTTCGTCTAGGGACTTTTAAAGGTGAGACCAGCATAGGCTGCGGAGGTCTGCCTGGGTTGGGTATACTTAGTATATTTTCATGTTTTGCAAAATCGAGTCCCTGATCGATTTGTAGATGTCGAAACAGCTTTTTAGTACCAACACATTTTTGCTGGGGGTCAGTTTCATTTATTAAAGATAAACATGAACTAAAGAAATTAATTTTATTTTCCATACAATTAACCTGGTTATTATGCTAAAAGTGATATTTTACAACACAATCCACACAGAAAGCTAATAGTAGAGTATCTATACAAATTTGTTAGAGTTAATGATTTATCCGATAAAAACCAATTAGTTATTAATGTGCAATAAAAAGGGGTGGTTAACGCAAACTCTCTACTGGCGTTTTTCTTGTGATTAAGATTTAAAATTGGTAGGTTCATTGCGAGCCAGGGCTTAGATATGATATACTACCTGGTAAAAATTATGCGAATTAGTGGCGGATTGACGATTTTTTTATTGTAAATTAGTGTCTATAATAAAAATATCTCATTGCTTAACCTAATGAAGTATATTGTAATTATTAATAAGGGATCATTTTTAAGATGAACAATAAATTGAAATCTATTATCCTGTCTATTGGGTTAATGCTGCTCTTGAGTGGTTGCGACCAGATGGTAGTTTTGAATCCCAAAGGTATAGTTGGTGAACAGGAAAAACAGTTGATTATTGACGCTGTTCTTCTCATGCTAATTGTAGTTGTTCCAGTTATTATACTTACCTTTGTTTTTGCCTGGAAGTACCGTGCTTCAAATACTAAAGCCAAGTATGATCCAACTTGGCACCATAGTAACACAATTGAAGCTATTTGCTGGGGTGTACCCATTGCAATTATTGCAGTTCTAGCTACTATTACTTGGCGAACAACGCATACTTTAGACCCTTATCGCCCGCTTCAGGTTCCTGAAAAACCAATGACAATCGAAGTTGTAGCGCTTGATTGGAAATGGTTGTTTATCTATCCTGAAGAGAATATTGCAACTGTTAATTTCTTAGAGTTCCCAGCTGGTACCCCAGTTGACTTTAAAGTAACTGCAGATGCGCCTATGAACTCATTCATGATCCCTCAGTTGGGTGGTCAAATTTATGCAATGGCGGGTATGCAAACTCATTTACATCTAATTGCTGATGAGGTGGGTGATTATGCTGGACGTGCAGTTAGTTATAGCGGACACGGATTCTCTGGTATGACTTTTACTGCTAGAGCTAGTACTCGTGAAGACTATGAGGCTTGGGTGAAAAAGGTGAAACAATCTCCTGAAACCTTGAGTGCTAATGAATATTATAAACTGGTTAAACCAAGTTATGATAATCCTCCTGCGTTCTACTCGACTGTACAAAATCATCTGTATGATAATATCATTATGAAATACATGATGCCTGGCATGGAAGATTTGAGTGTAGATCATAGTTCAATGATGCATATGTAAATATAAAATTAGTAGGAAATAAAAATGTTAGATGTGTTAGGAAAATTAAGCCTTTCGGCAATACCGTTTAGCGAGCCGCCTGCTATGATTGCAGGTTGTGGGATGGTATTGGGCGCTATCGCCGTTGTTGCGCTTGTAACCTATCTTGGTCGTTGGAAATGGCTATGGACCGAGTGGTTGACAACCGTTGACCATAAAAAAATCGGGGTAATGTATATCCTGGTTGCTTTAGTCATGTTATTACGTGGTTTTGCTGATGCATTATTGATGCGTACTCAGCAGGCGATTTCGGTCGGTGCCAATCATGGTTTCTTGCCGCCGCACCATTATGATCAGATCTTTACTGCGCATGGCGTAATCATGATTTTCTTCATGGCGATGCCATTTATGGTTGGCTTGATGAATATTGTAATTCCTTTACAAATTGGTGCACGCGATGTAGCCTTTCCATTCCTAAATTCACTTAGCTTCTGGCTATTTGTAGTGGGTGTTGTTTTGGTAATGATTTCATTGATTGTAGGTGAATTCGGCCAAACAGGCTGGCTTGCATATCCTCCTTTATCCGAGCAGCAATATAGCCCGGGGGTCGGGGTCGATTACTATCTGTGGTCATTACAGATCTCCGGTCTTGGAACGTTAATTTCAGGTATTAATTTCTTTGTTACTATTTTGAAAATGCGTTGCCCTGGCATGACACTTATGAAGATGCCAGTATTTACTTGGACTGCACTTTGTTCTAATATCTTAATTATCATCGCCTTCCCAATCTTGACAGTTTGTCTGGCAATGTTATCTTTAGACCGCTATCTTGACTTCCATTTCTTTACCTCCGATTTCGGTGGTAACCCAATGATGTATATTAATATGATTTGGGCTTGGGGTCACCCTGAAGTTTATATCTTAGTTTTACCTGCTTTTGGTATCTTTTCTGAAGTGGTTTCTACCTTTTCACAAAAACGCCTATTTGGTTATGTGACTATGGTATATGCTACAGCATGTATTACTATTTTATCTTTTATCGTTTGGTTACACCACTTCTTTACAATGGGTGCTGGTGCTAATGTTAACTCTTTCTTCGGTATTGCAACTATGATTATCTCAATCCCGACCGGAGTTAAGATTTTTAACTGGCTATTTACCATGTTCCGTGGCCGGATAACCTTTACTGCACCTATGTACTGGACAATTGGCTTTATTGTTACCTTTTCAATTGGTGGTATGACAGGTGTATTGATGTCAGTACCTGCAGCTGACTTTTTACTTCACAATAGTTTATTCCTTATCGCTCACTTCCATAATGTGATTATTGGAGGTGTAGTATTTGGTTATATCGCTGGTTTCACATACTGGTTCCCGAAAGCATTCGGATTTAAACTAAATGAAACGCTTGGTAAAGCTTCATTCTGGTGCTGGCTAATCGGTTTCTACATTGCATTTATGCCTTTATATGCTCTTGGCTTTATGGGTGCTACTCGCCGTATCAGCCATTATGATGTATCAACTGGCTGGCATCCGTTTTTTGTAATCGCTCTATGCGGTGCAATTATAGTTTTTGCCGGTATCGGTTTTCAGATCTTGCAAATCGTAGTTAGTATTTTTACTCGTGAACAGAATAAAGATACTACCGGCGACCCGTGGAATGGCCGTACTTTAGAGTGGGATACAGCTTCTCCTCCGCCATTTTATAATTTTGCTTTTGTCCCTGAAGTAAGTAGCCTAGAGCCACATTGGGATGCAAAACAGGCTAAACTTAATCATACAGAAAAACCAAAACGCCCTTATGAAGCAATTCATATGCCAAGAAATACTGGAGTTGGTGTGTTAATTGGTCTATTTGGCTTCTTATTTGGCTTTGCAATGATCTGGTATATCTGGTGGTTGGCAATTGTAAGCGGTGTTGCGATCTTCGTATGCGTTGCTTACCGTTCTTTCGATTATGATATCGATTACTACGTGACAGCTGAAGAAGTTGAGAGAATTGAAACTGAAATTTCAAATAGGAATAAAGCATAATGTCAACTGAAGTTTTACATAATAGCAGTCATCATGATCATCATGATCATGATGCTGAAACCAGCTCAAAAGTGGTTTTTGGGTTCTGGATCTACATTATGAGCGACTGTATTTTGTTCGCTTGTATATTTGCAACTTATGCAGTACTACATAATAGTACTTATGGCGGCCCTAGCGGTAAAGATTTATTTGATATGCCCTACGTATTAGTTGAGACTTTCCTTTTATTAATTAGTAGCTTTACCTATGGTTTAGCAATGTTAGCTGCCCACAAGGGTAAAAAAGGACAAGTGCTTGGCTGGCTATTCATAACCTTCTTGCTTGGTTTGTCCTTTATTTGTATGGAAATAAATGAATTCCATCATTTAATTGCTGAAGGCCATGGCCCGCAAAAAAGTGCGTTCTTATCATCTTTCTTTACCTTAGTTGGTACTCACGGATTGCATGTTACTTGTGGTCTGATTTGGATGGTAATGATGATGTTACAATTAAGTAAACATGGTTTAACGGCAGTTACTACCCGTAAGTTGACGTGCTTAAGCTTATTTTGGCACTTCTTGGATATCGTGTGGATTTTCGTGTTTACCATTGTATATTTGATGGGGGTAATGTAAGATGGCTCATAATAATCATGTTGCCCATGCTGAAGCTGGACATAGCACCTTAAAGTCTTATATCATTGGTTTTATTTTATCAATTGCATTAACCTTAATTCCATATGCAATTGTAGTACATCATATGTTAACTGGTGATGCCTTGGTAATTGCAGTTATTTTATTGGCTGTTGCCCAATTATTCGTTCAGTTAGTTTTTTTCCTACATTTAAGTGCCGCACCAGAGCAGCGTTGGAATTTGCTGACTTTTGCTTTTACAGTACTGATCTTAGCAATCCTAGTGATCGGTTCTTTATGGATTATGTGGAATCTAAACTACAATATGATGGATCATCCTGCTGGTTGATTTAACCCGCATTAATCTGTATAATAGTTGGCTAACAAAGGCCAGGCCATGTAAATTGATGGCTTGGTTTAGTGTTAGCCTCTATCCATTTATGGCATATGGTTTATGCTAAGGCATAAAATCACCAAATCTAAAATCCAATTTAGGGTAATTAAGTTTTGATTAAAAAATTTTTTTCGGTAACCAAGCCGGGGATTATCTTTGGTAATGTGATTACTGTTGCTGGCGGGTTCTGTCTAGGCAGCCAAGGCGAAGTTCATTTTGGCCTTTTTATCGCGACGCTTTTGGGAATATCATTGATTATTGCTTCGGGCTGTGTTTATAATAATTTTATTGACCGTGATATCGATAGCGTGATGGAGCGTACCAAAAATCGGGTTCTGGTTAAAGGACTGATTTCCGGACCAGTGGCTTTGATCTACGCAACAATCCTTGGAGTTTTAGGTACCTTATTATTATATTGGCAAACTAATGTTTTAACGGTAATGGTTGCTTTAGCTGGTTTATTTGTTTACGTTGTTGTTTATAGCTTATGGTTTAAACGTAATTCTATCTATGGGACAATAATTGGTAGTATCTCCGGCGCAATTCCTCCGGTTGTCGGCTATTGTGCGGTTACCAACCGTTTTGATTTGGGTGCAATAATTCTATTTTTGATTTTAAGTTTATGGCAAATGCCGCATTCGTTTGCAATTGCTATTTTCAGACTTAAAGATTATTCTGCTGCTTCAATTGCTATTTTGCCTGTCAAAAAAGGTATTCAGGTTACCAAAATAAATATGCTGGCTTATACAATAGTATTTGTACTGGCAACTCTGTCGTTAACTATATTTGGCTATACCGGCTGGACTTACTTTGTTGTAATTGGTATTGCCGGTATAATGTGGATAAGACTTGCCATTAAAGGGTTTAGCGTAGAGGATGATAGAAAATGGGCACGGAAGATGTTTTTCTATTCAATCATAATTATAATGTTATTATCAATAATGATGTCTGTAGATGTAGTCCGTACAAGCCATATGTTAATCATGTGATAAAGGCTATAGGACAACCGGAATAAGACGATAACTCTAGGGGATAATGATGAGTAACTCATCGACTAAAAGTACGTTATGGACGATATTTTTAACTATATTTATTGATATGTTGGGAATGGGGATACTAATCCCTATTTTTCCAATGCTAATTTTAACCGGTTCAGAATTCAAGGTGATTCCCGATAGTTGGACAACCGCCCAAGGTTTTGCAATGGCAGGATGGCTTTTAGCCTCTTATCCTTTAACTCAATTTTTCTTTACCCCAATTCTTGGCCAAATATCAGATAAATATGGCCGCCAAAAAATTTTAGCACTATCTATCTTTGGTACTTCTATATCCTATCTATTATTCGCGATAGCTATTCATACCAAAAATATTCCCTTAATGTTTTTCTCGCGGATTCTTGATGGTGCTACAGGTGGTAATATTTCAATTGCTCAGGCAGTAATTGGCGATATTAGTGAAGCTAAAAAAAGGGCGCGTAATTTTGGTTTAGTAGGTATTTCTATTGGTAGCGGTTTCGTTTTTGGCCCTTTTATTGGTGGCAAGTTGTCTGATCCTCACTTGGTTGCCTGGTTTAACGCCGCAACTCCCTTTTGGTTTACATGCATTATAAGCTTAGTAAATTCGGTGCTGGTTTTAATTTTGCTACCAGAAACACTTCAAAAAATAAATCGTGAATCGATTGATTTAAAAAAGCCAATAAATAACATAATCAAGATATTTAAAACCCAGGAATTAAAATCGATTATTCCAGCTACGTTTCTGTTTAATGCAGGTTTTACCTTCTTCACCACATTTTGGGGTATAGTACTAGCTGATGAATATGGTTTTAGCCAAGGCGCAATAGGAAACTTTTATGCTTATAGCGGCATAATGATTATCCTGGCTCAGGGAGGTGTAGTTAGAAGAATTTCAGGTAAAATAGCTGATTATAAAGTTCTCAATGTTTCAATTATTGGTACAGGTTTTTGTTTATTGGCAAATTACCTAGTTCCGCTTAATCATCCTGCCTGTATATACTATGTTCCCCCACTTTTAGCTGTTTTTGTGGCAACTACCAAAGCATTTAGCTCTGCATTAATTACTCGGGTTACTCCTCCAGGAAAACTTGGCGAAGCGATGGGTATTAATTCCAGTGCCAACGCATTGGCCCAAGCGTTCCCAGCTGTACTGGCTGGATATATAGCAGCGCACCACGCCCGTTTGCCCGTTTTAGTCGGCACATTCACCACTATTTTAGGTGGTATCTATTTCGTAATGTTTTTTAAATCAACCCGTAGCTAAATACAAAGTTTTAGATTCAATTTAATTTTACATAGTACCTATAGATTACGGGAACGTGTAGGCAAGGTACTTGCTAATATGCTATCATATTGCTTATTATAAAATATGCTTTGTCGAATAATTAAAACGTCAATTCGGGTTAAGCTGACTATTTTCGCTGATTTGTCATTAATTGGTCTACTTAACTTAAATTAAGTATCAAAATATTAAAGGAAAATCCGGAAATTTAAAGTGTTTTTTAGAATATTACATAATATCAATTATTTAAGACGAGATAGCTATGTTTGATACCTTATATTTATCTAGATTACAATTTGCTTTTACTGTAAGTTTTCACATCATCTTCCCCGCATTTTCAATAGGCCTTGCCGCATTTTTGGTAGTAATGGAAGGCTTATGGCTTAAAACAAGGAATCCGATTTATTATCAAGTAATTCGCTTTTGGACCAAAGTATTCGCTCTTACTTTCGGTATGGGGGTAGTCTCGGGGATTGTCATGGAGTTCCAATTGGGTACTAACTGGGCTGGTTTTGCCAAGCAGGTAGGATCAGTACTTGGCCCTTTATTTGTCTACGAAGTTTTAAGTGCATTCTTCATTGAAGCTGGGTTTATTGGGATAATGATTTTTGGTTGGAATAAAGTTGGTCACAAGTTACATTACTTTGCAACCGTGATGGTCACTTTAGGTACTACTATTTCAGCTTACTGGATAATGTCAGCTAATTCTTGGATGCAACATCCGGTTGGGTTTACCATTATAAATGGTAAATTCGTCGCTACCGATTGGTTAAGGATAGTATTTAACCCATATACATTTCCACGCTTTATTCATATGCTTCTTGCTGCCTATTTGGCTACTTCTTTCGTAATTATCAGTATTAGTTCCTATTATCTCCTTAAAGGCCAGTTTGTTGATTTTGCTAAAAAATGTTTGAGTTCTGCAGTGATTGTAGTTATGTTGATTATTCCATTGCAGATTTTTGTTGGAGACGCAGCTGGGGTAAACGTTTATGAGCATCAACCGATAAAAACGGCTGCTATTGAAGGTATCTGGGATACAGAAAAAGGTGCACCAACCCTGCTTCTAGCTTTCCCTTCTAACCAAGAACAAAAAAATTTATTCGAGTTTGGCAGTATTCCATATGGGTCGGCTATTTTAAATACGCATAGCCTTAATGGCGAATTAATTGGGCTAAAGACGGTGAAACCGGATGAGCAGCCTGAGGTATGGCCGGTATTTTATAGTTTCAGGATTATGGCTGGCTTAGGAGTATTAATGCTTATTTATGCAGTTACTGCCACTATTTTGCTGAAAAAAGGGAAATTATTCACAAATCCTACTATGCTAACAATCAGTAAATACATGGCACCTTCCGGTTTTATTGCAATATTAACCGGCTGGTTTACTGCGGAAATTGGCCGCCAACCTTGGGCCGTTTATGGTGTGTTAAAAACGAGCGATGCGGTAGCAAACGTGTCTATGCATGATGTAATGGTTTCATTTATTCTGATGATAATTGTCTATGGAATAATTTTTGGCTATTTCTATTTCTATTTCCTAGATAAGACGATTAAAAAGGGGCCAGCAGATTTTGATAGCTTCCAGCCTTTCCAGTTTATGCGTAGTACCAAACCTGTAGAAGGAGAAGAATGATGTCTTTAGCGCTAATTTGGTTAGGAATTATTGCCTTCGTAATTATTATGTATGTTATTCTAGACGGCTTTACTTTAGGCATGGGATTACTATTTCCTTATATAAGGGAAAATGAAGACCGTGATACTTTAGTTGGTACTGTTCTGCCAGTATGGGATGGCAACGAGACTTGGCTCGTACTAGCTGGTGCTTCATTATATGGGGCTTTCCCTGAGGCATTTAGTACCTTATTTTCAGCATTGTATCTGCCGTTGATGTTATTAATTTTTGGTTTGCTTTTTCGTGGTATTTCTTTTGAATTTAGGTTAAAGGCTCAATTAAGCAAACATATTTGGGATAAATGCTTATTTAGTGGCTCATTGATGGCTGTAATTGCGCAGGGACTTGTTATTGGTAGTTTTGTCCAAGGCTTTAAGGTAGATCCTTTAACTAACGAAGTCTTACCTTATCAGTGGCTTAGTTGGTTTAGTGTCTTTTGCGCTGCTTCACTGGTAATTGGTTATACATTACTTGGTTCGGCTCGGTTAATTAAGAAAACTCATGGCGAGCTTCAAGATAGATTGTATAAAGTGTCAAGTATATTGCAGTGGCTGTTACTGGCGGCTATATTATTTGTTGGAATCTATACTCCTTTGATAAGTGAATCTGCTGTAAACTATTGGTTTAACCTTGAGCATTCGCCGTTTATGGTGGTTTTTCCTGTATTAATTCTAGTCCTGGTTGGGCTGCATGCTTTTGCCATTTATCATAAACTAGAAAGTTTACCGTTTCCTATCTTAATTAGCATCTTTCTGGTTGCTTATATTGGGTTAGTTTTAAGTGATTTACCATATTTAGTACCGCATAAATTGACATTTATGCAGGCGAAAGCCGACGATGGGGCACTTCTGTTTATGTTATTTGGCGTTTCCATATTATTGCCTTTATTATTATTTTATACTGCCTATGCTTACCGGGTGTTCGGAGGTAAATCCAATGAAAAAATCAGTTACTGATACCGAAACAAGAAAAAGTAAACAATTATTATGGTTTGTTGGAATCTATAGCGCTTCAATTTTGGCTATGGGCTTGTTTCATTTCCTAACAAAATTTTTAATCAACTATTTGAAATAATTTTGACGCTGGCACAATTTGAATGGAGATTTAGGTGTACGGATTTATTTTTATTAATGCAAGTAACTTAACGGCGTTATTTAGCCTAAGTGGGTTAATACAGATTGCTTTAGTTTTATTGTCATGGCCTTTAGCGCTATTAATTAAACGCCTTTGCCATACTAAATTTAGATTGATTCATAAGCCATTACATCATTTATTAAAAAAGTGCCTCGCTGATGCTTTTACGCTGTTACTTTTTGCTATTTTTGCAATTTTTAGCGGGCTAATTTATAGCTGGTTTAGCGGTCTTGCAAGTATATTAAATTATAGTGTAGCCGTATTTGCAATAGCTATGATAGTAGTGAATTTTGTTTATTATAGTGTAGCTTTTGCTTTTGGCAATACTAAAAATCATTTTATTTTGGCTGTCGTCAAATATATTTTGTGGTTATTATTAATCCTTTGGGCTACCAATTTAGATACCTTAGTTGCTAATAGCCTATCTGCAATTAGTTTAACTTTTGGGAAAACCAGGGTCTCGATCTGGTTTTTATTTAAACAGCTATCAATTGTTCTAATCGATGTTGCAATCATGCTTTGGATTAGCAACATTTTTGATAACTGGGTGAAAAATGCTAAAGACTTAGATGCCAATATTAAGCAATTATTAACCCGGATATCAAAAGTTCTGATAATTGGTGTTGGGATCTATATTATATTGCCAAGCTTAGGGATTGATCTGACTGCTTTATCGATTTTCGGCGGCGCGGTTGGGGTCGGGCTTGGCTTTGGCTTACAGAAAATTGCCAGCAATTTCTTAAGCGGGTTTATTATATTGGTAGATAAGTCAGTAAAAATTGGCGATAGAGTCATTATTAATGATGTAACTGGCACCATAACTAAAATTACTACTCGTTATACCGTAATGCAAGCGTTTGACGGTTCAGAAATAATAATACCCAACGAACGGTTTATTACGGATACAATCATAAATCAAACTCATACTAATAATGAAATTAGTTTAGACTTAATGATTTCGGTAAGTTACACTGCAAATCTAACTTTAGCAATTGAAATTATTCGTAACTGTATTCAACAGATTGATAATATCCGCCAGGATAAGGAACCTTCGGTATATATTAAGACTTTAAATGCTTCTGGAATTGATATTTTTATTCGGGTTTGGCCAAAGGACCCAATAAATGAAACTAATCTTATCCGTAATAAGCTTAATATTGCGCTGGTTGAAGCTTTACAATCTCATCAAATTGAAATTCCATTTCCTAAACTTGATGTGAATATAGTCAGGGCACATGACTAGATGGTGCGGTTTATGGAGAATAGTTTAATTTTGGGAGCTTTTAAAAATGAGTATTGCATAGATTAAAAAAAGTAACTCTTTTTTATATACTGCTTACTAACTACTGATTTCATTTTTTTAGCTAGTAGTTGAGATATTAATTTGACAATTTTAATAGCTATACTTAATGAGTTAAACCATTAAGTATAGCAAGTCGAAAGGAATGCAGAAATAACCGGTTTTACAGAGAAAATCATCTAACCCCAAAAACTCAAAGCGATTTCAAATTAGCGATAGAGCCTTTTTTTAGTAAACTTTATTAACCAATAGTCGAGGCTAACGTAACGACCGCCACCCCAGAAAAACAACACAAGTAACATAACAAAATAAGTTATTGAAAACTCCATCCCGTTGTTCAATATTACAGGATCTCCCAGTTGAGTAATATAGTTATATCGCCCAGGGAAGTTCTCAAGCAACCATTTTAAGAAGATTTCCATCCGTTGTGCAGACTCCATATCTTTACTGGCAATAGCTAGCCAGCCATGTTGCAAGTGAACCATCGAGCTGGCAACAGTCATTAGGATAATCATCGGAATTGATATTATGCGGGTAAATAGTCCCAAGGCAATGCAAATTAATCCAAATACCTCTGTGCCGGTAGCTAGTAAAGCTAAAAAATAGGGAAATGGCAACCCTAATCCACCGTGTGAGACCGGTGTAGAAAACCAAGCAACTGTTCCACTAAACCCTAATACTTTTGAATGTGCGCCTTCATAGATAACTGGTAGCAAATAAGCACGAATTGCCAAAAGAGCCAAAAAATCGGCACTTTGACATTTTTGAACGATACTATTATAACAACTAAGAATTTTATTAATCATTTTTAAACCTTTTTCAATTAAGAAAGATAAACTCTTCTGTAATATTTTCAACAATCCATTTATACAAATATTCTTTATTTTCATCAGCAATTAATTTTTCAAGATCTGCAATTACATAAATCCCTTTATCTACGATACAGCTTAATATAGATAAATCAAAAGCAAACATTCTTTTCCTAAAGATTTCATTTTTTGAATTTTTAAATAAGGCATAAATAAAATCGCCAGATTGGTTCATGACCGGGATTCCATCTTGTATTGCAAATGGCAATTTTATAAATTTTAATGTTGGATTTAGCCTTAACTCCATATGAGGGGCTTCATATGGACAATACTGTTTTTTAATATATGTACTACAAAGTGTGTCAGTAATTTCTATATGGTAAAGAATCCATTCGTACTCGACAAGGCTGCACAAATTAGTGTGCAGAAAATTATTTTTTTGAATAAAACACACTAATTCTGTAGCTATCTTATGAAATTCTGCTTCATGTGCATGATGTTGTAAAAGGAAGCTATCTACAATTTTCTCCTTATTTTCACCATCTAATTCCTTGCTAAGTAAAGGAAATGTTTTATCAAGAATTTCATGGATGTTACTTCTTATAGTATTTCGATAAAGATGGATCGAAGGATCTCCTGAGAAATCAATTACACGAATCGACTCACTAAGCTTGTCTATTTGTTCTTCTATAGTTCTAGGTATAATCATGTTGTCCCTTATGCTTCTTGAGGAAGGGTTACTGTTTGCTTTATATCAATTAATTCTTGTGTCAGCGTTTCTAATGATGAAATATTATGATCGCGTTCTAGGATTAGTGGCCTTGGCCCATGCTGGAGATAAGTTTCTTTTGCCAATAATAAAACTTCTTCATCCACAATTGCTCCATGAGTATCTAAAAGAAATGTCTCGGTTTGCAAATGTCCTGCTAGGTGATAATAACGGATCTGCTTGCTAGGAATACTCTTTATGTATTCTCTTGCATCATAGCCATGGTTCTTACTATTGACGTAGACATTATTAATATCTAGAAGTATCTGGCATTGGCTTTTTTCAAGCAACTCAACCCAAAAATCAAGTTCAGGGATTTCATTTGGATATCGGTAGTACCAACTAATGTTTTCAAGTACCAGTGTTCTCTCTAAAATTTCCTGAACTTGTTGGATTTTAGATACAAGATAGTTAATGTTTTCTGAATACCTTGGTACTGGTAGCAGCTCATATAAATAGCCTTGTTTATCCCTGGAATAGCATAAATGATCACTATAAATATCTATGTTATACCTATTGATAAACTTCTTCACTTTATAGAGGTAATCCTTATTTATAGGATATGGATCACCAATAGATAAACTTAACCCATGTGCAATCAGTTTATACTTCTGTGAAATATTTTCTAAAGACTCTTCTTTCTGTCCCTTAATATCCATCCAGTTATCGGGTGCTAATTCAAGAAAGTCTAGCTCGGGAAGCTTAGGGTTGTTACAAAGATCAGTAACATGTTCACTTCGTAGCCCGATTCCGAAGCTATCATTTCTTATTGACCGCATACACCACCTACTGCTTTATTCGCAACTTCTTGCTCAGTAGTTTTTAATCCAAACCCTGTTGTTCCACACTGACCATCTCTAGCTAAAACCAGTTTATCCTGCGGGTTGTGGTTCAGTTTTGCTTGGCCGTATATTTTTTCGGTGCCACATTTTCCACTTGCACACTTTCCACTTGATTTTTGAGCTTTCGATGCAAGTTTGGCGGGCGCTTGAGTAGGTTGTGCCGCCACTGCTTCATTCATGAGTAAACCTGAAAAAGAGCTAACTACAATGGACAGGATAACTTTATTTTTCATTTAACTTGTTCCTTATTATTAGTAATCAGCGGAAAGCAGGATAAATCACGACCGCTATATATCTCGCCATGGTAAAATTGTTTAACAATTTCTACGGTTTTATCTTTTAATTTCAGACTTTTCCCCATAAAATGGTTAAGTACTAGGATTTTTGGGTTAACCTCCGCTGCAATTTTTCCCACAACTGAAGGCGTAGCATGGATAAATCTAGAAGTTTTATCCGCATTCTCATCGATTGCTGCAGGCATAACTAAAATATCCGCCCCTTTGGCAAATGGTATAAAGTCTTTATTAGTGCCATTTTGATCAGCAGAAATAACAATCACTCCTTTCGGAGTTTGAATACGATATGCAAGGCATGGAACATCGCCATGAGGGATGCCTAGTGCAGTTACTTTGATGCCATTTTTTTGATAAACAAGTATCGGAGTATGCGACTTGTAATCGATATTTTTAACGCTCACCGATAACTTGACATCATCTGTAGCATCATGCAAGCCTGAGAGATAGGCATAAGCTCCACGCTTAGAATTGAATAAGTCTTCAAAAAACTCAGTCATCGAAGGGAACGCACCTCCTCTTGCTGGTCCAACTAGTAATAATTTCTTTTCTTGACTAAAAAAGTAACCATTCTTTAAAATTGCTGCCAAATCCGTTACATGATCAGTATGAAAGTGGGTTATTCCAATCAAGCTAACGTCTTCTAGTTTTGCACCAGATTGACCAAAGCGCAAGTACGTACCGCCACCTGCATCAACTAGCATAAAAGGTTTTCCTTGCCACCAGATTATTTCTCCAGAAGAGGCACGTTGATCATCAGAAATTGGCCCCCCTGAACCAAGTAGCTGTATGGAGTATTCTTTGTCTTCACATTGGGTTTGGCTAGCTATAGCATTGCAGCTAAACGCAAAGGCCAGGGTAAGTGCGGCAATTTTCTTTAGGGAAAAAGTCATGGTCATTTCCTTATTTTTCTCTTTAATATGATTTTTTTGTAATAAAATTAACGTGTATTTTAACTTTTGTATAGCTGTTTTTATAGCTGAAGTATGCCAATTCTGCTTATGAAATGTTTTTAAACGTACCTACTTAAAACATTTTGGCAAAAAGTTGTGAATCTCACCTTACTCAAGCAGCACTATTTTTATATCATAACTATTTAAACAAGGTATATTAGGTATAGAATTATAAGAATTAAATAGATTCGCCACAATAGATAAAATATCTACTTCTAATATTAAAACAATATTCTTAGCTATAGTAATAGTCACATACGTTAGGACATATGTCGCAAAGATTTAGTTGGGTTTGATGATTCAACTTATAAAAATCGAATTTGATGACTGAATGTATTTAATGCCTGATAGTCAATTAATTGTAATTAGTTGGCATCTATGTCGCATTAAGAAAGCACTATCTTGTGGTAGTAAGAAACAGCATTGGCAAGAAGTAATCAATGCTGTCTTAAAACTTCAAATGAAGCCAAAGTAAAGGCACAACGAATTACCTCACTTATAATTGTGCTTTGGCTATATTTACAATTCAAATGGATCTACATCTATGGCAACTACAACCTGAAGCTCGCTGAGTCTTGGCTCGAGGTTTGCCAAGTAGTTATGTAAGCTCTGGCGGCTTAGACTCATTAGCAACATTTGGCCTCTATATTTATTGTGGAGCTTAGCTATAACTGCGTCGACTGGTGGAAATAAATTCACTCCACTATGCTCTATTTCATTACTGATTTGGCGTAACTTTTTTTGCGCTAGCTTCAATTTTTCTTCACTATTGTCACTTATTCTTATCAAAGCATAATAACTAAATGGCGGTAATTTATTTTGTTTTCTTTCAGACAGAATAAAGTTAATGAAACCATTAAAATCATGATTTATTAAAAAATTGTAAATTGGATGATCCGGGTAATTAGTCTGGAGTAGCACTAGTCCTTTTTTATCAGCCCGACCAGCCCTGCCTGCTACTTGGGTTAGCGTACTATACATATTTTCGCTAGCTCTAAAATCATAACTATATAATGCGTTATCAAGGTTTATCCCAATTACTAAAGTGAGGTTGGCAAAATCATGCCCTTTGGCTAGCATTTGCGTGCCCACTAGGATGTCGATTTGATTGGAATCGATATGCTGGTAAAGTTCATGCCAAGCTTTTTTACTGTTTGTCGTATCGCGGTCAACGCGCTTTACCCTGGCATTCGGGAACTCTTCATTTAAATATTCCTCTAGTTTTTGGGTACCATGTCCAATCGTGTGGAGGTAACTATTATGGCATTTAGGACAATTACTCGGGACTTTGATATGATAACCACAATGGTGGCAGCATATTTCTTTCTTATTGTGGTGGTAAACCATTTTGCTGCTACAATAGCGGCAAGTGCTTATCCAACCGCAGTCATAACAAGTTATGATTGGAGCATATCCTCTTCGGTTAATAAAGATTAATGCCATTTCTTTTCGCTCAAGGCATAGCTTAAGTTCATGATGAGCAACTTGGCTAATTCCGGCATGATTTGGCGGATAATGCTGGAGGTTAACCAACTTAATTTCCGGTAAAGCTGCGTTAGCATTTGCGCGATTGGAAAGTTTATATAAATAATACTTGCCTAATTTATAATTATAAAGAGTTTCAAGCGAAGGTGTAGCTGATGCTAAAACTATGGGGATGTCTAGTTTCTTAGCACGGACAATTGCCAAATCTCTTGCATGGTAACGTAAAGAGTCATTTTGTTTAAATGAGTCATCGTGTTCTTCATCGATAATCACAAGCCCAAGATTCATACATGGGGTGAATACACATAAGCGAGTTCCCAAAATGATATTGGCTTTTCCTTGTTTGGCATCTAACCAGGCAATTAATCGCTCTTTATCACTGACCTCACTATTTAACAATGCAATTTTTGCATAAGGAAATCGTGATTGGAAGCGCCCTTTTAGTTGTGGGGTTAGATTAATTTCAGGCACCAGAACTAAAACCTGCTGTTTTGATTCTAATACTTTACTAATTGTCTGCAAAAAAACTTCAGTTTTACCGCTGCCGGTTATGCCATATAATAAATTAACACTAAAATTGTTTAGCTTTGCCGTAAGACTATCTATTATTTCTTGCTGTTCATTATTAGCTTTTAAACTGCCTATTGTAATATGTGGTGCTGGTGGTGGAATAGGAGTAATTAATCCCAAATTTAACCATTTTTTTAACAATGCTGCTGGATTAGCGCCATAAATTTGTCTTATTTGCCCAACCCCCAATGGCTGCTGGCATAATTGTTGCCATAACCGCTGCAGTTTGCTACCACGTAGCTGGATGTCTATTTGGCTAGCAGTATAATATATATCTATAGCAGTTTCGTAGGCCGGAATCCCTAGTTTTCTCAACAAGCCTGGTATTGCACAAAATAAGGTACTGCCTAATGGATGATGGTAATAGTTGGCTGCAAAATTGCATAAATCCCATATGTCTGCAGGCAAGTTATAAATTTCTGGGCTAACTTGTACAATTGATTTTAATTTATTTAGCGGGTAATCTTTGAAATCATTTGCAGCGATTGAACTAATTACATAAGCTATTTGCGTTTGGTTACGAAAAGGCACCTCTACCCGCTGCCCCTTCGTTAGAGGTTCTTTTGAAAGATAACTATAGCTTTGCCTTAATGGAATGTCTAATAAAACACTAGCTACATACATAATTAACCTTTAAATCTCAACTATCAATGGCTGATTGATTGGGAGATATTTCCGCGACATTATAGATGCATTTACATAAGTTGTTCCAGCAAGCTCTGTAATCCCATATCCTTCGTGAATATGCCCACAGATAACTAGCTTAGGGTTTATCTCCTCTAATCTTTCCCTGAATATGGCACAACCTACATTAGTACCTTCGACAATTTGATCGAGGATTCCATATGGCGGACTATGATTAATGACTATATCGCATTTATCTGGTATCTGTTGGTATAATTCTTTGCGCCGTAGCTCATCCCACATGAAACCAAAGCTTCTATATGGAGGGCTCACTGGAGAGCCCCATATGGTTAACCCATCTATAACTATGCTTTCATTTTCTAAGTAAATAATATTGTCAGGGAGCTCTAGAAAATTTAATTTATGCTCCAGCTCTCCATCATGGTTGCCACCTACAAATAACTTATATTTATAGGGCAATTGGCTATACCAATTAACAAATTCTTGGATTTCGCTAATCGAACCATGAATCGCAATATCTCCAGCATGAATAATCATATCCGCCGCAGGCAATTGTCCATCTAGCACATGGTGGTGGTTATGGGTATCAGAGATACAAATAATTTTCATATTATAATTTAATACACCCTTACGAATAAATTGATTTATTTAGGGCTTGACTCAACCGACTTAATTTCATATATATTGTATAATGCGGTTCGCTCCAGCCAGTTATTAAAATCAAGTTTAAATATCCAGCTAGGACAGTCAGAAAAGATTAATTTACCTTCTGGTGCCCCATATTTAATTGTTTCCTGGCAGGTAAGGGCAATTACACAATTTTCGCCAGCTTTGCAATCAATGTCTTTAGGATTTTCAATCGCAACCGGCCGCAGGTTCAAGTGTTTGTAAAAGTCGAGGACGTTGCCGCCTTCAGTAATGTAGTTAAATGCGGTTGGCGCTAGGTAGCGTTTATATAATAATTCATTGATCCTTATCTGCATTGCTGATGGGACAAACATAACGACTATAACTACAACTAAGTTAAACCGCCAAGCAATAGTATTTAATTTAATTAAATTAGGCCCAAGTTGCCAATTATATTTTTCTCTAAGAATTTGTAGAGAATCCAAAATGACAAAAGGCATGAAAGTTAAAAGTGGAGTTAAAAATCTAAGCTCTTTATGCCCGACCAATAAATGCCCAACAATAAATGGAAGCATAATCCAGCTAACTACATGTTTTGGCCTAAAAATAACGAAGAAAATGCTAGCAAGGATATATAATGGGCCATACGGTATTAATCCAGCAATCGATAAATACATATACCATGGGTCAACGCTGAAGGTATCAGCTTTCCCTTGCAGTATATTCGCATAAAAATAGCGCCACGGCGTAAAAACCCAATTACCATAAAACCAGTGATCAATTATTAATCCGGAAATTATTCCCAAAAATATACCGAAAACTATTATAGCCCATGTTTTAAATTCCAGTTTGTTTATAAAAAGCTGCCATGCCATCAAGCCAATTATCATGAAAGCTACCTGGTATCTAGCAACAAAGCTTAGCCCCAAAAGAAAACCGATTATTAAAAGCGACCATAAATTTTTTCTAAAGCGGGAGCTTAGTAATAGGCATAAGGCAATAACAAACAATTTGGCTGAAATATTTTCTGATGAATAACGTACCCCGTTAAATATAGCCAGCCAGCTAAAAAGACTTAATAATATAAACCATCTTTGCTTAGCTTTACTTTGAAGCTCTTCTTTAAATGTACTGATAAAGAGTAGTGCAGCGACAAGTGATAAGCCTCCTGCAATTGCACGAGTGAGAAAAGCTACAAAAAATGGATTCGGCTTAGCCATTATTGCAATAAGTTTATAGAGATAAACAACAAGCCAAGCCTGGAAAGCCGGCCGGATTTGATCATAGAATTCCCATGTTAAACCATGTGGTGAATTAAGGTCTAACTTGTATGCGGCGAATTCAAGAATTTGATAGTATTCATCTGGGTGAAGATGACCTAGTGAAAAAAAAGCTGTGATAAGATAAATTACCACAGCGAAATATAGATATTTTGGTTTTATCTCCATATGTTTTATTCGTGCCTAAAAAGTTTTTTCATTTTCTTTTTAATGAAATTTTGTTTTAAATTAGAAAGGTAATCAACAAATACCTTGCCATCAAGATGGTCTATTTCATGCTGGATACAGATAGACATTAGGCCTGTGCATTCTTTGGTATGTTTATTACCTTCTTCATCTTGGTATTGTACCGTTATTTTTTCGGCGCGGGTAACTTTTTCATAAACTCCAGGAACTGATAAACAACCCTCTTCTCCTACGCTTTGGCCCTCTTTGGCCAAAATTACTGGATTTATTAATGCCATTAATTGGCTTGGTTCACCTTCGCGTGCTAAATCCATTACAAATAAACGTTGTTGAACATTAACTTGGCTAGCTGCCAATCCTATTCCATTACTTTGGTACATCGTTTCAGCCATATTGCTAACGAATTCTTTTAGCTTATCATCAAATTTTTCTACAGGAGTAGCTTTAAGGTGTAATCTTTCGTCAGGGTAATGAAGAATTTCTAATAATGCCATAATAGTTTTAAAACCTAAAAAAGGAAAGAATTATATACTTTTAATTAATGTTAAGCTGAACCCATAACTCCAACAATAAAAGCTGAAATTAATCAATGTTAAGAACGGAGATATCCAGGCCAAAGAATTATCAATAAACATTTTAAAGGCTTGTGAATAAGGCTCCAAAGCTATGAATATGAGCTATCTTTAATAATGCTTATATTGTATTCATCCTTGAAATGGGTTTGATTTGGTATATAATATTATCTTTCGAGAGAGTTATTCTAACAAGAAAGTACTATTGATGACAAAGAAAATGTTATATGCCTTATTAATATTAATAAGCCTGTCAGTAGGATATGTTAATGCTGTTGGGGTAACAAATTCAATCAATATTGCTAATAATGACGCTACGATTACTGAAAATCCTAAAAGTGGTGTTCCTGCAAGCCTTGTAAAAAATACTGCACCAAAAGACTACGTGGTGAAAAAAAACGATACGGTGATGAAGCTTGCGCAAATGTACCTTAAAAAAACTAGCTATTGGCCTCAGTTCTTAGGAATTAGTAAAATATATAACACTAAAATTTACCCAGGTGATCAACTACATATTCTTAGTATAGACGGTGTTAAAATCTTAAGTGTTGAAGCAATTTCCACTAGCTCTCCTGGCTATGAGAAGCTTGTGCCAACTGTTCGGGACATTTCGACTGAGGAATTGCCAGCAATTTCTTTAAAAAAATTACGAAATTTAATCCTTAAGCCTACATTGATTGACCGCGCTACATTTGATTCTTTGCCTATGGTTGTTTCAGGTGGAGAACTTGGGGCAAGCTTTTATACGACTGGTGAAACAATTTATGTAAAAGGCTTAACTGGTTTGAAAGTAGGTGAACAGGTTTCTATTTTCAGCAAGTTTCGTCAGTTGACTGATCCAGATACCAAAGAGAGTTTGGGTTATGAGGTTCGTTATGACGGTGATGCAATAATTAACCAGTTAGGGCCGATTAGTAGTCTTGAAATAACTTCAGCGATTAACCAGATCGGGCCACTTGATCGAGTAATTACTTTACCAAGTAGAAGCTTGCCTGTGATTATACCGCATAAAGCGCCAGAAGTGATTACCGGTAAAATAATTGCGTTATACGATGCGATTACTTCAACTGCCGAAGATAATACGGTGGTAATTAATCGAGGAAGCCGAGATGGAGTAGATATAGGGCAGATATTTGACATTACTGATACGAGACGGGTAATAGATCCTACCTCAAATCCAGATAAGCCACAATATCTGATAATGCCCCCCAAAGTTGTGGGCGAATTACTGATTTATAAAGTTTATGATAAAGTCTCATTCGGGCTGATAACTGATTCTACTACGTCGATACCAAATAATGCAGTTGTTCAATCGCAACAGTAATTAAGAAGGTAGATCATGAATGATCAAAGATTATATAATTGGCTAAAGGTTGCATTTAGTTATGGGGTGGGACCTGCCACCATGCTAAAATTGATTCAACGCATGGGGTCTGTAGAAGAAGTTTTAAGTTCTAGTTTACAAGTGTTGACAGATGTTGCCGGTAGAGGGATAGCCCAATCAATTATTAGCAATAAGTCCCTAGTTGAAGTAGACAAAGCGCTGTCCTGGCAAGCGGCAAAACCTGAGAGTAGGCAAATTCTTACTCTGGAAAGTAAAGATTATCCTCCTGAGTTGGCGGTAATTGCTAATCCTCCAATGGTTTTATTTGCAGAGGGAAATCTAGGTATTTTAAGCACTAAAAAGATTGCGATAGTCGGGACACGCCATCCTACTAGCCAGGGGATTGAAAATGCAAGAATGTTTGCTAAAGAGATTGCTGCAAATGGTCTGACAGTAGTTAGTGGCTTGGCTGCCGGAATTGACCGGTATGCTCATGAAGGAGCGATTGATGAGGTGGCATCGACAATAGGGGTTATCGGTACCGGGATAGATATGATTTACCCTTCCAGTAATCGTGATATGTATGACCGCCTGAAAAGGCACGGGCTTATTCTTAGCGAGTTCCCTCTAGGAACTAACCCGGTGAGTAGCAATTTTCCTCGACGCAATCGAACTATAGTAGGGCTAAGTGAGGCATGCTTGGTTATTGAGTCCGGCTTAGATGGCGGCTCGATGATTAGTGCCAATTTTGCACTAGAAATGGGCCGTGAAGTAATGGCAATCCCAGGATCAATCCATAATCCAATGGCGCGTGGCTGCCATAAATTAATAAAGTCAGGAGCCAAACTCATTGAAACCTCACACGATATCTTTGAAGATTTGCAACTAACCTTAAATACGGCCAAAACAAAAAAAAGAAGTAAGGAGACAGCTACAGATCCGATATTATTGGCAATGGGCTATGACTCGGTTAGTATTGATAATTTATGTGCCAAATTAGCAATGGATTTTTCTGATTTGTGTGGAAGACTTTTAGAACTTGAACTTTCGGGGAAGATAGTTAACTGTGGCGGCGGCCGATATCAACGCATATTTAATTAACTAAATTAAGTATAAATGAAATTAAAATGTATACCCCGTATCTAACTATGGGTAAGAATCATGGAGAACAAATTGTGATAGAAGTTTTACAATTTTTATTTGCAACAGCAAAAGATCAAAATCTATATTTTAACCAAGAGAGCTTAGTTAAAGAATTGCTTAATGAGCAGAAATTTTCACCTAGTGAAGTACAAGCTGCAATTGATTGGTTCGCCCCAGTTTTGGCTGGCGCGAGCGGGCTTGATATTAACCCTACTGCCATTCGTAGTATTACTACTTGGGAAGAAAAGCATTTGCCCAAGACGATAATTGCTAAAATCTTAGAGTGGGAAAATAAAAAAATCATTAATCTCACAGAGCGTGAAATTCTGCTTGATAGACTTAGCGAACTGGGCCTGGACTGGCAGCTCGAATTAGAAGATATGCAAATGATCTTAGATGGACTGGTGTACCATATTCAGCATTATAAATATAAGCTTGTCGCTGAAGAATTTATGCAAAATCCATACTATTGGGCAGGCAATTTGTCTGTACATTAAAGGCCAGATTTAAAGGTGTTTGGTAATTTAATAATGCTAATTAAGAATAGTCTAAAGAATAAATGTCATTAAAGGATAATTATGGCGAAAAAGCTTTTAATTGTTGAATCCCCAGCAAAAGCAAAAACAATCAATAAGTATCTTGGAAAAGATTTTAATGTTCTGGCTTCTTTTGGGCACATTAGGGATTTGCCCAAAAAAAATGGTTCGATTGATGTGAAAAATAATTTTGCTCCAAAATATCAGTTGGTGGCTAAAAACAAGAAGCATATTGACGAAATATTGGCCGCAGCCAAAAATTCTAACCACATTTATCTGGCGACTGACCCGGACCGTGAAGGTGAGGCAATAGCTTGGCATATTGAAGAGGTATTACGTCAAAATAACTTATTGAGTGAAAGGGAAGTAAAACGGGTTACTTTCAATGAGATTACCGCCGATGTCATCAAAGAGGCCGTTGCGCACCCGCGAAACATTGATAATAATTTAGTTGATGCTCAACAAGCTAGACTAACTTTGGATTATTTAATAGGTTTTAATGTATCCCCATTGCTATGGCGTAAAATTAAACCTGGACTCTCTGCCGGTAGAGTGCAGTCGCCGGCGCTTCGTTTGATTTGCGAGCGTGAAGAGGAAATTAGAAAATTTGTACCAGAAGATTATTTTGGGGTACATCTTTTCTCTCATAAAGGTAAAACTAAGTTTCGCGCCAAATTAATTGACTATAACGGTAAAAAGATAGAAACCAAGACAATTAATACTGAAGCCGAAGCTAAAGATATTTTGGCAAGCCTTGCCAAATACTCTGAAGCAAAGATTGCTAAAATCACTAAAAAGCAGAAAAAAAAGAACCCCTCAGCACCGTTTATTACCTCTAGTTTACAGATCGAGGCATCACGCCAGCTAGGGTTTACTACTGACCGCACCATGCGCATTGCTCAAAGCTTATATGAGGGGGTTCAATTAAATAATGAATTAGTCGGTTTAATAACTTATATGCGTACTGATTCGGTGCAGTTGTCTGAGGTTGCAGTTAGCGAGATTAGGGATTATATTGCGGCTAATTTTGAAAAGCAATATTTACCGGCAAAGCCCAATTTATATGTTAGCAAGTCTAAAAACGCGCAAGAAGCGCATGAGGCAATTCGGCCAACTTCTATTTTGCGAGTACCAGAGCAGGTGCGGGCATATTTGTCACCTGAACAATATAAGCTTTACGAACTAATATGGCGACGCACTTTGGCAAGCCAGGTTAGCGCTGCGCTTTTAGATACTACGGCAATAGACATTGAACTGTTACCCGGGATATTTAGGGCAAACGGAGTGATGGTAAACTTTGATGGTTATATGAAAGTCTACCAAGAAGTTATTGAGGATACGGTTAATGAAGATGAGGAGTCTCGGTTACCTGAATTGAAAGAAGGTGAGCTAATTCCTGTTGATAATCTTGAAATATCCGCTCATCAGACTGAGCCGAAACCACGCTATACCGAAGCATCTTTACTAAAAACGCTAGAAGAGTTAGGAATAGGGCGGCCAGGTACGTATGTAACAATTTTTTCTACCCTTAAAAAGCGTGAATATGTGATTATGGATAAAAAGCGCTTTGTGCCGACAGATATTGGAACTACGGTAAATCAATTTTTAAATAATCATTTACCTAAATATGTAGATCTACAATTTACCGCTAGGTTAGAAGACACTTTAGATGATATAGCCATCGGGTCTCAAGCCAAATTACCGGTACTTGGCGCTTTTTGGGAAGAATTGCATACTTTGGTAAGTGAAAAGCAAAATGTGTCTAAGATGGAGTTAACTAGTGAACAATTAGATGAGAACTGTCCGGAGTGTGGAAAGCCTTTAATTTCCAGATTCGGCAAATATGGTCGCTTTATCGGTTGTTCTGGTTATCCTGAATGCAACTATATGCGGAAAATTGGCAAGGATGGAGCCAGTGAAGAGGTTAAGGCACCTGAAGAAATTTTAGATCGTACTTGCCCTAAAGATGGTGGCAAATTGTTAATTAGGAGCGGCAAATTTGGCAAGTTTATTTCATGTGCTAACTATCCAAAATGTAAGCATATTGAAAACTTGGATGCCCCTGAGACTACTAACGCGGTTACTTGTCCGGAATGTAAAGTTGGCAAGGTAATAGCCAAGAAAGGGCGGTTTGGTGTTTTTTATTCATGCAATAATTATCCAAGTTGTAAGACAATCTTCAAGTATGAGCCTATAGATGCAGCCTGTCCTGCATGTAATTACCCGGTGATGATGGTGCATACAACTAAAACAAAAGGTACTGCACATATATGTCCAAAGTGTAAACATACGATAAAAGTTTAAAAAAAATTGTACCGGCTAATTTAATGTTTTTCAGTAAGTTAGCTGTCTATTAGGTATTTTGGCGCAAAAATTATTGATAAAACTACTTGACGGAAAGTATGGTATCAGTTACAATGAGTACCTCGTCAATGGAGAGGTTACCCAAGCGGCCAACGGGTCCGGACTGTAAATCCGGCGGTTCTACCTTCGCAGGTTCGAATCCTGCCCTCTCCACCAGTTACGCAAAAAGTTTCAAAAAATTCTTGCAAAATAAAATCCTATATATTAGAATCATGCCAGAATAAAAACAGTTCGTGACGCGGGAGTAGCATAGTGGTAATGCAGAAGCCTTCCAAGCTTATGATGAGGGTTCG
>CAYLRR010000008.1:0-155139 GCA_964386295.1 uncultured Neisseria sp.
ATTTTAAAAGCTTGCGCTGCTGCATCGTCTAAACCTGCTTTAGTTGTTTCGGTAATTTTTGCTAATGTTTCGCTATTTAAATCTGTAAAGTTTAATTCAGCATATTTTTTAGAAAAAGTTTGCAATGCATCATTACTAAATTCATCAATATCATAATCATGTGCTACCTGGATTGGCGTAGGAATTTTCATTTCGTTTGGATTGAGACCTAACAAAGAAGTCAAGTCTTCTCTACCATCAAGTCGAACAATCATGGATTCCCTTGTTGAAACTTTAGAAAGAGTAACTTCTAAATAATAATATCCATCTTCTTCAATATAATTAAATGTCGATATTATATAGCTTGAATCATCGCTTCCTACTATTACGCCGTTCAATTTATCTGGGTCATAACCCATGTCTATAATTTTCTCCCTGTTTATCTGTGGGCTAGGTCCCTTTCCCTTTCTTTTCAACGCAATACGATATCTTCCTATTAACTCGTTAAGCTTTCTTATTCGTTCATTAAGCTCCCTTTTTATGTTTTCATCTAAGTATAAAGTCAAAGGTGACTTAATTATTTCGTAAGAATAATAACCTCCTATAGGGCTAAGAAGAGTAAACCCGCTATCACTAAGGTAACTTGCAAGTTGCCCCCGCCAACTTTGCTCTTGAACGTTTTGTTCATCTTTTTGCGGCTGAAAAGGAAGCTTTTCTCCTATTTGATAAGTAGTGAAGTAATAGAAATTATTTACCAACTTGATAAACATAGGATTATTATGTTCAGGTAAGAAAATCCTATAATAACAAGCAAATGTACGGTTAGGAATTGCTGTTGGAATCTGATTGAAGTGGATTGAATAATCAGTAATATGCCCCGGATCAGGAATCGAGCTTCCATCACTTAAATAATTCCATCTACTGTCAAAACTAGTGGTCCGTGGAGGTGTATAGTTGGCAGGAATATCATGCATTTTGCTATAATCTATATAATCAGTAATTTTGGTGTTACCATCATCAGCAGCATCACAGCCTAAAAATTGAATGTTTTGATCTGTTTGGTTATTAATTACAAAGTCTTCATCACTAGCTACTGAATGGCTATCATTTGCAACAATATTGGTCCATAAATGGTTATCGCTGTAGGCATTTTTAAGCAATTTACTCTTTGGCTGGCTTTCTTGAGCTGGTGCGGTATCCTGAGTGGATTGGCTAGCAGCAGCGTTGTTACCAACACACCCTGTTAGTATTAATGTTTGCCCAACAAAGGTGGTCATTGCTAGTGAATGTATTATTTTTTTAAGTTGCATAAGTGTGTGAATGAGTTTTTCTTAATATATAGAATTTTTAAGGCTGGAATTATGTATTATTAAGTTTAATCTAGACAATAGCGTTTTTGGAATTCTGTTAAGAGTAATTCAATAAAAATTATGTCTTGCGCTAAACTGTATTTTTGTTTTTACATAACTAAGAAAAGTTGGCTATTTATAATGAATACTACATCAATTGATCAAAATAAGCTTTATCGGAAAATTAATTTCCATATTATTCCTTTAATATTTGTTTCTTATATTTTTGCCTACCTTGACCGGGTTAACGTGGGGTTTGCCAAATTGCAGATGCTTGCTGACCTAAAGTTTAGCGAAACGGTTTATGGTTTAGGTGCAGGTATTTTCTTTGCTGGTTATGTTTTATTTGAAATACCAAGCAATATTGCTTTAACTAAGCTTGGTACCAGGGTATGGATTTCCAGAATAATGATTAGTTGGGGCGTAATATCTTTAGCAATGATGTTTACCAGCTCTACCACAACATTCTATATCCTTAGGTTTTTGCTAGGAGTTGCCGAGGCTGGTTTTTTCCCGGGAATTGTATATTATATTGCGCTATGGTATCCAGAATCTACCCGTGGCAAAACTTATACAAGGTTCATGGCTGCTATTGCGGTATCGGGTATCATAGGTGGCCCGCTTTCTGGATTTATTTTACAGTATATGCATAGTATTGCAGGGTTAACAGGGTGGCAGTGGTTATTTATTATTGAAGGAGTTCCATCTATCGTGATGGGAGTTATTTTCTTCTTTTATTGTATTGATGATATTAATAAAGCCACTTGGCTGACAAATGAAGAAAAAGAATATTTATTATCAGAAATTTATGAAGGTAAGCAGATTAAAGCCGATAGGGTATCTTGGCAGGAGATCTTCCGCACGCCAGGTATTATTAAACTAGCCTTAATTTATTTTGGTTTTGGCATAGCTATTTATGGGCTTGGCTTTTGGCTTCCTACCATAATCAAACTGCAGGAGGGGATATCCTCAAATTTTAAAGTCGGTTTATTGACTGCGATTCCGTATCTAACGGCAGCGCTAGCAATGTATATACTTGGCTACACCTCAGATTATTTTAATGAACGGCGTTATCATTTAGCGATTACTGCGCTGGCTTCTGCGCTTGCTTTACTAGGAAGTATATTTACCGTCCATAATTTAGTTATAGAAATGTTGTTGCTAAGTGTGGCGACTGCAGGAGTTTTAACGGTTATTGCACTATTTTGGAGCTTGGCAACTATCTATAGCCGCGGTAACAGTATGGCAGTGATAATTGCCTTTATTAATTCTGTAGGCAATATTGCCGGGTTTTTAAGCCCATTGATAATTGGCTTTTTGAAAGATAAAACTGGCGGTATTGAATCTGGAATATGCTTTATTGCCTTTATGTTATTGCTAAGTAGCCTTTTTGTTTTGCGCATCAAGCATTCTGGATCTTCCTAAAGCATTCTTCAATAAAATTTATAACTAATTCGAGGTTAGGAGATTTTTTTTCAGGATCGCGGATAAGGTAGTAAGGTATTTCCATAAAGGTATATTCTGGAAGTACTTTTATCAAGTTAGAATTAACTTGGCTGTCATTAATTAGGGTATCCCATAATCCACCTATTGCATAACCACTTCTTATAATTTGATGAATGTTTAATCCCTCATTACTTAATAATCTGCAGCTGCTATTATTTAAAGCCACTTGATCGCCAGTTACTTTATGATGTGCGTATAAGATCCGCTCAATACTATCATCACTATTTATCATCCCAATGACAGTATGCCTTGACAACTCTTCCATTGATTGTGGTAGGCCAAACCGCCTAACATACTCTTTTGTTGCATAAAGTTGAAAGTACGCTCTATGTAACAGCTTTATTTTAACTACTTGTGAAGATGGTAAATTGGTATTTAAGGCTAAATCCAGGTTCTGGGTAACTAAATCGACACTTGAACGCTGATAGATTATATCCAAGGAAATATTTGGATTTTTATACATAAACTCGCCGAGATAAGGTGAAATAACATAGAATGAAATTGCAGGCGGAAGGGCAACCCTAATTCTTTCTTTAAATGTACCTTCACTTGAGGTTATCTCTTGAATAATATTATCTATTGATGTTTTGAATCCTTGTAAACTTTCATAAAGCCGCTGCCCGGTTATAGTTATCTCTAAGTTACGGGTGTTGCGCTTTATAAGCTGTGTCCCTAAGTCTTGTTCTAAGGCTTGGATTCGTCGGGTAATCGTTGGTTGTGAGATGTTATAAAATTTTGCTGTTTGGCTAAAGCTTCCAATATTAACTAATTTTATAAACATCAGTAAATCATCATATAACATGATTGAACCTGCAAATTTAAAGATATATGATACTTTTTATTATAGCATATACTAGATATAGATAACTATTAAATGTTGCTAATTGCAATATTTTGGTTGCAAAGTACTGCTTATTGTTGTATATGGCAACTGTTGCAGGTAGGCCAGTACTGAAAATTAATTGGTTAGTTTCCTAATTAATATACTCTAGTTTCGGAAGTTATGCTGGTTTCAGTTAAAAAAGTTGTGCAGTATCTAAGTTACTATATTGGAATGGAATTTTATTGTATAATGAGAAAATGGTGCTTTAATTGTCAATGGAAGTTTTTACCGAATAGCCAAAAGCAGGTATAATTACGTGCCAAGTTTTAATTGGTCTTCATATTTATCATTACTTTGGCAAGTGTGCTTTCGCAGATAAAATGCATTATTCTGTTTTTTGAAAAATGAATCGGCTATAGTTAACACAATAGTAGGTTTGTTAAAGGCCTTTTTAGGTAGATGTACGAGAATTTTTTTATGATGTTAAAGAAACTGGTTTATGGTATTTGCTTTGGCCTTAGCTCACAAGTGCATGCTATTGATCTATTTGCGACTTATCAAAAGGCATTAAGCTATAATGCTGATTATCTTAAAGCAATAGCAACGAACCAAGCTGGTGTGGAACAACAGAATATAGCTTTTGCTGCTTTATTGCCGCAAATTAGCGCAACGGGGTCGATAAGTGAAAATTACCTATTCCAGGGCGGCTCCTATGCTTATTATAATCAGCCAACCTATGCAGCTCAATTAAACCAGGTTATTTTTGATTTCGGCAAGTTTTCTACTTATGTTAAAGGGAAATATGCTACCCAATTAGCCGATTTACAATTGACTAATGCTAAACAGCAATTAATGGTAAATGTTGCGCAAGCTTATTTTGATGTATTATTTGCTGAAGATACACTTCTTGCAACACAAATGACCAAACGGGCATTAGAAAAGCAAATGACGCAAGCTAAAGCAGCTTTTGAGGTAGGAAGTGTTACAATTGCTGATGTGAATGATGCCCAGGCAGCATTTGATGCTTCGAGCGCGCAAGAAATTCAAGATCAAAATAACTTAATCAATAAAAAAAATGTTTTTCGTAATTTGACCGGGATTGATCCAGAACAAATTCAGCCATTACAGGAGAATATCAATCTGCAATTGCCAAAACCTAGCGATTCTTCACAATGGTCACAAATTGCTGAGAGTGGTAATCTGAATGTTAAAATTGCTAACACCCAGGTTTCTATGGCAAGGGAAGATATAAGCATTTCGCGTGCTGGTCATATGCCGACGATTAATTTAACCGCACAGTATCAATATCAGGATACCGGAAACCTTGATTCATCAAATTTACCTTCAGCGCAATTGCAACAGTTAGTGGGGATTCCAGGTAGCCCATTATCTAGTTATGGAACTGGGGTTATCGGTGTTCAAATCAGCGTTCCAATTTTATCAGGTGGTGCCATTACTGCTCAAGTCCGCCAGGCAATTGCCAATTACGAAGGCTCGGAAGATCAGCTAGTAAGTGTTGAGCGGCAAACCGATCAAAAAATCCGTAACGCTTATTGGCAAGTGCAAAATGGTGTCAGTATTGTGTTAGCGCAAAAAGCAGCATTAAAATCAGCTAAGACTAAACTGGACTCTGATATGTTGGGTTATCAGGTCGGAATTCGTAATAGTGTTGACTTAGTTAATTCACAAAAAAACTACTACCAAACTTTTCAAACTTATCAACAGTCAAGGTATCAGTACTTGATGGCGCAGGCCCAACTGGCTTATTTAAGCGGGCAAATTGATGATAAATTCATGCAGCGCTTAAACGGAAATATTAAGTATTAATTAGCTACTGCTATTACATTTTAAAATAAAATTTAGTACAGCTAATAAACGATTCCGCGCTGTCGTTCAAACAGTTCAACGTACGTGCACTACACAAACATTATCTAATATGCTATGTAATCGGTATCTTTCAATTAACATAACTAATAAATCTTATACTTTTGTCAAAATAGCCAAAGTAGGTAATAGTTGATTAAAAGTAAAAGCAATCAGCAAAATTGATGATTGTAGTTCTTTCCTTAAAAATCTATAATATCGCTAACTAATAAGAATACTCTTAGAAGATTTAAAAGGAAACTTACATGAAAAAAATTCTTTCAATTTTAGCTCTCATTTCTACAGCATCTGTATTTGCAGACAATTTCACTGGGGCTTTGACCATTAATACCAATACATTAGCTAGCCCATATATTAATGCTTCAGCAAACACGTTAAAGGATGGTTCAGGAAAGATCCTAAACGGATACTCTACTTTGCAGCCAGGCTTGAATCAATTATCATTTAATACTGTCATGAAAAAGGATGGTTATATACCGTATGATATTAGTTTCGGCCTTACATTTGGAGGAGTGGGAACGGATGGAAGTAGCATTGGTTGGACGGCTAATGGTGATACAAAGAGTTCTAGTTACACTTTTACAATTACTCCAGCCATGTATCCTGCAGGTCAAGCTCCTGCAGCCGGTGATTATTGTATCGAGGTTTCAGTAAACGGAAATTTAATTAGCAAACCGGTATGTTCAATTGCAATCCAAAAGGGTGATTCATTTCAAGACGATATCTGGTATGATCCAGATGGCGCAGTTAACGTAACTGTTCAAGGTTTCTCGGCCTATAGCGATGTTTCAGTTAATGTGACAAAAGGTAACGCGCAGCAGGTAATTTGCACTAGAGCTACTCAATGGGCTACCCCAAGCTGCAAGTTAGCTACTTCACAAACTGCAACACAAACAAATAATGCTAAAAATATTAAAATGAATCAAGTTGCTGCAGGGGTAGGGCGCTTATTTTAATTAAAAATAATGAATAATAGCTATTTCGTTAAGGCGCTGAAAATAAATCAGCGCCATTTTGTTTTCATGATAAGATGTTGGAATTAAAGTTATTTATGAAATAGATTATCTTTAGATGAAAAAACAATCGGCGAATGCTATTTTTATATTTGTATGCTCTATAGTTATCTTATCTGAACTATCAATTGATACTTATCTCCCCGCTTTCTCGCAAATTGCAAAATCTTATAATACCAATCTAAATTATACCCAGATGACGTTATCCCTATTCTTTTTGGGATTTGGAGTTTCTCCTTTGATTATTGGTCCATTATCTGACTATCTGGGGCGCAAGAAAGTTCTACTAGGTTTATTGGGATTATTTCTAATTGCAAACATTTCGGTAGTGTTAACCCATGCAATCAGTGGATTCATTTTTTGGCGCTTTGTGATGGGTTTTTCAGCTTGTTTTGCCTCAGTACTTGCTTCCGCAATTATTCGCGATATAATGGCTGGTAGTGAATTGGCTATGGCATTTTCGCGTATTTCTATGCTTTGGGCAGTTGTTCCAAGCTTGGCTCCAATAGTGGGAGGTTACCTAATTACATTTTTGCCATGGCAAACAATTTTTGCTGGGCTTGCAATTCTTACTTTTTTACTTTTAATAATAGCACTATTCCTGTTTCCTGAAACAATGAGTTCGAGCACAAGGTCTTCTCGGTTAGATTTCAAAGTCTATTTACAATTTTTGCAAAACCCTGATTTTATGAAAGCAGTGTTATTGACTGGAGTAATATACGCTATATTCAATGGTTATCTGACTTTTGCCCCAGCCTTTCTTTATTTGAAATTCGGTTTAAGTCCGGCAGCAATTGGTTGGCTACAGTTGGTTTTTGCTGCTAGTTATTTTTTAGGCAATATTATTAACTCCCATCTTCTAAAAAAAATGAAAATTGAGAGTATTATCAACTTGGGCCAGTATTGTCTAATTATTAGTACCTTGGCCTATTTTATATTAAATTTGGCTATGCCTGAATCTTTATCCGCATTCATGCTAAGTATTACCCTTATAACCGCATCGCTAGCTTTGATTTTTGCCAATTACTGTGCACTTGCGTTAACTAACTGCAGAGAAAGTACGGTTGCTAGCGCTAGTGCTTTGCTTGGCAGTACGCAGATGATATTTTGTTTTATCTCAAGTTACTTAGTTGCGCTTATGGCGGATTCACATCAGTTATACTATGGATTAATAGTAGTTTTTGCTACAATTGCTTTCTTGGTTATCAAATACTGGCCAGCAGTGAAACCAAACCAATGAACATTGTTCCAAAAAAGTCCCCCAAAACAGCGCCAAGAATGCTATAATAACCAAAATAATATTATTGTTTTAGAAGTTAATAAAATGCAATTTGTCTTTAATCAGTTTACAAACATTATACAGGAATATTTACGCGTAGCTAGCAATAAACCATCTGTTGTATTTTCTTACCACCATCATATTTCTCATCATTAACTATACTTTCTAATGGGCTCAATTAAGCTCAAAGCTTTAGTTCCCCTTAAAATAAACCATCAAATTTTTAAACAGTTACTCAAGAAATGGAAGATAGGAATAATATGCAGAGTAAATTTGCAGAATATTTAGATTTTGCCAATTATTTAATAGATCAAGCAGCCCTGATTAGCCAGAAATACTTTAGGCAGCAAATTACTGTGGACAGTAAAATTGGCAATTATCCAGTTACTATTGCTGATCGTGAGATTGAGCTTTGTTTACGGGAATTAATAAAGACAAATTTTTCTGACCATGGAATTATTGGTGAAGAATATGCGAATAGTGATGAAGAAAAACCATGGTGTTGGGTAATTGATCCAATTGATGGAACTGTCGCATTTACAACCGGGAAACCTGTCTTTACTACCTTGGTTGCTTTAATTTTTAACGGTACGCCGGTATTAAGCATAATAGATCAACCTATTACTAAAGAGCGTTTTCAGGGCGTATATGGTGAGCCTGCGTTTTTGAATGGCCATAAGCTTAAAACAAGCTGTAAAACTGATTTGGCTACGGCACGGTTAAATGCAACTACCCCTTATATGTTTATATCTGATTATGAAAAAGCAAAATTTGATGTTATTCGCCAAAAAGTAAAAGTTACCTCATTTGGCGGAGATGCTTATGCTTATGGCTTACTTGCCGCAGGACACATCGACATAATTATGGAAGCAGATTTACAATATTATGACGTAGCGGCATTAATCCCGATTATTGAAGCCAGTGGCGGAGTAATTACTGATTGGCAGGGGAATACTCTAACCCGTAAATTTAATGGTCAATGCCTAGCTTCGGCAAATCCAATTTTACATAAAAAAGTTTTAGAACAAATTAACCAATAATTGAATAAAGTGTATTTGGGAGACTTAATAATGTCTGAAAGATTACGGATTGCGTTACAGAAATCGGGAAAACTATCCGAGGGTAGTATCGACTTATTGAATAAATGCAGCTTTAAAATTCGTCCGGCCAAAAACCATTACCTGGTACAGTCTAAGGAAATGAATACTGATTTCCTATTAATTCGTGACGATGATATTCCCGGGTTTGTTGATAGTAATGCCAGCGATTTAGGCATAGTCGGAGAAAATGGCTATACGGAGTATATTCTTGAAAACCCAGACAATGATTTAGAAATTATTGCAAAACTCCAATTTGCCCACTGCCGCCTTAGTTTGGCGGTGCCACAAGAGTCAGCAATAAAGACACTTGCCGACTTAAATGGGCGTAAAATTGCAACTTCTTATCCGGCAACATTGAATGACTTTCTCCAAAAAAAGGGGATTAATGCCAAAATAATCCAAATGCATGGATCAGTAGAACTAGCACCTAAAATTAATGTGGCTGATGCAATATGCGATCTTGTTTCAACTGGTGCTACATTGAAAGAAAATGGCTTAGCTGAAATGCAAGTAATTTTAGAGAGCGAGGCTGTACTAATTGGCCGTAAATCAGCAAACTCTTCAATCCGTGCTAAAGCTGAAGAATTAATATTCCGCTTAAATAGCGTAATCGATGCCAAAGATAGCAAATATATTATGCTGCATATAGATAAAGACGCCGTATCCAAACTAAAAGAAATTTTGCCTGGTTGTGAATCACCAACCGTACTACACTTACATGGGACCGATAATAAAGTCGCCGTTCATGTGGTTAGTAAAGAAGGAGTATTTTGGGATACTATTGCAAAACTAAAAAGCATTGGGGCTAGCTCAATTTTGGTAGTTCCAATTGAAAAAATGATGGAGTAGATGATGCGTATAGTTAATTGGCAAGCATTAACCAAGTTAGAGCAAGATAAAACGCTAAGCCGTAGCCAAGGTAGTGAAGACCAGGCACTTAGCTTAACTGTGAAAAATATTATTGATGATGTTAAGACACACAAAGACCAGGCGCTAATTGATTTTGCTAAGCGCTTTGATGGGGCAGAGCTAACTTCGTTAATAGTCTCGGAAGAAGAGTACACCGCTACAGAAACGCTAAGCAGCGAAGAAAAAAAGGCTATTTTAACCGCAATTGATAATATTCGTCATTATCATACCATCAGCAAGCCAAAAAATTTTGAATTCGAGAGAAACGAAGCCAAACTCGGGAAATTGTATCGGCCAATTGAAAAAGTTGGCTTATATATTCCTGGCGGTACGGCACCTTTAGTTTCTACCTTACTGATGTTGGCGATCCCGGCGGGTATTGCCGGTTGTCCTACCAAGGTATTAGTGACGCCGCCAGCTAAAAATGGGTTAATTAATCCGGCGATTTTGTTTGCTGCTAAAGCATGCGGCATTGATGCAGTTTATAAAGTTGGCGGTGCCCAGGCTATTGCTGCATTGGCTTATGGTACTGAGTCGATTCCTAAAGTTTATAAGATTTTTGGCCCTGGTAATAAATATGTTACTGAAGCCAAATTGCAGGTGGCACAGACCCATAATGGTGCTGCATTAGATATGCCTGCAGGGCCAAGTGAAGTGCTGGTAATCGCTGATGAAAATGCTAACCCGGTGTTTGTTGCCAGCGACTTATTGGCTCAAGCAGAACATGATGTAGCCGCACAAGTGATCTTGGTAACAACTTCGCTTGAGATGGCCAATAAGATTAGTAGCGAAGTAGAACGGCAAACTAGCTATTTGTCACGTAAAGAGATAATAAAGGAATCTCTGGCCAAAAGCGCGATTATTATAGCTAAAGACTTGGATGAAGCATTTATTATTTCCAATCAATATGCGCCAGAGCATTTGATTTTACAAATTGATAAAGCGGAAAATTATCTTGGGAAGGTTACTAATGCCGGCTCAATATTTGTCGGTCAATGGACGCCTGAGTCAGTTGGCGACTATGCCAGTGGAACTAATCATGTTTTACCTACGTATGGCTATGCCAAGATGTATAGCGGACTAGATGTAATTGCTTTTATGAAGGCTATCTCTTACCAAAATCTCTCGGCAAACGGCATTTTGAAACTAGGGCCAGTAGTTGAGACACTTGCTGACTTAGAAGGGCTTGATGCTCACAAAAACGCTGTAACTGTTCGGCTTGATTTTTTAAAGGGGCAACAATAATGGAATGGCTAAATTCAATAGTTAGACCGGAAATACTTCAGATGGCACCCTATAGTTCAGCGCGCCTGGAACTCGCTGACTGCAAAGGAATGGTTCAGTTGGATGCTAATGAAAATCCCTATATCCCTTATCCTGGAACTTCTGACATGGCGGAAGTTAATCGATACCCAGACCCCCAGCCAGCTGGGCTATTAGCCAAATTAGCAGCTATTTATCAAGTTAAGCCTGAGCAAATTTATGTAGGTAGGGGCATGGATGAAGGAATTGAGCTTCTTATCCGGATATTCTGTACCGCTTATAAAGATAATATTATTGCTACGCCTCCAACTTTTAGTTATTATAAAGTTGCAGCGGATATTGCTGGGGTTGAAACTATCGAAGTGCCTTTGCAGCTTGAGAATGATTTTGAGCTCGATATAGATGGCCTGATTGCTAAGTCTAATCAAAATACCAAAATAATCTTTTTGTGTACTCCAAATAATCCAACCGGAACGGCGCTTACCTTAGATCAAATTGAGCGAATTTGTAAAGCACTATCTCGCGTGATTATTGCTGTCGATGAAGCTTATTTGGAATTTAGTGATTTACCATCAGCAGTAGCACTAATGCACAAGTATGATAATCTCGTGGTTATGAAAACATTGTCTAAAGCTTATGCTTTTGCCGGGGTTAGAATGGGGAGTGTTCTTGCAAGGAAGCCTATAATAGATCTAATGCGCAAAGTGATGGCTCCTTATCCGCTTGCTGAACCTTGCGTAAGAATTGCCATGCAGTCGCTGTCTCCATTGGGACTCCAGCTCACAAATAGCCGAATTGCGATTTTGAAGGAAGAACGTAGAAGGGTTTTCAATTTACTGAAAACGTTGCCTGGCATTACGGTTTATCCCAGTGAAGCCAATTTTATTTTAGTTAAAGTGGACAATGCGGCACAAACCTATAAGGATTTATTGGCAAAAGGGGTGTTAATTCGAAATCGGTCAAAAGATATACCTAATACTTTACGTTTGACAATTGGGACGCCTACTGAGAATAATATCCTCCTTGCGGCTTTTGGCGTAAAATTAGATAATCAATTAAAATCAGAACGGACTTGTACGGTAATTAGAAATACTAATGAGACAAAGATCGTGGCTGAAGTTAACCTTGATCGTAAAAGCCCAATCAAAATAGCAACAGGCATAGGGTTCTTTGACCATATGCTAGAGCAGTTAGCGCGACATGGCGGATTTAGCCTCCAGTTAACTGCTATTGGTGATACTCATGTTGACTACCACCATACTGTCGAAGACGTTGCAATTGTGATCGGTAACGCGTTACGCCAGGCTTTGGGTGATAAACGCGGGATTAATCGTTATGGTTTTGTTCTTCCAATGGATGAGTCATGCGCTTTTGCTACAATCGATTTAAGTGGTCGTGGGGTTTTAGCTTATGAGGCTAAGTTTACTACCCCATTAATTGGCGACTTTCCGGTAGAAATGGTAGAGCATTTTTTTCTAAGTTTTGCGGACCAGTTGCAGGCGGCTATCCATTTAAAAGTAGATGGTGAAAATGCTCATCATATGGTTGAGGGCTTATTTAAAGCTTGTGCTAAGGCTTTAAATCAAGCAATTGCTGAGACTTCTAGTGAAATCCCATCTACTAAGGGAGTTCTTTAATGAAGTTAGCTGTAGTAACAAGTGGTGGTGCTAATTTTTATTCCATAGAAATGGCATTAAAGCGTTTAAATGTTGATTATGAATTAACTACTGAGGCAGATGTAATTAATGCTGCAGATGGGGTTGTCTTCCCAGGTGTAGGTTCAGCTAGCTTTGCCATGAGCGAATTAAAGCGGCATGGCCTCATAAATGTGCTGCAAAATTATACTAAGCCATTATTAGGCATTTGTCTTGGGATGCAACTACTTTACGAATACTCGGCGGAAGGGAATGTAGAATGCCTTGGGATAATGCCTGGCAAGGTTAATAAATTTGAGGTAACCGATGAATTGCTTGTACCTCAGATGGGATGGAATAATCTTAATATTCTGAAGAGTTCCCCAATTATTAATGGAATTAATTCAAATAGTGATGTTTATTTTGTCCACAGTTATTTTGCGCCAATTAATGAGGTAACAATAGCTGGGTGCAGTTATGGAGTCGACTTTGCTGCGGTTGCTCAAAAAGATAATTTTTATGCGATGCAGTTTCATCCTGAAAAATCAGGGAAAATCGGGGAGTTGTTGTTGAAGAATTTTATTGAGGTTGTAAATGGTAATTTATCCAGCGATTGATTTGCGTGACGGGAAGTGTGTACGTTTGTATAAAGGGGATTTTGCTACAACAAAAATTTATAATGAAAACCCGTCTCAGATGTTAGCAAGCTTCGCTGCTGCTGGCAGCCAATGGGTTCATATGGTTGATTTAGATGGTGCCAAGGCAGGCAAGCTATTACAAGTCGAACTAATCAGCGAGTTGGTTAAGGGGGCTCAATTAAATATTGAGGTTGGTGGTGGCATTAGATCTACTGAAGACCTTGAAGCCTTATTTACTGCGGGAGTTAAGCGCGCAGTAATTGGTAGTGTATCCGTGAAAGAGCCGCAACTGGTAAATGAATGGCTTACTACTTTTGGCCCGGAAAAAATCGTATTAGCTCTTGATTGCAGTTTAGACCAAAAAGGGACACCCATGGTAAGGACTCATGGCTGGCAGGAGGAAAGCACATTAAGCGTCTATGATGTATTAAATAATTATCCAAATGCTAAGTATGTACTATGTACTGATGTTGGTGTTGACGGTACTTTAGCCGGGCCAAGCATTGCCCTTTATAAGCAGATCCAGCTGCGTTATCCGGGTTTAAATTTAATTGCCTCTGGTGGTGTTGGTAAATTAGCCGATGTTAAAGAGCTAAAAGACATTGGTGTACATGGAGTTGTAATTGGCAAGGCATTGTATGAAAACAAGTTTAGCCTGGAAGAAGCGCTTAACGTTTAATTAGCAATACCCGGTTGATAGCATAATCTAAACTTTAGACGTTGTCACTAATTAGGCTCTCGATCCCGAACACTTTTTTCGCTACAGATTAGTATAGCATGACTTATTTTAAATTCCAAGTGTGCTTAACAATTGAATGAGAAGTGTCGGGTATTGAGAATTGGGTCAATTATAAGATTTATTATTGATCATACTCATTTAATAATATTCAAGACAGGTTATCTGATTTACTAAATATGTTAATTGATTTGTAACTCAAATCTTCCGCAGCTAAAATTTTGTATTACTCGGTTGCTATTTGTTGATTGCTCTTTGCAATGAAAAGTTCATTTTGTAATCATCATCTTTACCTGTTGAACTACTATAATATAGCAAATATCGATTATTGGATTGATCAGCACATTCTAAAGGGTGGCTACCTGCTTGATGAGTATTACTAAATACCCACCATACGTTTTTGGTACCAAAAGAATCTTGCCAGTCTTCTTGCGCAATCGTTACATTTTTACAGCTAACTGTCACATTTGAGTTCAAGGTATAGCTTAAAGTTCCATTTATTGCATAATTTAAATATTTCGGTTGGTCAAAACGTACCCAATCTGGATTAGTACATTGCCAATATGTGTCAGTCCAGTTCAAACCTTCGGCAGTTAAAATTTTTGTAATCCAATTAATGATGTCTTCAGATGAGTCGCTTTTCCTGCTGGCTTTAATATCTATGCAACCAGGAAACTTCTTATCAGTTGATTGACTTACTCCCTTATAATCTTGTCCAACTGTAATAACCCAATCATTAACGGTAAAGTTTAGGGTTGCCTGATTTGCATCACAAAAATAATTATCAACTGTATGGTCACTATTTGTTGCGGCAACTGCATAATTGTTTAGAAGAATGCTGACTCCAAATATTAATAAATTTCTTAGTTTATGGTTAAACACTGAATTTTTCCTTTCTATATGCACTTATTCAATTACCAAATAATAAGATGGTTGAACTAGTTCTATAAATACAATAGATTTATCCTTGATTTAATATTGTAATGTGCATTGATATTGTTTAAGTTATATGATGCTGGGTAATGCAAAATGTCTCAATACCGGACACTTTTACCAACTGAATTGTAAAATGCATGTTTCTTGGAATTGATTTATTCTGAGGAAGACTTGATTTATAACTAAATATTCCAAATATAAGACTTTGTAATTATTAATTGGCTATTTGTTGATGCCTCGCGAGACTCAAACAGTTCAACAAATAACGCCAATTCATAAACAAAGTCTAATATTCTCCCGCATTCGTTATAAATCAAGTCTCACTCATAATAAATCAATTTAAATTAATAGTTGCACGTAGTATCAACTACAAAAGTATTCGGTATTGAGGGAAAGTGTTTCAACTTTGGGGGCATTATACAACTAAACTTTGCAAGCTATGTAATTGCATGATCGATATAGATGAGTATCTTCGAGTTGGAGGGTAAATAAGGGGCCTAAGTAAATATCCCCTTAATAATGCGGCCAATAATTTGCACTTTAAATTATGCAAAAAAAGAAGCTTCACTTATCAGTTAAAATACTGTATCTGGCAAAAATAGACAAATTATTTAATGCTTACACATACTCGAAGTCGTAAGCTGGCGTTTTAGATTTATAGTTTAATATGTTAACTGTCGACAAAATAAATTCATTACCTAAATCACCTGGCGTTTACAAATTTTATGATGAAGATAAAAATCTTTTATATATCGGTAAAGCGACCAAGCTTATACTTCGCGTAAAATCCTATTTTTCAGCTTCTATCAAGAATAAACGAATTGCTTTATTAGTTAGCCAAATTAAATTTATAGAATATATAATTACTGAAACCGAAAGAGAAGCACGTATTTTAGAGAATAATCTTATTTTACTTTTAAAGCCCCAATTTAATATTTTATCGCGGGAGGAAGAGAACTTTCCGGTTATCGAAATTACTAATCATTTATTTCCCCAAATTAAGCTTACTACTTATACTAAGGCCACAGGGAAGATATACGGCCCTTATTCGACTAAGCAACAAGCTAAGGATAAAGTTCAATTAGTCCAGAAGCTCTATAAATTGCGTAGTTGTGAAGATAGAGAATTTAGAAATCGAACTTCCCCTTGTTTTGAGTACCAACTGAAACAGTGTAGTGCACCTTGCATTAATTTAGTGACCAACCAAGAATACCAGCAAAAGTTAAGTAAAGCGGAATTGATATTAAATTGCAAATATCAAAAAGCCCAGCAAGAGACCTACCATTTTATGCTTGAAGCAGCAACTCAGGAAAATTATGAGGAGGCATCTATATATCGTGATATATACCAGCAATTAAAACAATTTGAACTTTTAAGATTGATTCCTGCCAGGAATAAGCTACAGAGCTTTGATGTGATTTTACACACTGAAAATAGTGGGCTATTATTCGTTTATTTTCTAATTATCAGAAATGGGGTTTATATTGGGGATAATCATATAATTTATAAGCTATCGTCTAATGTTCAGGAAACCCTGTCCCATATGATCAAAACACGTTATTTAGATTATTACCAACTCGAATTGATTTATATTGATTTAAAGCTGCCACTTAAACTTAGGCAGAGCTTTACAACTGATTTTGGAATAAAGGTTGCTGTTATAGATTCGATTAATTCTAATCCGCTTCGTTCTCTAATAATCAGCGCCAAGCGAACCTTATCTGGGATAATTAATGAATATAACTATAAAAATCTATTTCAAGGTAGTATAAACCAGTTAATGCAAATTTTTAGTCTTGATGCCATTGATAATATTTACTATTTAAATCTTGGAATTAATAGGCTAAGCTATCTACATTGGCAGCAGGCTGCTTCAATCAAATTGAATTATGAAAAAAGCTTTGGGGCGGGTCTGAAAGAAATAGTATTGGCGGTTTTGGCAAAATTATTGGTTAATAAAGATAACACAGTTTTTTTTATCAAGGCAGAAGCTGATATTGAATCAATTGTAATAGAATGCTTGCAAGGATTAGCATGCAGTGCAAATATTTTATTGGTTAAGCCGATAAAACATCAAAGTCAGGTAATAATCCGCTTAAATAAAGATTTTAGTTATTCGATTAAAAGCTTAATTGATAAAGCTAATATTCGTAAGTTAGTAAAGATACTTGATTTAGAATTTGTTAGAGGAGAGGCGTCTTGTGAATAGTAAACCTTCCTATTTGACATTTGATAAAGCGAATTACCCGTGGAGAAAAGATACTGATTATCAGAAAAATCCTGAGTAATACCGAGTCGGCAAAGGTGAACAAGGAGTATTAATTTGTGAACCGTATAAAAGCGCAATCGGTAGATACTGGCGGTTTAAAACTCCTGAAATAGCAAAAGAAAGCAGTGAGCAGATCTTTAGGCTGTTTTTAGATTATCTTAACAATAATGATTTTGTTGGCGCTGACATGGCTCGGAAGTATTTACAGATGGGCTTCACACGCTCTCGGCGTTACACTAATTACAAAGGCGGGGTTAAGTATGATAAACAACACAACTATGAATTATTGACAAAGGGAACAGGGGATTTTAGGAAAGCTTTAAGCGCTAAATTGTTTTATGATAAATGGCAGCAGGCTGAGAACACAAAAGAGTATGCGCTACTGAAACAGCAGTGGAAGCGTGAGTATGGCTAAATATTATATACTTTAGAATAAATACGAAATTTTTATATAAGGGTTTTTAACTATATAAGCATTATAATCAGATATATTATATTATTAACTTCGGATGCTTTTATTGCTAAATATATTTTCCTTAGAAAATATAAGGCAAAAAAATAATGGTAGGGATATTTGGTTAACTCTTATCAACAAACTGCTAATAAAATAGTGATAACACCTTGAGTTAACAACTAAAAAATGAAGCTTGCCAAGTGCAATTAGCAACTAAAAAAATTATAAGTACCTGTAATGTAGCAAGCTAATCAGAGCCTGCAGCGATATTGTAGTCGGTCAGCAAAAATTGCTGATTTGAATGAATTTTACCTAGTGCTATAATTCAAATATTAAAGCAGCAAAGCTTTTATACTAGAGAAAAAACAAATTGAGGAATAAAGATTTTATAAGGAATCTGAAAATGCGTAAAATAGTTTTGATATTATTGGTGGTTTTAGTAAAATCTACTTTTGCTATTGACTGCGGTGAAGCACTGGCAAATTTAAGCGGCGCTACAACTGATATTCGCGCCAATCATAATGGACAAAGCAGCTTTATTTTGGAAGACCAAGGGTCAATTTTGGAGCAAGATAATGCCATAATGGAAAAGTATGATTATGAAAATAGCTTAAATTTCTATCGGCAAAATTGTAAGTAGCTTAGTAATAATGCTTTTATGGTAGAATTATCGCTTAATTGAAGATTCTTAGATACCAAGGAGTATTATGTTAAAAAAACGGATTATACCGTGCCTGGATGTTAAAAATGGCCAAGTTGTTAAAGGAGTCCAGTTCCGCAATCATGAGGTAGTTGGAGATATACTTGAGTTGGCAGCCAGGTATTCTGAGGCTGGTGCAGATGAATTAGTGTTTTATGCAATTACTGCGAGCAGTGATAATAATAACACTGACCGCCAATGGATAAAAGAAGTTGCCCGCCATATAAATATTCCATTTTGTGTAGCTGGTGGGATTAGAAGTTTAGAGATGGCTGAAGAAGTCTTGGCAAATGGTGCCGATAAAATTTCAATCAATTCGCCCGCGCTTGAAAACCCGAGCCTAATTGAGGAATTAGCCAAGCGATTTGGGAGCCAGTGTGTGGTGGTAGGAATAGATTCGTGGAGCCAGGATGGTGACTATCAGGTTTTGCAATATACCGGAGATGAAAAGAAAACTATTAAGTCCAGGCGTAGTACTATCACATGGGCAAAAGAAGTAATGGACCGTGGGGCAGGGGAAATTGTCCTTAATTGTATGAACCAAGATGGCGTTCGCCAAGGATATGATTTGACCCAAACTGAGTTATTAACAAAGAGCGTTTCGATACCAGTAATTGCTTCAGGCGGAGCTGGGACTAGAGAACATTTTAAGGATTTATTCCTTAAGACTCGGGCAACAGGAGGCTTGGCTGCATCAGTCTTCCATAAAGGAATTATCTCCATTCAAGAACTAAAACAATATTTGACTGAAAATGGTATTGAGGTGCGTAAATAATGGATAATTTTAATAATTTAGATTTTACTAAAGGTGATGGTTTAATTCCGGTAATTGTGCAAGATAATGCAACATTGCAAGTATTAATGCTTGGCTATATGAACCAGGAAGCTTTAGCGGCTACGCTGGAAACCAGGAAAGTTACATTTTATAGCAGGAGCAAACAGCGGCTTTGGGTAAAAGGTGAAACTAGTGAAAATTATTTATTATTAAATGATATATTTATTGATTGCGATAATGATACTATTTTAGTTATGGCGACTCCATGCGGGCCAACCTGCCATACTGGCAGTACTAGCTGTTTTAAGGAGCAGAAAATGCCGGCACTTAGCCATATTGGTTTTATTGACAAAGTGATCCAGGATCGGATATTAAACCCAACCGAAAATAGTTATACCAATAAACTTATGCTAAGAGGATTAAATAAGGTTGCTCAGAAAGTTGGCGAGGAAGCGGTAGAGGTTGTTATTGCAGCACTTGCAGAATCGCGTGAAGAATATCTTGGAGAAATGACTGATTTACTTTATCATTCTTTAGTTTTGCTGCATGCGCAAGGTTTAGATCTTGGCGATATTGCTGAAGTTATTGCTAAGCGCCACCAGGAGAAAACTGTAAATCCTTAGAGAATTATATTAGCAAAATATAAATTGCCTACTAACCTTGGTAGGCAGTTTTCATTTCTAGAGGCAGTTTTCTTTTTAAAAGTATTACTCCAATAATACTTAAGAGTGTTGTGATCCAGATAGAAACTGTTAAAATTAGCAGGAAGTACTTTGTTGGAATATATCCAGAAAAGATAATTGCTGCAATAAATAGTATTATTCGGCGGATAAGGTTAAAATTACAGAATTCAAAATTACTGATAAACAAAATTGATTCAAGGCAATAGTAATTACCAAAAATTTTCTCTATGAACATCGGAATAGATACAAACAGGTAGCCATTCATAATTGCCAGCATAAATACTACAGGAACTAGTAAATCTAATGAGTGAATTAACATTGCGTGGCAGAGAATTGCACTCACAGGGAATATCATAAATAATACAATTAAAAGTAAATTGACATTATTGCTCTTAAACTGGTAATTGCGCGAAAGCCAGCAGGTAGTCGTGGTAATTGTTGTGGAAAAGAGCGAAATATCTGTAACTTTCTTATAGTCCCAACCAAGTAACCAGCTAAGAACTGAAGGTAAAACTACAAATAAGCTAAATATAAGACAGCCGCGGATACTTACAATTAATAAAGCAATGATTAACTTTATACCGTTTTTTGCTGCTAGCTTATCAAGAGACTCTACTGGGTTAGGTCTATCAATTAAACTATTAAAATCAAGCACCCGATTCGTTTTTTTAAAATATAAAATATTAAGCTAATTAATCCGCCAAGAAAAAAAGGTATTCGCCAGCCCCATGCCATTTGGGCCATAGTCAAGTGGGTATATAATAATTTATTGATAAATACTGCAGCAGTTAGACCAACCTGAGCTCCAATAATGTGTCTTGCAAGTACTTTATGTGTTCGATTTGGAAAAAAGGTTTTTATAATTACCCAGTTGGTTTGTTGATTTATTCCGCAGCTAATTCCATGCAAAATGCGCCAGCAAGCTAGCCAAGGAAAAATAATCCAATAATTATGGGTATTGGGTACCAGCCCAGTCGAAATTATTGCCAGGCTCATGCAAATAGTGCTGACGGAATCAATTACATGTGGTTTAAAATGTTTCACAATTTTGATTTGCAGCCGATAGCCTATTGGCCTAACTAGGAAACTTAAAAGGGAAATTAAAGCAATGCCATAAAGGGCAACTAAATGATGATCGAGAATTTTTAGCAAATAAAAAAATAACAATGAAAATGCAAAGAAATCATAATACTGAAATACCCCATCCAAAAAAGAGAGTAGCAAAATGATGCGGTTTTGTTTTGCCAGTTTATCCACTTTGTATCTAGCATATCGTTTTATTGGTAGTTTTAGCATTTAAATTAAATATCCCTTGGTTAAATCATTTTTTAACAATTGTCTAAGGGCTTGGAGTAAATTGTAGGGTACCGCTTTCTCCATTTGGTAAATTTATTGCAACGCTAACTATTCCACTACTCTCAATGGTTACGCTAGTTACGTATTTCCCTGTAATGCTACTGGGACTTGCTAAGCCTAATTGCTGATTTGAAGTAGGTAAAGTCGAATTTGCATTATAATATTCACTGACTGCTACTTGTGCCGGACCAGCCATTTTTATAGCTTCTGTCACTGCTGCGCGGTTAAAGTAATTGTTATAAGCAGGAATAGCGATAGCTGCCAGAATCCCGAGTATTGCTATAGTAATCATCAACTCAATAATTGTAAAACCGCTAAAGCTGTGTTTCATTATAGCTACCTGTGTGAAAAATTTTAGAGGGTTCTTTATCTAATAATTTTATCCTAACTTTAGCGCAATGGCTATTTTTTATTTTAATTAATGTAAAATGGCGAAACTAAGTTAGGCGTACTTTTGTCATTATATGTGATGTAATGCGCGAAAGAATAATTTAAAGCAAACTATCTGATGCATTAAAAAGTTAATTAATTTATTACTCAAATCTTCCACAAAAATGATTTAGTATTTCTTGTTTGCTATTTGTTGATAAACTCGTTACTCTCAAACAAATCAACAAATAAAGTAAATCTCGTCAACAAATTTTAATATGCTACATAACTAGTTATAAATCATTTTATCATTATAATAAATTTTATTATTTGCTCTGGGGATGAAAAGTACGTGACATAATAATTAGCAGCTTTTAACACTTATAGTATGGCAATTATGTAAAATTTTATCAATTTTGCGCTTTAACAGCGATACGGAAATTTGTTGCAAAAAGACTAGAGTTGTGAGTTAAAATGCAAAAATTTGGACTAAATAAAATATTGAAATATGTTTAGTGAAATTATATATTGGTTAACCCTTAAGCTTTAGCGCTCAATAAGGGTTAACATACAATTTTATACAGACAGCCTGGATAAGTAATGAAGAAATATACAGTTATAGCTTAATATTAAAAGCAGAGGGAACGTACCAATGGGTTAGCTGTGTTGTTGGCTTTAGCAAGTTTACAAATTTTACTAATTGTTTTCATACAGATCCTTTTTTAGCTGGTTAATAAATAATCAAAAGAAGTATCTTGGTTACGAGAATGATAGTAACATATTTTTAACTGGGATATAAATTTTTTAATAAGCAATAGTGCGCATTTTTACTATTTCGAATCCAGGTGTATGCGATTTATTAAATAAATTTAATTAGTTATATTGATTATTCTGCAGATTGGGTGTTATTTTTAAAGTTTGTAAATTTGTTGCAAGCATTGTGAAAATTATATAGTATAATTTATTATAAATAATGTTACGCACACTAATAAATATTTAACGCAGTCCATTTGTTTTATTAATTATGCAGAAATTAATTTCAAAAATAAAGATCCGAAAGGCAGATATAAATGATTCAGCAAAAATAGCCGAGTGTCTATTAATTTGCTGGCAAGAAGCTTATGCCGGTATCTTGGATAACGGTTTTTTGGTTAAACTTGGTGATGTAATAATACCTGATAATTATAACCAGATTTTAGGTGGTGAACATAACATTTTTTTGGCTGAAGCTGATCAAGAAGCTATCGGAATTGTCAATTTTGGAGCTTCAAGGCAGAATGAGTATAGTGGAAATAGTGAAATTTATCTTTTATATCTACGTAAAGCTTGGTGGGGATTTGGCATTGGAAAGTTGCTATTAAAAACGGCTGAAGAGAAAATTTATCAAAAGAATCCATTTGCCGGTATTCTTGTGACAGTATTGACAGCAAATATACGTGCGCAGGAATTCTATAAATACCAGGGGTACCGGCCACTACCTTCTTCACATAAACAATTTAACTTATTCAGTTATAGTTATCCTACATCATTATGGAGTAAATCTTTTAAATAATTTTCATGCGTTATTAGCTGGAATAATTGCTGCTGGCAAATATACAGTTACTTAACTTGGTTAAGATTGTTAAAAAAGGTATCTAATTCTGGGAGCAATATTTCAATTAGGTCTAAGGTTTCTTTGCCTAACTCAAAAGTAGATTTCCTGCACCAGAAATTTTGGTTGCTTTGATAATGGTTAGCGATTAAAGCACTAACAAGTTTTGGTGGTTTAATCTGATGGCTGCTAAGCAGGTTCATCCGCATATTTTCTCTACGCTTTACTTGGCTCCCTGAAGCAAACAGAAATTTGCCAATAGGGGTAGTGCTGGCATTTTTTAGTAGCTCCACAAAAAAGGAATTAGCTAGTTTAGTGCTGCTACAAGCCATAACAACCGGTATGTTGTTCAAGTTTAGGGTAACATAACGACGGTAGTACTGTCCTTCAGTGCCTTCAAAGATTAATTTAACTGTTAGTTTATGTCCTAATGCCTCTAGCTGTTTCGTCATTGAGCCACAAGAGTAGAGTAATTCTTCAAATTCAGGGTGGCTTGGGTATTTAAGTAGGTTTTTTTTAGTCTGCACTATAAGCTACCTGGTGAATCTCGTAATTTTCTAGGTTTACTGCTGTTAGCTTACGTCCCCAGACACAGCCTGTATCCAATGCTAGGTATTTATGGTCATGGAAGAAGCCAAGCGCAGCCCAATGACCAAATACAATTTTTTTATCAATACTAGAATCAAATTTTACGTGAAACCATGGAACTAGGTCTTCTGGAGCGTTTCCTAGAAGTCCTTTAAATTTATAGTCTAAAGAAAAATCGTTACGGTTTAGTAACCGCATTCTGGTACAGGCATTGACTACAAATTTCATTTTCTTTATGCTATCCATGCTGCTATCCCAATGATTGGGCTTGTTGCCAAAAATGCTTTCAATGAACTGTGGATAGTCCGCTGCTTTTAGGTGGTTGCTAATAGAATGATTGATATGCAGCAAGTCATTGAAATCCATCCGCGGGTATACGCCTGCATGGACCAGAATTATCTGGTTGTCATGATAAATTAGAGGACATGAGCGAAGCCAGTTAATATACTTATGAATATTCTTGTCGCGAATTACATCGCTTAACGTGTCTTCGTCATCAGGTTTAACTAGATGATTATAGCGCGCAAGGAGATATATATCATGATTACCAAGTACATTAATAACACTGTCTTGGTTCTTGTATACCCATTTTAAAACCTCCAGAGATTGGGGGCCGCGGTTAACTAAGTCACCAACTAAATATAAAACATCATGACTAGGATTAAAGTCAATTAAATCCAATATTTCCATAAATTGTTTATAGCAACCTTGGATGTCGCCTATTGCATATCGTGCCATGGATACTCTCTCGAATCAGCCCTATACCAAATTAAAATAAAGGGGATTTGTTCTTCATCCCCAAGAATTCTTATATTTTTAGCAAGGTTATAATATGAATTCATCTGGATTTTAAATCTGGCTTAGTATAAATCAGGTAAAATATGGGTTTTTAGAATAAACCAAAATTGTAACATAGATGCAAGAATTACTGAATAAATTAAACTCCCCGCAACGAGAAGCTGTTAAATATACCAAAGGGCCCTTGTTAGTTTTAGCAGGTGCAGGTAGCGGCAAAACCAGGGTTATCACTCATAAGATTGCGTATCTTATCAAGGAGTGCGGCATCCAAGCCAAACACATCACCGCTATTACTTTTACGAATAAAGCCGCTAAAGAAATGCAGGAGAGGGCGACTAAGCTGGTAAATGGTTTAAATACCCGTGGATTAACCATCTGTACTTTCCATGCCCTGGGTTTAAAAATAATGCGGGAAGAAGCAACTGCGATTGGTTACAAGCCAAACTTTTCAGTATTAGACAGCCACGATAGTGGCAAGATTATTAGTGACATTGTTCAAACTACTGATAAAGCAATTATTCGAGGTTTGCAAAGCCAAATTTCCCTTTGGAAAAATGCTTTTATTAATCCAGAGAAAGTAATTGCTGAAGCTAAAGAAGAATACGACTTATTTCAGGCGCGAACCTATCAAAAATACCAAGATACGTTAAAAACGTATCAGGCAATTGACTTTGACGATTTAATTAAATTACCTGTTGAGTTATTTAAAGCAAACTTGCAGGCATTACACAAGTGGCAATTAAAGATCCGTTACTTATTGGTCGATGAGTATCAAGATACTAATGTGTGCCAGTATCAGTTAATTAAGTTACTAGCGGGAAGCCTTGGCAACTTTACTGCGGTTGGCGATGATGATCAGTCTATCTATGCTTGGCGTGGTGCTGATGCTGAAAATCTCCGCTTATTAAAGCACGATTACCCAAATTTGGAAATAATTAAACTGGAACAAAATTATCGTTCAACAATTACAATTTTAACCGCAGCAAACCAAGTGATCCAGAATAATCCCAAATTATTTGACAAAAAGCTTTGGAGCGAATTTGGTAACGGTGAAGCAATACGAATTGTAAGTTGTCCCAACGAGGAAGCTGAAGCGGATATGGTTGCGCGGAAAATTATGTTGCACCGATTGAATGGTAACCATAAATTCTCTGATTATGCAATTTTATATCGGGGAAATTATCAGTCAAGGATTTTGGAGCAGGCGCTTCGAAATTATAAAATTCCTTATACTATTTCTGGCGGCAAATCATTTTTTGATAAGGCCGAGATTAAAGATATTATGGCGTATCTTCGTTTGGTGCTTAATGATGATGATGATACTGCGTTCATTCGCGCTATTACTACCCCAAAACGCGGGGTTGGGCAGACAACTCTAGAAAAGCTTTCAAATTATGCCACCAAGCGCCAAATTTCATTATTTGCAGCGTTATTTGAAGAGGGGTTTGCATCTGAATGTAACCCTGCCCAGCTAGGTCCTTTACATGAGTTTGGTAGCTTTATCAATAATATCCAGTTTCGCCAGCATAATACCCCTGCAGGAGAGCTACTTAATGATTTAATTCATGCGATTAAATATGAAGAATACCTTTATGAGCAGGAAGAAGTGAAGGCAGCCGAAAAACGTTACGGAAATGTCTTGAGCTTTATAGAGTGGCTTGGCCAAAAAGGAGAAAATGATAATAAAACATTACCGGAGCTGGTGCAGACGGTGGCGCTTATTACTATGCTAGAAGGTAAATCGGATGAAGAACTCGATGCTGTGAAATTAAGTACTTTGCATGCTTCAAAAGGGCTTGAGTATCCTTATGTTTTTCTGATTGGTTGTGAAGAAGGGATTTTACCTCATCAAGAATCTTTAGAGCAGGGTATGGTAGAAGAAGAGCGCCGTCTTATGTACGTAGGCATTACCCGCGCGCAATATGAGCTAACGATAAGTTATTGCGAACAACGCAAAAAAGCAGGAGCCTTGGAAACTCGCGAGCGTTCGCGATTCCTAACCGAAATTGGTAATAAAAACGTGATAGATGAAGCTAAAAGACGCTATGAGAAAATTAATGACAAAAGCGAGCTACTCAATAAGTTTAGTTTATTACGGTCTTTAATAAATAAGTAGTTAATTTCTCAGAAAGTGCTTTTTAATAGCACTTTCTGCTATTAGTTTATTGTTGTAAGTTAGAATTTATCCCTAGATATGAACCCAACTATCCATTGATAAATAAAGAAATCATTATTAATGGACTGGAAAGTAATACATCATATGTGCAGTTTCTAAATGATGATCAGAAATATTCCTGAGAACTGGACACATCTTTGAAATACTAATAACCGTAATGGTTTAGCTGGTAAGCTTGAACCTACTTTCTCGATTTCACTAAGACATCTGCCAACGAGAATTAGCATTGCAATAATGCTGTTGTCTTTTAAATTTTAAATTACTCTATTTTCGTTAATTATTAGGTTAACATATTGATATAATATGGATATATATACATAAAGCACTTTTTTTATGGTAGAATATCTCTTAGTTACGTAAGATTAAATGCATAATGATTAGATACAAATAGCGATTTTTTAGGAAAAATAATGGAACTGGTTGAAAAATTAAATCCACTCGTCGATTTTACTTTTAAAAAGCTCTTTGGGGTTGATGAAAATAAAGATATTCTGATTGATTTGATTAATGCAATTGTGTCTGAAGAAGATAAGATTGTAGATTTAGAAATAAAAAATCCCTATAACCCTAAAGCATTCAAGCATGATAAGCTGTCAATCTTAGATATTAAAGCTCGTGGAGCAAATAAGAAATGGTATGTTATTGAAATGCAAGTAATGGATCAAAAGTACTTTGATTCGCGTGCATTATATTATTGGGCCAGGGTGTATCATGGGCAGTTAGCGAATGGAATTAATTATGACTGTTTAGAGAAAGCAATATCAATTAATTTCCTTAACTTTGATTGCTTGGACGAAGAAGGCTATCATAATATTTATAAGTTAATGAACCAGCATAGTCATAATTTATATCCCAATGACCATGTAGAATTACACTTTATTGAGCTAAAAAAATACCATGAATCTTTTAGCACTATGCTTGATAAATGGACTAACTTTTTAGTCAAAGCATATGAGTACGATAAACAGCATTTGCCTGTAGAATTACAAGTTCCCTCTATTGAAAAAGCAATGGAAGTGCTAGAGCAGATGTCGCTAACTGATGAAGAACGCGAAAGCTATGAAACACGTTTAAAATGGCTACGCGATGAAGAAATGGCATTAAAAAAAGCTAAAGAAGATGGTCGTCAAGAGGTTCAATTGGAAATAGCCAAAGAGCTGCTTAAAAAAGGTGTAGATAGAGAAATTGTGATCTCAACCACCTGCCTTACTCAAGAACAAATAAATCAACTAAATTAATTTAAACCGCCGGATGCAACAACACACCTCCGGTGGTGTAAGAGGTTCCGGCCGTGAGCCCGGTCCTACTCGGTCTACCTGTTTCCACTTCGCTTTTTTAGCGTCAGTTAAGAGCGTTCAATACTTAAAAATCAAAATCAAATATGCGAGCTCGTACTATTCTATCAACTAGTAAAATAGGTGATGAATCACGTAATGAAATAGAAATTTTATCTATTTTATATCAACAAAACTGTCTATTTTAAGTTGATTGGATTTGGCTTAATATAATGCAATAAATAAATTCATAATGACACTTAATTTGTGGAGATTATCTATGGAATTAGTCAAAATCAGCGTGATTTGTTCTTTTGCATTTTTAAGCCAACTATCCTATGCCATTGGCTGTGATGAAGCCAAGCAAAATATTATCAAGACAACTCAAGCAATAAAATTAAATCATCAAAACCAACAAAGCTTTGACTTATATAAGCAAGATGAAATTATCGCTATGGATACAAAAATCCTTAAGGATAACAACTATAATAGTTATGTTAGATTTGTTAAGGGGAATTGCAATTAAATTATGTAATAGGTAAATATTAGCATAATTAAATAATTGATAACGCTACTTCGAGTTGAAACAGCTTTATCCGCCAGATATTGGAAAACTGTACTATTAGCGAGTTTCCAAGGATTAGCGTTTGAGGTCGACTTATTCCTAGCTGGCATAAGTAAATACAATTGATATTATAGTTTTTGGAGTATATAAAGTATGATCAAGTTTTTTTACCAAATATTATTCAGCTATATAAAAGCAATGTCAAAATATAGTGAGTATGAATGTAACGCGTACTACGCTGTATCAAGAGCAATTGCCGAGTTAGAAAGTTAAAATATAATGCAAGCCTGACTTTCCTTAAATGCATCAATCAACCTTTTAAAAATCTTATTCTGTATCATAATTACTAAAACTGCAAAAGAGCGGTTATAAGCTACAGGCTTGGTTCCTGTAGTTTTTCTTTTAGTTCTCATAAGAAATTAACGACCTTAAAATGTCTTCCACTTTATGCTAAGGCTCTAGTTAAGGTATAATACCCGATTAATTTAGTTAGTTATTAGTATTTACAACTAGAAATATAAAAATTTGAATTGTGGCGGCAGAATTGATTAACTGGTATTGTTTTTTATATTTTTAATAAGGCTCAATACATGGAAACACCTATACTATTTATTATTCCTGGCGCATGCTCGCTAGGCTCTATGGTTGCATTAGAATGGTCTAATATTGAATACCAAGTCAGCCTTACTACGCCAGAGATTCGCTCGAGCGAAGATTTTCGAAAAATAAACCCCACTGGTAAAGTAGGCGCATTGAAAGACGGGGATAAGGTAATTGGGGAAAACTTAGCGATCTTATTGTATCTTGCTGATAAATTTCCTGCAAACTCAATGTGTCCATCCGTTACTAGTAGGGACCGGGTAAAAGTATATCAATGGTTGTCTTATCTTTCTTCAACCTTACATCCGGCATACGGGCAATTACGTTATCCCGAGCGGTTCATTGACGAGGGAGGCTTTGAGGAATTCAAAAAGTTGGCCTATGATCGGTTAATTGGTGTTCTAAACTATATTGAGCAATCATTATTACCTGGTGGATATTTTATTAATAATGATTATCCTACGATAGTGGATGCCCAGGCTTATGGGCTTTTACGCTGGAGTCGGGTGCCTAAAGGCGCGACAGCGTTAATCGAAGAATTAAATTTGCCAATGATTCAAAATTTTATGCAGCAAATGGAACATAATCCAGCTGTCAAAAATGCGTTGGCAATTGAAGAAGAACGGATTAAAGACATAGTAAATAGTAAATTTAGTGGTTACTATAAATTTAAGTAGAAATCACAATGATAAGATTCTTTCATTTTATAAAGGCAAACTATGCGGACAAAAATTAATGCATTTAAGCGATACATTAATAATGAAATAATGCCAATGTTTAGCAGCAAATATTTGCGTGACGATATTGTTGCGGCACTTTCAGTTACATTCGTGGCAATTCCTTTATCCTTAGCTGTTGCTGTAGCATCAGGGGTTGCACCACAGGTAGGTCTTATTTCGGCAATTTTTGGCGGAATCTTAGGTGCATTATTTGGGGGTTGCCGGCTTGGCGTTACGGGACCAGCAGTTGCTATGTCAGTCCTGATAGCCAGCACTGTGCAAAATAACGGGTTTACGGGGTTACTGGTAGTTGGCACAATCTGTGGGTTGTTACAAATAATTTTTGGCTTATTAAAGCTTGGCCGAATTGCAAAGATAATCCCTATGTCCTTAATACTTGCGTTTACAGCTGGTATTGGTTTTATACTCCTGTTTAGCCAGTTACCAGGTCTATTCCAAGTTCAAGTTTTTAGTAAAAACCCGGTGTTGGATTTCTTTAGCCATTTATCTTTATACATTGATAAAATTGGTTCTGCAAGCTTGTGGTTATCTGTGTTGACCGTCGCAATACTCGCGATTGTTCCACGTTTTTTACCGCGTGCGTATGCTTTTGTTTTCGCGGTTTTTATCCCGATGGCCATAGTTTTTTTCGGCCATTTAGATGTTCACTTGGTAGGTGGTATCCCGCATGATTTGGTGCATCCAGATATCATTGATTTTAATGATATCCAGGGGTGGCAAAAACTGTTAATAACTGGTGTTGAAGTATTTATTTTAGCTTCTTTGGAAACATTACTTTCAACTAGTGCGGTTGATATTATGGGTAAGGGCGACTTGCATAACCCAAACCAGGAGTTAATTGGGCAAGGAATTGCAAATATTGGTGTTGCAATGTTTGGTGGGATTCCTGTTACCGGAGTAATTGCTCGTTCGTCAGTTAACGTACTTGCTGGGGCAAAAACTCGTCGCGCTGCGATTTTACAGACTTTATTTATCTTTTTGATTGTATATTTTGGCTCAGAAATTATTGAGAAAGTGCCAATGGCAGTATTAACAGGTATCTTGATTGCCGCGGCATTTAAAATGATGAATCTGCGCCAAGTAATAGACTTATGGAAGTCCGACCGCTTGGAAGTACTAGTTTATGCTATTACTTTTATTGCCATCATTGCTACAGACTTGGTAGATGGCATCCAAACAGGCTTGTTTGCTGCCTTTATCATTATGGGTTTTAGAATGTTAAGGACTAAGGCAGATATTAAGTTATGGACCAACCAAAACGTTCTTAGAGTGGGCTTAAATGGAAATATTAGTATTTTGGCCTATGATGATTTAACTAAAATTAAAGATTATGCGCTAGCTCAGGACCATTTGGAGTTTGTAATTTTTGAGTTTGCAGATCTGCACAAAATCGATACTAGCGGTGCTAAGCATTTAATTGCAGTTGCAAAAGAGCTAAAAGATGAGGGAATTAAGGTTATCTTCCATAGCATGAATGATGAACATAAGACTACCATCGAGCAAAATGCGCATAGTGAAGACGTACCATTTGTGGTAACTGTGACAGAAAATCAAATTAAAGAAGTGTTAGAAGCTTCTGGGTTAACCCATTCAGCTAATGATGTATTACGCCATGGTATCATCAAATATATCAGTAATTATGCTAAAGACAACCAAGTATTACTGTCGACCTTGGCAAAAGGGCAAAAGCCGCATACTTTATTAATTACCTGTTCAGATAGTCGGTTAAATCCTAATGCTTTCTTCTCGGCAAACATTGGGGAGATATTTATCGTGCGTAATGTTGGTAATGTTGTGCCGCCATATTTGCCTAACAATATATACAGTGAAATTGCGGCAATCGAGTATGCAGTACATGAACTAGGAGTCAGAAATATCGTAATTTGCGGCCATACTGAGTGCGGAGCAGTTAAAGCATCGGTCGCAACTGGAGATAAAAATCTTGGCTACGTTGGGTTAGATAATTGGTTAAGTATCATGAAAGAAGGCTTTAGGAAAGTTAAGCCTAAAGATGCTCATGATGGTGTTAAGGTAAACTTACTAAACCAGGTTGAAAATCTTAAGACTTATCCAGTAATTAAAGATATGATTAGTGAGCAGCAAATTACCGTAAATGCTTGGATTTATGATGTTCATTCCGGCGAGATGCTTGAGTGGGATCGGGCCAAAAATGGCTTTGTAAAAATTGCTTAAGTGCCAGAGCCGAATATTCTTAAATACCCGAGTTTACTCGGGTATTTTTAATAAATTCAACAGATTGAAAATGCTATAATCAGCACTTGTCAAAAGCTAAGTAACTACAGATGGGAAATATATGTGGCTAACTCGAGTATCAATTAAAAATCCATATTTTGCGACGGTGATTATGATTGCCTTGGTCCTGCTTGGCCTGGTTGCGCTTAAAGGTATTTCTATTGAAGAGTTCCCTGATATTAAATTTCCGGTTGCCGTTGTTACCACCAATTATAAAAGCGCCTCGCCTGAAGTAATTGAAACCGATATCTCCAAACCTATTGAAGAAGCACTTAATACTTTAAATGGAGTTAAGACAATCCGCTCCTACTCATTTGAAGGCTCTTCTACAGTTGTTGTTGAATTTAACCTAAATATAAATCCTGATGTGGCTATTGAAGACGTACGCGATAAAGTTTCAACAGTTGCGGCAGGATTTCGTAAAGAGATTGATAACCCACTTGTTTCAAGAGTGGATATGCAACAGCAGCCAATGATGTCCTTAGTGATTGGCTCGGATGCGATGTCTTTGCGTAATATCACCGAATGGGTAAACCAGGTAGCGAAAAAGAAAATTCAGACCGTTGCTGGAGTCGGCGATGTTAAAGTAGTTGGTGGGGTTGATCGACAAGTAAGAATTAATGTTGAGCCATATAAGTTGCAGTCTTTAGGCTTATCGATCAATGATGTAACAAAAGCTATCCAAGAAGCCAATGATAATTATCCGGCAGGTGATGTAGAAACCTCTACCAAAAAAATTAATGTAAGGCTAAATGGTAAGCTGAAAAACCCAAGTGATTTTGCAAATATTGTAATTGCTTATCGAAATGAAGTACCGATCCGGATTAGTGATATTGCTGAAGTAGAAGATGGCCAAGATGAATATAATAGCTTAACCCTAATTGACGGTAAACGTGCTGTAGGCCTTGATATCCGTCCTGCAGATAAGGCAAATGTAGTCGATGTTGCGGATGGTATTTATAAAACAATTAATGAATTAAATAAGATTAAGCCTGCTGGCGTAACAATTAAAGTTAGTTATGACCAATCGGAGTCTATTAAGGACTCGCTAAAAGATGTTGCTACTACCTTGCTTGAAGGCGCAGTTTTAACCATTTTAATTGTATTTCTGTTTTTAAAATCTTGGCGTTCTACGGTCATAACCGGGCTTACTCTACCGATAGCCTTAATCGGTACCTTATTTGCTGTTTATGTATGTGGTTTTACCCTTAATATGATGTCATTAATGGCGTTATCATTATCAATTGGGTTACTGATTGATGATGCGATTGTGGTTCGTGAGAATATTGTACGCCATTTACACATGGGGAAAGATCATGTCCGCGCCTCATTGGATGGGACTAACGAAATTGGTCTTGCCGTACTTGCTACTACTTTGACGGTTGTTGCAGTGTTTCTTCCGGTTGGTTTTATGCAAGGGATAATTGGTAAGTTTTTCTTCCAGTTTGGTATAACCGTTACTGTTGCTGTAGTAATTTCATTAATGGTGAGTTTTACTTTGGACCCGATGCTATCAAGTGTTTGGCATGAGCCACAGGATGGCGGTATTCTGGCGAAGTCTTGGCTTGGTAAGCTATTAAACCGTTTTGAGAGCTTATTTGACAATTTGATTGCAGCTTATGAGCGATTTATCCGCTTATCATTAAATTTTCGTAAAACAACTATAATGGTCGCGCTTGCGATTCTAGTTGGTAGCTTTATGCTAGTACCATTTATTGGCGGCGAATTTATTCCAAAAGCTGATAAAGGTAAATATACGGTGACCTTTAAAACTTCGACTGGTTCGAATGTATTTTATACCGAAAGTAAGGTTAACCAAGTTAGCGATATCTTACGTAAACGAATTAAAGAAATTAAAACTATTACTGGCGGAGTTAACAAAAACTTTGCCGATGGAACTAATAATGCTACCCTAACTATCGATATTGGGCACAAGGGTTGGCGTGATCATAATTTAGACCAGGTGATGGAAAGTACTCGGGTTATTTTATCCCAAATTGGTGGGATAAAAGTGCAAACGGTGATGCCGCTTGGTTCTCCTGGTGGTGACCAAAAGCCGATCAACGTCGATATTAAGGGTGAAAACGTTGTTGTATTAAAGCGTATTGCCGACGATTTAATGGCTAAGATTTCTCAAGTGCGCGGCGCCACCGATTTAGAAAGTAGCTACCAGGATGCTGACCCGGCATTTAATGTTCAGTTAAACCGAGAGTTAGCTGCAAGTTTAGGTATCAACATGTCTAATGTGGGCACTACTCTTGCCTCATTATTTGCCGGAAACAAAATATCAACCTGGGAAGATCCACGCACAGGCGAAAATTACAATGTAGTAGTTCAGATACCTCAGGAAGATCGCAACAAAGATGTATTAAATTTGTTACAGGTGCCAACTAATCAAATAGATCAAAATTCCAGTGCACCTAAGATGGTGTCTTTAGCAACTATTACCACGGTAAGAAGTGGATTCTCGCCACGCGAAATTGACCATATTGATCTCCAGCGTAAAGTTACGATTACCGGGAATATTATCGGTAATAATAATCAGGAAGTTTTTACCAAAATCCAACAGATTCTGGACAGTTATCAGTTGCCAAGTGGCTATAAATTTAAGCAAAGCGGTGACTCTGAAGATATGGCACAATCTTTCATGTATGCTGTACAAGCATTAATGATTGGCGTTGCTTTTATCTATATGATTCTGACAGCCCAATTTAGAAGTTTTGTCCTACCATTGGTAATTATGGTTGCATTACCGTTATCATTTGTCGGAGTTTTTATTGCATTATTAGCTTTTCACAGTACTTTAAACATGTTTTCGATCATCGGTATCATTATGCTGATGGGGCTTGCGGCTAAGAATGGGATACTTCTGGTTGATTTTATCAATCACCAGTTAAGAGAAGGCATTGAGTTGATTGAAGCAATTGTCAATGCAGGTAAAACGCGGTTACGGCCAATTGTTATGACCTCTCTTGCTATGATCTTTGGTATGCTACCATTGGCACTTAGTAATGGCGAGGGAACCGAAGTAAGAAAGCCGATGGCATATGCAATTATTGGTGGGATGACAACTTCTACCTTATTGACGCTAATTGTAGTTCCGGTGCTATACACCTTTTTAGTTAGTAAGAAAATGAAAGTGAAAAAGAATGATTAAAAAGGCTGTTCCAATCTTATTCGGGGTTAAGGGCATTGTTTTCTTTATCTTGCTCGAATCTTTGACGGTACCCTTAGTCGCCATCAGTAATAGTTTTGTCATTCAGAGCATATGGTATATGGCTGCCATGGGATTTATAGTTGCCTTTATCTGTGTATTTTTTCTAGTAAAAGTATTAAAGAAGCTAATCATTCGCCACTTCCTAAAGCTATTTGGTGTAGAATTAAATTCAATCAAGAACTTATGGTATTTAGGCCTTATCTCGGGTATTTTATTGATGATAATGTTTTTTATCCAAAATATTTTATTTAGTCATGGCTGGCATGATGCAACTACCGGGTTTATTTCTGCATTTGTAAGTGTTGGCGCCACGCTTTTAATCTACCAGCTTATGGTTTTCATATTTAATTTTGGTATTACCGTTTCTTATGCGGATAATGAATATGTTATTAACTTTACCTTGAAAGATATTTTTATTCTGTCAGTTTTTTTTGGGTTATATGAACTAATTGTCTGCCCAATTACCGGCTTATGGATTCCATATCCCGAGCATCGTTTCAGTTTGGGATTAATCTCAGGAATAATCGGTGGCGGAACTGGCGGGATTTTAGTCTACTCTTTAACCCACTATTTACCACTAAAGGCTCATTTTATTTTAGAGCAAATTGAATATACCAATTTAAAGAATAGTAAATTCTAATATAAATAAGTTACAAAAAGCTGGGTAAGTGAGGTGCTATTTGAAGGGTTCATATTTACTGCCGGTACAGACTGATATGCATATGCGGCAAAGATATTTAGTCCTTTTATTTCAGGGATAGAATAGTTTACAGTAAAATCATATTCGCTAGTGCCATTCCTGTCGGGTGATGAAGTTGCAAACGAAGTAAAAGCTGGTGCAATTACCAAGTTGCCATTCATTAAATTTAATGATGGGCTGATTTTATATGCACTTCCTGCCGTTCCCATATCTACCAGTCCGGCAATGTATGGCGTTGTATAAAGTGGGTCGGTCGCAAAACCATATGTATAAGGCGAAACTATCGCCCCACTCCCAAAAGCGCTAGTTGGTCCCCAAATAGTGTTATAGCCTAAATTCAGGCTAAAAATTTTATAGCTTAATCCGCCTTGAATCCCAACAAAATTACTCGATATTTGTCCATTATTATTGTTTGTGAATGCATTAGCACTTACTGAGTTATCACTGCCTAGCTGAGAGGCCAAGCTAAAGCTTAAATTTTGGCTTGGGTTAAATTTTATGCTGTTATCGGCATAAAGTAATGAACCATAATTATTAAATTGATAACCCCACAAGCGTAGATTGTATTGGTTGTTGCTGTTATAATAATTAGCCCCGACAGCGAGGGTTCCAGCTGAAGTTTCCGCTGTAGTGCTACTCGCAATCAAGCCTCCGGCATAATCAAAGCCCCTATTATAAAAGGTTAATCCGCTAAAGCCAGTTTCACTGGTTGCTTGGGAAGCATTAAATGCGAGAGCCGTTATAAGCCATCCGCCACCGGGGTAAATATTAATAAGCCCCCCTTGATAAGTAGCGCCTGGCCCAAGCAGATTACTATTGTAGTTTTGTGCTAGCCACGGACTATTATTTATACCAATCCAGCCTAAATCAGCCTGAACAATATTACTAAATTGATATTCAATAAACGCTTCGGATGGGGTTACTTGCTTATCTGCCGGTAAAAAAGGGCTGTACTTCATATTAGATCCATTCATGTTTGTAGCAAAAAATGGATTGAGGACTGTTAGTAAGCCGCCAATAGAGAAGCCGGCTACTTGACCGGTTTGGCCGAATAAATTGACTCCATAAGCATAATTAGGATAGCCGCCAATACCTGTTGCCGTGTATTGGCTAGCTGCCCCAGCAAACATGTTCCAAGTACCATCACTGAATAACTTCTCAGCAACATTTTGGGTTATGATCTGACTTTCACTAACTTTAGCCGTACCCCCAAAGCTGGTCAAAGAGATATACGGGTCCTGGATATAGGCGAAAGGGTTGATATATTTGCTGTTATTGTTGTTATCGTTATTAATGTCAGAATAATTATCTGCCCAGGCTAAATTAGCTAATGTAGCCAAAATTAATGAGTAGATTATTCTTTGCATGCCAAGTTCCTTGCGAAACTATTATTTTAATTTAAATGCTTAAGTTGCTGCAATATCTTATTTGCACTTACTAAGTGGATTAAAAATTTGTTTTTTGGGAATATCCATGATACCAAGTTGGGTTAGGCTCGCTTTTTAGTTTAATGGTGAAAATTCTTAATAAGCAGCCTTTAATACCCATTTCAAAACTTATTAAGACCACATTAATTTTATCTTTCAAGTTGAAATAAATAAATGGTCTAGGGTTAAGAAAATTGCATGTTCGGTATAATTTGCCAGAAAAAGATATAAATTTTGTTAGGGTTGAAATAAATTTTGCAAGTGAAAATACAATAAAACATTGTGTGTAATAAGGTTAAAATTTAACTAAAACAATTAGTTTTGGGTGTAGCTGATTTTGTTTTTTGATTATACGGGCTTATAAAACCGCCATTATTCTACCTAATCTCAAGCTAAACAGTATGTACCAAATTTTGGGGCATACAATTCGAAGATTTATCATCTAGAATCGACTCCTTAACTGATCCATTTCAGTTTGAACCAATCTTTGCTTGACAGACTAAGAACGGGCGGCAAGGTGCGAGTAGTAACCCTATAAGCCGAGGACCAAACTATTACTATTTTGTTCCAAGTTTAAGAATGGTAACGTGAACTATTTTATCTTTTGTGAAAGATTCTATTATGCAAAAAAGAAATAACCAAAAAAAGGGATTGTTCTTGTTAATTGGAGTTAGCTTGGTTCTTAGTGCTTGTAATAGTGGTTCGGGGAGTGGTAGTGGTTCAACAAATAGTGCTGCTGCAGCTAACTCTCTTGCAGCTAGTACAGGTTCCAGTAGTAATCCTTCAGCAAGTTCGGCTGGCTCAAATAATACTAATTCGGCTACTTTGCCTGTAATAAAAGGCCAAAATAACCAGCACCTATTTACTATTCCGGTTAGCAGTCAAGGCAACCAAGCATTGAAGTTTGCCACTAACCAGGCGCCAATTAGAATCCGCCTAAATGGTTTAACATTAGATCAAGCCAAAAAAGCGGCGGCCATAGCAAATACTAGCAGTAATACAACTACAGCAACGTCTGATACCTACTTACCCACGGCGACCGTAACTGATATCAACCAGTTTTATGGACCTCAGGAACCATTAAACCAAGGACAGTTTGGTACTTGCGTTAGCTTCTCTACTTCGGCAATGATAGGCTATTTAAGCGCAGGGCAGACTAACGCCGTATCAGTACTTGATCTTTTACTGCAGGGATATATAGATGCAAATTATCAAATCAATAATTCTGGTTGGGATGGCTTAGATTCTGCTTCTCAGGTATTACAGCGGGTTGTTGATAATCAAGAGGGCTATTATCCTGATTATGACTCAACAATATCTGCTTATACTACTTTATCGACTGAGTATGGCAATGAAAATAATTCTGGGGATGATTTAACTAACTTAGAATTAACTGGACTTGCTGGCTTTAATACTGACCTTACCAAGTATTCGACCTTGTCTACAAATAATTCGCCTACTCAAGCAAATGTTGCTTATCACGATTTAGGCTTAGTCCAAGGTAATAGTAGCAATGCGTCCAAAGTCATCAGTGCTCTTGATAGCGGTAAAAAAGTATTGATCGGCTTTATTGTTTATGATCCAACTCAGCCGGCAAATTGCTCAAATGGTACTACAACAGGTGATTCATACTATCAATATACGAATGGTGTGCTAACGCAAAGCCTAGCAAGTGGTATTACAAACTCCTGGACAGAAGCCAAAGGATGTGTCCTTGGTGGGCATGAGGTTGCTGTAATTTCTTACTTTAAAGATAAGGCAGGCAATGTAATTTTCTTAATTAGAAACTCATGGGGTAATTCAGGTGATCAAGGTAATTATTACATGAGCGCTAACTACCTAAACGCGGCCGCTGATGACGGTACTGCAATCTGGGCAAATAGTTAATAATTAACAACTGGTTTATATGATTTATTATTGTTTAATTTAGCTCTCCCAAGAGATATCCCTGGGAAAAGTTCAACCAGCTTTAATGCTCGGCTGGCTTAATTTTCCTCAGGCTATCTCTTGGGCTTTTTTTCTACCATTTCATTATTCCTTTTCTATACCGGGCAGTTCTCACAAATGAATTAAATGAGTTGCAAGTGCTTATAATTAAGGCGCGCTTCTGCATATTTAATTTTATTATGATTACCACTTATCGCATTCGTATATTAATCTGGCTTTATAATTTAGTTGACTGCTTATAAATAAAACTTTTCTAAACTGCCAGCAAGCCTTATAGTTAAATAGTTACAATTTTGTTTATATTACCTTTTTAACTTAATCCCAGACACTCTAAACTACAGCGCGATTCTCTAGCGTTATATAGTATATGGTCTAAGTATTTATCCTATTATACTGTTATTCAATAGGCTAAGCAAAATATTAAATTGAGGGAACGTTGTTATGGCTAGAGTTATAACGCAAAGCTATATTAATCGGCACGAGCGAATTTCAAAAAAAGAAATTATGGCCAATTTTCAAGAGGCCGCAAGTGTTATATTAAATAAATTTAAAGAAATTGATGGGTTCACAGATGATGAGCTAGATTATCGCCGGCAGGAATTTAATAATAAATTTGTTTCGTCAATCTGTAATAGTAGTAGTGATGCCGAACAACCAAGGTTATTTGCTACAATTGCTAATCAAGAATCAGCATTTAAAAATCTCAGACAAAAGTTAAAACCAGATGATTTGGCGGTTTGGAAAAAGGCTAGCCCTGATGTTAAACGTTCGATGCTAAAGATAAAAGTTTACGATGAATTTTGGCAGCTTTTTAAAGACGAATTTGCTGAATATGCATATAACGCTGAACTGTTTGCTAATATCCGTGAATTAGTGGGCTATAATCTGGATACAAATAACTTTTGGATAACTTGGAAAGAGCAAGAGGAAATTCTAACTGAACGCTTAACTGCACTTGCTGAAAATAAAGCAATTATCACAGAAAGGAACTACTTTTGTTTTTTTAGCCATAGCTATTTCATGAGTATTTCACTTGCAACTAAACATATCTATAATGATATAGTAAAAGCAATATTTGAGACTGATCATCTAATTAGTAGCTCACCTTTAAATGAATACATTAGTTTAATGAAACAAAAAAATCAGCAAAATGCAAAAAACTTAGAACCACGGTTGGCAACGCGTTTTAATACTCTTAAAAGCTATCTCAATATTGCTGACAAAATTGAACTGAATTTAAGAGCTAATTTTGAGGTGCTAGAATTAATAGAATTAATAGAAAATGGTTTGTCTGAATTTGATGAAGCATTCCATAACAATATTATTATGGGCTTGATGAAGAAGTTTCGTAGTGATCACAATATAAAAAGTGTAAATTTATTCAAGTCTGCTGATTTTGAAGTCATAATTAATTCAAGGTTAAAGCTAGTATTTATATTAAAGTCAACTGATACTAAAAAAGTCAACAGCAATGTTCAAATAGATTTACGGAATTTTGCACAGTGTAAAGCATTTTTTAATTATCTAATAGTTATCTCTTCATATGCGCGGCTATTTAAGGCCTTATATTGTGTTTTAAGTAGTGGATTAATATCAAAATATATTAAATGGAAAGCTATTAATTTGATGAATTCATATTTAAATTGGCATAACAATAATAAAGGATCTATTGATAATAAAAAAGTTGTTGATCTGAACAAAACTATTGATGAGGTTTGGTGGGATATTCTACTAGAGATATTGCCTAAACCAGCTGAGGTAGAAATTGATGAAAATAAACTGGCATTACTAACTAAAAGTAACTACGTTCTTGATTTTATCTGTGAAATGCTTAAGCGCCAATTAGAAAATTTAGGCTATAGTTATAAACATAAGTTTAGGCAATTTCTTAATTATCTTAAATTTCGTGACTTACTAACTCCAGATATTCCTGAAACTGACCTTTTGATCCGGTTAGTTAAATATATTTTAGTTCCACGTTTGAGCGACGTCAAACGATCGAATGAAGAAGTAGAGAAACTTAAAACTGAAATCAACAACTTATTGGATTCTAAAGCGAAAGTGACAAATTCTGAACCACTCAAAAAATTATGCATAAAAGCCAGGGAATTAAATGTTTATTCAATAAGTAGATAGGGAGAAAGAAGCTATGTCAGGAGTGGTTACGAATAGTTACGTTAAGCGGTTTAATATAATTTCTAGCTGGGAAAGTCTGGCTAATTTACAGGACGCTGCAAAGGCTATTTTAGTAAAATTTAAGGAAATTGATAATAAGACGGATGATCAGCTGGGTGACTACCGTAAAGAGTTAAATAAAAAATATGTTCCGAGAAGCTATAATAAATCTGGCGCTAACGCACAACATGGCTTATTTGATGCTAATGATATTGGCATTAGGGAAGACAGTTCCATGAAAAGCCCTCTTTCTTCAGATAGCTTAGAACGGCTTAGGAAAGAGCTTAAGCCAGAGAATTCGGCAGTTTGGAAAAATGCAAGTGCTGACGTTAAACGTTCGATGCTAAAAATAAAGGTTTATGACGAATATCTACAACTTTTTAATGACGAACTAGCCAAGAATGGAGATAAAGAACTATCAAATGCATTAAAAAATATCCGTGAATTAGTGGGCTATCATTTGGACACAAATAATTTTTGGATAAGCTGGAAAGAGCAGGAGAATATTGTAACGGAGCGGTTAACTGCGCTGGCTAATAATAAAATAATAGGAAAGGAAAAAAGTTGGTTTGGCTTATTTAGTAATTATTATTTTATTCATACTACACTAGCGGCCAAATACGTTTTTGATGATATAATGGGCTCACTAACTAAGTCTTATCATTTAGGCTTTAACTCGATCTTAAATGAATATCAGAATTTACTTAAAAATAACTCTAATTCAGAGCTAAGCTTGGCAAGGCGTAAAGATACGCGTTTAAATACTCTTACAAACTACTTTAAACATGTTTTTGGGATTGCCTCTTGTTTAGGCAATTATCTGTCGCAACATAATTTAATTGAAAATAAGTGTATTCCATTGAGAAAAGAGGCTTATGCCGCATTTATCGATAAGATAAAGAAACATTTTAGTAGTTACAAGTATAAAAATGGGTTTACTATATTTTTATATGACACTCCAGAGTTAAAAATGATACTTGATTCTGGTTTGAAGTTGAATTTTATCCTTAATTCAATCGATTCCTCAGGGCGCAGCAATAAGCTTCAAATAAATTTACAAAATTTTGAAGAGTTTAAAGTTTTTCTTAGTTATTTATCTAAAATCTCGTTTGCTGCTCGACTATATAAAGCTCTTGATTATTTCTTTACCTATAAGAAAATTTCTAAAAAATTTGACGATAAATATTCTTCTTCTTTATTTCCTACCTCTATATTTAGCCACACTGAAGAAGTATATGATCAGTTGTGGCTTGATATCCTAGACGAGCTATTACCTAAGAACGCGGATAAGAAGTGTGATGAGCATGCAAAAGAATTATTAACTAAGGAAACTTTTCTATTAGACTTTGTACTTAACATGCTTGAGCGTAAATTGGCAGGCCCAGCTTATAACGAAATTGCCGAGTTTAACCGATTTATTCAATACTTAAAATCACCGGATAAGGTGTCCCTACAAGAAGCTGAAATTAGAATTTTGACCTGGCTAGCTCGCAGCTTTTTAGCTCCGGATATGCAAGATGTTAAACATCCTGAAGAAGAAGTAAAGAATCTTAAAACTGAAATCAACAACTTATTGGATTCTAAAGTGGAAACTGAAAATTCTGAACCACTCTAAAATAATTATACATAAAAATTAGGGAAATAAATGTTTAAACAATAAAATTAGATAGGGAGAAAGAAGCTATGTCAAAAGTGGTTACGAAAAGTTACGTTGAGCGGTCTAAAATAATCTCTAGCTGGGTAAGTAAGGCTAATTTACAGGAGGCGGCAAAGGCTATTTTAATAAAATTTAATGAAATTGCTAATATGACGGATGATCAGCTGGATGAATACCGTAAAGAGTTAAATACAAAATTTGTTCCGAAAAGCTATAATAAATCTGGCGCTAACGCACGACATCGGTTATTTGATGCTAATGATATTGGCAGTAGGAAAGACCGTTTCATGAAAGGTTCTTCTTCATCATTTAACTTGGAACAGCTTAGGAAAGAACTAAAGCCAGAGAATTCGGCGGTTTGGAAAAATACAAGTGCTGACGTTAAACGTTCGATGCTAAAAATAAAGGTTTATGATGAATATCTGCAACTTTTTAATGATGAACTAGCAGTGAATGAAGATAAGAAGTTATCAAATGCATTAATAAGTATTCGTGAATTAGTGGGCTATCATTTGGACACAAATAATTTTTGGATAACCTGGAAAGAGCAGGAGAATATTGTAATGGAGCGGTTGACTGCGCTGGCTAATAATAAAATAATAGGAAAGGAAAAAAGTTGGTTTGGCTTATTTAGCAACTATGATTTTATAGATATACCTGAAGGCGCAAAGTGTTTTTTTGATAATATAAATGTAGTATTAGAAAGAGATACCTTTTCTGCCCATTCGCTTCCAGTAGAAGCATATCTGGAGCAAGTGGGTCAAAGATTCAGCACAAAAATAGTTTTTGAGAGAAATGATTGCTCTTTTCTTACTTCCCCATTAAAAGCATATCAGGAACTATTAAGTAAAAAAACGTTGGAGGAACCGAGAGAAATATTAACTAGTCAAAGAAACAGTATAGCTCAACATGACTTGGTGCCAGAGCTGATTACTGCTCATGAAAGTTATTCTACTTACTCCAAAATTATAAAGGAGGTTGGGACTAAGTTGACAGAGTATTTGCCAAAAAATAGTGCTATATCATCTTACCATCAACACCATGGTGCATTCCTTAATAATCTTTCAGTTGAATTTAATCGAATCCCAGAATTAAAAAGGATCAATTTATATAACTCAAATGAGTTAGGAGTATTTATCAATTCTGAGTTGCGCTTGGTTTTGATTATTAGGTCGCTTGGAAATGATAGCAAAACTAAAAAGGTTCAGCTAAATTTAACTAACGTTGAAAAATTTAATAAATTTTGTGAGTATCTATTCAAAGCGTTTTTTAGTGTACAGTTACTCAATGCATTAACTTCCATCGTGGTTAATAGTTCTATTTCAAATCAACTAGCGAATAAATATTCAAATTTAATAAACTCACCAACATTATTTGACCAGAATACAGAATATTATGATCAGATCTGGATGGAGATTCTAGTTGAGTTATTACCTAAAAACGCGGATGCGCAGGGTAATGAGCAAGCGAAAGAATTATTAACCAAGGAAACTTTTCTATTAGACTTTGTAATTAACATGCTTGAGCGTAATTTAGCTAGCTCCGCTTATAATGAAGTTGCCGAGTTTAACCGGTTTATTCAATACTTAAAATCACCGGAGAAGGTGTCTCTAGAAGAAGCTGAAATTAGAATTTTGACCTGGCTAGCTCGCAGCTTTTTAGCTCCGGATATGCAAGATGTTAAACATCCTGAAGAAGAAGTAAAGAATCTTAAAACTGAAATCAACAACTTATTGGATTCTAAAGCGGAAACGTAAAATTCTGAACTAATTTAAATATATTTATATATAAATAAAAGCCAGAAAAATAAATGTTTAAACAATAAAATTAGATAGGGAGAAAGAAGCTATGTCTATGGTGATTTCGCAAAGTTTCGTTGAGCGGAACGAAATAATTTGTAAGCGGGAGAGTATGACAAACTTGCAGGAGGCGGCAAAAGCTATCTTGAAAAAATTTAAAGTGATTGAAAATTTGAAAACTAATCAAGAATTGGTTGAATATCGAAATACGTTAAATAAAAAATACATTCCACGAATTAAGAATAATTGTGAAGCGGCTTCACCGCAAAGGTTATTTGCAGCAAGTAGCAGCGAAGAATCGGCATTCATAAGTTCGGATAGACCAGAAGATTCGGTTGCAATCAGAAAAAAACTAAAACCAGATAATTTAGCGGTTTGGAATAGTGCGAGTGTAGATGTTAAACAATCGATGCTAAAGATAAAAGTATATGATGAATATTTGCAACTTTTTAATGACGAACTAGCCAAGAGTGGAGATAAGGAACTATCAGATGGCACGTTTAATAATATTCGTGAGCTAGTTGGCTATCATTTGGACACAAATAATTTTTGGATAAACTGGAAAAAGCAGGAAAATATTGTAACCGAACGGTTAACTGCACTTGCTGAAGGCAAATTAATTGGGACTAAAAAAAGTTGGTTTGGCTTATTTAGCGACTATCATTTTATGAATATATCAGAAGGCACAAAATGCTTCTTTAATGACATAAAGGAAATATTTAAATGTAACAATTTTGCTATTGAAACAATCGTGGATAAATACCGAATCTTTTTAGTTCAAAAAACCCCGGAAGAACAAAAAACAATATTACATAAGCAATTATACGCAGTAATACATACTCAACAACCCCCGGCGCAGGATATAAGCGCAATTGTTAATGAATATTCAGAAATTATTGAAAGTATTGAATCTAGAATAAAAGAATGCTTGCAACGTGTTAGTCAAATAACTATTTCATATTACCCGAATGATATAGAAGATATCTACCAAGATTTTATTAGAATGTGTGAACACAAAATACCGAGTGTAAAACGAATCAATTTATATTATTCTAATAAGTTGGAAGTTTTTATCAATCGTCGTTTGCAATTGATTTGCCGCTTCAAGTCAATTGGTAATAGTAATATAAAAAATAAGATTCAGATAGACTTGAAGGACACTGATAAATTTAGTAAATTTTTTCAGTATATATATAAATTATCATTTAAAGTTCAGTTATTTGAAGCATTAGCTTCCGTCGCGGTTAATAGTTCTATTTCAAATCAACTATCGAATAAATATTCTAGTTTAATAAATTCACCAACATTATTTGACCAGAATACAGAATATTATGATTGGATCTGGACAGAGATTCTCGACGAGTTATTACCCAAGCCGGAGGAAACCTTGTATGCCGAAAACAAACGAATATTGTTAACTAAAAATACTTATTTACTAAATTTTATAATTGACTTTCTTGAGCGTAAGTTGGCAAGTTCTGCTTATAGCAAAGTTGAAGAGTTTGCCAAGTTTATCCAGCAACTAAAATCGCCCGAAAAGATTACTTTAAAACAAATTGATATTGAGATCTTGACTAGGTTATTTAGAAATGGCTATTTGGCGTCTGATGAGCAAGCTGCTAATGCTGTAAACGCTAGCAGCCTAAAAGATTTCCAGACCATGATTAACAATTACTTGGTTCAAGAAGAAAGAGAATCTAATTTCCGGCGTAGAATTATAGAGGAAGGAAGTCAACCTAAAAGAGTTTAGTCGATTATTAATTTGCTAATTCCGGATCAGCACTAAGAATAAATGGCAAAATTTGCCACTTATTCTTAAATAGAACTTTTATATCATTTGAAAAGTTGTAAGTGTTCTACAATTGGACCTAACGCTAACGAAGGTACATAAGTTAGCGCACCAACGATGATGATAGTCCCAATTAGGATTGAAATAAATAATATTCCAGTAGTTGGCATAGTCCCGCTGGTTGCCGGGAGTTTTTTCTTGTTAGCCAAGCTGCCAGCTATTGCCAAGACTGGAATGATCACGCCAAAGCGGCCAAAGAAAATTGCCGCGCCTAGCATTAAATTATAATAAGGCGTATTGGCATTAAGCCCGGCAAAAGCGCTACCATTATTATTGGCAGCCGAAGTAAAAGCGTATAATACTTCAGATAAGCCGTGAGCGGACGGGTTACTCATCCCAGCTAATCCCGGGCTGATAATTACTGATAGCGCAGTACCAAGTAACACCAGCATCGGCACAACTAAAATGGCTAATGCCGTCATTTTCATCTCAAAGCTTTCTATCTTTTTACCTAAGTATTCGGGAGTGCGGCCAATCATTAATCCGCAAATAAATACGGCTAGGATAGCAAATATCAACATGCCATATAATCCGCTACCAACCCCACCATAGATTACTTCTGATAATTGCATTAAGAATAATGGTACAAAGCCACCTAATGGCAAGAATGAATCATGCATGGCATTAACTGCACCACATGATGCTGCCGTAGTGACAGCCGCAAATAGGCCCGAACCAATTATCCCAAAGCGGGTTTCTTTACCTTCCATATTGCCGCCACTTTGAAATACTGAATGCAATTGGTCGATATGGTATTGGTTAAATAATGGATTTCCTTTACTTTCACTATACATTGCCATAATTGCAAGGAGAATAAAAGCAATCGTCATGGTTACAAAAATCGTATATCCCTGCTTTTTATCCCGAACCAAATGGCCAAAACTAAAACATAGCGCAGCAGGAATCAATAAGATGGCAATCATTTCAATAAAATTGGTAATTGCATTTGGATTTTCATAGGGGTGAGCCGAATTGGCATTAAAGAAAGCTCCGCCATTGGTCCCCAGCATTTTAATTGCTTCTTGAGATGCTACCGGGCCCATTGGTATAGTTTGGCTATCGATTACCTGGCTGGTATTTTTACCATTAACAGTCTGGCTTACCGTTTGTGGGTCAATTACTTTAGCCGTAACGTAATTATTGAAGTTTTGCGGCACGCCCTGGCTGATTAAGCCAACCGACATAATAATCGATAGCGGCAGCAATATATATAAAGTACCTTTTACCAGATCAGTCCAGAAGTTACCGATTTGTTTGGTGGTAGCGCGACTAAAACCACGAATTAGGGCGATAACTACCGCTAAACCGGTAGCAGCTGATACAAAGTTTTGTACGGCAAGGCCAACCATCTGGGTAAAATAGCTAACCGCAGTTTCACCAACATAAGCTTGCCAGTTGGTATTGGCAACAAAACTGATTGCAGTATTCAATGCCAAGTCCCAGGTCATATTGTCAACTGATGCTGGATTCAAGGGCAGTTTATGCTGAACTAGACCAATGACAAATAATACGATAATACCGACAATATTAAATAGCATCAAGCTAATGGTGTATTGTAGCCAATTTTGTTCTTCGGTCTCAGTTGTACCTAATAGCTTATAAATTGGTTTCTCGATAAAGCTTAAAAATGTAAGCTTGTTTTCAAATACCTTAGCAATGTATTTGCCAAGCGGCAAAGCAAGCAAGGTTAAAATTAATAAAAATATTATTAAATTAAGAATCATCTTAATATCTCTCAGTCTATATTAGAATTTTTCAGGGTTAAATAACGCTACAAATAAGTAAACGAATACCAATAAGGCAATGATGCCACTAACTATATATAACCAGCTCATTACTCGCCTCCTTTCAGATTGTCTAAGGCAAGGTTAAGTTTTAAAACATTAACTCTAGGCTCACCTAAGAAGCCAAAAGCAGCATATTTAGCATTTTGATCAACTAGCGTCTGTACTTGGCTAACTGATAAGTGTCTAGCGTTAGCTATTCTGCCGATTTGGTAATAAGCAGCAGCAACGCTGATTTCAGGATCAAGGCCGCTAGCCGAGGCTGTTACTAAGTCAACTGGAATAGGCATTCCTGATGAATTTTGTAAACTTTTTACCCGGTCAGCTATCTGGCTAACTAATGTAGGATTTAAAGGTCCCAAATTTGAACCGCCGGAAGCTAAACCATTATACGGATAATTGCCGGTAGCTGATGGGCGCGACCAGAAGTATTTAGCCTGGCTAAACTGCTGGCCGATTAATTCAGATCCAATAACTTGATCATTTTTAACAATAAGGCTACCATTTGCCTGGTAGGGGAATACCGTTTTACCAATTAGGTAGATGAATAGGGGATAAATTACCCCAGTAATCACGGTTAAAATTGCCAATGCAATTATTGCTTGACGTAAAGATTTCATATTCAATATCCTAAACTAAATGAAATATCTGCAAAATAATATCGATGACTTTTATCCCAATAAACGGAATAATTACGCCGCCTAGTCCATAAATCAGGAAGTTTCTGCGTAACAGCTTGCTTGCCGACATTGGCGTAAACTTAACCCCTTTTAACGCAAGTGGGATAAGGCCAATAATAATCAGCGCATTAAATATTACTGCAGATAAAATTGCCGAGGTTGGGGTAGCCAAATGCATAACATTAAGTTTATTTAAAACCGGGTAGGTACTGGCAAAGGTTGCCGGGATAATCGCAAAATATTTAGCAATATCGTTGGCAATACTAAATGTGGTTAGTGAACCGCGGGTCATTAGCATTTGTTTACCGATTTCCACGATCTGAATTAACTTGGTTGGGGAGGAATCCAGGTCTACCATATTAGCAGCTTCTTTTGCGGCTTGGGTTCCACTATTCATGGCAACTGCCACATCAGCTTGCGCCAACGCTGGTGCATCATTGGTTCCATCGCCGGTCATCGCTACCAAGTGACCTTTTTGCTGGTATTCGCGGATCATGGCTAATTTATTTTCAGGCGTTGCTTCAGCAAGGAAGTCGTCAACTCCAGCTTCAGCAGAAATAGCTGCGGCAGTTAGGCGGTTATCGCCGGTAATCATTACCGTTTTGATACCCATTTGGCGTAATTCGATAAATTTCTCTTTGATACCTTCTTTAACCACGTCTTTTAGTTCAATAATGCCTAAAACGCGATTGTTTTTAGCAACAACTAGTGGAGTTGAACCGCGCGAAGCAACCATATCTACGATTTGCTGGGTATCTTCAGGATATTTTCCACCTTCTAGGCTTGCCATCAATTTTTTGATGGCATCGGCGGCACCTTTACGGATCTGCTCATCTTTATGGTTAACCCCAGACATTCTGGTTTGCGCCGTAAAAGGAATAAATTCAAGATGTTCCGGATGGAAGTCTTGTTCTTTTAGCCCGTACTTTTGTTTTGCAAGGACGATAATACTTTTACCTTCTGGAGTTTCGTCGGCTAGTGATGATAAGAATGCAGCATGAGCCAGCTCATTTTCATCAACGCCTGCAATCGGGAAAAATTGGCTAGCTTGGCGGTTACCATAAGTAATCGTACCGGTTTTATCGAGTAATAAAACATCAACGTCACCTGAGGCTTCAATCGCACGACCTGAGGTGGCAATTACGTTAGCGCTCATCATGCGTCCCATACCGGCTACACCAATAGCCGAGAGCAAGCCGCCAATTGTAGTTGGAATCAAGCAAACTAATAAGGCTACTAGTACCGTAATACTGATTGGACTACCGGCATGATTGGCATTAACACTATAAATTGACATTGGTAATAAAGTAACTGCAACTAATAAAAAGATAATCGTTAATGCAGTTAATAAAATCGATAGGGCAATTTCATTAGGAGTTTTCTGCCGTTTGGCGCCTTCAACCATGCTAATCATGCGGTCGAGAAATGATTCGCCGGGGTTAACCGTTATCTGAACGACGATCCAGTCAGATAATACTTTGGTCCCACCGGTAACCGAGCAGAAATCGCCACCCGACTCACGAATAACCGGGGCTGATTCACCGGTAATCGCACTTTCATCGACCGAAGCACACCCTTCCAAAACTTCACCATCGCACGGAATATTATCGCCCGCCTCAACCAGGACAATATCACCTTTACGTAGCGTACTACTTGAAACCAAATTAATTTTATCTTTTAGTTTGGGATCTGCTAATTTTTTAGCTTGGACATCCTTTTTAGCACTTTTAAGGCTTTCAGCCTGGGCCTTGGAGCGTCCTTCTGCCAATCCTTCGGCAAAGTTAGCAAAAAGTAAAGTAAACCATAACCAGACTGTAATACTTACAATAAAGCCAGTACTACCACCTGCATCATGGCCGCTAGCAGAATAAACGGCAAGTAGAGTTGTTAAAATACTCCCAATATATACGACAAACATTACCGGGTTTTTGGCTTGGGTTACTGGGTTTAGTTTCTTAACGCTATCTGCTAATGCAGGAACCAGTAATTGTTTGTCAAGTAAGCTAAGATTTTTTTGTTTTTTCATAATTATAAATCTAAAAAAATATACCAAAACAGAATGTAGATCCCTGATCTTCATTCCCTAAAATTGCCAGTTGTGGGTGCCAGGTTTTATGCTAGCTAGATAGGATAGTCGCGGAAGAAATCTTACCGCTTATATCCAACCAGAGAATAGCATAACTGGTTTCACTCGAGGCATCAAATATTTATGTATTTGTAATAATTAAAACGCAATATTTATAATTACCATTGGTTGATAATCATCAAAATGTTAATTCAGATGTCATAGTTAATGGTAATTAAACTACTAATGATAATAATTCTCATTTAGAGCTGGATTATTTTAATATAATTAAACTTTGTTGTTTAGTAAATCTTTACTTGAAAGTGTAGATTAATATAAAGAACGAGTTCAATTGAATATAAATAATACCTGATGAACTTATAAAATCATCTTGTATGAGAAAGTAGAATAATTGTGGGACTTTAGCTATCTTGTATAAAGAAGCGGATATAAGAATTTAGATTAGGGTTAATAGATAAGTTAAATACTAAATTACTAATTACATTTGTGGAAATAATTCCTGTATTCATTACAATTTAAATATTGCTTGTCGCAATATTCCTCAAAATAAAGACGGATGTGATTCTAACATTGTAAGGTTTCAAGTGTCAATTTAGTAAAACCTAAATTTTATGGTATTGTTCAACTTTTCGCAAAAAAGCAAAATAGATACAAGCATGAAATTGTTGCGCTGCAATATTGTTACTTAAATGTGTGACTTTTTTACAAATTCTTAAAAATTTAATTTACCGATTATACTTTCAAATAGCATACTTTTCTAGTTGTAGTGTTATTAGGATGGTATAATATACTCTACGATTTTATGAACTATTTTATAAAGTTTGTCATATGTCTAGCATGTTTTATGAATTGCCTGTCTTTGTCTCTTTGCTCCTAATTATCGTTATTGCAGTTGCTTTAGCTGGAATTGGCAGATTAATTGCATTTAAGTATATGAAAAAAGAGCAGCATAATTTAAATAACCTGGCTTTGTTAGTTTGGGCGTTTATTTGGTTTCCATTAATTGCCTTGATCGCCAATAATTTACATGACATTCAACGAATGAATGATTTATCAATTGAAGAAGCAAATCAAGCCAAAGTGTTTTTTTATGATATTCAACTTATTAACGACAGTAAAACTCGTGAGAGGCTTAAAATAGCGACTATTGAATACATAAATAATATGGCTGAAAAAGAGCAGCAGTATTTGGCACTAGGCAGTGAGTGTGTAGAATGCTCGCAAGCTTTTAATAATATGTCTCAAGCAATATATGATTTTTTGCCAGGTGAAGCTAATTCGCAACAATGGGCAAATAATCGGATTATGGAAAGTATTTTGAAACTGGATAACTTAAGAAAACTGCGGCTTGCCCATTTAGCTAATTTCGATTCAACATTCTCAGTTTCTTTGATTCTATTATTATTTATAGTTGCGATATTACTAAGTGGAATGTATGCCTCAGATCTGCGATTTATCAAGAACTTTGTTTGTGGTTTAATGATACTTCTTTTTAGCGGTGGACTTTGGTTTTACCTACAACTAGATCGGCCATTTAATAGTGTTTTTTCTATTGACAATAGCCAATTTAAAACAATTCGCCAGGAAATTCAACGCGGTTTCTTTTTTAGCCATGATCTTGATGGTAATCCAACTAAGAGTTCACTTGCGCCGCAGCAGAACCCTAATTATGATTAAGTGTATATATAAGAGACCGCAGTGTTAGCATTTACAAATACTTTAATCAGACGTTACCAAGATTTAGATTCAAGTCAGAAGCGAACGATCAAAAGATATGCATTTTATTTGAATTTAGTTCTTGTTCTGATTCTAATTGGGCTTGGTTCGTTGCTACATTTTATGCGTGGAGAAGAATACGGCTATGTAGCTGACAGGATAGATATAGGAGTTCCGACAGAGTCGGATACTGCACTAATTGCCAAGCTTGCTAAAGTAGATACAACTATTTATATGATGAACATGCAAGATATCAATATGAAAGAAAAGACGCTTAGAGTATCTTTAATCGTTAAATTAAGTTATGAGCTGGCTGATTTTCCCGACTCTCCTCCTGCGATAGGAATATTTAATGGGCATTTAGTCGACCAGCAACCGATTAGCAGTAAGACTGCAAATGGCAGAGTTACCCAACTTTTTAGGGTTATAGCTGATGTTGAACCGCATTATATGGCGCAAATGTATCCACTTGACCGGGAACTTATTTCAGTTAGAATATCACCAAAAGATGAAACCGACCCTTACTATTTTAATGTAGTAGATTTTCAGGATTATACTGAAGGCGCGCAAAGTGATTACCAGCTAATCAAAATGGGATATGTAAATAGTGTCGAAAGTAGTGTGCTTGCTGTTAGCGACCTTGGCGAGAAAGAAGGGCATTACTTAGGGTTGAATCGTTCCTATATGTTATTTGAACATAAAAATTTCTACACCTATTTCAAAAATATTCAATATATTATTCTAGCGATATCGATTGCGCTATTTGCATTATTGATAAATGCGCGGACCAACAGCCCTAAAAATGGGCGCATCGCGGTTATTGGTAGCTCTGTTTTTGCTTTGTCGGCAACCGTATTCCAGATTAATGCTTCGGTTAAAATAGTCAATGAACTGACTATCATAGATCTGATTACATTTTACTCTGGAATGATTATCGTGCTATGCTTTCTAATTAGCATCCGGACCCTCCGGTTTTTGGATGAAGAGAACTACGCAATAGCAAAGGTCTTTGATTTGGTAATGTTTAGTCTAATTTTTATTTATTCGTGCTTATTTTTTAGTGCTATTTATATCTATGCTTAAATGAGAGTATATTCAGTGTTGAATTTAGTGGATATAATGAGTTAAAAAACTTGCTAAACCAATCATTACGCCAACCAAAGTTGCCCCAACGCCAAGCATGGTACCTAAAATCCATTTGAACTGGCTACTAACACGGATTTCGAAATTATTCATCTGATTAGTTAACCTCGCTTCAACTGAATCTATTTTAGTATTTAGTTTAGCTTCAACAGTATCAATTTTATTGTTTAATCTTTCCTCAACAGCATCAATTTTATTGTTTAGCTTTACCTCTACTGAATCTATTTTATTATCTAAACTTACTGCAATCGAACCTATTTTACAGTCTAATTTTGCTATATCTTCTTTGGTAGCTGCATGTAACAATATATCCACCAATTTATCTTGGGTAATCCTGATTTCAACTTGGTCGTGATTTTCTAACATAATTCCTACTCCTTAACAATATATATATTATGTTACAGTTAAGGATAACTAAATCAATTATATTTAATAAATAGTTTAGAAAAGCGAAATTATATTAGAAGGTTGCTTTTATAAAAACTAGCTGCTGATTAATAGTATCTTGACTGTCTGGGGGAGGCTTCGAATTTGATTTAATTTATGAAAGGAGCAAGCTAAAATTAAAGGGTAAAGTTACCTCCTCCTCGACTAAAGCTATTATTAATAGCTGATTCATTGTGGTGAATTCTTCATCAAGGAGGAAACTTTGTAATATTATAGATTGTGATGATTTTTACGGCTTAATAAATGGCTCCTCCGTCTGGAATATTGATAGTCCCGATATTATCAACCATTCCTTCATCAGTTATACAGCTGCCAATGGCCCCGTCAGATTGAATAGCGCATACTGAAACATTTTTGCCAATAGCCCCGCTATTTAACCCCCAATTACTAATTACTAAAATATTATTAAAAGTTGCTACGCCAACTGGGCCATAAAAGGTATTTCTACCATTCTCGAAACCATATTGGTTTGAACAATTGGTGAAATGCCCAAAATTGTCCAGTTTGCATACTGCTACAGCTTCGTTAGCATTGGGGTTGCTAATATAAGCATAGCCTTTGGCAAAAGAGATAAATCGCGGGCTACTAAATTCTGGGTCTTTATCCGTATAAAAACCAGAATTGGCTGGGTATCCAGAAGCATCTAGATTGGCAATATATACGGCATTATTTTTATCAACTACATATAGTCTATTTTGATAGATATTAATCCCAAATGCATGGGCAGAAGGATCTGGTAGTAGGTTGTCTTTACAGTTGTTTAGAGTTCCATCATTTTGATTAATTGCACATGATGTAATTTTGGCAGCAGGAAGGTTATTATTGTCTACGGCTTTATTGTCAACATAGTAAAGCATGTTTTCTGTTACGGCTATCCCTTGTAAGCCTTTTTCCTTTAAAGATGGTTGCCAAACTTTACAGGAACCTATGTTGCCATCTGAGGGTTTTTGGCAGATAATTAATTGGGAGGGTACTGTATCATTATTGTCGGCAAAAGAATCATTTGTTAAGAATATAAATTTTGAATTTACTGCTATTGCAGCTTCTGTACCATGCGTGCTTAATAAATTATTTCCTTCGCTATCTCGCGGAATTTGAGTGGAACAATTAAATAGAGCAGAATTATCCTTCAATGAATATGAAGTATTTAATGAGCAAACTGTAATATTTCTATTGTTTTCATTAATAGTATAAAATTTGGGATTAGAAATAATTTGCTGATTTTGGGCGGGTTTAATCCAACCTACATTATTAAAGAATGAATAATTTAAACTGTAACAGCAAAAACTTAATCCTGCTAGAATGATGATGCCTATCTTTTTCATATTATAAACTCTAATTGAAATAAGTAAAAGCGGCATGATAGCATATTAGAGTTGTTATACTGATGAGTTGTAATCGAAGATTTACTGAATGTAATAAAATTCTTAAACGCAGTAGCTCCAACTTTTCTAGGATTTATCCAATAACAAAAAAATACTTGGCCGTAACTCAAATATCATGTAATTAAGAGTTTGCCACTATCCGATTATAACCGGAAATATTTTCTTTTAATAATTCCTAAATAAGTTGGAAGCTAGCGGGTTACTGCATTTTGTCAACATAGTTTTTAACCGCAATTGCATCTACTAAGCGGCCGCTTTTACCGGCACTATTTAGGAATACCATTACAATTGGCCGGTTATCAACTATTGAATACAATACTAAGCAATGCCCAGCTTCATTAATGAAGCCGGTTTTAGACAATTCAATCTGGAATTTACTCGTTCTTACTAAGGCATCACTATTGATATATCTATGTACATAACGTGGGCTTAACATTACATCTGCGCCTTTGGTTGTCGTATCTTCACGGATCAAATCATAACTAAATGCTGCTTTAACCATTTTAGACAAATCAGTTGCCGTAGATTTATTTTGTACGGTTAAGCCAGTTGGATCATAAAATTGGGTATGTGTCATGCCAAGACTTTCTGCTTTGGCATTCATCCGGCGAATAAATTCTTTGATGCCGCCCGGATAAGCGGTACGGGCAAGGGCAAATGAAGCGCGGTTTTCTGACGACATTAAAGCTAAGAGTAGCAAATCACGGCGCCGAAGCTGCATTCCTACTTTTAGGCGCGAATAAGTATTCCTTAAACGGTCAACATCATCATCAGCAATAGTAACGTACTCATCCAAGTCAGCTCCTGAGTCTAGCAATACCATTGCAGTCATCAATTTTGTAATTGACGCAATTGGCAATTGAACATCTGGATTTTTAGTTACAAGCACTTGGCCGCTTTTTGCATCAACAGCATAAGCCGAGTACGAATATAAGCGGGGTTGGCCATTAGCACTTGCTTGCTGGGTAGCGCGTTTTTTACTATTTTTTGTTTTAGTAGCAGTAGCCGGTTTTGCGGCGACCGTATCTAGAATTGGATCTGAAGGCGCTGCAGCAGCTGCAGTAGTAGTGGCAACATGAGACTTCTGGTGGTGGCGGTGCTTATGCTTTTTAGTGCTGCCAGAGCTATTAGTCGCAGCTAAGGCTGAAACTGAGAGCGCCGAACTTAGAAGAATTACTAAAATCTTTTTCATTATTTGTCAACTTATCCCTGATGTAATCTTTTTAGTTAAATACGCGAGCCAACATTTTTATTATTAATTGCTTAATAAATCTTATTATTTTGTCGTAAAAAATTGGTGAAATTGCGTAACATCGCTTAGTAAATTTATAGTTGTTAGTTTGCGTTAAAATTATAATTGTATTCGTAACTTGTCGGGTTAAATACTATTTATAAATTATTTTTTCAAAAAAATAGCTAATTTATTAAAAAAACCTGAAATTTTTATTACCCCATCTTAATCTGAAAAGAGGGGGAACGAAGAAAATAGTATTTTGAAAATCTTTATACTTCTAAAGAAGTTATAGTTAAGCAATAATTTTAATTGAAATTAATCCTTCAGGTAAAAAAATATACATAAATTTTGCAAGTATTATATACTTAATGGTTATTAAGTTAACTTAATTGGTCAATTATAGTTGGTATTTAATGCAGTTTTCTGATTAACTTACGAATAAACAAGGGATAGAAATGATTGAAGCAACATTAAAAACGGTAAGGGATTTTATCCGTTATGCAGTAACTCAATTCCGTAAAAATAATCTTTTTTTTGGACACGGGACAACTACTGCTTATGATGAGGCAGTAGTATTAGTTTTACAAAGTTTACATTTGCCGGTAGATCAATTAGAACCTTATCTAGATGCTGTAATCCTTAATGAAGAAAAAGAACTAATACTTGAGCGTATAAGGCTACGGGTTGAAAAGCGGTTGCCATTACCTTATATTACTAAAGAGGCTTTTTTGCAGGGCTATTCGTTCTATGTTGATGAACGGGTAATTATCCCGCGTTCATTTATAGCCGAAATTATAGTGAATGACGGGCTATCACCATGGATCGAGCATCCTGAACTAGTTCATACAGCCCTAGATTTATGTACCGGTAATGGCTCGTTAGCTACTATTATGGCAAACCATTTCTATGATGCAGAAATTGTCGCGAGCGATATTTCCGATAGTGCATTGGAGGTTGCCCAAATTAATCTAGAACGTAACCAAGTAGGAGCACAAGTAAGCTTAATTAAATCAGATCTATTTAATCAATTGGATGATTATTTTGAAAAATTTGATTTGATCGTTACCAATCCGCCATATGTTGATAGCCAAAGAATGGCTACACTCGCACCAGAATATGAATATGAACCTGGACTAGCTCTTTTTGGTGGTAATAGCGGCTTGGAGTTAGTTGATAAGATATTGCGTCAAGCCAAACATTACCTTACTGAGTTTGGCGTATTGGTTGTTGAGATGGGTGATAATCGTAGTGAACTAGAAAATATGTACCCGGATTTACCTTTTACTTGGCTAGATACCATTAGTGGGGATGGATTTATTTTTGTTTTAACCCGTGCCGATTTAGAAGATTATTTTGACTAAAATGCTAAATTACCAACTGTTTATTTTTGACTGGGATGGTACCTTGATGAATACCACCCAAACCATTGTAGAGGCTACGAAATTTGCCTGTAAGAATCTTGGTTTAACAATAGTTAGCGATGAAGAAGCTAAATCGATTATAGGTAAAAGTTTCGTAGAAGTAGTGCATGAAATCGTTCCAAGCCTTGCCAATAACCCGGCCCTTTTACAGAAATTTACAGCCATATATGAAAACTATTTGAATGAGCATACTAAGAATAATCCCTTATTTGAAAGTGTTCTTGAAGTATTGGAAAAGTTAACCGAAGAGAAAAAACTTTTAGCTGTAGCAACTGGTCGCAGTAGAGCCATGCTTGAAGATATCTTTGATAGTACCGGTTGCCGCAAATACTTCGTAGTCAGTAAAACAGCGTGTGAATGCTTTTCTAAGCCCCATCCGCAAATGATTGAAGAAATACTCGAATTTACTGGGGTAGCGCCTAAAGACGCAATTATGATAGGTGATACATCTCATGATATCAATATGGCGCATAATGCCGGCATTGATGCACTAGCAGTAAGCCACGGTGCTCAAAGTAAGGAACTGCTTAAAGAAAGTAGGCCAAAATTTTTGTTGAACAACATTACTGAATTATATGAGCTTATATGCACAAATTAGCTATTATCCTACATGAACCAGACATTCCCCAAAATACCGGCAACATTATTCGCTTATGTGCCAATACCGGTGCCGAGCTGCATTTAGTTAAACCTTTGGGTTGGGGGAGTATGGATGATCGCAAATTAAGGCGTTCAGGGCTTGACTATCATGAGTATGCTAGTATTGTAATTCATGAAACTTGGGAACATTGCAGAACATATTTTGCTAACCGGACGATATGGGCAATTGAAACGTGTGGAACCAAATATTACCACCAGGCAGAATTTAATCATAATGCTGTATTGATGTTTGGTTCTGAAACTCGAGGATTACCAGCCTCAGTTCTTAATAGTATTGCGAAGGAGCACATTATTCGCTTGCCAATGCTGCCATCTCAGCGAAGTTTAAATCTATCAAACTCTGTAGCTATTACTCTTTACGAGGCATGGCGACAACTGGGCTTTGATTGTGGAGTTTAATTAACCTGGTAGCCAATCTAAAAAGGGATGTTAATGCGACATAAAAGGAAAAAAATTTTATTAAGCTGTATTTTGCTTAGTCTGGCAATGCCAAGCTTTGCAAAAGCAAAATCTGCATCTGGTGTTTCTTCCCATAAAAAAGTCAAATCGATCAAGTCGCATAAATCGCATAAGGCCAAAAAGCGTAAGCATGGGCACAAAAATTATATGGAAGGCCCCGCCAGTTTCTATAGCCGTAAATTTAGCGGCCGTAAAATGGCTAACGGAGAACGCTATGACCCAGAAGTATTTAGTGCAGCTCATGCTAAGTTACCTTTAGGGACCAAACTAAAAGTAACTAATATTGATAATGACTCAGATAACGGACGTGTTCTTTATGTTGAAGTAACTGATCGGATGTCCCCATATACCAAGAATATTCTCGATTTAAGCCCTGCTGCTGCCAAATATTTAAATCATACTGGACGCGGGTTACGTGTCCGTCTGGAAGTCGTTAGCGACCAAGAGTTTGAATCGCATGATATGAATAAAAATTAAATGATGATGGTGATGCCTAGTCTGGAAAATAGTAAAAATAAAGATGGATGCATCAAGTTAAGTATAAAGTGGAAAAGTGAAGTATGAGTAAGAAATTGCGGATATTGTTTGCCGGGACGCCAGAAATCGCTAAAGTTGTTTTAGCTAAGATGATTTGTGCAGGATTTATTCCCGAGCTGGTGCTAAGCCAGCCTGATCGCCCTGCTGGACGGGGAATGAAGTTAACCGCCTCACCGGTTAAAGTTTTAGCATTAGAGCATGGCATAGAAGTTCTTCAGCCGGTTAGTTTTAAAAAATGTCCTGAAGTAATTGACCAGATCCGTGAATTTGCACCTGATATTATGGTTGTGGTTGCTTATGGCTTAATATTGCCCCAACAATTACTTGATATTCCTCGGCTTGGCTGTATTAACATCCATGTCTCATTATTGCCAAGATGGCGTGGTGCTGCCCCGATTCAAAGGGCCGTATTAGCTGGAGACGCTGAAAGTGGCGTGACTATAATGCAAATGGATGCAGGGCTTGATACCGGCGATATTCTGCTGGTAGAACGAGTAGCAATAGCGGAAGATGAGACGTCAGGGAGCCTCCATGACAAACTTGCATTGATGGGTGCTGATATGCTTATCAATTTCTTGCAAAATCCAGAAAGGTATAAGGCAGTCGCGCAGAGTGAACTTGGGGTTAGTTATGCAACTAAAATTGAAAAAGATGAAGCTAGGATTAATTGGGAGAAGGATGCTCAAGTCATTGCCCGCAATATCCGTGGCTATAATCCATTTCCAGGTGCATTTAGCAATCTAGATGGTGTTTTGCATAAAATTTGGTTAGCAAAACCATTAGCTCAAGTATCTAATGAGTTCAAGCCTGGGACAATTATCCAAGCTGAAAAAGATAAATTACTGGTAGCATGCGGTAATGGTACAATATTAGAAGTCATTGAAATCCAAGAAGCAGGTGCCAAGCGCAAAAGAGTCGACATTTTTTTACAAGGGAAAACTGGCTTAAAAGGTAAAAAATTTGAAGGTGCATAATCATGAATAATCAGTTTAAGACTTATGCCTTAATGGCGGCAATCGTTGCTTTATTCGTATTTATTGGCGGACTTATTGGCGGTAAGAATGGAATGGTTATCGCTCTTATCTTTGCTGGAGCTATGAACTTTTTTGCTTATTGGTATTCAGCCGATATGGTACTTAAAATGTATCAAGCACAAGAAGTAAGTCCGCATAATGCACCAGACTTATATCAAATGGTATTAGAATTAGCTAACCGTGCTAATCTTCCTATGCCGAAAGTGTATGTTATCAACGAAGATCAGCCAAATGCCTTTGCAACGGGAAGAAACCCTGAAAATGCAGCAGTTGCTTTTACCACCGGTATAATGCGCGCCCTTAGTTATAACGAACTAAGAGGAGTAGCTGCACATGAGTTATCTCATGTTAACCATCGCGATATATTAATATCTACCATATCTGCGACAGTAGCTGGTGCTATTTCCGCGATTGCCAATATGGCCATGTGGTTTGGGGTTCGTGATGAAGAAGGGCAGCGTAATTGGCTTGCCGGTATTTTAATTGGGATCTTTGCTCCGTTAGCCGCGGCAGTTATTCAAATGTCGATCTCGCGCTCGAGAGAATATATGGCTGATGAAGGTGCTGCGTACTTGACGAGTGATCCTCTGGCACTAGCTAGCGCTTTACGCAAAATTGAGGATATTGCTCGTGGGGTATCTATGCCTACGGCAGAAGAGCATCCTGCTACTGCACAAATGATGATAATTAACCCGCTATCCGGTGAAGGGCGCGATAATCTATTTTCAACTCATCCAAGTACGGCAAACCGAATTTTGCGTTTGGAGGAGATAGCACGCAGGCAGGGAATTATTTGAGCGTAGAATCATATGAGTTTAATTATGTTGCAACATCCTATATTATAAGATTTTGATTGAAGTTAAGCATTTTAATGAAAATAATAGAAAGAAGGAAATATGTATAATAGCTTGAAGAAATTAGGTTTGATCTTAACGACTGGTTATTTACTAAGTGGTTGTGCTGCAGTTGTTGTTGGCGGTGTTGCTGCTGGAGCGACGAGTGGGGCAGCAGTCGCTACCGACCCTAGAAGTTCTAGTGGTGTATTTGATGACCAAGGATTAAAAAATAAAGTAAAAGATAGTTTAGATGCGATGATTCCCGGTAACAGTATAGAAGTAACTAGCTATAATCAAAATATTTTGCTAACCGGACAAGTGATTGATGCAGAAAACAAGGCCAAAGCCGTCACGGTTACCAAACAAGTAGTTGGTGTTAAAAAGATCTATGACTATATTGAAGTCGGAGCAACTCAATCAGCTAGCCAAACTAGTAAGGATGCTTACCTGACTTCGGTGGTAAAATCTAACCTGCTAGTTAGTAAAGGCGTAGATAGTAATAATGTAAAAGTTGTTACTACTAACAGTATAGTTTACCTAATGGGTTTAGTCGATAAAGAACAGGCCAAAAAAATTGAAGTGGCTGCTCTCGAAGTTGATGGAGTCAAAAAGGTGGTTAGCTTGTTTCAGTACGTAAATAATTAATACCTTAAAGATAAACGAACCAATACTTTAAAATGACTATTGAAATAAATATTTTTTAAATTTGGATTGAATATGCTGGATATTCGTAAATTTTTAGCTTTAATTGGGATGATTAGTATCACTAGCGGATGCGCAGTTGTTGCTGTCGGCGCCGTAGGTGCTGCGGCAGCTACAGGCGCTGCAGTTGGGACTGATCCGCGTAGCAGTGGTACCTTAGTAGATGATAAAAGCATTCAGACTAAGCTTTCTTCCAAACTCAATAATAGTGATAATTTCCCGAATTGTAATATTTATGTTGATGTTTATAACGGTGAAGTATTATTGACGGGCCAGGTAGAGTCCGAAGGGCTTAAAAAATATGCCGAAAATGTTACCCGCGGCTATCCTGGCGTAATTAAGATCTATGACTATTTAGATATTCGGTTACCTTCTTCAGCAAGTGCACGTAGCAAAGACTCCTGGATTACTACTCAGCTTAAAACTCAGTTATTGGCAACCAAAAATATTCCAAGTAATAATATCAAAATAGAAACTACTAATCGAGTTGTGTATATGATGGGTATGGTAACTCAAGCTGAAGCTGAGTCAGCAACAGCAGTAGCGTCTCGTGTGGCAGATGTTGATAAGGTAATTACATTATTCCATTATAAGTAATAATTATGCACCAAGCAAAACTCAGAGGTGATTTAGCTGAAAAACTAGCTTTGGATTTTCTCCTCTCCCAGGGGCTTCGGCTGGTGATGCAAAATTTTCACTCGCGGTTTGGTGAGATCGATTTAATAATGAGGGATAAAGACAGCTATGTTTTCGTTGAAGTTAAACAACGTAATACTGGTTTTACTAATGCAATAGAAAGTATCACAATACAGAAACAACGGAAATTGGTAAAAACTGCCCAATATTTTTTATTAAAGTTGGGACAGGATGTTAGCTGTCGTTTTGATGCGGTTGTAATTAACCAATTTAAGCAACTCGAGTGGCTAAAAAATATAATAACTCTTTAAGGAGTAGTCCAATGCGATTACAAGAACTAATTAACGATAATTTCGAACAAAGCATCAAAACTAAACAAGCTGCCCAGCAAGTTTTAGTCGAACCTGTTGCTGCCGCTGTCGGATTAATTGTTGATGCATTTAAATCTGGAAGAAAAATGTTAATTTGCGGTAACGGCGGTTCTGCTGCTGACGCACAGCATTTTGCCGCAGAGTTTACTGGCAGATACGAGATGGAGCGGACCCCTTTACCTGCAGTAGCTTTAACCACAGACACCTCTGCCTTGACTGCAATCGGCAATGACTATGGTTTTGATGTGGTGTTTTCAAAACAGGTTGAAGCGCTAGGATGTGAAGATGATATCTTGTTTGCTATATCTACATCCGGTAATTCTAATAATGTGATCAAAGCCATGGAAGCAGCAAAAATTAAAGGCATGCATATCATTATTCTGGTAGGCAAAGACGGCGGCAAAATGGCTAAAATGTTAAGTGGTAAAGATGTAAATATCTGTGTGCCAGCTGAGCGTACCGCACGGATTCAAGAAGTCCATCTACTATGCTTGCATACTATTTGTGACTCAGTTGATACAGTAATGTTTAAATAAATAGTTATTATATGAAATAGCATAAAAAAGGCATCAATAAATTATTAATTGATGCCTTTTTTGTTCTATATGATTTGTATATCTATTTATTGCGAGTAAGTGTTGGTTAGTTACTTGGTTTAATAACTATAATTAAAGAGGCCAAGTTAATTTTATAGGTGTCTAACTATTATATTGTCTAATTTTACTTATTGGGTGGATTATGAAGCGTAACTACTTTTTTGTGTTTCTTGTATTACTAACTTTTTTTGTAATTTCTTTTATTACTAATATCCTTGGCCCAATAATGCCAGCGGCTAATACCAGTTTAAACCTGTCTTTGTCATTAGCCGGGTTTTTACCTTTAAGTTTCTTTTTTGCCTATGGGCCAACCTCCATCCCTGCGGGCTATCTCAGTGAAAAATATGGTGCAAAATTTGTAATGTTATTAGGATTTACAACTGCTACTCTTGGTTGTTTGATCTTTGCTATGTTTCCTGCTTTCATTACCTATGTATTGTCACTATTCATTATGGGGATGGGAATGGCTATGTTGCAAGTTGTCATTAACCCCCTATTAAGGGCTTCCGGAGGCGAGGAGCATTATTCTTTTTATTCGGTACTAGCCCAATTGGTTTTTGGCGGTGCATCCTTCCTTAGCCCTTTAGTCTATTCTTATTTGATGCTGAATTTACCAAAAGCTAGTAGTGGGCTTTTAGCTAAGTTAGCTCATTTAGTGCCAAGCAATATGAACTGGGTGGCCTTTTATTGGATTTGTGGCTTAATCTCGCTTTTAATGGTTTTAATTTTGCTGGGAATTAGATTTCCTAAAGTAAAATTAACCGAAGAAGAGCGTGTCGAAGGTGTGAATACAATACTTCAGTTGTTAAAGAACAAGATAGTAATAATATATTTTTTTGGTATTTTTGCCTATGTCGGAACCGAGCAGGGAGTCTCGGTTTGGATTTCTAAGTTTTTAGAGACTTATTTCAATGCGGACCCGGATACGGTGGGAGCTAATTCAACAGCTTTATTTTGGGGAATGCAATGTGTTGGCGGTATATTAGGGTTAATTCTCTTAAAATTATTTGATGTCCGCTTAATCCTTGCTACTTTTATTATTGCCGGTATGGTGGCCTTGGCTATGGCATTATTCGGTTCCTACCAAGTTGGACTGATTGCATTTCCTGCTGTTGGCTTTTTTACCTCGGTAATGTACCCTGGAGTTTTTTCACTTGGTTTGAATTCGCTTGATAAAAACCATGGGACTTTTGCCGGCATAATGTGTAGCGGAATAATTGGAGGGGCTATTGTGCCATTTCTAATTGGTTTGCTTGGCGATGTTTGCGGCCTCCGTCTAGCTATGTGTCTGGTTTTTGTAACTTTAGCCTATATGCTTTTAATTGCAGTTTTTGCTAAACCACTAGTTAAGAATAAGACGATTTTTAATAGTTAATTAAATTTAAATTAAAATTAGAATTCAAATAATGTCTCAATACTAAATAGAAAATTACTTTTTATGAGTTGTTTAATTATGCATGAAATCAAATTAATTGGGGTGGATATGGGGGCTAGCAATGTACGTGCCGGCTTGGTCCAAAATGGAAAAATTATTAAGCATTCCGCATTGAAATTGCCTTCTAACAAGGGCTACCAAGAAGTTTTGGATAGCATTATGCATGTTATAAAAGAAGTTTATTCTAGCGATGTTACCGCAATTGGGGTAGGGGTTCCTAGCGTGGTTGATCGCAAAAACGGTATTGTTTATAATGTGCAAAATATTCCATCCTGGCATGAGGTGGCATTAAAATCGATTCTCGAAGAGCGCTTTCAATTGCCAGTATTTGTTAATAATGATGCGAATTGTTTTGCGCTTGGCGAAAGAATTTACGGAAAAGGGCAAAAATATTTAAACTTTGTCGGGCTAGCTATAGGAACGGGGGTAGGTGGCGGGATAATTAATAATGGTAAGCTGCTTCGAGATGTAAATTGTGGCTCAGGGGAGTTTGGTGAAATGCCGTATCTGGAAAGTAAATTTGAAGATTACTGTAGTGGAGTATTCTTTGATAAATTCCATCTTTCAAGCGGTGAACAAATTTTTAATCTATCGGCAAATGGTGATGTCAAAGCTCAACTAATTGTGGCTGATTTTGCCAAGCATTTAGGCTTTTTGCTAAAGACCATTATTTGTGCTCTCGACCCGGAAGCAATTATTATCGGTGGTTCGATTGCCAAAGCTAAAGATCAATATCACCAGCAAATGTTACAAGTGATTCAAGACTTTCCATATCCGCGGACGATTGAGCGGCTACAGATAGAGTATACGGATAGTCCGGAAAACCAAATACTTGGCTCAGCTGCCTTATATTTTGACAATTTGGCATAGCTTTATTAAAGTATCATTTTAAAGTAGTTAGGGAGGTGGCAAAATGAATTGGCAGCATATATTAAAGAACCCTTCGCTATTAAACCAGGGGGTATTAATTGATGGAGAATGGCTAATCGATAATCGTGAAACTTTTGCAATCAATAATCCCGCTACTGGTGAAATTATTGCCCAAGTTGCAAAAGCTACAGATGAAGATTTAAACTTGGCAGTATCAAGTGCTGAATTAGCTATGGCTAAGTGGCGAAAATTAGCTGCAAAAGAGCGAAGTAGAATATTGCGCAAATTTGCTGCTTTACTCGTCGAAAATGCCGATGATCTTGCTACGATCCTGACATTAGAACAAGGCAAGCCTTTAATCGAAGCAAGAGGAGAAATTATCTATGGGGCAAGCTATCTTGAATGGTATGCTGAAGAAGCCAAACGTGTTTATGGCGAGACTATCCCTGCAAATAATTCTAACCAGAGAATCCTGGTCCAAAAAGAACCTATTGGCGTTTGTGCAGCAATCACGCCTTGGAATTTTCCAAATGCAATGCTCTCGCGTAAAATTGCCCCAGCATTGGCAAGTGGCTGCAGCATAATTGCCAAACCTGCCAGCCAGACCCCTTTATCCACAACAGCCTTAGCATATCTTGCATTAGAAGCGGGAGTTCCTGCTGGGGTATTTAATGTTGTCCATGGGCATAGTGGCAAGATCGGTGAGTTTTTTTGTAGTCATCCTAGTATTCGTAAATTAAGTTTTACCGGCTCAACAGAAGTTGGGGTATGGCTTTACCAGAACTCTGCTAATACTATGAAGAAGCTCTCTCTTGAGTTAGGCGGTAATGCCCCGTTGATAGTTTTTCCAGATGCCGACCTTGATATCGCTATTGATGGGATAATAAAGAGCAAATTTCGTAATGCCGGACAAACATGTGTTTGCTCAAACCGAATATTTGTACATAATTCGATAAAAGAGCGACTAGTCAGAGAATTATGTGAGCGAGTTAGCCAATTAAAAGTAGGAAATGGTTTAGAATCTGGCATTGAGATTGGACCCTTAATAGATGAAAAGGCAGTTATTCATGCTCAAAGCCTGATTAGTGATGCCATTAAGAATAATGCCAAAATAATTTATGGTGGGAAAATAGATGAACATTTGGGTGGTTTGTTTTTTCAGCCTACACTAGTTGAATGCCCATCTACGGGCCTTCGCTTATTCAAAGAAGAAATCTTTGCTCCTATATTGGCGTGTTATGGTTTTGATAGTGACGAAGAGGTGGTAAAACTTGCCAACGATACTCCGTATGGCTTGGCTAGCTATTTTTTTAGCCGCGATATAGGGCGCATTTACAAGGTTGCAGAAGAGCTGCAATATGGGATTGTTGGCGTAAATACTGGATTGATATCCGCTGAAAATGTGCCTTTTGGCGGGATTAAAATGTCTGGCTTAGGGCGTGAGGGTGGAAGTTTGGGTATCAATGAGTACTTGACCTATAAATATATTTGCATCGATATTAGTTAAAAGAATAGGGTACAATAGTGAGTGTAAATGATCGGAGCATAATATGCATAATAATTTATTGAGTTCAGCCAATAAAAAGAAACCATTTGCAAGCCTGCTTGCTGTATTGGGTAATTCTCTTCTGCTATTAACCGCGAGTTTAGTTATTTCTGGATGTACCAATAATGATAAAGCGATAACTACTGAAAATACTCTAAGGGTTGATATTGGAGCTGAAGTACCGACTTTTGATCCGGCCTTGGCTGAAGATAGTTATACGTTTAGGATTATGAATGATCTTTATGCCGGTTTGATTGATTTTGATCAAGCAAATCGTCCTATCCCAGGTATGGCAAGTAATTGGGAAATTAGCTCTGATGGTAAAATTTACGTTTTTCATTTAAAAGATGGTTTGAAATTTTCTAATGGCCAGCCAATCAAGGCTTCTGATTTCGTTTATTCCTGGCAGCGTTTGGTTGATCCTAAGACTGGCTCATCATATAGTTTTTTGTTAAAAGACATCCTAAATGCTGAAGATATTATAAAAGGTAATAAGTCACCCGATAGCCTTGGGGTAATAGCGATTGATGATAAGACATTAGCAGTTCATTTAGCCCATCCTTCAAATGCCTTTCTTTCTTATTTAACTGTACCAAACGTGTCAGTTGTATCTAAGTCCATACTACAAAAGTATGGTGAGTCATGGACTGATCCGCAGAATATTGCAACTTCAGGAGCTTATACGCTAAAAGAACATGTAATGAATGGTTATACTCTTGCCAGTAAAAATAAATTTTTCTATGCTGAAAGCAATGTGAAAATTGAAAATGTAAAATATTTTCCGTTTATCGATACCAATGCATCTCTTGCCAATTACAAAACTGGTGCATTAGATACTACCTGGCAAAATGTCCCTATTGATCAATACCAAGAATTAAAAAAACAATACCCCAAAGAGCTGCATACTTTTATGTGGGAACGTATTGACTATCTAAACCTGAATTTAAAATCTCCTAAATTTGCTAATAATATTAAATTACGGCAAGCTTTAGCAATGGCGGTAAATCGTGAAGATTTAGTAAGGTTGGTGCTAAATTCAGGGCAAGTCCCGCTTTATTCTCCCGTTACGGCTACTATAGAAAATGGCAAATATGCTGATATTAAATATAATTGGAGTAGCTTATCTCGAGATAAACAAGTAGCTATGGCTAAAGAATTATATAAAGAAGCTGGTTATGGACCTAATCATCCATTGACAATAACCTTAAAATATCAAACTAATGATCTAACCAAAAAAGAAATGATAGCCATAATGGCAATGTGGCAAGAAACGCTTGGGGTTAAAGTTACTTTAGTAAACGAAGAATTAAAAGTATTAAATCAAGACTGGAAAAGTGGAAACTATGATGTTGCCCAAGGCCGTTGGGGGGCAGATTATAATTCTGTTACAACCTATACTCCTTTATTTATTTGTGATAATGGTAATAACCGCTCCCATTACTGCAATAAGCATTATGACTCTTTGATTAATCAGGCAGATGCTATGGTTGACCGTAAGGATCAGACTAAATTATACAAACAGGCTTTAAATATTGTATTAAATGATTACGCAATTATTCCCTTATTCCAACCGACCCACCAGCGGTTAGTAAATCCACGGGTTCATGGCTATGACATTGATACTAACTATCTAGATAATGTTCAGTCAAAATGGTTTACTTTAAGTCAATAATTCTCTTGATAAAATAAAACTCACCTATCGGTGAGTTTTATTTTATGGTTTCGCAATCGATTCCTTAAATTTCTTCATGTCCAATTGGCGCTCCATCCTAGCAACAATCACTGCTGCCATGCTATTGCCGACTAAATTGGTAGTACTTCTCAATTCACTCATGATTTTATCTATTCCGAGTAAGATTGCGATAGTTACAACTGGAATTTTGCCATGCATTGCAGCTAGTGTCCCGGCTAAAACTATAAATCCTGAGCCGCTCACGCCCGCCGCACCCTTACTCGTAGCCATTAAGACTAATATAATAGTTAGATGCTCTTGCCAGCTTAAGTTAATATTAAATGCTTGACACAAAAATGCTATAACTAGAGATAAATAGATATTAGTCCCATCCAAATTAAAGCTATATCCAGCTGGAATAACTACCCCTACAACTGATTCGCTAACGCCTGAAGATGACAGTTTTTTCATGATTGGGCCAAGCGCACTCTCACTCGATGAAGTAGCAAATACTAAGATAATTTCATCTTTAATAAAATTTAGAAATTGTAAAATACTAAAACCGGCAAGCTTTGCGACACTGCCTAGAACCACTAAAATGAAAAAAATACAGGCAAATATCATGGTGGCAACAAGCCCAAGCATATGCCAAATTATATTGGTACCAAATTCCCCAAGCATGAAGGCCATCGCTGCAAATGCTGCAATCGGTGAAAATAACATTACCCAGCTTAAAATCTTGAAAAGTATTTCCTGGATTTTATGTAACCCTTCCTTGATAGTCTCCAACCATTTGTGCCCAAGGTAGAATATTGCAAAGCCGATACAAATTGCCAGGAATAAAATTTGTAATGTATTGCCTTCTAGAAATGGCGAAATAGGGTCATGTGGAATTGCAGATAGCAAGATTTTTGTAAGGCTAGTTACCTCGGTTTGGCTCGCGGTATATTTAGTGACTAATTTTGGGTCGATGCTTTGGATTGATAAATTTAATCCGCCGCCAGGCTTAAAAAAATGGCCAATTCCTAAACCAATAATTAAGGCTAAGCTTGAAATAAATTCAAAATAGAAAAAAGCTTTGGTGCCGATCGTCCCCAACTGTTTTAAGCTTCCCATGCCAATAATACCGCTAATTACTGTAAAAAATACAATCGGACCAACCAAGAGTTTGATAACATGAATAAAGTCATCGATAACCGGTTTACTATGCTTTGCCATGTCCGGCTTAAAAATCCCAAAGCAAATACCGCCAAACATAAAAATTAATACCCAGAACCATAGACTTTTATATGCTTTTTTCTTTTGTTTTAAGGCTTCTGCCATATATAAGACCTCGAAAAAATTGATGTTTTACAGTGTATTAAATTTTATCGCACGCGTTATATTTATCTTTTCTATCCGTTAACTCAAGTGGTATAATATCCGCAGAATAAAATTATATCGTTCCTAGTTTATAAGATTCGCTATTAAATAGGCAAACCTTGGTTTTATAGTTATATGAGATTCTAACAAAATTTATAGGTGGCTTTATAAATATTTTGAAGTTTCTAGGGCGATAATTTTAAATATTACCTAAAGTGGGGGGATTTATTATGTCAAACAAGAAGAAATCAACTTTGCCAAATAAGGAATTATTAGATAGTACTTACAATTTAGTAAATAGCTTTTCGACTAAAATGATTGAACTAAATAATATGTACTTAGAACAAACACGAAAGTTCTGGCAAATAAATATAGAGCATGCTCAGACCCTCTATGAGGTTAATACTCCAGAAGAATTTAGCCAAAAAATGAATGATATTTTTTCTCAAAATGGAAATATGTTAACCCATGCGTTTATTGAAGACTTAAATGCGTTCATTAAAATATGTACTGAATTTTGTAATTCAACAGCAAATGGGTCTGGCAAAGCCCAATGCGAAGCATTAAAACTATATGAGTTTTGCAGTAAATTAATGCCAAGTCCGTGGGGCAATAATTTTGATGATATTGTCAAAAGTGCGGTAATTGGCAATCAGGAAGCAATCAGTGCTTTACAGCAGGTAGTAGATAATGCCACGGATAAATTTGAGTCAGCGGCTAAAACTAGTGCCGAGAATATTGCAGCTACTCTTCATAAGCTAAAGACAAATACTCAAAAGAGTTAAGCGAAAAGAATTATTATTAAAGGCTTAAATTTCAATTTAAGCCTTTTAAAATTTGCCAGAGATGATTAAATCACTCAATCTTTTAACGATTTCATCGCTTTCTAGATTAAGTTTAACGGTTAAATTTTCCTGCTGTGGAATATTTTTTAAGATACTCATTATGGTATAAATTACAAAATCAATTTTATCCAACGATTCGTTCCTGCAGCTATAAAATGCGTTGAAAATCTGATGGAAAAATGAGTAAACGGACTGAATCATATCGGCAAAATATTTATGCGCGAGATTTTTATCTGGCATTGTAGATTCGCGGGTAAATATGTTAAATCGATATTTTCCATTTTGTGAAACAAATAGTTGATGAAAAGCTAATATTATTTCACGCATTCGCTCTTCCATCTGTGCTTTGGGTAAAGTTGCAAAACTTTCTACATCTATTTTATCAAGTGTTACTTTTACTTCATCCAGCAAAAAAATAACTACTGCTTTATATAATTCTGCCTTGCCGCCAAAATGATATGAAATAGCCGATAAATTTGCTTCTGACTCTCTAACTATATCCCGAACGGATACGGCATCATATCCCTGCTCACCAAATAATTTAACACCAGCTTCAATAAGCTTATTATAAGTACTATCCATGTTGTTGTAATAAAAAACAGAATTTAGCTTGAATTCTAAAAAATACGCTTAATAATTAGCAAAAAAATGACATAAAAATAAAAGACAATGTATGATAGATTATTTTGTCTTCGGTAAAACAATATTGCATAAGTCTGAATTACCGAGCTAATTTGCTTGGATTATAACATAAATGGCTTAGAATTATGTGTTTTATAGTGTTCTTAGCTAATTGTACTTTAAATGGATATAATTCTTATTTGTTGGTTATTATGGTCATGTATCATATAAATATAACTCACTACACTGTACTTTATTTTCTACCAGAGTAATTGAAAGTAGATTTATCGACTAGGTAGTTATAAGATTTAATGGTGCTAGAAATGCAAGTAATAAATTATTGGAGCTTAAGTTAAAACGTAATAAGTCGATTAACTTAAGATTAATATAGATAAAATAAAAATAAATTACAGAGTTAAAAAGCTGCCATGCCCAAATTGTAATAATTTCCAAATTTATCAGCTATAAGAGGTAGGCGTAACTTTAAAATTTTTAAAAACTAGAACTTAAAGATTGATTTGATTGTTTACTCGATCCATTAATGGGAATTTTAAGCGAATTCGAACAAATGGTTTTTGTTGCTAATTGGCGTAATATTGCACCTCTAGAAGTATATATTATAAGCAAATGCTACATAAAAATATTTACCTTGATTTTAATGTAATCGGTTAAAATTATACATTCGATAAAATATTAATAGTTTATTAGAGCTTTTTATAAAAGCTATAAAATTTTTAAAGTTTAAAAGATATATGAAATTAGCAATTATGGCGTTAAAAAACCGCCGAATGTTACTGAACCTAATCAAGTCAGACTTCAAGAACAGATATTTAGGGAACCATTTAGGAATTGTGTGGGCTTTTATACAGCCATTAGTGATGGTGGCCGTATATTGGTTTGTGTTTACTAAGGGGCTAAGAGCTAACTCGATATCAAATGTCCCTTTTCTATTATGGTTGCTTTCAGGTATGGTTCCTTGGTTTTTACTTAATGATGCAATTATAAGTTCAAGTAATTCCATTACTTCTCAGGCTTTTCTTGTAAAGAAAATTGTGTTCGAAGTTAAGCTGCTACCTTTCGTGAAGTTAGGCTCAGCAGTGTTAGTTAATTTGGTATTTTGGATTTTCTTATTTATTATCGCGATTAGCTATGGCTACTATCCAACTTTTTATTGGTTTCAATTTCTTTATTTTATATTTTGTATTATAGCTATTAGCCTAAGCTTAGGGCTACTCTTTTCAGCAATTATGCCTTTTTGGCCTGATATTGGACAAATTATAGCGGTTTTATTTCAGGTGTTATTTTGGGCGACTCCGGTTATGTGGGATAAAGATATGGTTTTGAGTCATCCACAATACCAATATATTGTTAAGCTAAATCCTTTTGCTTACATTGTGGACGGCTTTAGGGATACTATGGTTAAGCAGTTACCTTTTTGGAATAATCTTGAAGGGATGGCTTATTTTTGGATATTTGTTATATTTAGCTATTGGATAGGTAACCGGACTTTTAATAGGTTACGCCCACATTTTGCTGATGTACTTTAAAGGCCAAGCAATTAATGGATGAAAATATTGTAATCAAAGTAAAAGACTTAACAAAAGTTTATAAATTATACAATGCTCCTATAGATAGGATGAAGGAGGCATTGCATCCTTTAAAGAAATCTTATCATAAGGATTTTTATGCTTTAAATAATATAAGCTTTGAAATTAGGAAAGGTGAAACGGTAGGAATTGTCGGTAAAAATGGTTCAGGTAAGTCAACATTGCTTAAAATTATTACAGGTGTATTATCTCCTACCAGTGGGGAAGTTGCCGTAAATGGACGAGTATCTGCGTTATTAGAGTTGGGAGCTGGTTTTAACCCTGAATATACTGGGCTTGAGAATATCTATTTTCAAGGCAATCTTATGGGGTATTCAAGAGAAGAAATGGAGGAGAAGATCCAAAAAATTCTTGATTTTGCGGATATAGGGGATTTTATTTTTCAGCCAGTTAAAAGTTATTCGAGTGGGATGTTCTCCAGACTTGCTTTTGCTGTAGCAATTAATGTTGAGCCTGATATTTTGATTGTAGACGAAGCATTAAGTGTAGGTGACCATTTTTTTCAGGCAAAGTGTTATGCCTGCTTTAAAAAGATGATGGCAAATGGTTGCACTATCTTATTTGTCTCTCATTCTGCTGCAATTGTAAAATCGATGTGTGATAATGCGATTCTGTTAAATAACGGTATTTTAGACCTTCATGATACGCCTGATAAAGTTTTTGATAGGTATTTTGCTATCAATGCAACAAGTATAAATGCAGATAAGATAATTGTAGAAAACGATAATGAAGCCGAATCTTCACCAAAGGATGAAATAATTACGCATTCAACTCTACAGCCAATGTTCAATAAGCGAATAAATGAGCGAGTTGGTTCCGGAATTGCTTCTTTCTTGGATTGCTTGCTGCTTGTTAATAATAAAGAAGTAACCGTGGTTACTACTGATGATATTTGTGTCGTAAGAGCTATAATTAAGGCAACAGAAGACTGTCACGATGAAGGTGAAATAGGAATTGTCGTTTCTACTTTAGAAGGAATAGAATTATTTGCAATAAATTCATTTTTTTTAGATCAAGTTTGTCAACCTTTAACAGCTGGCAAGACGTATTTGGTAGATTTTACTTTTAAATTGCCTTTATCTGTTGGGAAGTATAGAGTAGATTTAGGTTACCGACTACCAATCCAAGGGGAATATGTTGATAAGATTATGTGTGCATTAACATTTGAGGTGATTAATAAGCCACGAGCAATCGTTCCTTTGTTAATTAACGTTCCAGGCAGTATTGATATTCAAGAATTGCGTATTTGAAAGCTTTTATGAAACAACACTTTTATCAGCCGAATTTAAGTATATATTCTCTATATGAAAGTATAATTCTTAATAATAATCAGCCGCTATTGGCTGAATTGTCTGAGCAGTCGTATGAGCGTCTTTGTTTAGAGCGAGTATTACTGATTGCACTAGATATATATAATAATGAAAATAATAGTTGGACTGATATTAGTTTACTTGATATCGGTTGTAATAATGGACTGGTGTCAACCGTTTTATATATATTGGGGTGTCGGGTAACTGGAATTGATAATATGGTAATTGATACTCAAGGTTTATATAATAACCTAAACTTTACATTAAACAGTAATTGTGACGCATTAAATTTTCAGCAAATTGACCTTCTTCCTTTTTTAAAAACAACTTGCAATCGATTCGATTATTCACTATTGCTAAGTGTATCTCATCATTGGGAACCTGGTTATGCGCTATCCGGCAAAAGTATTTATTCTAAAGAGCAAATTGAATATATAATGAATGAATTATATTGTAGGACAAATAAAGCCATCTATTATGAGTGTCCAAGTTGTGAGGCTGGTTTTGAAAATAGTTCAGGGATAACTTTTCTTCAAAGATATTTGCGAAATAATTATGATCTAAAATATTTAGGCAAAACTATTGGACCAAATGGATTTCTGAGAGATTTGATTAAAATTATAGTTAAAGGATAAACATGCCAATTAAATTTGTAAATAATAAGCCTGCAGATAAATTAAGGTATGAACTACATAAAGATATTGAGTTATGTTATTGTAGTAATGAATGTCTTTTACGCGAGGTAAATGACTCTGCTGACTTCGTCTCAAGTGGCAAAACTAGCCTCTGCAATATTATGGTTTTGATTGAAAATTGTGAGCGTATGTTAATTTCACTCGATATTGTTGAAAGAGATGACTTACATTTACTAGGTGTCCAGAGTAATAAATTATCTTTAGCAGATAAATTAAAAAGCTTAATAGGAATTAACCATGCGGCATTAATGAATGTTTATAAAGTTTGTAATTGCATGGCAATGGTTCAAATTTATAATGGTTTTCATTTAGCTGATGGTGGTATGGAGGCTAATTGGAAAAAATTAAGAGAGCATAAGCCGATTAATGAAACAAAAATTGGTTATGGTCTTCCATTTTCCAAGTGGCAAAAATGGATGAGAAGTTTATCTTCTGGTTTAGTAGAGCTTGAATCTAACGGCTTATACCATGGAGATCCATTCCCATTTAATGTTATTATAGATAAAGATGAGCAACCAAAGTGGATAGATTATGGACATATTACAGATGATATTACTCAAAAAAGCAAAGATGCTTGGGTATTTGTATTATTCACACTTTTACATACACATCGGTTTACTACACATTTTAGTCGTTTACTATTAAAAAATCTTGCTCATGCACTACTAAATCCTGATGGCGAAATGTTAAAGCATATTTACTATGCATTAACTGAAGAATACTCCGATCTAGAACCGATAAATGAGATTAGGCAGCCTGGGGTATTATTTGCTCAAGCAGTTCAAAAAGAAATATTATCTAAAAATATTCAGTTAAATTCTAGCAATATTCCCGTAGCTACCTTTCTTAAGGGGTGTGAACAATTTTTCTTTGGTTATATCAATGAAATTGAAAATTCGACTAAATTGAAAATACTAAATAATTTAGAATATCAACGGCATTACTTTCAGGAGCAAGAAACGTTAAGGTTGACTGTTCCTACTATAATACATGAGCGCATGATTGCTGAAAAGCAGGGAGAAATTCTAACATTGAATAATCAGATAAAAGAGAACTATGCACAAATTGATCAAATTGATAGTCAGTTGCGTGCAAGTCAGATACAGATTGATCAAATTGACAGTCAGTTGCGTGCAAGTCAGATACAAATTGACCAAATTGGCAGTCAGTTACGTACAAGCCAGGCACAAACTGAACTATTTCAAACTCAATTACAGTTAAAGCAGCTTGAAGTTGACGCAATCTATAATTCTAGGAGCTGGCGGATAACCAAGCCATTGCGAGTTGGCTGTTCTATAGTGAAAAATAAGTTAAAACCGGTTAAGGTTTTAAAGAAAATTGTACGTAAAATTATTCCTGTCCGCAATACAGGAAATGCAAGTAACGAGAAGCTGGTTATGCAACCTAATTATCCGGAGAAAATTGAGCAAGCGCAAAGAGTAGTTAATGAAAGTGAACTTAAAAAATTAAGATTTAATTCCTTTAAAGATGCTTTGGTGAAAAAATATGGAAAAGTAAAATTTGATAATTGCAATGGAGCCAATAAGGGTAAAGTTTCAATTATTTTACCAGTATATAATGGCGAAAAATATATCAAATTTGCCATTGAGAGTATATTATTACAGACTTATCAGAACTTTGAGTTAATTATCGTAGATGATGGTTCAACTGATAATACCCAAAGCATAATAGAAAGTTATCTTCCGAACCCCAAGATTATCATTTTAAAGCAAGAGAATAAAAAGTTACCTAGCGCCTTAAATTTAGGACACTCTTATGCTTGTGGAGAATTTGTTACTTGGACAAGCGATGATAATATTTTACATCCTAATTGCTTAAAGAGTATGGTAGATTTTTTAGAAAAAGATCTTTCCGCTGATATGGTTTATGCCAATATGAATTTGATTGATGATGAGGGAAAATATATCTTTGACCATGGCTGGTATAATCAAAAAGGTCAAGCTTTGGTGAATCTCCCGCAAGATACGTCTCTTTTGGGGTTAGAGGCAAATAATACTATTGGAGCATGTTTTCTCTATCGAAAATACTGTTATGATGTTATTGGTGGCTATAGTGTTTATCGATTTGGCATAGAAGATTATGACTTCTGGATGAAGCTAAATGATACCTTTAGGATTAAACATATTGGAATGCAAGAAGCATTATATGATTATAGGTTTCATGATTCATCCCTAACCTCAAAAGACAAAGCGTTAAAAATTACCGAAGATCGTTATAAATTAATGATTTTCGAAGATGCAAGGATGAGTTACTTAATGGCTCAAAGCTTATTTATTTATGATGATACAACTCCAAATTTTATAAAAGATCATTTGTTGGCAAATAATTTTCATTGTTGTAGTATTAATGACTTTTGTCAATTAACTCTAGATAATTCCTGTTATTTAGTTGCAGTGTATATCAGTTCAAATTATGATAGCAATAAAATCAGTAAACTTAAGAGCTGTTATCATGATACTGTTATATGTCTATATGATCAATGTGACAAGATAGTCAATAAAATAATTTCAGTAAATGAAAAAGATTTATCTGCGGTTGACTTATTGTTTACTAACAGTAATTGCGATAAACTTAAAGAAATTAAGAGCTTTATACCTAGCAATAATATAAATAGTGATATTTACTTGATCGATATGTATTCGAAATATACTATGATACGATTATTGGAAAGTAGGTTATTTTGTGATTATTCATCAGGCAAAAGTAATAAGAAATTATCAATTATTGTCTGTACACATAACCGTAATGAAAAATTAAAAATTTGTCTAGAAAGTATGATAAATCAAAATTCTTTATCAGTTAGTGAATATGAAGTGATAGTAGTTAATAATGACGTAAATGACAAGAATGTATTTCAAATAGTAAATGAATTAAATTATAAAGCAGAAGCTAAGTTATTTAGGTATATAGATGCTCCAGTGCCAGGGTTATCATTTGCACGTAATATGGGATCTACTTGTGCTGAGGGTAAAATACTTTATTATGTAGATGATGATGCATATTTAACGCCTGATTCTTGTATTAATCTTATTTCAAGTTATGAAGCTGATCTTGAAATAGGCTGTATTGGCGGAGATATTAAATTAGTTTACGAGAATCCACAATGCCAAGAGTTTGCTAAAGGAAGGGAAGGACTTTGGAGCCAACTTATAATTGAAACTTCGCATTACTCAAAAGATGACTTTGATGTTCCATGGGGTGCTAATTATTCATTGCTGCGAGAAGTGTTCTTTTTAAGTGGTGGGTTTAGAGAAAATTATGGACGTATAGGAAATGATTTTGCTGGTGGTGAAGAAATAATTATGTCTGCATTAGTTAAAAAATTGAAATATAAGGTCTATCTTGATAATAAAATTTTAGTATTTCACTGTCCAGATGCTAATCGATATACTGAAGAGCATATTATTAAGACTTCACGTGCTGGCACTATTGCCGATTATTCTATGACTCGTGACTTATACTGTAAAAAAATGGAACTTGATTTTAAATTAATAAATAGTAAGTTAATGAGTTCCATGGATAATTTTATTATATCAAAATCTTTACAAAATTATATTGCACTAAATAATAACCTTACTCTATTTGTACAGTTTGCTTCGGACATACAAAATTTATTAAAAGATTGATAGTTATATGAAAAATAAAAAACTCTTAATGTTGTTGAAATTAAAGCTAAATTTTATATCTATGCATGATCTGAAATCCAGCAATCTAGATGCAGTGAGTACATCTTTTTTAAATTATTACTTAAAAATATAATGAGTTAAGTATTTTATTTAAAACTTATACTTCGTTTTATAAAATATTTGATTATTTTATGATAGATACAAGAGAAATAAATCACAGTAAAGAAATTAGTTTAAAAAAAACTACGCTATTTTTATGGAGTATTTATTAACACTAAATATTTGTATCCTATATTTTTTTTGATATTTTAGGTTTTGGCAAGTTGCCTTGACAAATTGTAACAACAATAGTACTTACAGTTCTGAATTATAAATTGCTTAAAAAATTTGTTTTTAAGCTTTTTGTAAGTCAATAAGGTTGTTACAGCTAAATCTGAAGAAACCAGGAAAAATATATAGTGCTTATTCAATTTGCGAACCAAATAAAGCAAACTGTTTGACATTATCTGAAATTATTATGAAATATAGCAAGATAACGTAAGTAGGCTTTCAAGCAAATTATTTAAGTAATATTCATTAAAGAATTATTGTTGAGATAGTATAATTATGAAGAAATTATTGTTTATTTTTGGTACTCGTCCGGAAGCAATTAAAATGCTTCCAATAGTTAATTATGCAAGAGAAAGATATACAGATAAGTTTCAAGTCAAAGTATGTGTAACGGGTCAACATCGGCAGATGTTAGATCAGGTTTTAGAGATTTTTGAGACAAAGCCTGATTATGATCTAAATATTATGTCTCACGGGCAAGACTTATATGATGTAACAGGTAAAGTCTTGCTAGGGTTACGCGACATTTTAAAAGAATATAGCCCTGATTGCGTTCTTGTACATGGTGATACAACGACCACTTTAGCGTCTGGCCTTGCTGCATACTACAAAAAAATACCTGTTGCACATGTTGAAGCAGGCCTCCGAACTCATAATATTTATAGCCCATGGCCCGAAGAGATAAATCGTACGGTTACAGGTTGCATTGCCGAATTCCATTTCGCGCCAACAGAGATAAGTAGACAGAATCTATTGAAGGAAAATATTGCCAACAATGTTGTAGTAGTCGGTAATTCTGTAATTGATTCTTTATTATGGGTTGTAAATAAGATCAATATTGATGTAAAGCTTAATCAACAGTTGACTGCAGATTTTGTAAAGATGGGGGTAAATTTTGACCAAAAAATGATTTTAGTTACCGGTCATCGTAGAGAAAATTTTGGGCAAGGGTTTATTAATATTTGCGAGGCAATTAAGCATATTGCTATTTCTCATCCTGATATTCAGATGGTATATCCGGTACATTTAAACCCGAATGTACAAAAGCCTGTTAATGATATTTTATCTGGAATTCCTAATGTCCTATTAATTGAGCCCCAAGATTATTTACCTTTTGTTTTTTTGATGCTTAGATCATTTATGATTCTTACAGATAGCGGTGGAGTCCAAGAAGAAGCGCCTAGTTTAAAGAAACCAGTTCTAGTAATGCGTGATACTACTGAAAGGCCAGAAGCAGTTCATGAAGGAACTGTTAAGCTAGTAGGAACCAATAAAGAACTTATTATTGAATCAATCGAGGAGCTATTATTAGAGGGTGACATCTATAAAGCAATGACTCAGGCCAAAAATCCTTATGGTGATGGAAACACTTCTGAGTTAATTCTAGATTATCTTTTTGCAAATTTAAATTAATGATTGATGATTTAACTGCTTTAATTAAAGAGCAAACTCAAATAATTATTATTTTAAATAAATATCCAAATGAAGATGAATCAAAAGACGGATATTTCAATCGCGTATTATTTATTGATGACGTATTTAGTTCAGCTTACAGAATCTACATAAATGAAGATGAATATATTTCTAAGGTATTCATTGAAAGTATATCAGAGTCAATATGTCAGATTAATGTACCAATAATATCTGATTTAAACCAAGAGTTTATACTAATGTTACGTAAGCTTGCTGATATAGTTTATGCACATAGTATTTATGCAATTGCTACAAAATTGAAACAGCACTTGTTTATGAATGCGGAAATTTCTGTCTGGGATATACATGGAGTAGTCCCTGAAGAAGAAGCATTTATGGGTAGATCAAAAGAAGTAGTTTCTCGGTTTAATAATATTGAACTAATTGCAGTGACGCATGCAAAAATAATAATTGGGGTCTCTTATGCAATTATTTCTCATATAAAAGAAAAATATTCAATATATGGAGTAAATGCAAAGTTTATCGTGCTGCCAATTATTCCTGTTTCTGCAGCTAAGCATAACCTTGTTAATAAAAGTCTTGACAAAGATCCTCCCATCGTTATTTATTCAGGTGGGTTACAGTTGTGGCAACAATTGGATAAAATGCTTGAATTTGTTTTTAACAACTCAACTTTAGCTAAGTTTATATTTTTAGTTACTGAACCCAACATTGTAATAAAAAGGTATTACCAATTATTTAAGACTAAATTTCCTGGACAGGTTTGCTCCGTAGTAGGAGGCGAATTATTCCACTATTATAAGGTTGCTAATTTTGGTTTAGTTTTTCGTGAAAGCAACTTAATTAATAAAGTTGCATCTCCAACTAAATTATTAGATTATTTATCTTATGGTATTGCTCCAATATTAGATACAGCTGAAATTGGTGATTTTTTAAGGTACGGTCTATTATTTTATTCCAAAGAGACTTGGAGTAATTTATTTAGTGATGAAATGCTTTTTAAGCGGCTAGTTGACAATAATTATAAAATCTTTGTAGAATTCCAGAAGATTTCCCAGCAGAGTGTTCAAGATTTGAAGCTTAGTTTAAGGCTAAATGAAAATAATTTAAATAGCAAATTTGTAATTATTAATGACTTTTTGAAAATAGGAGCTAAATTATTAGAATCTCATATATTACTTAAACAGTTGAGGTTAGATAAGCAAGCCCTAGTCAATGAAGTAAATTCTATATATAAAAGTAAAAGTTGGAAAATTATTTTGCCGTTAAGAAAGCTTATCGCTTTGTTTAGAAAGTAGTGATTGGAATGAGTAATAAAAGGGTTTCAGTAATAATTCCTAACTATAATTACGCGCGATTTTTGGAACGACGCTTTAATTCTATTCTTAATCAGACAATTAGACCAGCTGAAATAATTTTCTTAGATGATTGCTCAACTGATAATAGCATAGCGATTGCAGAACAGTTTTTAGCTCGGAGTGGAGTTCCTTATCGAATAGTTCCAAATGAAGCTAATCAGGGAGTGTTTCAGCAATGGCTTAAAGGGATTGAGCTGGTTCAATATGAATTTTTTTGGATAGCTGAAGCAGATGATTATTGTGAATTAAATTTTTTAGAGACCTTATTATCTGCTTTTGATGATCCCAATGTCGTACTTTCTTATTGCCAATCAAAGCTAGTTGACGGGAATGGGAACGCAATAATTGATGATAGTGACCTGAAAGAACAATTTACTAGCAAAGCAAGGTGGCAAGAAAATTTTTTTAATAACGGTTTAAATGAAGTAATACATTACCTTAGTGTTCAAAATACAATTCCAAATGCTAGTGCAATACTTTTTAGAAAAGAGCTTTTAAACTTCGATAAAATTAATTCATTTTTATATTATAAAATGTGTGGTGACTGGTTTTTTTATATTCAAGCATTATTATCTTACCCAGAGAATAAAATCGCATATTACGTAGCTAAGTTAAATTGCTTTGTAAGACATAATGGTAGTGTATTTGGCCAATCCTCTAAAAATTCACCATACCTGTCTGAAATATTAAAGATTTACATATATTTGTTAAAATCATTACAACTTCCCCAGGATAATATTGTACTAATGCTAAAAGAAATAGTTTCAGCTATTAGTTGGTATTCTTATGACCAAGATTTAGAAGATGAATTGAAAGAATATTTGTCTTTGGTAATGCTTAAAATTCCTTATAATATCTTTATCGAAACAATAGCACAACAGGGAAGTGAGCAATTAAAAAAAGATCTGGCATGGCAGAAGCAGCAAACCGATAAATATTGGCAGGAAAGTGAAAAATTAAAGAATATTTTACAGCCGAGACCTGGTTTATATTTGAGGAAACTATTAGGATATACTAGGGTATTAGCAAAAATTTTTACAAGAAAATGAAAGTAATATATTATATGAATAAAAAAATTTCAGTCATTGTACCAGTTTACGGAACATATAAATATTTACGGCAATGTTTAGATTCTATTCTTGAGCAAACATATCGTAACCTGGAAATAATAATTGTTAATGACTGTACTCCTGATAATAGCCAAGAGATTATTGAAGAATATGCACAGAAGGATGCACGCATAAAATCAATAAAGAATGAGATTAATTTAGGACTATACGCGACTAGGCTGGAGGGGGTGAAATTTGCTACTGGAGATTATATATCTTTTGTTGATTCGGATGACTATTTATCATTAGACTGGTTTCGCCGTCTAATTGCAAGGCAAGAGGAAACTGATAGTGATATAGTAATCGGGCAGCATGCTTTATACTTAGAAAAAGATAAGAATTATAAATATGAGTCGAGTAACCAAGTTGAATTTGAATATTTAGATGGGGATAAAGCTAAACAGATATTCTTTCAATACCTGGGCTTACGGTATAGTTGGCATGTAGTATGGAATCGTATTTATCGTGCTTCTCTTTGGAAGGATAATTTAGATTTACTCGCTTCCAATATTAGAATTAATCTTTGGGAAGATGTAGTATTTAGTAGTATACTATTTACAAAGATAAAAAGTGTAGCTTCAATCGACTTTGTAGGTTACTTCTATAGAAAGACGCGGAGTTCTATTACTGGGACAAGGTCTTCTGAGAGCCGGGCACAGATAAGGAATGCGTTAACTCTAGAACTAAAACAAAAGCTGGATAGTAATTACCATAAATATGTTGAACTTTTTATGCAGCGTGATTATGAAGGTGGTCGGTTTTTAGTGCAAAGTGATTTTAACCGGCAATATGAAGATTTAATAAATCTGGTCATAGATCCAAAGTATAAAATAATTAGCTTTGATATTTTCGATACGCTAGTTCAAAGACCTTTATTTGAACCAAAAGACTTGTTTGAATTATTGTCCGCTAAATATATAGAATTAACAAATGATTGCATAATTGATTTTGCCGTTGCTCGAGAACAGTCTGAGCTTAATGCTAGAAAAATCACTGATAGACAAGAGATCACTTTAGATGAAATTTATGATGATCTTAGTAAAAATTATTCGATTTCCCCTGATGTTTTAAAGCAAATTAAGGCCTATGAGGTTGAATTAGAAATAAATTTATGTGTTGCTCGTAAGAGTATATATGAAATTTATAAATTAGCTAAAGGTCTCAACAAAAAAATATTGTTTGTCTCGGATATGTATTTATCTAAAGAAACTATTATTAAAATCTTAGATAAAAGTGGCTATTCGGTGTATGATAAGTTGTTTCTTTCAAGCGATATTATGTTGACGAAAGAAAAGGGCGATATATTTGAATATATTATAAACGACCATAATTATCTTGCAGTTGATGTTTTACATATTGGAGACAATAAGCATTCTGATGTTCAAATGCCTAGAAAATATGGAATTACTTCATTCTTTTATCCAAAAGCTATTGATGTATTTATGGGGCGCTGTGGCAACTTAAAAACATTTATGCATTACCAACATTTAACGCATTTTATAACAATGCATTTAGGTACTAGGTGCATGTTGGCTGTAGTTGCAATCAAATTCTATGATAATCCATTTAAAACTACGGCTCTGAATTCACATATCGGAACTAACCCATATTGGTTAGGATACTATCAATTGGGTATTTTTGTTCTTGGGCTTGCTAACTGGCTAATTGAGCAAGCTAAGCCTTATTCACAAATAAGTTTTATTGCACGTGATGGGTATTTAATTAAAAAAGCTTATGATATCTTGGTACAGCAGTTGCCGGGAGGCAGTACTAAATCTAGCTATTTGGAATTATCTAGATTAGTTTTATATCGTGGATTGGCAACAGATCATGCTTCTTTACTCAAAGTATGTACTCGGCATTTTGATAAAGAGCTGTTTCCTAAGGCAACACTTATGCAGATTTTCGGCCAAAGTGGGCAAAATGCGGTGAAAAACTTAGTTTATGATAATAATTACCAGATGGTTGAGCAAATCAGGCAAGTTGAGAAAAGTTATCCAAATTTATATAAGAATAATGTTGTTTTGTCAGAGAAAATTAAGATATACCTTAATAATCACAGTGTAGGTGAAAATACATGCTTTTTTGATATTGGATATTCAAGAAGGTCACATATGCTATTATTTAATTTATCATCAAAGTTTAAGCATGGCTTTTTTGCTCAGGAAGATACTAACGTTGTAAATAAATATTATAAATTTTATAAGATTGACAGCTTTGTACAAAGTACTACTAATCATTGGATGTTGTTAAAGGCTAGTGAATTAGAATATCTCATCTCGGATTATAAAGTTGGGAGTGTTATAGATTTTGAATATTCCAATACTGGTGATATTAAGCCGGTTTATAATTATGATTGTAGTGATATTTATGTAGAAGTTGAATTGGCACAAATTGGAGCTGTAGATTTTGCCTCAGACTTTATGAAATTTTTTGCAAACTGCTGGAAAGCGATTAACTTTAACTATGTACATTGCAGCCATTTTTTACAAAAGTTTCTGAATAATAGTACTAAATATGATGTAGAATATTTTAAAAGAAACAAATTTTTCGATAACTTTTCTGGTTTAGCCAATAATTCTGCTGAAGATATTTTTAATATCGGTTTTGGGGATGAGGAAAGTGGTCGCGTTTTACTCAAAAAACTATATTTTAAGTATAAAAGGTTATCGTTCAAGCAGATAATGTCAAGGCTTGTCCGAATTATCAGGAAAAGAATGCGTCACTAAATCTTATTGTTAATAAATATTTAATATGGCAAAACTAACAATTATAGTTCCTGTGTATAATACAGCAAAGTATTTAAGCCGCTGCTTAAGCTCTCTGGAAAACCAAAGTTGTGCTAAAGAATTAAAAATAATTATTGTCAATGATGGATCTATGGATAATAGCCAGGAAATTATTGATGATTATGTAAATAGAAATCCGAGTTTTTTTTATGCATATAAAAAAGAAAATGGGGGTCTAAGCGATGCACGTAATTTTGGCCTTAAGTTTGTAAATACACCTTACTTAGCTTTTTTAGATAGTGATGATTGGGTTGATAAAGACTTGTATCAACATGGTATAAATTATATGGATCAAAATTCTGGTTGTGATTTTGTTAATATTAATTTTGTAGAAGAGAAAAAGCTAGGTCCAGTATTTATTGATTGTAAACACAAATTTTCCCGCAATAAATACTTTATTCCTGTAATGGCTTGGAACAAGATATTTCTAACTGAATTTTGGCGTAAGCATGAATTTAAATTTAAATTTGGCATTAAACATGAAGATGTTGAGCTGATTCCGAAAATTATATACCATTCAAGTAAATTCGGTTTTTTGAATAATAGAGAGTCTCTCCTACACTATGATTGTACTAATAAATCTTCAATTACAAGATCTAAGCGGGATTACCAAAGTTGGCTGGCTGTTTTTGATAGCTTAAAAGACTTTTGCAATATCAAGGGCGATAATGAATTAAGAACATTTATTGCCACTACTTTATTTTACCAATTAGTTTTATTTGGTGGAAATCCATATAAATCTATACAAGTTTATAATGAAAATAGATTATTTTTTGATTCGAGAAATATTATATCTAAACTGCACTTACCTGTTCGTATTCTACAAGGATTATATCTGGATAAAATTATCCTATTTTTAGTTATGTTTTCAATCCACAGGACGGGTTTTACCCCCAAGTGAAACTTCTTTTAGTCGCGATAAAACAATATTTTCAAAAGGTATATCATGGAGTTTTGTCCAACTTTGATTCCAGAAGTGATTTTGATTAAACCAAAGATATTTCGAGATAATCGTGGGTATTTCTTAGAGTCATATAAAAAATCATTGTTTCAAGCTAATGGAATAAATTCTGAATTCATTCAAGACAATCATTCAAAATCAAGTAAAGGTGTTTTAAGAGGTTTACACTACCAATTAAATCCAAAAGCACAGGGAAAACTGGTACGTTGCGTTGCAGGTTCAGTATTTGATGTTGCTGTAGATATACGGTATCAGTCGCCAACATTTGGCAAATGGGTTGGATTTGAGCTATCTGCTGAGAATAAACATATGTTATGGATACCAGAAGGTTTTGCACATGGATTTGTTAACCTTGAAGAAGATACACAATTTTTATATAAAACTACCGGCGAGTATGCCCCAGAATATGATCGGGGCATCAGGTTTGATGATCCTGAAATCGGTATTGAATGGCCAAAGATAGGTGAATTCATTGTATCAGAAAAAGATCGTATTCAACCATTATTAAAAGATGCTGAAATTAATTTTGTCTATTAATTAGCTAAGTTTGCCTTTATAAATAATTTTTTTGGGGTTCAATTAACAATATGAGTAACAAAACATTGTTGGTAACGGGAGGGGCGGATTTCATCGTTTCTTCTGTAGTTAGGCATTTAATAAATAATACCAGCCAATTGGTATTCTGCATTTAGCAGCAGAGAGCCATGTAGATCGATCAATTATTGGCCCAGAAGACTTTATCCAGACAAATATTGTAGCAACATATAATCTCCTTGAATGTGCTCGAGAGTACTATAGTCAACTTGATGATAAAAGTAAATTTAAGTTTGTCCATATTTCTACTGATGAAGTATTTGGTTCTCTTGGGGAAAAAGGCTATTTTAGCGAAACTACTCCCTATGATCCGCGGAGCCCTTATTCTGTTTCTAAGGCGAGTAGTGATCTTTTAGTTAGAGCATGGTTTCATACTTACAATTTACCGATAGTAATTACTAATTGTACTAATAATTATGGACCATATCATTTTCCAGAGAAGCTTATACCATTAGTTATAAGTAATGCGTTAAAGGGAGAACTTTTACCTATCTATGGTAAAGGCGATAATGTTCGTGATTGGCTGTATGTTGATGATCATGCAAACGGTATTATCCTTGCTTTTGAAAAAGGGCGCCTTGGAGAAAGTTATTGTCTAGGTGGCCATAATGAGCGGACCAACTTGCAAGTAGTAAAAACAATTTATAGTATCCTAGATGAATTGAAGCCAAGGCATGATAATAAACCTATATGCAGAGCAAATTATTTTCGTGACGGATCGAGCTGGCTATGATTATCGCTATGCAATGGATCCCACAAAAATCCAATTAGAATTAGGCTGGCAACCAATAGAAAATTTTGATAGTGGTATCAGGAAAACTGTCCAATGGTATTTAGATAACCAAGAATGGGTTGATCATGTAATTAGTGGTGAATACCAGAATTGGATACAGAGAAACTACGAGGAGCGTGAATAGTGGCTAAAATAGTAGTATTAGGCAGCACCGGGCAGTTAGGAAGTGACGTAATAGAAGTTTTTCTTAATGGTAATCATCAAGTAATAGCAGTTACTAAAGAGCAAGTAGATGCTACTTCTCTTAATGTAATTGAACAGCTAGCACACTATTCTGATGCTGCTTACATTATTAATTGTATTGCAACTACTAATGTAGATGGCTGTGAAGAAGATCCTGATGCGGCATTTAAGATAAATAGTACCTTTGTATATCTATTAGCCAAATTCTGTAACCAAAATAATATTGTTCTGATTCATGTTTCAACAGACTATGTTTTTGATGGAGCTAAAAAGCATGCCGCCTATTCAGAACATGATGTACCTTGTCCCTTAAATGTATACGGCTTGTCGAAGTATGCTGGTGAGTTAGCAATAATGGCGTATGCGCAGAAATACTTTATTTTACGCGTAGCTTCATTATTTGGTGTTGCTGGTGCTTCAGGTAAAGGTGGGAATTTTGTAACAACTATGTTACGGCTTGCAAAAGAAAAAGATGAATGGACAGTTATTGATGATCAAATTACTTGTCCAACTCATACGATGGATATAGCTAAGGCAATCAAGTCATTAGTTGACAATTCAGTTGATGAATATGGTATTTTCAATTGTGTAAGTAGTGGTTCTTGCAGCTGGTTTGAGTTTACGCGGGAAATTTTGCAACAAAATGGCTATAACCCGGATAAAGTTAAACCAATTAGTTATAAAGATTATCAATTTAAAGCAAAACGGCCACAGTATGGCATACTGAATAATGATAAGATTAGTAAATATTATAAAATGCCAGACTATAAAAATGCCTTACAAGCGTTTTTTGAACGGAAAAAGACAACTTTACTTAAGTAGTATAGTAACTATAGTATTATAATAATAAATTATTAAGAGCATTATATATGAAATATAAAGGCATAATTTTAGCCGGTGGAAGTGGTACCCGTTTACATCCTGCAACGCAAGTAATTTCTAAACAATTGCTGCCTGTTTATGACAAGCCGATGATATACTATCCGTTGTCTATATTGATGTTAGCTGAAATACAGGAGATATTAATAATTTCAACACCTAATGATATTGGCCGGTTTGAGCAATTACTAGGGGATGGGAGTCAATGGGGTATTAAACTTTGTTATGCCACGCAAGATAGCCCGGATGGGCTAGCCCAGGCATTCTTGATTGGGGAAAAATTTTTAGCAGGTTCACCGGCTTGCCTAATTTTAGGTGACAACTTGTATTATGGTAACGGATTCACATCATTGCTAAAATCTGCACAGACTGGAATTGGAGCAACAGTTTTTGCCTATCAGGTAGCTGACCCAGAAAGATATGGTGTGGTTGAATTTGACTCAGCGCATAAGGCACTAAGTCTTGAAGAAAAGCCTCAATTCCCAAAATCTAATTTTGCTGTTACCGGTCTTTATTTTTATGATAAAAATATTGTCGAATATGCCAAACAAGTAAAACCATCAAGGCGTGGTGAATTGGAAATTACCGATCTGAATAAGATATATTTAGAGAAAGAGTTACTAAATGTGGTAACTTTAAAGAGAGGATATGCATGGCTTGATACTGGTACCCATGATTCGCTTTTAGATGCTTCGAATTTTATTCAGACTGTTGAGAGTAGACAGGGAATAAAAATTGCTTGCCTTGAAGAAATTGCTTTGCACAAACAATGGGTAAGCTCAGAATCTGTACGTGCTAGATTGGATAAAATGGGTAAAAGTACTTATGCAGAGTATCTGCGACGTATCCTTAAGTAGTCAATCTTGAAAAATTCTATAATTATATATATTCAATTAGTAAATAAATAACCAGTAATTAAGACTACCGGTTATTTATTTCGTAAAGTTTATAGTAAATAAGTTGAGAGCCAGATTAACCAGTTTCCGCGTGGCTCTAAGCTTTTAATACCTTTAGATTAAATGGGTAGTTATTTGAAGTATCGTTAATGAATAAAATCTATATCAATATGCGCTTCTTAACGCAAAAAGTTACCGGGGTCCAGCGCTTTGCTTACGAAATCGTAAAGGAATTAGATCAGTTACTTTGTTCCTGCCCAAAACTTGAAGTAATCGGCCTGATGCCAAATAGGCCAATTCAGGAGCAGTATTTAGCCTATAAATTTAAAAATATTCAAATCCTTCGTAGTGGCAAGTTTGCTGGACATATATGGGAACAGCTTGAGCTGCCTTTTTATAGTTATGGTTATTTCGTAGTTAATTTATGCAATACTTCGCCGATATTCAAATTAAAAAAATATATAGTTTTACACGATGTTATATTCATGACTAAGTATGACAGTCAAAAGTGGTGGTTTAAACTATGGTATCAATTAATTACCAGGCTTAGTATACCTGTTTGCCGTCACTGGTTTACCGTTTCAGAATTTTCAAAGCTTGAAATAGTTAAATATCTGAAAATCAAGAGCGATAAAATTACTGTTTTAGGTAATGCGCCAAGCCTTAATTGTCTTGAGCCTGATAACAGGGTGCTGCTGGAACTTAATCTTGACTCGCAAGCATATTTTTTAATGATAGGTTCAGACTCTAAACGTAAAAATACGCAAATGGTAGCCAAATTATTTGCCGAGTCAGCTGATTTAAGTCATACCAAGCTTGTTATAGTTGGCGGTAAATTTGCAAACCTTAGTAATACTGCTAATCCCATACTTGCTGATAATATCCACTATTTGGGTTATGTTACTGACCAAGAATTGGTTTCACTATATAAAGGGGCGACTGCGCTGATTTTTCCATCAGTATATGAAGGTTTTGGTCTACCAGTTATCGAAGCTATGGGGCTTCATTGTCCCGTCATAGTTGCAAATATTGATGTATTAAAAGAGCTATGCAAAGATTCTGTATTATATTTCGATCCAATGAACCCATACGAATTAGAGCAAAAGATTAAAGCACTTGCTAATCCAAAGTTGAAAGAACAAATTTCAGATAGCGCTTATATCCGGTCTTTGGATTTTTCTTGGGCCAAATCAGCAAGTGCTTTATTAGATACTATCCTAAATAATAAATTTTCAGCAATGGAATAATATTCATTAAATTCAATTCAAATTGCAAATTGTAGAAAAACAGCGATTGAAATGTATCATAGTTCTGTAAGAAACTCAAACTTTTGTTATAATTCACCTTAGGGCCATTAATAACATACATAAAAATGGTTGCAGTAATGATAATACTGGTATATAGTCTATAGCTATGATGTTTGTAACGCTGTTAGGTGTTTAAGAAAAACTAAGTCAAAACATTAATTATAACCAGATTTACCATCTGTTCAAAATAAATTCGCTTGATAAAATCTTTTTAGCTTTAATTACGGGATTTTGGGTATTATTGATTATTATGCCAGTTGTAATTTTTTTACTTTGTTTTTAAAACAAAGCTAACCTTTAAAAATATAGTTTTATAAAAATATTATGAAAATAGCTTTAGTCCATGACTGGTTATATACTTATGCTGGGGCGGAGAAGGTCCTTGAGCAAATAATTTTGTGTTTTCCTAATGCTGATATATTTAGTTTAATAGATTTTTTACCAGCCAAAGAGCGCGCATTTTTGAATGGGAAAAATGTAAAAACATCCTTTATTCAACATTTGCCATTTGCAAAAACTAAACATCGCCAATACCTTATATTGTTACCACTGGCAATAGAACAGCTTGACCTAAGTGATTATGATATCGTAATTAGTAGCTCTTATGCAGTTGCCAAAGGCGTCTTAACTAGCCCTAATCAGCTTCATATTTGTTACTGTCATTCTCCTATGCGCTATGCTTGGGATATGCAGCATCAATATTTAGCTGAAGCTGGTCTAGTACGAGGTCCAAAATCATGGCTTGCCCGGTATGTCTTACATAAACTGCGAATGTGGGATTATAGGACCGCTAATGGTGTTGATGCATTTGTCGCTAACTCGAAGTTTATTGCGCGTCGAATCTTTAAAGTATATCGGCGCGAAGCAAGCGTAATTTATCCAGGAGTGGATTTATCCCGCTTCAAATTCCAAAGCAAGAAGCAGGAATATTTTGTTACTGTTTCGCGCTTGGTGCCTTATAAAAAAATAAGTTTAATCGCAGAAGCATTTAAAGATATGCCAGATAAAAAATTAGTTATTATTGGCGATGGTCCTGAGCGAAACAAGGTTGAGAAAATAGTCAGTGAGTCCAAGAATATAACTTATCTTGGCTACCAGGATGAAGATAGCTTAATATCATATTTGCAAAATGCTCAGGCTTTGATTTTTGCTGCAGAAGAGGATTTTGGTATTGTACCAGTTGAAGCCCAGGCATGCGGTACTCCGGTAATTGCATTTGCTAGAGGCGGGAGCCTAGAAACTGTCAGGGGCTTAGACAAAGAAAAGCCAACAGGCGTCTTTTTCTATGAACAAAGTACTGAAAGTATTTGTCGGGCAGTAAATGAGTTTCTAGAAAGAGCAGAATCGATTCTTCCTGAGGCTTGTCTTGATAATGCTCAGAAATTTACCAATGAAGCTTTTCGCGCGGATTTTAGTAATTTTGTGCTAAGCCAATATGCTAGCTTCACAGAATCGCTTAAGGTTTAGTTGATGATAAATAAGATCAATATCCAGAAATACTCATTGATTATCGCTGATATACTTGCTGTTGGTGGATGTTATCTTTTTGCTTCCCAGCTAGCTAACCGGTTGCAAGGAACCGATTATCATCATGTAAATCTACATCATATGCCAATATTGAAAATTCTCGATTTACTAGTTCTGATTGCTTTAATGTGGCAAAAGCAGCTTTATTTTAAGCGTAGGCCAAATTGGGAGGAGCTTAGAATAACCTATTATTGTTTAATAATTATGTTTTTAATTAATATGCCGGTGCTTTTTATTAAAAGTGAACAACCTGGCTTATTAAAACTTTTCATTTTATTTTGGTTCGGATTATTCTTATTGATTCCAACGTTTCGAGTTGTCATGAAAGTTACATTAAGTAAATTGAATCTCTGGCAACGCAATGTTTATATTATCGGCGTTAATGAAAACGCGGCTGCTGCATATAATCTGCTATCGCCATCTATTTTACTTGGTTATAAGATTAGGGCCTTTGTTGATTTTAAGATTCATAATATCGGTTTGGCGTTTGATAGCAAAGTAATACCTGTTATTTCTTTGATTGATTTAATGTCTATGCCTTCAAGGTCTGAGATAATAATTTGCTTGGACGGTAAAACGCTTTCTAAACAGAATAAGTTAATAAATCAGTTACAGAAGAAATTTCTTTCGGTTTCCATTATGCCTGAATTAGATGGCCTGCCACTTTATGGTATTGAAGTTAACCATTTCTTCGGTAATGAGCAATTATTATTGCGCTTAGAAAATAACTTATCAAGCCGGTTTAACCGGTTTGTTAAGTATACATTTGACTTAATCGTTTCTATATTATTAAGCCCTGTTTTACTCGTATTGTTTCTAGTCATCTCGCTATTGATTTTTATTGAAGACCGGGGCGGGCCGTTTTTTATCCAGGAACGGATCGGTCATGGGGGCAAAGTATTTAACTGCTTAAAATTTAGAACTATGCACAAAAATGCCGAAAAAATGCTAAAAGAATGGAAGCTTACCAATAGTAAATATTATCAAGAATATTTAGAGAATAACTTTAAATTAAGGCATGACCCACGAGTTACTAAAATCGGCAAATTTTTACGTAAGACCAGCCTTGATGAGCTACCGCAACTTTTAAATATTTTAAGTGGCAATATGAGCCTGGTTGGCCCAAGACCACTTCTTGCAAGAGAAATAAAGGATTATCAGGAAGGACTTTTTTATTATAACCAAGTACGTCCGGGAATTACCGGATTATGGCAAATAAGCGGACGAAGCAAAACTTCATTTAAGGATCGTTGTCGCTTAGATACATGGTATGTTAAAAATTGGACCTTATGGTATGATATTGTTATTTTAATTAAAACTGTTCAGGCTGTTCTAAGACGTGATGGAGCATATTGAATGGAAAATAAATTCAAATTATATTATTCGTATTTTATAAGCCAGCTATTATTCTTATTCCCATTCTTGGTGTTTTTTACTCAGCAGGATTTCTCTAATTATTTATTGGTTGTTTTTGCAATAACTTTTTTAATTAAGTTTATATCTGATAAAAATCCATCTCAGATAATGAGTAGGGGAGTAATAATTCTTTTTGTAATCTGTATAGCATTTTTTATTTGGCATGTTCTATCAATTATTTTACATGGTATGGGTAATTGGTATCATGGTTACTATTATAGACTATTACTAATCGTACCATTATATTACTTATTAGTAAAAGAGAAGGTTGAAATAGCGAATATTAATCAGGTATTGGCAGTAACTATCTGGTTTAGCTTAATGGTTGGGATTTACCAGCATTATTATCTGAAATACCCACGAGCCGGATTTCCATTTATACTAAATCATAGCTATTATCCGATAAACTGGGGCGATACAGTACTCTTGATTAGCGTTTATCTAGCTTCATACACTATCTTATATAAACCACGGCAAAATTTATTGTATTATATAACTGCTTTTGTTGGGCTTGTTTGTTTATTTCTAAGTGGCAGTAGAGGCGGTTTAATCGGTCTTCCTTTTGTTGGTCTAATCTGGCTTTTAAATAGTAAATGTAACTTTCAACGTAAATTATTACTAATTGCTGGAACTATTATTATTTGCCTTATTTTGCTCCTTATCGGATTTAAATATAATCTGTTCCGTATTGCTGATGCATATACTGATTTATATTCATGCTACTATTTGCATCAATGCTTAAGTTATAGTAGCACTGGCGGTGATAATTCCCTTGGTCTAAGACTCGAAATGTGGCATAGTGCCTGGCTGCTATTTAAGGCGCATCCTTTAACTGGAACTGGTATAGGTAACTATACTAATTCAGTGATAGGATTCGCTAATCAAGGAGTAATTAGTGACTATTTTGCCTCTCGCTATAATGAAGAACCGCATAGTGAACTGATGCGTATGCTTGCAATGTTAGGCTTACCAGGCCTAATAGGTTATTTGCTATTGATTTTTTATCCTTTAAGGGTTGTAAAAGATAATAAAAAAGTTTTTCTACTAGCTAGTTCGGTCCTTATTTTATTCTTGGGACAAAGTTTATCACAGGCATTATTAATAGCACCGCTTGCCTGCAATATATTAATCTATCTAATTGCAGTTGGGCTATATGTATTTAAAATTGAAGATAATAAACGTAAGTGAATCTTAGTTGCTTACTTTATTCTTAATTTATTAGCCTTTTTTTCTTATATAGGCTTTAATTTTACTGATAGTAAAGTTAATTTTACTTTTTGGTGCTTCTAATCCCAAGAGCATACGATTAAAACCTCTTAGGTAACAAATGATGAGCCAAATGAAGATAATTAAAAAAATGAAGTTGAAGTTTATATCAGCCAATGCCAGCAGCGGTTTGATTACCCATTTATTAGCAATAAACATAAGCAGATACATTATATAGTTATGGGTAATCCATTCTAAATGGCTAAGTACAAACGGATTTTCATGTTGAACTTCAGTATAAATGTAATCTATTTGGTAGAAAACTGCTATTGGTACTAGTGAGATAATAATAAATTTGATAGTGAGGTATAAGAAATCATCACCGTTAAATACACTAAATAATGATACACCAGCCACCATAAAGCTAATTGTAATCACATAAATAAGCATTATTAAAAGTTTTCTTTCCGGGTTATTGGCATTAGGCATTAAAAATCCTTTATTTTACTAAAATTATGCTTGATAATTTATATACTATAATTATAGCACTGAGATTACCTAATTACTTTGCTAATTTAGCCTTTTTGGGCAATTTATGCGTATTTACAATGCGCATTCTATTGCGCATGCTTAAGTTCCATGTATCCAATTCACCTTCAATTTGCCGGATAAGTTCATCACTAAACGTTCCTTTTTTATGCATGTCAATAATTAGTTTTCGTTGGAATTCGATTATATCTAGTTCTAATTGAATATGGCTAAAGTTTATTTCAGGATCATTAGGGGTTGTATCGTAGTCCTTTAATGCCTCTTCTTCAATAAATTGATTAAAGTACTTTATTCTTTTTTGGTTCTCTTTAACAAATATTTCAAGTACTTCCTTTTCTGACTTCGTCGAAAGTTCTTCTTGGATAAATTTTAAAGTATTATTAAGGATAGATAAGCGCAGCTCCCTATCGGCACGATGAAAATCTTCGATAGGCTCTTCAATTTTTAGTTTTTTTACAACTAATGGGAGGGTTAGTCCTTGGAAAACTAGTGTAATTAAAATTACGACAAAGGTAATAAATAAAATTTCATTTCGCATAGGGAATTCACTACCATCATTTAAGCTAATTGGTATAGCCAAAGCCGAAGCTAATGAGACTACTCCGCGCATTCCGGACCAAGCCGCGGTTATTAAATAGTTCCATTTAGGTTTGTAGTTACTCTTTTTGCCCGTGATGCAATGGCTTATGTAGTAGATTAGATGCGAGATCGGGAAAATCCACAAGACACGAGCTAATATCGCAACAATACTGATGATAATCCCAAACCAAGTTAGGGTCATAATTGATAAGTTACCTGGGTTTTGTATGATTTTGGGTAATTGAAGACCAATTAGAATGAATACAAAGCCATTTAAAAGAAATATCAATATTTCCCAAAAATGTAACATTTTAAGTCGTGTCTCTACTGCAAATAGCTCCGAAGAATACCAGGCAACAAAAAGGCCTGTTGAAACAACTGCCAGTACCCCTGAAACATCGAGATGCTCCGCGACAAGGTATGACATATATGGTGCAACAATTGAAACTGTTGTTTCTATCGCGGGATCATCTACTTTTTTGTGGACCCAATAAACAATACTACCGATTAATAAGCCAATTAAGATCCCGCCACCAGCAATTATTACGAATTTATATGATGCTTCGGTGAGACTAAAAGTCCCGCTAACCACTGCTGCTAATGCGTATCGATATGCGATAAGGGCTGAAGCATCATTAACTAAGCTTTCGCCCTCAAGGATAGTTGTAATAACTTTAGGTAGTCGCAACCCTTTAGTTGCACTGGTAGCTGCAATTGCATCAGGCGGAGAAACTATCGCGCCCAGTAAAAATGCCAAAGGCCAGGAGAAGCTTGGCATTAGGAAGTGGATACATCCTGCTACCATTGCTGTGGTTAATAAAACTAGTCCTATTGCTAAGCCTGAAATAGGGGTGATTAACCGCTTGAAATCATGCCAGGAAATATTAAAAGAGGCTTCATATAATAATGGCGGCAAGAAAATCAAAAATACAACATTCGGGCTTAGGCTTACTTCTGGTATTCCGGGAATAATGCTGATGACTAATCCTGCGATTACCAGTAAAATTGGAAATGAGACTTTAATCTTGGTTGAAAAGTAATTTAGACCAACCAGGATTGTCATTATGATAATAATTGTCTCAATAGATGTCATATATAAAATCCCTATTGTTTAGTTAACTTAACTATTCTTATACGAAGAGATGAATTAGTAGATTACTATATTTTAATAAGTGATGTTACGAACGCTATTAAAATTTAAAGCAGTCTATCTGATTTATTAAAAAGTTAATTAATTTATAACTCAAATCTTCTGCATCTTAGATTTTGAAATTACTCGTTTGCTATTTGTTGATAAACTCGCTACACTCAAACAAATCAACTAATGAAGCAACCTTTGTAAACAAAATCTAATATGCTGCATAACTAGTTATAAATCAATTAACCATTTTAATAAATCTTATTATCTAGCCAAAAAAGTGATAAGTGCGTAACACCATTTATTAAGTCAAAAGAAATAAGCCAGTAGATATTCTATCTAAAATTAATTTTGTGCGGGGGAACTTTCGTCCATAAATTTGTTGCTCAGTTAGTTAACTCCCTAACTTATGAGGGGGTATAATGAATTGAAAACTGATTAACTAAATATTTTAGTAGATTTAACTATAATTCTCAATTAGCTTCGGATAAAAGTTACGCGGTTCCTATTTCCTAAAACTTTAAAATTGCGCGGACTCACGTATAATTAAACTGAATTTTGGCGGTGCACTGCACCTTGCTTTTTTTAGATAGTTAAATCTATAATCACGTAATTTATTTTTTGACGGCTCAATACCAGTAATTTTTGATAAAGAAATTTAATTATCATTCTAGTCAACGGGTTAATTTAGTGATTGAGTTTTAGTAACAGTTAGGTATTAAATATTGCCATTGGTTATAGGTTAATTAAAAGATGAGTAATTGTGCTTTGTAATTACGTTTTGTGAGAAAAAAATATATGAAAAGAATACTATTGTCGGCGTTTATGGTTTCCGGGGCGTCGATTGGGTCTGGCGTATTGGCGCTTCCAATGCTTGCTGCTGGTCCAGGACTGGTGAACACTACCATCTTTATAACGTTTACCTTTGTCTTATCTTATTTTATCGCAATCAAGTCAATTGATGTTTATGCACGCTATGATAATCATGATATAAATGCCGCATCACTAGCTGCAGACTATTTTGGCAAAAAAGGTTATTGCTTAGCTATTATATTCAATGTACTATCAATTGGGGCCTGTGCTGCAGCATATATCAATGCAGGTGGAGACTTACTTGCAAAAACTATATTATTACCCCTTGGTATATCGTTGTCTTCTGAATCGAGCATGCTAATATTCTTTTTGATATTTTTCCCGGCATTCATTATTGGCTTAGGGTTTATTAGCAGACTAAATAGTTTTATTTTTGTAACCAAATTCGTGGCTTTGGCAGGGGCAATTATACTTGGTATCCGTTTTGTTAAATTGGATATTTTTGCAACAATTCCTAATAGTGCCAAGTATCTTGGATCTGGTGCTTCTACCATGTTCTGTATCTGGGCAATGCATATGACCTTGCCGTTAGTCCTAAAAATTAATGGTTGGAATAAACAAAAAGCCAAATTTGCCGTTTTATTGGGGTTAATAATTCCAGCTTTTGCCTACGTTGGCTGGCTATTATTAATCTTTTCACTAGTAACGAGGAGCGAGTTTTTACATTTTACCGGAATAGGTGACTTAATTCATTATGCATTAACTAAACCGGGAGTTCCCGCGCATATTACTTTATTAGTTGGCTTATTCTCTAATATTACTGTATTAACAGCATTTTTATCCGTTGGTTTTTCTTTGGTTGCATTTGTAATTGATACTTTTTCTTGGACCGATAATAAGAAATACCGCTTTTATGCGACACTATTGTCTTTTATCGTCCCCGTCATAATAGCGATGACTTTTTCTACTGCCTTTGTTTTAATTTATCAGCAGTCAAATATTTTCATTATTGCCTCCGCTTTAATTCCGATTGCAGCTAGTTACTCATATAAGAGGAAAAACCAGACTGAGCTTGGCTTCTTTCAAATTGAGCTAGTATTGTTTTTTTTGGGGAGCTTGATTATCCTTTTACAAATACTTGATGATTTATCTGTCTTGCCAAAATATATTAGCTAATTGCTGTTTCACCCCTTTTATCATTTTTTGCTGAAGAATAAGATTTATTAAATGGTTAACTGATTTAAAACTAGTTATGTAGCATATTCGATTTTGTTTATGAAGGTTGCTTCATTTTTGATTAGTTTGAGAGAAGCGAGTTTATCCACAAATAGCAAATGAGTAATACAAAATCTTAGATGCAGAAGATTTGAGTTATAAATAAATTAATTTTTTAATAAATCAGGTAAACCGTATTAAATTTTATTTACATATTTAATATCAGCTAGCTATTATTTAATCGAGTAATATTGTTTGGTCAAATTATGGTTTTTGCTTATTCTCTGCTTTAAACAGGTATAGATAATTTCCATAGCCTTGAGCCTGCATTTGGGATTCTGGGATAAAACGTAATGCAGCTGAATTCATACAATAGCGTAATCCCGTTGGTTTAGGGCCATCATTAAATACATGGCCTAAATGTGAATCTGCATAACGAGAGCGTACTTCAACGCGCGACATGAGAAAGCTTCTATCTTGTTTCGTTACAATAAACTTGGAGTTTATTGGTTTGCTAAAGCTAGGCCAGCCAGTTCCTGAGTCGAACTTGTCTGTTGAACTAAATAGTGGCTCACCAGAGATAATATCCACATAGATACCGGCGGATTTATTATTCCAATACTTATTATTAAAGCTTGGTTCGGTGGCACCCCTTTGCGTAACTTCATATTCAAGCGGGGTTAATTTATTTAATTCGGCAATTTTATTAAAACTTTCAAAGCTGTTAGATGCAGAAGCTACGCCCAATGCTAATATAAGTATTGATGATGTGATACTAGCTAGATGCATGTTGCCAAACCTCTTTAACTCGTTTATCCCGTCCACAGTTCCATCGGTAAAATTGATATTTAACTGGATTCTTTTTATAATAATCTTGGTGGTATTCTTCAGCTTTAGTAAAATTGGTAGATGGTACAATTGCAGTATATACTGCTGAACCTAATAATTGTTTGACTTTTACTAATGATGTTTGGGCCTCCTGCTTCTGCTCAGGGGTTAGATAGAATATTTTGCTCTGGTATTCATCCCCGATATCACAAAATTGTCCGTTCGGATTAACCGGGTCAATATGATGCCAGTAATATTCAAGTAATTGTGAATAACTAACAATTTTAGGGTTATATGTTACTTTAACGGCTTCAGAATAACCACTTTTGCCTGTTGAAACCAACTCATATGTTGGGTTTTTTACTTGTCCGCCATCATAACCTGCTTCGGTTATGCTTACTCCAGGTAACTTATCAAAATCAGATTGCATACACCAAAAGCACCCGCCCGCGAATATTGCGGTTTCAGCTCCAGCAATTTGGTATATCGATAGGCAAATTACAACTAATAAGGCTTTAAGCATAATGTCTCATCCTATGCAGTTTAAATTTTATAAAGTGTCCGGTATAAAGAAAGCTTACCCCTTTAATATAGTCAATATTATATATCCTGCTTACTAGATAATGGACCAAAATTAGTATCCCGGAATTCTTAAGGCAGAATATTTTGCTAATTTTCCTGTGCCTTAGCACCAATTAAACTAGTAACGACGCCAGATGCAAATATCAGGGGAATACCAATTGCCGCCCAGTACCAGGTATAATTTCCTTTGTCACCAAAGTGTAGATAACAACCTAGCCCCCATACAATACCTACGATAAAGCTAACGTAAGCAGCTAGTTTCGTGGCTCTTGGCCAGTAGAATCCTGCGAGCAAAGCAAATGAAGCTGCAACTATAGGAATATTAGCTAAAATCATTTTATTTAAAATATTATCAATAAGGGTATTGGCTATGAGATAACAAAAAGATGCAGTAAATAGTACTCGAGTATAGTTTTTAGTTAATGAATTGATTGTTTGCTTGTGATTCTCGCCAATTAGCAAAGTAACCATTGCACTCCAAACACCGGCAATTGTTGTTGCACCAATTGCGAATAGTAGAACATAAGAAATCCCTTTTAGGCGAATTGGCAGGACATGATCAAGCAAATAAGGAAAGCCAGTATCTGGGTTAGTAAGTAATATCCCATGTTTTTTTAGATTATATACAGCAAGCACCCCACATGAATATAATAAGCTAATAATAATAGCTGCAATTGCAACAGCCAATACCGCTGTTTTCGGGCTATTTGCCGAAATAATTTTTTGCCCATACCATGGTGCAAGAATATAGCTAAACATTGTAAGTAAGATTAATGACAGAACGAATTTAGGTGCTAAAAATTGTTGCCCTTCAATGATTGTGATACTAGTTATACTCGGTAATTGCTGACTTTTAAAATATAAATAAGGGATAAACACTAAGATAAATATAAAACTAATTTGATCTAGCTTAATTATCGAAATTAATCCGCCACGTAAACTTAATAAGAGAATTGCGGCAATTATAACCAGGCCTAATTGCCAATGGTTGAGTGAGGGTAAAATTGGTGAAAAAATTAGCGTCAGCGATTTAATATAGGTAGCTGAGAATCCAGCCATAGCTAAGTAAAGCATAACTGCGATTATAGTAACAAAATCGCTTCCATAACGAGCCTTAAAAAATCCTGCGACCGACATGCCATCATATTCTTTCCATTTCTTGGCAACTGTCAATGAGTAAAATAATAGACCTGCCAAAAACACAAATGGCAAACTTAGCGCCCATATCCCAGCATAATAGCCTGCAGCTGAAAAAGATAATAATGTACTTGGGTTAAATTCTGTCATTACAAGGGTTGCAATTAATGGAAATAGCTTGGTTGCACGATTAGCCAGTAAGTAGTCGGTATCATTATTTCGCGCTTTATGGTTAGATGTAATGAATAAGATAATATAAAGTATACTAAGACTAAGCCAATCAAATGTGCTCATACTGAAAAATCCTATTTTGAGTTATCTTTAAATTCTTTAAGTCGAATTATTCCCGTCAAAAATACTAAAATAGTATAAACCACAGCCAAAAATTTAAAACTACCCGGCCATAACATCATAATGATAAAGAAAACAAAGGCTTCAGCACGTTCCATTAAGCCTGCGCTGTAATGAAAACTCTTGTGCGAGTCATTTGGCGTGAAAATTCCTACGACAAGGAATGTGGTTACACAAAAAAGTGAGCTTCCCAGCATCAATAATGCATATCCTCCACGCTCGGATGCTGAAACTAGGAATAATCCGAAAATTGCAGCAAATTCAACTACGCGGTCTATAGTTATGTCTAGAGCACTGCCATAGTTACTACTGGAATTTTTCATGCGTGCAATGGTTCCGTCCAAAGTATCCAAAAAGCCGGATATACACAAAAATATTACGGCAAGTAAGCTATACTGCCAATATAGGGTTGGAATTACTAGTATTCCGCTGATTCCCGCGTAATAGGTTACCTGATTAGGTGTTACCATATCTTTGCAGTAATTGGCACATGGGTTAACTAAAAGCTGTTGATAATAATTGCGGAATTTTTGTTCTAACATTTAAAATTACCAAAAAAATTTGAGGAACTTAACTATACTGCGAACTTTAGGTGTAAATAAAATCGGCTTATAATATTCGCCCACTACTTGCTTATTAATGTCGCTTAAAGTAGGGTAAGGGATAATATTTTTAGTAATCGAGCTTACTCCCTCATTCCGGTTAAGCAAGTCAATCCATGGAGCAAGTAATTCGCCTGCATTAGGTCCTAGGATTGAAACACCGAGAATTTTACCTTTCTTGCTGGTTATAAGTTTAATTTTCCCTTCATACTGTTTCTCTGTAACGGCTCGATCATTATCACTAAAACTAAATTCGCTAACTTTAAAATCATCGGCAAATTTAGTTTTTGCCTCATTTAAGGTTAAGCCTACATGAGCTAATTCGGGGTAAGTATAAGTTACCCATGGTACTGCCTTATAATTTACTTTACTCCTTTGCCTAAACAAAATATTTCTAATCACGATACCGGCATGATAGCCTGCGATGTGGGTAAACTGGTAACTTCCGGTAACGTCGCCAACCGCAAAGATCTTTTTATTGCTGGTTCTTAGCCGATCATCTACGGTAATGCTTCGTTCTGTATATAAAATTCCAGCCTTACTTAAATCCAAATTATTGATATTTGAACGGCGACCAGCTGCCACTAGGATATGGGAAACTTCAAAAATTGATTCTTGATTAGTACTATTCTTAACAGTTACTTGAATGCAGCCATCTTCTTTGTTGATCAAAGTTGTTGTAGTGTTTTCTAAAACAGATAAATTGCTAAAATTGTGTTGTAAATATTGACGTAGCTCTGCTACTAAATCAGTTTCATCTTTAGGCAAAATTGTATTTTGCTCTACTAAGGTTACTTTAACCCCAAACATTGCAAAAGCTTGGGCTAGTTCGCAGCCTATTGGTCCACCGCCAATTACCAGCAGGTGTTTTGGCACAACTGCTAATTCAAAGATAGTTTCATTGGTTAAGAAATCTATACTGTCTAAACCTGGTATTTCTGGAATTAATGGGCTTGAACCAGTTGCAATTACAAAATACTTTGCTTCTATGACGGTATCCCCAACAATTGCCTGTTTTTCACTTAAGAATTTCCCGTAACCCTTAAAAACCTTTACTCCTAGCCCCTCAAATCTTTCGACAGAATCATGCGGCGCGATATGTTCAATAGCCTCTTTTACTTTAGCCATTATTTCTTGTATGTTAATTGGTGCTGGATTGGCTTTAAAACCATATTTTGCGGAATTAACTGCGTTGTAGTAGTGTTTTGCTGAAGAAAGCAAAGCTTTTGAAGGTACGCAACCGAAGTTTAAACAGTCGCCACCCATAAGATGTGTTTCGATTAGAGCAACTTTGATTCCTAGTTGTGCTGCACCGGAAGCTACGCTTAATCCACCGGCGCCACCACCAATAATACATATATCAAAGAAATGTTTAGTTGTCATGAGGCTTACTCCTTCTTATTTGCTTCCACACAATCGGGACAATTGAGATAATTGCAAGTAAAATAAACGCAAAAATTATTTGTGGGGTTAAAAGTGCAGCAATTTCAAATTGGTTGCCTGGCTTTAAAAATGCCGTATTTAGGCTAGAACCCATATTAACATAGACAAAGGTGGCTGGAATCATGCCAAGTATAGTGGCGACGAAAAAATTTCTAAATGTTACAGCAAAGATCCCTGCTGCTAAATTTACCAAGAAGAATGGGGCAATGGGTAAAAGGCGGAGGCTTAATAGGTAGTAAAACGAATTTTCATGAAAATGTTTTTCCATAAATTTAACCCTGGTTCCAATTCTTTTACTGATATAGTCACCCAAAGCTAATTTGACGGCAAGATATAGACAAGTTGCGCCAATTGTTGCTGAAATTAAAACAATGATAGTGCCGGATAAATTACCAAATAAGAAGCCGCCAACTATGGTTCCTAGGGTTGCCCCAGGGATTGATGCTGCTACCAATAAGATATAGGTTATGCTAAATATAATGATTGCTAAAAGCAGATTATTATTTACCCAGGTAGTAAGTTCTAGGTGATAGGTCTTTAATGTTACATAATTTAGATATTCTGTTAATTTGAATTTATGAGCAATTAAAAAGAGTAATATTAATATTACAAGAGGTATAAATCGAGTAACTTTTTTCATAGTTCATTTCTTCTTCTAACTTTAAGAACAGTATCTCAAAATTTCTTGCGGAAATGTGCAAACCCCAAATGGAGAGTATTGAGATAGAATTTGTTTTGAGTTATAGCCCCAGGTAACTGCTATACATTTTAAACCTATTTTATGACAAGCTTCAATATCTCTTACCTCATCGCCGATATAAATTACATTTTCTTTGTCTAACTTATATTGGCTTAACGCTTTATTTAGTACTCGGTGTTTACCAAATAAATTAGATCCAGTATGTATGAAGCTGAAATAGTCTAATAGCCCGTATTTTTGCAGGAATATGGTAATATTTTGCCGGGAGTTTGATGAAACTACACCTAAAGTATAATTTTTATTAACTAAACCGGTTAATAAATCCGCAATACCTGGAATTAAAGGTAACTGATCAATTTGTTCGATTAGTAAAGTTTTTATTTCATGGATTACGAATGGTAATTTTAACTTGCTAATATTATATGACAATAGAATTTTTGATAACTCTTGATCACGTATTTTGGTTATTTCATTTTCTAATATTGGCAGGCCTTTATACTTCTGGTGTATTAAATTATAAATTTCAATAACCATAAAAAAGCTATCAGCGATAGTTCCATCAAAGTCAAAAATTAGAGAATACTGCATAAGTTAGCTGCTATAAAATTTAATGCCAAAATTATATTAAGAAAAAACTGTGGGGCATAATTCTTCATTCCCTAAAATGCTTATTACTAATCTAGCTTCAAAAGACAAAACAATCAAATTTTTTATCTGATTTTTCAATACTGGACACTCTATCGCTTCAGATTAGTAAAGCATACTTACGAATAAATTGAAACTTGTTTAACTCCCAATCGAGCGTAGTATTAGATACAAGAGTGTCCGGTATTGAGAAACTAATATATGAGAGGACCAACAATTATACTCTATATAGCTTATCCATCGCTACAATTCTAAAAGGATGTTAGCAATCAAAATGCATGTATTAACTAACACTGTATTGACAAATGGATCTGCAATCTCCTATAATCTATCCTGTCTATATTTTGGATGGGTATTGGTTAACAATATCAATTTTTTAAAATGCAATTTAATCTATGTTTTTCAACGTTTTTTATTTTATGTCAATGTCATAAATTTAAAATGTTGAGTTGTCACTTGTCAATAAAAACCCACCGTCTTCATATTCCATACACCTAGTTATTTCATAATCTAACATTTGATTTCCTGGCTTTCCAAGAAATGGTAAAAAGCTTTTGTGTTCAAATATTATCTAAGTAGATTTTGATCATCTAAGTTAGCTTTAATTTCTTGAGTAAAACTTAGCTAATAATTATTGCTATTTTCAAAGTAACATTTCGTCATACTGGAAAGCTATTGTAATTTTAATATCACAGTATTGAACTGATAGTATTTAGTTTTACTAATTTACGGATATATGTATCGCTATTAGTTCAATACCAGAATAAATGTTTTCTTTAAGTAGATAAGGTTATGAAAAATTTAAAAAAGATCGATGGTTTATTGTCTATATGTTGTGCTATGCTTGTAACATCTTGTGTCGGAAATGGTGGAGGAATTAATAATACTCCAACAAATAGCGCAAATAATTCTGTAAACTACAGTAGTAAGAGCAGTATAGATTCAAATAATAGTGAAGAAGTTAAACATTCGAAAGCTAAAGATATATTTAGTTCCTACACTTATTTTTTCTATATTAACAATACTGATAGCGTAAATAGTTTACAAGTTACAATTAATAATAACGGTCTTAGTTCTACCAAAGGCGAGTTTCTTCCTACTTCAGGAGTAACTATCACAAATAATGGTTATACTGCATTAATTCCGCCTGGCGATGCAGCCGAGGTTTATGCCTATCAGCACCAAGGAAACGATGACTGGAGACCAACAATAACATATAATTTTATCCAAAATGGTAATACTGTTGCCAATATTACTCAGCAATTTGATGGTGAAGAAACATGCGGGTTTGTAACTAAGCAAGTAACTAATGGTAATGATGGTAACTCGTATTTTGTTACAGGGGGCGTTCCCAGCTCAGGGCCAAATTTCCCAGATTCAGCAGGACAGGCACTTGCAGCTGATTTAGGCCTCAGCGGAGCTGCAGCAATTGCTCTTGCAACTACAATTGATACTATAACAGATATACTCAATCAGGACTATAATTTTAATTTTTCACCTCCAGGCTATAACGGCCAATATGCTAGCATAGCTTATGCAGGTAAAGTTCCAAGTTAAGATGTGATATTACCTACTTTAACCAATTATAGGTAAAATATAGATTTATTAAATATGTTATTTGATTTATAACTAGTTATGAAGCATATTAGATTTTATTTGCGAAGGCAGCTTTATTTGTTGATTTATTTGAGTAAAGCGAGCTTATCAACAAATAGCAAATGAGTAATTACAAAATCTCTTATGCGAAAGATTTGAGTTATACATCAATTAACATGTTTAGTAAATCAGGTGATACTTAGTTGAATTTTATTAGATACCTAACAATATCAGTTAAGAGACCTTATTATTTTTCTATAGAACTAATGACTGGGTGTTATGCCTTTTTACTGATTTTGACAAAAATAATAAGATTTGTTAAGCTTATTTCTCTCAAGAATATATTGGATAGAGTACAGCAATCCAACTATTATAACAAAGAAAGTTAAGAAAGTATTTAATGATTGTTTCAAAGTGTATTCAGCAATTAGTGGGCTTAGACTGCCAATAACTCCGCCAATACTATAAGAAATTGAACAGGCTGTCATTCTATATTCATTTCTAAAGATTTCTGCAAATTTGCTAGTTAAATAAGAAGCAATAACGCAATATGATATTGACAGAACCAATAAAGTAATTAATAGCATAGTAAAATTTGCTTTTATAAATAAAGGTGCTACTGATACAGCCATTAGAATTGTAAATCTTTTTGTTGTTTTCACCCGACTAGGGCTTTTGTCGGCACTTTTACCCATTATTGGAAATAAAACTAAAGCTAGAAACATCATAACGCTCAGAACTAGTAAGCTATTACTTTGCGAAACCGCAAAGTCCTTCCTCATAAAAGTTACCGAGTAACTAAAAATTATATAATAAAGTCCAGCCATGATTGCAGCCAGTCCAGTCATCAAAACAAATTCAACTGGTTGATTTCTAAATATATCCTTAAAATTGTAATCTGTGTTTTCGATTACGTTATCAACTACAGGTCTAAACCAGACATAGGTCAAGAATAGAACTCCGCTTAACAGAAATGGTATTCTCCAGGTAAGTGATTGAAAATTATTATATTTGAAAACCTCTACAGATAAATAGCCAACCAGCGAAGCAAGTAAGCTACCGATTAAGGAAATCGTAAGAACAATACTAACTAAATAAGATTTATGTTGCGGGTCATTTTCTACCGCTATAGTAATTAACCCGGAAAACTGGCCGCCTGCAGAGAGGCCTTGTATGAACCTTAATATTAGTAATATACATGGGGCAATAAATCCAATACTATTGTAGTCAGGGATAAAAGCTATACAAATGGTTGCAAAGCCCATACACCAAATTGAAATGTTTATACTTCTATATTTACCAAACCTGTCACCAATATAGCCAAAGATGAAGGAACCAATGGGGCGAGCAATAAATCCTACACTAAAAGTCAAAAAGGTAAGTATACGCGCTTCAAAATTAGGAAAATTAGAGAAAAAAGTTTTGGATATGCTTAATGCAAAAATTCCATATAATGAGAAATCATACCACTCGAGGATATTACCTAAAGAGGTTTTAAAAAAGGAAGATACTTGCTTATTTTGTTGCATAATTTACAAAAATTCCTAAATACTATATTTCGTATATAAAGAGCTGCTTGCTAATTTTTTCTATAACAAACATACCTTTTTCTGGGTAAGGTTGTAAAGTTTTTCACGGTGTGGCATAGTATTGGTTACTATGCCTAGGTCCAATACCGTGCACTTTTAATAGATGTATTGTAAAAATGCATGTCTTTTATAATCGATTTATTATAAGGAAGACTTAATTTATAACTCAATATTCCGAATATAAGCCTTTGTAATTATTAATTGGCTATTTGTTGATGCCTCGCGAGACTCAAACAGTTCAACAAATAACGCCAACTCATAAACAAAGTCTAATATTCTCCATAATTCGTATAAATCAAGCCTCCCTCATAGTAAATCTAATAAAATTAACTGTTGCTCGTAGTATCAAATATAAAAGTGTCCGGTATAAAGATGCCTAGGATAATAATAGAGTATATCTTATCGTGTTATTTGTGTTAGGTGCTAGTGTAGCGTTTTGCACTAATTATAAGGTGAAATAATTCAGGCTACTATTGACTCGAAATTCAATTATTTATTGCTATATATAAAAATCTTTATAATTTATCAGGTTTCTTTCCTAAGCTATATCTTTAACCTAAATAAAAATAAAAAATTTAATGCAAAATTTTTATAAATGATAAGAAGTTATCTATTAAAAGTAATTGAACAAACGAGCTCAATTAAGATAGGATAAAAATGTAGCGCAAAAAGTGTGGCAATGTTAGAATGCTGGGATTTTTTCTAAATGAGTACAGCTATGAATGATTTAGTATCTATTACCGAGTTTTCAACTATTGGTGCTGATGAAAGAGGAGTAACACTGGGTTTTCAGATTCCTCGGCCTCAATCTGAGTTTATTTTCCTTACACGGAGTATTGGTAGTCTATCCGGGAATACTTACCATGAAGGGAAGAATCAGGGGACAAGCCCTAAGATTTTTCTTTTTCTTGCCGGTAAAATTAAATTGTCATATCGTAAAATCGGTACTAGTCAAATATATGAAGTGGTACTATCACAACCAGCAATTATCCAAGTCTCACCTTTTGTAACCCATAAAGTTGAAGTTCTTGAAAATGCATATTTTATAGAATGTAATTCTATTCAAGATATCCAAGAGGACCGAATCAAAGAGGCGGTTTAATTCCCATTTAATTTCCAGTCATATTGGTAACTATCGATTTTGGTTTTGCCGGCAAGTTTTTGGGCTAGGCTTGGATTTGCATATTTAGCAATAAAGCGAATCAAGTCTTTATCATTGCTAGCAAAATCAGTCTGATACCATGAAAAAATCTGAGAAACAATAAGCTTACCTTGTGGGTCAAAGTAAACTCCACGAGGGCTATTAATGTATTCCCTTGCATCATTATCCAGCATAGAGTCTAAAGTTTTACCACTGTAGGGTGATTTTTGCAGATTCGGACAGCCATATGATGCGCAGTTAAGGGCGAAGTGAGTACGCGGATCATTCCAGATTGGTCTAACGATTCGATGTTCAATATCATTTAGCGAGAGTTGCTGGCCTTCTACTTTAATTAGTTTTTTTTCCCATGGCCCAGGTGTAAGTAGTCCTGATAGTTTAATATCAAGAATACTCTTGGTCGGATAGTTGTCTAGTACAACTTTAATAGTTAGAGCATTATATAAATTTATCCAGTAAGCTAATTGCTCTTGGCGGTTATATCCTGAAATTTTGATTGAACTTAAATATTGAATATATTTGTTTAGTGCTTCTTTATCGGCTGAGCTTACCTTGGAGTATGCAACAAGATTGGTATTATCGGGGCCACGGTCAACATATTTGTTTAGAAAGTACAAATAGCTTTGGTTATTAATCGTCAACTTGGATTTTGAGTCAGTTGTTTGCCAATAAGGCCATAGATCTTTTTGTGGCGCTGCCATTGTCATAATACAATAAATTAGGCCAAAGAGCAGGAAAAGCCAGCTGAATTTAGATTTCATGATCATAGCTCCTCATTTAGATTATGTCTTAAAATTGCGTATGTAGGTACTAATAATGTCGAAACTAAGTAGATAATTTTTTACTGATACTTTGCATCTTCAATATCTTTGGCAAATAATAAATCAGATAGACTAACTTTAGATTTTATTATAGTAGCTAACATCAGTAATTTATGTGTATTGTATATCAATTACTAAGTACCCGAGAAAATTTATTTCTTGAACGTGAAAAATTCTCCAACCCTAAGAGGGTGTTGCAAATTAGTTAATGTTAATTTTAGGCAAGAATTAATTGCTTAGAGCTTAAGATTATGAGATATTGTGTTTCTAGTAACAGGCTTTATAGCTAATCCTTTGTCTTGCCGATAATTAAATTGACAAATTCAAACAATTGTTATAGAATGGTTACTTATATCGTTTTCGAATAAAAAGATAATAAAAGTGAATAAAATTTCTAATCCAAATTCAAGTTTTTGGCTAGAACCAAGGACGATAGCGGCGTATGCAGTAAGCTTGCTGGCTTTAGCTGAAATTGTTGACTTGACTATTGTAGCTGTAGCAATTCCAAATATTATGGGCTCACTAAGTGCAAATCTAAGTGAAGTTTCGTTAACGATGACAAGTTATATCGTTGCTGCGGCAGTGTGTATCCCTTTAACTGGACTAGTTACCAGGAAATTTGGGACAAAACAGGTAGTGCTAGCTTCAACAATCATGTTTGGTGTATCTTCAATACTCTGCGGTATGTCTACCTCACTTACCCAAATGATCATCTTTCGTTTGCTACAAGGTATAGGTGGTGCTTTCTTGCCATCTATCGCTCAGTCGTATATTGCACAAAATTTTACTCCGGAAGAGCAGCCTAAAATAATGACAGTTTATAGCCTCTGTGTGGTTATGGGACCGATAATCGGCCCAATATTCGGTGGAGTATTAACAGAACATCTAAACTGGCGCTGGGTATTTTATGTCAATGTGCCAATCTGTATTGCCGGATTTATGTTAGTATTGGCATTTATGGAAGAGAAGCCTTTAGAAGATGTAAAAATTGATTATATTAGCTTCCTCTTTATGGCTTTGGGGGTTGGCTTTCTTGAGTACTTTATTGATGAAGGAAATAGTAATAATTGGTTTGACTCATTTTCAATGATTATTGTCCTTACTTGCTCTATACTGTTAATTATTTTCTTTATCTGGCGTGGGCTACTTGGTAAGTCGGTAATTAAATTGCAAATCTTTACCAATCTTAATTTTGTTTTTTCATGTTTAACGATGCTGATTTTTATCCTGATGGTTTCAGCTTCTATGGCCTATTTTCCTACAATGCTCCAGCAAAGTTTTGGTTATCCGGTAGACACTGCCGGGATTATTACCGCACCGCGCGGATTAGTGGCTTTTATCGCTGCACCGATTGTCGCGCGTCTGACCGGAAAGTTTGACCCACGAAAAATCATGTTTTTTGGTCTATTAACTTTTGCTATTTCTTCTTTTATGATGTCGAAGTTTGCTCCTTCGGTTGGACAAATAAATGTTTTAATGGTCGCATTAGTGCAGGGGGTAGGGATGATGGCATTTTTTATACCTATCATGCAAATAGTATTTATAGATATACCTCCTCATTTGCAAGGGGATGCATCCGGAGTATTTAATTTTTTCCGTAATATTGGTAGTTCAATAGGTACTTCTATTTCATCCACGATTATCTCGCAGCAAATGCAGGTAACCTGGCATGATATGAGCGGCCATATTTCACCGTATGACCGGGGTTACCAATGGTGGTCGCAAAACTTGGCGAATTCCCCAGATCAGATTAAGGCAGCGATTGCTCAAATCAATATAATGACGCAAGGCTCATTAGTAAGCTATTTAGATTCTTTTTATATCTTTGGTGTGTGTTTGTTATTGATTTTATGGTTACCTTTTATTTTAAAACGGCCTAAGCCTGGCAACGCTGGGCATACTTTTGTCGAATAATATCAAAAAATAAAATTAGTTTCTAGGAAGAATTAAGCATGGCAGAAAATAATAAAAAATCATCTAAGCATTTATTTATTGGAATAGGAATAGTTATACTAGCTGCGGCTGGGTTATATGGCTATTATCACCACATAGAAACCTTTCCGAGTACCGATAATGCTTATGTAAATGCAAATTTAGTTAATGTTGCTCCTAAAGTTGGCGGTTATATCCAGCAAATTTATGTAAAAAATAACCAATATGTGCATAAGGGTGATTTATTAGTTGATATTGATCCACAGGATTACAGTTTGCAATTGACTAAAGCTAAACAAGATTATTCATTAGCTAAACAGCAAGCATTAAATGCTGCTCAGCAAATTACCAATGCTCGGGCAACCGTGGCAAAAGCCAAATCCGATTATACATTTGCAAGTCAATTGGCTAGTCGTTATGCGACTTTATATGCCCAAAATGCAGGTTCACTCCAAGATAAAGAAAAGTATGAAAATCAGGCTAATCAAGCTCGTCAGCAATTGGAGCAGGCCAATACTGCTTTAGAGCAGGCACAGACTCAATATGATGTAGCTAAAACTCAGATTGACATAGCAACTACTAATATAGATAATGCTAAAAATAATACCGGCTATACCCAATTACGTTCTTCGGTTGATGGCTATGTAAGCGACATGAATTTGCAAACCGGGGAACTTGTCTCTCCCGGTCAAAAGCTTTTTGGTTTAGTTGATGACTCTAGCTGGTGGGTGGATGTTAATTATAAAGAAACCCAATTAAAACGGATTAAACCGGGAGAAAAAGCTGTTGTTAAGCTTGATATGTACGACCATGAGTATAAAGGTGTTGTGCAAAGTATCAGTTATGCCAGCGGTAATACTTTCTCTTTACTCCCAGCTCAAAATGCTACAGGTAACTGGGTAAAAGTAACCCAGCGCTTTACGGTTAGAGTAAAAATAGAGAATGATCCTAAATTCCCCCTTCGCGTTGGTGCTAGTAGCGAAGTAACTGTTGATACAACAAGCAATTAGGACGGGTTAGTATATGAAACTAAGAGAGATTAGTCTAACCATTTTTACCAGCTTCCTAGCTGGGTGTGCTTTACTTGGGCCCAAATATAGCGAACCGCAGCTAAATAACCCGAATAATTGGTCTAGCCAAGATGCCCATGTTAAAGTGGAAAGTAATAATATTACTGATTTAGCCTGGTGGAAGAAATTTAATGATCCGCAATTAAATCAATTGATTGAAAGCGCCTTAAGCAATAATAACAATCTGCAAGTTGCGATGGGTAACTTACTGCAAGCGCAGGCTTCGTTAAAGCAGGTTGAAATGAACTGGGTGCCAACAATTGGCATTGGTGGTGCCGGCTTTACCGGTCAATCATTTAATCCTGGATTCCAGAATACTTCCGGTTATCCATTACTAAATAATGTTAGCCAAAATAATCCACAGAACTTTAGCGGTTATGGTGCTGGTTTTATCCCTAGCTATACTCTAAATGTATTTAGTCAAATTAAGCAAGGGGAAATTGCAAAATTAAATCTGGAGATGCAAAAGCAAACAGTGAATGCAGTACGTTTGGCGGTAATTGGCCAGGTAGCAGCAAGCTATTTTTCATTGTTAGGTTTACAAAAACAGCTTGAATTACAAAATCAAACTATTGCTGATGCTAAAGAGCTTCGCAAGTATAACTTAATCAAATACCAAAATGGCAATGTTTCTGCATTAAATATTGAAGGTATTGATCAATATATTGCAGGATTAGAAGCAAAAGTTCCTGATATCAAAAATAATATTGTCCAAGCGCAAAATGCTTTACAGGTATTAACTAATAATAATCCAGGTAAAGTAGTAACCAAAAACAATTTTGATAATATCGCAACTGATGGCATAATCCCTGTTAACCTACCTTCAGGTGTCTTAAAGACTCGTCCGGATGTGGTTGCTGCTGAGTATCAGTTAAAAGTGAGCAATGCTGATATTGGTGCAGTAACTTCGCAGTTTTTCCCGACAATCAGCCTTACAGGTGGGCTTGGGCAGGGTTCAATGCAGTTAAGTAATCTATTCAATGCTGGCGGTGACTTCTGGATGGGGCAGTTGGCTGCAACAATGCCGTTATTGAATTTGAGCCTTTATTCTAAAATTGATCAGGCAAAAGCTGGCTATTATGCTTCTTATTATAATTATGTGCAAACGGTGCGTTCAGCTTTTGCACAAGTGGATAATGGTTTATCCAGTCATGATAGCCTAGATCAAATTTTCAAATCGCAAAATGAAGCATTAAGTAAAGCCCAGTCGTTATATACTATTGCACAAAAGCAATATAAGGTCGGGACAAGTAGTTATGCCGATACTGTTGGCTATAGATTGAATATAGACTATGCCCAAGCAAATCTGAATCAAGTAAAAATGCAACAAATGAATAGTATTGTTGGACTTTATCAAGCTCTAGGCGGCGGTTATCTTGCTGAAAGTTCTTTGACGCAAGTCAAGAAATTTGGCGATAATCATGATATCTGATAGCTTCTTGGTTAGAATTCAAATGAATAAGGGGATGGCAGCTGCCACCCTTTTATAATATAATAGATTATTGGAAGTGGTGTACAGTTTCATTAATATTGTTTATCATGATTTTACCACTCATTATAATACCAATTATTAGAATTATTAAAACAGGAGCATAACTTGGATCAAGAATTATTAACTATTAGAAGCCAAGAGCTAACTGTTGCAATTAATTTAAAGGGTGCGGAAGTAAGAAAGGTTACTAATAACAGTACTCAGACCGAGTATATGTGGGAAGGTAGCCCTGAAATTTGGCCAGGTGTTTCCCCGGTCTTATTTCCAATAGTAGGTAAAGCTAACCTTGATCAGGTTAAACATGGTGGTAAAAGTTATAATTTAACCAATCATGGATTTGCGCGACATAGCTTATTTAATGTAGACAAGCATTTGGAAAATGAAATAGTTCTAAGCCTTGCTATAGATAGTTTAGGTGACGGAGTGTACCCATTTGATTTAATCTTGAGGATTAGTTATACCGTACAAGGTACTAAACTTATTACCAGCTTTACAGTTATCAATAATGGAAATACTTTCGCATACTTTAGTTTAGGTGCTCATCCGGCATTTAAGTGCCCATTTGATGATTTACATGATATTAGCGAGTATATTATTGAATTCGAAGAGCCTGAACAATTAATTTGCCATCCGCTCAACCCCGAAGCATTTTTCTTAGATAAGACATTTAACATCACCTTAAAGCAAATTGAATTAAGCCAAGATATTTTTGATTCTGGGGCTTTAGTTTATTCAGGATATGCAAGTAGGAGTGTTTCATTAGTGGAAAAAACTAGTGGAAGATCAATAAAAGTCTCACTTAGCGGTTTTCCTTATTTAGGGTTATGGGCGAAGCCTGGAGCTAAATTCATTTGTATCGAGCCATGGTGCGGTCATGGCGACAAACTAGGCTTTAGCGGTAATATTAGTGAGAAAGAGGGAATTATTGGCCTTCTGCCAGGGGGAAATTGGAAAAATTCCTACTCAATTGAATTTAACTATTCACACCAGCTTGGCTAAATTTTAGCATTAAACTTGCTTGTATCTTGTATTGAAATTGGAAGATAGCTCTCTAAAAGATCCCTATTGGTAGTATAATATCTAACTAGCCAATTACCTGTGTCTACAGTGATTATTAAGAATTATGTCACAGTTGAAGTAATTATCCACCGATGTGTAGACAGGTGATATTATTAATATAAATTTATAAAAAACACTCCCAATAATGTTCAAGATACTAGCTCTGACCCTTGTTCTATCAACAATCGGCGCAATTACAGCTGAAATGTATATTCCGTCATTACCATATATTGCCGCAAGTTTTCATGTAAATCATAGTTTAATCCAGTATTCTTTAACTTTCTATATGCTAGGCACGATAGTTCCGGCATTATTCTTAGGCGCGCTTGCTGATATTTATGGCCGCAAACGGATAATTGTCATCTCTCTTTTAGTTGGATTAAGTGGCACTTTAGGCTGCCTTTTTGCAAAAAGTATTGGCATGTTTATTTTTTGTCGCTTTATCCAGGGGTTGGCATTTAGTAGTACGAATGGGCTTGGGCGAGCATTGCTTCGTGATTATTATAAGGGCGAGCAATTTGCCAAATACTCTTCTTACTTGAGTATGGGATTTGCGTTAAGCGTAGATCTTACCCCGTTTGTCGGCGGGGTTTTCCAAAAGTTATTTAACTGGCATTCAATTTTTGTTTTCCTATTTTTATTCAATTTAATGTCATTGTCGGTTGCGCTGAAGTTTCCGTTTAAAAAAATCCGAGAAAAACAATCATTTAATTTTCGCCGTATGTTTGTAAACTATTTAGTAATATGTAAAAATCTTAAATTTCAACAGTATAATATTATTGCTGCCTGTACATACTCGGTTTTTATGAGTTATTTGTCAGTTGCGGCCTTTTTATGGGAAACTCGCTTACATGTAAGTCCAGATGGTTTTGGCTTAATTACCCTTCTTTTATCTGGGTGTTATGTTGGAAGCTGTTATTTAAATTCCCGGATTGTCCGTTTTGGCTTGAATAAAGTATTACGTTTAGGCCTACTTTTGACTCTTGCTGCAGGGGTGGTATTGCTGGTTAGCGGTATTGATGGTTATGTTTCTAGACTAGATTTATTTTTTACGATTGGTCTATTTTTTATTGGTAGCGGCTTAGTTTTTGCAAATTCAAGTGCTATGGCAATGTCTTCGATTACCGATAATTTTTCTAGCGCATCAGCGCTATATAGTTTTACCTCTATTGTTGTTGGGGCTTTATTTTCGGCAATAATCAACCTATTTGATGCGACCAATGTCTTGCCTTTGGCAATTATAATCATTTTTCTTGCTTTAAGTTCTCTTGTTATGGAGTTATTCCCAAAATTTGGTTTAAAAAACTCTTCAAGTTATAGCTAAAAGAAGTAGTAAAATAATACAATAAATCTCCACTTTTATTACAGGTGCAATTATGAGTTTAAACGAAGTAGTCAAAAAGGTTACCGATAGAATTATAGCGAGAAGCCATGAAACACGGCAAGCGTATTTAGCACGGATGAAAGAGCAGTATGGCAAGAGAGTTAAGCGTGCGGATTTAGCATGTACCAACCTTGCACATGCTGCTGCTGCAGAAGACGGCAAAGTTAAAATTTTTCTTAAAAGTGTTGAAAGTCCTAACATTGGGATAGTTACAGCATATAATGATATGTTGTCAGCGCATCAACCGTATTATCGCTATCCGGAAATTCTTAAAGAGGCAATTTTGGGCGAAGGGGCGACTGCCCAGGTGGCTGGCGGGGTCCCTGCAATGTGTGATGGTGTGACACAAGGCCAAATAGGTATGGAACTATCATTATTATCGCGTGAAGTAATCGCGATGGCCACAGCCGTTTCGCTATCCCATAATGTTTTTGATGGAGTTATTTGCCTAGGAATCTGTGATAAGATCGTTCCAGGACTTTTGATCGGTAGCTTGAGCTTTGGCTATTTGCCAACTATCTTTATTCCAAGTGGTCCTATGCCAAGCGGGATATCTAATAAAGAAAAAGCTGAAACCCGCAAATTATTTGCTGAGGGCAAGGTAGATGAGAGCGCATTATTGGAATCCGAGCTAAAATCTTACCATGCGCCAGGTACTTGTACCTTCTATGGAACTGCAAATACTAATCAAATGATGATGGAAATCATGGGCCTACATGTACCGGGTGCCGCTTTTATTCATCCAAATACTCCTTTACGCAGGGCAATAACAGACTATGCAGCCAAACAGGTAGTGAAAAATACTGCCCAACGTGGTAACTTTATTCCGCTATGTGAAATAATTAGTGAAAAGACAATTGTAAATGCTATAGTTGGATTACTTGCAACAGGTGGTTCAACTAATCATACCTTGCATATTCCTGCGATAGCTAAGGCTGCGGGGATCTGTGTTACTTGGGACGATTTTGCTGAATTATCCAAGGTAGTTCCTTTACTGGCCAAAGTTTATCCTAATGGTACATCAGATATTAACCAGTTCCATGAAGCAGGCGGAATGGCATATATTATCAAAGAACTACTCTTAGGCGGTTATTTGCATAATGATGTAAAAACGGTAATTGGCGAGGGGCTAGATGCTTATAGCAAATATGCAATATTAGATTCTAGCGATAATTTAGAATGGATCCCAGCATTTAATAGTGATGAAAACCTGCTGCGCCCGGTTACTAACCCATTTAGTAATGAAGGCGGCTTACGCTTGTTAACTGGCAACTTGGGACGTGCAGTCAGTAAAATCTCTGCAATTAATCCAGAATACCGCTATGTTAAAGCGCAGGCAGAAGTATTTCATAGTCAAGAAGATGTAATCGCACACTATAAAGCTGGTAAACTCGCTAAAGATGTTGTCGTTGTATTAAAATTCCAAGGCCCACAAGCCAATGGTATGCCTGAATTGCATGGCTTAACACCGGCATTAACTTCATTACAGGACCAAGGGTATAAAGTAGCTTTAGTAACAGATGGTAGGATGTCAGGTGCTTCGGGTAAAATTCCTAATGCGATACACCTTACACCTGAAGCAGTTAATGGTGGCAACTTGGCTAAGGTTCAATCGGGAGACATTGTTGAACTAGATTTGGAAAATGGAATTCTACAATTACATGTAAGTGATATTGAATTAGCCAACCGTTTAGCAGCTACTCCTGATTTAAGTGCTAATAAAGTGGGCTTAGGACGAGAACTATTTAATCCATTAAGGACTAATTTAAGCACTTCTGAGACTGGTGCAACTCTCTTTTAAGCCAATTTTGTCAAAAGTTAATGTTTTGAAGTTTAGGCAAATATTAGAATAAATTAATAACTGGCAACGTTCCAGAATAAACTTTTTTTCCTCAGGAGTGAGTATTAATGAAGACGGTCGAACAAGTTTTTGCAGTAAACAAGATTGTTCCTGTAGTTGTGATTCAAGATGTGAAAGCAGCAGTTCCATTAGCGGAGACTTTGCTAAGTACTGGAATCAACTGTATGGAAATTACAATGCGCACATCAAACGCCTTAGAAATCATGGAGCTGGTTGCAAAAGAAGTGCCAGGCATGATGGTTGGTGCAGGGACGGTTAGATCTGCTGCAGATTTTTTTAGCGCCTGTATGGCTGGTGCCAAATTCATATTCTCACCTGGCTGTACTACTGAATTATTGGAAGCAGCGCGTAGCCGTTTCAATGATGTTCGGTTTATACCTGGAGTAGTGACACCTAGTCATGCCATGGAAGCGAGTAATCGTGGTTTAAGCTATTTAAAAATGTTTCCTGCTGAACCTTTTAATGCATATGAAGTATTAAAGGCTATGGCATCTCCTTTGCCGGATATCAAATTTTGCCCAACCGGCGGTATTACCACTGATAACATGAAAAAATATTTGGAATTACCAAACGTATTTGCTGTTGGCATGTCTTCAATTGTTGCGCCGGAACTAATTGCCAACCATGATTTTGCCGAGATCAAGCGTCGGGCGGAAGAGGCGGTTGCAATCGTAAATGGCATATTTAAAAAATAATTTAATTTAAAACTCTTAAAATGTGCGGGTAACTTACGCTATTATTACTAAATAAGGAATTACAATGATTGCTACTCCTGAAACCTTGGACTTTATTCGTAAATCCATTCGCGATATCCCAAATTGGCCAGAGCCAGGTGTAATGTTTCGTGATATTTCTACGCTATTAAAAGACCCGAAAGCATTCCGAGCAGTTGTTGATATATTTGTTGAAAGATATAAAGGTCAGGGAATTACTATAGTAGCTGGCTTAGATGCGCGCGGGTTTATTTTTGGGCCTATCGTAGCTTATGAATTAGGCATAGGGTTTGTGCCGATTCGTAAGAAAGGAAAATTACCTTATACAACTGTATCAAAGAGTTATACATTAGAGTATGGCGATATCAATACTGTTGAAATGCATATTGATGCTGTACATAAAGGCGATAACGTACTTGTAATTGATGACTTGATTGCTACCGGCGGAACTATGCTTGCAGCATGCTCGTTAATTACAGAATTGGGAGCTAATGTGTATGAATGTGCAGTTGTAAGTGATTTACTTTACTTAAATGGTAGTAATTTAATCAAAGAGCAAGGCTTTAAAGTTTATTCAGTACTAGAGTATAAGTAAACAGAACTTAGGGGAAAGTAACATGACTGCTTGGGGAACATTTCCGATGGCAAGACTGCGGCGTAATCGCCAGTCAAATTTTATCCGTAATTTAACTCAAGAAAACTGGGTAAATGCAAATGATTTGGTATACCCGGTCTTTATCGTTGAAGGTTCGCTACGTGAAGAGCCTATTTTATCGATGCCTGGCCAAAGTCGATTAAGTATCGACTTATTGCTTCGTTTAGTCGAGAAAACGCAAATGTTGGGTATTCAGGCAATTGCCTTATTTCCAGTTATCGAAGCGCATAAAGATAATATGGCAACCGAAAGCTATAATCCCAATGGTTTAATCCAGCGGGCCATTCGTGCAGTTAAAGAACGATTTCCTGCTCTTGGAATTTTTACTGACGTTGCCTTAGACCCGTATACTATACATGGTCAAGATGGTATAATTGACGAGCATGGCTATGTTATCAATGATATAACTAATGAAGTATTGATTAAACAGGCTTTATCCCATGCTGAATCTGGAGCTGACTTTGTTTGTCCGTCAGATATGATGGATGGCCGAATTGGCTTAATCAGGAAGGCGCTTGAAGAAAACGGTTATGTAAATACAGGCATACTCGCATATTCTGCAAAATATGCTTCTAAGTTTTATGGCCCGTTTAGGGATGCTGTTGGATCTAGTACTAATCTGGGTAAGGCTGATAAATTAAGTTATCAAATGCATCCGGCAAATGGTGACGAAGCAATCCGCGAGGTTGCGCTGGATATTGCTGAGGGTGCAGATATCGTAATGGTAAAGCCAGGGTTACCATATTTAGACATATTATATCGGGTAAAGAGCGAATTTAAATTTCCAACAGCAGTGTATCATATTAGCGGCGAATACGCTATGCTAAAGGCTGCAGCTGAAAAGGGCTGGATTGATTATAACCATGCTTTACTTGAATGTATGTTGAGTTTTAAACGGGCCGGGGCTGATATTATTTGGACTTATGCTGCATTTGATGTGGTGAATTTTTTACGGACACTGTAAAACTAAAGAGTTGGCAATGAGTATCTATGAAGCCAGCTCTTTTTTATTGCAATAGCTTTAATGATTCGTATTTGCAGTGCACAAAATAAATTAAGTATAGTTATGCTAAAATATTTGTATTAAAAATAGTAAGGCTTTATGATTGGTTTAGGCTTATTTGAAGGTTGGATTTTTTCAAATTAGTTTTTAAGATTTTTCATTTGTTATGTTGTGCTTTGAACTTTATAAGGAAAAATAATGAGTAATGTATTAGAGCAGTTAAAGCAAAAGTTGAGTGCAGATATATTCGAGAAGTATGCGGCAGTGCTTCCTGATGAGTACTTATCTAAGTATTCACTTGATGAAATTGTTGTAGACTGTAATCTTATGGGCGAACTTAATCCCAATAATGAATATTCAATTGCCGTATCAGATGGTGAGTCGAGCGAAGATAATATTTGGCAAATTAAATTAATCCGCTTAAATGACACTGTTAGTTTATCACGTGGTTTGCCGATTATTGAAAATTTTGGATTTAAATTACTTGATGAAAAGCCTTTTAAAGTTAAAGTATCTGATACTGAGCATATCTATATTTGTGACTTTGGTGTTGAAGTTCCAAGCGAAGCGTTAAATAAAATTAATGATAGCGAATTACAGGCTAAACTAAAATCTGCAATCGTAGCTGCATTTACCCGAAAAGTAGAAAATGATAGTTTAAATATACTGGTATTATTTAGCGGTTTAACGGCGCGTCAGACTTCATTGGTTCGTGCTGTAGTTAAATATATGGTACAGACTAGCTTGCCTTTTTCAGTAGGCTATATAAGCGATTGCCTAAAGAAATATGCCAATATCAGCCGCAATTTATTTGACTTATTTGAAGCTAAATTTTGCCCAGTGCATCATTCCTCCGCTAAATCCGAAGAAATCCAAAATATTATCCAGACAGAATTAGAAAAAGTAGAAAATTTAGCGGAAGATCAAATATTAAAAGCTGCGTTTTCAGTTATAAACGCGATGCTTCGTACTAACTATTATCAGACTCTAGATGACGGGGCACATAAACCATATATTTCATTTAAACTAGAATCAGCCAAGGTGTTAAACCTACCTAAACCTTATCCTTTATATGAAATTTTTGTTTATTCAACTCGCTTTGAGGCGGTACATTTACGCGGCGGTAAAGTTGCGCGGGGCGGTTTACGTTGGTCAGACCGTAAGGAAGATTTCCGCACCGAAGTCCTTGGTCTTGTAAAAGCGCAAATGGTTAAAAACTCAGTTATCGTTCCTACTGGCTCAAAAGGTGGATTTGTCTGCAAAAAATTACCGGCAATAACCGAACGCGATGCATATATGGCTGAAGGTGTTAGCTGCTATAAACAGTTTATCTCTGGCTTATTGGATATCACGGACAACCTGGTTAACGGCGAAGTAGTACATCCAAAACAAGTAGTGCGGATGGATGGTGATGATCCATATTTAGTAGTTGCAGCTGATAAAGGAACTGCAACTTTCTCTGATTATGCCAACGAAATGTCACAAAAGTATAATTTCTGGCTAGGTGATGCATTTGCTTCAGGTGGCTCAGCTGGTTATGACCATAAAAAAATGGGGATTACGGCAAAAGGTGCCTGGGAGGCGGTAAAACGTCATTTCCGCCATTTAGGAGTTGATACGCAAAGCCAAGATTTTACCGTAATCGGGATTGGTGACTTAATGGGGGATGTATTTGGTAACGGAATGCTATTATCTCCACATATTAAGCTAATTGCTGCATTTAACCATATGCACATTTTCCTTGATCCAAACCCGGATCCAACAGCATCTTTTGCTGAACGTGCGCGGATGTTTAGCTTAGAGCGCTCAACTTGGGAAGACTATGATCGCAGCAAAATCTCCCAAGGTGGAGGCATTTACTTGCGTTCGAGTAAAACTATTCCATTATCAGCTGAGGTTAAAGCGTGGTTAGAAGTTACAGCTGATGAAATGTCGCCAACCGAACTAATCAATCATATTCTTAAAGCTAAAGCTGACTTATTATACAATGGTGGGATTGGTACTTACATTAAGGCTGAATCGCAAAGCCATGATGAAGTTAAGGATAAAGCTAACGATGCACTACGTGTAAATGGTAAAGATTTACAGGTTAAAGTAGTTGGTGAAGGCGGTAACCTGGGAGCAACCCAGCTTGGGCGTATTGAGTTTGCACTCGCTGGAGGCAATATTTGTACTGATGCAATTGATAACTCTGCTGGAGTTGACTGCTCTGACCATGAAGTGAATATCAAAATTCTATTTGCTGCGATTATGCAAAAAACTGGTATGTCGGTTGAAGAACGAAACAAAATACTTGAGTCAATGACTGATGATGTTTCAAATCTAGTATTACGTGATAACTATTTACAAACACTAGTACTACGCACTGCAGGATATCGTGCGCGCTATACTTTGCCTAACCATGCGATATTTATCCGTAAATTAGAAAAAACAGGTGAATTAGATCGTAAAATTGAATTTCTGCCAACCGACGCTGAAATTAATGAACGGATGCAGGAAGACCGTGGTTTAACTTCACCTGAAATGTCAGTTCTACTTGCTTATTCAAAAATGTCATTAGACCGTGATATTTTAAAATCATCGTTGGTAACTGATCCGGACTTTAACGGGTTGCTAATGAGTTATTTCCCTAAATATTTACAGGAAAATTATAAAGATTTTATTCTAAATCACTATTTACGTAAAGAAATTATTGCCAATCAGTTAGCGAACTTGGTAGTAAACCGTGCAGGAATTACTTTTATTTCACGCTTTACTGATGAATTCAGTTCGCCACTTGAAGATATTATCAAAGCTTGGTGGATTGCTTATAATCTATTGGATGGTCCTCAATTATATGGCCATATTGAGAGCCTAGATAACAAGATATGTGCTGATGTTCAATTAAAATTGTTCGTTGGTGTTGAAAAAGCTATCGAGCGTTTATGCCGCTGGATTCTTCGCTACGTTAAAGACCTTAGCCAGGCTGAAGATATTATCAACAAATTCAGTAAGCATGTTTCAGCGCTAGAACAAAATATTGCTAAATTAATTAAGACGGAAGAATATCCTGATGTCCGCGACGAAGAGAAAATGTATATTTCAAGCAATGTTCCAACTGAGCTTGCTGAACTTGTATCACGCTTGGGGTATTTACCACAAGTGATGGATATCGTTCTGCTTGCTCTTGAGCATAAACTTGACTATTCTACGGTTGCCCAAAACTATTTTGCCGCTGGACGTCTATTGCAAATTGACTGGATTCGTAAAAATGTCTTGTTATTACCACGCGAAAATAAATGGCAAGCCTTGGCGCGTTCAGCTTTACTTGCGGATGTATCTAAACTTTACCGTGGAACGATGTTATTAGCAATTGAGGCACACGGCGGCGATACTGTTGCGTGGATTGCTGCGAATCAAGATAAAATGGCTAAAATAAAAGCGATAGTTGATGAATTGCAAAGCTATAAAGTTCTTGACTTGGCAATGCTGTCAGCGGCAATCCGTGAATTTGGTCATATTCTTGATTAATTCTGTTATCTTACTCAATAAAAAGTTCGGTTTTATACCGAATTTTTTTATTTTATAAAAATAATTATTTTGAGTATGCTAATAATGGCAAAGGTAGAGCTTTGCTAAATACCGCAGAAATTCGCCACGCTTCAGACCGCTTTTTCCATTTTAATACTGCTTGAGATATCCAAGTAAAAATTGGGTTTGTAGGGTTTTACCTCACTGTTTATAGGGTTTTATGTAGGCTTTGATAGCAGGTTTAGAATTGCTGTATTATTTAATCTAAACAATGATTTTTGGATAATTTTAACTATATTATTCTTAGGGTTAAGCAATAAAATATGTAGTATATACACTAAGAATTAAGCTATACGGTTAGCTTATATGGATTAAAATTGAAATCGCACGATTTATAATGTGAATTGTAAATTGAAAAAGTTGTTATTTTTATTTACTCAATAAACTAAATTTAAAAAAATATAGCATTCAGATAACTTTCAAAAAGCTAATTAGTCAAGGTTAAAAATTATCTGGCAATGATAATGTAATTATAAATAGGGGTAGAGGGTAGAGATACGCTTTATTGATAACAAATCAACAAATAGCATTCTTTCTATAGGTATTATTGATGCGTTCAAGAAAAACTAACAAAACTATTATTAATAACTATCTAAAATATCTTTTGATTTTCGTCTTCTCAATCATTTGTAGCGCATGCAGTTATGGTGGAAAACCGCAAAACGGAAGTACAACAGCGCCTGACTCAAAAAACTTTATTAACTTTTCAATTAATGATATAGACGCAACTATTACTAATACTACCATAGGGATTACTCTTCCTTACGGGTCAAACGTAACTTCCTTGGTTGCCAAGTTTGAAATTAATGGGCAGAAAGTTACCGTAGGACCTACTGAGCAAATAAGTGGAAAGACTGTCAATGACTTCTCTAAACCGGTAACTTATACAGTTACAGCAGCAGATGGAACAACTCAAAACTATACAGTTACAGTGATTGTCGCTGCAAATGATTCTAAAGCACTAACTGCATTTTCCATAAATGGAGTGGCAGGCGTAATAGTTGGTACTAATGTTGGCGTAACCTTACCTTATGGTTCTAGTTTGAATCAGCTAGTTGCTAAATTCACAGATACTGGCCAAATCGTTAAAGTAGGTACGACTATTGAAAAGAGTGGTTATACAGTAAATGACTTCAGTTCACCGGTAACTTATACGGTAGTAGCAGCAGATGGTAGTAGTCAGGATTATACTGTCCATGTAATCATTAGTAATAACGACTCAGATAATATGACTAAATTCGCCCTAAATGGAATACCTGGTAACATTATAAATACTAATATTGGAGTAGTTCTTCCATATGGGTCTAGTTTAAGTTCTTTAATCGCAACATTTAATGATACAGGTAAAAGCGTAGAAGTGGATACAGTGCCGCAAGTAAGCGGTAGAACTATCAATAACTTTAGCCAGCCGGTTATCTATAGCGTAATAGCAGCCGATAGCGCTGAAAAAAATTATACGGTAACAGCGCGGATAGCTGAGAATTCTGCCAAAGCAATAACTTCTTTTTCCATCAACGGTTTTCCGGCAACAATAATTAACAACCAAATAGCCATTACCTTGCCTTACGGTACTAACAGAGCCAATTTAATTGCTACATTTACGACTACCGGGCGAAAAGTTACCATTGACGGAGACCAGCAAATCAGCGGACATTCTGAAAATGACTTTACAAGACCGCTTATCTATCAGGTGACAGCTGAAGATGGTTCGACCGCCGAATATACTGTAACCGTAATTATTGCTGCTAATTCTGCCAAAGCGATAACTTCTTTTTCTATTAACGGAGTAGCAGGAGATATCATAAACAATAACATAGGCATAACCCTGCCATATAATACTAATTTGACTGGCTTAGTGGCAAAATTTTCTACAACTGGGGCTTCCGTTAAAATAGGTCAAATTACCCAAATTAGTGGGGTTAACATAAATAATTTTACGAACCCTCTAACTTATACAGTTATTGCTGCAGATGGATCAATGGCAAGCTACACAGTTACAGTCACTCTTGCCGCAAATAGCGCCAAAGCTATCACCTCATTCTCTATCAATGGGGTTAGCGGGGTGATCAACAATAATACCATCGGTATTACGCTCCCGTATGGGACTTCTCCCGCTGGACTTATAGCAGCCTTTACCACAACCGGCCAACAGGTTACAGTAAATTCTAAAGTTCAGATTAGTGGGCATACCCAAAACGATTTTACAAACCCACTCATTTATACTGTCACTGCTGCAGATGGCTCAACTTTTGATTACACAGTAAAAGTAACCATAGCTCTTAATTCTGCCGATTCCTTGCTATCTTTCCAAGTGAATGGAGTATCTGCGACCATTAAAAACTTCAATATTGGATTAACGTTGCCTTATGGAACTAACTTAACTAAACTAGATCCAGCCTTCACGACTAACGGTAAGGAGGTATTTATAGGAACAACTCCACAAACTAGCGGTCATAGTATAGTAGACTTCTCTGCCCCTGTAACTTATACAGTAGAGGCGGCAAATGGAGATACTGCAAATTACACTGTACAAATTAAGGATGCGCCAAGTCCATCTAAGCAAATTACATCATTTAAGATTAATGGGGTATCAGGTGTTATCAATAATAATACTATTGGAGTTACCTTGCCATATGGTACAAATCCATCCTCTTTAGTTGCAAAATTCGTAACAACAGGGAAACAGGTTTCAGTCAATTCAGTTGTTCAAATAAGTGGCCACACCGTAAATGATTTTACTCATCCAGTTGTTTATACCGTAACCGCTGCAGATGGGACAACCGCACAATATACGGTAGTAGTTAAAATTGCACTTAATTCGGCCAAGGCGATTAAGAGCTTTAGCATCAATGGTATCAACGGGACTATATTTGGTCTCAATATTAATCTAACATTACCATACGGCACTGATAGGTCAAAATTGATTGCAACATTTACAACTACCGGAAGCACCGTTTTTATAGGCAATACGGTCCAAGTAAGTGGAACTACCCAAAATGACTTTACCAGTTTGGTTAAATATATAGTATATGCAGCTGATGGTTCTTCAAACATATATACGGTAAATGTTGTTGATGCACTAAATCCGGCAAAAGCCATGACTGCCTTTGCCATTGGCCAAAACCAGGGAACAATCAATGGCACGGATATCACTGTCCATGTCCCATATAGCAGTGACCTCACAAATCTGATTGCAACATTTTCAACAACTGGACAAACTGTAACTGTAGGTTCAACCGTTCAAATTAGCGGTCAGACCATAAATGACTTCTCAAATTCTCCGGTTATTTATAAAGTTACAGCAGCAGATGGGTCATTTACTAATTACTCTGTAACTATTATTAAAGATGCCCAGCCGTTAATTACTCAGTTTTCAATAGATGGAGTAACAGGAACTATAACTGGCAGTAGTATATCGATCAGTCTACCGTACGGGACTAATCCAAGCGATCTGATTGCGAACTTTTCAACTACTGGCGAGAATGTGTATGTAGGCTCAACACTACAAGTAAGCGGTACTAGCCAAAATGACTTTACTAATCCAGTCAATTACAATGTTGTAGACGCTGATGGTGGGGTATCATCCTACACCGTGACCGTCACAATTTTGCAACCGTCAATAAAACAAACTATTGTGGGAACTTTGTTGCCAGGGGGCAATGCCGGACTATTTTATAATGGTTCAACTACCTATGTGGTAGATGGGACTATCAATACCGGGAGTAATGGAACGGTACTATATTGGGATACCACACAAAGCTCAATCAATAGTTTCAATGTGGATAGCAGAAACAATATCCTGTTTGCAGGTACTGACCCAGCTCAAAGCAATACCTGGTTTTGGGCAGCTAATAAGGCATCAGTGGGCGGCAGCATAAATGCGACTAATTTTAACGGTAGCCTTATTTATACCAATAAATTTAATACTAGCAACTACCCGACAGGTCCTTTTGCTCCATTCGGCTCGCAGGTCTACTATGCCGATAACCATGAAAATATCTATAAAGCATTTTATCTTAGCGATGAAGATAGCGATAACGACCAGGTTTGGGATGGGGATTATAATGTTACGGCCTTAGCCACTACAAATGGTGGTAATTCGGTAGATGCAGCATGGAATGGAGAGATTCACTATATGACCTACAATTCTGGGTATGGTGATCTATTAGATCAAGGATCGATCGTTAGCGCTAATAATGTCCATTCCATGACTATTAATAATGGTAGCCTATATTATGGTACAGATAGCACACTATGTTCAATAAACTATCAAGGCGGTACGAATAATTGTGTCTCAAACAATATAAATGTAGTATCTCTGCAATATAATGCTTCCCAGAACTATTTGCTAATATTGGATTCAAGTAATAATGTTTATTCAGTTATTCCCAATGCTGATGGTTCATTAGCTAACCGTTCTCTCACTTACCTGTTTAAGGTTGCCTCAGGTGGTACCGGTTCAGTATTATACGACTCACGGGCACAAGCAAGCTATGTCGTTAGCGGTGGTAATATATACGTAGTCAAGTAATTGAGAAGGGGGATTAGCCCGGCTTCATGAGCAGGGATCTCCCACTAAGTTAATTTGCTGTTAGCAAAGGTTAATGAGTTGATGGCAGGAAGGGAAATTACTAAATGTTTTCTAACACTATCTTATTTTTCTTACGTAAGATGGATATTTGTTTAGTAATTGTAAGTTTAGGATGGCGATAATTTGCTCCCGTTAGTGCTTGACGGATAAATTCTATTAGCTGCTTTCTAGTGGGCAACGGGAGCTTCTTTTGGCGAATAAAGTAGCTTAAAAGATTCAATTGACGTGATAGCTGTAAATTCTTAAACTTGCATATGTCTATCTGTCCTAAATTATCTTGAACAACTAATAAATCTTCTTGAGCTAATTGATCATTTAATAAGACCGCTTCTTGGATTGAGCTTAGGGCCTTATCTAATTTTGTAATTACATGAGGGTCAAAGTTTATCAATTCGGGTATGATTTTATTTCTCAGAAAGTTCCTCAAATAGCTACAATCGTAATTGCTTTCATCTTCGATATTAGCGAGCTTATGCTCTTTGGCATAAGCCAATATTTGATTTTTAGAGTAAGCAAGTAATGGGCGCCAATATTGCTGGCCTTGTTTGCTGGAGACTTCCTGCATGGCGGCAATATTATGCATATCGCTTCCGCGCATGAGCTGGCTTAATAAAGTTTCAATTTGGTCATCCTGGTGGTGGGCAAGTATTATCACATCAGCGCCAGACTTGATATATTCAAGATAGCGTGCAATTCGGGCACTATTTTCCATACCGATGCCAGCTATTTTTTGAATCTGTAACCTAGCTGTAACTAAAGGAATTTCTAGATCGTTACAAAGTTTGCTGCAAAAATCTTGCCAAGAATCACTATTTGCCGAAATGCCATGATTAACATGAATTGCTGATAATTTGAATTGTTGTCGCTTCTTAAGCCTGGCAAATAAGTCAAGTAAAACCACAGAGTCAATACCTCCACTTAAGCCAATACAGTAATGTAAATGACCGTCTAATGTTGACGGCCATTTGGCTAAAATTGACTCTATTGAAAGAAGGTTTGATTTATTCATTTTCAAGTTTAAATTTACCATAGCCCATAATACGTTCAAATCGGCGTTCTATCAACTCCTCACTATTCATCTCTGTAAGTTTCTTTAGGCTATCACGCAAGTTTCGCTTCATGCGGGTCATCATTTCAGTATGATTGGCATGAGCACCACCTAATGGTTCATTTATAATCGTATCGATTAAGCCAAGGGTTTTTAAGCGATTACCGGTTATGCCAAGAATCTCTGCTGCTTGATTAGCTTTTGATGCATCTTTCCATAAGATTGAAGCACAACCTTCTGGAGAAATTACCGAATAGACCGAATATTCAAGCATATTTACTTGGTCGCCAACCGCAATTGCCAATGCACCGCCAGAACCTCCTTCACCAATTACCGTGCAGATAATCGGGGTTTTTAAATCTGCCATTTCATAGATATTACGACCAATTGCCTCTGACTGGTTGCGCTCTTCCGCACCGATTCCGGGGTAAGCGCCAGGCGTATCAATGAAAGTTATAATTGGAAGCTGGAATTTTTCTGCTAACTGCATCAAGCGTAAAGCTTTACGGTAACCTTCAGGACGTGGCATGCCAAAGTTGCGTTCCAGATTTTCTTTGGTGTCGCGGCCCTTCTGGTGGCCGATAATCATTACCGATTGCTCACCTAATTTTGCAATACCGCCTATGATTGACTTATCATCAGCAAAATGCCGATCACCATGGAGTTCAACAAAGTTCGTAAAAATATTATTAATATAATCAAGCGTCCGTGGTCTTTGTGGGTGGCGTGCTACTTGAGAAATCTCCCATGCACCTAGTTTTTCGTAAATTTCCTTGGTAAGTTCTTCTACCTTAGCTTCTAACAGCTCAATTTCTGACGAAATGTTAACTGCTGATTCATCTTGCATTTGGCGCAGCTCATCAATTTTATTGCTTAGTTCTGCAATTGGTTTTTCAAATTCAAGAAAATGTCTTTTCATTATTTCTTCCTAAATAATTTAATTTCCTAGCTGGGCTGTTAGGATCTCAATATTTTTCTGATGTTCAGTTACCGCATCCTGCAATGCTTGAATACGGGAATGATACTGTTCAGGGTTATTTTTTTCACTAGGGAGCATGGACTGCTCTGCGGTTTTTAATGCCGTTTTAGCGTCTTCTAAGCCTTGCCGTTCATGAGCTAACTCTTCACTCAATATCTGCCTTCGCCCTGTCTCGTTCGTGCCTAGATTGGCGCTTTTATCTTTTACGTATATTTGTTTAATTCCAGCTGCAGAAAGATTATTGCCATTTGGCTCAGTATAACTTTTTGCTTGATAATCTTTCTTAGTCATCGGGGATGCATACACCGTAATTGGCGGTAAATTAATTTTTTTAGCATTTTTAACTGGTTTATTAGTAAAAACCACAGTGCCATTTTTATCTTTGTACTGATAAATGTCATCAGCCCATACCGCGATAGCGACTTGTGCCAAAATTAATACCGCAAACAAGTGTTTCATGGCAAACTAAAATAGGTTTACGATTGATATTACTGTTACTGTAAGTATAAAGAATAAACCTGTCCGGTATAAAAGGGCAACTACATAATCGATGACTTTTGGATTAAACAGGTTATCTGATTTTCGTAGGTCTTCAATACCTTCATTTTCAAACATTACATCATTATTTTTAAATTTATCTTTGCCAATCGCTATAAATGCTACTTCATTTAATACGTTTTCAAGATAGTAGAAACTAAGTTTTACTTGTTTCCTTTGCTCGAGAATATAGCGCATAACTTCTTCAAAGTCTCCAGCAGCGGCGATAAAAATACACAATACCGTATAAGGTATTAAATTTAACCAATAAAGCATTTTATCTACAACAACAGTATAAACGACTGAGTCTTTGCCACGGATGCGTAATTTGTTGCCTATTACGGTTAAAACCAAGTAACAAATTGCGCCTAGTGAGGAGGGCAATACTACAAACCAAAAAGTCGTTGCAAAAAAGCGTGTAGCGTAAGTTTGGACAAATTGCTGATATTCACTGCCGCGGTTAGTCTTTTTGGCCTCTTCTTTCCAGCCTAAAATGTCAGAACATAATAGAAACAAACCACAGTTAATAATGAAATAAGTGATATGATGCTTTCCATATAATAGCACCATTAAAATAACCGTTGCAATTAAAAACGGTAAAATTGCTAGTACAAAATTAATCCGAATTTCGCGAACGGTTTGGAAATCCCGATTGACAAATAAGTTGGCATATGCCTCGATTTTTTCATTGAACCAGCTTCGGATACCTGTTAGTAATTTCTGCTGTTCGAGAAAAAGCGTAAGTAGTATTGCAAGGAAAGACATGATTTAAAACCTAACTTTAATCGTTATTGTTATAAATGTAAATCTGTGGTAAATTACGATTTATTTCAAAAATATCCATTCCAAAGCCAAATAAGAAATGGTTTGGTGCATTAATTCCAACATGATCGGCATATATCGGCTTTTCTCTGCCAATTTCTTTATTAACTAATACCGCAACTTTGCAATCTTTTGCTCCAGCATTCATTAAAAAACGTTTGATTTCTGCGATAGTATGCCCTTCATCCAGGATATCGTCTATTACATAAACTAGTTTACCGCGAATCATTTCGGCTTTTGGTTGACGATACCAAGTAATGTGGCTAGCTCCATAAAGTGCATCACCGTAGCGTGAAGCATGGATATAGTCGCAAGTAATCGGGTTTTTTAAGCGTTTAGTTAATTCGGCTGCAAACATCATGCCGCCATTCATGACGGTTAAAAACACAGGAAGTTCTCCAGCAATTTCTGCATCTATATTTTTAGCAAGCGTATCAATAACCTGACTTAGCTGTTCTTCGGTAAATAATACGGTTGAATTTTTAATGATTTGTTGCGCTTTCGTATAATCTAATTGCATGGGACCCTCGTGTTTATATTAAAATAATGCATAAGCAGGAATAAAAATACCCTATATTGTAACAAAATTTAACCTTGCTAACAAGACGAAATTAGTTACTTCTAGGTAAATGGATTTGGAAATATAAATAATGAAAAAAGTAATGTTAATAATCCTTGATGGATTCGGTATTAGAAACAATGAAGATTTTAATGCTGTAGCTCACGCAGATAAGCCTAATTTAACTAATTACATGCAAAATTTTGCTTTTGGAACCATAAATGCATCTGAAGAATTTGTTGGGCTTCCGAAGGGGCAATTTGGCAATTCTGAAGTAGGACATTTGAATTTAGGGGCGGGTAGAATTGTACGTCAAGATATTACCAAAATTGATTATGAGATTGAAACTGGAGAGTTTATTAAAAATCAGGCCCTAAATGAAGCTTGTCTCAAGTCTGGTGGTAATTTGCATATTATGGGTCTTTTATCTGATGGGGGAGTGCATTCACACCAAAACCATATCTATGCCTTAATCGAACTGGCACACAAGTTTTCCAATATTAAGCAAATTTATTTACATGCATTTTTGGATGGACGCGATACTCCACCGCAAAGTTCAAAAAGATACATTGAGCAATTGGAAAATTTTTTGACTAAATTCCCTAAAGCAAAAATAGCCACTATTTGTGGCAGATACTATGCAATGGATCGAGATAAGCGCTATGAAAGAATAGAATTGGCTTATAATGCAATTGCAAATGGTAACGGTGAAAAGCATTTTGCTACACCGAAAATTGCAGTTGAAGATTCATACCAGCAAAAAATATACGATGAATTTGTTAAGCCTGCCGTATTTAACGGTTATAGTGGCCTAAAGGATAATGATAGCATAATTTTCGCGAATTTTCGTTCGGATCGAGCCATCCAGCTAACGGATGCTTTTATTGGTAATGAATTTATTGCCTTCAAACGTGCAGATTTTAAGCTTGCTGCATATCTGACTATGACCCGCTATAGCGATAAGTTCACATGTTTAGTCGCATATCCGCCAGTTAAAATTTATAATACTTTGGGCGAATTTGTTAGCAAATTAGGGTTAAAACAATTACGCATTGCCGAGACTGAAAAATACCCGCATGTTACATATTTCTTCAACGGTGGTGAGCAGGAACCGTTTTTGAATGAAACTAGAATATTGATTAACTCACCAAAAGATGTTGCAACATATGACTTAAAACCAGAGATGAGTCTTCCCGAAGTTGCCAAAAACTTAAAAGAGGCAATAAAAAGTAATCAATATGATTTAATAATAACCAATTTTGCCAATGGCGATATGGTAGGCCATTCCGGCAATTATGAAGCAAGCGTAAAAGCGGTAGAAGCACTTGATAAATATGTCGGTGAGGTGGTTGAAGCTATGCAATTAGCCGGTGGGGAAGTATTGATTGTAGCAGATCATGGTAATTGTGAAGAGATGTTTGACTATAAGAGCCAGCAGCCGCATACCCAGCATACAACAAATTTAGTGCCATGTATCTATATTGGAAGAGAGGCAGCTATTCGTGCTAATGGAGGAGCCTTACAAGATGTGGCCCCGACTTTACTCTATATGATGGGTATCCCTAAGCCTTCTGAAATGACTGGGGAAAGTTTAATTACTCTTAGCTAGGGTTTCAAATGAGAAAAGTGTTGTTGATAACAGTATTAAGTGGCTTATTTTGTAATAGTTTTGTATATGCAGTTGATCCTGATGAAGTACATAGTAACCTTAATGACTTAAGTAGCCAAATTAAACAGCTTAATCAGGATTTAAATAATAAAGAGCAGCAAAAGCAGAAGATTGACGCTGCATTAAAAGACTCGCAAGGGGCTATTGTAAAGTCAGAGCAGCTTTTACGTAAGCTCAGAGCTCAGCGAAATCTGGATCAACAAGAATTGAATGATCTCATGGTAAAGATCCCTGAATTGACAGCCCTTACAAATACTACAAAAGAAAATGTCAGTCTCACGATTACCAAAATTTATCAACAGATACGCCAAACGCAAAACGCGGATAACAGTGTATTTGCCGGTAATTCAAATTTGGACCAGGAACGTAAACGGATTTACCTGACAGAAATATTAAAGCTAGAACAGCAAAAATATAATAAGTTAGACCAAGAGCTGTCTACGTTACAGGATTTGAATTCAAAACTACAAAGAGAAATCATGCGCTTAGATGCAGAGCTTGGCGAGACAACAGAGAACCATCAAAAACTAATTCAAGTAAAACAGCAAAACTTGCAGCAAGCTAGCAATGTACAAAAGCAGATTCTTAAAGAAAGGCATCAGCTAACTAACTTAAAACAGCGGCAGGCCCAGCTTAATAAACTATTACAACAATTAGCCTTAGCTGAGAAACGGCAAAAGGCTTTAGCTGCCAAAAAAGCAGCTGAAGCCCAAGCTAAAGCTAAAGTGAAAACCAATTCTGATAACCGTTTATCTACAAACCAGACTAACTCTAAACCAAGTCCTACTGTAGATAATAGTTATGAGGATAACTCTCCATTTTTATCCCGTAAGCTTGCCCGCCCGGTTGAAGGAAAAATATCAGTAGGCTTTGGCCAAATGCGTGATAGCGTTCGCAATAATGGGGTACTGTTAAGCGTTAATGACAATACGCCAGTCTATGCTATTTCAAATGGATCAGTATTATTTAGTGGTGAATTACCTGGTTTTGGACAAATCATTGTTATTGATCATGGGGATAACTATACTTCGGTATATAGTGGTATTTTATCTAAAGTAGCTAAAGGAGCCTATATTTCTGCTGGCAGTCAAATTGCGACTTCCGGCAATAACTCCAATCAACCGATGGGTGGAGTCTATTTTGAGCTGCGCCATTTAGGCAAGCCGGTTAATCCAACCAAATTATTCAATTAATTTTTACTGTTAGTAACCGATGAAGCTTTTATTCTATTTTATGCGGTTACTTTGTCTTTTAAGTACTTTATACCTGCCTTTATTCGGTTTTGCCATTAACAATAACGCAGCTTTCAGCGAATCAGGAGTATCTGGCGATAATCTTTGTAGTAAGATGGCAAAACCGATAACTCTCGTTAATAAAACCCTTCGGGTTCCAGTTGCAAGCCGCCAACTATTAATAGTGAAGGTTATACACAATTACTCCGGTTACCTATTTGGCTGTCAGAAAGCCAGCAATCAGTGGCAAAATGCTTTCCCACATCCGATACCTGTTGTGATAGGCAAAAATGGAATAGCAATTTACGGTACTAAGAAAGAGGGAGACCAGAAAACTCCTAGCGGTCTTTACCGCTTAGGAACAGCTTTCGGGGCTAAGCCTAGGGCTTTGCAGTTTGATTACCGCATTCTTAGTAGTCAAGACAAATTTATTGATGATCCTCTTAGTCCTGAATATAATAGTTGGGTTAATGGACCCACTACTGCAAAGAGTTATGAAGAATTGCAAAAGCTTTATAAGCTAGCTATCGTAATTAACTATAACATGGACCCAGTCATTCCGGGTAATGGGAGTGCGATTTTCCTACATACTTGGGTTTCACCCTTAACTCCGACGGCTGGTTGCATAGCTCTTAGTGAAGAAAATTTATTAATCATTCTAAATTGGCTAAATCGCCGCTATCAGCCTGCAATACTTATCTTAGACTAGTATCTCTTATCCGATTCCCTGTTCTAACATATTGAAACATTATCGAATATAAAAAATTTCTTATAATCTAAATTTAAATAATAAGTATTTATACGGATTAGAATAACGTTCTTAGGTTGCTAGAATCTGATCTTGTTGAGTTTAAAAATTATAACAAGTTTTTGATTTGGTTGTAGTTTATATCTAAAGTGTTACCAAGCACTGCATTAAGTGTAAATTTAACAAAAGCTAAAAATCTTTTTATTTCGTAAAATGATTTTTCCAAACTAGCGTTAGATTTAGTAAATTAATTGCAGTTGCTTAACTTTAACTTAATTACTTATTGTTTTATTTCGGGGAAACGTCTTTATTATGAAAAGATATATTGTCTTTATTTCTGCGCTATTTCTGGTGTTAGTCGGTTCAAATGTATATTCGCAAATACTGTCTGAAGGAAGAATTAACTTTACTAATTACAGCTCTTGTGATACAACTACTTGCCTCATTCAGGTTGATTTGCGACGCAATAATAATACTATAATTGGGATAAAACCCAGTCTGACACTGTTATCTGCAAATGCCCAAGTTATTTACGATAACTGCGATAAGAGAAACTGCCGGGTGTTACTGAAGGCTCGAAATATTGATCAGCAGTTTAAATTTGCTGTAAATACAAGTAGTGGGAATGAAGTAGTTATGGATGATTTTTCTGATTCTGACTATTAAAATTTATCGGCAAAAAAGGTTCTTTTAGGTTAGGATTATGTATTAAGAATTTGTTTAATAATTTTTGAGCCTAGCATTAAAAATCTCAAACAAGTTCTTGTATTTATTTACACTGTTGATAAGGCCATACTATAAATAACTTATCAGCAAGTCAAAATTTATATTCTAATCAATGAAGGAATAGAAGATGCGTAAAGAAACTGATTCTATGGGAGAGATCCTTGTTGCTGATGACAAATACTGGGGCGCTCAAACTGAGCGCTCCAAATTAAACTTTCCAATTGGGGTAGAGCGGTTCAGGTTTACAAGGCCTATAATCCGCGCTCTTGGTATCCTAAAAAAAGCGGCAGCATTGGCTAACCGAGACTTGGCGGAACTTCCAGCTGATTTGGCAGAATTAATAATATCTGCGGCTGACGAAGTCATTAGTGGTAAATTAGATGAGCATTTCCCGCTAGTAGTCTTTCAAACTGGTTCAGGAACTCAATCTAATATGAATGTCAATGAGGTTATTGCTAACCGAGCAATTGAAATTGCAGGCGGTATTAAAGGCAGCAAATCACCGGTACACCCCAATGACCATGTAAATCGAGGTCAGTCTTCAAATGATACTTTCCCTACCGCGATGTACATTGCAACTGCAGAAGAATTAACCCATAAACTGATTCCTGCATTAACTACCCTGCGTGATACCTTAGCTAGTAAGGCTATGCGCTTTAAGGATATCGTAAAGGTTGGCAGGACCCACTTACAGGATGCTACACCAATAACTTTAGGCCAGGAGATTGGATCATGGGTTGCCGGAATTGACTATGCAGTAACTAATCTTAAGCATAGTTTATTTGGTGTATTGGAATTAGCTATTGGAGGTACTGCTGTAGGTACCGGATTAAATGCTCATCCACAATTTGGCGAAGTAACGGCAAAATATATTAGCCAAGAGACGAAGCTAGAATTTATCTCTGCACCTAATAAATTTTTTGCATTATCTGCGCATGATGGATTGGTAAATGTTTCAGCAGCTTTAAGGACTTTAGCAGGCAGTTTAATGAAATTGGCTAATGATGTTCGCTGGCTTGCAAGCGGCCCACGGTGCGGGATCGGGGAAATAACCATCCCGGAGAATGAGCCAGGATCTTCAATTATGCCAGGTAAAGTTAACCCTACTCAATGTGAAGCAATGACAATGGTTTGCGTTCAAGTGTTTGGCAATGATGCGGCAGTGGCTTTTGCAGGTAGTCAAGGCAATTTTCAATTAAATGTCTATAAACCTGTGATGGTCCATAACGTTTTGGAGAGTATACAATTACTTGCGGATAGTTGCCTTGCCTTCAATGAGCATTGCGCAATTGGTATTGAACCTAACTTGGCAACAATCCAGGCAAATTTGGCAAAAAATCTAATGTTGGTAACGGCCTTAAATCGCCATATTGGTTATGATAAAGCGGCCTTGATTGCTAAAACCGCCCATAAAGACGGTATTAGCTTACGCGAAGCTGCGATTAAACTTGGTTTAGTTAGTGGCGATGAATATGCTAGGTGGGTTGACCCGCTCCAAATGACGCACCCTAATTAATAGTGTGGCCGTCTTTCTGATTCTTAAGTTACAATACGCAAGTGTTATAATGGTTAAATCGTAAATTTATTAAGAATTGGAATTTAAGGTGCTTGAGATATTCTATACTTTTCTACGTCTAGGTGCAATTAGCTTTGGCGGCCCGATTGCTATGGTAGCGTTAATTGAGCGAGAAATTTGCCATAATAAGCGCTGGCTAAGCTTGGAGCAATTTGCTGAGATATTTTCTGTATGCAAATTATTGCCTGGTCCTTTGGCCATTCAGGTAGCAGTCTGTTGCGGTTTCCAACGTAAAGGACGGCTTGGTGGCTTGACTGCTGGAGTGGCGTTTATGTTGCCAGCTTTAGCATTAATTACGCTTCTAAGCTTTTTGTATGTCCATAACTTAAATACTAATTCAAAGCAGCTATTAGGCTTATTTGAGTTTATGCAAGATGCCACCTTGGCAATTATCCTAATCACCATTTGGGACTTAGGAAAATCATATATAAAGAATTTTGCAACTTTAATTATTGCCTTGGTGTGTATTGGAATAATCTATGTCAAGCCTAGCTATGAGCCATTGGTAATCCTTTTATTTGGTTTTGCCGGGGTATTTTGTTATAAATTTGCCGGTAAAGATCTCTATCAATTTCCGGCTTTGCTTGTGGCCTCAATGCCAAAAGTTGCTTTGCCTCTATTAAAATCTGAAGTATTATATAATAGGTTATTCGAACTTTTTTGGATGTGTATCAAGGCAGGTGAGTTCTCTTTTGGAACAGGATTGGCTATAATCCCGCTATTGCAGGCTGATCTGGTTAGTAGTGCCCACTGGTTAACCAATAAGCAATTTATAGATGGTGTTACCCTTGGTCAAATTACTCCTGGTCCCACCACGATCAGTATTGTTTTCTTCGGGTTTTTAAGCGCTGGCGTACCTGGCTTCCTTGTCTCTTTGTTCGGGTTTTATATTCCCCCATTATTCAACGCTTTAGTTATAATTCCATTGTTTTGGAAGAAACTAACAGCTTCGCCATATCTTAAAATATTTACGATGTGGGCTTTTCCTGCAGTAATTGGCGGGATTATCAGCGCTACAATCAAATTGGGTATGGGATCGATTAAGGGATACTTAGATATATTTTTAATTATTTTGGCTTTATTCTTGATCCGTAAAAAAGTATTGCCTGTCTGGCTGATAATACCTTTATACGGTGTAGGTGGATTAATTTTGAATATAATCCACCTCTAAGAGCTTTTAATTAAGTAATTGATGTTACGCCCTCTCACAAGTTCTGGTAAAAATAATAGGATTTATTAGACAGGTTAATTGATTTATACGAACTATGGAGCTTATTAGATTTTGTTTACGAAGGCAGCTTTATTTGTTGATTTGTTTGAGTGAAGCGAGTTTATCAACAAATAGCAAACGAGTATTACAAAATCTTATATGCGAAAGATTTGAGTTATAAATCAAATAACCTGTTTAGTAAATCAGATAACACTTAGTTAAAGTTAAGAACTTGAAAGAAATTAATATATTGTGGCTTATTCAGGTTATTAACTATACTTTGGCAGTTACTAAAACCGCTGTCGGTAACTTGGCATTTGAATATACTATTATCATAGCTAGCAACCATATAGGCGAAACAGCTATTAAATTTGATATCCCATACCCTATTTGACCAACCAATTCCAGCAATTTGCCCATAGGTTTGTGGGTTTGATAAGCTACCATCGGTTGGGTTAAGGCTTAATTTGGCTAATGCACTTGGACTGGTGACATATGCATTACCTTGGAAGAAACTGATTTCTTCTTGGCCTCTTACGTCATCTCCTCCAGTAACCTGGCAGTTTGTTAGGCTGCCATCATCTGGGCTAATGCTGCAATAAGTAATACCTGCAGCAAAACCGCCACTTAGATAAGCTTTTTGGTTATTAAAAGTAATGGTATATAACACGGTATTTAGGTTGGCAACGGTGGTTTTACAATTTGCCAAGCTTCCATCTGCTGGGTTAACGCTACACAAGCTAACATTATTTGTATCGACTACGTATGCTTTGTTATTATAAAACTTAATATCCATGATGTTACTACCGTCAGGAATTCCAGGTAAATCTACCTTATGGCAATCATAAAAACTTCCCCGGCCAATATCTAAATTACATAATTGTAAGGTACCAATTGCTTGCCATTGATTAATATTTTGATTGGTAATAATATAACCGTGACCTTTATAGACCGATATATTTTTACTGTCAAAGTTAACTAATTGATTACAATTAGCTAGGCTACCATCATTATAAACACTGCAATACATTGTGCTTTCCCCGCTAATATACGCATATTCGCCAGTAATTGGGGCTGGTGGGGTTGGTTGGCTGCGTGTGTAATATTCAATTTGATCGCTCGTTGCAGTTAATAATTGTTGCTGTACTTGGGTTGTTGCTGTCATGCTAAAACTAAAATTACCGGACTCTTGACTGGTTGGTTCAAATTTTAGGACAATAGTACAGCTTTGACTTGGGCTTAAAGATTTTAATGAGCATTTTGAAGAGTTTTCATCAATATAACAGTTTGAGCGCGTATAATCAACTTGAATATCTTTAGGCAAACTTGCTTGGTTCAGGAATTGAAAACTGCCAATGCTTTCGCTGCTATTATTGGTTAATTTGTAGCCAACTAAACCAAAACTGCTTATTGGTACATTTTTCATGCTGATATCGGCATATTGAGGATCTGGTGTAAGAGCCAAGCTCGAAACATCAGCAGCGGACTTTGTAGCTGAAAATGAAGAATTTGAGCTAATAGTGTTAGCTGCAACACCAGTACTAGTAGAATTGTTTCCGACACATGAAATCAGGCTGACTGCTATGGCAGCAAGGCTAGTTAAGCGAGTAACTTGCACAAAAAGTTTAAAATTCATTTATTTTCTCTATAATACTAATTCAAAATAGGGAGTTATTTTAGTTGATTTATCATTGTGGATAACAGTGTAAGGACGCAAGAAAAACTTGCATTGAATATTATTTTAAATAAGAAATTAAAAAATAATCATATAGATCAATAAACTTAAAGGGGTATGAAATGAGCATTTTACAGAACCTTAACTATTGGATATACCAACAACATATCCAAATCTACGTTTTTTACAGCATGTGGGGAAAGATGTCATTATAATCTAATACACTAGAAATTTAGAATATAACAATATGCTTTTATCCAACACAAAATGATCATAATCCATATATGGTGTCACTGTGTTAAATTAAATTTGTAGATATGCTTCTTTAAGCGCTTTTTGGACAATTGATGAGCTAAAGCCGCGAGTAAGCAGGAATCTGGCATATTTAGCCGTCATTTGTTTATCAGTAGGAGGTAGCGGGAACTTTCTAAGTAGTTGCTGGCATGCAAGAGATAATTCATCTATTTCTGCCTCATCAAAAATTTTATTGATAAGTTCACTGTTGTTGACTTTGCTTTTAAGTAAATATTTGACTTTCAAGCTTCCATATTTTTTGCTTTTACTATAAATGAAGTTTTCAATAAACCGCTCTTCATTGAGAAATTTTTTGGCAACCATCTCATCAAGGACGTCTTTAATTGCAGCTAAGTCGTCACTATACTTCTGAAGCTTATTATATAGTTCTTGATATGAGTAATCACGCCTGGACAAAAAATCAAGTGCTTTTGCTTTTAGGTTAAGAGGTTTACTATTCATGCTTAGCTAACTAAAAATGGCGTAGTTAAATACGCCATTATATTATGCAAACTCGATCTCATCACTATTATCGGTTTCGCGTTCCTGAACTGGGACATCGGAAACTGCGAGCCCTGATAAACTCCGAATTTTAGCTTCGATTTCACTGGCTATTGCCGGGTTTTCTTTTAAAAATTCACGTGCATTTTCTTTGCCTTGACCGATTTTTTGGCCATTATAGCTATACCAGGCGCCAGATTTTTCAACAATTTCATTTTCAACGCCAAGGTCAATAGTTTCACCTGTTCGTGAAATACCTTCGCCGTACATGATGTCAAAATCAGTTTGTTTAAATGGCGGTGCCACTTTATTTTTTACTACTTTAACCCTGGTTTCACTACCGATCACATCTTCGCCTTTTTTGATATTACCAGTTCGGCGAATATCTAAGCGGACTGAAGCATAGAATTTGAGGGCGTTACCACCAGTAGTGGTTTCAGGCGAACCAAACATTACTCCAATTTTCATACGGATTTGATTAATGAAAATCACTAAAGTGTTAGTGCGTTTGATATTACCTGTCAGTTTACGTAATGCTTGTGACATTAACCTAGCCTGTAGACCCATATGGCTGTCACCCATATCACCTTCAAGCTCGGCTTTAGGAGTTAACGCTGCTACTGAGTCAACTACGATCACGTCAACCCCGCCGCTACGCACCAGCATATCAGCTATCTCTAACGCCTGTTCTCCAGTATCAGGTTGGGAAATCAGCATTTCTTCTACTTTAACGCCTAATTTGCGGGCATACACTGGATCTAGTGCATTTTCAGCATCAATGTAGGCGCAAGTTCCTCCTAGTTTTTGCATTTCGGCAACTACGGATAAGCATAATGTGGTTTTACCCGATGATTCAGGTCCATAGATTTCAACTATACGCCCACGCGGCAACCCACCGACGCCAAGCGCCAAATCCAGGCCCAATGAACCGGTAGATACCACTTGAATATCATTTTCTACTTGTTTATCATCCATACGCATAATTGAGCCTTTGCCAAATTGCTTTTCAATTTGTGCTAGGGCAATCTGGAGTGCCTTGGCTTTGTCGTTTTCGGCCATGCTATTTATCCTTTTTAATTAAATTGTTTATTACTATTTGGTCTTATTTCCGATATTTTACATTCCAAGCAGCAGAATTAAGTAATTTACTAAAAATAAGTTTTCTGCTTAAAACTTCATTTGTGTCAAAATTTAAAATTTGAAACCATTAGCCGTTGGACTTACTAATTCTTCAACGAAAGTTTCAAAAATTTTGGTTTCCCGATACTCATTTTCACGGATTTTTTCAATTACAATTGCATGCATGATCGGTGCATAACCGATTATTCCAACCAAGCGGCCACCGACTTTTAATTGTTCTTTTAGGTGATTATTTATTTCAGGTAAGCTGCCACCAACAAGTATCTTGTCAAATGGGGCTTTTGCTGCTAAGCCATTAATACCATCTCCTTCAATAAGGCTGATATTTTTAATTCCTGCCTTAGTAAGATTTTCTAAAGCAAAATTTTTATTTTGGTCATTAATCTCTATGCTGTAAACAAAATCAGCCAATTTAGCTAATAAAGCTGTAACATAACCACTCCCTGTCCCGATTTCCAGTACTTTGTCTTTTTTGGAAAGTTGGAGCTCTTGTAGTAGTCTGGCTTCTACTCTTGGAAACAGCATTTTTTGTTCGCCAGGTAAGGGAAGTTCTATATCTGAAAGGGCTAAATTACGATATTCCTCTAAAACGAAATTCTCACGTTTAATTTGACCAATTAGGTCGAGAATATCTTCATCAAATACATTCCATGGGCGAATTTGCTGTTCTACCATATTAAAGCGAGCTTGTTCAAAGTTCATGGTAATCCTTTCCTATTTGATTTTTTGTTCTTTTTTGGATTTATCTACTAAGGCTTGCACTACTTGCATTAACTGTGCAGGCTGCGCTGGTTTAGTCATATATTTATTAGCAACTATAAAAGTGGGGGTACCCATAATATTATAGTTTTGAGTATATTGTGCATATTCTTTTGGTTTAGAGCTGACAGAGAAAGAATTGTAGGTTGACATAAATTTAGTTGGATCGACAATATTTTTATTTGCATTAAGGAAGCTACTTAATTGCGCTGGGTCTTCTAAATTTTGCCGTTCATTCATTACGGCATTAAATACCTTTTGATTAAAATTAGTGCCTAAGTTAAGTGCTTGTGCAGTAGCATTAAGTTTAGCAAAACCGGTGAAATTATTATTCCAAACTACCTGAATACGGTTAAAATCTACATTCTTAGTATTAGCTAGCCACTGGTCCAAAGTAGGTTCCAACAATGAGCAGTGAATGCAGGCATAAGAAAAGAATTCAGTAACGTTCACTTTACCTTTTACCGTCGGCAGGGGCGTAGCCGGTGCCGTGATGACAGTATAATCCTTTCCTTCTTGTATCGTTATAGCATTGGCAATGCCTGAAAAAAGGCTTGTTGCCACTAAGCAAAAAATAAGCTTTTTCATTATTCAGTTTTCCCTATTAATTTAAAGTAATTATTGTTGCATTAATATCTTGTTGTTTAAGTTGATCTACCATACTTTGCGCTTGGTTAATATCGCTATATGGCCCCATTAGAACTTTATTTATGATTTTACCATTTTCTTGTTGCGATTTGATTTTTGTGGCATAGCCCAATAGAGCCATTTTAGCCTTCATGTTATTGGCAAGATCCTCTTTGGCAAATGCGCCAACTTGGATCAAATAACCGGTAGTGGCAACTTTTGCTTCTGAGGCAGCCGGTTTTGGTGTTATATCTTTTTTGCCTTGTAACACATCATAAAAGTCATAAGACGGTGTTGAAGCGGCTGGCTTGTCATTTGCCGCTTGGTTAGGGCTATTATTATTGTTGTTCGTTGCTGTAACTTGTTGCATTTTGGTTCCTGGCGCTAAAATAAGCGGTCCGGAGCTATTTGATTGGCTGCTTTGATTATTTGAACTAGTAATTCCTTTATCTACAAAAGGATTAGGTGCTTTGTTTAAGTAATATGCCGTTCCACCAGCAATGATTATACCTAATAATAAACCAATAAAAAACTTCATCTTGTACTTTTACCCCAAATGGTTAGATTTATATTGACTCGCAAGAGCAATGTGTTTAGTTTCAATAGAATGTTCATTAGCTAAGTCGGCGATTGTCCGTGAAAGTTTTATAATTCGGTAATAACTGCGCGCTGACAAACCATTTTTTTCTACTATTTGCTGAAGCAGCTTTTCTGCACCATGGTTCATGGTGCAGTAATCGTTGATCTCTTCACCCAGCAGGGCATAGTTTAATTTACCTTGTCGTTTATATTGAATTTCACGGGCAGCATTTACCCGGTTTGCGATAGTTTCCGAGCATTCGCCTGGCTCAATATCTTTTAATTCATGCGGTTTTAATATAGGAACTTCCACAACCATATCTATTCTATCGAGTAATGGCCCCGAGATTTTAGCACGATAGCGATTTATTTGCTCAACTGAGCAATTACAACTTTTTATTGGATGCGCTAAATTTCCGCATGGGCATGGGTTCATCGCAGCAATTAATTGGAAGTCCGCATGGTATTCGATTTTATAATTTGCGCGGGCAATGCTTATTTTTTTTGTTTCAAGAGGTTCCCTTAGGACTTCTAAAACGTTACGGTCAAATTCTGGCAGCTCATCCAGAAATAGGACACCATTGTGGGCTAAGCTAATTTCACCAGGTTTCGGTATTGTTCCACCACCAACTAAGGCAGCCTTGGTCGTATTATGGTGGGGGGAACGAAATGGAGGATGAAGCCAGTTTTCAAGTTTAAAACCAGTATTGGTTAATGAATGGATGGAAGCGCTAACTATCGCTTCTTGGTTATTTAGTTTAGGTAAAATCGATGTAATTCGCGATGCTAGCATTGTTTTGCCCGAGCCTGGATTACCTATCATTAATAATGAATGCCTGCCTGCCGCGGCAATTTCTAAAGCCTTTTTACTAGTTACTTGTCCCTTAACCTGTGCCAAATCATTAAAAGAGAAAGAATGTTCATTAATCGGATCAATTTTAGGCTTTGCCGGGAATAGTTGCTCAACTTGTAGCAAGTGGTTAATTACCGAAACAAGGGAGGGGGCTGCTAGTGGGGTTAGCTCCTCAATTAAAGCGGCTTCATTGGCACTTTTAGTCGGTAATATGAAGGTTCTTGAAGTTTTGCTTGCCCCGAATGCTATTGCCAATGCTCCTTTGATAGGGCGCAATTCGCCATCGAGGGCTAACTCACCGGCAAATTCAAAATTTTCAGTAGCAACAACCGGTTTGACTAAGTTTGCTGCAATTAAAATGCCAAGGGCAATTGGGAGGTCATAGCGTGCCGAATCTTTAGGTAAGTCGGCTGGCGCTAAATTTACGGTTATCCTTCGCGCTGGAAACTCAAAACCTGAATTTTGGATTGCTGAGCGTACGCGGTCGCGGCTTTCTTTTACCTCCGTATCAGCAAGGCCTACAATTGAAAAGCTAGGCAAGCCATTTGCAACATGAACTTCTACAATAACCTGAGGCGCGTCCATGCCAATTAAGGCTCGGGAATATAGCTTGGCAATATTCATGATTTAGGCAGAGAATCCTGTTCTAATTTCTTTATTATCTGTTCTAGTTCCTCTAGCTTATTTCGCGTATTTAGGAGAACTTTTTGCTGAATATCAAATTCTTCGCGTGTAACTAGGTCGAGTTTTTCAAAGCTAGCATGCAAGATTGCTTTTAAATTACCTTCTAAATCATGTAATGGACTGTTTTTAAATAATTCTCCAAGCTGCTTAGTTACTTGATCGATAAATTGCTGTTTTAACATTTGGTCCTACTTATAAAAAACTGGCTTGTAGCCTTATATTCAAGTTTATTGCTGATAGTCATGGTATTAATTGATAATTATTTTGTCATGGGAAATGTTAGTTAGGTTTCCATGAGTTTTAGTGTATTGTGACAGTTAACTACATTATTTTATACGATTTAAAGTATGTGTGTAAATACTAAGTATTTTGTAATCTATTTATATCTTAGCTAAAGCTTGGGGTTGTTGGCTTTTAACCTTCGCGCAATACGGCTTTTGATGGCTTAAAAAATTACGCTACTAGCTCTGAGCTTCATTTACTCGGAGTAGTTCACATTAAATGATCAAGTTAAACTAAATAGCTATGCTGCCTTAAATTAGTAAAATGGCAACAAATTATATTTTTGCAACAGTTATTCACCCTAATTGATAAATGCTTAAATTGCTAGGAAAATAAGCTATTATACTAATTAATATATATAAAATAATTTCAAATAATTGTTAAGATGATCATATCCTTATTATTTTTGTGGTTGTAAATTGGGGTAGAATCAATATAAAATCACGGGTTGGAAAGCTAAACAATCGTAGTCAAAATATTAATAATAACAAATTAGCTATTCATTTTTCTATTTTTGATAATCTTTAAATTTTAAGGAAAAACTATGAAGAAAATCTTAGGCGGCTTACTAAGCGTCGTTTCAATTGCTGCTTTTGCTGCTCCTGCTGATAATGCTGTTTATGTTTCTGGTGCTGTTGGTGCTACATCAACTTATAGCTCATCTACTGGTGCAGGTACTGGTCAAAGCATTTCTCAAGCTGGTGGTTATAATTTAAGCGGTAACTTTGGTGTGAACTTAAATAGCAATTTAGCTGTTGAGGCTGGTTATACTAATACTTGGAATTCAGGCGGTCAACAATGGGGTATTACTGATTTAGCAGTACGTGGTACTGTACCTCTTGGTGAAGTTTTTGATTTATATGGCCGTCTAGGTGTTGCTGGTTACGATAACAACCCAGCTGGTTCCATGTCAGTTAATACTTTAGGTGTATTATATGGTATGGGTGCTGAATGGAATCTGTCTAAGAAATGGGCACTTACTGCTGAATACTGGGGTGTTACAGGTAGCCAAGTATTATCTTCTGGTAATGTTCAAGGTGGAGTTAAGTTTAGCTTCTAAGCTTTACGCTACAATAAAAAAGTCACCATTAATATTGGTGACTTTTTTATTGAAATGAATACCATTCTGTTACATGCCTGGACTAATTTCGCGGGCGCTATTAAGCGCTGCAATAGCTAAATAGCGTAGATGAATAATATAATGATTTTCGATAGCTGTAAATCTAATTAATGCTAACTTAGCTAAGCTGGCTGAAATAAAGATTAATAAATTTGCTTTTTCTTCATTGTTGGCTGATACTATATTAAATCTAGTATATATTTCTCTTTTAAATTTCTCACTTAACACTAACTTCTGATTATGAGAATAATAATCTTTGACATTATAATTCTCAGGCATATTCGTCAATTCAGCAAATTTCTTGGATAACTCCTGATCTAAATAATCGACAAAATTAATCGGCAGATAATTTGAAAATGGCGTGCATCTGCTATTTAAGTCGGGGGAACCTAAAAGCGCGTCAACTAAGTGGTTAATAAATTCGCGGGCAAGGCCAAGAAGGCTTAATAGCTTAGTATAGTCTCTATTTTTATGGTAACGGGTATATTGTCTATAAAGTAACGAGAAATTTAATAAGCTTAATTCTGGTAAGGTAACTGAACCTTCTATCGTTGTAGGCGTTTTCATTTCAGGGAGTAGCAGCTGCTTGTAAATTTTACAACTGGCAAACAATAGATTTTCTTTAATGGAATCAAAAGAAACTGTTTGTGGATGACTATGCTCTGAATCTTCTTTTGCAAATAAGAATTGGTTTAGTTCTGCAAAATTAAAGGTGATTGCCTCACGAAGGATTTTGGGTTGGCAGGTGCTTCCAAAGTTAAATTGATTTTTGATCTTTTCAATCCAATTTCTTTTTACTGGCCTCGATAAAAATATTAGTTGAGTCATTGGATTAAAGTTATTGGTTTGACCATCAAAAAAATGTCTAACAGCTTCTAATGATGCTATTTCATAATTCAAGCGATAGGCCTTATCGCTAATTTCCTCATTTTTTAAAGTCGAGCTTATACAAATCAATTGATTAAATAAGAAATGATTAGTCAATAAGAGATTACCATAATTCGAAGGGTTACTTTCTTTATAGTTTTCAAGGTACTGAAAAACAGAGTTTAAAAAGTTTGGCCTAATGCAAGAAGGAACAACTACTTGTTTGGAATTTTGCTCGAGCCAATTGGGTATTAATTTTTCGAATAACAGAGTTTCTAGGATTTTACTTTGCAAGTAGCATTCATTACTAAGGATAATTTCTAAAAATATCGAGGTAAGCCAGCCGTGGAATCTTTTATTTATAATGCCTAGTTGGCTTACAACCTGTTCCAGCATAGCCGTTTTTAATTGTTGATCCTCAATTTTATTTATTTCGGTCAGGATATTATTTGGCGCATCGGGACGATAGTCAATAAATAGAGCCTTGAAGGCCGGGTTTAGATAAAGGTCTTTAGAACTAAGAGTCTGAAAGTTATTCATAAATTTAATTTTAAAATCACGGATGCTATTAAGCCTTTTCTCATTATATAATTTTAAAATCTGCCATTGTTTGAAGTTGCCTTTTATGCTCCATGGTTCAGTTATACAGTTTATGCTAGGCAGCAGCTCTTCTATAATTTCTAACGGAGCTCTTGCTTTCAGATGCTCTAAGCTGGTTAAGAGATGACTTTTTACCTCCTCACTTAGCGAGCCTTTAGTATATTCAAAATCTTTTTTACATAAAATAACTAGAGTTAGCAATGACTTAATGTTATTTTCAGTTAAATCCGATTGTTTCATTTTAGTAGCTAGACGGTCAAACAGCTGATTTTGTTCAGGTCCATAAAATAATTTAAGTAACACCAGGTGTTGCTGATTTAGCTGTACTTGAACTTTTTGTGCTTTTCTACCAGTGTACTTCATAAAAAAATTGCCATTTCTTGCCTGCCAGAGAATATCTATTTGGGCTTTTTTATCTGTAATCTGAGCAAATATTTGGTAAATAAGATTAATTTCACTTAAATTATTGGCAAAATTATCATTTTTACGGTATTCCGAGGTTAACATTGAAACTATCTTTTGCTGTTGCTGAGTTGATAATGCCCTAAAGGCTTCCTGCTTCTGATTAGCCATATTCGTATTGGCATCGGCTGTGGCTGATAGCGGGGCATTGGCTACAAATAATGATTTTAGTGTCTTTAATAATATTTGGCGTTTAGCAGCCGAACTAAATAATTTTTTTCCATCTTGTGAATTATAGATTTCATAAATTTTGTCAATTAGCTCTAGCCGCTCATTGTCAGATAATTGCTGGCAGGCAAGTTTATCTAAATTCGGTAATTCTGCAAACCTATCTGTCGTAAATAATTCAATAAACATCTTGAGAGAGGAATTCGCATACATTACTTCAGGGGTATCTTGTATAAAATAGCCTTCTGCTTTATTATCTAACCAAAGTGTAAGATATTTATTTATATCCTGCTTGGCATCTAAGAAATCTATTTCATCAGGTGGGAATATATTATTTATCCATTTCCAGAAATTATTGATTAACTGCTTGTCGAGCGTATTTTTATCAAGGTTATTACAAGTTAGATAAACTTTTAGAAGTAGTAAAGCACTACCTCGCGTTATCGTTTTATGCGCACATATGAATATCGACTCATTCCTTAATAACTCTAAAGCGTTTGCTTTAAATTTTTTTATTAATGGCTCATCTGTGACAATAACATTATTATCTAAACCAAGTATTATTGATAAAATTTCTTTTATCGTTTTATTATCAGAAGTAGAGGGAGTTTGTCCGCTGCTTTTTAATATTGTTAGGGTTTGTGATACACAAGCAAGGAACAGCTGGTTTTTATCAGTTTCAGAATTTCTAATTTCTTTTTGCGGATATAATACTACTCTTTGCGGGGAAGTTATTCTTGACATATTGCTTTCGTCCTGCCCGATATACTTGGTTTAGGGGGAAATAGCCATTATGGCCATGATAACTAAATACAGGACACTTTTGCATCTGATACTACGTGCAACAGCAATAGTAAATCGAATATAAAAGACATGTACTTTTACAATAATATCTATTAAAGCGTCCGGTATTAAGTATTGATAATCTAAGAGTAGAGAAATTATCCCAACTTTTGTTGTTTATTGAGAATGAATAAGAATAAGATATTTTGTAAGGTTAGTTTAATTTAAGAATAAAATTACAATGTTGTAATATTCTGGTAAATTTAAGATATTAGGTATGGCTGGAATTAAAATTATCCCTGCCCGAGTTTTCGGTAACTTTTTGTAAAAATATACTGGTAAATAAAAAAGCTACGAAATTTCGTAGCTTTTTTATTAAATGTGCGCCAGACATGGCGCACATCTAGGCGGTGTAAGTCCGCTGTTAGCCCC
>CAYLRR010000009.1:0-154584 GCA_964386295.1 uncultured Neisseria sp.
GAGAAGCTACTGCGCCAGATTGATTTACTTTATTAAAATGCATCGAACTGGCGTTCATAAAATGCGTAACGCGTATGCTTGGCTGTGATTATGACGCAGAAAGAATTACTAGTAACACCCATCAATCAAAAATTGAAGTATATCCAATGGGCATTGACTATGACTGGATACAAAAACAATTAGCCAACACCCGAAAAACTGAACTTTTGGCCGGTTTATCTTCACTTATTGGCAATTATAAAATTATTTTTTCGATTGATCGGCTCGATTATGCCAAGGGCATAAATAATCGGTTATCAGCTTTCGAAAAATTCTTGTCAACCAATCCTCAATGGCACAAAAAAGTAATTTTGGTTCTAATTGTTGCTCCATCACGTGAAGATATTCCTCACTATCAAGCAATGCGCCGCCAAATAGAAGAATTGGTTGGGCACATCAACGGCAAGTTTGGCAATGTTGATTGGACTCCCATCCTATACCAATACAAATCATATTCACTAAACAACTTGCTAGGTCTTTATTCAATCAGCGATATAGGGCTTGTTACGCCTCTAGCCGATGGGATGAACTTAGTCGCAAAAGAATTTGTTGCGGCTAAAATGAATAAACCCGGTGTTTTGATTTTAAGCGAAGCAGCTGGGGCCTCTAAAGAGCTTATGGATGCAATTATCGTTAATCCGCATTGCATTGATGAAGTAGCACACGCAATTTCCCGAGCTCTAAACATGAATGAAGAAGAACAGCTCTCGCGGCTAAAAAACATGCAGCAGCGGGTTAAGCGCTACAATGTAGTACGCTGGGGCACTGATTTCATCAATGATCTGGTCAAAGCTCATGAGTCACAAAAAAAATATGTTTCAAGATTCATTAATGTCGAACAGTTAAAGCAGATTATCATAAAATATAATAATTCTAAAACGCGTGCGCTGATATTTGACTACGATGGAACCTTAGTTCCTTTTTTTAAACATCCGCGTGATGCAGCCCCAGACAGCTCGTTATACTCTACCCTTAATAAACTAGTCAGCGATAGTGCAAACAATGTATTTATAGTAAGCGGTCGGGATAAAGCAACCTTAGGCGACTGGCTAGGCGGGTTAAACTTAACAATTTTGGCTGAACATGGCGCATTAATAAAGCAAGATGAAATCTGGAAGCCTAGCCAATCACAAAAAAATGATTTGAGCCATGTCTACCCTATCCTAGAAGCTTATACTGACCGGCTTCCTGGTTCTTTTATAGAAGTTAAAGACTACGCCTTAGTATGGCATTACCGGAATGCAAACGTCGAAAAAGCCGAACGCTTGGCCAAAGAACTTTATGATACCTTGATTACTTTCACTGCTAATGAAGCTTTGCAGGTCTTACCTGGTAATAAAGTAATTGAAGTAAAGCCGATTATGATAAATAAGGGAATAATAGCGGAGGTTACCAACTTAAATGACTATGATTTTATTTTGGTACTAGGCGATGATACTACAGATGAAGATATGTTTAAGGTAATGCCTGAAAATGCAATTTCGATTAAAGTAGGAGATGGAGCATCAGTAGCAAAATATAATATCAAATCACAGGCGGAAGTAATAACATTATTAGCAAGTCTTACTTGTTAAGACTAACATACATAAAAAAGCCCTACCAACAATTCCTGGTAGGGCTTTTAACATCAATTTATTCAGCCGTTACAGTAATATTTCCTGCTTGATGTTCAGAGACCTCTTTTTCAACATCGCCTTCATATAGCTGCAACACTGTATCTGTTTGAAAAACAGCGCTCTTATCAAACTTACACTGAATCCCTACCTCACCTGACACGGGTAACATTCCACTATGTTTATCGATATCTACTGATCCATGGCAATCTGTGCCAATTACATTATAAATTATTTTCCCAGTTCTGTCCTTATCAGTCAACCATTTATAACTAACAGCAAAGCTAGCTTCTTTTCCGACTACAGCATTCCCTTGAAGCGGACCAACAGTGGTATATGCACCATTTACAGAAGCAAATGACATTACGCTTGCTAGAGGAAGAACAGTTAGCAAAGTAGTTTTAAATTTCATTATCATTCTCCTTGTTTAAACTAAAATGTTATATGAAATGTATGAGTTGTTCAGTATAACAAAGAGAAACTGCAAATAGCTAACCCTACTTTTAGGAGATAAAATATAGCGTAAGTTTAAGGGAAAACATTATGCAATAAAGCTGTATGCCGCAATAAATATGAAGAGGATCTGAAACAATGTCTAAATATCAGCAACAAATTTAAACTTTTGGCTATCTCCTATATAATCAAGCAGAATTAGCCAATCAGCTCTGATTTGGCCAATAACATTTATTCGTGAATCAGCAGGTAGTTCTTTTCTACAAACTTGTAATTCACCCATATAGCGAAGATAGCCGATATTATCTAAAGTTACGCTGCCACGGTTACGCCTAACTGTATTTTGTGGTTCGATATGGTTATTAACATAGGTATTTTCAGCTAAAACCAATCGGCTTTCTTGACTGCGAATTACATCTTCAGCACTATCGGGCCGGTTAGTATGTACTTGCAAAAGCAAACTATCATATGGCTTAATGTTGAAATAACTTGAGTCAATTGCTAATTCAACTACGTTTTTATCTAGTTTCCCCAAGCTATTGAGTACGCCTAAACTAGCAATCGCATCACCAATATATACTTGATCTGTGCCAATAAGATATAGTAATTGTATCATCACATGCGGGGAAATATGGCGGCCACACTCTAATGACGGTAGGCCTTCAAAAAGGGGGCCGCGACGAGAACCTGATGGTAAGCTGACAAATGCAGCACTTTCAATACCAAAACTTTTAAGAATATTATTCTTATTGAGCATTGACGTGATACTAAGTCCGGTATTTTGGCGGGGATAAAAGTTATGCGAAGCAGATAGGTTTTTGATATTTGCGCCATTCGCAATGATTTCATTTAGAAATGAGTGGGATAACGTACTGGCATTTAGCTCGATTTTAATACCATATTGATTATTGGTATATTTGGCGATTATTTCTGGTTTAAAACCATAATCAAGGCGGATTTGCCTTATTCCAAGCTGAGCTAACGCTTTTAAATTGTCAGCTGAAATACCAAGATATTGAAAGGCATTAGGAGAGATATCGGCAACAACACTCATATTATACAGATTGGCACACTCTAATAATTGCCGAAATTCACGCACTGCAATTTGAAAATTGGTTTCTGGGATATGTAATGAAGTAAAAATCCGTTTAAAGCCTGCGCTAGCCGCTTGTGCTATATAGTTTAAGTTATCTTCTAATGGATAATCTAGCCCAGCATAAACAGAAATACCTTTATTCATTTTTTATTAGTTCCTCCTATTCGATAACGCTATCATCAAAGCCAATGATTAAAGTAGCAATAAAACCGAATAAATAAGAAATAAAAATTCCTGCTAAATATAATAACATGCCATTATGAATTAATAAAGTTAGCGGCAATCCAGAAATACCTATTCCTGTAGCCCCTAGTTTAAAATAACCAACAAATGCCCCACCCAGGCCTCCACCAATACAAGCGGCAATAAACGGCTTAAATAATGGTAATGTCACACCATAGATTAATGGCTCTCCCACCCCCATGAAACCGACAAGAATACTCGATTTGATTATATGCCTTAGCTTATTATTTTTAGTTTTAAGCCAGACTGCCAAAGCTGCCCCAACCTGACCTGCGCCGGCCATTGCCAATATCGGTAGTAAAACAGTTGACCCAGTGGTTTTAATTAGTTCGGCATGTATTGGGGTCAACCCCTGATGAAGCCCCGTCATGACTAATGGCAAAAATAACGCGCTTAGAATAAAACCAACTAGTGCCCCGCCATGATCCAATGCTATTTTGGCCCCATTAGTAATAGCATCCGAAACTATCCCTCCAATTGGCTGCAAAATAAAAATCGCAAGAAAGCCGGAAATTAAGAGTACCAAAGTTGGCGTTAAGAATAAATCAAAAGTAACTGGGATAATTTTACGCAATTTCTTTTCAAGAAAAGCTGCGAAAATAGCCACGAACAGCACTGCGATAATGCCGCCACGCCCAGGTGTTGCATGCTCGCCAAAGACAGTTATATTGGCAAGTTCAGGCATGGTTAATATTGCTGCAAGCACCCCGCCTAAAATGGGAGTTCCACCAAATTCTTTTGCACTATTAACCCCAACAAACAAGGCAAGACCAAAGGTAATGCTAGTGCCAATTAATTTCAAAATAGCGCCAATAGTTGTTTTATCAAATGGAATTCCTGCAAAATAGTTTGGGTTGGTTGTTTTGGTTATTATGTTTAACACCCCTAAAACTAGGCCACAACCAATAAAAGCTGGAATTAAGGGAATAAATATGTTTGCTATTTTCTTTAAAAACAATTTAAATGGAGTAGAGTTTTTCTCTGCAAGCTTATCTTTAAGGCTAAGTGATGGTTTATTTGGTTCCGGTTCTAGGTTTGGCGAATCTCCTTGTTTGGCATCAATTAACTTTTGAAAAGAATCATATACCTGGTTAACTTTGCCAGGGCCAATTATAATTTGGAGCTGTTCTTCAGTAATTACTACACCAAGAACACCGTCTATTGACTTCAATTTTTCGCTATCAACCTTACTCATCCCAGCAACGGTAACTCTAAGCCGCGTCATACACGTGGTTACTGACAGTATAGAAATATTTGCTAATTCATCATAAATATGTGCCGCAATTTTATCCGGATTAAATACCATACAAGATACTTTCATAATAAATCGATATTATTGGCTATTGTGCCTAATAATTGTTAGTTATTTTCTGGGATTAATGATTTATATATCAAGTCAATTATTTGATGATACTGCCCTGTTGCAAAGCTATCCCCGGCAAATTTGCCGTTAGTATACTTACTATGTTTTTTATTAGTCAGGAGGACAATAGCTAAATTATATTTAGGGTCAATTAAGGTAATAGTGCCAGTCCAACCGGTATGGCCAAATGCCCTATTGCTGGCATAGTTACCAAATGGGGCGTAGTTATGATCTGGCCCTGCAAGCCGCCATCCTAATCCAAAAGTATTATCAAGAGGTTGAGGTGAAGTAAACATAGTTTCAACTTGCTTGTCCCATAATTTTACTGTTCCATAACTACCATTATTTAGTGCAACCTCTAGCAGGGCCGCCATATCGCCTATGTCAGAGAATAACCCAGCATGGCCAGAAATACCGGCCATTGAATAATATGCTTTCTCATCATGAACCTGGCATTCAATTGGTAATGTTCTGATATTTGGAAACTTAACGCTTAAGCCCCTGGTATTACCCATTACTTCGGTGGCAGCGCAGCTATCTTTGCTAAAACCATTTTTAAGCGGGTTAAATATGGTATTGTGTAACATTAACGGGCGATAAATATTCTCTTTGACATACTCATCAAGGCGCTGATTAGTTATACGCTCAACTAAAATCCCAAGCAGCATATAATCTACATCACTATAATTAGGTTTACCGCCAATGGCTGATTGAAACGGTAGCCGGCTTAATAATATAGATTCAGTTTGATTCCTATTTTGTGAATATAAGCCCGGCCCATAGAGTTTATTAATTTCTGGGTTAAAAAGCTGTGGATCAGGCATATAGCCGGCTGTGTGTGTAAGTAAATCGCGTACTGTCCTTTTTTCACGGCATTGGTTATTGCTATCGCAACCGCTATATTCGGGGATATAAAAATTTACAGGCTTATTAATGTCAAGCTTGCCAGTATAAACCAGATGCATTAAGGCATAATTAGTTGCATACATTTTAGTATTTGAAGCTAGGTCAAATAAAGTATCACAGCTAACAGGTTTGGGCTTCTTTAAGGATTTGCCGGTTTTAATACTATATTTTAGTTTATAACCATAAACCGTTTGCTTAATTACCTTATTGTCTTTTATTATGATTAAGGCTGCACCTGGGAAACCTTTTATGACATCATCATTAATTTGCTTATCAACCAAAGCGAGCCTGGCAGAATCAACACCAACGGCTTCAGGAGTCGCTACCGTTAAACCAGGATATAGGCCTACTGGATTATCGTCAAAAAAATGACACTCACTTGCTGCAAGGCTGACGGATACTTTTAATATAGCAACTGCCAACATTACATATTTGGTCTTATTTAACGTCATATAAGTTACTTACTCCATCTAAGCTACAATAGCTGTATTTTTAACTGATAAATTCAAGGAATTGCCGCATCGTAGGCATTGATTTGATAGCACCATAGTTAGTGCAGGTAAAAGCGCCAACCAAATTAGCAAAAGCTAAAAAGGAATCCCAATTAGGTTCAGGATGCTGCGCAAGTTTTAATAATAGTGCTCCCATAAAAGCATCACCAGCCCCAGTGCTGTCAACTTGCTGGATTTGTTTGCTTGGGACGATTTTTTGCCCTTCTGGGGTACAGATTAATGATCCTTTGGCGCCAAGTGTAATTACTACAGTATCGGCACCAAGATATAATAGATATGAAGCTGCTTTAGTAAGGTCATCTTCACCGCTTATAAGTTGTGCTTCAATTTCACTAACTTTAACTAAGTTGGCATAGGAAATAAAGGTTTTACAGTCATGGAGATAGTCCGGAAGTTTATCTGGGCTAATTAGGTTTTCCCGATAATTTGGGTCAAAACTAATATATGATTTTTGAGTATCAGCATACTCCAGTAGCTGAAAATAACTAGCGTGCAATGGACCACCGATTAAGGCAGTTGCCGAACCAAAATGAACAATTGAATTTTCGTCAATAATATCTAACTTTAAATCATTAATTTGGTAGTCGCCATCATTGCCGCGATAAAATTCAAAATCACGCTCACCTAAATTATCAATTGCAACAAAAGCTAATGTAGTTTTACCACCAATTTTGCAAAAACTGGTGTCAATCCCAAGCTCTTTTAAACAGCTAAGCAAATATTTCCCAAAGCTGTCATTGCCAACTTGGCCCATAAAATAGGGACTTCCACCAAGTTTGGCAATTGCCGCAGCGGTATTCGCCGGCGCGCCCCCAGGGTGCTTGGAAAATTGCTGGCTTTTAATGATCCCTTGGCTGGTTTGACCTACAAAATCAATTAATAATTCACCGATACAAAATATTTTTTTCATATTCTTGTCGTATTTTCATTTTAATTATTAAAATCAAATTAATTTAGGCATTAATGATATTTTTGGCCATCTTAAGATGATTATTATACGCTTTAATAATGTATATTAATAGTATTTTTGAGATGCTATTCATGGCGAAACAAGTAGGTAACAAGTTTTTATTTTCGAAAACCCTTAACCGTTTTAATTTTTTACTATGATAAAATAAGTTATATCATTGATGGTACGCACCTTAATATCGGACACTTTTTATCTGCTACTATGAGCATTAACTAATTTTTACAAGATTTATTGGGAGTGATGCTTAATTTTATACGAATTACAAAGTCTAATATTCGTAATATTAAGTAAAAATTTAAGCATCTCTCCTAATAAATCAAATTATAAGAAATATGTTTTATCAGATTGATTACTCTAAGAAAGAACAATAATGAAAGCAGCACTTTCAAGCTACTCGACCTTAGTCCTATTAGCATTTGGTATTTATGCCCAAAATAGTTCTGCCGCTACACTAGCTAACCAAGCCAATGAACCTATTAATATTAAAATAGCTCAACTTGAATCAGCAGTTGGCGGCAAAATAGGCATCTATGCAAAAGATACCAGCAATAACAATATCATTCAATATAGGGGCGATGAACGCTTCCCATTTTGTAGTACCAGTAAGGTTATGGTAGTTGGCGCAATATTAAAGAGCGATGAAAAAACTCCAGGGCTACTACAAAAAAATATAAAATATTCACAAAAAGAAGTTGATCGAAGTGGTTACTCTCCTATTACCAAACAACATGTTAATGAAGGTATGAGTATTTCAGAATTAAGCCAAGCCGCTCTTGAACATACTGATAATACCGCAATGAATTTGCTAATTAAGCAAATGGGTGGAACAAAAGTAATTACTTCATTTGCCAGAAACATAACTGATGATTATTTTAGACTGGATCGACTAGAACCAGAATTAAATACTGCTATTCCTGGTGATTTACGAGATACCACTACGCCAAAAGCAATGGGAAATAGTTTACAACAATTGGCGCTTGGTAATATCCTGGCAGCAAAACAACGCAATCTCTTAACTGCGTGGCTAAAAAGTAACACTACCGGTGACTTTAGGATTAGGGCAGGAACCCCAAAAAAATGGATTGTTGGCGATAAAACGGGAACGGGTGATTATGGAACAACCAATGATATTGGGATTATTTGGCCGCCTAATTGTTCACCAATAATTATGGTAATATATTACACCCAGAATATGCAGGATGCTAAACCAAAGGATGCTGTTATTGCCTCAACCGCTCACCTATTAGTTGATGAGTTTGCTAAAAATAATCCTTGCTTGAACCCAAAATAATTGGGTAAGTGTTACGAGAACCTGTTTATCATTCTAGAGTGTTGCCAATTCTCTCAAATGTAACAGGTTTAACAAATATCACATTTCCTGATGCGGGACTGATATTTAATAAAACACCATATTTATCATCTATCTGCTCTTCTTCTTTACCTCGATGCCCAAACATAACAATTTGTTGCGAACGCTCTGGATTACATACTCCTACTTTAATAGTAACATTATTACCATCTTGAAATTCTATGCGCATTTTAGCTATTTCTACTTGTTGCTCATTACCATTTTCATCAATAATATAATATTTTGGCACTGTAAATTCCATTTCAATTAATCCTTAACTCAATACCGGGCACTCTTGTATCTAATACTACGCTCAATTTGGATTTAAACAGTTTACTAATCTGTAGCGATAAAAGTGTCCGGTATTGAGGTCCTTTTCCTAACTGTTATAAATAATTGTATAATAAAAAGCTATCGGCTATATTTAAGCCTATTCGAGGTTATATGAAATTTCCGGATTTATTTAGATCGTTATCTAGAAAGTAAAAAGTCTAGCCTCAGGTTAGTACTAATTTCCAGTTTAATGATATAATTACAGCTTAGTAACATATCAAATAATTTCGTGAGGAAGTATGGAACATATATCAATTATATCCCTAATCACTAATGCATCAGCGCCAGTACAGGCTGTAATGGCTTTACTTGCAATCTTTTCCATTTCGTCTTGGGGAATAATATTTACCAAATGGCTTGCTTTAAATAAAGCTAAATCTGAAACTAATAAATTTATAGCTCAATATCAAAATAGTGCAAGCATTACTAACCTATACAACTCAATCAGCATTAATAATAGCCGCCAAGCAGCTTGCCAAATGTTCTATTCTGGATTATCTGAATATAATCGGATGAGTAAAAGCGGAGTTAGTAATAAGGAAGCTATTACCACTAATATTGAACGTGCGCTAACAGCCACAATTGATGAAGAATTAAATAGTTATGAAAAACATTTATCTACTCTTGCAACATTTGGTTCAGTTAGCCCTTATATTGGACTTTTAGGTACCGTTTGGGGAATCATGCACGCATTCATCGGGCTTAGTAATACCGGTCAAGCAACCTTAGCTTCAGTTGCCCCTGGTATTGCTGAAGCACTTATTGCTACTGCTATTGGTCTATTTGTTGCCATTCCTGCATATATGGCTTATAATAAGTTTTCCGCGGATGTAAATTACTTATACAATAAGATGAATCGCTTTGGTGATGAATTTCTTAATCTAATTAACCGTAAACTATCAGCAACCAATAACAGTCAGGATATGTAATTATGTATTCACAGGCAGAGATCGATAAATTTAATAACCTAGCCCATGAATGGTGGAACCAGGAAGGTGAATTCAAAACCCTGCACCAGATTAATCCTGCCCGAGTAGAGTTCATCAAAAAACACATTGACTTAGCAGGCAAGCAAGTAATTGATGTTGGCTGCGGTGGTGGCATATTATCTGAAAGTTTAGCCCAAAATGGTGCCTTAGTAACTGCTATTGACTTAGCGCCCCAATCTATAGAAATAGCTAAATTGCATCTTTATGAATCCGGCTTAAATGTAAACTATGAATGTATCGAAATTGCCGAAAAAGCCAAGCTTGAAACTGAAAAATATGATGTAGTAACATGCTTGGAAATGCTTGAACATGTACCGGATCCAAACTATATAATTAAAGAGTGCGCTAAATTATTAAAGCCAGGAGGTCGAGCATTTTTCTCTACCTTGAACCGTAATTATAAAAGCTATGCGCTGGGTGTAATTGCGGCTGAGTACGTACTTCAATTGGTGCCCAAAGGGACTCATGACTTTCAAAAATTTATAAAGCCATCAGAATTAAGGCAATTGCTTCGCCAAAACTGTTTTGAGTTAATCGCGCTTAATGGAATCGATTATAACCCGATTACGCAAAACTTTGGATTGGGAAATAATACAGATATTAATTATTTAGTGGCCTGCCAGAAAATATGATTACAATTTCAAAATCGGTAATTACTCCGTACACTCCGGCACAAATGTACGCACTTGTAAGTGATATTGCCAACTATAAAGATTACCTCCCTTGGTGCCCTAGTTCGCAAATTATAAAGTCTGATGGAAGTGTTGTTGTTGCTCGCGTCGATATTTCTTACCTAAAAGTTAAGGCCCATTTCACTACCGAAAATGTTAATATCCCAAATCAGCGAATTGATATGGACTTAGTCGATGGTCCCTTTAAGCATTTTAAAGGCCATTGGATTTTTACCGCATTGGGCGAAACTGGCTGCAAGGTAGAATTTAAATTAGATTACAAATTTAACAACATCATCATCGAAAAAGTAATTGGTGCTGTATTTGAGTTTGTAATTAAGAATATAGTCGATAGCTTTGTAAAAAAAGCCCATGAAATTTACCGTAAATAAAGATATATGAAAGCTAATACCATTAAAGTAGAGGTGGCTTTTGCCACCAAAGCCAAGCAGCAAATCATCGAAATTGAAATTTCGCCGCAAACAACAATCAGTGAAGCAATAAGCTTATCCGGTATTAATGAGGCGTTTAAAGAATATGATTTGTTAGCGATGCCGGTGGGTATATTTGGTAAACGCATTTTTGAACCAGCAAAACACCTATTAAAAGACGGCGATAGAATTGAGATATATCGACCACTAAATAAAACCCCCAATCAAAAAAGGTTAGATCGTGCCAAGGGTAAATAAATTCGGCTTTAATTCTTTATTGCTGTTATTTAGTATATCTTATGCATTTGCTTACGAATTTCCTAAGATTCCAAATAAACTAGAAGATAAAGTCGCAATTTCAATTACTAAGGCAGATACTGGCGATCAAATTTTTGCTTATAATGCAACTAAGCCGATGCTGCTTGCTTCTAATATGAAAATAGTAACCAGCTATGTGGCTTTAAATCAGCTTGGAAATAAGTTTTATTGGCCGACTAAGCTGTCGTATCAGGGCGAAATTCAAGATAATACCTTAAATGGCAATATTTATCTAATAGGTGGCGGCGACCCAAGTTTAACCCATAACGATGTAGCCGAAATATTTAAACACCTAGACGCTATCAATATTCACAAAATTAATGGTAATATAATACTTGATTCAAGCATTTTTAATACCATGGTAACAACCAGTGAAACCAAACCCGAACCATTTGCTGAATATTCTGTAGATCCTAATGGCTTGTTAATTGATACCAATCTTTCATTAGTAAATCTGAAGATCAGGAATGGTAAAATCACATTATCTAAATCAAAAATTAAACAATATCTATTAAAAAATAAGCTTACAGTTCTTAAATCCAAAGCTCTGTGTGATGATACCAATGATTATGTTACTATAATTAAGACACAAGCTAAAACACTTGAACTTCAAGGCCAAATCCCGCCTAGCTGTAATAATAGACCAGTTGGGATAAACCTATTTTCAAATTATGAGTTTGATAAAGATGTCGTTAAGCAAATTCTAAGAAAAGAGCATATCATTTTAAATGGCAGCATCGAATCTGGAACGGCACCTGATGATAGCCAGCTTGTTTACTCCCATAATTCTGAGTCGATTTTGCCGATTATGGTACAGATGAATAAATTTAGCAATAACACTACTGCCAAGACGTTATATTTATCATTAGGTGCTTATAAGACAGAAAATATTGATACTAACCAAGATAGTAAAAAGTTATACCTAGCTACACTCGCAAAGGATTTTAGCTTTAATGAATTAACTCCAGAAAATGGATCAGGTCTTTCTCGAACCGAGAAACTATCAGCAAGCCATATGACTGAATTATTATATAAAGTATATCAAAGCCCTTATTACAGTTTTTTTAGAAATAGTTTACCTACCCCAGCTGAGCCAGGTACCTTGAGGAATGACTTTAAACAATATAATCAGATGCTCTATGTTAAAACTGGTACTCTTAGCGATGTAAAAGCCTATTCAGGTTACTTTACAACAGATAATGGTGATACTTATATCCTGTCATTTATCATAAATGATATGAATAATCAAACTGAAACACCAGATATTATCCAATTTAAAAAACTCTTTGCTTCTTTTCTCTCTGAACTAAATAATTCCTAGATTTGATTATTTCTGACAAATGGCTATCATATGATATAATTGATCATGCCATAAAAAAACAGAATAAAGCTTTGGCCCAATCTAGGATGAATAATTTCAGGTAATATTTAACGGCTAAATTTAAAAATTGTAAAAAATTCCTAGCATTAATTATTTCCTTTTATTGGGTAACTTTACAAGCTTTACTACAAATCTGCCACATTCAAAGTTACCTTTTTCTATTTTCCCAGTTGAATAAGTATATGTTCCCTGCCCATGAAACTTATCATCTTTAAACTCTCCTTCATATTTGTTGCCATTGGCTAAGGTAAGCGTACCTTGGCCATGTTTAAGTTTATTTAACCATTGGCCTTTATAAATACTTCCATCTTTGTAAGTATAATATCCATTTTCACAAATATTATTATTTCTAAATTCACCTTCATATTTGTCACCAATGGCTAATGTTAATATTCCTTGGCCATTATAATTATCATCGAGAAATTCACCTTCATATTTGTCACCAGTGGCTAAAGTAAACATGCCTTTTCCATTTTTTTTTCCATATCTCCACTGGCCTATATAGATATTGCCGCAGAAATGAATAAATGTACCCTCCCCATGAAACTTATCATCTTTAAATTCACCTTCATATTTGTCGCCATTGGCCAAAGTAAGTATTCCTCGATCTTTAGCTCCATTTACCCACATACCTACATATTTAATTCCATTTACTAACGAAAGCGTTCCCTGCCCATGGTACATATCATCCTTAAACTCTCCATCATATTCTCCTTCATATTTTTCGTCTTTTGCTAAAGTAAGCACACCTCGACCATTTTTAGCTCCATTTACCCACATACCTACATATTTAATTCCATTTACTAACGAAAGCGTTCCCTGCCCATGGTACATATCATCCTTAAACTCTCCATCATATTCTCCTTCATATTTTTCGTCTTTTGCTAAAGTAAGCACACCTCGACCATTTTTAGCTCCATTTGCCCACATACCCACATATTTATTCCCTTTCACAAGAGTGAGAGTTCCATTACCATGAAACTTATCATCTTTAAATTCACCTTCATATTTATCACCATTGGCTAATCTAAGTATTCCTTGGCCATTTCTAACTCCATTTGCCCATTCTCCCTCATAAATACTACCATCTAAATAGTTCATTTTTCCCTTTCCATGATAGCTACCCGCGCTAAAATAGCCACTATAAGATTCATTCGTGGAACTATATTTACCGTACCCTTCCATTTGATTATTTGCCCACTCGCCTTCGTATTGAATGTTAAACCCATTGTAGGTTCCTTTACCATGAATTCTATCATTCTTGAATTCCCCATAATATTTATCATCTTTTGAAAAAATAAGTAAACCTTGACCATGCCTCAGATTATCTTCAAATTGACCAATATATTTTTCACCATCTTTGTAGTTGTAATAAGTTCCCTCGCCATTCATTTTACCGTCTTTGAATTCACCTATATACCAGCTACCAGATGGCCAAGTTAATTTTCCTTGTCCCTGGGGCGTGTCGTTTAACCATTCTCCTTCATATATACATCCATCTGCATAGATATAAGTACCTTTGCCATTTTTATAACCATCTTTAAATTTGCCTTCATACGTACTTCCTGAAGCCCAAGTAAATCTACCTTCTCCACTAATTTTCCCATCTTTAAACTTGCCTTCATAGGTGTTTATAGATGACCATATAAACTTACCTTGTCCATTTTTTTTATCATTTGCCCATTCTCCTATGTATATACTTCCATCTTTATAGGTATAGACCCCTTTACCGTGTCGGCACTCATCTTTAAATTCGCCTTCATATTGACTGCCATCCGGATAGATTATCTTTCTCTCCACTTTTCCTTGAATCTTGGCTCCACGGCTTAAATTTACAATTGCTGATTTAATATCGGTTATGTTATATTTAATAAATTCCTTGTCATATATATCCAAAAGTACACTGCCACTTGCTGATAACATTTTTACTAATTCAATCTCATCTCTTTTATTTATAATCGGTCCAAACTTAGCAATCAATAAGCCTTGTTGCCAAAAGAGCTTATCAACTACTGCCTCTTGTTTCAAAAATTTTCCACCTTCGTTAATTGTATGCAAGAATGCCTGCTTTTGAGACTCAGTCATGTTCTTCCATTCAATAAAATCTCCATCACTATTAAATTGGATATCTAACTCATTTTGTAAAAATTTAGTTTGAATATCTTTTGAGTTATTTGATTTTGGCAAAAGAATTTTTAAGCTGCTATCATCAGACTGGTTTATAAGATCTTTAATTGCCTCCGACCTTAATAGCATATTCCCACTTCTTGTTTGAAACGCAGATCCAATATTTCCTATAACTATTCTAGCTTGTTTTATATTATCCTTCTTTTCAACTACATAACCAATTTTTCCATTATTATCAATAATATTTGTATCTTGCAATAGTTTCCCCGCTGCAAGTAGTTCTGCTAAGCCGAGCAAAGGTATTTCTTCACCATATACTATTATTTTCTCTGGTATAGTTTTACAGCGCTTTAAATAAGCCGTAAATTTCAATCTTTCTGAGCCCTGCTTCACATATGCACTATTTATATCCCTGTATTCCCTAAAGTTCTTGGACATTAGGCTTAAACAGAAATATCTGGTAAGATCATTATTTGGCATGATCTTATTGCTAGCAAGATAGTTTGCAACAATGGGATGAGTTTTATTCAGGTGGTTGGTTAAAGGTAAAGTTGCAATCTTTACTTTAGCAACATGATAGTTGCCATTACCTAAAATAGTATATAAACTTGCAGCAGCCCATTCTTTTACGGGCCCTTGCCAATTGGAATCTGACCCTGAGTCACCTTCTAATTTAAACCCTCGACCAGGGCTGCTTAATTCAGGTTTGACTATCCATTCTCGTGGCTTTTTATTTGCCGCGCGTTGTTGATGTTTTACTATTGCGACGTAGCTTGGGGTAGAATCTTCATTAGGAGCTTTTGGCTCAACGCTAGTTGAATCTAGTAGTATATGCTTACATTTATCAGGTTGAAATTGGCTAATACTTATAATTCTGCTCGTATTATTAATCATTTTTAAAATTCCTACTGTGAATAAAATAATTTAGATATTTTCGTACATATTCAATTGAATTAATTGGCTATTTGTTGAAAACTTGCGAGTCTCAAAGAGTTCAACAAATGACGCCAATATCATAAACAAAGCCTAATATTCTCCATAATTCGTAATAAATTAAGCCTCCCTCATAATAAATCTATTAAAATTAACTGTTGCATGTATTATCAAATACAAAAGTGCCCGGTATTAAGTTCTTAATAAGTTAATAAATTGATAAATAATATTATTTATAACAAGCAAGTGATTATTAATTATATTGGTATATTTATAACTTAATATAATATATAAATATTTATCGGAAAATCAGATAAAAAAACACTGAAGTTAAATAATCATTCAGCTTAATTTAGCTTTTTGAGATTCTAGCTAGAAATTAATAAAAATACCACAATAATCCTGAATGTTATAATTAATTCTAGATTATAATTACGGACGATTATTCGCAAGATTTTATTATTTTCAGCACAGCCAACATATATCAGGAAACAACATGCAAAGAATTGATCAGTTAATTGAAGCAGCAAACACTAATAATTTATTGAAATTAGCTGACCTTATTAAAGATGGTATAGATGTTAACAGAACAAATAGCCATGGGATCACGCCACTAATTCAGGCAATTATTGCCGGACACATTGCCGCAGTAGAGCTATTAATCCAAGCCGGCGCAAATTTACAAAAAGCAAACTTCCAAGGCAAAACACCGCTACAACTAGCCCATGAAATGGGACATCAAGCAATTATTGAACGTATAGCAAAAAGTTTAGAAGATAGTTCATTAATACCAAGCGACCAAACCGAATTAACAACTACTTTATTTAAAGCAATCGAAGCAAATGATCTATTGCTAGTTAGAAAAATTATCAGTAATGGTGGCAACGTAAATCGTGTTAGTAGTGAGGGTTGGAGCGCTCTAAATTATGCAGTGATGAGCGCAGATAGTGAGATGGTAAAGTTACTAATCAATGCTGGCTCAAGTTTAGAATTTATAGATAGTTATGGTTGGAGTGCTATTTTTTTTGCAACCTGGTGTAATAAAGTTGCGGTTACAGAATTATTGCTACAAGCTGGAGCTAATCTTGAACTTTTGGATAAATTAGGAAGAACCCCATTAATGTATGCCGCTCGTGATGGTAAATTAGAAATAGCTGAGCTACTTATCCAGTTTACGAGCAAAATAGATAATTCTGATAACTATGGCTGGAGCGCATTAAACTTTGCAATCGCAAATAATCACCCGGAAATGGTAAAACTTTTATTAGCTAATGGAGCAAACCCAGAACAAAACGACAAGCATGGCAGAACTCCACTAATATATGCTGCACGAGATGGCAGAAATGAAATGATCGAACTTCTTAGCGAAAATAATGCCAAGCTAGAGCATAAAGACACATATAGTTGGTCGGCGCTCACCTACGCAGCATGGAAGAACCAGTATGAAAGTGTTAAACTCTTACTTAAATTAGGTGCTAAAAGTGAACAGCTAGACCAGCATGGCTGGACTCCCTTAATGTATGCAGCACGGGATGGTTATCTTGAAACTGTTGAAGCGTTAATTAATGCTGGCGCCAATATCGAACATAAAGATAAGTATGGCTGGACTCCATTGTTATTTGCCGCGTGGAAAGGCCAAAAAGAATGTGTTAGAGCACTGCTGGCATCGGGGGCCAAGTTGGAGCACGCGGATAGGAATGGCTGGACTGCTCTTACTTATTGCGCTCGGGATGGCAATATTGCTGTAGCAGAATTATTACTCGAATTAGGCGCGAATATCGAACATACTGATCTTCATGGCTGGACCCCAATTATAATTGCGGCTTGGTATAACCAAGCTAAAATGATTGACCTGCTTGCCAAGCATGAAGCTAACATTGAACATCAGGATAAAATTGGGCAAACCGCTCTTGATCTTGCAGAAGAACGCAATAATCATGATGCCGTTAATAGTTTAGTCAATGCTGGTGCAAATTTAGAAACAACTAAAAGCGCCGGGGGCCGAACACTAATCTGGGCTGCGTGGAGCGGGCATACTGAAATAGTTGAATCATTACTAAATGCAGGCGTAGACTTAGAATATACCAATAAATCATATTGGACTGCATTGATGTATGCCGCGCGCGATAACCGTTTAGATATTGCAAAATTGCTAATTTCAGGCGGTGCTAATCTTGAAAATTATGATAGCTCAGGATGGAGTGCCCTACAATTTGCCGCATGGTATGGAAGCGATGAAGTAGCAGATTGCCTTATTAAAGCGGGAGCTAATTTGGAGCATACTGATAAGCATGACAGGACCGCATTGATGTTTGCTGCGATACAAGGAAATCTCGAAATTGTAAAATTATTATTAGCCGCCGGGGCTAATTTTAAACACTTAGATGACGAAGGCAACTCAGCCCTTAACCTTGCTGAAGCCAAAAAACATTATGCCATTGCTAATCTACTAAAAACCGCTAAAACAGTTACACCGCTTAAAATTGAAAAAACTATTGCTGATATAGGCTCCAATTTATTATTAACCGTAATGGAAGGAACCGCAAAGCAAGTTAAGACATTACTAGCTAAACCGGGAATTAACCTTGAAAAAACTGATAAGGATGGTAGAACTGCTCTTATGTTAGCTGCAATTGCAGGTAAATCGAATGTTATTAGATTGTTACTAACGGCAAAAGCTAATTTGGAACATGTTGATAACAATGGGGAAACTGCATTAATGCTAGCGGCAGAGCATGGCAAATCTAATGTTGTAAGGTTATTATTAAGTTCTGGTGCCAATTTGGAACATACAAATTTCAATGGGCGTACTGCATTGAATATGGCAGCTTTAAACGGACATGCAAATTTAGTAAAATTTTTATTGAGTGTTGGTTCAAACATTGAACATGCAGACCTTGATGGTAGGACTCCATTGTGTAATGCTGCGCGACAAGGTAGGAAAGCCTGTACCGAAGAGCTAGTTACGCATGGTGCTAATATTAATCATCAAGATAATGATGGCAAAACCGCATTGGATCTAGCCCTTGAATATGAACATTCCGAGGTTATTCAAATACTACAGAATAATTAATCTGAAGCTTCAGCGTAAGTAATCGGTTATATAATTACTCGCCATATTCCAAGATAAATATACCCTCTTTGTGCTTTACTAACGATGTCGGTATATACTTTATGCTATGGTTCGCTGTAGCTTTATTTACTAAAGCATCTACCGAAAACACATCAAACTTCTTCAATAATTGGCGCTTGACTACAGATGCGACAGTTGCTGGCGTAACACTAGTCTGATTTGCCGTACTAATAATCTCTGAGATTTCTTTATAGGGTTTGCCTAATATCAGTAAAAATAGAATTTCTTCTTCTCTAGTGGTTAGCTGAACTAGCTCTTTCGGGTTAGGCATATCTAAACCCAAATTACTACCTATAAACTTTTGTCGGAAAATATTATCCGATAAAATGGTGGTTAGGCCAAGTATACGGCTAATTTGCCCAACCTCAACAGGTCGGATTTCGCTAATGCGGCCAATCTTTTCTTGAGTATGCGGATGCTGTAATAGCGACAATCGATATTGAAAGCAGCAATTAGTTTGATTCCAATCATGGTAAATTATAAAAAAAGAGCAACTTTTGCCTGTCTCGTCTACTTTCTTAACTATCGCTTTGATTTCTTCGGCATAATGATAGCCAGGATGCTTACTTTCTATGAGAGTTTTGCCAATAACGTCTCCACAACCGGTTAATTTCTGGTAGCCGGAAGAAATATACAAAAATTTATTGTCAAAATTAGCAATAGCCAATGCTCTATCACCACTTACAATATCAAGTGAGCGAATATAAAGATTTAGATACTCTTGATTTGTTAGGTGCTTTATATTATCCATTATCAATTACTTCTTAAAAATTTAAAAAAATCATTCTGTTATTAACAGAAGTTGCGCACTATAAAAAATTTAGTTTAGTATGTAAAACCAGTAACCAATACTTGTATTCAGTTATCCTGATCTAGCTATATTGTAACAAATTAATAGCAGAAAATACCATAAGGGTATAGTAATTAAAGCAAATTGAAAGCCATTTGCAATAAATAGAGCAATTAGAATAAAAATCAGAAACATTGCAATAAGAATATTTAAATATGGATACAACGGCACCCTAAACTCGATATTCTTTGGATTATTTTGGTTTCTGAACCTATAAATAAAATGTACAATAATTATGGTAAACCAATTTATTACAATACCTGAAACTGTTGCAATCTTTGATATTTTCCAGAATAGTTTATGCGCATAATTGTCAATCAGCCAAGTTAATACAACAATTAATATTGAAGTTAAAATAATACTATAGATAGGTACTCCAGCCCTATTTACCATGGAGAGCAATCTTGGTGCATGCTGATTGCAGCTCATGCGATATAATACACGCGATGAGCCATATAAGAAGCTATTAAATGAAGAAAGTGCTGCAATTGTAGCAATAGATTGAATTACTTGATGTACCAGGCTAACGCCAGGTTTAACACTTTCTCTTATCAAAGCAAAATGACCTTGTGCCTGAATGTAGTGTGAGCTCATTAAAGTAAAAACCAACATCGTGCCAATATAAAAAAACAATATTTTGAATAATACACCGTTGACTGCGCGGGGTACTGAAACTTGTGGATCTTTCGCATCGGGCGCAGCAATGCTAGCTAGCTCTATCCCGCAAAAGGAAAGGCAAACTAAAAATATCGATTTAGCAAATCCATTTATACCGTGGCTAAACGCAGTAGCAATATAAGGATACTTCTCAAGCCGGATTAATGCATGATTTATAAAAAATGGATGATGTGAAACAACCCACCCCGTCACCACAAAAATTATCATGATAATGGAAAGCTTCAAGCAAACAAACCAAAACTGTGTTTCGCCAAACCAACGAACGCCCAGTAAGTTGAACCCACAAAATATACAAGTAAAGCCAACATAAATTAACCAATGAGGGCAGCTAATCCAAATTGTTAAGAGCAAGCCGATCGTATGTAACTCTAAAACACAGATTAAGGTAAAAATGAGCCAATTATTCCAGCCTAGTAAATAACCAGCAAAATCACTAATATAATATTTAGTATAATCAATATAAGTTCCGGTTAAATTACCATTAACTGTTATCTCGCCAAGTGAACGCATGATAACATAAATCATTAAGCCGCCAAGTAGGTAGGCAAGGATAACCGATGGGCCAGACATACCTGATGCTAAGGGAGAATTTAAGAAGAAAGCGGCGCCAACAGCGCCACCTAATGCGATCATTTGAATATGCTTATTTTCAAGTTTCTGTATTTTGTTCTTCATAATCTCTGTTTGTATATATAACTTATCATAGTATTGCCATTTGTTGAAGAAAAGTCGTCAGTATATATTGAATAACCGCCATGAATAAGTAGAAGCATATCATGGTATTAAAAATATTTGAAAAAAACCTAACTGCCAGATTTAATTGCTTATTATACAAAAGTTTGTATTTATAGTTAAGCAATATAATATTGACAATAATATGGGCAACTATATAAAATCTTATATGCGAAAGAGTTGAGTTACCAGTAAATTAACTTTTTAATGCATCAGATAGGCTATTTTAATTTTTTTATAGTGCGTAACACCACATGTAATTTTTTTTGAATAGCCCAATCATAGCTGTATGCCAATAATATAATACGAATGGTTTATTAATTTTAGAAGTTAGAAGGAGTGATCATCATGCGTAAGTTATTAATTATTTTTGCCGGTATTTCATCATTATCATTTGCAAGCTCTCTAGATATGTCTACACTCTCTTGTAATAATAAATTTTTGTTGCGTGGTACAACACTCAAAGACGTACAAGAGAACTGCTTAATCAAAGAACAGTCTATTACTCGAGGAATGCTCCAAGTTGACTTTATAAATGATACAACTGGTAAAGAGGTAAGCTGTCTGTTCCCTTCGACCAGGCCAAGTGCTTACTTAAATAGTTGCCATGACTAATTTTTCAATCCTGGAATTAGTAGTCATTTAAACTATGCGCCCCAAATAGTTATTAATAGTTTAGCCTAGATCAGGACTCTTTTATGTATAGCCGCAATGATATGTTGGTTTGTAAAAAAAGATTCCTGATATGGCTAATTAGTTGCTAACTCCCAAATTATTATAACAACAATCAGATTCCCGAGGCCATATGAAAAAATTACCAATGAATTTAGCGCTTATTGCATCGATTATGCCAAGTTATTGCTTTGCTATAGATAAGTCTTTCACTTTAGATGTTGGCAAGCCTTCCTATAATATCGTCTATCATTATACTAAAAAATCTAATTTAGTAACCCCGGACCCTAATGCCCTAGTCTTGCATTATGATAATGGTTTATTTAAAGATATTGAGCCGCATCTTACTGCTTATGGCCTATACAGCTTTGAAGGGAGCATGCAAGATAAAGTCATGTATGGCTACTATACACTTATTCCTGAAAAAAACAATAAGGTCGTTTACATAAAAATTACTTATTTTAATAAAAGTAAGCGATTCCAAGAAGTGATTATCATGCCAAATGGACAAAAAGCGCAAGAGGAAGGATACTTTGAAGTTAGGCCTAATCTATATCCGAACCCCGAATTGATTAGTTGGGCTAGTGAATCAAATATTATTGCCAAAATGAGTTTTCCTGGCAATAAATGAATATGGCCTCACGTGAGTAGATACGCTTCACCGATTAGAAAATATAAATCGCCATATAGTAATGGCGATTTATATTTTCTTAGTTATTAGATTATTTAATAAGTCCAATGTCTTGTCTATATACTGCACCTTTAAAGCTTACTTTATCTAATGCAGCATAAGCTTTGCTTCGTGCTTCCTCTAAAGTAGCACCTTTGGCAACAACATTCAACACACGGCCACCTGATGTAACAAACTTCCCTGCCTCTGTGGCTACACCAGCAGTAAATAAATAACAGTCTTTCTCATCAAACTCAGTTATTCCTTTAATTTGGTAACCATTATGATATTTTTCAGGATAGCCGCCGGACGCAAGAACCACACAGCAAGTAGCTGCATTTTCCCAGCTCAGTTTAGCTAAAGAAAGTTGCTTATTAATTGCTAGCTCAACCACTGAAACAAGGTCATTTTGTAATAATGGTAAAACAGCTTGTGTTTCAGGGTCGCCCATACGCATATTATACTCTAGTAGATAAACGCCATTTTTAGTTATCATTAAACCAAAAAATATCACACCCGCAAAATCCATTTTCTCAGCCTTAATTCCAGCTAAGGTAGGTTCTAGAATATCCTTGATAAATTGATCATGAATTTTATCTGTTATATATGGGTTTGGTGCAATAACTCCCATCCCACCAGTATTTAATCCGGTTTCACCTTCACCAATTTTTTTATGGTCTTTAGCACTTATTAACGGTAATATTGTCTGGCTATCGGTAAATGACAAGATAGATGCTTCCACCCCTTCAAGATATTCCTCAATTACCACCTCGCAACCAGATTCACCAAAAATTTGCTCAAGTAGCATAGCAGCAAGTGCACTTTCGGCATCATCCGAGTTTTCAGCAATAATAACACCCTTGCCTGAGGCTAAACCACTGGCTTTAATTACTACCGGGTAATTTACTTGTTCCAAATACTTAAGTGCTGCTGCATAATCACAAAAGGTTTTATATTTAGCAGTTTTAACACCATATTTGGTCATAAAGCTCTTAGCAAACGCTTTACTTCCTTCTAGCATTGCAGCTTTTTGATTCGGGCCGAATATAGTTAACCCTGCTTCTTGAAATTTATCAACTATCCCTTCAACCAATAATTCTTCACTGCCAACTATAGTCAAGTTTATCTGCTGTTCCTTAGCAAATTTACAAAGTTCACCAATAGTTTTTAAGTTTACATTTGTTACTTTTGGCAATAATGCACATCCGGGATTACCTTCAGCAACAAAAATTTGTTGGACTTTAGGGCTTTGGCTAAATTTCCAAGCCAAAGCATGTTCTCGGCCGCCTTTACCAACTACAAGTATTTTCATTGTTAATCCTTATTTTATGGAACTATAATATCCCATAATTTTAAACCAGTTAACTTATTTTGCGGAGCATATTTTAGTATTATTCAATATTTATTAATGTTTAAAATGTCTAATGCCACTAAATACCATTGCAATACCATATTCGTTGCATGCATCTATTGACTCCTGATCACGGAGTGAACCACCAGGTTGAATGATTGCCTTAATTCCAGCTTTGGCACATGCGTCAACACAGTCTCTAAATGGGAAAAAAGCATCAGAGGCTAAAATTCCCCCATCTTTAGCTCTTTCGATTGCCTGATTGGTAGCCCAGATACGATTAGTCTGCCCGGCCCCAATTCCCTTCGCAACTTTATTTTTGGCTACTACGATTGCATTTGATTTTACATGTTTAACAATTTTTAAGGCAAATTGCAAATCTTCAAGTTCTTCTTTTGAAGGTGCATTATTAGTAACAACCTTAAGTTCGTCCACTAATTTACGATCACAATTTTGTACCAAAATCCCAGCATCAACTGTTACATATTCCAACTTGTCCATTGGTTTGGTATTTTTAACTTGAATTACCCGTAGATTTTTTTTAGCTGCAAATACTGCCATAGCACCTTCAGTGAAACTTGGTGCCATTACAATTTCAAGGAATATTTCATTCATTTTATGGGCAGTTATTTCATCCACTTCATGATTGATCGCAACAATACCGCCAAAGATCGAGACAGGGTCGCTTTCATAACATAATCGGTAAGCTTCAGCTACATTATTTGCAACTGCTACCCCGCATGGTGTTGAATGCTTGACGCCACAGCAGGCTATTTCATCAAACTCACTAACAACTTTCCAAGCCAAGTCCATATCGCGGATATTATTGAATGATAACTCTTTACCATTTAATTGTACAAAATCTTTGTTAATTCCCTGATTGGTTGTAGATACATAATAAGCAGCATTTTGATGAGGATTCTCACCATAGCGCAAATCAAATGCTTTCTTATAAGACATGCTTAGATATTCTGGGAACTCGTGATCTTCCAAAAGAAAATTTGCAATTGCCGCATCATATGCTGAGGTCAGATTAAATACTTTACCGGCAAGCGTTTTGCGTGTTTCAAAGGAAACATCCTGTTTTTGGCTAAGCTCATCTTGGATAGCTACATAGTCAGCTACATCAGTTACGACAATTACATCTTTAAAAGACTTAGCCGCAGAGCGAAGCATAGTCGGTCCACCAATATCAATAAACTCAACTTTTTCCTCAAAGCTAATATCTTTAACCACTTCATTAAAAAATGGATATAAATTTACGATTACCATATCGATAGTTTTAATTTGATTGTCTTTAATTGCTTGCATATGTTCAGGGTTATCGCGAATTGCCAAAATACCACCATGAATATTAGGATGTAATGTTTTCACACGCCCATCAAGCATTTCTTTAAAATTAGTAACTTCACTTACATCGGTAACAGGCAGCCCTTGCTCTTTTAAATATTTGTACGTTCCACCGGTAGAAATCAATTCAACATTTTTTTCCACCAAAAATTTGGCAAATTCATAAATCCCAGTTTTATCATAAACACTTATTAATGCACGTTGTAACATAATAACCTATCTTTAAATAAACAAAACTAAATCCGTGATTCTTTACTTTGTTGAGTTCACGTCCTAAATTATAACTTTCACGCTAGCTGCGGCTTTTTGCGCATTTTCTCGTGAAGTAGTGATATCTGCGGCTCTTGCCAATGCTACCCCCATCCTCCGTCTGACAAACCCTTCAGGCTTACCAAATAACCGTAAGTCAGTATCAGGTACGGCTAGGGCCTTTTCAAGGTTAGTATAGCTTAAATTAATCCCTTCAATGCCAGCATAAATCACGTGGCTAGCACCTGTCTCTTTTTGGCGAGTATCTACCGGTAAACCTAAGATAGCCCGGGCATGCAGCTCAAATTCATTTTGATATTGCGTAATCATGGTAACCATGCCTGTATCATGTGGGCGAGGACTAACTTCTGAAAACCAAACTTCATCACCCTTAACAAAAAGCTCTACGCCAAAAAGGCCCAGGCCACCTAAATTATCAGTGATGGATTTAGCGATATTTTTTGCTTTTTCCAACGCAATTTCAGTCATTGGTTGTGGCTGCCAACTTTCAACATAGTCGCCGGCAACTTGGCGATGACCTATCGGATTACAAAAATGTGTTTTAATTGTACCATCACTATCTTTGGCCCGAACTGTCAATAAGGTAATTTCAAAATCAAAATCAATTTTTGATTCAACAATTACTTTACACATATTCACTCGCCCACCTGAATTAGCGTAATCCCAGGCAGAACTAATTTCAGCTTCAGTTTTTATCATAGACTGGCCTTTACCAGACGAAGACATTACCGGTTTAATAAAACATGGCAAGCCTATTTCCTTTACTGCTATTTGTAGTTCCTCTAAACTTGAGGCAAAGCGATAGTCAGAGGTAGCCAAATTTAATTCTACGCTTGCCAGCCTGCGGATCCCTTCGCGGTTCATGGTAAGATTAACCGCACGAGCAGTTGGAATTACTTGTGAAATTCCAGCAGCTTCAATATCTAAAAGAACCTCTGTGGCTATTGCTTCAATTTCAGGAACTATAATATTTGGTTTCTCTTCCTCAATAACACGCCTTAATTCATAAGCATCAGTCATGGTAATTACATGAGAGCAATGTGCTACTTGCATCGCTGGAGAGTTCGCGTAGCGATCAATAACGATAGTTTCTACCCCTAATCGCTGTAACGCAATAACGACTTCTTTCCCAAGTTCACCACCACCTAAAAACATTACTTTCAGCGCATTATTTGAAAGAGGAGTTCCAATTTGCATTATAGTTCCTTTTAACAATTCAATATTTTCTTAATTGCAGTAGTTAAAGCAATATGCTCAATCTGGCGAATCTTAGCTTGCAGATGCTCTGCAGTATCTTCAGGTAAAACTCTTACTTTTTCCTGGTGAATTATTTCCCCAGCATCAATTTCATCATTAACGAAATGGATAGTACAACCTGATTCAGTTTCCCGATTGGCAATTACCGCTTCATGAACTTTCATCCCCCACATGCCATGGCCACCATATTTTGGCAGCAATGAAGGATGTATATTAATGATTTTATTTTGCCAAGAATGGGTAAATTCTTCATTTAAAATACTTAAAAACCCCGCTAGCACAATCAACTCACAATCATCATCAATCAATTTAGCTATTTCTGCAGATAATTTTTCCCGATATTCTTTGCGTTCAACCAGAAAAGTGGGTATTTTGGCAAGTTTCGCTCGCTCCAACGCATAGCATTGTCTATCGGCAATTACTGCGCTTATTTCACATTGCAAACCATCAATTTCTATTGCATCTATTATTGATTGAAGATTACTACCGTTACCAGAAACCAATACCGTTATTTTAGACATATCTTTTCACTGTTAGAAGTTATTTTGCCCAATATCATCGTCTCTTCACCATTATCATTCAAAGTAGCAACTATTGCATCAACATCGGTTTTTGGTACTACTAAGATAAAGCCAACCCCCATATTAAAAGTACCAAACATTTCTTTTTTATCAACTCCTAATTTCTCAATCAATTCAAAAATAGCTAAACTTTTAATTTTGCTGGTATCTATTTCAGCACATAATCCTTCGGGAATTATCCGTGGTACATTTTCATACAAGCCACCACCCGTAATATGAGCCATCCCATGTACCGGATATTTTTTCAGTACTTCTAATACTGGTTTTACATATATTTTGGTCGGAGTTAATAAAGCTTTGCCAATCGTTTGTCCATTAAAATCAATACTCAAATCGGTAATTAATTTGCGAACCAGAGAAAAGCCGTTACTGTGGACACCACTAGAAGAAAGCCCGATAATTACATCATCTTCTTTAATTTTTTCACCAGTGATTATTTGCTCTTTTTCTACCACTCCCACTGCAAAGCCGGCAATATCATACTCACCAGGATTATAAAATCCGGGCATCTCAGCAGTTTCGCCGCCTACTAAAGCAGCACCAGATTGCAAACATCCTTCGGTAACTCCGCTAACTATTTCTGCAGCCACTGAAGCATCTAGTTTCCCACAGGCTAAATAGTCAAGAAAGAATAATGGTTTGGCACCATGACATAATATATCATTAACGCACATCGCAACACAATCAATGCCTATCGTGTCATATTTTTGCAGATTAAATGCAATTTTTAATTTCGTCCCTACCCCGTCAGTTCCTGATACCAATACTGGATTATTATATTTTCCTAATTCGTATAATGCCCCAAAGCTACCTAATTCGGTTAAAACATTTTTAGAATAGGTGCGTTTAACCATATCTTTGATAAGCCCAACGCTTTTATAGCCCTCTTCTTTATCAACACCCGCATTTCTGTATGTAATCATTTCACTTCCTTTATATTCTGTTCAATATTGGCAATTGGATATTTTGCAGTAAAGCAGCCGTCGCAGAATTTATCGCTACCTAAGATTTTACGTTGGTTTTGCAATGATAAGAAATCCAGGCTATCTGCATTAATTTCTTTACAAATTTCGGCGACAGTCATTTTACTGGCTATTAATTCTTCTTTACTAGAAATATCTACACCAAAAAAACATTCACTAACCACCATTGGAGACGCCAGCCTAAAATGCACTTCGGTAGCGCCCGCATCGCGTAATAACTTAATGAGTTTTTTAGCAGTAGTTCCACGCACAAGTGAATCGTCAACAAGTACTACCCGTTTGCCAGCAATAACTTGTTTGAGCGGATTTAATTTTAGCTTGACAGCCTGCTCACGCATACTTTGGTTGGGGAGGATAAAACTTCGCCCCATATACTTGCTTCTAACTAGCCCCATTGCATAGGGAATTTTGCTCTCCTCTGCATAACCAATTGCGGCAACAATTCCTGAATCGGGTACACCAATTACAACATCGGCGTTAACCGGGCTTTGGTGATAAAGAGCGCGTCCTGCTTTTTCACGAATATTATATACATCAAGACCGTCTAAAAAGCTATCTGGCCGTGAAAAATAGATATATTCAAATGAGCAGGAAGCGCGTCCGGTTACTTTTGAATAATGTGAAGAATGAATGCCTTCTTCATCAATTATCAGCATTTCACCTGGTTCCACATCACGTATTAATTCAGCGCCGATAATATCTAAAGCACAACTTTCTGATGCCAACACATAATTCTCGCTGCCTGGGATTTTACCAAGACATAACGGGCGGATACCCAGAGGGTCGCGTACGGCAATTAATTTTTTGCCAATTAGCATAACTAGAGCAAATGCTCCTTTGACAGTATTACAAGCATCCTGAACTGCTTTTTCAAGCCCAAGAGAAGCACGTTTCGCAAGTAAATTCAAAATCACTTCGGTATCGCTACTCGTATGGAAAACGGCCCCTTCTTCCTCAAGTTCACGCCGCAGGGAATTGGCATTGACCAGATTACCATTATGGGCAAGTGCAATATCGCCTAATACCGATTGGGCAAATAGTGGCTGAGCATTTGCTAGAACCGAACTACCGCTCGTTGAATAGCGAACATGACCAATGGCAGCATTGCCATGTTTTACAGCTAGTTTATCCGGGTTGAATACCTCATTAACTAGACCCATGCCCTTAATGGTCTCTAAGTGTCCATTATTGGCAATAGTAATCCCGGCACTTTCCTGCCCACGGTGCTGTAAAGCAAATAAGCCGCAATAAGCCATATAAGCGACTGCCTCAATTGGATCTTTACCATAAACGGCAAACACTCCACATTCCTCTTCCATTTTATCCCGAGGTTCCTCATTGTAAAACAGTGAAGAGTCATTATTTGCTGTTTCTACCATAGAGCAACTTGGATTAAGTGGCTTTAATGGAATATATTTATTTTGCATGATTAATTACTTAACCTTTTAAGTACTTCAATATACGCTTCTTCAACATTGCCTAAATCTCTACGGAAGCGGTCTTTATCAAGTTTTTCCTGGGTGACACTATCCCATAACCGGCAGGTATCCGGGCTGATTTCATCAGCTAGCACAATCTCGCCGTTACCATTTTTGCCAAATTCAATCTTGAAATCAACTAAAGTTAAATTACGTTTAATAAAGAAATCTTTTAAAACCTCATTTATCTTTTTAGCCTGGCTATATATTTCATCAAGTTCGGCATAACTAACAGCACCTAAGGCCACAGCATGATGATCATTGATTAATGGATCACCCAATGTATCATCTTTATACGATATTTCTAAAATTGTATTTTGCGGCTTGGTCCCTTCAGGAATATTTAAGCGCTTAGCCATTGAACCAGCAATTAAATTCCGCACGATAACCTCTAATGGAATAATTTTTACCCGATCACACAGTTGCTCACGCTCATTTAACTGACGATGAAAATGGGTTTTAACGCCATGTTCATGCAATAATTCAAAAATACGGGTAGTAATTTGATTATTGATAATACCCTTCTCTTGAATTGTTCCTTTTTTTTGGTTATTGAATGCAGTTGCATCATCTTTATAACGAATAATGATTAGGTTTGGATCATCAGTTGTATAAACCTGTTTTGCCTTGCCTTCGTATAAGAAATCTCGCTTTTCCATTAATTATAATCTCCAAAATAGCTTCATGCACTAACTTGAATAAATGCAGAAAAAATTATTTAAAATAGTTAACACCATTAGCAAATATATCTTGGTGCTTATCGCCAACTATGTTTTTATACAGATTCGAGCCTTTTCTTTCTGAATGCCCCATTTTTCCTAGTATCCGCCCATCCGCAGAGGTTATAGCTTCTATTGCATAATCTGACCCATTTGGGTTATATATGCCATTATAGCTTGGGTTTCCATCAAGATCAACATATTGACATGCAATTTGCCCGTTTATAATAAGCTCTTGGGCCAAATCTTTATTTACGACAAAGCGCCCCTCACCATGAGACATAGCTACTTGCTTAATTTCACCAAGACTAAAACTATTTAGCCAAGGCGAACTATTATTTACTACTTTCGTTGCTGTTATGCGTGAAATATGGCGTCCAACAACATTATAAGTTAAAGTTGGTGAATCACTATTTAAATCACGGATTTGACCATAGGGTAATAAACCAGATTTTACTAGTGCCTGGAAGCCATTACAAATACCTAGGATCAAACCATCCCTGTCAAGCAAGTCATGGACTGCATCTCTAATCTTACCGTTTTTTAGAATGGTTGCAATAAATTTAGCCGAGCCATCAGGCTCATCACCGGCACTAAACCCACCTGGCAGCATTAATATTTGTGAATTATTAATTTCTTCGGCGAGTATATTAATAGAATCCTCAATATGCCTTATAGATAAATTATTGAAAACTATATTTTTAGCAATTGCCCCTGCATTATTAAAGGCCTTTAAGCTGTCATATTCACAATTAGTACCAGGAAAGGCCGGAATAATAACCCGTGGTCTGGCAACTTTAATCTCAGCTTTTTGTTTAATAAACAGGTTATGAGATTTAACTTCTAATATTGGTTTATCATTAGACTCAATATCACAAGAAACAGGAAATACCGGTGCTAATGTAGCTTGCCAAACTTCAATTAGTTCATCAATATTGATTGATTCGCCACATGCATTTATTTTCGCTTCACTTGTAGTTTGGCCTAAAGGTATAAAAGCTGCTTCTGTTAAGGTTTTATTAGTTGTAAAAACTATCCCGCCATAGAAATGTGAAAATAAATTTATTTTTATTTCATTTTTTAAATAACAGCCAATTTTATTACCAAAGCTCATTTTACAGATAGCGTCAGCAATACCACCATTACCTATTGCCATGGCTGCATTTATCGTGCCATCGAGTATCAACTTATGTATAACTTGATACTCCTGATTGAGTGAATTAAAATTTATTAAGTCATTTTCATCATATTTTGGAACATAAGTATATATATAATTACCTGAGTCCTTGAATTCTGGAGAAATTATTTGGCTAGCTAAAGTCGGTGCAACAGCAAATGAAATTAATGTTGGCGGCACATGTAAATCATTGAAAGTACCGCTCATTGAATCTTTGCCGCCGATTGCAGCTAATTTTAATCCCTGTTGAGCCGCATATGCACCCAATAATGCAGCAAATGGCTTACCCCATTTTAGCGGGTCACTACCAAGCTTCTCAAAATATTCCTGAAAGGAAAATTTAATATTGCTATAGTCAGCTCCTGCAGCAACAATTTTGGCTACAGATTCGATTACTGCATAATATGCGCCATGAAAAGGTGAACTTGTTGATAGATATGGGTTAAAACCAAAACTGGCAATACTTGCATTATCAGTAATACCATTGATAACTGGAAATTTTTGGACTGACACTTGGGTCGGCGTTAATTTATATTTGCCGCCATATGGCATTAATACAGTTGTAGCGCCGATAGTAGCATCAAACATGTCTACCATACCTTGCTGTGAACAATTATTTAAGTCAGCTAAATTTGCTTTTAGATTTTCTTTGAAATTCGAAGTTAAATAGTGCGAAGTAAATAACTCTTTCTGGGCTTCAGTTGTCAATTTAGCTTTTGAATATGATTTTGCTCCATTGGTATCTAAAAAAGAACGCTCAAGATTTACGATCTCATTTCCGCGCCAAAGCATGATCATGCGCGCTTCCGCGGTAACTTCGGCAACTATATTTGCTTCTAAGTTCTCAGCGATTGCATAATCAATAAATTTATTTGCATCAGTACTCGCAACTACAACCGCCATTCTTTCTTGTGATTCAGATATGGCTAGTTCAGTTCCGGTCAAACCGTGATACTTTGTAGGAACTAAATCAAGATTTATTAATACACCATCAGCTAATTCGCCAATGGCAACTGATACCCCGCCAGCGCCAAAGTCATTACATTTTTTAATTAATTTGGTAACTTCAGGATTTCTAAATAAGCGTTGAATTTTGCGTTCAACAATCGGATTTCCCTTTTGCACTTCAGCGCCACACTGGCTAGCAGAGTTTACATCATGTTCTTTGGAAGAACCTGTCGCTCCGCCACAGCCATCGCGTCCAGTGCGTCCGCCAAGTAAGATTATTTTATCGCCAGATGCCGGTTTTTCCCGACGAATATTGGCATAAGGGCTGGCCGCTACAACCATTCCTACTTCCATCCGTTTGGCTTTATAGCCAGGATGGTAAATTTCTTTTACATGGGTGGTAGCCAATCCGATCTGGTTGCCATAGCTTGAAAATCCGTGAGCCGCTTTGGTCGTAATCTTACGTTGCGGTAATTTCCCTACTAACGTATCTTCAACTTTTTCAAGTGGATTAGCTGCACCTGAAATCCGCATTGCTTGATAAACATATGAGCGTCCAGATAATGGGTCTCGGATTGCCCCGCCAACACAAGTAGAGGCTCCGCCGTATGGTTCAATTTCGGTTGGATGATTATGTGTTTCATTTTTAAATTGCAACGACCATTTTTCATGTTGTCCATCAATTTCGATATCAACTAAGATTGAACAGGCGTTAATTTCATCAGAAATTTCAACATCATTTAAAATGCCTTCATGCCTATATTCTTTCCCACAAATTGTCGCCAAATCCATTAAGGTGATAGGCTTGTTATTTAATTTTGCTCCGTGTACCTTTTGGCGGCTTTGGCAATATTGTTCAAAAACATTCTGGAAAACCTGCTGGTACTTTCCTGGTAAAAATTCAATATCGGTAATTTGCGTCTCAAATGTAGTATGCCGACAATGATCAGACCAGTAAGTATCTAATACCTTTATCTCTGTTTCACTAGGGTCACGCTTGCATTGGTTTTTGAAATACTCTTGAACTACTTCGATATCTTCCAGGGTCATCGCCAGACCATGCTTTAACCTAAACTCAGTCAATTCAATTTTGCTTAAAGAATTAAATCCAGTAAACTGTGGAACTAATGAATTAGTTTCATGTGGGGTATCTAAATTTAGAGTAGTTAAATCTTTTTCCCTTACTTCTAGTGGGTTTATATAATAATCTTTAATTCGTTCAAAATCTTCTACATTAAGGTTTCCGTCTAGGATTATCAGTTTTGCGGTGGTGAGAGAAAGTTGGGGGTGATTGATGGCAAGGAGATTTAGTGCTTGAAGTGCAGAGTCTGCGCGTTGATCATATTGACCGGGAAGCGGTTCAACGGCAAACCAGTTCTGATGTGGCAAATCTATTGTTTCGTAAACTTGGTCAACCGGAGCCTCAGCAAAGACTACGTATCGCGATCGCTCTAATTCTTCTCTTTGGATATTAAATATATCATAAATATTTATGACTCTAATTGATTCTAAATTTGACAGATGTAAATTTAGCTTCAAGTCAGCCAATAACTGTTTGGCTTCTACATTAAATTCGGCATACTTTTCAACAAAAATTCGAAAATCAGTCATTGTGTTACCATTAAAATCGGTTATTTTTTATAGGGGTAACTGCAAAATCGAAAATAACTATCTATCTTTCCAATTTAGCCATAATTTTACCGTACTAATTACACCCCGAATTATACACAAAGTACTACTTTTTTGCTGACCTATCGAAAATAAATAATAACTGTAAGCCTATTAACAGAATTCTTAAGTTTAATGATTAAGCGTCACTACCATAAATTCATCATTTTGCTCGTCTCCCATAGCCGACCTGATGTGGTCCAAGATAATAGAGGGTTGGATTAATTCCAACTTTATCCCCTGCATATTGACTATCAAACCAATCTGAAGTTTGTAAGGCATATCTCATATTGGAGTATTTGTGATCATAATTATAGATTAGAATTTTTAAATGATTAGCGAGTATATTAAATACCAACATAATACTGCCAAAGAACAAAATTGATCTTAATAACATACAACCATTCCCGAAAAAACATCACTGACCCAATTGCTTTTACTATATCGCAAGTCCCCACTATTTAAATTATTAACTGAGGGTAGACACGATATTAAAAAATAAAATAGTCTATCTGATTTATTAATAAAATACCCCCGATATCTCATATAGTGGAGACTAACGTCATCTTAATTCATTTGTAAGCGGGTATGTAAATCTACCATTAGTTGCCCCATATAATTATTGCCTAAGTCTTTAGCAGACTTTAGGTGGCGGATAATATTTTCAATTTCCCTTGCCCCATCCTTATTTACAAAGTAAGATAACTGCGCGGAAATAAAGATAAGAAAAAGCTCTTTATGGTTAGTAAACAATTTTTTGTAAAAAGCTACTCCTTTATCTACCTCACTTACTTTGATTTTGCCGCTTGCAAACCTGGCAAGTAATTTAGTTTGTACTTTAGGCTCAAGGACTTTATTTTCTTCAAATAGTTTAAGCATTGCCAAGTCAAGCTCATGCTCAACCCTCGGATCTAAAAATAAACTATTTGCATAGATATCAAATACCTTAAACCGGTCTAAATGGTTTAATTTACCGCTAGCAATTAATTCTATAATAGCAGCTAATATCTCAATACTTGCATGTTCAGTATTAGTTAAAGTCTCAAACAGCAGAAAATTATCTTCCGACGATAACATATTACTTTTTATTAAATTTACTAATGCCTGGCGCAAAGCCATGAAAATGTTGATTTCCTGGAGAGTAAATTGAGGAGAAATTGTTTCATTGCAGATTAACTCCAATAATCCGTTAGCCATCTTATTTATTCTATATTTTGATTTTATGGCGGATATATTTCCGATATTTTTAACTTTGTTTATAACTTGGCTAAAAGTAGATTCTGCAGTACTACTTTTAAGACTGTTATTTAAATTTAGTAAGGCGTTAAATTCATCGCGGACAAATGTTTGTAGTTGAAATAAACTTGCAGGCAAATCACCATAGTAATATAGATATAATATTGTCCATGCCTGAATAATCGTATGCGTAAAATCAGACTTAACGTTGGCGATATGGTTACCTACAGCATTAGTAAATCTTAAGTTAAGTATATGATTATTTTCAATCAAATTATTTGCATAGATAAAATTCTTACTAACCATTTTTTTGCTACGATTAGACCATCTTGAAAATGTATTTAAAACTTTTTCCGATTTGGCAATTACTTCTTTTAAAAAGTGTGCATTTCTGATATATCCATTGCTTGCATTTATCAACATTTTCTTTCCCTTTATAAGTATATCTTTACTCAAAAAAGATTTTATCCGAATAATTTAAGCACAACCATATACAAATTTGTTCAGCACTTCGATTGTTTTTTGATGGCTTAATTATGTTAGATAAAAGCAGGTTTTTACGATTAATTTAATATGGAATTTAGCAAGGTTGAAGAGGGATTTTGATTAACAGCACAATTCTTAAAACATTATAGGCGCCAGTAATCATAGCAGTTTATAATGCGGATATTTAAAACGCCGACTTGGATTTAGAACTCAGTTTTTGGCTCACCAGAAGCGGCGTTAGGAAGCTAGATTTTTATCTGTGAAATTAGGCAACAGATTACGCATCATCTTCTGCGACAAAAATTATGTGGCCTAGAGTAATATAAAATTTATCTAAAACGCCCTCAATTTGCATAATACCGATTTGTTGAGGAGATAAATACTTAGAAAGAAACTCTAGCGTTTTAACATATTTCTTATCTCTTTTTGTTATTCTTCTATTCTTGGATAAGTCTATTTCATCAAAGCTGTTTTTGAGAGATTTGTCATTTTTTTCTGTGGCTATAGCGGCGCCTTTAGCAATTACTGCATTTTGTATTGTTTCTAAAGTATCTAATTCAATAACAAACTGGCCTATCTTTCTTTCAAACGGCTTTTTTAATGAGGCAACCACAGTACCAGGAATAGAACTTAACCGAAATAAACAAACCGATGCTTCTTCAGGATAGGACCAAAGTATATTATTAGCGGTTTCGCGTGAAATATTAATAAAACCTGGCAATCTTAATCTCCAAGAAGCAGTAGTATGTTGCAACTCATCTAATTCATCTGTTATTTTATTTTCTACCTCGGTAACTGGCAGATTCATATCATTGTTGCGTAAATAGTCTTCATAAGGAATAAGCAAAAGATTTTTATTATTTATACATATTTTCATGATACCACTAGGTTTAGTTGTTCGATTTAAAGTCACTTTAATTGCAGGGCACTCGTGGTAACGAGCATCTCTTTGAAGCAGTTCAATTGAGGGTATATGATAATTAGAATTTCTTAAATTACTTCGTATCATAGATAGCAAATTTCCTAATTGATCTGTTGTGTCTTCAATAAAAAAATCTTTACTAGCAAAGAGACTTCCATTTAATACTATCTCAGTTAAACCATTTTCAAAGAATATAGCTAAAGCTTTATCTACCCAATAAACATTTTTGCTCGCAAAGTTTACAGTACTAAGATCTAATTTTTTTAAGTTTAACTTACCTATGGAGTTTAAAATTGTTTTATTATCTAATGCTACACTTTCCAAATCGCTTACTTGTCTTGCACTTTGCTCTAATTTCAACTCGCTAATGTATTTCTTCCCTATTATAAGTATTTCAAAATGTTCTGCGCTGATATTTGTAGGCAGAATCAAGCTACAGTCGTTTAGATTTTTAGCCGCTAAAGTAGTTAGTATATCTTGTAGAATACTCACTGAAAGCCCGTCAAAATTACTCAAATTTATTGATTGGCAAATCGGATAGCTTGCTGCTACGAGTTCATCCGCGAATTTACTAAAATCATCTAGGTTATTTATTATTACCTCTTCTTTTATACTAGGCTTTATTAAAGCATTTAGTGTTCTATTAACTTTTGAAAACTGTGAATAAGATCTAGCATCCAAATGCTTGAGGATAGAGAGTGTAATTTCATTTGGCATTTGCTTGAAAAAGCTAAATGAATCTGAAGAATTAGGAGAAGCCACAGTATTAGCTGAGAAACTATCACTATTAGATCCATTAGTAATTTGCGAGAGAGGTTTAAATGATAGCCCAACATTACGCATAATTTATCATCCTATAAAATTTTAACTAAAACTTTCAGGTTATTTCTATTTAAAGCCCTAAAGCTCCGCACAATAATTAAATTATTTTATTGTCCGGTATTGAGTAAGATATTGCTAATAAGAGCCATAATTTATAATAATTATATAATGTTTGCCAATACACAAAATTCGTAACCCCTTCCCTTACTCAACAATTGCGAGATAACTCGAATTTTTTTAATGAGTTACAAATTGATGTTACGCACTTTCACTTTATTGGCAAAATAATAAGATTTATTCAAATGGATAATTGATTCATAACTAATTATCCAGCATATTAGATTTTATTTAAGAAGAGCAGTCTCATTTGTTGATTTATTTAAGTAAAGCGAGCTTATTAACAAATAGCAAACGAGTAAAGCGAAATTTTAGATGCGAATGATTTGAAACTAATTACCAAAAGACATTTAATTCCGGCAATTGGCTGCAATCAAAGCAAGAATAAAAAATAGTATCACTTACTTGGCCGGTTCCCGGTGTAACTATGTTTGATTTAAATGTTGCCTCAAGTTGATATCCCAGACGTTCAGGAATTTTGCGGCTAGGCCCATTACTGCTATCACAAGCAATCGTAATACGCCGACAGCCCAAATATTCAAAAGCATAACGGGTTAAAGCATTTACCGCTTCAGTAATGTAACCATTTTTGCTAAACCGCGTATTAGACCAATACCCAATGTCCAGGCATGGCACATTCCAGTCATAATAATGATAACAGACGGAGCCTACCAAATTGCGCTCGACATCAAATAACAATAATGGCAGAAACGGATAACGACACTCCTTTAATATCCAATTTGCCATACTTTGCTTGATATAGGAAATTGTTTCTTCAATACTTTCTATTGACTGCGCCCAATCCATATAGCGGGACAATTCAGGCAATGATTCATTTTTAGCAAAATTCAAGATAAATGCATCTTCAAGCTGAGGTTGCCGAATTAAAAGTCGTGGGGTAATAATTGGTAAAGACCACTCGTCAGTATTGGGATTAATTGTAAAACTTTGCATCTAGTCATACTCCATAGCCAAAATCCAGAATACTTGATATGCCTGGTATTTTTAGCACTGCTAACATTTAAGATAATCGTTTGTGAATCGATTATTATGCATGAGTCAGCGATAGCAGGAAGCAAAACTATGTATTTTTATTATATAAAGCTAAACTGATAAAATAATTTTCGATATTTTTTGTAATAATTATATAGTTTTCTTTAACTTCTATGTCACTAGTATTTAGGTTAGTTGCCAGGAAATACTCATTAGCAAAGCCACAACCAATTGCTTTGATTAAAGCTTCTTTTTTAGTCCATAATTTAAAAAAATTAGTATAAGAGCCGTTTATTAAGGCTTGTTCGCTTTCAGAAAATATTAACTTCTGTAAATCCTGAAAGTTAATTTCTGGATTAATATATTCAATATCCACGCCTAGTTCTAATTCTGCTCCTTGATAAATTCCAAGTAGAACATAATCGTAGCTATGGCTGATGTTATAATGAATATTTCGGCTAGCTTGAACCGGCTTTTCTAGGTAAGGCTTGCCATGAGGAGTATAATTAATTTTGATATTTTTATAATCTATCTTTAAAAAGCTTGCCAAGTAATATTTCTGAAGAAGTTCTGAGCAAAAACATACTAATTTATCTTTTGGCTGATGAAATGATTCAATTTTATTAGAATTAAGTGCCTTAAAATTGTTTAAATGCGGCCGAAAATTATAATTCGTTGCCAGCCGCACTAAGATTAGCCGTACTTCTTTTACAGCAGTCAATAAATCAACTCCTGAAACATACGACTTTTCAGTAACCGGCACTTGGCCTAATGTTAAACACACTGGTTAAGCGCCTGATCTAAATCAGCAATTATATCCTTAGCGTCCTCAAGCCCAGCAGAAAAACGAATTAGCCCTTCGCTAATTCCAATCGCCTCACGCTGTTCTTGCGTCATATTCACATGGGTCATTGAAGCAGGATGGGTAATCAGACTTTCGGCAGCGCCTAAGCTTTCAGCCAAGGCACATAATCTTACATTATTCATGACTTTAATCGCATTAGCCGCACCACCAATTACCTCAAACGCAATCATTCCTCCATGGAAGCCTTTTAAATGCTGCCTTTGCGCAAGCGCATACTGTGGAAATGAGCTAAGTCCAGGATAAACTACTTTAGCAACTTTGGGATGAGACTCTAAAAACTTAGCAATAGCTAAAGCATTTTCTGAATGCTGCTTGATGCGTAAATCTAAAGTTTTCAGTCCTTGCAAAATCAGCCAGGCATCAAATGGCGCCTGGATAGTGCCAATTGTTTTTCGGGTAAAATTAAATTCTTCAATATATTTGGGGTTAGTAGCTAATAACGCACCACCCACAGTCGCATTATGGCCATCAATATATTTGGTTGTTGAATAGAGAATAATATCAGCACCTAGTTCAAATGGTTTTTGTAAACCGGACATAAAAGTATTATCAACAGCCAATGGAATTCCATACTTTTGGCTGATTTTAGCAATTGCGGCAATATCATTTAATTTTAAAGTCGGGTTAGCTGGAGTTTCAATAAAGATAAGTTTAGTATTTTCCCTGATTGCCGAAGCAACGTTATGGCTTTCTTCGGCTTTAACATAACTAACTGTAATCCCATATTTATTCAAAATATCATCAAATAAGCGGACGCTGCCACCAAATACCACATCAGAACATATTATATGCTCGCCCTGTTTTAGCAGAGTCAAGCATAATGTTGTTAATGCCGCCATGCCAGTTGCAAAGCATAATGCACTTGAGTTACTCCCCTCAAGAGCAGAAAGCCGTTTTTCGAGGGCTAGTACCGTCGGATTTGAAGACCTGGTATAAGTATGCCCTTTATTAACCCCTACTGCTTCTTGGGCATAAGTTGCTGTTTGGTATATTGGTGGTAAGATTGCACCGGTTACCGGATCCGGGACGGTGCCGCTATGAATGCCCAAGGTCATTGCCCCAGCTTGGCTTAAGTCTTTATTCTCATACCTACTAACCATTTTATTACTCCCTCCAGTTAAAATTCTTTTTAAGGATATTACACTAAATTATTGCTGATTAACTAAATATATTATTCGTTTTTACTAATCATGATGCATATTAGGTCTTAATTTAAAGCTCACTTAAATTTGCCAGAGATAGTGAAAATGCCTAACATCATATATAAATTTTGAAGTGTATTTTAACACTCCTAATTAAGCCATGCAAAATAACTAAACTTATATACCATATTAGATTACGGCCTTAAAACCTATCATTGCGCTGGAGCTAATGTGATTTGAGCTATTTTCTTGATTTCCTTTAGGTTTGCCTGATTGGCTAAAACTACTATCCCCTTATGATTACTTGGCCGATAAGCAATAACAGCAGTCATACCATTACTATCGCCGGTCTTGTAGATAATCCCATCTAAATCTTGGGCAGCAACGCTTGATTCTTGCGTAAATGAAGGATCATCCGGTCTAAATTCCCACCCAAGTTGTTGGCATATATTTCGCGACGGCAAACAATAATAATTCTGGTGAATTAAGCGAGAAGCCAGTGAATATTCATTATTTTGGTTCTGAAACTGCATTTTTAAATATTTGGCCATATCCCGGGTACATGATTTTAAGCCAAATGCTGGAGCCATGGCATTTACAGGAAAAGGTTTGCCGGGATTCCCTAAATGATTATATCCCGTGGCAACATTCCGGTAATTTTTTGGAATATTCAGAAAAGTGTGGTTTAGGCCATAGCTTTTTAAAAGTAGCGTAGCTATAATTGCAGCATAAGGTTTATGGTAAACATGCTCTAAAGCAATTCCAGCCAAGCTAAATCCGACATTACTATATAAGTAATTATTATTAGTTGCAGTGGCTTGACTTGCAGCTAATTCATGAATAAGTGCATCCTGATTCAATTTACTATTAAACGAATTTGTTAAATTTGCTGGAAGGCCAGATGTATGGGTTAAAAGATTTTGCCAGTTTATGTTATTAAACCTAGGATAAACGTTTAGTTCAGACAACTCATGACTTATAGGCTCATCCAGGCTAAGTTTGCTATTAATAACAGACAATGCCACTAAATCTGCTGTAAATAATTTACTTAATGAGGCTATTTCGAATAACGTATCCTGATTTATTTTGCTTTTACTCTTTTTTCGCAGATAACCATAATTGCAAAAGTATATCTTATTCCCATTGACTAACGCAACCGCAATACCAGCTACTTGGTTATTCCTCATTACATTCTTTATAGCAGCATCTATTTGATAACAATTGGCTAATGAGGCTATGGAATAAAATACTGAAATAAAAGTAAACTTTATTTTCATGGAGAATTTAGCAATCAGGCTGAAAAATGACTATATCCTAACTTTCAAAATCATTGCTACTTAATAGAAAAAGGGTTAAGGCCCTTTTTCTATTAAGTGATAATTAAGATATGAGGTAAGTATGTGACTCAAATACAGCCTTAATCTGGTTAAATAGCTCTACTTGTTCAGCTTTGGTAATTTTAAGACTGGAAATAGCTTTTTTGAATAAATCTTGCATTTCGCGAACATCATAGCCGACATGCTCCAATGAATCTTTATTGGCAAATGCGTCATGGACATCGTCAACCACAAACCCGCCTTTGCCATCTAATGAGATATCGAGAGTGGTAACTTTACCAAATAAGTTATGCAAATTACCCATGATCTCTTGATAAGCGCCTACTAAGAATACGCCTAACATATAAGGGTCTTTTGGATCATATTTTGGCATCTTTAATGATGGCTCGTTTCCTTGGTAATCCATATAATTATTGATCTTACCATCAGAATCACAAGTAATATCTTCAATTATTGAGCGGGTAGTCGGTTCTTCATTAAGATGCGATAAAGGCATTACAGGGAACAATTGAGATATTGCCCAGCTATCAGGCATTGATTGAAATAATGAAAAATTCGCAATTACTTTTTTCGCCAAATCCTCGTCAAGAGTATCATAAAGCTCACGGTGTGAACGATGAAGAGGGTTCAAACGTTTAATAATTTCTAGTTTAATATGCGAAAATAATTGTTCAGCTAGTGCACGCTTTTCTAGTGTTAGCTTACCCTCAGCAAAACGGTTATGTAAACTTTCAATTGCTAGCACACTAGAAGAATAAATTTCGTTAATTGGCAACTTATCAAACGAATCAAGCATATTATCAAGCTCAACCAGATCTTCATCATTGGTTTTGCCAATATCCGGAACTTCCTCTCCTACTACACTTTCAACTTCAACTATATCTGTTACGAAAACCGCATGATGTGCTGTTGTTGCTCTACCTGACTCAGTAAATATCTGAGGTAATGGCAAGTTATTTTTATCTGCAAGCTCCTTAACTTTAGATAATATTGTATAAGCATAATCGCTTAAACTATAGTTAGTTGAATTAAAGCTTCGGCTCCTACTGCCTTCATAATCGACAGCCAAGCCTCCGCCTGTATCAATAACTTTGATGTCAACTCCCAATTTACAAAGCCCAACGTAAACTTGAGCTAGCTCATTGATATAATGTTCGATATCTTTGACATTAGCAATTTGTGATCCTTGATGACAATGAATCAGATGTAATGACTCTAAAAGATCATTTTGTTTTAATTTCTTGATTAACTCCAAAATCTGGGTCGTTGATAAGCCAAATTTGGATTTTTCACCGCCGGAATGAGCCCATTTCCCGGCTAAGGTAAGTGCCAAGCGGCAACGGACACCTAATAATGGTTTAACGTTTAATTCTTTTGATAGCTCAATTGCATAAATAGCTTCAGGCATTTTTTCAATTACAATCGTAATATTACGCCCTAGTTTCCTTGCTATCAGCGCGGTACGGATATAGTCCCTGTCTTTATAGCCATTACAAATGATCGGAGTTTTATTATTTTTAACCATGGATAAAACAGCAAGCAACTCAGCCTTACTACCAGCTTCTAAGCCGTTATTAGCCTTGGCATCAACCACGCTCTCGACAACAGCACGATTTTGGTTAACCTTAACCGGATATATTAAAGTGTATTCGGGAGTATATTTTAGTTCCTTGCGGGCTGTATCAAACGCCTTGGTAATTCGTTCTACTCTATTTTTAACAATATCCGTAAAACGTAAAATAAGTGGTGTTTGCAATTTATATTTTTCTTTAGCATGTTCGATAATATCAACTAAAGCAACCGGAATATCTTTAAGGTACTTACCACGCCTGACAGTTAACAGACCTTCTTTATTTATATCAAAATAACTATTTGACCAGCCTCTAACACAATAAAACTCTTTCGACTTTTTATAATTCCATTGACTATCTTTATTTTGCGCCATGCTGTTTAGACCTTCTCTAAATAATCCAAATTACCAGAATTAAAACTTAAAAAAATAATAACCCAATTTTTAACCAAGGTTTGAATAAATTAATAGTTCAAAGTATCAGATACAAAAGTTTCCGCTAGTGAAATATATTCCTTTAAACTTTCATAGTATAACTTATTTTTAATATTAAACGTTATTTACTCAATCTATAATTATGCCTTTTCCCGATTTTTTCGGCGATAAATTAAAATACCAGCTAAAGCGAATAAAATCGGCCCTCCGATTAATTCTAATTCATAAATCACAACTTGCCGCTTGGTAGTTAAGTCGTCTGTTGGTATTACCGCAAAAAATATAGCAAGCGTAATCGAAATAAAGGTTAAGGCAGCAACAAAAATGGCCATCTTGTCGGACAATATCTTTTTCTCAAGAACTCTATTATGCCTCAATCTGATATATGCAATAGATAAAAATAAATATGGTATAAAATAAATTATCGTCGACATCAAGACTAAGACAGTATACATAGCGTTTACTGTTGGCATAAATTGAGTAAGGAAACAGACCAGTGTCACCATAACCCCCTGACATACCAAAGCATTCGCTGGAACATAATTAACATTGACTTTCTGCAACCAAGGAGGCAACACCCCTTTTTCGGTACAGTGGAAAAACATTATGCTTGAAGTAATTAGCCACAAGTTTAAGCCGCCAAATTCAACCACCATTAAAGAAATGATCAAGAATTTGGCAACTATTGGCGGCCAATGCAATTTACTAACCACGGCATAGAATGATTCGACTAAGCCTGTTGTTTTGCTTAATTCTTTAGGCGTCAGGATAAAATTCAAAGTAACTGTACCAATTATGTACAAACTTACTAACAATATCCCTCCGATAATAATTGCCTTGGTTAAGTCTCGCTCTGGCCTTCTAATTGATTTACTAAGTGTTGGGATTAATTCAACTCCAGATAAAGCAAGCATAAGCATAGTAATACTGGATAAACTATGAAATAAGCCTTTTTGCGGTAAAAGTGCCGAAGCCGTAAAATTAGTTGCACTTTGATGATGATAGGCGAAATAATAGCATCCTGCAATAATTAATGACAGTCCAAGGCGGAAATTCATTAAACCAGATAGTGAGGTTATTTTTGCAGTAATATGGACGCCGTATATATTAAATAATACGGCCCCCCAAAAGGTTATAATTACTACAAACATAATAAAATTTGCATTACTAGCTAAAGAATGGTCACCAACTAAATAAGAAAGATTAGCAGCAATAAATACTAATAAGCCTGGGTAATAAAAGATATTGTTAACCCAATAAAACCAAGCTGTATAAAAGCCGGCTTTTTTGCCAATGCCATCTGTCACCCATAGATAAATACCGCCATTTTCCTTATAATTAAGCGATAATTCAATAACGATCAATGCTAGCGGTACAAAAAAAACCAATGCAGAGATTATCCAGAAAAATACAGATGAAGGGCCAAGTCCTCCGGCAACAGTAATCCAGCGGATTCCAAAGCAGGATGTCATAATCATTAACACCACTGCTTTAACGCCGAGAGAGCGTTTTAAATTAGTATTGGACATACCTAAATACTATTTCTGACTTGCTAATAAACATATGATATCACAGGCAATATGCGCTGCCGCAATAGAAGTAATTTCTGCATGATCATAGCTAGGAGCGACTTCAACAACATCGGCTCCAATTAAGTTAAAACCTTGTAGATTACGTACTATTTCTAAAGCTTGCGCACTCGTTAACCCACCTGGCACAGGAGTACCAGTCCCTGGAGCATAAGCAGGATCAAGACTATCAATATCAAAAGTAAGATATACCAAATTGTCACCAACTATTTCTTTAATACGGTTAACAACTTGTTTTGGGCCATGGTCATGTACGTATTGCGCATCAAGAATATTGGTTCCCATAAAATCATCATTCCAGGTACGAATCCCGACTTGTACTGATTTACTTGGGTCTATAATACCATTTTTTATCGCCTTATAAAACATTGTGCCATGATTTAATGAAAATTCCTCATCGTCAGGCCAAGTATCACAGTGTGCATCAAAATGAATGATAGACAACCCTTTTCCATACTTTTGCGCCATAGCCAATAATATCGGATAAGTAATGTAATGATCACCGCCAAAAGTAAGTGGGAAAACATCATATTCAAGTATATTGGTAATATGATCACGAATAGAGTCTCGGACAGTCATTGGATTATGAGGGTCAAGGAAGCAGTCACCGTAATCAATTACTGCAAGTTTTTCAAAAGGATCGAAACCCCAAGGATACGGTAATAACTCAGCAAGCTGTACCGATGCTTCGCGAATAGCACGCGGGCCTAGACGGGATCCACTTCGATAAGTAACAGCTAAATCAAATGGAACCCCGCTTATCGCAATATCCACACCAGTTAAATCTTTTGTATAATTACGGCGCATAAAACTAGTCACCCCGCCATATGTCATCTCAGCATGCGACCCTTTTAATTCTTTTCTGGCAATTGCCGAATCAACCATTACTGTCATAATTATTCCTTTTTATATTTAAAATTCTCTCGCGAAATATTTCAAGTTATTGAGGCTCCACTATTATACTGATTTTTAATGAAGTTTCTTTTAATTTAATAATAAATCATCTAAATTTCCGAAATATTCTATTAGTGAGAGGAAAGCTTAAGCCCAATTATACCGCAAATAATCACCATTACTGAAAATACGCGCGCTACTGTTGCCGGGTCTTTAAACCAAATAATACCAACAACAAATGCGCCAACTGCGCCGATTCCGGTCCATATAGCATAAGCTGTTCCAAGTGGTATACTTTTTTGCGCCAGAAATAGAAAGTAGCCACTAAGGGCCATTGCTATAATAGCAAACAAACTCCACCATAACCTGTTTGGACCGTCCGCTAATTTTAAACCAACAGGCCAACCAATCTCACATAGTCCGGCAATGAAAAGATATAACCAACTCATCTTGAAAAAAACCTTATATTATTATCTTTGAATACCTGATTTTACCATTTGAAAGATAATATTAATATGCATTTTAATAACATCAATTAAATAAAAAATCAGAAATGGAATACTATGAAGAAAATTAAAAAGAAATAGATTTATAAATAAAGGGACCAACATTTTTACAGCTAAGCTGTCATGGTCCCTAAATATTTGGCTTATTTTCTAGTAGGAAGAAGATAAGTTATTTAGTATAGCTTTTCTGCCCCAGTAATAACCGATAGAAAATCAAGGAAACTACAAAGAACCCGGCTAAACTGATTAAGCTATGTAACTCATTTTTATCTTGTAAATAGGCAAAAACACACATAACTGCTAAATAGGCAAATAAGCTCCAGGAAGAGTAAAATGCCTTAACCGTATTTTTGATATTCATCTTATAATAAGCAGAGCAATACGCAACGAAGAACATAATATGTATTACCAAGGAAAGTAGCATTGCGGTAGTGCCACATTGCACTAATAGGTAGCTTACAACCAAGTAGGCTAGCAAACTAATGGATTTTCCAAATGGTAATTTAAATGACCGTAGTTTATCTCCTTGATTTTTACGTAAAGCACTAAATGCAATAGGCACAGCTAAACAAGAGATCAACTGAAAAACTGTTACCACAATCATGATCTTTTGCCAGTTATCAAAGAAAATAACCAAAATAGCACAAATAAGCAAAGTAAAAATTAGTGATGTCCGGGAAATAAAGAATTTCTGGTTAACTCGCGCAAAAAGTTTTGGCATTTGGTTGTCTTCAGCCATAGCATTTAACATCCTGCTACCTGAACCGGTATATAAAATACCAGTACCGGATGGGCTAACTGCAGCATCCACATACAAGACTAAAGCCAGCCAGTTGATTCCGAGGATAACCGCCAAATCAGCCAAAGGAGAAGTAAAATTAAGCGCATGCCATCCTTTTTCAGCTATCAATGAAGTATCCATTGCGCCGATAAATGAAACCTGTAATATTAGATATATAACCAGACAAGCTAATACAGAACCGGCTAAAGCCAATGGGATATTACGGCTAGGATTTTTTAATTCTTTGGCAAATACCGTAATCATGCTAAACCCGTAAAATGCGTAGAAAATACCACAGGTAACTACAGCTGTAAATGCATTACCTATGCCATATGGGGCAATGGTACCTTTATACGCAGTAAAGTTAACAGGATGGAAAGCAGCAAACATAAATAACAACCCAACTGCAGCAGGCACTACCATTTTAACTGTAGTAATTATATTATTTGCCTTAGCAAGGGTTTTGATTCCCCAATAATTTAAGAAACCGTAAATAGCAATAATTACGTAGACTACCAAAATCCCAGGCAGTGTCAAGCTGCCATTGACAAACATCATCTTATCTAGTGTAGGAAAAGCTGTCCCTAAATATTGTACGGTAGCAATCGCTTCTGAAGGGATTGATGAAACCATAGAAAACCAATTTGATGATGCAACAATGAATCCATAATCTCGATTATGGGTAATCGTTAATAACCTAGAGAAAAGCCCAGTTTCCTGATACATGGTTGCTACTTCAGCTAATAGCAAAGCTAATGCTAACGATAACAAAGCCCCAATAACCCAAGACAGAATAGATATTGGTCCTGCAAATTTTGCAGCATAATAGCTGGCAAAAAGCCAACCGCTACCAATTATTGAGCCAACACCAATCGCTATTGCTGAAAATAGGCTTGGCTGTTTTAGGTTAGTTACTTCAATTCCCATTCTTTACCCTCCTTAAATTAATGTCACCGAAGAAATTGTAAATTACTCTTGCAAAGCTTGAGCAATCATTCGTGAAATAGTTTCACGCTCAAAATCTTCAAGTAGATTATGTCCTGAGTTATCAAAGCGAAAACTATCAAATTTAATATTATTTTCTTTTAAAATATTAAATAGATGTTCAACATCTACAGTCAATTCATGCTTTCCGTAATAAATGCTAAGCTTAGAGCAATTTAAGCTTGATGGATCAAAATCATCTTGAGCGCGGGATAGCTCACGCAGGCTATTGGTTGGAATAGCTAAATACTGAAAAATATTTTGTGCCGCCTCAATATCCAGAATATCGCTAACAGTAGTCCTACCTGGCAATATCCTTTTAGGAATATATGGAAATAGTTTAATATATATGTCCGACCAAAAAGGTTTTGAAAGTATTTTTTTATATTTTAAATCGGCCGGGAAACAATATAAACCAGGTGCAGTCAATATTAGTTTATGAACATCGCGCCTTGCTGCTATATAGCTAGCTAGTATACCACCCATTGAATGGCCAACTATACTAACTTTCTTAGCAGTACTAGCTAATAAGTCAAAATAATCTAGTGAATCGCGATACCAATCATAGCATGTTGTTGTATTCAATATCTTGGTATTATTACTGCCAAAGCCTAATATATTTGGTGCGAAGTAATTTATGTTATTATTTTCAAGCTCGGGAATAAGAAATCTAAATTCCTGGGTAGAAGCCGCAAATCCATGTAGCAATAACACAACATGTTCATATTTTTTATCGGTAAAATGAGGTTTTGAATTAGCTTCTAAATAGGAGTGTGTTTCTGGCAGAAAATGAAAACGATTTAGATAGCTTTTATTTAAGAACTCTGCCGAATAGATAATAAATCGCCTAATTAGCCATAAGGTAAATAATGTAGCAATCAGAAAAAGAAAAAGTCTTAAATGCCAATCTTTTATGACAGTCTTATTTCTAACAAACTCAAAATCAATCATTGAAATAGAAATTGAAAGCATCGTTAAAAAAGCACAGCCAACTCCTACGGCCCAAATTAGCAATAGGTTCAATTGGGTAACATCTTTGCCGATATATCGGTATGGAAGGCTTAAAAATTTAAAAATCATGGCAGTACAATAAAAGTTTATGGCTGGAACTATTATAGTACATCGTAAAATGAGAAATTAACTTGCAGTGCACCAATCTAGGCCGATAAAATTACATGTTTTTCGAATCATTAGCCCAACTACTTTTTATAAAGCTAAGTTATTTTCCAACTTTACTTAATGGTGCTTTGCAATATTTATCGATCATCATCACCCCTTCTAAGTAATTAGCAGAAAAAGGGATCGCTTTATCAAGTGGAATTAACTTAGTCATAACACCATCCTTAGTATAGGCTAATTCAATATTATTGAATTTTTGTCCGTTAGCATTGTTAAAGCTTATTAGGCGCATAGTCTGGCTTTCCTTTTCAAAAATTGCAGTACAACCATTATCGTCCCGCCAAATACCACCTAATTCAGGATTAATATCAAGTTTGGTAGCATTACTTCTAGTGTGGTTCTCACATCCTACAAAAAATACTGAACTTAGGAGAAAAATGCTTAACGTTATATTTTTGAGATTCATAGATTTCATCATACATTACTACTAAAAAAGTGGAAAATAAAGACGCTATTATAGAGCAAATTAAATTACAATAAAGTAGAATAGTAAACTATTAAAGCAATTATTCAGCATTTCTAGCTTTACAAACACCAAAAAATTTTTTAATCTGTGTTTAAACATAGGATTTAACTTTTTGCTATAATATTTATTAGTATTGGGTTAACTAAGGCATTGTTGCTATATTAATCTAGAATACTAAATCAGAGTTTTTTAATCGAGAGGAGTTAAAAATGGTTGCATTAAGTCATCATGCACTTAACTCACAGCGTACTATTGAACAAGAAGTTGTCTACCGTCAACTTCGCGATAAAGGGCATAAAAGTATTGTTATAGCAATGCTGCTTGCTCTTTTTCTTGGTGGGTTTGGCGCACATAAATTTTATCTAGGTAAAAATATATCAGGAATACTTTATTTATTATTTTGTTGGACATTGGTACCTGTTGTGTTTTCAGTCATTGATTTATTCTTTATTCCAAGCCAGATTCGCTGGGACAATAGCGAGGCATCATATAAAATGATGATTGAGCGATCGCCCACCACGGCAAATGATGTGCAGTCATTAATCAATTATCATATTTCAGATTCTAAGAAAGAAGTAATTCTTAAACTCATTTTTGGAATCTTGTTTAGCTGGCTGGTATATGTGTTATACACCGGCTATTCTCAGAAATTGGAGAGACACGAGAACCTTTCTCAACCAATAACCTATCATTACACCCTCAAAAAATAGTCATTTTTGAGTCAGTCAAGTAAAAGATACCAGCAAGCTGGTATCTTTCTAAAATAAATCGTTAATAAAGCAATCTACATAAATTAAAATTTTGAAATACGATGAAATGACTGAGACTGATCTACTTTAATATCAGTTGCAGTAATTACCTCACTTTCAAACTTTGTGGCACCTTGGTAGGTTAATCGCGCAGTTTTATTCGGAAAACTAAAACAATTAAATCCACTATTTGAATAAATAACTAAAAACTTACAGCAATCATTAATAAAACCATTTTCAGAACTTGAATGGATATTATATCCAAGTACAGATTTCTGAATGTTAATTATACTTCCATCTGCATCATTTTTCCAATTACCTATTAAATGATCTCCATCATTTGAACAACCAAACAAAATGCAAGCTAAAGAAATAATCAATAATCGGTTTTTCATCGTTTACTAATTCCTTAAACCATTAAGAATTCGTCATTTTAGCGGTAAAAGTAGCTAATCGTCAATTAAAGGTATAAAAGTTACGCTAAGATTTAACCCTAAAGCTCAAAAACACAAGACCAATTAATTAAAGTTACAATATACCCATATTCAGATAAAGCATAAATTAGTTAAATGAATATATGGTATATGAGTCCTCTAAGTGATTTCAACGATAACTATTCATATCTACCCCCTTTGAGATATCGTTGAATCACTTTTAGAACTCATAAATTATCAATAATTTTAATCGAAGACAGGAGTCATCATGAATCAAGAATATCTTAAAGGTAACTGGGATGAATTTAAGGGAAAGCTAAAACAACAATGGGCAGACCTTACTGATGATGATCTTCTCAAAATCAAAGGTAAGTCTGAAGAAATTTATGGTATCCTAGAACAACGCTGTGGCATGAGTAAAGAAGCTGTTGAAGATGCACTAAAAAAATTGTAACGTAACGCAGGGATCCATAAATAAGCCGCTAAATAAATTTTAGCGGCTTTCTTTATAATTTAGATATAAATAGATATAAAAAATTATAGAACATCCTTATCTATTCTCTTTGAGTAGCCATCAGACGTATAATCTTCAGGATTGAATTGCTGATATTTAAATAAATTTATACCATTATTTGGCAAATCTCTAGTATTATTACTTGAAGGAATTTCATAGTCGCTATAGCATTTATTATTTTCGAGATGTTTTTGGTTTTCTTGTAGATTCATATTACCTCCTTGCATATACTAAAATAAAATATTAATTTTGATTTTCGTTATTTTAGATATCTAGCTAGATATCGCTAGCATACATTTTTTACAGAAACTACAAACTTTGCTTATTAATCGTGAAAAAGTGTAGGCTCATTTTTTATACTGATGAAGTATAGCATAAGCAATTTATCTGTATCATATTAGCTTATCCGATAAATTTAACTTAAATTTTGGGATTTAAATTTAAGAGCTAAAAATATTATTTGCAAAATTTACAAAGAACATTTTTAATTTATAAAAGAAAGACTATAATTAATGGTAAAAGAAAAACTTATTGCTTAGTTTAATTTAATGCATGAGCTTTTAATAAAAGGTTAAAAAAGCTAGCTAAGAAAGCTAGCTTTTAAATGTAGTAGAGTAGATTTAAAGAGAGCAGCGGAATTATTACTTATTAATCGAATACTAAGCAAATAAAACTTAGCTGTAAATATTAAATCATAAACTTATAGGTAATAATATGCTATTTCTCTTTTGATTTAGCTAACTTCAATAAAAAACTAAATAAACCGAGTATCGCTAATATCAATCCGATATAAATGAAAAAACACACGGAATCACTCATCACCAGCTCCAATTAAAAATGTCACTTATCTAAATTTCATAAATATAATTTAATACTATATTGTATCATTAAATACTGAAAATAGATAAATAACATTAACGCCTTCCCCTGCCATCACATTTGCATTCCAAAAAACGACGTTTGCCGCAATATCCACAAAACTTCTCATGTCCATGATAGCGTTCTAAAACTCTGACACGCAACAAACCATCTGTTACAAGTTTTTTGCCGCAATTACGGCAAAAAGTGTGGCCAATACGATTATTTCCAATACATTCATGGCATTGTAGCGTAGCCATATATGCTCCTTTAATCAAAACAATTGCTGCAGAGCAGAAAAAAATTATCCGCGATTATATAACTCCAAAGATAAGAAGTAAATAACAAAATTAACGATAATTTCTATGATCATGTAATAGTTAAATTAATGCTAACCCTTAAAATTATTGTTGTATGTAAGATAAATCTTTATTTATACTAACATCACTAAGATAAGTATATGGATAACTTTTATTGAGGTAAAACAAATTATGGATAAACATTCTGAAAAAATTGTTACTGTCGGTGAAGTAATTGGGAAAAAAGTTATTGATTCAAAAGATAATGATCTTGGAAAAATTGATGAAATAGTATTCAACAAGTTAACCGGTGAGACACGCTATGTTGTACTTTCATGTGGCGGTATACTTGGATTTTCCAATACTCTATATGCTATTCCTTGGAGCTCATTTAATTATGTCCCAGAAAAAGATAAGTTTTTATTAAAAGTTGACAAAGAGAAGCTTCGTTCAGCCCCTGGATTTAATAAAGAATATTGGCCAAATTTTGCGGATACAACTTTTATAAAAAGTATTAGTGACTTTTATAATTAGCGCAATAAACTCAAGCTTAAAAAAATTTAACATAAATAGGAGTAGCATTTCTAAAGTTAATTCCTAACTTTACACTGTTACTCCATAGTATTTTAAAAATATTGCAGTAGATATGCCCCGCTAATTTTATTTTAATTCATTAATCATTAACTATTAACTAACAGCTCTTAAGCCACATTCAAAATCAACAATTATTTTTTTAAAATGCTCTCATACTGAGCTATTTTCTAATAATAAAATTAAATAAATATTTTTAAGATTATTCATTTTAATTACTCGAGTAAAAATATTGTGATTTGACAAATTATCACCTATTATCAATTTTAAATGAGAAAAGAATTATAAATTAGTGTAGACATATTCACTATTAGCCTTCTAATAGTGAATATAATATTTATATTGAATAAAGAATTTTGGAACTATCATTTTCTATTTAACTCATGATTCTTCGCTTAAAATAAACTACTAAGCAAAATTGCAGATTGTAAATTAGTCTCCACACCCATTACAATTCCTTCATTGAATAATTTAATGAAGAAGTTAAAAAGAATGAATAAAATATTATGTATATTAGTATTTACTGGTTTAAGTGTTTGCACCCATGCAGAACTTACTAATCAACATACCATTAGTATGGCAGGTATTCCAAGCGGACAGTACCTGAACTTTTGCAGCAACATTAAATTATCCCAAGATCTGATTATCACAGCTACTTGCAATAACAATATTACCCCACCCTTCGCAAATAATATTGACTCAAGTTTAGACTATAAATTATGTGAAGAAGGTTCAACAATTAACTTTGATTTAAAAGCAAATAAGCTTAACTGCGATATATGGAGTAAAGTTCAAAGGCCTGAAGGTAATTATTTAGAAAACTGCGAAAAAGGATCAATTGTATGGAATCCGCCCATGATAAGTTGTAAATTTAAAAACAAGATTACTTTAGCCACGATAAATTACAGCTTAAACTATGCGACCGAATGTCAAAAAGGTTCGCATGTACTTCTGGATATTTCAGACAATAAAGGATTGTATTGTGAAAAACCAAATAATGAAGATAATGAGATTAACGAAAATTCAAGTAATATAATTGCCCAATCTAGAAATCGCATCTGGGGAATTTAACACCTAAACATAAGCAATTCACATCATAATTTGATATCATAGCAATGACTTTGGTTAATATATTAGATATTATCGTTAGGGAATTCACTTTTCTTGCCTATCAATTAAAATTTATTACTTATCATTAGCTAAAGCCGTAATTTACGGCTCTTATACTATTTTTTGTTAAACAATATTCCTATTGCTTTATTCATGAATAAAACAATTTCTTGTTCATAACCAGGAATAAGCCCAGCAGGAATGTCACCAGATTTCATTAACTCCCACATCTTTCTACCTAATTCAGGATTATCTGTATATTGGCTGTTTGCTGAATTCATCCATCTTTGAGCCAAATTTTGTACGTCTGGCGCTGATGGGTCTTTATCCATTAAGGATTTAGCCTCAGCAAATAATTTAATCCATAGTTCTTCATTATCAACTTTACTTTGCTGGAAGCTCATCTCTGCAAAAAAGCTAATTTCATTTTCAGAAAAATTACGCTCAGACCATTCTTTAACAATATTATCATGTGTCATTTTAAAAACCTCTAACATTTTGGCAATCGATTGCCATTCAATTTCATTATTTTTAGCGTAAAGATTGATGCCATGCTTAATTAAAATTAATGCTTGATTAAGCTTAACAATATTATCCTGAATAATTTTTGCCTGTAAGTTTAATGAACTCAACCAGTCTAATTGGTTTGTTACAAGGATGGTTTTAATTTGTTTTAAATTGAAACCAATATACTTAAGGACACTAATTTTCTGGATAACTTTTAAATCCTCACTGGAGTAAAAACGATAACCAGCATCACTTTTATGGTGCGGATTTAGAAGACCTTCCTCATCATAATACTGTAAGGTACGAACAGTAACACCAGTCAATTTACTAAACTCTTTTATAGTCCAATATTTAGTCATTCTTGCCTCCTGACAATAATGTAATTTATCACGCTACGTGAGAGTCAAGGCGCCAATAAAATTATTTTTATATCTTCCCTAGTGTTAAGGGACTGACTAGCGTAAAGATAACCATATTGATTTAGGCATCCGATACAAAACATGTAGTGCCAAGCTATGATCCGGAGCTAAATTTGGATGTAAGAAATCTCCAGTTAGATCTCTTTGCATACCAATTTTACTCATTACATTGTGGGATTTATAATTGTTTTTAACTGCAATACTTACAATTTCATCTAGATTGAACTCTTCAAATCCAACGTCTAAACATTTCAATGCTCCTTCAGTAGCATAACCTTTCCCCCAATGTTGTGACGCAATCCTCCAACCTATTTCAACACATGGGGTAAAATGAGCTTTAAACCTGGGAACACTTAAACCTATAAATCCTATAAACTCACTCGTTGCTTTTAATTCACATGCATAAAAACAAAACCCATTTTCCTTAAATACGATTTTTATTCTATCTATCATTGCTGATGATTCCTCAGGAGTCAATAACCTTGGAAAATATTCCATGACTAAAGGATCTTGGCCCATAGCAATAAATGGCGCAAGATCTGAATTTTGCCATTCACGTAAAATTAAACGCTCAGTTTCATACATTTTATATTACCTAAACTATCAAAAGAATAATTAAACAATCATTAAATAGAGGCCCATCCGCCTAAAATACAAGTTATTAAACCTATTAAAAAATTAGGAGCCTAGTTTAGTAGAACTAATATCAAAAAATTAATAAATAGAAAAGAGAAGTAAAGAGTAAATACAGCCGTGAACTACTCACAAATTAGCTAAAGCTTGAAGTTGGAGCTTCTTGGGAGCTTCCAACCAAGGTTAGAATATAATTTGGTCCAATTTATTACCTTTTGAACAACTTTTATAACTAAGTACTATTAATAATTATCTATCTTAGCATAGCTAATCGTTAATCGTACTTTTATACTATATGAGAATTAGAACCACTCATCCACTAGCCCGCCATAGTTTGGCAGTTTAGCAGGAAAGAACCCACAATTTAATTAACTATATAAGTGAAGATTTTACTAGCTATGATCTAGAAGTTAAACGTTTATACTCCTGCAAAGGAGACTGTTTATTGACAAAAATATAATATGCTATCATAAGCCGTTAGTTTTAATACTAGCGGTTTTTTATTACCTATTGACATTCCAAGACTTGATAATATAGAATACCTTAATCTAAAAGGAACGCAAAATGGCAAAGACGTTATCTATTGTTGACTACATACATGAATTAAAAGAAGCTGGCTTTACAGATAAGCAAGCAGAAGTCCAAGCAAAGCATCTAGAACAAGCAGTTGCTGAAGTTAAATCTAATCTAAAAGAAGAGTTTCAACTTACTGAATTAGTAACGAAAAAAGATTTAGATTTGGCTATCGAAAAAATTCGATATGATGCTTTAAAATTTACTATATGGACGGGGGTGGCAGTAGCAATAGCAGTTGGTGGGATGCTGGCCAAAGGTTTCCACTGGTTTTAAGATTCCTAATCTATTGAGCCGACTTATATACTCATAAATTAAACACATTAACTCTTCATAAACCTATTATACCCTAAGTAATATAAACACATTTACTTTACTCAACTAATATCTAACAACTTCAACGTTGAATAGCTCTAAGACAACTGACAGGTAGTGGTTTTTTCCACCAACCCTTAAGATAGATAACAGCGGTTACTAGCTTCCAAATTAATAAACTACCTATTTTCTGCGTATATTTTAGAAATTATCGCCCATATTATCCTAATTTGAAGGCTTACTATACCCGTTATTCTGGCAACGTTGATAATATTATAAATACAATTCTTCTACAATTCATTAGCTTGTATTATAACTAAGGAATGTAATATATGATTAGATCCCTTCTTCCAAAGAGTGTAGTAAAGACTGAAATATGGAGAAAAGATAAACCACACTCTTCCAAAAGCCAGCAATGGTTTAACTCCTTTACAAACTAAGCTCAGTTCAAGACCTAAAACGTTTGAGGTCAGAAAAGTAAAAAGTTAACATTTATGATAATGAAAGGTGGTGGAGATAATAACCCTAAGTTTATGTAAAGCACCATTCTCCTCAAGCAGGCGCTAAAACCATTGCTAATTTTTTTCCGATTTAGATCTTGTTAAATGGTTATTAAATGGATCACTATTAGAATATAAAAATGACTATCGAAAATTCGATATTACACTTGAGTATGCTAACCATTACGAATATCGTAATAAAGTATACTCATAAAAAAAAATATAATTATAAAATTGATAATTATACTTTTATTTATCAAAAAAATAATTTAAATTAGGAGAATAAAATGTACCGCATTATTACAAGAAGACTATTAAATTTAAGCCAAGTGGCTAAGCCATCAACCAATGTAAAATTTTCTACGGGGTCGTCAGCATCTTTTCCAACTAGCAATAAAATGGAGCCGCAAAATATAACGAATAAATGGACTCAAGATTGTATTCGTGCTAATTCTACACTAAAGCCCCAAGTACTAACAATAACAAATGGAGACTTAGAAGATGAAACTACACTATATCCAAAAGGTCATATCTCTCATGATTTTATAGAAGCTGAATATGCTAAACTTGCGACTGAGATCCCATTTTTAACAAAAAAAATCCTAATACGTCAAATTACACTATACCCAGAGAAAGGTAATGCTGATCATTATTATTTAAGAGCTGAAGAGCTTGCAAAATCAAATATCTATGATGAGGCAGGCGCAAGCTATGCGTTATCTAAAAAATTTAACCCAGAAAAGTACGGAGAAATTGTCGATAAGCGCATAGCGGCTCTAAAAGAAAAATATAATAAGCAAGAGCAGGAAAGACTTGAATATGTCAAGAAATGTAGAGAGCAGTTATTAAAAAGAGGAGACGGATAATTCAATATTAAAGTTAATAAGGCGGTAAAAATGAAAGAGAATTCAGGTTTAGTAAAAGAAAAACAAATAAATGATCAAATAGATAACAAGGATAATATCAATTTTAAACCATCATTGTATAAGTTATTAATGCCAACTCTAACTGGGTTGGGTTTATCTATTAATAATGTAACCCTATTATAAAGGAGTAAAAAATGTACAGCAGTATTACTAGAGGACTTTGCTATTTAAAACAATGTATTAATCCGTCAGCCAATGTAATACTTCCAAGAAAATCAGTCTTTTTCCGGGCTAACATACAATCAGAAATAATTAATGTAACTGATAAATGGAACCAGCATAATAATCGTGCTTATTCTACACTTAAGCCTTTGGCACAATCAATGTTTGATAAAGGCTTAAAAGATATAGCTAAACTTTATCCAGCAGATCACATACTCCATAATTTTCTAGTTACTGAGTATTATAACCTTATGTCAAAATTCCCTTATATGACTGTTGAAGACCTAATTAATGAAATCACGCAATTCCCAGAGGAAGATAATGCTGATCATTATTTTTTAAGAGCTGAAGAGCTTGAAAAATCAAAAATTTTCGAAGAAGCTGCAGCAAGTTATGCCTTAGCTAAAGAACTTAATCCAGAAAAATACAAGGGAATTGTAGATAAACGCATACCGCCTCTAATAGAAAAATCTGAAAAACATGAGAAGGAAAGACTAGAGCATATAAGAAAACTTAGAGAGCAATTATCCAAAAAATAGTCGGCTACCCCTGAAGAAAAAAGTAAAATATCTTTTTAAAAAGATGAAGGATCAATCTCAGTACATCAAATGCATGAAATAGATCAGAAAGAAATTAGTAATAAAAACTATAGACCCAATTTTATTTAAGTTAATTGTGAAATATCATGACAGGTGAGACATTTTGTTATCCTTTATCCAATTAAGATATTTGCTGTTTCTGAACATTATAACATGAGGCTCGCTATTCTAATAGGTCTAGTTATTTCAAGTTGTAATAGGATTTTATTTTTTAATTCCAGATATTTTTTATATATGGTATTTTACCTTGTAACGAGGCATGTGGGCACTTAAAATTGTAGAAATATTCCCATTGTGCAACAAGCGTCTTTAATTCAGGTATATCCTCTTCTAAATTTAAAAAGCTAAATATGTTTCTAACAAAGAGAGAAGAGCTCGTTGCTGATTATACCGTGGCAACAGAAGTAATAACTTTAGCGTCCTTGGAAGACTTTAATTGATATGAAGCCATGGCCCATTATATTATTAAATTTGAAGGTAGAATCTAAGGTCATGAAAAATTTATACAATTAACTTGAAAAGCTCGCTTCTGAAACTATCTGAAGAAGAACGCCGGGCATAAGATAAATACTGGCAAAACGTGAGCATTGAAGTAAGTTTGGCGGAGATAAATCAGGTGAAGCTGGCATTAACCAAGCAGGAAGGTCATGCAGAGGGTTGACTGAGGGTGAAGCTAGAGCTCAATTAGAAATAGCTAAAAATCTTCTAAATTAGGGAATATCTCCTGAGATTGTTGCTACAGCAACAAAATTAACGTTAGAGCAAATTAAATCGCTAATATAAATTGATCTATTTCTTATAAATTTACTCTTTATTCTGTTATCTTTGTTGCCTCATAACGAAGGATCAAAATTTTAGCTTTATAGCAATGACAATTAATATAAGCTAAACTTTTGACCCATAGTAAACGATAGTTATTTATTTGGTGAGTTATCCGCTAATTGCGGTGGCGTTGCATACCTTGCACTTAGCATTCCCGTTATTGCACTCAAGAGGAATGCAAAAAATATTGCTATTGAAGCTTTACCTAAATTATCCGTAGCCTCATTAGCTGTTTTGTTACTAACTGTATTTTTATCAGAAGTTGTTTCAGTGGCTGATGAATTTGCGTATTGATTTGTAGCAGAGATAGATTTCTGACCAACTGAACTAATACTACTTTTAACTATATTAGCTGGTCCACCAATCATAGTGCCTGCGGCAGTGGTAGTAACTAAAACTGTAATTAAAGTAGCCAAACTCCAGGCAAGTAACCCATGCAAAGCCCTAGCTTTAGGACATGGACAATGGGTAAGTTTACCTGCAATCCAGCCTCCAAGAGCCATTGAGATAATCCCAGTCAAAGAAAGCCATATTATCGAACCTATTCCTGCTTTAAATAAGCTCTCAGCTGACATATCAATGCTTGCCAAGCCTAGCCCTATACCAAGAAAATTTAACGTTACTTCAACGCTAAGGGCTACTAAAGCCCCTGCCAATATAGCCCAAATTGCTATTCCAGAATTATTTGTACCAATCGATGTATTCATATTTTCTCCCAACGCTTAATGATTAAATTTAATAATTCAAGTACTATTTAAACATATTATATAGCCAAAGCTTATCAAATATTATCCCTTAAGAATTTAAGGAAAAAGATTATTAAATTTCCCTCTTATGACAATTCATGGTATTAATAAATTATCTATGCTAGGTATAGTGGTTATATAGATGAGTCAAAGATATTATAGAGAAAATATTAGAAAAATCAGCAATAATTAAGATGGCTATTTTTACCTTAGAAAACAACCTTGAAATTTCACTCAGGACGATATACAAGGTATTCTAAGGAATTTAGATATCGCCTATAAGCAAAATTATGGCTATTGTTATCTATTTGATCTAGTATTGATGGAATATCAAAATATATAGGTTTATCAAAAAATTGGTATCCACAACAAATCATTCTTTAGCTCCATGGGAGGAAACTCCAGTTGCAGAGTAAGGATAGCAGGCAATACCCGGTTTTCATTTATTAATTTCCTAGATGAATTTAATAAAAATACATTTTCCTTTGTTCCTTTAAATTAACTTTTCAGGAACCAAGCTTCTTATTACTCTAACTCTTCTCGAACTCACTGCCCTGCTTTCTGCGGCCTTATTGCTAGTAATGGTTTCCAAACTCATCGAAACGTAATATGCTTTGCTTCAGACAGAACTTCTCCTATAAGATTTTTGAGAGAGTAAATATAAATATTCTTGATAATAATTTGTGTTTTGGTTATATTTGGCTAAATTCAATTATAAGTTACTATAGTTAATCCTTTTTTGGTGCTACTAATTTATCTAAAATAATTAAAGTAGGATTTATCCAAAGATTCCATTTTTCTAAGGGAGATTTTATTTAGTAAAATGCACTTTTAATTAATTATAAACCATATAAGTAGCTATTATTAATATAAATTGAAATCTTCAAAAATGAATTATTTATTTGAAGCTTTTAAATTATTCATAGCCTTTAGGTGCAAAACAATATTTTATAAAGCAATCAGATTGTATGAACCAAATTAACAATTTAGACGATATCAATATAGATAATGATGAGTATAAGAATAAAAAAACTATAGTAGTTACAGAACTCATCCAGCTATATGGCAAGTATAGTAGATATGAAATTAATCCAGATAGTAAATTACCTGATCATTTACGAGTGATGTTAATAGGCTTAGTAGAATTAAAGATGGATGCAAAAACTTTTATGGAACTTGCTGAAGACTCCAAAAAATTTAAACTAGCAGTTAAACAATCTATAGAGGAAGTAATTAGTGATCCATGTCTCTTAAAGTATATTTCACCTAAGAGATTAAAACACCTCAAAAAGTTGTTCATTTCACATGTCTTAAATTTTGAAAATTAGTTTTTTTATGAATTCTGATTTTTCCCGCGAATAGTATGGTACTGACTATACGAGGATGACATAGCTAAAATCTACGACGTCAAGGATAAACTCTGCAAATTCAAAATGCGTTTGGCGCCGGGACTACAGGCAATTTACGTTCTTTAACAGCTGGGTTTCTTTTTGGTAAATGAAGTGGGTTTAATCGGGGGCGTACCGGCTAGTATATTGATATTTTCTTTAGGAATTTTGATTAGGAAATTTATTGATGTGCAGAAGAAAATAGTGGTTTGTTCGAGCTGAGTACAGAAAGCAAGGTATTGCAACAAGGATCATCAAGAATGCAATAGATTATTGCAAGGAGCAAGACTCTGCATGGCGCTCTTTACAATCTGCAAAGGGAAATTTTACCGCACAGAAGTTGTATAAGAAAAATGGATTTTCTGTAGATAATTATTTTTTAACCTATTCTATTGTTTTGTAGTCATATAAATCAATGACTACAAAACAGGAGCCCCGGCTAGATGCTTCAATTAGGGCAAAGAAGCTGATCTCGTTTTTTATATTTTGGACGATTCATCCGCACCTAATCAAACTTGGTGCCCATTCAGGTGGGAGAATTTTCGCCCGTTAGGATAAATAAGCCAAAAAAAGTACAACCTAATGTATTCCTAATTTACTTACTAATTAAATACTATATTCCCTGGATAGCGAAATTTGAATTGACTTGGCTGGCAGTTAGTCAAATCACCATTATTGCCAAAACTACATTTAGAAATATAGCCTTGTGATTCAACATTGACCACATAAGCGTAATTATCACTAAATGCTATTTTAGCTGCAGAATAAAAACCATTTCCAGTCAGCTTACAGTTTATAAGTGAGCCGTCTGATTGATTGACTGGACATAACCAATATCCATGTACATTATTTTTATTTGCAGCTATATATGCATTATTATTATAAAAAGCAATGTCAAAAGGTGTAACTAGACCTTTAGCAGTTCCGGTGCAATCGGTCATAGTGCCGTCATCAGCAAAGCTGCACTTGGAGATATTTATTGAACCATCAGTATCAAGTGTAGAAATGTATGCATATGGCTCATTAATAACTACTTCCTGATACCAAGGAGTGATGGTTCTAACTGCATATGTACAACCACGAAGTGATCCATTTGGACCTATAGCACAATATTTAACTCCACTTGACGAGATTTCAAAATATGCATAACCGTTTCTAATTGTTACTTTACCAACTAATGTATTAGAAGGATTAACATATGCATTATTACAGTCATTAAGATTACCTTGAGTGTCAACTGAGCAAACGGTTAAGCTATCACCCGATAGATAAACATAAGAATTATAAAAGGTTAAATCTGATGACTGTGTAAAATCAGGTCCTGTTTTAATACAGTTATATAAATTACCTGAATCTCCAACCGAACATTTATTTATAAAGTTTGGTTTATTATAGTCATCATTATTAAAAGTTATGTATGCGTAATTATTATGTAAAGTAAATCTAACAGGATTTATGGCGCTTCCTGTAGTATCTATAGCTGGTTTACATCTTGATAAATTACCCGTTTGATCTATTTCACATAAATCGATTCCTTTATACCGAAGTACATAAGCAATGGGTTTCTGGGCTGTCTGTTTTGCCCAAATGTTTGAGGCAGCAACTGAAAGCAAAGATGAAACTAAGAGACTAAAGCGCTTAACATATAAATTTTTCATAATATACCTTAAAAAGATTAATGATGAATTAATATCAAATATTAGCTGAAAGCAACATACTACCAAGGTTTTTGTTCTTTTATGATTATTGCTATTTTTAAAGTTGTAAACATGATAATTAGCCGGTAATGATTATATAGATCTTTATCTTGAACTTTTTCAATAATACCTGAAAAAGCTTTAAGCCGTTCAAGTAGGTCAGGCTGGTACTATTGATAGTTATATTTTTCCTAATCCGCCAACAATGTGGTAGATTATAATGGATAAGCCAACGATTGCGGTTAATACAAATTATCTTTTGGCTATAAATTTAGTATAAGAATAAAATATTCGATTCGATATTATTGGTTAAGTTTATTAATTTACCTTTTCAGGACAGTTTTATAGTTAGATTAATAAGCTTAATACTAATTAGGATTGTTTAGAGATTTGTCCAGAATTATAGGTAATCTTGTTTTACATGAGCGACCTGCTCGGGCTCTTCGGTCTTGAGTCATAAATTTGCTGCCCAACTCAGGACATCGATTCTTTTTAATATTAGTCAAAATAGATTTGACTATCCCAAATTTCTTCCGGTTCTGAGAATGTTATCAATTCTAAGCGTGTATCTGAAATGGCTATATCAGATCTATTAACAATACAATTAGAAAATTACCAAAAACGTGAAAAGAACGGTAATATGTCTATATCAAGTTTGAATGGATGTGAAAAAATAATTACCGGACATTTATTGCCTATGTTTGGAAGTTATAAAATAAAAGATACAGGTATCCATACCAATTGAGAATTACATATGCATCTACTTTATTAAGTAATGGTGAAAATATAGCTCGGATTGCAACGCAACTGGGCCATATAAATACAGAAATGAAGATAAAGAATTATGAAAAATTTATTCTAGATAATAATTATATTGGGGAATACAATTTAAAAGGGAAATATTAATTTGCTCACCAATTAGTCACCGATAATATTTTATGTTTTTTAACAAATTGTGTTATATAGATATTTCTGGCGGAAAAGGCGGGATTCGAACCCGCGATACGTTGCCGTATGCTCCGCTTCCAACGGAGTACTTTCAACCACTCAGCCACTTTTCCGAAGTTATAGTTTATCAAAAGGCAGGCCGTTATTATAATTAAAATCCCTTAAAAAGTAAACCAATTTATAAGTAATACGATAAATATTTTATTTATCGTATTACCAGTAATATGAAATACTTTATAAAAGTACTTTGATTTATGAGTAGAGTCAATATAATTATTTAAAAAATTGAAGTAAAGATTATAAATATTATTTTTTACGAGTCATTATTTTTAATACGATTTCATCAGCTTTCTGCATACCTAATTTGGCTAATTCACCGATATTTTTAATTGTGGTTTCCAAATCATCGGCTACAATTCCGTCACCAGATGCCACTCTATTACCATTCATGGCCATTGCTATTCCATCATATGCTGCATAGGTACCATTAGCTATCTTAACGGCACAAGATGAATTTGCCCCATCACAAACCACCCCAGATACTCCAGCTAAAGTATTTATAATCGCATTTTCAATCGTATTAAAATCAGTGTCATTTATAAAGCCTAACGCACCGGCAACAGCACCGGACGCGCACATTGGGCCGCAATATGCAGACAGTCGCCCTATACAGGCTTTAATATGTACAGTACACATAATGGAGAAAAATAAAGCACGGTATAATAATTCCCTACTTATATTGTGATTCTGGCAATAGGTAATTATTGGTAAACTTGCTGCGATTCCTACATTGCCACTGCCGGCGGAAGTCATTACAGCCATTGATGAGCCCCCCATACGCGCATCACTTGCTGCTGCCGCAAAGCTGGCACTTAAATTACGGACATCATTCCCATAAAAACCTTTTTCAATGCTAAGCTTAATATTTTTACCTACATTAGCACCAAAGTTGCCATTCAAGCCTTCTTTAGCAATCGCCTGGTTACACTTTATAACTTTATCCAAGCAAGGACTAATTAAGCTTAAATCTATCTCTTTTGCAATATCATAAATTAACCTTACCGACAATGTCTCTGCAAAATCTTCCTCTATAGTTCGATTTGATTTATTTTGTGCTTTAAATAATACCTTACCGTTTTTAGTAATTTCTGTAATATTGGTATGTGAATGCATTAATTCTACACTTGCCGATTCAAAATCGGATATTGCTTCAACCTTGATATACAGCTTTAAATCGCTATTATACTGCATAACATTTATGCTATTTTTCGCCAGGTAATCTTTTATCGTTAACATATTATCTGGGGAAATCTGGCTTATTACCATTAATCCTTTACTAGGGTCGCCAAATAATGCCCCCATAGCTGCTGAAACTTCGATTCCAACCAGCCCCCCACTATTAGGTATGATGACGCTTTTTACGTTTTTTATAATATTTCCTGAAATAAACACATTTAGTTTCTGTGGAAAGCCTTCCAGGATTTGACGGGCTTTCGCTGCAGCGTATGCAATAGCAATCGGTTCGGTACACCCCTTTGCTGGAACCACCTCATGATAAAATAAATCGATTATTTTTGCCGTAATTTCTTGGCTGTCAATACTCATTGCCTATACCCCATTAAGTTACTCAACTATTTATTATAAAACACTCACTCATGAATAACCTACTGCAGCGCACAAATAATATTCAACTATTTCAATATGTTTACCTATCTAAGACATTAATACTAAAGTTGAAAAAGTATTGAGAGTTAATTAAAATCTTGGAATATATCTATAAAAAATCCTATAAAAATGCAATTTAATTTTTGTGATTAGGCAATATTTTATTGATTGGAAATTGACTACTGCAGTCAGGCGGAAAATAGATTCATGTTTTAGAATATCGCCATACAACACTCATATTTTAGCGTCATATGTTAGTTCCGGGAGTAAGAAACAAATCTAAATTCGGTTCTCAGACTTAATTATAATTATTCTGGCTATAACTACCGCGAGTAGGGTTTGGTAACAGAAAATATTTTTCACCAAAATCATCAAAGATTGGTGAATCATCCGGCAATTGAATTGCGGTATTTTGCTTAAAATTTGGAAAATCAGTAATATCACTACCAAAATAAGCAATTACGTTCATTGGCGGTAATTTTTTGGTTGTAATAACATTTTCGTAATCACCTGAATTAATTGCTGTAAAGCGTGGATTTTTATTAATATCATTACTATTATGAGAAAATAATATTGAATCAAAGCAAATACCTTGAGTTGAAAGTTCACTTTCACTTTGTGATACCACATTGCCATAACCACCAGCATTCCGGTTACTGATTATAACGACATTACCACCAAGCTTTTGAATAGCACAAGTTAAATCAACTGCCCCAGGCGTAGCTATATTATTATTATTCGCGAACACAGGAGGAGCTGATTCATTTACCGATAAACGTGTTTGACGGTATTTATTTGGCCGAAATTTGACCTCATCGACTAAAGTACCATCAAGAGCAAAGATTACTGCCCAACTTTTTGGTTTAAGTGATTCATCTTCTACCCTGGAACTAATAACCTCTAGACCTTCTGCAAATACTTGACGGTAAATAGCTTTTCTTTCCACCGAATCATAAAACCATAGTTGTGCATTATAATTGAGTAAATCTACCGGTTTAACTTTTTCATTGGCAGACTCGATACTTAATTCATTAGTTATGGCAAATAAGCTTGAAGACAATAATACAAGAGAAATAAGTTTTTTCATTATAATTCGCTAATAGACGCGCCCTATTAAAATTTTTAATTTTTGATTAATCCACGAATAAATTTTCGAACGATCAGCTTATACGTATCAGCCCCAATATTTTCCATTATTGTTGAAGCCTTAACACCAGGTTCGATTGCATTATTAATAAACCTAGCAATTTCGGACATGAAAATTTCCTGTGGTTTATTAGAACGGCTGATAGAATACAATTTACCATTAATTACTTTGTAACCATGAAAAGCATATGGCAGATGATACACTATAAAATCATTTCTTGCTTTAATTGCAACAATTTCAATTTCTTCATTCGTCATAGCATCCCCTGCAAAATCATTATCTTTTGATAAACTACATTCTTTAATCCCAAGCTAATACTTCATTGTTGTAAAATTAACAATTCCTAGTTCTAATTCGCTGGTAGAGAATAACTTTTTACTATCTTCCATTCTTTGTCTTGATGTTCAAATAGAGCTAGCTTTCTACAATATATCACCTTTTCTAATTTCTTAGAGCTAAAATACCGTAAAGCAGCTGCAAAATTCTCAACGAGCAAATCGCGGTTAATAATTGTTATATGCGGGATAAAATCTTGTTTTTTCATTAAATTAACAAATACCGCCAATTTAGCATTAATAGCCAACTGGAACTTAGCTAATTTTAATTGCTTTTCAACCGCAATATAAATGGTTTGTTTACGGAAAAAACTCCACCCTAATATTTTCAAGTTAAAAGCTTTATGCTGTATAACCTCATACTTAAGAATTTCGTCAAGCGTATTAACAAGGTTTAGATCAGCCTTAAAAGGGGCAACAATCGTTATATGCGCCGGCATTTTTAGTGCCACCTTGGTAGCAAACAAAGACTTTGCTTCTAATTTGTATTTAAGGCATTCTGCCCTAAAAGCTTCATCAGGTAATAGCGCAATACAATATAGCTTATCCATTTTCCTGTGCTGCAATTATTTGGCGGACACGGACCAAATCTTCCAATGTATCGACCCCGGCAGCTGGGGCATGACTAGTGGTCATTACTGCAATTTTGTAGCCATTATATAAGGCCCGCAATTGCTCTAATGCTTCCACCTGCTCTAAAGGGCATACCGGTAATTGATGATAAATCTTCAAGAAGCTTACTTGATAGGCATAAATTCCAATATGACGTAACACGTTTAACTGTTGAGGTAATTTGAAATTAGTTGAATTTAAATATCCATCCCGATAATATGGAATTGGCGCCCTTGAAAAATATAAGGCTAAATCATCATTGGATAATACCGTTTTAACAACATTTGGGTTAAACACTTCATCAGAGCTATGTATCGGATGAGCTATCGTTGCAATTGAAGTCTCTTTTTCAGCAATAAAGCTAGCTAATTGGTTTATTAGCGCCGGATCAATTAAAGGTTCATCACCTTGAACATTCACAATAATTTCATCATGCTCAAGCCCTAATTTTTGGACAACTTCAGAAATCCGGTCAGTACCGGATTGATGTTCCTGACTAGTCATAATTACATCAATAGAATGCATTTGGCATATATCATAGATTTCTTGGTGATCTGTTGCCACCACTACTCTAGAAGCATTACTTAAAGCTGCCTGGCGCGCAACTCTAATAATTAAAGGCAACCCTACCACATCAAGTATCATTTTGCGTGGCAGTCTAGTAGAGCTCATTCGTGCAGGAATGACAACTATAAATTTATTCTGCATTCTCAAAATTCCTAGCCTGATCAATTAACATTACAGGAATGCCATCATCGATCGGATATGCCAACTTACACTTATTACAAATTAGCTCCTGTTCTTTTTTAGCATATTCTAATTTAGCTTTACATACCGGGCAAACAAGAATATCTAGTAGTTTAGCTTCCATTTTTTCCAACTCTTTTAAAAAATTTTTAATCACTAAATTAACCTAATTTCGCTAATTGCACCTGTAATTGGCTAACTATAGCAGTTAACTCAGTTACCCTTGCTTTATCCCGGGCAACTAAATCGGCAGGCGCTCGTTCAACATAGTTAGGATTATTCAATTTAACTTGCATTTTTTCAATTTCTTTGACATGCTTTTCAATTTCACGAGCAAGGCGGGCTTTTTCAGCAGCGACATCAATTTCAACTTTTAACATTAAACGCGCATCCATGATAACCGCAATCGGTGCACTTGATTCATCTAATTTTGCCACCAAACCAATTTCTGATACTTTTGCCAAAGTCTTAATATATTCACTATATTCATTGTAATTTTCAGGAGCTGTTGTCTCAATAAATAATGGAACCTTGGTAGCTGGTAAGATGCCCATTTCAGAGCGTAAATTCCTTACAGTACCGATTAATAATTTTAACTTAACAATTTTATTAAGTTCAGAATCTATACCTTCTACCATATAATCTTGAGCCCGCGGGTAGCTACTTATCATAATCGATTCAGATTGTTTTCTGCCGGCAATCGGTGCTACCACTTGCCATAATTCTTCGCTGATAAAAGGCATTATTGGGTGAAGTACACGTAATACACTTTCTAATACGTTTAATAGTGTATCAATGGTACCGGCACGAACTTGTTCATCATTAGATTGTAAATTTACTTTAGCTAATTCCAAATACCAATCGCACATCTCATTCCAAACAAATTCGTAAATTCTTTGACTGGCAATATCGAAGCGATATGTTGTAAATGCTGTCTCGACATCATTAATCAAGCTTGCTAATTCATGTAAAATCCATTTATCAATAGTCGCTAGCTGTTTGCCTTTGCCGATTAAATGCTTATGGTTTTCAACATTCATTAATACAAATTTAGTTGCATTAAATAGTTTATTACAGAAATTACGGCTTCCTTCTATCCGTTTTACGTCAAAGTTGATATAACGGGCCTGGGTTGCCAAACTAGCTAATGAGAAACGCAAGGCATCAGCACCAAAAGCCAGAAAGCCATCAGGATAATCTTTTTTAGTTTGTTTAGCTATTGTATCAGCCTGTTTCGGATTCATCAAATTAGCTGTACGCTTATTTACCAGTTCATCACCAGAAATACCATCGATTATGTCTAATGGATCAATTATATTCCCTTTAGATTTAGACATTTTTTCACCGTGCGCATCCATGATCAAACCATTAATGTACACGTCTTTAAATGGAACCTGGTCAGTAAACTCATCAGTTAACATTACCATTCGGGCAACCCAGAAAAATATTATATCGAATCCGGTAACTAGTACATTTGACGGCAGAAATGTATTTAATTCAGGACTTTTTTCAGGCCAGCCTAAAGTAGAAAAACACCATAAAGCGGAACTAAACCAAGTGTCAAGCACATCGTTATCTTGGGTTAGTTTATCGGTTCCAGCTTTTGCTATAGCTTCAGTTAAACTTCTTGCCACATACACATTGCCTGACTCATCGAAATAAGCTGGAATCCGGTGACCCCACCATAATTGGCGAGAAATACACCAATCCTGGATTTTTTCCAACCATTGATCATAGGTTTTTTTCCAGTTTTCAGGAACAAACTGAATTTTACCGCTATTTACAAGTTCTAAGCCACGTTTAGCTAATCCTTCCATACTCATGAACCACTGATCGGTTAACATCGGCTCAATTACTACATTAGTTCTATCACCACGTGGAACCATTAATTTATGCGGTTTTACTTCAACCAGCAAACCAAGAGACTCTAAATCAGCAATAATTTGCTTACGTGCGGCAAAACGTTCCATTCCACGATATTTTTGCGGAGCATTGTCATTGATATTACCATCTAAAGTCATGATGCTTATCATTGGTAAATTATGACGTTTACCAATATCATAATCATTAAAGTCGTGAGCTGGTGTAATCTTTACACAGCCAGTACCAAATTTCACATCAACATAATCATCAGCAATAATCGGAATTTCTCTGCCTACTAGTGGGAGAACCAGCTGTTTACCTAATAAATGTTTATAACGCTCATCTTCCGGATTGATTGCAACTGCGACGTCACCAAGCATCGTCTCAGGACGAGTAGTAGCAATAACAACAGACTCCTCACTATCTTTTACCTGATAGCGAATATGCCATAAATTACCATTTTCTTCTTCTGATATCACTTCCAGATCTGATACTGCAGTTTGTAATTTAACATCCCAGTTTACTAGACGTTTACCACGGTATATCAAACCTTTTTCATACAATCTAACAAATACTTCGCTAACAGCTTTAGATAAACCGTCATCCATGGTAAATCGTTCACGTGACCAATCACACGAAGCACCTAACCTACGCATTTGGCGAGTAATCGTATCCCCAGAAATTTTTTTCCATTCCCATACTTTGGCTGTAAACGCTTCACGGCCAAGGTCATAGCGCGAAATGCCCTGCTGATCAAGTTGGCGCTCAACTACGATTTGGGTTGCAATACCGGCATGATCAGTACCAGCCTGCCAGAGGGTGTTAAATCCTTTCATCCGGTGATAACGAATTAAAGTATCCATTATTGTTTGCTGGAAAGCATGCCCCATATGCAATGTACCCGTGACGTTTGGTGGCGGTAACTGGATGCAGTAACTTGGTGCGCTAGTATCCATACTTGGTTTAAAATATCCCTGTTCTTCCCAAACTTTATACCATTTATTTTCAATATCACCGGGCGTATATGCTTTGCCTAATTCCATTCAAACAATCCTTAAGTTAAAAAAATTCATTTAATCTCAAAACGCAAATTTACACTTTATTAATATCTTTTTGTATCTGATACTTCGAACTATTAATTAATCCTTTAATAATTTATTTGGGGGGATGCTTAAGTTTTTACAATTACAAAGTCTTATATTCGCAATATTGAGTAAAAATTTAAGCACCCTTCCGAATAAATTATAAAAATATACATTTATACTATATTAATGAATAAAAGTGTCCGGTATTAAAGTATAAAATATCCAAAAAGCCTCTAATTTTAGCATATAATCAATTGCGAATCCTGGCAATTTTGCTCTGAAGCGGTAGTCTGAAAATCATCAAACGAATGGAGGCTATTATTATAATACCCATCGACTTTGGCTGCTATTTGAGAATTATTTACTTTATCGCAAGCTCTTCTAAGGCTTACAGTATGCTAAAATATTGACTGCAAATAATTTATTGAAGAGTCTAAACAGTTATGGCAAGAATTCTTGGGATTGAAAGCTCGTGTGATGAGACGGGTATTGCTATTTATGACAGTGGAGTAGGATTACTCGCAAATACTATCTATTCACAAATAGAACTGCATCGCTTATATGGCGGTGTTGTGCCAGAATTAGCATCACGCGATCATTTACGCAAAATTATCCCATTAATTGACGAATGCCTTCATCTTGCAAACTCAACCATGAAAGACATTGACGCAATAGCATATACCGAGGGTCCAGGCTTAAATGGAGCATTACTGGTAGGTGCAACCGTCGCAAATACAATTGCATATGCAAATAAGCTGCCATTAATCCCCATTCACCATCTTGAGGGGCATCTTTTGTCGCCATTACTAGCAGGGGAAAAACCGCAACTACCATTTGTAGCGCTCCTGGCTTCTGGAGGACATAGCCAATTGATTGCTGTACATGAAATCGGCAAATACGAACTTTTGGGTGACACTTTGGATGACGCGGCCGGAGAAGCATTTGATAAAACAGCCAAAATGCTTGGCTTGCCATATCCTGGTGGAAAATTCATTGCAGACTTAGCACGCACCGGACAGGAAAAATATAAATTACCCCGTCCAATGATTCATAGTGGTGACCTGACTATGAGTTTTTCTGGCCTTAAAACAGCTGTTTTAGTTTTAATTCAAAATCTCGAACGCGCAAATGTTGTAATCGAAGGCCAAGTATTAGCCGATATAGCCAAATCGATCGAAGAGGCCATCACTGATGTACTAATTAAAAAATCACTGTTAGCTATCAAGCAAACCGGCATTAAATCTTTGGTGGTATCAGGCGGAGTAAGTGCCAATTTAACCCTTAGAACAAAATTAAATTTAGAAGCCCAAAAAATTGGTGCCAAGGTATATTATCCACCATTAAACTTATGTACCGATAATGGTGCAATGATCGCTCTTGCTGGTGCCCATAGGATGGACAGGCAAATACAAAATTATAGTTTTAGCGTAAGACCGCGCTGGGAACTTACCAATGGATACTAAAGAAATCAGATATTTACTCCAAGGCTATGATAACCCTTTAATCGTCATTGCCAACGGAGAATTACCCACTAATTCGATAATACTTGACTACATTGAAAAAAGCCAGCTTGTGGTTGCATGTGATGGCGCGCTTAATAAATTAGCAGAAAAGAATTATGTAGTTGATTACGCAATTGGTGATGGAGACTCAGTTAATACAGCAGCAAATCAAAATATCAAACACCCCTATATCCATGACCCCGACCAAAATACTAATGATCTTACCAAAGCAATTAATTTCTTAAAAAGCAAGTATCAGGGGGATCTACCTATTATCATAATTGGGGCAAGTGGCGGCCGCGAAGACCACACTATTGCCAATATTGCCCTACTACTAAAATATGCAACATTTTTCCCCAATATCATCATGCTTAGCGACTATGGATTTTTTTCAGTGCTCCCACTAGGAAAATCTACCGCCTTAACTATCCCAGGCCAGCAAATATCATTTTTTTCGCTCACAAGTGGCGGCATAGTTAGTTCTAAAGAATTAAAATGGCCTTTGGTCAATTTTGAGTTTGACTATCTTTATAGCGGTACCCTAAATCAAGCTACTGCAACTAGCCTTACAATCACTACTAACCAGTCTGTTTTATTATATCGCTCTTTTGAAATTAAAAAATAATATTTTATAGCCAAACTTAGTTTGTAATATTACTCAATATATTAAAATTTAAAGCAGTCTATCTGATTTATTTAAAAGTTAATTGGTTTATAGCACAAATCTTCTGCATTTAAGATTTTATATTACTCGTTTACTATTTGCTGATAAACTCGCATACGCTCAAACAAATCAACAAATGAAGCTGGCATCGTTAACAAAATCTAATATACCTCAAAATCATATAAATCAATTAACCATTTTAGTAAATCAGTTTACTCTACACACAATTCCCTAGCGTTAACTTTATTATAAACAATAATAAACATCAAATTAGCAACAATAATAACAACAAATAACCACCAAAGATTAATAAAAAACAATAATAGGGTACAAATTATAGACGCTAACAGCATATAAGCGGCATTTAATATATTATTTACTGCAATTACTTGCGATAGCATTCCTATCGGCGAAATTACTTGTAACTCATTATAGCAAGTGATAGAATAAAATCCAGCCGAGAACCCCACTAAAAATATTAGAATATAATTAACAATACCAATCAAAGTAGAGCTAAAGGTTGGTAAACTCAAACAATTAGCTTTAACGTGGAAATCGACAAAAAGTAAAATCATACTGAAAATTGAAATACCTAAAGCGCCGCGAACTACATATTGCTTACGGATCTGCCCGTTAGAAACTTTGGAGCACAAGACTGAGCCAAGACCAATAGACACCGAGAAGATTGCCAGTAAAATACTATATACATGAGCGCAGCCACCCATGTAGCGTTCGGTAAAAACTGGTAATTGCGTAGTATAGATAACACCAACCGCCCAAAACCAGGATATTGCGTGAATATTATTGCGAATATTTTTATTAACGGTAATTTTTTTGTATAATTCGATGGTATCTTTACAGAAATTCCAACTCAACTTCTCATTGGCACCCAGCGGGATAGTAGCTTCTAAGCGAAAGCTGAGGATTAACCCAACAAAGGTAGCCCCCCCTAACAATAAAACAATAATTTCGATCTGGTGATTTGCCATATACCAGCTACCAAGTAACTGGCCGACTAACACCGCCACAAAAGTACCTAATTCAACATAGCCATTTGCGAGTAATAATTCTTTACGTTCAGAAATATACTGAGGAAGAATAGAATATTTGATCGGTCCAAAAAATGTGGAATGAATACCCATTGCGACTAATGAAAAAACCATTATATTAATGTTTTTTGTATAAAACCCGACTGCAGCGGCAATAATTATTCCTATTTCACAGAATTTAATAAAACGAATAAGCTTAACTTTACTATACATGTCAGCCACTTTGCCTCCATATGAAGAGAAGACAAAAAATGGCAAAATGAACAATAAAGTAGCAATGTTAACCGAAATTGCTGCTTTTAGCCCGGCAATCAAAAGACCTTGATAGGTAATCATTACTAAAATAGCATTTTTTAGTATATGATCATTTAGTGCATTTAGAAATTGGATACTAAATAGCGGAACAAAAGTACGGGTATTAGCTAAAGAAGATTGTGCCATAAGATTTTCTTTATTTATATTATAATTATTAACTACTTACTATTATTCGCAATTAAAACTGGCTCTTAAAGAGCCAGCTATATATTGGTTATTTGGTTGGAATCCCATTTAGCGAGACTACCCCGCTTTCCATAGAAATTTTACTTTTTATTAAATCACCATTTTGCGTTAAATAGCCTTTTTTAAGCCAAACCTGTAATTGGTTATCTAATAAAATATTTACTACCTTAGTTAACGCATCAGAGCTTTGTTTATCCATCTGCGCATTCCCTGCGGTCAAGAAATATTTCATTTGAAGGACAAAGAAATAGGCAAGAATAGGTTTTGGAACACTAAAATCTAAATTTAAAGACAATTTACTCATAAATTGCGCCTGATCATTCATATCAGCCGACTCAAAATTATGTGTTGTTACCCTGCCTTGCAAGTTTATCATTCCATCAGGAGTTTTTAAGCTGAAGTTATTTAAAGCTACTACCGGAGACTCTATGAAGATAGGGGTAAAATAAGTTTTCAACACGGCAACAGTTTTGTCGCGGTTTAATTGTGAGCTTTGATCTTCCCCTGCTACCATATTCAAATTATCAAGTAATTTACTAAATTCTGGAGCTGCAATATGATCCAAGCTTAGGTCAAATTTCATCGGACCATAAACTTTACTGTTGGTAGTTAAACTTTCAAAGCTAGCTGCCGCAGTGGCACTAAAGAAATTATTATCATCTTTACTTAAAGAGTGATAGGCTACATTAGTGATTGCAAAGTTAGCTGGATCAATAGCATCGATACCATTCAAAAAATCTGCAGAATTAACACCAGTTAATAAATGAACAACTTCACCAAACTTCAATTGTAGATTTGCCGTATCCTTTAGTTCTAACTTTAATAAGCTAAGTTTAAGATCAGTTGTACCCACTTTGATATTATTAACACTATAAGCGGAATTAGAGTTATACTCAAGATTACTAAGCTTTAGACTTCCCTTAGTTGGAGCAAGCATTTCAAATGATGGAACCGTTAAATAATTTTCAAATTTATTAAATTCATGGTTATAAGCAACTTGTAGGTTTAATCCACCCCAAGTAACTTTCACTCCCGATAAAGCTTCATCATAATTAAAGTTAGGTGACGTTATAAAATATTTACCAGCTTTATTGAGATATAATATGTTATCAATTTCCAGAGGGTCTTTACCAGTGAAAAATTTGCTTAAAACTGTATTAATTTTATCAGGAAAAATTATCTTAGTCCTTGAAAAAGCTAGCGTTGGCAGGATATTACCGTGTAACCAACCTGCAAAAAAACCATGGGTTATATGCGAAGTATAACTAATTTGGTAATTTCCATTTGCAATGCTATCAGCTGATTCTTTACCAGCACCAGGTAAAACGTTCATTACGTTTTTGATAACCTGGTTATTTACAGATAAAACTACAGTTTCATTCGAACTTAACCAACCTCGGGAATATTCGCGCTTTTCAACTTTTACTAATGACGTAGCAGTTAAATGTCTAAATTGTAAATCGAATTGTTTCTCGGCAATAACACCAAAAAAATATGCAGAAATCAATTGAATTAGCACCAGGCTAATTACAATTGCCCCAATAACTTTAAGTTTCAGTTTTAAAACTTTTTTTAACATTCAAAAATCCCTACGTTTTATCTTAACTACAATTTGCAAAACAGTTGGTAAAAGTCACTTCTTACTTGAGAAGATTGTTCAAACTAAGCTATAATTATATCATTAAATGATATTTTATAACCATTTATTCAATAAGCTGGAAATATTTGTGAACCATGCAATTATAAAAATTATATTAATGTTGATATGCTCGAACGTATTTATGTCATTTGCGTGGTATTCCCATTTAAAAAACCAGGCGCATACACCGTTAATAACTGCAATTATTACAAGTTGGTTAATTGCGTTTCTGGAATACTGCATTGCGGTACCCGCTAATCGAATAGGCCATACCGCTGGTTTGCAAACCGCGCAATTAAAAATAATTCAGGAAGCGGTTACCTTGCTGGTATTTATTCCATTTTATACACTATATATGCAGGAAAGTTTTTCCTGGAACTATGTATGGGCTGTTTGCTGTATCATGGGTGCTGTTTACTTTATTTTTAAATAAACACAACTATATCTACTTTAAAACTAATTTAAACAAGTATAACCTTATATAATTACTCTTTAAATTTAAAAGGGGTCAACGATGACAGATTGCATTTTTTGTAAATTAGTTAATAAAACTATACCTACTAGAGTTGTATATGAAGATGAAGATGTTTTTGTTTTTAACGACATTAACCCAAAAGCAGAAGTACATCTTTTAATTATCCCCAAAAAGCATATTGAAAACATGCTAGTACTCACTGAGCAAGATCAACCATTAATGGGTAAAATCATGGTACTTGCCAATAAATTAGCTGTGGAGCATGGTCTAGATAAGGGCTATAAGACCCAGATTAATACAGGTCCAATGGGTGGCCAGGAAGTTTATCATTTACATGTGCATGTAGTGGGAAACAAATAATTACTTCATTTTCTTTGGAATAACATAATTTTATTATTTACAGGAACTAAAAATGGGAAGCCTCAGTATCTGGCATTGGCTAATTGTTTTACTAATTGTGGTTATGGTATTTGGCACCAAAAAACTAAAAAATATCGGCAAAGACGTGGGTGAAGCTGTGAAAAGCTTTAAAGACGCAGTAAACGAAAGTCCATCTGACAAAGAAAACAAGAAACCTGAATAAAAATGTTTGGAATAAGTTTTAGCGAGATATTGCTTATTTTAGTAATATCTCTTTTGATTTTCGGTCCACAAGAATTGCCGCATATTGCTGCCAAACTTGGTAAGCTGATTGCGACCATTCGTAATATGGGGCTAAACTTCCGCGAGCAAATTTACGAGCAAAGCGGCTTTAACCAGCTCCAAAACATTCGTGCTGAAATGCAAGAAACAATCCAAGAGCTTAAAAGTCAGCTTAACCCGGTTAAGCCCAATTATGACACGAGTTTCGTAAATGAAGATGAATTTCTCTATCAGGAGTATCAGTTCTTGTATCAGCCTGAATTAGAATTTGACCGCCAACCTGAATTATTTGACGAGCATTAATTTGGATCAGAATATTATAAACCATTTAATTGAGCTTAGGAAGCGCTTAATTTACGCAGTTATAGGCTTCTTTTTGGTATTTCTTATTTTCTTCCCATGGGCAAATCAGCTATATCAAGAATTAGCTGCGCCAATTGGCAAATTTCTTCCAGCTGGTACACAGTTAATTGCAACCGAAGTGACTGCGCCCTTTTTCGTTCCGCTCAAACTAACTGCGCTGCTGGCATTTTTAGCCAGTTTACCAAATACTTTCTATCAAATTTGGCAATTTATATCTCCAGGCCTCTATAAGTCTGAAAAAACCTTGCTTGCTAGCGTAGTAATCAGTGCCTTTATTTTATTTATTGGCGGAGTAGCCTTTTGTTACTTTTTAGTATTACCGGCAATATTTCACTTTGTCGGCAAGTTTAAATCACCTATCATTACTATGTTAACTGATATTGATAAATATTTAAGTTTCGTGCTTACCTTATTTACCGTTTTTGGCCTAGCATTTGAAATGCCTGTGATTGTTTTCCTGTTAATTCGATTTGGTATTATTAGCCTAGAGAAAGCCAGAAAAATTCGCTCATACGTATTTGTTGGCTGTTTTATTATTGCCGCCATCGTTACGCCGCCTGATGTATTATCGCAAACCTTATTAGCCCTGCCCTTGTATTGCCTTTATGAGTTAGGGCTAATTGCTGCAAAATTGTTTATTCGCCCACCTAAAGCTTCTTAGCAACTTGGTTAAGACAATCTTTCCAGTATGCCCGACCTTATAATTTTAATGGATTAGTGCTTACGCAAAGTCAATAAATATGCTATCATTCTAAATATATTAAAGTATAGCAGCCCCTTCCCAGCTAATAATATTTATATTTAAATAAATTTTTGTAATGTATGATGCTTTATGATTATTTATGCTTATTAGTGGTGAAATAATATGAATGCAATAATTTTAGCGAAATATTTTAGCCTATTTACTACATTTTCTAAAATTGGTTTATTCTCTTTTGGTGGTGGTAATGGTACACTTGAAATCATAAGATACAATGCTGTTGATGTTCAAGGCTGGGTAACGCAAGACGAATTCGGGCTTATAACAGGAGTATCTATTGCGTTGCCTGGGCTTAATGCCTTAAATACCAGCTGTATTATCGGTTATAAGGTTGCAGGCATAATCGGTGCTATCATTAGCATTGTAAGCCTTTCTCTACCTTCCTTAATGATTGTAGTATTTTTCTATGAGTTACTTCAAAAATTTCTGTCTCCTCAAGCTATCAAATCTTTCGAAATCATAATGCAATATGCAGTTATTGTGCTTGTTATGAATATGGTTTACTCCATTTCATCTAATCTGGTTTATGAAAATAATACTTCTTTACCATTAACCATTTTAAGCTTGATTTTATTTATTGCATTGGCCAATTTCAAGTTAGACAGTTTATTAGGACTAATACTATATATTATGGCAGCTTCTTTCATTAGAAGGATGTAATATCATGCTTGTAAATGGAATATTTGAACTTCGAGTTTTTTTTAACCACATCAGTTTTACTCCAATAAAAGCGTACTTGAAGAACTTGTGGCTATTCACTAGAAAGTCTGAAGAGTTAATTGATATTTACCTGAAAAAAGCAGATGAAAAATGCTCTGATATAGTCGATCCATCACCCGATGATATATTAAAAATAAGAAATAATAGTGTTAAATATAAAATGCTGGTCTATGAAGGCGGCGAGCTTAATATATTCTTAAAACAAAAAACACTAGGATTAGTAGAAAATTTTTTGGATTATCAAAAAATTTTCATATTTAAACAACGTAAAATTTATTCTTTAGCAGACAAATCGAAAATTGAGGTAGCAAAAATCAAAGTATTTGACACTAAATTTTATACAGTATGCATTGAGTCGGCAAATATTAACGAATTTATTTATCTATATAATAAAATCAGCATGGATAAGCTGCTAGCTCATGCTATGCATGCCAAAGATGGAAGCCTGATTAATGGCTATAGTCAATTTATTCACTATTTATCCTGACCCGAAGCTATTTCAACTTTTTTATTAATTGCCTTAAAGCCGTGCCTGAATAGTAAGATAAAAGAGCTACTCTACCCCTATTACCTGGTTAAGATAGTTTTGCAATTCAACCAATTTCCCATGGAAAAAATGTCCGGCACTTAAGAAAACACTGACTGGAACATTAAGATCTTTTGCCCAACTAAATACATCGTTAAGCGAAATTACTTCATCTTCTTGGCCATGAATTACCAGAACCTTATTTATATCAGGCACAATAACTGAATAGCGGGTAACTGCGGGGCCAATTAACACTAATTTCTGATAGTCAACATTGCTTGCCAAATTGGAAGCTATAGAAGTACCAAAGGAAAATCCAGCGATTACTACCGGTAAATTTGGATATTTATTTATCGCATATTGGTAAACTGCTCTTGCATCTTCAATCTCTTGATTGCCAAAATCATGTACTCCATCGCTAAGCCCTACTCCTCTGAGATTCGGACAAAAGCTGACATAACCCTTACTATTCATAACCTTAGCAACAGTTTGGACAATTTTATTGGTATAGGTACCACCACCTTTAGGGTCTGGATGAAAAATAATAGCTATTCCACGAATCTCCCCTTTAGGAATAAGTTCTAATGTATCGAGTAATCCAGCAGGGCCATTAATAAAAAATTGAGTAGCATTTTTCGGTAATAGTAGATTAATATTTGTCATTACTCGACTCCTGTTGCAATAATTTTATCTTCTCTTCAATATTATTTATTTTATCGTGGCTAGAAATAAATATTTTACAAAATATTAAACTAAGTACTGCCACTATATAATTATCAATTGGAAATATAATAGATTTATGTTCATGCATTAATGAGATAATGTATAAGATACAAATGAATAACGTTAAGAACCAAGTATTTTTAAAAACCAGTAAAAACCGGCTATGGACAAAGAGTAATGCATAGATTGCAGTTACTGCCAAAATTAACATTACCAGGTATAATAAATTGCTGCTGCCTGACCAATACACAAATAATCCACAGCTAGCAAACGCGAGATAACTAATCAATTTATAAGCTGGCACACGGAATTTCCTGTCTAAGTCAGGGAAATTTTTTCTAAGCACAATAAGCGCTACCGGGCCGGATAGGCAACTTAATAGCGTTAGCGAAGATAAAAAGTTAACCAATTCAGTCCAGGTTGGAAATGGTAATAAAAAGCAGGCACCAATAATCAAGTTTAGCCATAAACAAATTGCCGGCGCATTTGCAGCATTTAGTTTAGTAAGGAACGATTTCGGGAAGAACTCGCGGCCAAGTCCAAGTAATATACGCCCGGTAACAGTCGTATATACATTTGCGGTACCTAACGGTGCAATCACTGCATCAACAAACAATATCAGATAAATATAATGTAAGCCAAATAGACTTAATAAACCGAGTAATGGCGCAATAGACTGTACTAGAGCAATCTTCCCAGTTGGTATACACACCATAAACATTAAAGATAAGGATGTATAAAGAAGCCAGCCAATTATTATTGGAGCAAAAATTGATAATGGAATGGCCCGTCTTGGATTTTCTGCGCTATTAGCTAAAATTAAACCATTTTGAAAGCCAGCAAAAGCAAAAGCCAAGCCGCTAGAAGTGATTGCCAGCAATACAGGCTCTAGTGCCAATTTCGGCAAATGTGGGTGATGTAGGGTAGCAAGTTCAGCTCGGCCAAACTTAAGGATCATTCCCCAAGCAATAAGAATAGGTAATAATATTTTCCAGATACTAACAATAGAATTGGTCTTACTTACCTTAGTTAAATGCAAGGTATTAAACCATGTTAAAAAAACCATTATTGCCAGAGCAGACCAAAGCCCAGTTACCGAAAGTGATACAGCGCCATCAGAAGTATCTACTAATATCGGCAGCCAGAAGCCTAGATATTGAATAGCCGATTGCGCTTCGAGAGGAAGGTAAACAACATAGCTTACCCAACCTAAAGCCAAAAACATAAAGCCTAATGCCCGGTTATGCGTAACCCCAATATACCGCATTAGCCCACCCACTACAGGAATAGTCGTAGCAACTTCGGCAAAGGTCAGTCCAACAATCAGTGTCATAATAGCAGTAATTGTCCAAGACAGAATTACTCCCCCTCCGGCAGTTTGTAAACCATAGTATGGAGAAAATAACCAACCGCTTCCTATCATTCCCCCGGTTGCTAATAAAACTAATTGCAAAGAAGATAATTTTCGCATTCAATTCACTCTTTTTAAAAGGTTAATCCAGTTTTGGCATTCGGGGTCTTTTTTTTTCATAAACCAATTTTTTTAATTTTTCTCGATAGCCAACAGGATCTAGACTAAAAACATATGTATAATGAGTCCGTTCAATTGCCACTTTTTCATATATGTGCAGCAAATTTACATGATTAAAGTTAATATACTTTATTAATTCATTAATAACTATATCATCAAAATTATCGCAGTTAACCTCAAGGTAGCTTATCAATTTAAATAGTTCGCTAACATCAAGGTCAAGCTTGGCTAAGACATCTATTTCAGGTACTGGAAATTCGCGTGCAAGTTTTGGCTCATTTAACAAAGCAAAGACTATGCCTTGCAGGCCTTGCACATCCAATGGCTGGCGATTGGCCTGGCTTTGGTAAGCATTATCTATTTGCTTGATTTTTTTATTAAAAAACGCAAAACGGGTGCGATTATTTAAAATACTCTCTACTACACTTGGTTCTAAATCCACAACTGCTGCTAATTGTTTTTTTAAAATCACCTGTAATGCAAGAGCTTTAATCTGCTCTAGGTAAGGTTTTACCAGGCTGATTAAGCGGGCTTTGCCTTCATCGGTATTTATTGTTACTTCTGCCACCAATTGATTCAATAAGAATGTAATCAAACCTAGCGTACTATTAGTTAGTTTTTCATTGAAACCGGCTACTCCAAATTCACGGATATAGCTATCCGGGTCGTGATTATCCGGCAAAAATAAAAAATTAACTGATTTTAGGTCGGTAACCAGCCCAACCGAGCGCTCTAGCGCACGCCAGGCAGCTTTTTTCCCGGCATTGTCGCCATCAAACGAATAACAAATATTATCGCATAGCCGAAACAGGATTTTAATATGCTCTTCTGTCACCGCAGTACCCATGGTGGCAACTACGTTGCTAATTCCATATTGATTTAACGCAATTACATCCATGTAGCCTTCAACAACAATTACCTGATTTAATTCCCGAATAGCTTTTTTGGCTTCGAATAAACCATATAATTCTTTAGATTTATTAAATAATTCAGTTTCTGGAGAATTAAGATATTTAGGCTCGCCCTTGGCAAGTACCCGACCGCCAAAGCCAATTATCTCACCGCGAATATTTTTGATGGGAAAAATAATCCGTTCACGGAAACGGTCATAACGGCGGCCTTCATCATTTTGGATAGTTAATCCCGCCGAAATCAATAGCTCGTTTTTGGCATAATCAGCAAAAACATTGGCAAGATTATTAAAGCTTGGCGGTGCAAACCCAAGTTCAAACTGATTGACTACTTGTGAAGACAGACCTCGATTTTGGAGATAATGCTGTGCGTAGTTGGAGGCTAATAACTGTTTACGATAATATTGCAGTGACTTTAACATAATATCATTTATGTTAAGCTTACGTTGCTTATGCTGCTCCTTTTGCTCTTTAGATAATTTGGGAGCATTGGCATCTTCAGGAATAACCACTCCGTACTGGTCAGCAAGGGTCTTAATGGCACTTACAAAGTCAAGCCCAAGATATTTCATTACGAAGCTAATCGAATTACCGGTCTCGCCACAACCAAAACAGTGATAAATCTGTTTGACACTACTTACGGAAAAGGATGGAGACTTTTCATTATGAAACGGACAACAGGCAAAATAGTTAGCACCTGAGCGCTTTAATTTTATATGTTTGCCGACCAAGTCAACAATGTCTGCACGCTCAACTACTTCATCAATAACATTTTGAGGAATTTGCATAATACTAATTACTTACTCATAATGAATTGAATTTCTGTTTTTGTCAAATAGCGCCAATTCGCAATTGGTAAATTATGATCAGAGACATTGGCTATCCTGATTCGTTTTAGATCTACCACTTTGTAGCCTAATACTTCCGCCATGCGGCGAATCTGGCGGTTTACCCCCTCGGTTAAAGTTATTATGTAAACATTTTTACCAATTTGGCGGACTTTGGCTGGGCGTAGTTTTTTGCCATCAAGAATTATACTTCCATTTGCTTGCCGCGTAAGATAATCTTCAGTTAACGGCAAATTAACCCTAACCACATATTCCTTTTCTTTCTCAAATTCAGCGCCAAAAACCTTATACACAAATTTACCATCATTGGATAGTATAACTAAGCCATGACTATCTTTATCCAATCTACCGGCATAGGTTAAACCATCGATCTCGGGCAACAAGTCAAAAATCGGCTTACCATCATGGCGGCTTTTACTACATACATAGCCTTTGGGTTTATTTAATACAATATAGCTAAATTGTGCTTTCTCTTGTTGCAAGGCGGGCAATAACTCTACCTTATCCTTGGCTGGGTCAATTTTATAACCCATTTCTTGGATAATTACGCCATTGACTTTAACAAAGCCTTTTTCTATAAATTCATCAGCCTTGCGCCGCGAACATATATCCATATCTTTTAAATATTTATTTAGTCGAACTAGTTCCATAAGGTGCTTCTTTATTAGATTTCTTATTTTTTAGGCTTCACATCTATTCCCGTGAAATCTATAAAACTTTTCAGGTAGTTATTATACTCCTAGTTAATACTACCCTTCGACTATTTGTTTGCAAGATACAGACGCGGCTTACTTTGATTACATTATATAGAAATTATCCCATTTTTGTTAATATGCCGGCAAAAAGGAAAATCACTGAAGCTACATTACTTGTGATGTTACAGACTATCTAAAAATTTAAAGCAGTTTATCTAATTTCTCAATACTGGACACTTTTATTTCTCATATAGTATAAATGAATATATTTAATTTATTTATTAGGAAGGAGGCTTAAACTTTTACTCAATATTGCGAATATAAGACTTTGTATTTGTTTTTTGGCTATTTGTTGATGCCTCGCGCTACTCAAACAATTCAACAAATTACGCCAATTGCATAAACAAAGTCTAATATTCTCCATAATTCAATAAATTTTAAGCCTCCTTCCTAATAAATTGAAGAATTAATTTATAGTCATAAAAAATAAATATAGAAGTGTCCGGCATTGAAAGTGCGTAACCTCCTAAATTTTATTATAAAAACTCAGCTCCCTTAAAACTAGCCGAGTTTCGTACGGTTGAAAAATTTAGCTAAATCATTCTTCTGAATAATTTATTAGTATTTGTCGGATATTTTCAGGCATATCCAGGTTTATTTCCATAAATTGCGCAATTTGCTCGGGTTCAAGATGCGGTAGCATGCTAATTAGATATGCATAAAAGATTTCAGGATGAGCTAGTTTCAAACTATTTTCTCCTTCGGCTAGCTGGTTTAAATCTGCAAAAACTTTTTCTGATAATGTATAAATATCGACTTTAGCTTGATATTCCTTTATCTCATTTATAAATAATCCTTTTTTTTCTGGAGAAATGTTTTTTATTTTTGGAATATACTTTTCCATAATATCCATATAATATTCCGTTTCGAATTCGTGTAACAACTCTTTATTTATGATTTTATTTATTTTATTTGCAAGATCAGCTGCTTTTTCTTTAATTTTAGTAACCAAAATTTGATTTTTAATGGTTCTAATTAGCACATGATTAATATAATTAAATACTAAATCCTGAAAACTATAAGAATTATTTTGGAACTGTTCCCGAATTCTGTATGAGATTTCAAAAATTATGAAGCTTATTTTGTCTGAGGAATATTTTTTTAGAGCTTCATATAAATTTATTTGGATTTCAGTAGCCACATTTAAGCTAATTTCTTCGTTTAATAAAATATCTTCAATTTTTTCAGTTAAGAAGGATTTCTCCATTTGCCAGTAGGTACCTTTCCTTTTGATTTCGGCTAGTTCTTTAAGAAGTTCTTTGATATTAGTTTTTAAATTTTGAGGATTAACACTAGTATTACTAGAGCTGTCTAGATCTAGCGAATAATTATCTGCCACTAATTTTACTACTCTCTCAGTAAAGTTATTTATTCTTAGCATTGATAAATAAGATAAATAAGCTTCATTTGATTGTAGATAAAATTGATTATCACCAATTACCGATAGTATTTTTTCTTTACCGGCTTTTTGCAAAAAATAATCTAAATTTGGAATAATCAACTTACTCAGCGGTACTTGGTATTCTTTGAAATAATCGGCCCAAAAATCAATTCCTAAATCAAATTGGTTCAGGTTAACTTTTCCTGCTGCAATCCGATATAAAAGTTTTTCGATTATTTTTAACCGCAAGCTTTGATCAGCCAATTTTCCCTTGTTTAAAAGCAGCTCTGATAGATAGTGCTCCTCAATAAAAGCTAAGTCATCTAAGCTATCTGAGCATAAATAGCTAGCATAAATTTTATCTTTGGTAATTTGAATCATGCTTGATGATTCTTGTCCTAGCACTTGAATAATTTTTTGAGTTTTCGGATTAAAGGCTGCTATCGGTATATTTGCTATAGGATTATTTTTTAACCAAACCGAAATTAAATTAGTAAAACCTGAAAATATACCAGCGGGCAAAGTTCTTATTTCATTATTTTCTAAATTGATATTTGATATGTGCTCTAGTCCGGTAAGCTTATCAATGGGAGGTACTTCATTTAAATTTAAATTGGTTAGTTGTAAAGATATACCCGATCCAGGATGCCTTATATTCAATAAATAACAGGCAATTACGCTATTTGCTGCGTTACGCCTGGCTGTCTTTTCTTCTAAATCTGCTGTTTTATCAATCCACGCTTTTAGAACTTCTAGATTTTTTAATAAATCGTTGGCTATTTCTTCATTAATTAAATTCAATTGTAAGAATAAAATGGAGCATTCGATAATTTTTGTGTCATTAGGACTTATAACCCCTCTAATAAATGTTTCAATTATATCCATTTCCACTAGAGCCTGTAATGGAATAACTGCTTTTAGAGTCGGCATTGCCCTTACTTGTTCTTCTAGATAATCTTTTTCATTAGAAAATTCCTGTTTTAGTTCCTTAAATTTCTGTTTATTTAACTGATACTTATATCTATTTAAGTTAAACGTATCAAATACATTGCTAATATTAGTGTACGCTTCTTCAAACGTCAGCCCAGTGGATATTAAATAACGAATAACCGCAGCATAAACGTGCAGTTTATCCTTTAATTTATTGCTATCAAGATATTTTGCAAGATTAGAATTCTCTAATTTAAACAAAATCAAACAAGTTAGAAAATTTTTTAGTGATTCATTTATATTTTTGCTAACATTTTCCTGTTTTACACCAATTTTTTCTGTTAATGTATAAATTTCAGTTGTTATTTGCTCACATTTTTCATAATTCTTAGTATTTACATCTTTATTAAAAAAATTCTGCCAATCTTGTAAACTAATAATTTCATCCAATTTCGGCAAAGAAGAGGTTCCATTTTGTTCATTAGCTGGCGGCGAAACTAAATTCAGTTGTTTCTCATTCAAATAATTTGAGATTTTAGTATAGAGCACCTCCGCAGTTTTAGAAAGTTTAAGTTCTACGTACAAACTACTTTTTGCTGGGTTAGCATCTTGAGAACAAATTTTATAAATATAATTTATATCGGTGTTGTCCAGACTAGTGAACGTTGTACTTAGGTAAGAAAGAATGTTTTCTTTACTCAACTTATCCACTATAGGATTAGCAGGTTTAATATATTGGGCAGTATTAAAGAATTTAAAAACTGTAAGCATATTTATCATAGTGGCTAAGGTAGTAAATGTTTGTATTTTATCTGGTCTATTCTCAATATGTTGCAGTAGTCTATTAATAAAGCCATGTTCTTGCCTTAGGATCTTCGCATTTTTGTTAAACCGTTCTGCATTAGCAAGTATATTTTGCATTTTTATATTTCCCCCTTATTAAAAAATAGAATATTATCTGATGCTACACATTTATTTATCTTGGCAAAAGTTAGCATTTATATAGAAAAATGACATCAGATATTAAGTTATAATGTATTTCGTTTCTTTCACTTTACCTTTGATTGCATAGATTTTTGCAATATGTTCTTTGCTTAGCTTTGTCAAATTTCAGTCAGGACAACCACCACTAACCCCTTGATCTTCTTCACTCAAAGCTTTAAACTTAGCATTTATCAGTTTTAATTTTTGTTGCCAGTCTTTATTGATTAGTTGGGAAATATTTCTTTGCTTAAAATCATAGCTATTAATTGCAGTTAAAACTTTTTCTTGAACTTCAGGATGATTTAACTGCTTACTGCGCTTACTGCCGATACGGTCAATAAGCCATCCTAATAAAATTCTATTCTTGTTTATAGTGGCTATCTTAATTGCTAAGACTTGCGCATTATCTATTATCTGTTGTTTTATCCATTCACTATTAAAATAGCCAACAAAGCTATTACAAATATAATCAGCAATAGTTTGTTGGTTAGCAATCTGATTGTCATTTAAATCATATAATAAAGCAACCAGAGGTTTCATGCAATCCATTTTCTGTTGGCTAGTAAATTTTTGCATCTCTTCCCATACGTCGCTGATTGAGTTTTGGGCTATAATAGCTACTATTTCCATTTCTATCGAGTTTTTGAGTTGTCTTTCGTTTTCATTTTTAACCGCCAGCTTTCCAATAAACTTTTCTATATCTCTGCGTTCAATCTTAGCAGTTGGGCTAATAATATGGTTAGCACTAGAACCTGAAATTTGCCTATCACATAATAGTTGTATCAAATTTTCCTGCAGCTCTAGAGTTATACTTATTTTCAAGTGCTCCTTGGATAATGGCACGTAAAGACGATTATTATTTAATACTGACTGTATAGCTTTTTCGCCGTCTGGTCGTTGGATAAAATACTCAAAATTATTAAAAACCAAATCCGCTAGCGACAGCTGGCCTTTATTGAAGAGTTCAACAAAAAAATCAAGACCCAGGCCAGTTTTACTAATTTCAACTTCTCCTTTAGCTACTCGAGATAAAAGCTTATATTCAATTAGTGATTTATTAACTATCAAACTTCCTATACCTTGATACTTTACAAGATCATCGAGCAAATATTTATTTTCAATAAATTTAAGAATTTGATTATTATTAGAATGTAGGTAAAGGGCTAAAACGCTTTCACGCGGAATTATTATATTCTTAACTAAATCTATACCAGATTTATCAATTAATTTTAAAAACTCACCATCGGATAATCGTGCTTCTTTATTTCCTGCCAAATTTAGTTTGTCTAGCTTATTAAATAATCCAAAAGCCTCTTCGGATAGGTCTCCTAAGCGATTGTGCCCAAGAAAAATTGAGCGGCATTCACTCCCAAAAACATTGGCACCTAACTTACTAATATTGTTGTAAGCTAAATTTATAGTATTTAAAGATGTGTTATCAACAAAAACCTCAGAATCTAAACAGCTAATTAAGTTATTGGCTAGATAAAGGAATTTTAAATTAGATAATTTATTTATTCTTTCCTTGGCTATATTTGAAATTTTATTGCTATTTAAGTTTAGTCTTTCTATATTCTCCATTCCTGTTAACTTATTAAATGGAGGGAGTTCATCTAATCCCAAATTATCTAGGCCTATCGCATTATCACGTTTTATATTACAGTTAATTATAATATCGCTTGCTTTACGTCGAGCTTCCCTTTGTTTGGCTACTTCTTCCCTATTTTCTCCATTAGCTTCGTTTACCCAGTTGGATAATACTTTTATATTGGCTAACCGCATTTCACTTAAAGAATTGACTTCAATAAGTTTAAGCTGCTGAAATAAAATATAACAGTCAATTAGCTGCAAATTTCGATTATATCTTCCATTTAAGAAATCAATTATTGACTGCTCACTCAAAGAAATGTCTATTGGGTTAGCAATTTCAAGTTTAAGCATTGTATTATCAATATGTTTTTGCTTTATTTTATTAATATAATCATAAAAAGATTTTTCATCTGCGTTACTTAAATATGGCTTTACAGTATCAATGATAAAATCAATAGCATTATTAAATGAATACCCAAGAGCTATAAGATAAGCGACAATAGCTTCATAAAAATACAATTTATCCGTATATGCTTCTGGTTTGATTAATTCTGAAGTAGTGTTAATTCTTCGGTAAGATAAAACTATAATTTTTATCAAATTAGTTAATGAAGAAAGAGCATTTCTATTACCGGGATGATTTACGGATATCTTGTTAACCCATTCGAATATCTGGCTATTGTGGCTTGATAAAATTGCATTTATTATTTCAGCACAATCTTTATCTTGATCTTGAGTTGGTATATTTTGATTTTTGAAAAAATCTTTCCACCTTTCGATGCTAATTATTTCGATTGCAGTACTTGCTTCCTGGTTAGTGACATGGAACAACGGTAGCGCCTTACTCCCATTTTCTCCTAAATTGTTTATAATTTCCTGGTATACAATATCTCCGGTTTCTGATAGAGTTAATTTATTATTAAAAGAAATCCAAATATTGCTAAAGATAATTTCACAAAGATACATAGCTCCTGAAAGGCTAGAATCATTAACAAATTCAGTTAAAAAACTAGCAATTTTTTCTCTAGATATATTTGGCAGATTTTCATTCGAAATAACAGAAGATGGTAAATTATTTAACTCTTCGATTGCTTTAAATAAATTTAGTACCGATGCCAATTTAACAAAACTACAGCGATCAGATTTAAGAAAGTTACCTTTTAAATAACCCGTTGCAAATGCAATACGCTGAATGTCTTGGCTTTGGGTAATAGATTGAGTATTAGTATTACGTAGCATTTCGTTTAATCCCGTTAAAAAATATTGTTATTTATTCCTTATACCGCTGTATAGTGCATAATGGATTTTTCTTTCATTACATAAATCTCACATATCTTTAATTATTTTGGCAAAAGCTAGAATAATATTTAATAAGTGATGTTACGCACTTTTAATTTTTAGGCAAAACTTAATAAATCAGACAGCCTGCTTTAAACTTTATTAGTCTACGTAACATCACATAATAATTTTCTTTAAATCAAGGCTAAGCTTCTCTCCCAGAACCTCTTTAATTACATAGCCTATATCCTGGTTATTATAAAGTTGAACGGCACAAACATTAGAACAGGATGGGCTTAATACTAAATCATGAATTATTTTCCCTATAAATGTCTGCGTAGAATCGCTTAAATAGCGATTGCCTTGCTTAACTGCTAAAGATAGTAATAATGCACCTAATATCCGCAATTGAGCAAAAGCTCGATTATCAATTTGCTTAGTTTCAGGGTCCATATAGTCATAACCCAGTATACTTTCGCTTGATAAGTTGATAAAAAGATAGCCAAGCAGATAATTGACTTTATAGTCATGGATATTTCTTAAATTTGCTACATCATTTAGCACCTGTATTATTTCATCAACAAAATTTTTTATACTATCATCTAAAAATTCAGCGATTACAAATCCTGGAAGACTATTATATTTTTTAGCTCCTTCTAGATTAACCACCTGGTTACTAATCTTAATCGCTGATTCTTGAAGTTTATTTTTATAAAACTCATCTTCTTTTAATAAACGCATTAATTCCTGCTTAAAACCTAGTTCAATATCTTGACGGCTATCCGGCTGAATTACCATATTAATAACTATCTTTTCTAGCTCTCTTTTCTTTTCTAGATTAATAACTTCGTTAAGTTTAAATCTGTTATCAATAAACTTGAAAATCACCGGGCCTAGATAGTTCGCAACGGTTATATTCTTGAAAAGGATCGTTTTTAAATATTCCGGAATCTCTAATTGGTTAAAATTCATAAGACTAATTGGGAATGAATGCCATACAAACCAGTCATGCTCATGAGTACTATTTATAACTTCAAGTAAATCACTTTTCTTGATGATTTTTAGCTGGCCATTCGATTCAATTAATTTCGCTGCCATATGAGAACTAAGAATGTGCGCCGCTTGTAATTGAGCAATTTGCTTTGACAATTTATTTGAATATTTACCCCCTTTAGTTAGGTCAATGTATTCTGATTCAGAAGTTGCTAGAGCAACTAGATATTCATAAAGATTTCGGTCAAGTTCAATAATACTTAATGAATTTACAGCAATTTTTTTCCTGTTTACTGGATTTAATAATCCAATATCATTTAAGCATAATAATTTATAGCCTGAGTCTGAATTAATTGGGATAATGCCTGAAGCCTGCTTGCTGTCATCTGCAATTCCTAAAACCTGGCAGTACATAATTACTAACTTAAGCAACTCGAGCATGTTCAACGGTATATCAGAGCTATTTTCTATAAAGTGCGCAATTTCATTTGGTTTAAGAAATGGCAGCATGCTTATTAGGTAGGCATAAAATAATTCCGGATACTTAATTTTTAGATTATTCTCTCCTGCTAAGAGCTGAATTAATTCTTTATAAGCATTATTTACTATGGCTTGCCAGCTATTACTTTTTGATGTGTTTAGACGATTAATTTTTGAAGAATATACAGCGACTTCTTTTGAAATTGCCTTTTTCGCATCAGCGCTGCAATCGCTAATACCAGGGAAAGATTTTCTTAAAATATCATGATAATTCTTATCCCTAAATTCATAATTAAAAGAATCTATAACGTTTTCTAATTTAGCTATAAACCCTTCAACTTTTTCCTTAACTTTTACTTGTTTTACGTCTTCAAGATAATCGTATTTTATTTGTTTAAACAAGTGTTTAGAAATCGCTGCTTTATGATCAAAACTATCAATTAACATATGTCGATAAATAATTTCAGTAATTTTAATCCTTGAGTTCATTAAAATATATGGATATTCCTTAATAACTTCATCTGAATCAGAATTAGATATCTCAATTTCTTGCATTATAAACACCATTATCTTTTCTACTAAAAAGCCAAGATGCCTTTCTTTGTCTACAAGATTTTCTTCATCTTTTTTTATTTTATCTACAAAGTTTTTAATATTGTATTGAAACCAATCAATTTTTACTTGAGCAACTTCGCTTGTTGATTTAGCTAAATATAAATTCGTAATTAACCGCTTCATATTAACCATAAATTCTATTAAAGCGGCCACTTCTAAACTTGGTTGATTTACTGGTAGATATAAAAGATTATTAGTGATTACTGATAATAATTTTTCTTTTCCATCTTTTTGTAAAAAAAAGTCTACATTTTTAAATATCATATATTTTAGCGACATATGATTATCTTTTAGACAATTGCACCAGAAATCAATACCTAAATTGGTTTCACTTAAGTTAACTTGTCCTGCTGCAATCCTTGATAAAAGTTTATATTCTACTTCTCGAGATAACCATAAACCTCCACCAGGTTTTAATATGAATATTTTTAAAAGGCAATACTCTTCAATAAAGCTAATTTCATCAAGATTATCATTAAATAAATATACATCATTAATCATATCATCGCTAATTTTCAGTTCAACAAAATTATCTATGCCTAATAACCGAATTAGCTTTTGCATAGTTGGATTAAAAGCGGATAAAGGAATATTTTGAATTGGATTATTTTTTAATGAGAGATTAAAAAAACCATTAAATGTAGCAAAGCCCCCATCGGGAAGATTTTCAATCTTATTGTTTTCCAAGAAGAGATTTGCAAGATAAGTAATATGGTCAAAAAGCTCTTTAGACAATGACGTTATCTTATTTCTACTTAAACGTATTGTTGTAAGTTGATTATTAGTCATAAAAGTTTCAGAATTTAGATGAGAAATATTATTTCCATCCAAATGAAGACTACTAAGATTGGTTAATTTTACGAAGCATTTTTCCCTTAATTCAACAAAGGAATTAAAATCTAGATCGAGATGTGTTATATGTTCTAGGCCAATTAAATGTTCCAATGGTGGGATTTCACTTAAATTTAGGGAATTGAGTCTCAAAGAGGTATTTCTATTGAATATAGAAGCAATTATACGGTTAGACGCTTCATACCTAGCTTGTTTTTCTGATGCTGTAGGGGCATTACTCACCCACTTTAGAAGGACTTCCAAATTTGCCATAAGCATGGTGGCAGCTTCTTCACGTAAAAGCTTAACTTGCAAAAACAAAATAATACAGTCAATACATTGGTGTTTACCGTCTAAATTACCATATAAACTACTAATTATTGTATCTTTTTCAACCAGGCTAGTTATTAAAAATATATTTTGCGAATCTATTTTTTTGTTTATTTCACTGCCTGGCTCTTTTAAAAAAATATTATTCCTTTTTAAAAAGTCCCAATTCTCTTCTAAGAAATTTACTTGCCGTTTTAATGGCCACATCTCGCGACCTAATGGGTGATTTATTATACTTTTATCATAATTCTCAATTTTGGCCAAATACTCTTTCATTGTTGTTTGCAAAAGATTAAAAGCCAGGTCAAATGAAAAGCCTATTGAAATTAAATATTTGATAATTAAATTGTATACTTTTAATTTATCATCTTCAAAATTACAATTAAAGAATGATTGTAAATTTCGATTAACAGTTTGGTTTTGCAAGGCTGCAGCTATGATTAAATTACTAATTGATGGTAAAAGAATTTTTTTCACTTGATTAAGATCTTTAATCAACATAATAATTTGATTACACTTATTACCTATACCGTAATGGTCTTCAGCAGTAAAATTGCCATTAAAAAATATATGCCACTCCTCAATGCTGATAATATTTTCAAAATCTGAAGATGAAAGCTGTGTTTGGGTTAAATAACTTATTATTTCATTATAGAAAATTTCTGCTGCTGGTGTACGTTTTGGTTTATCGATTGTTCTATTTTGATCTTCTAAGCTATTAGCATGGCAAGAAATAGTATAAATATATTCAACATCAGAAACAGTTAGCTCTGTAAAAGCAGCCTCCATATAAGTAAGGATATGATCCTTGCTAAGATTAAGATTGGCTAAATTTTGGTTAACAAAAAAAATATTATTATTAAAATAATCAATTACTGTGATCATATTGATTGTAGATACCAATAAAGTTAATGACTGCACTTTATTTGGGCTATTTTCCAATAATCCTAAAATATTCATTTCTCTGTTAAACTGAGGTTTTTCTGATTCGTCTAAATTTGTGAGGTTTGCTAACTTAAATTTTTGTTTGCTTATAATCGAATTTAGCATTATTTAATTCCTAATATATCAAATTTGCATTAGAAGCGGCTTTATCTGCTTAATACCGGACACTTTTTTCTAAAGTTACGCTTAATTGGGATTTAAACAGTCTCAACTTTACTAAATTTGTAGCGATAAAAGTGTCTGGTATTGAGAGTAACTGGCTTGTTAGCCTTGTATAGTAATTGGTTTGTAGATAATTAATCTTGAATTAAATGAGGATAGATAACGATACTATCGAACTTTTTAGCAGATATTGATAATAAGTAAAAAAAACTTATCGTTACAAAAGATCTTAATGAAAAAACTATGCTTATAACCTTTTCATAATCGCTACATTTAAAAATCATAATTTCAACTAAATTAAACAAGATTCGAGCAAATGCCGATATTTGTTGCGCCGCACAGCCAATAATGCCATTATAAAATCCATGAATATTGTTATAATACTTATTAGACCTTTAGTATACGCATTGATGGGGAGTTTTAAAATGCGCAAATTTCTGGCCTTGATTGTTTTTCTATTTACAGCAACACTTTGTTTTGCTTCTACAAAGCCAAATATCATCATTTTAGCCACCGGAGGAACAATTGCAGGTATAGCAAGTTCTCAAGTTTCGACTACATATAAAGCTGGAAGCCTAAGTGCTGAACAGCTTATTGCATCAGTGCCTGGCTTAAAAGATTTGGCAAACATCAAGTACCAACAAGTTTATAATAAAGATAGCGGCAATATAACATTGAACGACTGGTTAACATTAGCTGAGGATGTCAATAAAGCCGCTAACGACCCTAATATTAGTGGTATCGTTATCACTCATGGCACTGATACGCTTGAAGAAACTGCGTATTTTCTAGATTTAGTTATGAAAACCCAAAAGCCAATTGTATTAGTTGGTTCGATGCGTGCCGCAACTGCCTTAAGCCCTGATGGACCATTAAACTTATATAATGCAGTGGCAGTAGCTGCAAATCCTCGTGCTAGTAACAGAGGGATATTAGTTACCATGAATGACCACATTTTTAGTGGGCGATATGTTACAAAAACTAACACCACCAATACAGATACTTTTAAGTCTTTAAATAGTGGCCCAATCGGAAACGTGGTTATGGGCAAAGTTATATTTAATTCAGAAATAACGCGTGAGCATACAACAAAGACTCCGTTTTCAATTACTTCTAGCACCAACCTGCCAGATGTTGAAATCATTTATGAATATGTAGGAGTCAACACAGAAATGCTTGACAACATTCTAGATACTAAAGGCTTAAAAGGCCTAGTAATTGCGGGTGTTGGCGATGGGAATATCCCGGACTATGAAAAAGACTTTTTGATAAAAGCTCGTAAAAAAGGAATCGTCATCGTTAGAAGCAGCCGGGTTGGCAGTGGCGAAGTTAGCTACGACTATAATAATCTTGATACTACCTACGGCCTAATCACAGCGGATGATCTAAATCCACAGAAGGCAAGAATCTTGTTGATGCTTGCTTTAACCAAGACAAATGACATCAAACAGATACAAAATTATTTTTATACTTACTAGAGGATAAATGTTATGGATTATAGAATTGAAAAAGATTTTATAGGTGAATATAAAGTACCAATTAATGCATATTATGGCGTACATACTGCTCGAGCTATTGAAAATTTCAAATTACAAGATTATCATCTGACACATTCTTACCTAATTCGCGGCTATGCAAAAGTTAAAATGGCTGCAGCATATGCAAATTATCGAACTGGTAAAATTTCGCGTGAAATCAAAAAGGCAATAATTTTCGCATGCGAACAAATTCTCCAAGGTAATTATCTTGATCAATTCGTAACTCCAGCAATCCAGGGCGGCGCGGGTACATCAACCAATATGAACGTGAATGAAGTTATTGCGAATATTGCCTTAGAACATATGGGTTATGAAAAAGGACGCTATGATATTTTGGACCCCATTGACCATGTCAATGCCTCACAATCAACAAATGACTCATATCCAACAGCGATAAAGATCGGCATTTATGAGTTGACTAATGAAGTCGAAAAAAACCTAAAATATTTACGGCGTTGTCTTGAAGATAAGGCATTGGAGTTCAAAGATATAATGAAAATGGGCCGAACGCAGCTAGAGGATGCTGTGCCAATAGCCTTGGGCCGTGAATTTAAAGTTTATGCAATGGCAATTAATCGTGACGTGCGCCGGTTACATCAAGTTAAAGAACTATTTTTACAAGTCAACATGGGCGGCGATGCTATTGGGACAGGAGTATCAAACCATCCGGATTATAGAATTGCAGTAATTGAGGAATTGCGTAAAATTACTGGAACACCAATTACCGCGTGCGAAGACCTTGTTGATGGAACGCAAAACCTGGATGTCTTTCCGCAACTATCAAGCATGATTAAAATCTGTGGATTAAATTTGCGTAAAATCGCTAATGATCTGCGCTTAATGAATTCAGGACCAACAACATCTATACATGAAATTGATTTGCCTGCGCTTCAGGCCGGTTCCAGTATTATGCCTAAAAAAGTCAATCCGGTCGGTGCAGAATTTATAATGCAAATAGCTTATAAACTACTTGGTAATGATTTAATAGTTTCTGAATGTACCGTTGGTGAGTTTGAACTTAATGCTTGGGAGCCGCTTATCGCAGATGCAATTTTTGAAAGTTTAACCTTGCTCCGTGATGGATTAGAAAGGTTTGCTAATACAGTAGTTAAAGGAATTACGGCTAATAAGGAATTATGTGAAGCATATTTTGAAAGCTGCCCAACCGCAGCAACCGAACTAATTTCTATTATCGGTTATAAAAATGTAGCGGAGATAATTGCTAGGGTAAATGAAACTGGTGAATCTTATAAAAAAATTGCAGTAGAACTTGGATTTGTAAATAAAAACTATTTTGATAAGCAATAAATTATTAGGCAAGGGAAACCGGCATTATGGTCCATTTCCCTGTTTTTATTCACAATAAAGGTTTACTATAAATATATTAGGAGCTAAGTGTCAGTTTATTTTAAGCAAAGTCAAAATAAATAATGCTACAATATAGTTAATTTTTGTCAATTAATGGAATATCTTTTCTATTTACCCTTAATTATCTGTTTTATGGAAATGGTTAATTCATGAAAGCTGCTCGCGCAATTATAATAAGTTTAGTACTGGGTATATTTTTTGGCTGGTTAATCCGTAATGTTATTACTCTATCGCCAACCGCTACAAATAGTCTGCTAGATTACCTAGCAATGGCTTCAGATATTTTTATTAAATTGATCAAAATGATTGTTGCCCCCCTAATTTTTGCGTCTTTGACACTTGGGGTAATTAATATCGGCGACAATGCAAAAGGTTTAGGCGTATTATTTGCCCGAGTACTTGGCCTATTTATAATATCTTCAATTTGTTCATTGTTCATAGGCTGGTTTGTGATCGATCTGTTCAAACCTGGTCTATCAATGGTTGAAGTTGGTAAAAATTTACTTGAAACTGGAACTTCGGTTGGCGGAAAATTTGACTCCTCTTCAATTTCATTGTCTCACTTTGTTAAAGAAACAGTGCCTGACAATGTTGTTAATGCTTTTGCCGGCAATCATATTATTCAAATCGTAATATTTTCCTTGTTTTTTGGTTTTGCCTTAACTAAAATTGATGCTAAAGGCCGTGATGCAATTCGTGATGTACTTGATGGCATTATGCATGCAATGTTTGCTATTTGCCATTCAGTAATGAAATTGGTCCCATTGGCAGTATTTGCCTCAATTTCAAATGTAATCATTAAAAATGGGTTTGGGGTATTATATACATACTTATTGTTCATTTTAGAGTATTACCTTGCGTTAATTGCCGTTTGGATTGCCTTATATCTGGTATCTTTAAAAGTAGTTGGCCAGAAAGTTAACCAATTAATCGGTGCATTAATCCCTCCACTATCCTTATCGTTTGCTACCTCTTCATCGGAAGTGGCCTACCCTGCGGTATTTGAGGAATTGGAAAACTACGGAGTCCGTGAGAAAATTAGTAGCTTTGTACTACCAATGGGATATTCATTCAATATGATTGGTTCTATGGTATATTTCAGTTTTGCGATCATTTTTATTACCCAGGTTTTCGGTATTGAGATTGCTTTTACTGATAAATTGTATATCTTCTTCATGCTTTTGGTTACCTCTAAAGGCATTGCTGGTGTACCTAGAGCATCAATTATGGTAATTTCTTCAGCTGTAACGGCATTCCATTTTCCTGCCGCTAGCGTGCTGTTATTATTACCGATTGACGCGTTTGCAGATATGGGTCGTAGCGCAACTAATGTATATGCCAATGCGGTAATGACAACCTTTATTGATAAATGGCATAAAGACTAATTCAAAGTTTTTATTAAATAAAAGAACCAGATCTACTCATGATCTGGTTTTTTGTTTAAAAGCTACTGTAAACTTTAAATTTTGCAATGTTGCCCTTCGATCAAATATTCTTAATTCTGGTTATTTGCCAATAATTGTTTAATCTCAGGATAATGTATTATTTCCACACTATTGCTATTTTCAAGATTTTTTTCTGCATTTAGCCGCATGGCTTTAGCCAAGTCTTCAACTTTTACCTCATGGAATATTGACGGAAGTAAAACCGAGATAAATGGAAAAACCAATTGGTTAAAATAGTCTTTAAACCCATAGCGGATATTTTTAGTTACCAGTAAACTTGGCCTAAAAAAGCTACAGCGCATAAAATTTAAATTACTGAAATTATTTTCAACGGTATTTTTAACGCGAAAAAAATAAGAAAATCTTATAAGTCGTTCAAAATAAACCGATGTTAATAAGTTTATATGCTGAACGCCTGATAGTTGGCAAGCTTTAGCAAACTTGCTGGGATAATCAACTTCAACTCTCCATAAAGTTTCCTTAGATACTTTAGTCGGTTCACCAATACCTAGGGTACAAAAAGCTACATCACAATTATTTATATATTGTAACGCTTCAGCTTCCAAATTATCCATATTAATTGTATATTGAGTAAGTTTAATAGCCCCGGGTAGATTATTAAATTGATTAGTATGGCGTCTTGTCAATATCTCTACTTTGTCCCATTTAGGCGAAGCTAGTAATTCTGCCACTAAAGCTGAACCAACTGCCCCGGTTGCGCCAATAACCACAGCTCTTAGTCTCATGTTTTCACCTTAAAAAAATCATTATGAAGCTAAATCAATGTTTCGCGATTAAATGACCCATGTTTCATGAAGATGCTTCCATACAAAACCACTTACCGTTTTTATGGAAGGAATTAGTAGCGCTGTTGAAATCCGGTGGAGAAATTGCTCCGCGAAAGTTTGCTTTTCTTCATACGTAACTAAGGCATACTCATTTGTAAAATCATGTAATTTAAAGTTTACAATTTCAATTTTATTTCCAGGACGGGCATTCAATGAACTAGGATACCAGTTACTTAGCTTTACCAAGTCTAAAATAGTGCCGCTAGGAGTAATCATATAAAAGTCTTTATCAAAATGTTCCAAAAATTCAGTTTTAGCTTTCTTAATATCTTTGACATTACCTCTAAATAAATTCTCGATTAAAACATGTAGATCAATAACTTCCTGTAATGCTTTATCATAAACACTTTTATTTAGCATATTTCTTTCCTTTCAGTATTTTTAGCATTTGTAAAATAGCTAAAAATCAAACAGAGCGAGGCTAATTTCAAATCGGCTGTACGATTATTTGATAGCGAGCCAAGTAAATATCTATTATTTATTACTTTGGTTAGTAAATTGCGTATATAACTGATTGATGCCGAGTAGAAGATCTTGTATATCATAATATTTATACTGACTATGTTTACCAAGCCAAATACCTGAATAATCGTATTTTTTTAAACGTTTTGCGTCTGAACGCATTTTGGCAGTTAAATAGTGTTGGACTGGAAAAGGATAATCTGGTTTAGTAATTTCTTCTACTAATTTATTCTTAACTGCCCTAACCCATTTACCGGTTATCGATTGAGTTAGCCTAGTTTCATTATTTACAAGAATATAATCAACCAAATTCTTATCTAATGAGCTCAAATTTGAAAGCATAAAGACAGTACCTAATTGTACCATGTCGGCACCCAAGCGCCAATAGTCAAGCATATTTCCAAGATTAATACCACCCGATACAATAATTGGCAACCCAAAACCCCTGGTTTTAATCTGTTTAAAAAGCTCAATGGTCGTAAGCTCGCTAAGTGAGCTATTTTCAAAACTAGCTTGGTGCCCGCCAGCTTCAATCCCTTGTAAAATTAATCCATCAGCTCCATTTGCCACTACATGACATGCTTCTTCAAGATTAGTTACACTCGCCAAAATTTGAATTCCATGACTTTTAAGTTTACGGATAATTGAGGGCTTAAAAAAACCAAATGTCGAACTAACATATTCAATTTTATATTTTAATAATAGTGACAGATACTCTTCTTGGCTAATTGTCGCTGGAACTGCAAAGGAAGGTAACGAGTCTCCAATTATATGTTGTTCTATCTGGATAATAGTTTGAGGTTTGGGATATTCATTCTGGTTATTACGCACTTTCTCAATGAAGACATTAACTAAAACAGGATTTTTCGTTAATGATCGTACTTTATTTAACATGGCATCACAGTCTTGTAAGCTTAAATAACCGGTAGCTACCGAACCAAGCATACCGGCATTGCTAACAGCAGCAATCAGCTCAGGAGTTACGATACCTCCTGCCATTGGTGCCTGTATCACAGGTATTTTAAGATCTTTAAACATTTATTTCTGTCCTTAAAATATTAATCATGACCATAAAAATCCTTTTAGCTTATTTAATAGTATTCACTTGCGGGAATAATAATAAATTGCAAAAATGACTAATAGCATGCCAGAAAATTTGATAAAAGTCAGCCCCTCGCCAAGTATTAGCCAAGCTAAAATGGTTGTCGCAATAGGCATAAATGCAGTCGACAATGCGCTATAGGTTGCATCAATATTAGCTATACCCTTTTGCCAAAATATAAAAAACAAGCCAGAAGTGATGCCAATTATGCCTAAGAGTAGCCAGTCATGCAACGAAATAGCATACCAATAACTATTAGGGTAGAATAAGACGATTAAATAAAGAAATGGTAAATTTAATGCATTTAATAAAAGTGTTTTATTTAGTGTTGCTAATTTAACTGGATGTAGTTTACTTAGAATATAATATAGAGAATCGGGTATGAGTGCAAGCATTACTAAAAAATTGCCAAGTAAGGCATGCGAAGCTTTTACATTATCGTGGCTAAAGTTTATTAATACTAAGCCAGCTACAGCAATCAAAACTGACTTGGTAATTTTCAAAGTTAATTTTTGTTTAAATAAAACTACACTAAGACAGATAACTACAATCGGTAAAACACTGGTGATCAGGCCTGCACTATTAGCATTGGTATAATATAGTCCATGCAGCATTATCGCGTTGAACGCTACTCCAGCACCTAATGCCTCACAGGTTACAATAAGCCAGTCTTTGCAAGTTAAACTAAAAAATTGCTTTAGAGATGGTGTCCTTAGACTTAGGCAAAGGATTATCACGCTGGTAACCGTAAAACGAACTGTCAAAACAATTATCGGATTAATATGGTTTATTAGACCTTTAGCTAAAACTATATTTACCCCAACACATGCCTGAGCAGTAAAAAGGAGCAATACTGATTTTAATATTTGATTCATTACTTATCGCCCCCGTACTTTGTTTTACTTAAATCGCTATTTTTGCAAAAAGAGAGATTAATACCGGTACTGCAATACTTAAAATCATCCCGCTGGAAATAGCCAGTAAAATACAATTTTCATGCAAGTTTTCTTTGATTACCGGCAATGAGAAATCCATTGCTGTGCCACCACAGTAGCCAACTAAGCTTGCAGGATAAAGACGACCTAACGAGGGAATTAAGATTATTGCAAATAATTCACGGCAAAAATCGATAAAGAAAGAAATCGTTCCCATATCTTGGCCAAGAAGGCGGCCATTTAAAATACTTGCAAGCGTATACCAGCCAAAACCAGAACTCAACATAAGACCATGATTTAATGGAATACCAAGAATTAATGAAGCTACGCCTCCTGCGACAAGAGAACTAACGATTATTGTTTTGGCGAGTAATACTCCTTGTTTATTCATTATCATTGAACGTAAGGCAATTCCGTTAACACGCATTTGATGGCCGATAACAAATAGCAAAAGAAATAATAATCCACTTATGATTTGGCTGATACCAGTTAAAGGATGTTTTAGCAAAACACCAAAAAGCATGCCCAATGCTATGATAACTATGTATTTACCGCTTTCTTTAATAAATAGCCAATAGTTGGCATGATGAGTTTGTTTGTGGCTAATTTGCAAACTTTGGTTTAACCGCTTAAAAACCAGGTTTGTTGCGACAAAGTTACCGATAAAAATTAAACCGACAAAAACCCCTACAGTTTTACTAATATTAGCTAGTTGACCTAGCAAATTTCCTTCACTACTTCCTAACTCATAGCCCATCACAAATAAAATTAGAACTACGATCGCAACTAGCATTTGATTCAAAATCTTTATCGGCAGTGGGAGACGCTGAATACTATAGCCTAAAATCAGCGCTCCTACAATAGTCAGTAATTGGAACATTATTAATATCCTTTCGCTGCAAATTATCTTTCCATAACATTTGCTAATATGAGTCGATGCACCCTTATCCAGTCTATAAGCAATTTCTATTAAACTTATAAAATTCTCTTTATAAGTTCAATTTAAATACACATAAATCAAAATACTTAAGTGCGCTTTTAATTTATCATTTACTGATTTTTTAAAAAAATTTACTGCTTAAGTAAAAGACATTCATCAGTTTTTATAATTTAAAGAAGCGATAAAGTGATTTTTACCCTAAACAAAAAATAAACTTTAACTTCCAGTTTGATGTTATTGGCATTATCTATAGGCAATTCAGCCATTTTTTAAGGTTAGTCGACCTAAGTTACTGTAAGGGCTCAATTGTATCAGCATAAACTTTCTTGGAATAAGATTTTTACTTTGCAATTATACTTATCAGCCGTGTTTTTTCGGAACTAAAAGAATAAGCTTAAAGACGCCATAAATTTTAAAAATAAAAAATCGTCGATTTAATTTAGCGATTATCATGTATCTTTTATTTAAATAATCTAAAACCCGTAATTACAGTGATTTTAGTATTATTTTAAACTGCAATATATACAATATATATTATACTAATTTTATCATCTCCTCGAACTCATGCATTATTAGTTTATGCTTTTCAATGATATAATCCTAAAATCCTATTGGCACGTCTGCCGTTCTGCATTATTTTATGATTAATATACTAATAACTTTAAAAGCAGAAAGCAAAAATATTGATGTTTTTTACAGCTCTACAAATTGATTTTTTACATATATATAAATTTTGATTATGGAGATAGTAAATGATTGATAAATTTCAGCGCTTTAGGAAAACTGTTTATTCAGGCGGGATATTGATATTTTTAAGCATTAACCAAGCGTTTGCTCTGGTAAATTTTCAATGTTATGGAAATAACTATAATTCACAATGCATTATAATGAAAGGAAATTCTCATGATGCAAGAACCGATTATAGTACAAACGCTCAGGAATATGATCCAAGTCAAGTAATAACTCAAGATACAATTGATGCGATATTAAAAAAACAAAAAAATGCTAAACAACTAACCATCGAGTTTACACCAGGAAATTATACAACTTATCCACTATCAATACAAAACGTGAACAACTTGACTTTTAAATTAGATAACGGCACAGTCATTACTGCAATTCCAATGAAGCAAAAAAATAAATCTGACAAGAAAGATTCTAACCCGTGGAAAAATGTTGAACATGTTATAGAGTTTATTAACTGCAATAACTTAACTCTAGTCGGTGCGGCACCTAATGCTAACCAGCTAAAAAATAACCGTCCAGATGAAAACACAACTATGCCAAGCGTTATCGATGGGAATGGAGCTGATTGGTGGAAAGCAGCCAATAAAGATAGCAAAACTTATCGGCCACCATTCTTTTTTTTGCAAAACATTAATGGTTTAAATATTTCTAATCTAGAATTTCGCAATTCACCAAGGGTACATCTAAAAATCCGAAATGCCAAAGATACCTCAATTGATCAAATATTAATTCACTCAGACAAAGACTCGCCAAATACGGATGGGATAAATGTCGGGGCAGTACAAAATTTATCAATTACTAATTCAACAATTTATAACGGTGATGATAGCATAGCTATTAATAGTTATAAACCATATATCGACCAAAATATTAAAATCAATAACATGGCAATGTACTACGGGCATGGTATTTCACTTGGTAGTGATGTATCATCAGATATAGAGAACGTTACTGCTACAAACATTGATTTTCATTTTACCCATAATGGGCTTAGGATCAAAACTGATTGTGATAAAGACTGTTCGGACAAAGATGATAATGATTTTGCAAATAGCAAGAATAAAAACCCAGTAACGATTAATAATATTAATTTTAACCATATTACGATGGAGGGAGTAAAATTCCCTATCATTTATAACTTTGGCTATGAGAGTAAGAAATGGTCTAATGTAAATGTTAAGAATATAACTTACTCGGATATTCATTCAGAAAACTCAAAGATGCCATCTACTTTGCTATGCCATAAACAAAATGGTTGTAGCGGAATAAATTTTGATAATGTTAGTATTGATTCCGCTGGAGAGTGCCAAGATATAAGCATTACACAAGATGGAAGTAAAAAAACATACTCGGATAAAGCAACAAAATGTTTAGCTAACTAGGTTTTTCCTTTTACTGCCCGTGGATATGATACTATTCATGGGCTCATGTTTGTTTTGTATATGCAAATACATAATGACAATATTTATTATTTAGCCAGCAATCTTATCTATCTAATATAATTTCCGAAAATGCACACCTAAAGCGAAACTCTAAGCATATAACACGAATCCCTCTTTAATATAATCTAGCGTAGTGCAAACAGACCAGTCTCAATACCGGACACTTTTATCGCTAGAGATTAGTAAAGCAAGTTTTAAATATAACCAATTTATTCTAAGGGATACTTTATCTATTACTCAAATATGCAGGAAATAAGACCTTGTATTATTCATGGGCTATTTGTTGATGCCTTGCGAGACTCACACAGTTCAACAAATAACGCCAATATCATAAACAAAGTCTAATATCCTCCCGCATTCGTATAGATAAACATTCCTCAGAATAAATTGAAAATACTTAAACCTCAATTGCGAGTAACAGTAAATATTAAAGTGTTCAGTGGTAAGACCAGTATCTATTTTGAATATAAGCTGTATTGGATAAATAATGAACAATAATTTTTATTTAGCAAAAGGTAAAATTAACATTAGTCATAATATATTATCAAAGAAACTTAAGAAGCCATGTATATTATTTAAGAAGTTTATAGTTGCCGGTATAGCTTTAGATCAATTACCTTTTGAGATACATTTAAGACGCTGTAAATCTATATTACTTCATTCAACCAAGCTAACTAAATATTCACAAAATAAGTCGAGCTAGCACTTATTATATATAAGTGTCGACTAAATATTGGCTAAACGCAAACGAAGCAGTATAAGCTGGCGAAATGCTATTTACTACATGTACAGAATTTTTTGCAGTTTCAATAAGGAAATCATCCATGATTTCTTGCTTTTTGATATTATATAACCGAGGCTGTATCCCTGATATACCCCACTCGGTAAACCTAAATTGATTAATGTCTCTAACTAAAGTTGCAGCATAATTAATTAAACCTTTTTTGGATTGCTTTTTCAATTCGGCAATTGCCATATCACGAAAATTAAATTTATTTGTAACTAGCAGTTTAAATTCAGTCATTAATATTTCTTTCATCTCATTAAACCGCCAATTTTCGAGCCAATTATAGTTTTCACGAGCTAAGCAAGGTACTGCGGTTGGACCAACTTTGATTTTGCCATCGTATTCAGGTGAAAAATGTACGCCAAGCATTTTCAAACGTAGATCAGGGACTGGATAAATATGCATCTTATAATTACCGATTAAATCATCACAGTATAAGAATACCCCTTTAAATGGAATCAATGTATAATCGGAAACAAGATTATACTGCCGTGCAATTTTATCAGCATACATCCCGGCACAATTAATTAGCGTCCCATATTCAATCTCACCGCCGCTAGTCATGATACGGTTATCTGAAAGTTTTGCCATAAACTCAGTGTTAAACCGGAATTTAACTCCACTTTGAATTAAGTCCGATTCAAGTTGCCGACAGATACCTAAAGCATGGAATGAGGCTGTTTTCGGTGAGTAGATAGCAAGGTGGTTGGTTTTAGCCGTTGGTTCGATTTCGCTAAGCTGCTTTTCATCAACTAATTCAGCAGTTACACCATTAGCCAAAGCCCTTTGATACAGGCTTTTTATTTGTTCAGTTTCATTATCATTTGCAGCAACAATTACTTTACCGCACTGGTTAATCGGAATATTATTAGCTAAGGAGTATTCGCGGATTTTTTCAGCGCCACTAACGCAGAACTTAGCACGCAAACTGTCTGTCGCATAATATAAACCAGCATGCATAACCCCACTATTCCTACCACTTGCATGCTTGGCAATTGAGACTTCTTTATCAATGATTAATATACTTTTTTCAGGATACTTTATGCGTAAATAATGTGCGGTGGTTAAACCGATTATTCCCGCACCAACGATCAAGAAATCTGTTTGCATATTAAGCCCTATTTTAAATTCATAAATATAATTTTTTTGTAATCTTTAACAGTTAAAGTTTTACTTCCCTATTTATATAACCAATCGAGAAACTATTTTTGTCGGTATGAATACCAGACACACTTGAAACTTCAGTGATATATAACGCATTAAGCCCAGTCTTCCGACTTATATACTTATTAAACGTTTCTGCATGGCTTTGAGTATCTGAATGGACAATTGCAATTGATTTTACTTTGCCGTCCTCTTTTAGTTGATTTAATATTTTAGTCAGCTTTTTCCAGCCGCCGCGCTTGGTAAAAGCAGCACCGATTACTTTCGGCTTACCTGATTTTTCATCAATTTTAATGAGTGGCTTTAAGCGTAATATGCCAGCTAGCATACCCATTGATTTAGATAGCCGCCCTGAACGGATAAGCCCTTCTAATGAATTTAGCATAATTAAGACATTACTGCCAGCTTTTGCAGTTTCTAGCTCATTTACTATCTCTGCATGAGCTAGTTTATTTTCAAGGATTAATTGGTTGGCATATGCAACTAGTAAGCCTAAAGGAGCAGAATTTAACCCTGATTCAATTACTGAAATAGTTTTATCCTTGACTAAACGGGCTTGATTAGCAATTACATCATAGGTTGAACTAAGCGCTTTACCTACCGGCACTACTATTATCGAATCATAAAACTGTTCTAAGAAGTGAAAAGTCCTGGATACTATTGCAGCTGACGGAGCTGCAGTTCCTACACGATTGACTTTGTCGGCCAAATAGTTCAAGGTCTGCTGATAGTTTATTGATACCTTATCTAAAAAAGAGTTATCATTAACTTTAACCTGTAGTGGTACGCGATAAATATTATTTTTTTGCAGAAAATCAAGAGGCAAGTCTGCCATAGAATCAGCAACCAATGCAACATTTGCCCGCTTGGCCTGATTGGCAATATTGTACTGTAAAATCATGTCGTCGATTTTCTGATATAAGACATTACCAGCAAGGCTAAGCAATTTAGTGACCTGTTCTGGCTTATCAGTATGAATATGTAATTTCAGCATTTGCGGTCCCTTACCTACCACTATGCTATCGCCAAAACTTTCTAGCTTTCTTTGATAAGGAACTAAAGCATTCTCATCGCTAGTTTTAATTACCGTTTCAAAGCAGTAACGATAATTGGGAAACTCTGTAATATCTTCAAACTCATGATTTAGTTTGGCTGTACTATCGTTAGTATTGCGCTCAGCAAGGATTTTTGCACGCTGCTCTTTGCCAACAGTTAAAAAGGTAAGCATACCATCAAGAAAATTCACAAAGCCTTGGGCTCCGGCATCTACAACCTTATTTACTTTTAAAACTTCAAGTTGGTTCATAGTATCTTTAAGTGCTTCACGGGCTTTTTCGACACTTGATTTGAAACTATCGACTAAAGTAGTACGAGTATTACGCAAATTTTCACGATAACTTTCAACCCAACGCTCCATTACCGTTAATATGGTACCTGGCTTAGGGTTACTAACAGAATTATAGGCGCTCTTATAGCCTTCTGCAATCATTTCAACAAAATCAGTCAACTTAACCAATGTTTTCTCTGTTAAGCGATGTTGGGTGAGACCATAAAAAAATTGCGAAAATATTAAGCCAGAATTACCAGAGCAGCCAACTAACCCATGCTGGGATAATTGATGCAACAGTTCTTGTGTATCTTTGGTAATTGAAAGGTTATCAACAATATAACGCATCATTGATGCCAAATTGGTACCGGTATCACGATCGGCAACGGGGAATACATTTAATTGGTTTAATTCCCCTTCAGTATGAATAACTTGTTTGGCTCCAGATAAAATCATGCCATAAAAAAGTTCAGTTGATAAAGCTTCGTCCATTAACGACCTCAAGTAAATAGCAGTAATTTAGCGACAAAAATCAGGTTTTTGTTGCTAAATTATAGCATAAGGATATAATTAATCTTGGTTATTTTTAGTTGCAATTAATTAAGCGACTGATTTATTAATTCAAAGCCCCCTTTTTCATTACGCCTAACCATACCAATCTTCTCGAGATGATTCATTATCCGTGCTGCCTTATTATAGCCGATTCCAAATTGCGTCTGTAGAGAACTAATTGAACATCGTTTGGTATCCATAATAAATTTCACTGCTTCATCAAATACACTATCCTTTTCTACGCTATTACTATCACTATTGCTATCGTCTTCAAACCCAGGAATTGCCACATCTGCAGCACCGGTTAAAATTTCATCATTGTAATCAGGTAGTCCCTGCTCTTTTAGGAACTCAACAACATGATGTAATTCATCATCATTTACAAAGGCTCCATGAACCCTACGTAAAAAGCCAGACCCTGGCATTAACATTAACATATCACCTTGGCCAAGCAAGGCTTCTGCACCCATTTGATCTAAAATCGTCCGTGAGTCAATCTTACTGGAAACCTGGAATGAAATCCGTGCCGGGATATTGGCTTTAATTAATCCAGTAATCACATCGACTGATGGACGCTGAGTAGCAACTATCAGATGGATTCCAACTGCTCGAGCTTTCTGCGCTATCCGTGCTATATATTGCTCAATTTTTTTACCAGCAACCATCATCAAGTCAGCCAACTCGTCAATGATAACTACTATATATGGCCATTTTTGTAATGGTTCGGGATCAGATTGATCAATGCTATATGGATTATAAATCGGAGTACCTGCCTTGATTGCGGCTTCGACTTTTTGATTAAAGCCAGTAATATTTTTGGTGCCGATTTTTGCCATTATCTTATAGCGCTGTTCCATTTCACCAACTGTCCACTTAAGCGCATTAGCGGCCTGTGACATATCGGTTACCACTGGTGCTAATAGATGCGGTATATCTTGGTAAAATGATAGTTCGACCATTTTCGGGTCAATCATAATGAATTTAACTTCATCAGGACGCGCATTAAATAATATCGATAAAATCATTGCGTTAACGGCAACTGATTTACCTGAACCAGTAGTTCCAGCAACCAATAAATGCGGCATTTTAGCTAGATCAGTAACAATTACATCCCCGGCTATATCTTTACCCAAGGCCAGAGTCAATAAGCTATTATTATTTTTATAGACGCTCGAATCAAAAATTTCCTTAAGATAGATTACCTGCCGTTTAAAATTAGGGACTTCAATACCCATTGAATTCTTGCCAGGGATTGTTTCAACCACACGGATACTAGGTAGTGCTAAGGAACGAGCAATTTCTTTTGCTAAAGAAGAAATTTTATCTCCCCTAACCCCTTTTGGAGGCACCAATTCATAGCGTGTAATGACAGGGCCACTTTCTACGTTGCAGATTTTGACGTCAACGCCAAATTCGGCTAATGTATTTTCAATCGTATTTGAGACATATTCAATAGTTTCTGGGCTTACAGATTCAGATTGAACACGCGGCAAATTTAATAAGCTGGTGCTAGGCAGGCTATTTTTAGCAACTTCTTCCAATAAGTCAATGCTATTAACATGATTATTTTTTAATGCTGTTTTTAAACCATTTACTCGTGCTTTTGGAACTTCATTGGAATTTAGATCTGATTCAATCTTGGCTGGATAATCGTTACTCTCAGCCTCATCCTCTTCAATCGTATCAAACGCGCTAAATTTTACTTTATTTTCTTCGTTAGGCCGGACGTACTCATCTGTATTTGCAAAACGACTTATAAAGCTTGATTTAGGTTTAACTTCCTCCTCATCATCAGCTTTATTAGCAAAAAGTGGATCATCGACATCAAAATCTATATCGGGTTCTTGTCTGCTTGGCATAACTTTTTTAGAATTAGCTGGTTTTTCAGTAATATCAATAATTTTAGGATCTTTACGCTCAACTAAATGGGTCAGCTTGAAATAGATAAATTCAACAAATGCCCCAATCTTTTCTGAAATCAAACCCCAAGAAATTCCAAAAGCAAAAGAGAAGGAAACAATTACCATTACTAGACTAATAACGGAAATTCCAACCTCCCCAACCATTACATATGAGATGCTGAACAAAAATGAACCAAGGCTTCCACCAATGCCATCTGGCAAGGTCGTTGGCTGATGGTAAAATGCAATATATTCGAATGTAGCTGAGAAAGCAACTAATAATATGTAACTGACTATTTGGTAAATATTGCTCCAGTTACCAGTATTAAACCTTTTACGGCTGATTTTATAGTAACCTAAATAAAATAATCCTACTACTAGCCACCAGGCAGAAAATCCAAAGACATAAAACAAGATATCTGATAAGTATGCACCCATAATTCCAAGCTTATTATGCACGATTGGTGAGTCAATCGATTTTGACCAGCAGCTATCTAGCGGAGAATGGGTTGCTAATGCTAAAGAGAGCATCAAGGATATGGCAAAAAGCAAAATAGCAAGAAGGTCATTGACTATTTGGGCTAGTTTGGAAGGTAAGATTGTCTCGCGGTTTTTTTTGGCAAATTTTGTTTTTGTCGGCATCGTTTATTCTTTAACGGGTTAAATTAGATTATGTAAATTATTTAACAATTTATTCTGATAACGATTAAAAGTATCATTATCATTATTAGCCTTAGCAACTAGTGACAGATATAGAAAACCATCAAGACTAGGCTTAATATTTATGCTCGCTTCTAAATAGTTCTGAGATTTACCCCATAACTGTTTAGTATAACTCAAAATACCTAATGCAAGCAATAATTGGCTGCTATTTGGGTTTGCTTTCAGGCATTTTTCGGCAACTACTAATAACCTGTCAGCCCTCTCTTTGCTCTCGAGTCGCTTACTTAATGCCAGCAAAGATTCACTATAAATTAATTGTAGCGATTCATCTTTCAGATGAGTTTCAAGAAACTGTATTGCCAGGTCATATTCTTTAAGCCTTAGCATTGCATCAAAGTATTGCTTGCCAAAAAGAAAGCTCGATTTTTCAGTCTTGTCCAACTTATTATAGACACTAGTTAATTCCTCAACATCATTGGTTGAAGAGAACAGGCCGCCAATAACTTTTGCTTTATATTTGCTGGCTTTATATTCACGTAACGAATCATTTTTCAGCAACCATGTCAACATTTCATAAGCTTTATGGAAATTAGCCAAATGTAGATAAACTTTCAATAGCATGCGATGGGCAGGCACGTGTTTATGGTCTATTTGTAATACTGCATTTAAATTATCTATGCATAACCCAAATTGCTGTTCATTATATAAATTATCAGCAATTACCATATGCTTTGCCAGCTGCCACTTATTATCTTTAAATTGGTCTATTTCGCTTAAAATTTCATTTTCTTTTTGACTATCGCGCATTATACTTGCAGCACGAAAGGCTAATAGATATGCTAAAAATTTATTGTCCTGGCTATATTCCTTTTTTACCGATTTCATAGCGTCATTATAACAACTGCGGTATTTGCCTTCAAAATAGTGAAGACCTGCATAATTCAGGTGGCGGCGGCTAATTATTAATGCATTTTTGATTCGCGAACGCTGGATTTTATTCGGTAAGCGCATCACATTAATATAAAGTCGCGTCAAATAATAAATTATAGCAAAAGTCAACAACCAAAATACAATTAGCAAGTTTAAACTAAAACTATACCGATAGTTGCTAATGTAAATTGTAACTTGACCGATGGTAAAATGGCTAAATCCAGCAACAGCAAGAGCCAGAATAAATATTACAGCAATTCGAATAAAAAATTTCACGATATTATTTCCCCACATTCAACTCTTGTAATTTAATCAATGATTGCATGGTTAAATCCAAATTGGCTTGATTGGCGCTTAGCGATACATTTTGCAATTGATTAATTATTTGTAACTGGCCTAAGGTTAGCTGGTCAGCTATAAAATAATGCCGTACAAGATTTTCGGCATCTGAGAGGCTATTTGACCAAAGACCTTGGTTGCGGGTTAATAAAGCTTGTCTAGCATTTAAGAGGTCTATTTGTAAGTGCTGACGAATCACACTTTCATTTTCCGGAACAATCAAATCAGCAACCGCTTGATTGGTTTTTTCTACTTTGACCAAGCTAAAAATGCTATTTTTGATATTTAAGAGCATTTTATGCCATACTGAATTATTAGTCGATTGGGCTACCGGCTTGACTTCAGGGGCCACAACACGCAGATGAGTAGTTTCATTATACAAATTATCTATTTGACTTGCCAACATTACATTATCATAGCTATTTTGTGCTTGGATACGATCTAGGTCTTTAGTAAGGTTGATTTTAAGATCCATAAAAATAGGATCGCTGTTCGCGGTCAGAATCTGTTTGGCATAACTTAACAATTTAATCGTAGAAGGTAAGTCATGATATAAGTTCAAACTTTGATTGGCACTGGTAATAATTGCATTTAATTGATAAACTAAAATACTAGTTTGTGACGGATTAATATTCCTCACAGTTGATTCGATCAAAGCCTGATCAGCAACTAATTGTGAAACTTGTGTCTTTAAGGATTGATTGTCATTAGTTAATTGCGATACTTGGAGTTTTAACTGGTGGTTAATACTATTTTGTTCTTTTATTCCATAGGGGCCATAAACAGCTTGAAACCCTAAATAGCCGACACTTACCAGCGCCAGTAGCGATAATAGTAGCGGCACTTTAGAATTTTTATATTTAACTATCTCAAGAGGCCTAGCTGCTAATTTTGGCTCAGTATCATTTGCTACTGAGTTAGGTATAGATTCTTTATTATTGTCGCTCATATTCTAAATCCCTTAAGAGAGTTAATACAGAATTTTTATCAGCGCTAGAAGTTTCGCATAAATTCTTAAAACCTTGCTGATATAAATATTCGGTTATTTGTGGATGAATAGTTATCAATTTTTTTGCTGTAACTATGTAATTTAAATCCAATTCATTTGCACATGTTACTAAATATTCTGCAATTAATTTACTAGTAATTATTATACCGACATTTGCCGTGTCACTTAGTAGTTTTCGGATTAACAAAGGATTTTCCAAGCCTATATTCACACGCTTATATAAATCAATGAAATCATATTCAACTTGGTTTATAGTTAGGTAGTCAAGAAGGGTCTGGTTCATTTTCTCCGACCCGATTACCGCAAGCTTCCTTATCTTGGAACCTGACAGAATATTCTCAGCAATTAAGCCGCGCACCCCTGATATTCGCTGTGGATAATTAACTAAACGACCAGCAGTCTTATCTTTTAAATAGTTTGCTGAACTAGCTCCTACTGCAAATAATTTACAAGTTGGACTTATTAAAGCTAGTTTTTCGCTCATATAATCAATACTTGTAGGAGAAGTAAATAAAACACCATCACAATTATTAATCCGTATAACTGAATCATAGTAGCTATTTGGATTTAACCTGGTATCAATTAAAGGAAGTACTCCAACTTTAACTCCATTAGCTTGCAAATATTCTAAAAGTAGATTTGCCTGAACTAATGGTCGTGCGATTAAATACATTGTTACCTTGTTACTTTAACGCGAGCTTTTCAATTATCTTTGCTCCGCCAGCATTTAAGATCTTTTGGGCACAATCTTGGCCAATTTGCTGATAGCAGTCTAATTCCCCTTCCGCTGCCGCATCAAGAAACAAATTTTCTTCACTATCAGCAAGCATTGCCCTTAACTTAAGTTTCTGATCTTGCCATTTGGCATAGCACGCAATCGGGATATTACAACTAGCATTCATATAACGCCCGACCTCACGTTCGGCACTGATTAGTGCTGAGGTCATGTCATGATGTAATGGTGCCATTAACTCCCTTAAATCTTCTCGCGATTTACAAATTTCAACTGCCAACACTCCTTGGCCTATAGCAGGAATAAATTTTTCTTCAGATAATACTTCTGTAATCCTCGACTCTAATCCAAGGCGCTTAAGGCCAGCTACAGCAAGGATAATTGCATCATATTCATTATTATCCAGCTTTGCAATCCTAGTTTGAAGGTTGCCCCTTAGTAATTTGACTTGCAGATGTGGATAATAACGCTTCAAAATAGCTACTCTACGTGCACTTGACGTACCGATTACTGAACCGATAGGCATGCTATCTAATGAGCTAAAGTTATTAGACACGAGTGCATCATTTGCAGTTTCTCGCTCTAAAATTGCAGCAATACTAAATTCTTCAGGCAGATTAGCCGGCAAATCTTTTAAGGAGTGAACAGCAATATCCGCGGCATTTGCCAATAATTGATATTCAAGCTCTTTTATAAATAGCCCTTTACCCCCGATCTTATCCAACGACTTATCGAGAATTCTATCCCCTTCCGTAGTAACCCCGATTATCTCGACTTTCATATGTGGATAATATTTAACCAATAAACTTGCCACATGTTCAGCTTGCCACATAGCAAGTTTGCTATTTCTACTTATAATTCTAATTTCATTGAGCATTTAATTTTTATGCCTTTTTAAACGTTGTCTAGACATTTCAAATATACTAATAGTTGCAGCCATTGCCAAATTTAGCGACTCCGAATTCCCCATCATTGGTATTGTAATATGGTCTTTTATTCTATTCAATAAATCCTTGCTTAAGCCTTCACCCTCATTTCCCAAAACTAGTGCTGTTGTCTTTGTTAAATCTTGTGCATATAGGTCATTTTTAGCATGGGGGGTTAATGCAAGCAGTTGCCCTTTATAGTCAGTTATGAATTGATCCAGATCAACATTACTAAATATATTTAAGCCAAACTGTATCCCTTGAGAAGCTCTGAGTACTTTTGGATTGTAGACATCTACACTAAATTTAGATAGCACAACATTTTTTATACCGCTAGCATTAGCAGCCCTTAGAATAGTACCTAAATTACCGGGATCCTGAATTCGCTCCAGAATTAGACAGTCCTGATTGGATACTAAGCCAAGGTCATCTTCTGGTTTTATCTTAACAGTGGCCACAATATCGGTTGGGGTATCTAAAAGATTTATTTTCGCCATTAATTCAGAATTAAGCATATAGATGCTTGCTGCGTTTAGTTTAGTTAAAAATGGTAAATATTTGTCAATTTTAGAGTCTAAAATAAATAAATCAGCTATTAGCCCATAGCAAATCGCTTCAATAACCAAGTGCTCGCCATAGATCACCGCCAGTTGCATATCCTGCCTAAATTTACTATCCTTAGCTAATTTTACTACTTTTTTTATTAGAGCATTATCTTTAGATAAAATTTGTTTATAATTTTGCATAAAAAATACCTACCATTGAGGCAGGTATTTTATCAAATTTACGAGTTCAAGCTCAAATTGATTAGTTATCTGATAAGATAAAAATATTTCAGCTTAAGCCTTGTATTCCTAATTTGGCTATTAAATTAAAGATAGCGGATCAACATAGGTATAACCTAAATCACGCGCAACCGCATAATAAGTAATATTACCACGGCAAACATTTAATCCATTCATTAAATGCTTATTGTCTTTAACAGCTTGCTGCCAGCCTTTATTAGCCAATTCAACAATAAACGGCAAAGTGGCATTAGTAAGTGCCAAAGTCGAAGTCTTAGCCACAGCACCAGGCATATTAGCTACACAGTAATGTACCACATCATCAACGATATAGGTTGGATTTTGGTGTGTTGTTGGCATTGAAGTTTCAAAGCATCCACCTTGGTCAATTGCTACATCTACCAAGACTGCACCCTTTTTCATTTCTTTTAGCATACTACGGCTTACTAATTTCGGTGCCGCCGCGCCTGGAATCAATACTGCGCCAACTACTAAATGTGCAGCACGGATAGCTTTTTCCAAATTCATATGATTGCTATAAATGGTTTTGATACGACCATTAAAATCATTATCAATTTTTTTAAGTACATTCAAATTGCGATCAAAAATTGTAACATCAGCGCCAAGTCCTGCCGCCATTCTAGCAGCGTTTATACCTACCACACCACCACCAATTACAACCACATTAGCAGGTTTCACCCCAGGAACTCCGCCCATCAGAACGCCACAGCCGCCTTTATGACGCTCAAGTGCATGAGCTCCGGCTTGAATAGCCAAACGACCAGCAACTTCTGACATCGGCGCCAATAATGGCAAACCACCATTATCATCGGTAACAGTTTCATAAGCAATTGCCACGCTATCAGACTCTAGCAAACCTTTAGTTTGTTCTGGATCTGGAGCCAAATGTAAATAAGTAAATAGTAATTGGCCAGGGCGTAACATTTTACATTCTACCGGTTGCGGTTCTTTGACTTTTACAATCATTTCGGCATTTTCAAAAACCTCTGCCGCAGATTTTGCTATAGTTGCACCGGCTTTGATATAGTCATTATCATCATAGCCTATTGCAAGACCAGCATTTGTTTCAACCAAAATTTTATGACCATGACGAATAAGCTCATATACACCGGCAGGAGTCATACCTACACGATACTCATGATTTTTAATTTCCTTAGGAACTCCAATTAACATAACTCTCTCCAAAAAGATTTTGTAGACCCAAATTCTAATATATCTCAGTAAAAAATAGCTATTTGCAGCGCAACAAAAAAGCCCATCATTGATGGGCTTTTTCTTGATTATTGTGCTTCCGTTTCGGCACTAGGCGCTGGAGCTACAGGCTCAGGTTGCGGTAATGTAGCTTTTATTGATAAACGCATTCTTCCACGATCATCAAACTCAACCACTTTAACTTTAACTTCTTGACCTTCTTTTAGATAGTCTGTCACATTATTTACGCGCTCATGAGCGATTTGCGACACATGGACAAACCCTTCGCGACCACCTAAAATAGCTACCATAGCACCCATATTACGATCTAAGATACGAGTAACCTTGCCATCATAAGTTTCGCCAAGAACAGCTTCAGCTACAATATTTTCAATAATTGAGCGGGCTTTATCTGCGCTTTCGCGATTACTTGATGCTATCGTAACCACCCCTTCATCAGTTATATCAATAGTAGCACCGGTATCAGCGATAATACCTTTAATTACAGAGCCACCTTTACCGATTACATCCTTGATTTTCTCTGGGTTGATCTTCATGGTATATAAACGCGGTACGCGTTCTGATAACATTTTAGGATAAGGTAACGCAGTTTTCATTAAGCCCAAAATATGCATTCTTCCTTCACGTGCCTGCTGAAGAGCCACCTGCATGATAGGTTTAGAAATACCTTCAATTTTGATATCCATTTGTAATGCAGTAACACCTTTTTCGGTACCTGCAACTTTAAAGTCCATATCGCCTAAGTGATCCTCATCACCAAGGATATCAGTTAAAATTGCAAATTTATTACCATCTAGAATTAACCCCATAGCTACACCAGCTACATGATCTTTAATAGGTACGCCAGCTTCCATCATAGATAAGCAACCGGCACAAACTGTCGCCATCGAAGATGAACCGTTAGACTCCAATACTTCAGATACTACACGAAGGCTGTAAGGAAAAGCTTCAGTCGACGGCAGTACTGCTTCTAGCGCACGTTTAGCCAAGTTACCATGACCAATCTCACGACGTTTAGGTGCGCCAAGTCGACCACATTCTCCGGTTGAAAATGGCGGGAAATTATAATGCAACATAAAACGCTCAGAATAACTTCCGGCAATGGCATCAACCATTTGTTCATCCATTTTAGTACCAAGGGTAACTATACCTAAAGCCTGGGTTTCACCACGAGTAAATAATGCAGAACCATGCGTGCGTGGTAATAGACCTAATTGAATATCAATTGGCCGTACCGTTTTAGTATCACGGCCGTCAATCCGAGGCTCACCATTTAAAATCTTGCTACGAACAATGCTTGACTCTAAATCAAATAAATAATTTTTAATAGTATTTACATCAATTCCGCTTTCTTCAGTTGCCAATTTAGCAACTACCGCTTCCTTAATTTCATTTACTTTACTATAGCGTGCCTGTTTTTGGCGAATATTATAAGCTTCAACCAAATCATTCTGCGCCAATTCTTTAATTTGCGATATTAAAGTTTCATTTTTAGCCGGAGGAGCCCAATCCCAAACTACTGGATTAACTTCACGCACAAAATCATTAATTGCTTCAATCACCACTTGGGAATGCTCATGACCGAACATTACTGCGGCTAACATAGTGTCTTCTGGAAGCTCTTTAGCTTCCGACTCAACCATAAGAACAGCATGTTTTGTACCAGCTACAACCAAATCTAATGAAGACTCAGCCAATTCAGTCACACTTGGATTTAATACAAATTCATTATTTATATAACCTACTCGAGCAGCTCCAACTGGCCCCTTAAATGGCACACCAGATAGACTTAATGCAGCAGAGGCTCCGATAATCGCAGGAATATCAGAACTAACATCTGGGTTCAAGGATAATACTTGAGCCACAATCTGAATCTCATTATAGAAACCTTCAGGGAATAATGGGCGAATTGGGCGATCAATTAAACGGCACACAAGAATTTCATGATTAGCCTGGCGGCCATCACGCTTTAAGAAACCGCCTGGAATTTTACCAACGGCATAAGCTTTTTCAAAATAATCTACGGTTAACGGGAAGAAATCTTGCCCTTCTTTTGCTTCTTTATTCGCAACTACAGTCACAAGTACCACAGTTTCATCTACAGATACCAATACACTTGCACTAGCTTGACGAGCTAAAACCCCGGTTTCTAATGTTACTTCATGTTTACCATATTTAAATTTTTTGGTAATCTTATTAAACACTACTATTTCCTTAAAAAGTCTTTTTAGTCTTAGCGAGTGAAGAAGCTATACAATCGGCTCAAGTAGTTAAGCAGATTAGATAGCTTCTTAGACTTTTCTCAAACACTAATCTAAAAAGTAATTATACACATTAAATTTTTCTGGATTTATTATCCAACTATTATTATAACTCAAAAAGGTCGAAGCACAAATGTTATTTGTAACTACGGAATCAAAGAGTATAATAACAAAAAAAGTGGTAGTTATTCTACCACTTTTTGACTATTTACGTAAGCCTAATTCTTTGATTGTATTCAAGTACGAAGCGTTATCAGTACGTTTTAAGTAGTCTAATAAACGACGACGTTGCGAAACTAATTTCAATAACCCACGACGAGAATGATGATCTTTGGTATGAGTTTTAAAATGATTTGTTAAATCATTAATACGTGCAGTTAATAAAGCAACTTGTACTTCTGATGAACCAGTATCACCATTAGCACGTTGAAATTTAGCAATTATTTCAGCTTTTTGAGCAGTAGTTATAGCCATTATAAAATCCTTATATTTTGATTTATTCGAAAAGTAAAGCCAAGTAATAAAGGCAAATTTAGAACCTAGCAAGTACTCCATTTTGCAAATAGTAATAGCTTTTAAAGATAATTTTAATCAGTATTATCCCCAAAACTCTGATTTGCAAGGACTATATTATCACATACAAGCTAGCGATAGTGCAAATTTATAGTTGTCTAAGCTGTACACGCTTATAAGAAATACTAGCCTAGTTTCAAATCATAAAATCTATCTACATCTATCAATCCAACTTCATTTGCTTCTATTTAATATATATTGATTGAACCCATTCTCATTAAATTAACACAGCTAATTCTATTTTAGCTTCCTATTTTTGCATACTTTTATTACATTCTTTTTTCTCATGATTTTTCGAATACATAAAAACATAGATGCAAATGAATTAGTGTAATATCTCTCCCGAGCTCAACAATTATTAGTTAGTTGGAAATATTTATACAGCTGGAAATATTTGCAATTAAGCATTTTACTTTTTCACAATGGTTTAATCCGTTGTTAACGTAAACTACACATAACTTCATATTTATTAAATAGGAAAACCTTATATGACTAAACAAAATTCGTTTTTACCTGAATACATGTCTTCTTTTGAAGTATTGGATAAAACAATAGATCAAATATTAGCTGATTTTAATTTAACCAGAACGACGAATAGCTACTTCTTAATGGCCAAACAAGGGCCGCAAATTAATCTTGATTCAGCAATTAAGTTAGCAGTTAATTGGCGCGAAATTACCAAACAATTTCTGTTTACGGTATTAACCGGGCTTGGTACCCTTGCAGATAAAATGCGTAATGATAATTCTCCGGCATATGATTTGATTGCTGTTTTACAAAATGGCATTAACGTAATATCAGATGATTTAAGTAATATTTGTCCAATATTGGGAGAGGTAGCTCCCAAAGGACCGGAAGGCGCCCACTATATCTGGTGGGAAAACAGCATACTTAATACCATGACTAAAATTGCCTCTCAGAAAAATTTTACAATAAACCGGACGGTAACCGCCGGAGTCCAAAAGCTTTTATCTTACATGGTAGAGCTTACCAAGCTACCTTTGGGCGCAGCCGTCCAATTAAGAATAGTTGAAGCTATTGCGATGGATATTGCAGTCGCTTTCAGATCGCTTTACTCTCTACTTACAATCGATGGTAAGAAGGTTTTTCCGGGTGTAAATGATTTAGCATGGGTAAACGCTCATATTAAAGCTGAAGTAAATCATCATAAGCAGGTTAAGGATGGGGATTCGGGCATGGTAAATATTGCGACTACGCCAGAAGAGCAGCGCACACTTTTAGTACTCACCAAAAAATATGCAGAGTGCTGGGCATTAGCTCTAAAGGATTTTGAGCAAATCGTAACAGAAGGAATCACAACTACTCCTTTAATGAAAGCTTGCAACGAAGCGCAGGATGCCCCACTACTTCAAGAGCGGCAATTCCGGCAATGGTATTGTTTAATTTGTGATTTCATCTATGATGAAGCACTAGGTTTACCGGATGAAGGCATCCCTGCTGGAACATTATTTGAAGACATACCAAATGATTGGTCGTGTAGTGACTGCAATGTAAGTAAACGGGACTTTGCTTTACTAACTAAGCCAGGCGAAAACTTGCAATTGGCAAGCTAGTAGTCCCACAAGTCTAAACGGTTATGCGGTTTATTAACTAAACCGCATAACTAAATGCTAAAAATACAAATTTTACACTTATATGCTCTTAATGTATTCATGATTACAAAACATACTCAATATATTCCATTTACAAGGAAATAAATAAATGAAAACTAAATTAATCGGTAAACTAAACTTTGACTCAGAAAAACTTAATGCGGACCTAAAGACTATATCATCTTTTGAATTTAGTGACGTCTATCAGGAATTTATCTGTGGTGAATTTAGAAGTTGTATGCTAATGAATAAGCGCGGAGAAATCAACGATACAATACTAGAAACCTATGATGGTGAAGCCAAAGAAACTATCTATCTAACGAAGTTGCCCTACCTTAAACAGTTAATCGCCAATACTTTTAACTCCAAGATGATCAAATTTACTAGGCTATTGGCGCTTGCTCCAAATAGCGTATTTATGCCACATCGCGATTACCTGGAACTAAAGGAAAGCTATATCCGCATACATATACCAATTAAAACCGATAAAAACTGCTTCCACGCCGAAGAAAGTAAAGTATATCATATGGATACTGGAGAAATCTGGTTTCTTGATGCGTCAAAAGTTCATAGTGCAGCTTCGTTTTCCACTCAAAATCGCTTGCATATTGTAATAGATTTTGCCTATACCAAAAACTTGGCTGAATTATTTAATTCAAGCGCTAAAGAAGATATCCTGAAACACGTACTTAGCATGAAAGAAATCAAGAGACCATCCCTGCCTCTTGATAAATATATCTCAATAATCAGTCTTGCCGAATTAATCGAAAATAACAATTTTTATAATATTCTTAGCATTCTCATAAAACTATATTTTAAGTATAATCTTTCCGCTGAAACTGTTTTTGATTGGTTACATATGATTTCAGAATTAAGTAACCAACAAGAAGTAATACATAAGGCTAACTTTTTAAAAAAATATTGCTTATTAGATAGGTAAAAGAATATGAAGACAATAACGACACAAGCAAATAACCACTCCCTTTTGGCATATCAAATATTTTTTGTCCTCTTATGGAGTAGCGGCGCATTGGTAATCGAAACCGGGCTACATTTCATAAACCCATTTTTCTTTGTTTTATTAAGAATGCTAATCGCCGCTACATTTATGCTGGCAATTGCAATTATTACTAAAGCGCCATGGCCTAAAGATGCCGAAACCTGGAAAAAAACCATTGTAACTGGCATACTTACCCAATTTATATACGTCATGAGCTATTTCTGTGCACTTTATTATGGCATTACTCCTACGGTAATGACTATCATTTTAGGTTTGCAGCCAATACTTACCGCAGTACTATGTAATATTGCTTACAAACACAAGACTAGTAAAGCTCAAACCATGGGACTACTAATCGGGTTACTTGGGGTGATCCTTATAGTAATCCATGATTTAAGCACCAAGTCCATGTCGTTTAGCGGCTGTTTACTTGCAGTTCTTTGTTTACTGTCCATCACTCTAGGTTCGTTATTACAAAAAAGCAATAGCAAAATGGATCTAAGAACCGGCAGCGCAATTCAATTTGCAGTAAGCATAATTCCGGTATTTATACTTACCCTAATCTTTGGTAATTTTAAAGTACAAATTACCCCTACATTTATAGCTTCCTTGGCTTGGATGGCAATCGTCGTTTCGGTAATTGCTACTTGTCTATTTTATAAGCTGCTGGAAAAAGGCAATGCAGTATCGGTTAGCAGCCTATTTTATCTGGTACCTGGACTAACCGCCATAATGTGCTACTTCATCTTTCAGGAAAAATTTAATACTTATACCTTAATCGGTCTTTTTCTGGTTTCATTTAGCGTATTTATTACCCAGGCGAAACCACAAAAAATTTAAACTAAAAGGTAACTATTATGATAAATACTATAATTAATGAAACTAACCAGTTACGGGAAAAATATAACCCTGAACTAAAAAACCTTGATAATAAGCTCTTGATTAAGCTTGCACGCGAAATTGGTTCAAAAAAATATTTACAACATCATGAAGGAGTTCATTATTTTCTAAATGATATAGAAGAAATGCTTACTACCAAGCAAATTACTCTCAAGAATACTAAAAGCTATATAAATACTCATGATAGTAATTTTATATTCTCAATGTTCAATGTACCATATTCGCCAAGCATGGGAATCGAATCCATTTTTTATGAGAAACTGCTAATTCACCCATATCTTGAAAATTATAAAACCAACGTAATGCCCGTCAATATAACTGCAGAATCTGCCGGTTTTAACCCGCTTTCAATCGTAGCCTTATTTCCGGAAAACCATATTGACGGCAAGCAAGATAGTGGTGACAAGATCTTTTACTTTATAAATAAATTTGTAAAAAGATATCATATTTTCACACATAAAACCATCAATAACTTTGTCGATCCTGGCCAATTACAAATATTAAGAAAGGCGGATAATCGACAAATTGAAGAAGCATGTGTATTTTGGGTTTGGCTGCATGAATATAATCATCAGCATGGCTTTTTACCAATTCCCCAGTATCTTCAGCTAAAGTCAAAAAAAGTATTGGCTGGACTTGAGGAACTTCGAGTAGATTTGGCTAGCATGATCATTTGCCTGGAAAATCGAGAAAGTTTGGGAAAAATGGCTGAACTGGTGTTTGAATTTATATTTGCCGAGCGCTTGTTACGCTACGGGATTGAAGGAGTACCGATTCCTACCTATGATGCTTTATCGAGTTATATTTTCTTTAATTATCTAAATGCACATCATGGTATTATTCTTAAAGACAATATTATTCAGCTAAGTCCTGATTTGCCTAAGGTGCTAAGAGAATTATTAGATGAAATAAATTATATTGAATCTCTTATTATAACTTCAAGTCAGACAAGCGTACAGAAACAGCTGATCAATTTTGCTAACCGCTGGCTTTATACTTACTTACATGAATATAATTCGGTAACTAACTATTACCGTTTTATTAAGGAATCTCTAATAATTAAGGGAGAAATTAGTTTTTAACTTCAACTTAGGTTATGTAAGCTATAAATGGCTGGATATAGGAAAAGTTAGTCATGAGCGCCAAGAATGCTTATGAATAACTTTTCCAAACTCTGGCTGCTACATACATATTCTTAGCGGTACTTTAAGCTTTGCATAAAATTTTGTTCATAATTAACCCACATTTGCACACTTTCAATAAACTAAACGATCACGGAAAAAAATTTCTAATTCTCAACTCATGAATTACGCTATCTAGGAAAGCGCAGTTTCCTTCACATTAAAAGACGGCCAACTAATACCCATATGAAAATTGTTGCTAATTTCTTATCTCAAACGAATAATTTGAGCTTCTAAACCTTTAATGAATTAATTTTCATTAATATAATAAAATTCATTTCAAGAATTAATAATTGCTTAATCTTAAATTTTCATTAAATTCAAGGATAAAGATTATATTATAAAATTTATTAGATAATAAGCACAAAAAAGGACATAATCACTAAAATGTTTTTAGGAAATGTATAAAATGAAAAATCTCGCTATTTCATTGCTTTCTTTGTTGATAAGTAATGCAAATGCTGGTTTACATAGTTTTACCATGCATAGTAGAGCAAATTGCGGAAACAATGAATCTATAAGTTGGCATGCGGGACATAGTTATTTACTATGGACTAGTAGCAACCATTGGCACAATGGCGTTTTACAACATTATGTAGTAAGCAGTCGCGGCTTTGAAAATACTTGGCGTTCTGCAGCTGTTCATTGGGGGGAAGCAAGGCCTGGAAGTGGGTGGTTTGTAAGAGGTTATCATCGAATGTTCATAAATGGAATAGATAAGTTACTAGCAGTGACAGATGTAAGTGATTGCAGTATATATGATGGATGGTGGGATTAAAATTTTCATTAAATTATTTAGAATAACTCTAATTTTTAAGGAATGTCAGCATGAATTGGAATAGTAAATTAACAATCCTACTATGGTTACCTATAATTTCAATGGCAGGAAGCCAACTAAATCAAAAAGAAAATCAGAACATACCCACAACTTCACCTATCCCTGATGGTGGAATTACAATTCTTCCGTTAGTTAAAATGGATTTGCCTGAAAATATTAAACAAGAAGAATTAACTCGACTATCACAGCAGCGGTTATATGGATATTCTATTTCCAATACTCCATACGCAAGAGAACTCTTAACCATAAAAGCCACAGCAATAAAAGAAATTAGAACATATAAAAATAATAGTGATCCATATGATACACATTTTAAGAGGAATATATCAGAAATTAAATTGGCGTTCCCATTTTCTGGACTTACGATTATTGAACCAAAAAATATCATCGGTTTTGTAGCTACAGGAACTTGGAAAAATGGATGGACTGGGATTACCGAATACTTCACTTATGATGCACTAGGAACATGTCGGTTTATTGTAAATAATATGACTTTAACGCATGGGGCAATTATCATTAGCTCTGAGTCTGTGAGATATGATATTAATAAAAACCCTAATACTCTTAATATTAGTGGGAATAATCTTGATGGTTTTATATATAATATTAATTGGTACAATAATGGATTAGATAAAGAATTGGAGTGTGCAAATTTGAAATATAGCCCCAAAATCACTAAAAAGTTAATTGAGCTAGCTATAATGATTGATAAATAGCCAGCTAAGTTGATTAGGGGCCAACTTCATTGCTGTATCATTTATTGCCGGGTCTTAACGATAGTTTAAGCTTTGCATAAAATTGTGATATTTCTCAGTTAGTCTATTGCGATATACCATTAATTCACTTTCTGACTGTAAATTATTCCTTTGTAAATTAGGATTGTTATCTACTTCCTCCCAATCTTCTAATGAAGTATAAAATTTTGCCCACTGCTCCAATACAATAAATCGGTTAATTTCAGATGAGCTAGCTTGGGCTTGATACCATGAAGTGAACATTTCCATTATCTCATTCTCGATCAAGTTTCGTTTAGATGCAATTTGGCGGACTTCTGATGATTGTTTGCTGATCTGTTCTCGATAGTCATCAAGTTCTTTTACACTAATCATAGCTCCACCTTCATCACTTGGGGATAATTCTTGTAATGGTATGCCGGCTAATTTCGCAAATAATATAACCATATCCGGTAGTTTCCTTGACATCGCAGAGAGCAAAATCGGATCATCATGTGGAACTATAATCTGATAGCTACCAGGGTTGCCTTGGCGCCCAGCGCGCCCTCCTCCCTGATCTTCAATCCTCGGGTCAGAGGGGTAAAATGCAAAAACCACATGCAATCCACCATTTTCGATGGCCTCTGGCGTTGGATCAAAATCTGTTCCGCGGCCAGCTGCATTTGTTGCAACTGTTAACACTTTGCCATTGCCGGCATTTGCTACCAGATACTCTTCGTCTTCATTCTGGATATCATTAAGAAGCTGCGTGTGTAAATTGGGAATTTCATCAAGCAAAGCTTTCTGTAGCAATTGATAAATATAGATACTTGCCTCAATCGAACGACAGATTATTAAACATGGCCGATTATTCTTTAGCATAACTTTAGTTTTAGCAATTAATTCCTTTTCATAATTATCCTTATCTGTACAAATTATAGTATCTAATTTTATTAGTAATCTTGGCTTAAAAGTTGGGACATCATAAGTAGTCAAGTTATAAATTGCTTCTAATTCATCGCGGATTGACTTCGGACCGATTGTTCCAGTTACGCCATATATTTGATCATATTTATTAATAAATGCCGGATGTGAGAGCGAACCTATAGTCCAAGCATCATCTTTAATAGCTAATCCATGCTTATACTCTAAAAATTGGTGTAGGCCATACTGCCAACGACTACCTTCTGACAATCGCCCAGTTTCTTCATCAATAATTACAATTTGCCACGGCGAATCCTTACTATTACTCATTTGCTCCTTATTTTTTCGAATTTCATAATGCGTTTTGATTTTTAGTTCAAAACAAGCTCGATAGGCACTATTCATTAGCTTCTCGAGTTTAGCTTCTAAAATATTAAATTTCTTGACTAAATTCAAGCATTTATTTATTTCCTGTTTAGTAAAGATTTTCGATTTACAATTATTTTTGACATAATCATAAATAAGTGGATAAATATCTAAGAAATTCTGTTTACTAGGAAAAGATATTCGCGCTGAATTTAGAGCCTTATCAATCAGCATATTATCAACTTCATCAATAATAACTGCATCATATGGGCGAACTTTATGTTTATCATTATATAAAATTCGGTTTCCCTGGAGATAAAGCCTGTCAAATAAAATCGCAAATTCAAAATTATAATTTGGTCCGTAAATTATTTGTCCTTTAAAGTTATTTGAACTAAAATTAGTATTACAAATACTAGAGGTCTCAATGCCAAAATAGTGGTAAAATTGTTTAAATTTTAGTTCATCCCTTTTGGCCAAATAAGGGGTTGTCGTAATGATATCAACACACTTTCCCTCACATGCAAGTATTAACGCCAGCATTGAAATAATAGTTGATTTTCCCTCTCCAGTGCGAATTTGGGCTAATGATCCTTTATAGATTTGATTCTCATTGCGTGTCTTAGGCAATAATAATGACAAAACTGCCAATATCTGGACATTATGCGGATAAATATTAAAGTGATGAATATAAGCTAAATTAGCAATTGCGATTAGCTCGCAAATATATTTATTCTTTTCTTTCTGATCTAATAATCCACTGGCAAGTTTACTCTTTATCTTTTGAATTAGAGCTAATAATTGAGCATCGCTAAAACCATCAATATTTTTTTCGAAGGCTTTTACCTGTATTAACTGTTTGCCAATAGTATCTATTTGGCTAGCATTTAGTGTATATTCAAGCTGAGGATTACTACTACTAAATTCAGATAAAATTTCTTTAATGCTCCTTTCTTTCACCAGTTTTTTAACAGCATTTTTCTGAATATCGTCAAGTTTGCCTTTTAATTGTGATGAGGTTAAACTTAGATCAAATACAAAGGGTATATTTTGCTTTTGCAAGTAAATTACAGTACGCATCATGTCTTCCAGTTTACTTAATTGATCAACGTTGATAAGCTCATCATCAAAAGCTAAAAATATCTCTATATTACCGGCAACAACTAATTTAATTGCCTGCATGACAAAGCCTTCCAATTGCTGCTCAGTATAAACATCTACAGCTGCTAAGATAAATTTAAATATTACTAAATAACAATTTTCACTAAGCTTGCCACGTTTATGCGCATTATCGAGTAAAGGTATCACAAAATCCAATTTAGGATAGATTGCCAGATTGTATTTTGCTATATAAATTTGCAGATAACCTTTAATCTCCTGAATTGAGTATGCTTTATTTAATACCTCTTTTTTAAAATTATCTTTACTTAACGACGGTAAGCCATTTACTTCAGGATAGAAGCTCATTATCTGCTGATTAACATACTGATATCCACCCACTGTTAGCAGTTGTTTAGCCAGATCAAAATCAGATATTTTCGGAAATAAATGATTTATTTGGATATGTTTAGCTTCAGCCAATAAGAAAATCCCACAAAATCTTAAAAATTCATCCTTACTATATAGGCTAAAATTGCTAAGACAAGCAAGGGCAATATTATTTAATAAGACCATCTTAACAAATTCAGTAAAACTACTATACACTTTTTGCAGCTCTGAAAAATTTAACGAAGAGTTAAACGGCTCTATGCTTAATTTATACCAAATATCAGCAAATGCTTTCTCGGCAAAGATTAAATTTAAATTCTCAAGCACTGAATTTTCTAATAGCCCATTCCACTCTAAATAACAATTCAGAAATACATTAAGATGATATTGCGTATCATGGCTTAGTAGAAGATGGAATAATATAAACCAATTATCTAAATCCTGGTCATTTTGTTTCATCTTATTTTTCAGGATTTCCCGATATTCAATTCGAGTTAAAGTTCCACTACTTAGTTTATCAACTAGCCCGGTTTTATTTGGATTAGTATATATAGAAACTAATTCATTCCAATGCTCCCTTTCTTCGAGCCTGATAGAGCTATATTTACTATTTAAAAATGCATTGTATTCTTCGAGTTTTAGACAGCCATATTAAACTGTATTATCGGAAGAACTTAAGCCATTTTGCTTTAATATCACTGAATTAATTAACTTTATACCTGGCGAAACACATTTATTTAACATATCATATCCTTTCCACTTTTTCTTGAGTCAGCTGCTTGCTTACATGTACAAAACATCAAAGCAAAGTGCATGCTGTCGCTTCTTCAAATGTCGTCTTTTTAATAGCATTAATGTGTTCATTTGCTAAAACTACATCTATAATTTGTTTGTATAGAGTATCTCTATAAATAATTACATAAACTCTTTGCATAAACCTAACTTGGGAATTTTTATCCAAATTCGATAGAGCATCATCGAAAACAACAAATAGTTGAGTCCATCCTAAAGTTGATAAATGTTCAATAGTATGTTGATTGGTAAGCCTTGACAATATGATTTTGACTAAGCTACTATAAGAGTTAAAGCTTTTATCATATATAATACTTGGATCATATTTCTGGATAATTGATTTAATGCATTGTTCGCGCCAAGATTTGAATGAATCAAACATTTGACTTTTAAGTTTGAGCTTATTCTCAGCCCTTAACTTATGCATAAGTTGTGGCTCTTCAGCGTATAAGTTTTGATCTATATTGTTTAACACCCATAAAAACGATAAGTTATCCTTTTCATTATATGCAGTAAGTAATGGTGAGCTGTAATTATCCTGTGTAGAATATAGTCTAGTATATAACCACAAATACCTGGCACGAATTACCGATAATGTTGAAGTTGCATCTTTGAACATTTTATATAAATTTGCTGGATTATCGTTTTGAGTAATTTTCAATAAAAACTTTGCTTTCGCTTCAGTTAAATCATCATTAGTACTCAAAAATAGACTTTCCAGTATGCGGCTACAAGCTAATTGTACCGATTTTAGCGGCGTTGCCGTTAGTACTTCCAAATATTCTTTCATTGTTTGGCTTTTTGTGATTAGTTCCAAGTCAGGAACAACTTGTTTGCTTTGTTCATGCCAAATTGAGCAAAGATAGTCACTTTTTGCATTCATTAAGCCAAACTCAACATTGATTCCACATTGTGTAGTTAATAAAGTATAAAGCTTGGTATAACCTTTTAACAACGCTATTAAGGCAAGGTTAGTGTCTTGCTTTCTGAGATTAGTTAAATCAAGTTTACCAAGTTGCTTATAAAAGTGACTATCGTAGAAAGGAAGAAGTTTGCTAATCAGGCTAAGTTTGTTATTTTCTACAAGATGAATCATAACTTCTGATTTTGGTGTTGTAAGTGCTAAGATGGAATTTATCAATGGAAGCATATTCACGTTTAACCGAGTGTAATTAGCTATTAAAAAATCAAGAAAGGGCTCTTCATCCTTAATCAGGGCTAATTCCAGGATATTCATCTTTGGTTCAGTATATGAACTTAGGGTCCTAGGGTTGGTAAGCAACGAATAAATACTTAAATGGCCATCACGAATTTTGTTAAATGACTCTAAGTCACTATCTGGCATCTTTATTGGTTTTATCTTGGTAATCTGCCAAATATTAAAAATTTGTTTGTAGTCTTGCTCAATACAGTACTCTTTGATTTTAGTAGCTATCGTGTCTAGATTAGACATTTTTTCATAAATTATTTGACCATACGAGCTTTTTAACTCATGATCATTCTTAATAAGATATTCTAAGCCATCTTCTAAGGTTAGAAATTCTGCGTTAAGAGAAGCATCAGCAGTCAGTAAGTTTAGGGTCGCGCCGGCATCTAAGAGTATCTTAATTAGTTGCTTATCATTCATTTTATTAGCTAATTGAAGCGGATTAAGCCCGTTCTTACCTAGCTCATTAAGATCGCTAAATGTGCATAGCCATTGAATGACAGTATAATCAACTGCTTGGTTATTTTCGAGATAATTTAGTAACGGATTAGTTATATTTGTTGCTTTAGCGTTGGTTAATTTATCTGCCAAAGTGAAGTTAAGATACTTTTCGCAAAGATCATACTTAAACTTATGCGACAGATCGGTGGCTGTCAAGTTATTATGATTCTGGCAATCTTGAGCGCCGTTCATTAACAGAAAAGCCACCATGTTTGGCCGATTATTTAATACCGCATGATGCAATAAGGTATTCCCATCACCATCTTTATAATCGACAACAAATTCATCGCAAATTGGTAAAACCAGCTTTGCCAGGGCAAGATTATTCTTTTTTATAATAGACTTCAAGGCATTAAACGCAACTTTTATCGGTATTTCAGTATATTCGTCCAGATGATTAAGTAAGATCTTGGCAGCTTCAATTGAACCATGCTCGCAGGCAACCTCTATCGGCGTATTACCATCCTCGAAAGTTACTTCTGCACCTATTAATTTAACTAATTCAGCTACATTATACGAAATATCGTTAACTATTGCTGCATAGAGGCAGTTACTTAGGTTTATCAAATTAGCATTAGCATAAAACTCAGTTAAAATGCTAGAAAATATTTGGGGATTTGGGCTTGCCCCAGCTATAGCAATAATACGGTCTATTAAGCGTTTATCATTAGCTGGCACGCGCTTAATTAAGCGCATTATCGTATTATAGTCAGCCGAAATAATTGCTATTTCTATAGAAGAACGCCCACTGTGCCGATAAAGTTTGAAGTTAACCTCTTCTTCTACAGTTTCTTCAAGCTTATAGTCACTTGTATTACAAGTTAAATATTTACTAACTTCAGGCTTTTTGTGTATCATGGCAAAATCCAGCGCATTGCGGCCGCGCTTATCAAGGAAGCTCATACTATCGGCACCGAAATTTACCAGTAATTTGACTATTTTTAAGTTGCCGTGCTTTGCGGCAAGATGTAAAGGAGTCATCCCCATAGCATCTTCACAATTGCAGTTAAGACCAAGGCTGATGGCATAAAATACGGTTTTCTCATCCTGAGAGATTACTGCATTATGTAAAATAGACTGCTTTCGAAAACCATTTGTGGCATAAATATCAGCCCCCATTTTTACAAGATATTCAGCTATTAGCAGATTTCCTTCTCTAAAAGCCATGCCAAGACAAGTTTTCTGGGCATTAGTTTTATGGTTGATTTGATATTTATGGTTTTCAACTAGAAGTTTAACAATCTCAATTGACTTGTTTTTAATTGCTAAAAACATAATTGTCATACCATCTTGCGCTTCTTGATACAGATTGATATTCTTTGCCACAAGATAGTTTATCAAAGCAATATTACTTGCCATAACCGCAATAAACATTGGAGTATATCCAGTTGCAATTGATCTTGTATTGATATCTACATTAAATTCATCAATTAACTTCTCTACGGAGCTTGCGTCCATTATTTTCATTAAAAAATGGATATAAGATAAGTCCGTAGGAGCATAATTAGTTAATTCTTCCTTAGAGCATCTTTGCAATAAAAACCTAAGTACATCAATTCTACATTCAATTGCTGCAATTTCTAGTAATGTGACATTTATGTTCTGCGAACCTAAAACATAGCTTATTTGCAGGGTAGCTGGAAGCTGATATTGATCAAGTATTTCTTGAATAGCTCTTAGATCCCCAGCCTCAATAAGGCTGATTAACCTAGAGCTAATTTCAGACATTTTATGCTGAAATACAAACTCTCGAATCCAGTTAGGGGCCAACTCTATCGCTTTTTTCCCTGAATTATTAAGCATATCACAATCATTTAGACTATTAGATAGTAATGTAGAAACACAATTACCATCTCCTTTAATGCATGCCAGGTGTAATGGTGTATTACCAGCAATATCAGGAGTATTAAAAGTTGGATATTTAGGTATCAATAACTCGAGAATTTCATGCCTGCCAAATTTAATAGCATTAGTAAGTAATTGAATGTCCCGCTCAGGCTCAAACCCGATATTAAACAGCAATTTACAAAGCACGACGTTGTTAATTCGAATCGCTGTATTAAATAAAGCTACGGCATGTTCAAGAACTAACTCGCGATAATTAGGCCGGTGCTGCAATATTTCCGTTATGACTTCATTTTTAAAATTAGCTACTGCAAAATCTAGAATTTCGCCTAAATCACCTAGCTCATACTTAAATAACAGTCTAATAACATGAAAAGCGTTATTCTTTATTGCATAAAAGATCGGTAGCTGATCTTGACTGTTTTTTTGGTTAAATTTAGCACCATAACCGATTAAGCTAATAATTGTATCGATATTACCCTGAGTAAAAGCTAAATCAATTGCCCGCAGCTGTTGAGCTTCATCAATTATACAATTAACATCAAACCTATGGATAAGGAGCAAATTCTTGATAATTTCGCTATCATTATTTTCCACTAGCGGATAAAAGATATGGCGACCATTCATTGATACCGGATTTATTCCTTTGGCCAACAACTGTTTAATTAAAAGCTGGTTACCGCTCTCTGCCGCAAGATAGAGTAAATTTTTACCATCACAGGTCGTAATAGTTAAATCTGCGTCCTGACTTTTAAAATATGCCGTGTAAATTAAAGGTAGATTATTCCGAACAGCAAATTGAATTAAGCTATATTCTTTAAATTGATAATTATCTTGGCTGCAAGCTTTAAAAGGCAATTCATGGTAGTCAAATGGGTTCTTAACTATTTTCAGCAAAATTGCCAATACCAATTTAGCTTTATATTTGAGTACCAGACGGTATACTTTATCTTTATTCTCTGTCAGATAGTCTCTGGTAACTTTATTCAAGCTATCTTTGGAATTTATCAATTCGCGTAAAATTATGGCCTGATCCGAAATACACAGGTATTCCAGATAATTTGCTGGTATATTATCTATAGGATCTTTGACCAGCATTTCCGTTACTAGTGCAGGCATAACTTTAATTATTTTCTGTGCTAATTCCCAATAGCCTAATCCACAAATTAGTTTAAAGTTAGCAATGTCCACCTCGCTATTAAGATTTAATTGATATTTATTTCTTTTTAAGATTATATTGGCTAACTCCAACTCTTTTGCTTTTAAAAGATAACTTAACGCATTATTGCCGTTTACTATAATGTTTAAATCTGCCCCCTTAGCGATTAGGTATTTAGCAACTTCATAGTGCCCATTTACAATTGATAAATTTAGAGCGGTTAATCCACTTGAATCTTTAATATCTATTTGACCAATAGCCCTCACAAGTAATTTCGCTACCTCCAAATTACCATTCTCAGCAGCGATATGTAATGGTATTTTCCCATCACGATTCATTGCTTTAGGGTCTGCTCCTTTTTTTATCAATTGCTCGACTACGTCAGGATAGTTTAATTGAGTTACCAAGTGCAGTAACGTATTGCCATTTTCAATTTTAAAAGTGATATTGATATTATATTGCCTTAATAAAAATTCACCGATTGCTTTATGGCCGTTAAAAAATGCAGTATAGATTAGCGGAATTCCACTTATCCCGGCTTCATTGATATTAAAGCTTGGGATCTCACTTAATTCTAATATGTTTACATTCAGACATGAATTAATATATCGTTTTACAATATTAATTTTATTGTGAACTACTGCCAAGTATAAACCACTTTCTCGATTAATGTTTAATGCTTCCCAATAATTTTTTGGCGTAGCCTTTAATAACTCTTCGAAACCAAGCATACAAATTAAATGAATTGGCCTTTCACCAAATCTATTAAAACTTTCATGCAGCTCTTGATTAGTCACCAGTAATTTATAAAGTTCAAGATTATTACGCATAACAGCTAGATGTAGAATATTATTACCATATGCATCTGTTTTTAGGATACTTCTACCATATAAATTTTGCATAAGTTCCTTAATTTCTTGTAACTGCTCTGGCGATGCTGGTGCTGATGCAAGTTCTATCAGTCTGATTTCAGTTGCGGTCTGAGCCATATTTTCATTAATTACACTATTTTCAATTAAATTTAGGCTATCTTGGTTAAGTTCAGTATGGCTAATATAAAATGCATTATAATAGCTTCCATTAATGCTTACAGATTGGATACTCCGCTCCGTAAATTTTGTCGGTTCTTTAAGTTTGCTTTCCGTTAGCGCTGCGTTAATTTTTCTAGGAATTGCTGATTTTTTTATAGGCATTGAATCAAGAGCGAAGCCAGTTCCCCCATTAATTTTTACCGAATCATTTTCATTGGCAAACCTAATTCCTAATACTTCTTTTTTTAACTTTGGTAAATTAAATTCAATATTTTCACTAATTTTCTGATCTGTAGGATCAACAATAATATTTATTGAAATTGTAGTCGATTCAGAAAGCTTCTCTTCTAGTTCTCTTTTGCGCGCTTGTTCTTCAGTAATAGCGCTACTTATTTTGTTTACCTTTTCATTAACTTCCTTTCGGATTTCTCCAATTAACTTATTAAATTTTTCATCATATATACTTACTAAATAAGCTGGAATAGATCGTTTTGCTTGATTATTTTGCCAGGTAAGCTCTGCAATGTGATTATTCATTTGTTCACGGATACTCGTGCTAATATTATCGAGCTCAGTAATATTATGATTTGCTTGTATAACTGCTGAAGTTAGTTTAGTTACAATTTCTTTAGTGGCTTCAGAATTAACCTCTTCGCGGATAGAGTCAAGTGTTTGCACTACCTTAGCATAATACATGGATACTATTATGTTAATTTCTAACTCAGTAAATTTAAAAGCTTTAAGTAATAGCACCTCTTTTAGCGACTGGGTTAAGATACTTTGTAATTCAGGAGTTAGGTTCTCTACCTTGTCGCTTAATAGTCTATTTAACTGATTTCTATGCTCTTTACTCAGCCCTTTTACTAAATCCCAAAAGGTTATTTTTGATCTCTCAACCTTATAACTATGCCTAGGATACGGTGGAAAGTAGCCCGGGCATTTAAGCGCTGAATTTACTTTGTGTCTGGTGAGCTTAGGCGCCAATTGCTGTTTTTTAAGGCTATTAAAATAATAAGCCAATCCACAGATTAGTTCTAATTTAGCAAAATATTTGCTAAACATTGGGATTTGGGAAAAATTAACTTTGATATCTTCAGCCGTCTTACGACAAAAATGATCAACAATTTTATACTCATGTGACTCCTGATATATATCTAAATCGCCTATCGCTTCTCTACGTAATTCAATGGTGTAAAATACATCAAAATCGCCATTAAAAACTATGGTATCTCCAGACTTCTCAATACTATTTTGTTTAGCAATTATCCTAAAAGATATTTGGAATCGTTGTAAAAGTTGTTTATTGGAGCTAATTTCACTGGTTTCATTATATTTATATTGTTCAACATTAAATTCTTCCAGCCGGTCGGTCAATGATACATACTCTTTGCCATTTTGGATTGAACTTTTATATAAACTCTCCATCGATTTAATAAATGGTTTGAGTATTCCAGGATCTTTTTTCCAACTCTGATAGTTATCGATAAAACCGAAAAGGTCATTTTCAGTAAAATATCCACCGTTTAAATATCCTTTCATGAAATAATCGAGCATACCAATTACCTGTCCAACCAGTGTATTTTGGAATACCGGATGGATAACCGAATACAGTGATCCATCTGAATTAAAATGTAGACTATAAAACGGATTGGTATCAAAGATATAGCTGGCTATCGCCATTTCGCGGATTAATTGATCTAATTCATCCTGCGGGATTTGATCTATCCCATATTTACGTGGAAAAGCCAGATAATATCCTTTTGCAGTTAAGTCATATAGATCATCATTATTAAAGTCAACCATAATTGCATTTGGCCCAAGTATCGCCACCCCGCCAATATCCCCGGCATTACCGGCAGCTTTGGCTATCTGGTTATTGGGGTTAGATGAATTATACGAATCAGCTAAGCCATTTTGGTTAACATGGTTCTCAAAGCTTCCCGAAGACCCGCCAGAGCCTGGTTTATTATTACCGCCACCTCCACCACCCCCGCCCCCACCAGGACCGTTGCCATCCGGGTCGCCATTTGGCCCACGACCTTTAGTATAATCAGGAAGCTGCTTACATTCTTTCATCTTGATTTTACCCCAAGCCGGATCATTTGGATTAAGCGGGAATTTCAGCTTATCAAATTGGCCGTTGGCATTTTTGGCGTGCTTATACATTACATCTACGTGGGCAGGCTCAGTCCGGTGACCACTCTGCTTTGTAGGATCTAAAACTATATCAATTTTTTGATCTTTAAAATGGTATACGCCACGCCCATAATCGCCACGCTTTTCTTCCTTCGTTGCCTTTAAAAATTGACCAGTACAAGGATCTTTAAAGCCATTTTTAAGCATATTATTCACTTGTTCAAATGATTTTCCCGCGAATGGATTATTTTTATCCGTAACCAGATAATGGGTATATTTATCTTTTGCCGCAGCTAGATAAGGGAAAACTAAGGCTCTACATTTATCTTTATTGAATACGGTAACAAATGACTCGGGGCGTTGCACTATTTGCCAAACCTGCTCATCGCTAAGCGGCTGCTGGGTTAGCCCATTTAGAATATTCTCACCTATCAGGTTAATCTGCTTACCATTATTGGTAATAATACCGGCAATTAATGAGTGCTTAGTGTTAAAATATAGTCCAATAGTATTGCCATCACTATCGGTATATGGCCGCTGGAGGATAAAGAGATCAGTCGATTTTTGGTTATTTAGTGGTAGACATTTATCAGTTATTAATTTATTAATTTGTTTTACGTTTGAAAACCCATAGCTATTGGTATACATTCCATCTTCTCCGATAATAGATTATTAAATAGTTGCATTACTTCACAATTTATTTACTCTTCACAATAATAATCACGATATTTTTCTATTTCATAGACAAATAATTCACGTAACAGGCAATTATTTACTGATCCATATCTATGCTCATATAATGGTATATCTATTGCATTCAAAGGAGCAATATAATTAATCATATGGAATATCATGCGATCGTCGAACCTGTCATATTTGAAAATACCGCCACAGGGGTCTATTTCATCGATTTCTTCGAGCCAAAAATTGATTAGCGCTTGTTTAGTTGCGTATATTTCCAGGTAGTCATCCGGCGAATATTCAAATGATATGGTATAGCTGCAATATCTGAGCATATCATCGTCATAAAATGTTCGCCCTGGGTCCAGCTGCAGCGCTTTATTCTTTACTTTCTCTATATATGGACGCCAGTCATAGTTAAATTCCGGTATCTTGTAAAGCCGCAGCCCCTTGCCTATTTGGTAATTTGTTAGGTTCCCGATACTATTGATAGTTAAGACCACATTACTATCATCATAAATAAACTCTGTTAAGCTTTGGATAAATTCTGGGGTGATTTTGTTGTTATCGATGTACATCCGCCCAAAGCGGTTGTTAGATGATTTAAGTCGGAAAACTATTCCAGCGGTCAGCAAAGTTTGAGATGGTTTATTTAGATAATAACCACTGTCTTTATATTTAATATCCGAGATTACTTTCTGCATTACATCAGTAAAATAGTATGGTGATTTATTATACGAGACATATTTTCCATCTATATCTAGATCAAGCGTAATTTGAATGGAAACTTCCTCATTTATCTCAAACGCTATAAAACAAAGTTCCTGCGGGTTTAATGAATGAATTCTTTGGAGCGTTACTATATTCCTTAATCTTTGTAAGTCGGGATTTTTTGCTTTATAAAATATCATATACAGAAAATGGTCCCAAAATTTAGGGTCATTTATCTTTTGACTATCCTCAAAGTAGAAGTTTACCCATCCTGTATCTACTCTACTTTTACATTCTGCAATATACTCAAACACCATTTTTTTGAGCTTTTCCACTATATCCGGCATTACTGGTTTAAACATGATTTAACTCCCTATAAAATTTCTATTATTCTGTTATTTCTGAATTTAAAATTGATGAATTCGTTATCGTTATTGACTTATCCATTTGCTTAATATTTGAAAACCCATAGCTATTGGTATACATTCCACTTTCTCCATTAATAGATTATTAAATAGTTGCATTACTTCACAATTTATTTACTCTTCACAATAATAATCACGATATTTTTCTATTTCATAGACAAATAATTCACGTAACAGGCAATTATTTACTGATCCATATCTATGCTCATATAATGGTATATCTATTGCATTCAAAGGAGCAATATAATTAATCATATGGAATATCATGCGATCGTCGAACCTGTCATATTTGAAAATACCGCCACAGGGGTCTATTTCATCGATTTCTTCGAGCCAAAAATTGATTAGCGCTTGTTTAGTTGCGTATATTTCCAGGTAGTCATCCGGCGAATATTCAAATGATATGGTATAGCTGCAATATCTGAGCATATCATCGTCATAAAATGTTCGCCCTGGGTCCAGCTGCAGCGCTTTATTCTTTACTTTCTCTATATATGGACGCCAGTCATAGTTAAATTCCGGTATCTTGTAAAGCCGCAGCCCCTTGCCTATTTGGTAATTTGTTAGGTTCCCGATACTATTGATAGTTAAGACCACATTACTATCATCATAAATAAACTCTGTTAAGCTTTGGATAAATTCTGGGGTGATTTTGTTGTTATCGATGTACATCCGCCCAAAGCGGTTGTTAGATGATTTAAGTCGGAAAACTATTCCAGCGGTCAGCAAAGTTTGAGATGGTTTATTTAGATAATAACCACTGTCTTTATATTTAATATCCGAGATTACTTTCTGCATTACATCAGTAAAATAGTATGGTGAAACGCTATAAGAAATATATTCGCCATTTGAATATAAATAAAGACTAGTTATAATCGGAACATCCTCATTTTTCTCTAATGCTGTAAAGCAAAGAGCCTGCGAGTCTAATGAATGAATTTTTTGAAGAGCTACTATATTCCTTAATCTTTGTAGGTCGGGATTTTTTGCTTCATAGAAAACTTTATGTAGGTAGCTGTCCCAAAACTTAGGGTCATTTATCTTTTGACTATCCTCAAAGTAGAAGTTTACCCATTCTGTATCTTCTCTACTTTTACATTCTGCAATATACTCAAACACCATTTTTTTGAGCTTATCCACTATATCCGGCATCAATGGTTTAAACATCAAAACTCCCTTTTAATAACCTGATAATTATTGCCATATTGACATATGATTTTGCTTGAAGACCCTTACCAATGGAGCATTCCAAGATAGTATTTAGCTAATCCATATATAGATAAAATTACCACTATAGCTATATTTAATTATAGGAATACAGCAACTTTGAGCATATATATTGATAGCTAAATAAATAGAGTAGAAATTGAAATATAAGAAATGTAACTATTATTTATTGATTTTTTGAACATTAAGCTTCGTTTGTACTGTAGAAATTTTAACATGTACCTTGAAATATATTTTATTTTGGATAAAAACGAATTTAAGGAAAATTTTTATTTGACAGGCTTACTAATAACAATTGGCTTTTATTCGATTCTAATAATAAACTGACATTTTTTAATTAAACTATAAACATCACCCCTCAAAAATAAATTGCTTTACTCTTCCTCAAAATAAATTACAAAACTCACGACCATAACTCTAAATGTAGTCTTTTACGTAACCAAAAAGATTATACGAATGTTATGTCATAACTGAAATGTAAGACATGCATTTATACTAACTGACGGAAGTCTTTGTATTTACAAGTCCAATTTTCACTATTTGTAAATTAACCTAAGCAAAAGCAAGAGCTAATTAAATTAAGCCAAGTCGGATTAAGGATAGAATTAAATTCAAACTATTAGGAAGTAATTACACTTATTTTAGAAAAATCAAAAGTGCATAACCTAAGTTGGCGTTTAGAAAAGTGAGTTTGGAGTTCAATTTTAAAAGGAGAATATGCCAATGTCAATACATTTTAACCTTAGACGATCTCATTCGCAAACTTGCTTTCAACAGCAACTCCCCAGGATAACAACAAATAAGACCGATGAAGAATATGATTATTTTAGAGATACACTAAGCACCAGGAGCCAAGCCAAAAGTAATGAAAAAATGGCCCCTTACCCAGTAATCGCTACCGAATTAGCAATAACGATCTTGCAAGATGAAAGATTTCCCGCCAAAGATGAGCTAATCTACCTTAAGCGTGGTTTTATTGATATAACAAAACTATATGATAAATTCCAAAGTTTACCAGAGCCTGAACGCCAAGCAAAGACATACTGGCTAAAAACTTTGGTATATTTAATTGCAAATAAGCAAATAAAAGCAAAAGAAACTCTAGAAACTGCAGCCAATAGTGGCGTATTCCAAGCTAAAATTAACCTTGTAGGGTACTATTTATTTGTATCAACTAATAACTTAGAAAATTCTGTCATTTGCAATTTTTTAGCTGAAGGAATATCAAAAAATGATCACTTTGCAAATTATCTGCAGGGATATCGTTTATTTAATGGTATCGGAATAGAGAAGAATTTTGATGAGGCTTTTGAATATTTTAAAACTGCAAGTTCTCTTGGTTCATTGGAAGGTACATATCAAATGGCCATTTGCCACTATTATGGTAGAGGTACAGCGATTAACTATAAAAAGGCAATTAAATTAAGTAAGGAATTAATCCAGTTGCAGTTTCATCAAGCAAGACTACTACTTGCTGATGCCTTGATGACGGGAAATGGAGTCAAAAAAAACATAGAAGAAGGCTTAATAATGTACAAAAAAGCAGCTCATTTTGGCATAACTAAAGCTATGCTAGACCTTGCTAGTTATTATACTGAAGGAATAGACGGAATAAGCAAAAATATTTCTTTAGCTGTCAAATATTATGAAAAGCTTGCCAAGCTTGGTGAACCAGAAGGAATCTTTTGGTTAAGCGAAATATTACTAACTAAAAAAGAATTTAACACCGTTGAATATAGAGATAAAGGCATGAAGTTATTAAGAAAAGCAGCTAACTTAGGTCATGAAGAAGCAATCTATAGACTTTATTATAAAGAAAAACCCCTAAGAAGCAATCGAAATATGCCGAATAAAACAAAGAGTGATTTAGAAGCTGATGTAATATCAAGTATTAACTTTGAAGAGAGAATAGAAAAAGTCATGCACAAAGCAGATTCCCGCATGAGATCTATATGTACTGACCATATATACAGAAGGATAGAATCAATAAATTTAGGCAGTGAAGAGAGTGAGTTTGACTTAATCGATGCTAGTAGTAAAAATATAAAAGCAGAATCGAAAGATGTACAAAAAGAAATTTCAGCTTATAAAATGATAGATCAATTAGTTAAGGATATTAGTAATAATGAGAAACATTTAAGGTATGCTGAAGATGCGGCTAGAAGAAATAGCTTAGCTGCCATAAGATTGCTTATTCTATACTATGCCGCCAAAGACCCTGCAAAAACTTTTCAATTATATATTGATGGCGCTACCAGCTACGCTGACTCTGAATGCATGTATCAATTATCGCAATGTTATTTGATAGGTAATGGTACCAAGAAAAACTATTCTAATGCAATACATTGGTTAAACCAGGCGGCAAATCACGGTCATCACCAGGCCTGCTTATTTCTTGAGTCAATTGGGCATGCCTAGGAACACCTTAAACTTGAAGTCAATCGTCAAATTACAGCAATTAAAAAACCGTAGCAAGTTTTAACTATACTACGGTTTTTTTCCTTTAGTCATTTAGCCAAAAATTAATCACTATACACATTTAATTTTTGTCCGGCATAAATTAAATTAGTCCCGGCAGAAACAACTTTTTCACCATCATGTAAAGTGCCCGGTTTAACTTTCATAAAAGCTCCATCGGTGCTTACTACATCAATTGGCACCAATTTAGCGCTATTATTTGCACCGATCACCCAAACATAGCTTTTACCTTCATTAGCATATAAAGCGCTTAGCGGCAATGCTAAACCATTTGCCGAATTGAGTGCCTGAATAGTTACATCCGCAGACATACCGTATTTAATATCCGGCCCTGGGTTACTGATAACTATACGTGCGGTATAAGTCCTAGTCTGCTGGTCGGTAGACTGATTAATAATCCTGATCTTACCAGTATACTGTTGGTCTGTCGCCCAAATTTTAATTTCAGCCGGAAGACCAACTTTATAGTTATTAATTTGCGCTTCAGGTAACTCAACCTCCACTTCCTTATTACCGGACACAGCCATGGTAGCTACGGTTTGACCGGAAGAAACTACTTGTCCTGCATCCATATTGATCGAAGAGATTACGCCATCAGATGGCGCTAATAGCGTTGTATATTGAACCTGGTTTTCAGAATTTGAAAGCTGGTTTCTTGCCTGTTCATATTGCGCTTTAGCACTATCAAACTGGGCTTTTTGAGTATCATACTGCGCTTGCGATACAAAATTTTGCTTTAATAGCTCCTTATAGCGTGCCAAATTGGCTTCTTGGGTTACATAATTGGATTTTGCTGCAGCAAGTTGTGCATTGGCACTATTTTCAGACAGTTTATAGTCTGTCGGGTCCAAGCTTGCCAGCACTTGCCCTTTTTTTACTGCCTGGCCAATATCGACATTACGTGCAATGATCTTGCCACCAACCCTAAACGAAAGATTAGGTTCAAATTCAGCATGGACAGTACCATGAAAAGTACTCTGCGTTGAAGAAACATCTCCACCTACCACAAATACTTTTACATAACGGGTATCATCTTTATCCTGTGTTTTATGACTACAAGCCAACAAAGCCAAACTCAAAGAAGCAACCAATAAACGTTTTAGCATACTTACCCTTTCACCCGAAGAATATTTGCTCCGACATTATTTAATTTATGTTCAATATGTTCATAACCACGGTCTAAATGGTATATACGGTCAACTATTGTCTGTCCTTCTGCGTACATTCCAGCTAGCACCAATGAGGCTGAAGCACGCAAGTCGGTTGCCATAACTTCGGCACCATAAAGATTACCAACGCCGTGGACTACCGCAGTATTGCCATCGATATCAATATCCGCCCCCATTCTTGAAAGCTCAGGAACATGCATATAACGATTTTCAAATATAGTTTCAGTCATGCGCGCACTACCTTCGGCTATTGCATTTAAGGTCATAAACTGCGCCTGCATGTCGGTTGGAAACGCTGGGTATGGCAGGGTTTTGATGTCAACCGCCTCGGGACGGCAATTCATCGAAACGCGTAAAAAGTCATTACCAATATCGATATCTGCGCCAGCTTTGACTAGCTTTTCGATAATTGCCCCCATTGTGTCAGGACGCGCATGCGTTAAAGTTAGATCACCCTGAGTAATTGCCGCAGCTACAGCAAAAGTGCCTGCTTCAATACGGTCAGCTACGATGTTGTGCTCGCAGCCATGTAACCGTTCTACGCCATGTATTACTAAAGTATCAGTACCGATGCCTTCGATGCGTGCCCCCATTTTATAGAGGCAGTGAGCTAAATCGGTAACTTCAGGTTCACGGGCAGCATTTTCCAAAATGGTAGTACCCTCAGCCAATACCGCTGCCATTAATAAGTTTTCAGTACCTGTAACAGTTACCATATCCATTACGATTCTAGCGCCTTTTAGGCGGCTGGCTTTGGCTTTGATATAGCCATGCTCAATTACAATCTCGGCCCCCATAGCCTCAAGTCCTTTGATATGCTGATCAACTGGGCGTGCACCAATAGCACAGCCACCAGGCAGACTCACTTCAGCATAGCCAAACCTGGCAACTAATGGACCTAAAACCAGAACGGATGCACGCATAGTTTTAACCAAATCGTAAGGTGCAACTAAACTAGTTACATTACTGGCATCAAATGTCATTCTGTCATCAATAAAGTTAATTTTGACACCCATACCACCTAAAAGCTTTTCTAACGTATAAATATCTTTTAACTGTGGAACATTAGTCAAAACCACTTCATCTGAAGTTAGTAAAGATGCACAGACAATCGGTAAAGCGGCGTTTTTGGCGCCTGAGATACGGATTTCCCCATGCAAATTCATCGAATGATTAACGATTAATTTATCCATTTAATTGATTCCATTCTGCAACTGTATATAATTTCATTGAAAGTGCATGCACTTCTTCTTTCATTTTTTCGCCAAGGGCTGCATAAATCATACGATGGCGGTTTATCCGCGACTGATTATTAAAGTTATCACTAACTACAACGGCATCAAAATGCCGGCCATCACCAGTTACATCCAAATACTCGCACGGTATATTTTTGGCTATTGCCTGATAAATAATATCTTCTAACATACAAACCTCACTAATGCTTAATTTTTATTCCGCGTTTTAATAATAGGATTCCTACCAAATTAATGATTAGCGCAAAAGCTAAAACAAAGATAACCCCAAATTGAAGATTGAAGTTGGCATGACCAATAAATCCAAAGCGAAATCCATCGACAATATATAAAAAGGGGTCGAGCATGGCTAAAGATCGCCAAACCGGGCCCAAATTTGCAGTATTAAAGAAAATTCCTGATAGATAGATTAAAGGCACCATAAAAAAGGACTGGAAACCTGCCAACTGATCGAATTTCTCGCTTAAAATACCGGCAACTAAACCTAGGCCTCCAGTTATGGCAGCTCCTAGAATTGCAAAATATAATATGGCCCAAACATGCTCAAAATGAAAGCCGCCAAACCAGATAATCCCCAAAAGCACAGCAGTGCCAACTAGTAACCCACGAAGAATACTTGCTAATAAATAAGCCATATACATATTAAATGACGAAATCGGCGCCATTAGTATAAAGATTATGTTTCCGGTATATTTAGACTGGATCAAGCTGCTTGAACCATTTCCAAATGAATTCAGCAATACTTGCATCATAACTAAACCTGGAATTATGAACATGGCATAATTAATGCCGGCAATTCCGGTACTAACGCTTGAAAATTGGCTACCAAAGATTAACTGGTACAAAAGTGCAGTAGATAAAGGACCCAGAACCGTCTGAATCCAGATTGAAGTAAAGCGATAAACTTCTTTTTTTAATAAAGCTAAAAATGGCATGTTAGCGCCCTAAATAATTTAAAAATATATCTTCCAATTTAGGTTTATTTATATTCATATTTTCAACCCGTATTCCGGTCTCCTGAAACGCACTTAGTATATGTAAAACCGCATCAGCTTTGTCTAAACGTAGCGTAATTTTATTTCCTTCTTTACTAATTACTAACTGTTCAATAGCGCTTGGAATTTGTCCATTGGAAGTTTCGACTTCAAAGGTAGTCGGTAAATCTTTCGATTTTACTGCCAATTCTTCTTTGGTGCTTTCAGCGATAACTTTACCCTTATCAATCATGACGATCTTATTACAGAGCTTTTCAACTTCTTCGAGATAATGGGTAGTTAACAAAATTGTATGGCCGTCTTTATGCAGCTTTGTTATAAAATCCCATAAATTCTTGCGTATTTCGACATCGACGCCCGCTGTAGGTTCATCGAGGATAATTAAAGGGGGTTTGTGAACTAAGGCTTGCGCAACCATCAGTCGGCGCTTCATGCCTCCAGATAAACTGCGGGTATTTGCATTTGCTTTATCGACCAAATGCATTCCACATAAAATTTCATCTAGCCAAGCTCCATTATTTTTTACCCCATATAGCCCAGACTGAAATTTAAGCGTCTTATAAACAGTTAAAAACGGGTCAAAAGCAATTTCTTGCGGCACTACCCCAAGGTTCATTTTAGCTTTCACCACGTCGCTAACCACATCGTGGCCCATTACCTTGATTTGTCCATCAAAACGATTAATTCCCGCTATTGATGAGATCAAAGTAGTTTTTCCGGCGCCATTAACGCCAAGTAAGCCAACAAAGTCGCCTTCCTGAAGTTTAAAATTAACATTTTGCAGGGCTTTGAAGTTATTACTATATGTTTTACTTACATCATTAATCTCTAATGCGTACACTTGGTTTCCTTAGTCCTAGCAATACCATATCTGCTAAGGTTTTTTAAATTAGGCTAAATAATTAACTAACAGCTGGGGACATTTCAATCGATACCCTTTTGTTAAACCAACAAGTTTTAACCAAGTATTTTAACACACAGCACTTTTCTAGATTATAAATCCTTCTATTAAGCTGCAACTTAAGGCAATCAATCATTTATTTCGAAATTTACCACAGTACTTTGTGTATAAAGTTTGTATTTTTACATAATACAGATTCTATTCGTTTATAACAGTATGTTGCGAGCATATTCCTAAATACTCATTCATTTTAGTTAAGATAATATTTTGACGATTAACACTAACTTCGTGGGTATAAAAGCCTTATTTTATAAACTTCAAAACACAATTAACACAATAAGAAACACCATAAATTTACAACATTTATAAGGTATTTTACTTATGTTTTGTAACAAATAGAATAGCAATTAATTAACTTATTTTACCTTTGATTATTAAAAGAAAGATTCAGCATGCTTGATAATAAGACACATCACTATCTATATTCAAAAATAAGCGTCGAAACAAAATATCTAAAAGTTTGCTCCAGCAAAAGCATTCCTGACCCTGAGTCCTTTTTCGCGAGCTTTGAAGCGTACCAATCAAAAGATGGCGGAGGAGCCCCAGGCTTAAAGGTATTTAAAGTGCCCATACCTAGCAATAACGGCCAAAAAAAAGAAGGTTCAGTCTGGATTGCTAAAATGGGATTTTATGAAGAAGGGTTAAACGACTTAAGTTTGGCCCAAGATGCTTCGATAAATCCTTGCTCATTAGCCCTCAGAACTTATAACTATATACCGATTATGGAGAAAATTGCTTCAGATTGTTACGAGCTATTAAGCCAAAACAATTATATTGTACCCAGGACTAAGCTAGCCAAAATGCCAATTGAAAACGCTTATACCTCCAATTCCACGGCTGTAAATAGAATAATTATTAGGATAAATCAAGACCGTGTTGACAACCCTATTACTGAATTAGTCTACTTTATGTCTAAGGAAGTAAGTAATTACAATACCTTTGAAAATACTGAAGTTGTTGATCCCGAGAATAATAAAAATATAAGTATTCAAAGATATATTGTAAAATTTAAAAGGCCTCCTGAAACTATCATTCATGAAGAGCATGGTGAAATTCCTTTAATTGGCTTAATGGAAGTTTTAGCTATTGCCAGGATAATCAACGATATAGATGTACTAGGCAGTATGTTGAGTAATATTGGATATGTACTTGAAAAATTACCTGGCAAAGGAATTGTTGCAAAAATTGTGAAAATCGACCCAGGTTATGGATTTAATAAACATAATTGCAGTTACTATTTAAATACTCTCGAATATATCGAAAAAGTGCTCAAACCAAGATTAAATGATTCGAAAGATCTTGATCTTGCAACTATCAATAGCAAATATTTAGCCGACCATATCAAGACAAATGTAACAGCGAAAAAATATAAAGATAATTATATACTTGATGACCTTCGGGATATCCAGTTTCGAACACAAAACTACGGGGTTATTCAGTGGCAATGTTTAACTCAAACGCAAAAAACGCAATTTTTGTCTGCGTTGCATTATGGACTTGCAAAATTAGATGACCAAGTAGTTGATTTTTTAATTTATCGTAATGGCGCATTTGATGCATTAGAACAACCTTACGGAGCAAAGTCTCAATTTGCACAAAGGAGAATAAGTTTCCTGCAAAAACAGGTAAGAGAATTAAAAATCATTTATGGAATTAAAGATACTTTCTATTACCCTGCCGCGCCAGCAAACCCGCAAGTACCGCTATCAAAAAGAGTAATAATCAATGTTGGCCCCAAAGTAGCCAGTGAAATTCTGCAAGAAACTTTAACGCAGTGGGTTAGCGGCTATACCTATTTTGAAAAATTTACTCTTAGTACTGAAACAATTGAACAAAGAATACGGGCAAAAGAAAAAATTCTTGCATGTTCTAAATTGCAATGCGATGAATTAGATCTCTCTAATTTAAATTTTGGCGTACTACATGAAGGGATTTTTTGTCATTTACCTCATTTAAGGTCGCTCAAGTTAGATAACACCGATTTAACATATCTGCCAAATGACATTTTTAGCCTTAATAAACTTAGTTCAATTAATTTGTCTAATACCCCAATTAGCGATTTTGATTATCTATATAAACAAGTTAAAAACAAGGATATTGATTTAGAACTAAACGAAAATGACAAGCTAAAATACATAAATGTTATGCTTGAAGATTGGGTTCACAAAGTTAGTTGGTTTAACAAAGAATATACTGCCCGTAATGTTGCTAAAGCTAAAATTTTAGACTGTATTAACGAAAATTCATCTTTGCTAGATTTACGCGATATGGGGCTAAGCTCTTTGCCTGTAAATCTATTACTAAACTATACTAACATATCAAAAATCATTTATGAGGGCAATGAAGTTTATGATCTTGTTAATTTCAACAAGCTATTTTGTTCAATTAATCTTATGTGCAGCGCTCAGCAAATCAACAAATTTATTGAATTATCTCTTGAAGCCTGGGAGCAATCTCTAAAGAAATCATCAGAAAAACACAATATAACAGAAGCAAAGAAAAGAATTTTAAAATGCATAAAAAATCAAGAAAAATTGTTAGATTTGAGCAATTTAAATTTAACTTCCCTACCAGAGAGCATTCTCAAATTTTTATATTATATCCATAAACTCAATTTAAATTCCAATCAGCTCAAGTCTCTGCCAAATGGGATTTGCCACATGACAGATTTGCTGAAATTAAATGTAGCTAATAATCAAATTAAAACACTACCAGAGGATATTGGAAATTTGCGACATCTGGTAAGTCTAGATTTAAATGGTAACCAACTAACAAGACTACCTAGCTCCGTTATACGACTAAAAAACCTGAAATCAATCAGTCTAAGACTTAATAAAATAGTAAATTTCCCTACCTCACTATTAGAAGTAACTACTTTAAAAACTATAGATCTCTCATTTAACTATTTAAAAACATTGCCTGATTCAATTAACAATCTCCACAATTTAAAAGAATTATACTTAAACCATAATCGTTTAACCACAATTACTGAACCATTGGGCGCACTAACACAGTTGAGAATATTAGATATAAGCAAAAATGCAATTGAAAAATTACCTGATGAAATATGCAATTTAAACAATTTACGCAAGCTTGTGGCTACTGAAAATAAAATCCAAGAGTTGCCTCTGGAAATTGGCAAATTAGCCAATTTAATCGAGCTGTCTATTGACATATCACCTGAAAAATCACTGCCTGAATCATTTAGACAATTACCTGAAAACATAATTTATCAAGTTGGCCAGAAATATTTAATTTCTAGATTACAAAACTGGGTAGAAGGTTATAATGGCAGTGACCTTGTTAAAGCAATGCGTGTGGCAATTTCTCAGAACCTTATCAATGTATTTACTAGAAGAGATGATGGATTAAATCTTGTTGCAGTAGCGGAGCTAATCAATCTACCTAGCAGTATCTTAGTATTTTTCCAATTCTTAAGTACTATTACACTTTCTTATACTAACCTTCAGAGTTTACCTAATGAAATTACTAAATTAAAAGATCTTAGGCAATTAATCATAGTGAATACTGAATTAGCAAGCCTACCTGCGGCAATAGCTAATTTGACTGAATTAGAGATTTTAAATCTAACGGGCAATAAATTGGTCGCACTACCTGACCAAATTAGTGGACTTACTAAATTAAAAGAATTATATCTTGCAGGTAATTTTATAAAAACTATGCCGTTAACCATGAATAAGCTTGTTAATTTAACAAAATTAGAAATTGACTATATGCTACTAATGAGGCTGCCGCCAAATTTTAGCTGGCCCAGTAACCTAGAAAGACTAAGTATTAAAGTAAAACAAGAAACACATACTAGACAAGTAACCCAAGAGACTCTTAATACAATAGTAACGACAAAATTAATACAAGTTTGGGGCGATACACCCTTACCACAATTTGTATATGTTAATAATCAACTAGTTAACCCCATTACATAAGACAAGTGCATTAGACTTCTCAAAAAAATTTGGAAATATTATAAATTAAAGGAAACTGTAAATGACTATTAGCAATGCTAATTATAAACCACAAAGT
>CAYLRR010000010.1:0-65884 GCA_964386295.1 uncultured Neisseria sp.
GTCTGATTTAATGTTAAATTTTTAAAGATCTATTAAAAAGTGTCCGGTATTAAGGACTGTGGCTTTATTTATTGCAAGTAGTTTAATACAACAATTCTTTAAATAAAAATTTAGACAATAGAGTTTTTTACTCCATTGTCTAATAAATTAAGAATATCCTAATATTTATAACTTTAAAATAAATAATGTGTGGAAGCCTAGACTAGATTTTACATACACGATTTAAACTGGCAGTTTAGGTAAAATTACCTAAACTGCCAGTTTAAATCTATACTAATGCAATTCAAATATTTCAGGTAGCTGACTATTTTAAATCACAATCATTTTAACAAGTGATCAAAATTTATTGCAAACAATTTGGTAAAACTTGGATTTGATCTTTGTACTGTCCCATTGCAAGTGCAGATAAATAATTCTGTGAGTTATTATTTACATCGTAAACCATTACCCCAGCCAAATTATTATTGGCAGTGTATTGGCCAATATCTCTTGGACTTGGGTCACTCGATTGCGTCCAACCACCTATCATTAGTTTATTTGCAGTCATTCCATTATGGAAATAAGTTGAAAGCCTATCATCAAAATCATTACTACCATAACTCATTTCCCAGCCATAATCTAAATAATCCGCTAACTTATGCCCATTATAACTAGCTTTAAAATATTTTTTATCAGAAAATAAGGCTTTTGTCAACAGCTTACCTGCAAATGCCGGATTAGTTTTAATTGCTTCTGCAATTCTTATCAAAGAGGTATCGTCAGTGCTACAATCAGAATACTCATCATCAATATCAATTCCATCCAGATTATATTGATTGGCAAATTCTACAACTTGGTTCGCAAATTTATCAATATCTAATTGATTATTCATACAAGACCAGCCGGCATTTTTATGATTCCCTAAGAGCGTCGCCAGAACTTTAATTCCTTTATTCTGTAGGTTTTTAATTTGCGAAGATAGTATTGTTGATTTAACTTGTGGATTTAAGTAGATTTTTGGGTAATCTGGGTTTGCCCCATTAATATTTGCTGCAAAAATTGAAACCATATCAAAATACGGTTTATTATTACTAGCGCGCACATAACAACCAACATTTGATAAACTGTTTGAATTTACTTCTACATATGACATATTGACCGCAAAAGAGTTTACCACAAACAATACACCCACAACAAATAGTAATCTTTTCATTTCATTCCCTAAAATTTAAAACCATTTTATAACTCATCAATAAACGGTAGTGATTATAAATTTTATTTCGATAGTTGATATGTAATCTCAATCTTAAAATTGTAGAGTTATCGTTTATAAGATTAGCTATGAAGAAAACTCAAGAATTAGTGTTTTTATTCGATTTATCAAGAAACTTTATTTTTTAGTATGCAATGTATTTGCTGCAGCAAATAATAATGACCCTTGTGATGAAGGTGGTATATATTGGAATCAATATCTAAGTGAATGTAAACAGGACCCTATAAATGCTGACGAAGACTGGAATAGAGTTTGCTCGTATAAGCATTTTATGCCGGTATGTTTTGCAAATTCAAAATAAGCTTTATTTTATATAATATTTGATGGATGGACGGAAAAACCGGTGAGCGCCGACGAATTGATGGTCCACCTAATGTGTATCCAGCAATGACATTAAAGGTAACATTAACCCGAGTTGGCGTAAAAAGTTAGAATATCAAAATTGTAAAAATAGCAGTAACGAGATATTAAAACATAGAGCTTAGTTAGTGACTGCTGGTGTAAAATTCTCCTATTAGAAATAGTAGTCGTAGCTAGTTTTAGAAGTAGGGGACTGATATGCAAAACAACAATAATTTGCTAGGCCGCAAACTAAAATTACGTCATTTGATAATGCTATCAATTGGCGGGGTTATTGGAGCAGGTTACTTTTTAGGAGCTGGGGCTGCCATAAAAATGGCAGGCCCAGCTGTTATTTTGTCCTATCTCTTGGGTGGTGTTATCGCCATTTCGGTCATGCTGTTGCTTGCTGAAATGTCGGTAGCAATGCCTGTAGCGGGTGCATTCCAGCATTATGCTAAACTGGCGATAAATCCTTGGGCTGGGTTTATTACAGGGTGGACTTACTGGTTAGCATTTTTAATCGGCCCAGCATCCGAAGCTATTGCTGCGGCAACTTTTCTTAATTTATGGTTTCCTGGCGTACCTGTCTGGCTTTTTTGTTTAATTATCGCAATCCTGATTACCGTAATCAACCTAATTGGTGTACATTTCTTTGGCGAGGTTGAATTTTGGCTAAGCCTAATTAAAGTCATTGCCCTAAGCCTATTTATAATCATAGGGCTGATAGTCCTTGGATTTCATACTAGTAGCAATGTTTCGATTATAAATTATACCGGGCACGGTGGTTTTATGCCGCATGGGTTTTCAGGAGTAATGGCGGCAATGTTGATAGTATTTTTATCCTATGGCGGTACAGAAGCAATCGCAACCGCAGCAGAAGAGAGTGAAAACCCTGTGCGCGATATACCAGTAGCACTAAAAAGTAGCGTAGTTAGGATAATTTTGATTTATATTATTTCAATTACGGTTTTAATAGGTGTTTTGCCTTGGAATAAGGCAGGCATAAGTTCGAGTCCCTATGTCGATGCTTTTATGATACTTTGCGGGCCTACTGCAGGGCACTTGATGAATTTTGTTGTACTTGTTGCTGCATTATCGTGTATTGATGCCGGGATTTATGCCACTTCACGCATGTTGTTTTCCTTGGCCAGAGAAGGCTATTTTCCCAAACAGTTAACCCAACTTAATAGTAAATCCAAGTCACCCACATTAGCTATTTTATGCAGTAGCTTAGTACTTCTACTAGCTGTAATTTGTGCAATTATAACTCCTCGAGCTTATACTATTTTGGCTAGCTTGTCCGGTTTAGGTTTTCTTTTTACCTGGCTTATGATTGCGCTTAGCCAGCCTGGGATTAGGCGGGTTATCGAACGATCTACCCCTGAAAAATTACTTTATAAAGCTCCATTTAATCCATATTTACAAAAATTTACGGTTTTTCTACTTATAATTATTTTAATTGGGCAAATCTTTGTTGATGGTGGGATAACTCTATTGGCCGGGGGCTGTTGGTTACTTTTTGCTAGTATGTATTATTACTGGTGTAAAAAATAGTAAGCTATAAATATCATCCATTTGAAAATAAGTTAGCTCAATTCTTACAAACTACTGATAGTTAAGGTGCAAAGCCTGCTGCTACTTAGAATTGTTAGCGGGCTAATTCAGGAACATTCTTTACAGCCTTTAATTAATGTGCTACTTAAATAGTAACTTTATCCGAGTACGTATTTAGTTATCGATAAAAATTTGTTCCCTAGTAAACCACAATGTAAGTAGATTTTGATAGTATTATTTAAATTAATATCAAGTAGCTCAATACCGGACACTTTAATAAGATGTATTTTAAAATGCATGTCTTTTATATTTATTTCTTATGAAGGAGGCTTAATTTATAGCTCAAATATTACGGATATAAGGCTTTGTATTATTCATTGGCTATTTGTTGATGCCTCGCGATACTCAAACAGTTCAACAAATAGTGCCAATTTCATAAACAAAGCCTAATACCCTTCATAATTCATATAAATAAAGCGCTCTTACGAATAAAATGAAACTTTGTAAATCCCAGTTGTGCGTAACATGAAATATAAGTGTCCGGTATTTAGGTCAAGTATAAAAGAGGAATCATACTCGGTTAACAATTAAGAGAATTAGAGGGCAAAGTGGCAGCAATATCTTTTACGTCGCATGGTAAACTTAATAATTGGGATAAATGGTCAAAGTTGCAAGAGTCGATAATTAATAGTAACTTTAGTAATATAGTAAATGTTTATGAGCGGTATTCCTTTATATCTACTAGTTATCGTAGCCAAGAAGATAAAAACCTTCTTTTGAGATCATTAATCCAGCGAAATCTTTCAGGCTTAGATGATGCCGAGATAAGGCGAAAATGTATAGAGGAATTAAAATTAATTAGCTGTATAGTTGACGCGGCTGGGGATGAAGATATTGCATTTTCAAATATAACAAAGTTTTATTCATATTCCAAACAAAAAAATATTCTTAACACTCTTCACCATATAAATGATCTATTTCATTTATTTCGTAATCGACATCATTGTTTTTTGGGTAAGCAGGTTCTAAATAGGACTGCAGCCAAATATATTGAGGCTTTAAGACAGATAGCGGGTAATGACCTTACTAAACTTAATAAACATGAAATGGCTAATATTAATTTTGCACGTAGAGAAAGTAATAAATGGTATAGAGCTAATTATATTCAAAATGTGAAAGTAGAAAGGGATCATGAAAAATTTATAGTACAACTTGGCCGTAAGAATGGCACAATGGGAGACAAGAATGTATTAGATGATAATCGAGAATTACTGAATTTAATAAATGCTTTAAATAAATTTAACTATTCTCTTTATGTAAAAGAAAGAATAGTGACGGCTTTTAAAAATAAACAGGAGGTATTGGATTTAAGTAATTGTGGTCTAACAAAAATTCCAAGTGTAGAAATATTTGCATTTTTCCCTTTTCTATCTAAGCTTGATTTATCAATCAACCACATTAGTGAGATACCTGCAAATGGTTTCATTGGCCTAACTTATCTTAGGGAGATAATTCTTGATGCAAATGAAATCAAGAAAATTGAAGAAATGGCCTTTAACGGTTTAGAGTGTATACAAACAATATCTCTAGAAGGAAACTTTGTCGAAGAAATTCATAAAGAAAAGAACTATGGCGGTATTTTAGGGAGGATAATTAGCTCTGACCGGTTAAGACCTTGCTATTTTAATGAATTGGGTCCTGATAGAAGTATACAGTGGTGGCTCGCTCGGGGCTACAGTATTAAAGTGCACGAATTTATGATTATAGACCATTATATACGCAATTCGAAAAATAAGGAAATCTTAAGTGAAGATGCTAAAATATGTGAAGAATACTGCTTAGGGCTATTAAAATGTAATCGACTAACCGACCCTGAGGCAATTAAACAACTGGCCATGCGTATTTATACTGGTGGTATTGAACTAAATAAGGTTAACCAAAAACTGGACTGGTATGCTAATCTATTTGCAAAATATGGCCTTAAGTTACTACCCTTTTTAAACAAGAATTTTAGTAAATGGAATGCCCAGGATATTTGTAGCATATTATTTAATTACCAGTTGATTTACTTGCCGACACATTCAGAAATTAAAAAATCGTTTGAAGAGTCTATTAAAGCACAACTGTTAAGTTTTTGGGAAGGGCTCAATAAAAATGGTGACTTCCATTTGTTATGGCTTCGTATTGTTTTACCATATTTGCAGTTTGACATTAATAAGTTAGCTAAACAAAGAATTAAAAATGCAATTAGAATTATTTTCGCCAATGCGGAACTCGTGGTAGATAGGATTTTAATTAATCAGTTAATAGCTCAAATAAGTTCTAAATCAGGAAATAGAAATAGGCAAATAAAGAATATTATTGAACAACTAGCCGATAAGGATAAAGAAAAGTTAAGAAAAGTTGTTGATGAAATTTATAAGATAAACTCTGGTACAATACTCCAGAATATTGTAACAGATCTTGCAAATGATATATTTATACCTGAAGTTTATCATAAGGAGTTTTATAGTATTATTGAACCTTTCATATCATGGAATTCTGCTTTTAAGAAGTTCAAGGATACTAAACTGCAAGAGATTGCCCGCAAGGTGAAATTGGCTCGTAATCGCTTTAAATACAGCAAGGATGTGTATTCACAATATATTTTGAGCATTTTACCTTTTTTAAGTTATAAGGACGTCTTGGAGATATTATCTAGTGATATGGTAACCCTACTTTGCCAGGAGCAACTTTCATTAGTTAAGAATTATTGTGTTAGACATTACATCGAGGAGACAGATGAATCGCCGCTAAATCTAATGGTAATTAAAAGATATCCGGAATTTATTCTGCTAGAAATTGGCGATCTACTCGATTTAGACGCTGCTAACATACAAGAGTTAAATTTAGACAGGTTTAAACTTATTACTCTAACTGAATCTAAGCCTGATAGCGAAAAAATAACTCTGTACAATACTGCTAAAATCAACTTACCACTATATCTTTCACGATTAATTAAAAGTAAATTAACCGTAGCAAATACTGTTGCAAGTTTAACTCATGAAGCAATTATTAAATTTGCTAAATTTAATGGTTCTGAATTATCAACGAATCACAAAGACCAATTGCAAGAGATATGCTATTTGGCGGCACAAAATCCAGGTCAGGAAATTAAAGTCTCAGTAGCGTTTAAGAAAGAATTAATGAGCCTATTTAATGACAATGGCTTACTAGACGGTGAATTGAATGGGAAACCAGCAGGGGCGTTTAACCAGTTAATGCTATATTTAAGCCAGATGCAAGAGAAAATAGCTAATATGGATAAAAAGCGTGCGCAACTACCGCTACTTGTCGTGGCTAGGGCTAAAAAATTTGAATTTTATCAAATTATTGCAGACTTAAATGAAGTTCTATACCAAGAATTGAGTAAATACAGTTCTATAAAAGAATATATAACAAGATACGAAACGGCATATATTCTAGGTATTTATTTTATTAATTTGTCGAGTATTAATGTTATGGGATATGAACAAGGCAACATTAATACTTCATTTAATTGGTTTAGATTATTAAGTGGTATATATTTTGCATTATCAATTACCGATGAAGCTTGTAGCTGGAGTCTAAATGAAAAGAAAGCCGTAATCCAAGAATTAAATCAGATCTTAATGGATAATGAATGTGCAGGGCAAATTACTAATAAAATGTATGGAGTATATGTTGTTTCACCACTTCATAAACTTTATAAAAGAGTTGAAACAATACTTAATTCTATAATTACCGAGTAATTATAGATTAGATTGTGACTAAGACTTCAAAAGCATTAATTAAGCCCTGAAATGAATGAGACAAATCATAAGCTCATTTTTGCATAATAGCTATCTAAATATGCAGTCATCCACACTCCAAAAAATGATTAGAATGCTTACTTATCTCGACTAGCTCATTGTAGTTTTATACTAGTTTCGAGTGTTAATAGTAATATAAATCGAATTTTGGAGTGTTATGTGAAAAAATTTTCTCGTTTAAATCTAGTAGTATTAACAGTCTTTACCGCAAGTGCTTTAGTCGGTTGTAACGGAGGTAGTCCAGCCAATAACGCTAATGGAAATGGCGGCGGTAATTTAGCAAACTTCTCCGCTCAAGAGAATAATCCAGTAAATAAAACCGGGCTTCAAGTAGTAACGGCAAATCCTTCCACGCTGACACCTTCAAGTTTTACAATTAAGCCAGGTTTAAATGCTACCCAGTTAAAAGGTGGTTTAAAAGATGATACCCCACAGGGTTCCTTTTTAAACCCCGTTTTTGGTTGGGCTCTTGAAACAACCAAAAATGCAGTAATCAACAAACTTAAGGGATTTGGCATAGGGCTTATTAATACAGCAGTTTCAGAGCTATTTGGCTATTTTGGTATAAATATGGGAGGAAGTACCCCAGATCCCCGCTTTATTCAAATAGAGAATCAAATGGCAGCCGTAAATCAAAAGTTAGATCAGATTGATACTCAATTAACCAGTTTTTATAATTTTTATGCAACTAATATAGTTAATGAGAATCAGAAAAATTATAATAATATCGACAGCTATATTTGGCAAAAATATTCAACTGCGGCAAATCAGATCTATGCCACTGTTCCTGAGAGTTATGATCAAGGTTCATTAGAGGCTAGCTGGATATTAGGATATTTGCCGGACTATTCTGTAGAAGCTGCGATAGCGTATAATTCTCATTCAATCAAAACTGAAAATACTAGCTTCGATCCAATATTGCTTACCGCAATTAATAACCTTTCTGATGACTCCGGGGATACTTATTTTGATAGAAATGGAATTCTCACATTAAGCAATAATAATGGTAATTGGATTTCAACTGTGGGTAGAACAGCAGTTGCGAATGGGATGTTTTATACTTCCTTGCAAGCAGCATTCACACAATTTAAACAGAAGTATCCTGATTATGGCGATAGTGTTGATAATCCAAATGGAACTGTGCAAAACTACCTATACAATAAAGCATTATGGACACAATTTGTTATGCGCGCTTTATATTTTAATCAGACTAGCCTTCAACGAAGCTATCGAATAGTAGATTTTCTGATCGATGCAAAATATGGGCCTAGTAAGATAACGCAAATTGATTTACCTTCATTTATGGCTGGTAATAATAGCAAGAGTTATACAGATGCAAGTAATTATTTAACAGCTATTTATCAGTTTAAAACTCAGCTTATATATAATGAAGCTATTGAAGCAATTAATTGGTATCAAACTGGACCAAAAGGTTCAGATTTAACAGACTTTATTGCTTCAAGTACATGTGATGATTTAACTGCGGTAGGCCAACTTGGTGGAGCGAGCGGCGAGTCTTTATCATTGCAAACTTTGAAAAATGAATCGGCAAATTATGGCTGGGATGGCAAGAATATAACTACCAAATGCCGGATTAATGTACCGGGTAATCGCTTTGTAAGTTTTGTTACAACTACCCAAGATATCGGTGAAATGTGTATCCAAGGTCAATTAGTTAATCTAAATGGAAATATCTATTGTTCGTCCTCTTCGCCAGGTATGGTTAATAATTCACTTGCTTCTGCATTAGGTGTAATAAATGGCACAACCCATTATGGCCTAAATACTGTACTAGCTGTGAATGATAGTAGTTATAAAGGTGTAAATGTAGAAAATATTTTAGGTAATACGCAGATTATATATTCATATAATAGTACAGGACATTTGTATACTGTTAATGATGAACCCGGATATCTTCATTTGCGTGATGGTGACCCAAAAAATAATTATTTCGTGATACTTCAAGATGAAAATCATATGTATATCTATGGTGAATCATGGAAGGGTTGGGAAGGCATCTTCCTACAATGTATACCACATGATAGTTACTGTAATTTTTCCTCACTAAATGATAACGCACGCAACTTCGAATATGGCACAAGTCAGGGCGAGCTGGTCTTTACAAACAGTGATAATAACTCCCATGGCAACTATTTGCAGATGATTTACTTAGATGCGGCTAATACATTTAGTTTTAACTATGGCGTACATTAATTAAAATAGTATATACTTATCTTAGATACCGAAGTTAAGATTACTTCGGTATCTTTGATCTGATAAAAATAAATTTATGATGAACAATCCTAGTATTAGACTTCTAAATAGACTTAACTTGAATTGGAATTATCAATAATTTGATCTTGTGAATTCCTCCTGAATTATATCCTTTCAATTTCTCCCTTAATTTTCTTATTATGGCTGTTTAATATATTATGTTATATTAATTTGCAGTTAAAATTTTAAACCACATTACCGTACGCTTTTATATTGAAAGTTAGGCATAATGTGGATTTAAACAGATTTAATCTTTAAATTAAGTAAAGGAGAATTTATCATGGAACAAGATAGGGATATTCAAGGTCAGGATTTAGAAACTAGCCTAAATCAAGAAGTTACTACTGAGACAATTAAAAATATTTCGATAAATAACAAAGATACACCGCCTGAGAAACCTACCCCGGATGAGCTTCCAGGGAAAGATAATTTAGAGCACTCAAAGCGTTATGTGGATGGTTAGAGATTGTTAATAGACAATCTAATCTTATTTTTGCTCAGCAATTATTAAGTCTTGTAATTCTTGGTCCAAAATGATTATTGAAGGCCGCCAAAGCGATTGTGGCATTTCGGAATGATAGTTTTTTTCTAGAGCTATTCTTTGTAATAGTTTGGTATTTGCTCCTTGTATGCCAAATTTTGGGCAAATTCTTTGTGCAATTAAATTAGCCACTGTTGATCGGCTAATTTGCAGGATTTGGGCGATATGGTCCTGAGTTACATTATGTGCCAATAAAAATAGTACTTCTCTCTCTCGTTTGGTAAATGGTATCTCACCTTTATCTTCCGGGTGAAATAAGCTAGTGTTAATTACTGACTCATCCATTTTTAATAGGTATTCTTGGAACCCAAATATGTTGGAGCAAGTTGATATGGTTTCAATTGCAACTACTTCGCCATTGGGATGCAAGATAGGGAAATAGGTCGATAAGTAAGTTGCATAATTATTATTATATGGTAAAAGGTCAATAAGGGTAACAGCGCGTTTTTTTTCTACTACAAAACGCTGAACTTTGCAAATGATGTCACAGCAGATTTGAATATTCGAAATGCATTCATCGCTTGATATAGGAAAAAGCTTTTTTATTAAGTCGATATTATTGCGATCATATGACATACCTACTAAGTCGTGGTAAGAGTTAAAACCAAGCTCAGTGGCCGTTTTATTAGTTGCCATAAGTGCCTTGCCTGAAATGTCAAATAATGTTGCATCGATATCCTGGTCTACCAGGCTTGCAAAGTTAGGTAATATTTTTTGACTAAGGTAATTATTTAATTCTTGATCACTTAAGCTCGTCATGGCACGTACTCGTCGGTATATTAATTATTATAAGATTATATGGTAAACCATCAATATTTTAGCGCAATAATAAGCATATAGGTAATCTTCGTTTAAAAATAATCTAAAAACCCTATGGTAAATCCATAATGTTAACGAATTAGCAATATATATTTGTCTAAGCATTAATCCGGTTTACCGATGGGGATTGAATATTATTTGAAAGCTAGGCTTATTAGTAACAAGTATTTATAAGGACAAAGCATGACTAGGTTCATTTTAAAAATTTTATCAATTTTATACTTAATTGCAGCTAGCAATGACTTATTTGCTGCGAGTGAACAAATTGTTAAATTACCACACCTTAATATAGATCCAAGCACTATTTCAATTTCTGGTGTATCTTCTGGTGGTTTTATGGCTGTACAAATGCAAGTTGCCTACTCTCATTTATTTAAAGGAGGCGTTGGTGTGATTGCCGGTGGGCCTTACTACTGCGCTGAAGGTAAAGCAGCAATGTCAATATTTAGATGCATGAAAAATTATAGTCAAGTACCTGTTGATAAGCTTGTTAAAATAACCAATAAATTGGCAGACTCAGGTAGTATCGATCCATTATCTAATTTAAAAGGAGAAAAAGTTTATCTCTTTTCCGGTTTAAAAGATACCGTAGTTAACCCTAACGTTATGGGCGCACTAAATGAATACTATCATCACTTTATACCGGATAACAATATTAAATATACCAATACTATTAAAACTGAGCATGCTATGATTACTGATGGATATGGCAATAGTTGCCTAGTTAAAGGTAGCCCATATATCAATAATTGTAACTTTGATCTGGCTGGTCAATTGTTATCATTTTTATATGGTAAGCTAAAGCCACGAAATGAAAAAGAGCTCGGCGGCAAATATATTGCATTTGATCAAAGCGGATTCTTAACTGGTCATGGCCTAGGTAAAGTTGGTTATTTGTATGTTCCTAAAAATTGTAGTGATGGGCAGTTATGTAAGCTACATGTAGCACTCCATGGCTGTTTACAAAATGTAAGCTTTGTCGGGGATAAATTGTACCGGTATAGTGGTTTTAATAAGTGGGCAGATACTAATAATTTAGTTGTTTTATACCCTCAGACTGGTGAAGCTGCAATACAAGGTTGCTGGGATTGGTGGGGTTACGATGATCCAAATTATGCTGTTAAATCGGGGCGGCAAATGCAGGCACTGAAAAAAATGATTGATCAGATAATTAGTAAATAATCGATTTAAACTAGTCCAGACGTGTGTTTAATGAAATCCAATTTCATTTATTTATGGATATATATTGATCTGTAGCTCCTTAGTACGAAAGGATGCTTATTCAGCTGATGTTGATAAATTCATCAATTAATAGAAGCCTGTAAGTTAACCGGAGCTACAATACTTATTCCATAACGAAGAAGTCCATTAAGTAATTATATATTTATGCGCAATGGAGAATAGTAGGGGATCTTTTTACCATTTACTTTGGTTATAAATTTAATTAATATTATCTGGCCATCTTTAAGGTTCGCAATTAGCTTTTCGATATCATCAAGGTTTGTAACTTTCTGATGGTCTATTTCAACAATTATCGTATCATAATTGTTTAAACCTAAACTATCGTAAAAATAGCTATCCTGGCTAATTAGCTTTAAGCCCCCAGCATAACCAAAATCATCTTTGGGGTTTAAATTTATAGTTTGTAGGGCAACGCCAAGCTTCTGGAAATAGCGGGTTGGTTCATTAGTAAAGTTATCTGGGACTGATTCTGTACTGGTAGTTAAGGTTAGCAATTTCTTATCACGAATTAGTTCAAACCGGATTTTTTTATTAGGACCAGCTAAGTATAAGTACTGAGATAACCAATTTTGGCTTCGGATTACTTCATTATTTACCTTAATTAAAAAATCCTCATTTTTAAACCCATCTTTTTCTGCTTGTGATTTGGGTTTGACTGAGCTTATTAGTACTCCTGATACAGTTAACTCACCTGGCATGGTTTTCGGATTAGTTAAACCAAGCATGCTTTCGTATAAGTTAGATATCGGTTGATAGGTTATCCCCATATCTCCCGGTATAAAACGCCCATACTGCTTTAAGCCTTCAACAATAGTAATCACAGTATTGATCGGGATGGCATTGCCACTACCAAAATCAATCAGCGATTTATAATTTTGGTCTAAATTAACGCTAGTATTTATTCCAATAACTTCGCCAGCACTATTAAAGAGAGCTCCACCCGAATTGCCTGGGTAAATTGGTATGTTTAGGCGAATACAATAATCAAACGAGTCTATTGGACTAGAAAAAGCGCAATTTACTTGAGTGGCTGCAATAGTTCCATTGGTAAATGCAAATGACGTCTCCTCAGGTGTACCAATTGAATATACTACCTCTCCAGGCTGAATTTTATCGGAATTACCTATTTTAGCGGCTTTTAGGTGACTATCATCAATCTTGATCAAGGCAATGTCTCGTTTAAGGTCTTCGCCAATCAGGGTATATGGCTTGGATTGCCCATCTGCCAATATCACATTGCCATTATAAGCGTTACTGACAACATGGGCATTAGTAACAATATAGCCATCACTAGTTAAAATAAACCCAGCACCAGAGTAATTATAGTTTTCTATATTTTTAAATGAACTCTTGAATTGATAAATTTTATCTGCTTTTTTAAAGTTGGTTATGATTACAGTTGAGGGTAAAGATTGCTTGTATAATTTAATGAAATTTGCTGTTTCACTTGCACTAGCGAAGGTTACTAATAATACCAAGTTTATACTAAACAATAATTTATTACCCACTAAATTCATTAATAGTTTCCTTTAAATATTTGCATGAATTTTAGCATATACTATTTGCGATTAATAGTTATAGCAATAAAATATTGTCATGAAATTATCTCTGTGCACTGTTGAGTATTTGATTCGATAATATTCCTATTGCTAAGTAGCTATAAAAAGCATACAATCGTAAATCTACGATAATATATTTTATTTTTAAGGAGAAATATGCGAATAGAAAAATTCAGGTGCTTTGGCATAGATGCTAAATACGGTAATTTAGCATTTGTGGTTTTCGATAGTAACTTATCAGCAAATCAAAAACAGGAATATGCCAAGGTAGCTAATATCCCGGTATGCGTTTTTGTAGATAAAATAGAGCAAGAAGAAGCCTTTGTTGACTTTTATTATCCACATCGGCAAAGCCCATTGTGTTTACATGGTAGTTTGGCCATGGCAAAAGCATTATTTATGCATAATAAGAATTATAAGCATATTTCTATTATTAGTTCGACATTTAAGAAAGTAATTGCTACTACTGATGATAGTAAAAATGAGCGAATTTCGCTCAAAATGCCTATAGAAAGAATTAGCGATGTAAATATGCCAAGAGAATTAATTGCTAATTTACTAAATATAGAATCAGACGCGCTTGGCAATATTAATTTAGCTTCTGTCGGTAGTCCAAAACTATTGGTAGAAATAATCAACAAAAAGGTTTTGTTAAGTCTGCAACCACAATTAAAAGCTATTACTGAATGGGGGAAAGTTAATATGATTAATGGAATATATGCTTACTCCCTGGACCAGTCTGGAGTATATGCACGGAACTTCAATCATTTAACCCCTAATTTGGAAGATAGTGCAACTGGGGTCGGCGCTGGAGCCTTAACTGTATATTTAAAGAGTTCTCTAATTGTTCATCAAGGGATAAATCTAGCAAACCCTTGTAAAATTTACACACAGTATAATGCAAATAGTGTGTCGATTTCAGGAAATGTATTTGCTTTGAATTAATAAATTCAATAGGTGATTCTTACTTCCAAATTGCTGCTTGTGTTGCAAAAACATTAGATGCTGCTAATTATTTAGGGGTGGTTACCTCATTTGTTAACAGAATTATTTCTGTAGTTAGGCTTACTAAACAACAAATATGGTCGATGTAGTCAGCGGAGATACGAAATACTACTTTCGCCAACCACGGGAGGCTTTAAAATGGGATTTTGGCAGTCCCTCTTGTAGGTTAATTGTTGTATAATTTAAATTCATATAAAACAGCTGGTTATCGTACATCGCTTGATGGGATTCTTAAGAAATTAACTTGTATCCATTTTGGCTAACAATTTGCCAAGAGCCAATGTTAAAATAAGCAAAACAAGTTTTTGCCTAAAGGTAAGTATGAAGAAGTATCCATGCCAGATTAAAATAAATTCCCTATATTTAGCTTTATTAAGTAGTATGCTTTTTGCTTGTAGCAATGGAGGCGGTAATTCTAGTACAGGCTCATCAGGAGCCGGGACTGTTGCATCTTTGAGTTTTAGCCAGCCATATTTATTACCAAGCTTTGGTAGCAGCAACGGAAATGGTTATGTAGTTGTAACAAATTTAAATGCTTATCAAGAAGTCAGTAATATAGTCTATAGTATTAATGCAGTGATAGGTGGCGCAGCTAACGTAAGCATTGATAATAGAAGCGCTGAAAATTGTAAAGAAATAAAGCCACTAAAATATTGCGTGCTGAAATTAGATATTGCTTCGGCAGCACAGGGCGGGAGCTTTGTTATTGGGGCGAGTAATAGTAGTATTGCCGCTTTGTCATCATTAAAAAAGACGCTGAATGCAAGTCCAGATGTCACCGCGCCTGCTCCTATTGGGGTTGAGCCAGTCCAAACTTCAACAGCAACAGGGGTTGCAGGTATACAGCTTATGTTTTATCCTGAGATTGCTGATGGTAATTTATTGGTGGTGATAGTGGGGGCAGTGGTTTCTAACCAGGTAGGTGAATTTAATACCGTAACTTTGTTAGATGTGAGTAATCAACCAATAGCAGGTCAAGAGGTAATTAGCGGGAATCTTGGAGCAGGGGCAACAAATCTTATTCAGGGAAATAGTTTTAGTATTGCTGTTCCGGCGCCTGTTAATGGAAAACCATTACAATTTAAGCTTCAATTATCTGAAACTGCTGCAAATGGGACGGAAAATGTGAAGCAGATTTCCACTGTCCTAAATACTATAACTGCTATACCAGACCAAGCTTTGCTTTATAATTACCCAGCCTCAATAATTTTGGATCCTACAAACCCAAGCCAGACTATTGCTGTAGCTAATATCGGTAAAAGTGAAGCAAGCAGTTTTACGGTAAATAGTAGTAATCCTTCTGTAGCAACGGTTAGTAATATAGCAGCTTTGTCATTACGAAGTTTCCCTGCTGATTCAAATGTACCATCCGGTACAGGGACCGGTTTTTCGGTAAGTTTGACAAACCCGGCTTCACCTCCAGATACTCCATTTAGCATAATTCAGAGTTACTATAATGGTAAAACTAATGTAGTTTCTTCCGTTTCAGCTCAGAGCTCAAGCACACCTTGGCCAAGTCCAACCCCAACGCCAAGCCCGACACCTACGCCTACGCCTACGCCAGTTCCAACCCCAACGCCAACTCCTCCGCCAGTTAGGTGTACTTGGCGAGAGGTTGGCAACGCAAGCACGTTTTTTAGCTCCTTAGGAAAGTCGCCCAAGTTCCCGGCTTCCCCTATAGTATTGTCGCCGGATGGGACAAAACTCTATATAGGAGGCAAAATTAACTATGATAGTGATGATAGTGAAGCTAAGTTTGGTGTTGCATCGATAGATCCTTCAGATGGTACTAACTGGACATCTGTGTCTGATTCAGAAGAATTTTTCGCTAACTATAGTTTATATGCCTTGACTTCACTCGCATTTAGTAGTGATGGCAGCACACTTTATGTGGGTGGACAGCGCATGGCTGGCGAGGAACCAGTTGTATATGCCTCCACTAATGATGGGGAATGGTATCAAGTACGAAATCTATTTGAAGATCTGGGATTATTATTTTATTCAGTATCCGCTTTAACCGTTAAGCAAGGTACGCTATATGCTGCCGGCCATAATGGAACTAGCAGCTTTGTTGCCAGCTCGGTTAACGATGGCGAGTGGCGTAGTGTAGCAAGATCGCAAGAAAACTTTAGAAATATAAAATTATATGCAATGGCACTTAATGGTGATAATCTCTATGTTGCCGGGGAAAGTGATAATTCTGAAGCAGTTGTCTATAGGTTGCCAAATGGCGGTGTATGGCAGAATATATCTCCACCTTCTATCGCAAATAGTTATGTGGTTGCATTAAGCATATCTTCGTCGAACCTGTATGCAGCAGGAGCAAAAAATGATTATACTCAGGGAATGGTTTTATCTTTGCCTCTAACTGCAGGAAACTGGACCGATATCTCCAATAATTCGTTTTGTGGTGAAGCAAATTGTTTAGGTTCCGGTTGGGTTAATTCATTGGCTTATTCAGGTGATACCTTATATGCCGGAGGTTTATTCGAGAGCTATATTAAGAGCACTCCAGCAAATAGTATCAATTGGACTGAGGTTTGGGATGCTGGTAATGTATTAGACGGCCCAATTTCCAATATAGTTGCAGCCGCTGATGGTACTATTTATGCTGATGGAGAATTTAGCCAGAAAGTTGTTAAGCTGGTCTGTCAATAAAGAGGTAAAGTTTTTGTGCAAAGAAGGATTATCTGTTTCTATTCCGGCGGAATTAAATCAGTTGCAAGTCTCATGGCTCTGTTGCTTGAAGAGAAATTCAAAGATTATATTATCCAAGTTCACTATATAAATATAGTCAACTATAAAAAAGAATTTCAGTTAGCAGCCAGAGCCGTGGAAAAGTCGTTAACTGCTTTTAGTAAATTCACTGAGCGAAAATTTTTAATATCAGAAAACCAGATAAATTTTAGCTGTCTGCCATTTTCTTCGAAATTGCCAGCTGATATTGATATCTGTGGCTTCGTTGCTTCGCAAATGGTAGCAGTTGACCCATCCATTCGTTATATAGTTATGGGTCTATCCAGTGCAGATTTGGCTAAGACAGGGAGTAGTGCTAGCCTAGATAAGTTAGATGCCTATTTGGCTATGGCAAAAGAGCAGCCGGAAGCTTCTGCTGATGTTGAATATTTTTTCCCATTAATGGATCTGGAACAAAGCTCAATTTCAGCATTGGCAGCAAAATTGGTATCTGATTAATTATAATATACAACAGAAGCAAAAAATCAAAACTGAGGGCAATTATTTAAGTGCCTGTATCGCTTGGCAGGCATGGCATAACTTGCATGGGGCAGCGCTGATGGAGCCATCCGCGGCAGTAATATAATTTGGCCTCCTACAGGACCAAGTTGCGCTTCTGATTTTTGGTGGAAGTAAATCCCATATTTGTTGTTTGCTTAACCCAACTACTGGCGTAATGCTCTTGGCTTTTGATTTAATCTGGCTGGAATTGCCGGCAATAACTAACGCCCTATCAACACAATCAACAATTTGAATTGACGGGTCTCCACCTGAATTCTTATCATCAAGGGTTCTGCCAAGAGCAATGTATTCGATGCCCGGATCAATATTAACCAAATTAGCTGCAACAAAGCCATAAACGTCGGCATCGATAGGAACTTTAGGGCGCAGGAAGCTAAAATCCATAATAGTTGAAGAAAAATAAAGCTTTCTGGTTGTATAGGTTTGGAATAATGGTATGGTCTGATCAACAGCCTGCTTTTCTGCACGAAATCTGCCCGTTGCATTTACTAAGTGAACGTGGTGGACTAAAATCTCATGGTTTCTATATTGCGGATCGTGAATTACTTGCCATAAGGCCCCTGCCGAATCTAGGCCTCCTGAATACATGCATAGAATTTTTGGTGAAGGAATCATCATTTTACCAACAAAAAGTAATTATTTTTAATTAACCAAATTATATTTTGGTAAATTTTATTAGTACGCCTTAGTCCTTAATCAGTTTATATGAGCCAACCAATGAGGCCAGTTGGTTTTAATAATTATATCAGGATTCGCAATTTCTGTGGAGGAGAAACGCGGTAGTTTTGGGAATAAAAGTTGCTTTTTATCTTTATTGAGCTAGTATAAGTAAAATTAATACGAATAAAGGAATTTTAAACCTTGGTACTAAGCATTAAGTTTCTGTTTGTAATAAATGATAATAGAGAATATCATACTTGTAGATGCTTATTTAATAATATGTCTATAAGCTGAGGCTTTTTTTATAATAGTTATCATTTTTCCAAGGAGCATATCATGGCAAATATGTTTAATAATAGTATAAATTCATCACAAATTGAGATACCTATTCCTGAGCATGCACCTAAACCTAGCGACCCTGGCAATTTGCCAGAAATAAATGCCGATAATTCTAATATTTATAATACTCAGCAATTGCAGGACTTTAAGGATACTGATGAACTTGTTCCAGGTAAGGAAAAACCTGGTGGAATAACTGAAATAGCTCAAGAGGCCTGCTTTCTGGATCAAGCCAACCAGGTTGGCAAAGCTTCTGCCAATGGCGAAAAGTGTATTAATGAAGTATGTAATGCTGATAATGAGCCGCTTGGGTTCCCGCCTAAATGCGATCCTGCTGGCATGGGTGAAGACGTGAATTGAATTATTACTAACTTGGCTTGTAGCCACTTTTTCAGTTAGTTCATGTGGTAAGTTCTCTGTGGTTGTAAAATTAGGTTTTCCAGGGCTTAGAGTTCAATGATTTTCTTATTCCTAGCTGACGTTACTGTGTAAAAATCTAAGGGATAAGGAATAATTTGGTACAATATAGATTAACTAAACAGCAAAGACCTTGCAAAATATTATTTATATCTATATACTCAGTCAAAAATGGAAATAGCTATGGAAAAAGCCACTCACCTAGAAGGTTATACAATTACCGATGATAAACTAAAATTTGATTATGAGTTTATACATACTAGTTTAGTAACCACCTATTGGGCAAATAAGCGCAGTTTTAACACGCATAAAACAGCATTTGAAAACTCATTTTCCAAAATGGTATTTAGTGGCAGTAAAGCAATTGCGTGCGCGCGTTTAGTAACTGATTATGTTACTTATGGTTATCTCGCCGATGTATTTGTAGCTGAGGAATATCGGGGTAGGGGCATTGCTAAATGGTTGGTGGAAAGTATTCTTAACGACCCCAAAGTGGCAGAGGTTGCTAAAATAACTTTAAGAACCAAAGATGCGCAAACATTATATACAAAATTAGGGTTCACTATAATTGATGAGCCAGGAATGCATCTGCAAAAGTTGTAAACTTGACTATGCCTTATTGGTACAAATATACATGAATAACCCAGCTAATAATTTCAGCTAAAGGAAAGGCCAAGAAGAGACAGTGTTAGCCTGGAAATGGCTTGATAAATTAACTGATTTTTGTTCCTTTATCAGTTAAGCTTAAATTAACCGGCGCCAAGCCGCTAAGTCCGCTGATATTGGCTGCAAGTTCCAGCGAGTGGGTAGTTAGGATAATTTGTGAGCTTTGGCCGGCATAGGTAATTAATTCCGCCAGCGGCCGGATTAGATCCGGGTGCAGGCTCATTTCCGGTTCATTTAAAATCAGCAATGTCGGCAAACGGGGACTCAAAAGGGCAGCAGCCAGGCATAGATACCTGATTGTGCCATCGGATAGTTCGCAGGCTTCAAGCGGCCGATATATCCCCGGCATCTTTAGTTTTAGCTCAAAGCGGGACCTGCCATCCGGGTCATTAATTAAAATTTGGCTGCCGGGAAAAGCTCGGTCAATTACCTCATAGAGTTTGTCTTCTTCCCCAATTTCTATAATAGTGCGTAATGCAGCTACCAAATCATGGCCATTATTGCTAAGAACAGTAGTCCTTACACTTGTTTGCGGATAGCGGATCGGCGAATTAATGTCAGTTGCAAAATAATGATAAAACCGCCAGTCCTGAAGCTGCTTTGCAACTGCAAATAATTCCGGGTATAAATGCGGATCCTTTAATTGCGACAATATCGATTCACTGCTTGTCAAGCTAAACGGGTAGACGGTCCGTTCCATTGCGCCGGTGTTAACAAAAGCTGAATTGGCTAGTCTTTCCAAATAGGTAGTGCTAGGGCGCCGTGTATAGCCAAACCAAATATATTCTTCTTTAACTTCGGGGTCGAGGATAAACATCGTCCCTGGTACCGGAATTGGCGGACCTGCAAATAGCTCATAAGAAAAATCATCACTAACTACACTTAGTTTCAAGTATGGTGTTTCACGATTTAAACTGCTACTGTAACGGATATTGCCGCCGGCCCACATTATTGAAGGTAATCCGCCTTCTAGTGCCATTGTTTTTGCAAACTCCCCCCTGGCGGCTTGCGCCAAGAGATAAATTGCCTTATATAAATTGCTTTTCCCGGAGCCATTAGGCCCCGTGATAACGGTAATCTGGTTTAGGTCGATAACCAGATTTTGTATCGAACGGTAATTTTCAATTTTTAAGGTTTTTATTGGCATCGGTTTTAGCTTTAGTTAAAATAAAGCGATAATCAAAGAGCCTGCGATTATAAGCATGCCACCAAGTATGATTGACCAGCTAATTTGCTCTTTTAGGATTAAGATGCTTAAACATATCGTGATTGCTACGCTCAATTTATCGATAGGCGCAACTTTACTTGCCGGACCAAGCTGCAGCGCCCGGTAGTAGCATAGCCAAGATAGCCCGGTTGCAATCCCGGATAAAACTAGAAATACTAAATCCAGATTTGATTCAAAACTGATTTTTTGCCATTCCTGGCGCGAGGTAATGATTAGCGCGCTAACAATCAGGATAATGATAGTTCTGATAAATGTCGCTAGATTTGAATTAATATGTGAAACGCCAAGTTTGCCGAAAATTGCGGTTAATGCCGCGAAAAATGCTGATGCTAAGGCAAAAATTAACCATTTAGGTAAAATATGGATAGACATGATAACTCCAGCTAATTTAATTTGAGGTAATAGGAGCTATTGGTCGAAATGACGGTTTATAAGGTGAGCGCCTCCACCTGGCTAAGGCAAATTTTAGCATAGTGATTTGCTTACAGTCAATTGACAGTTTTGTTGAGTATGCGGGCAATTATGTATTTGCCGCGATCAAATAAATAATTGAATTACCAAAACAGAATTTTGATTATGACTTGATCTAAATCTCTGGTTTATCTTCTGGTGGTTTTATGGCGGTACAAATGCAAATTGCATATTCTAGCTTTATTAAAAAGGACCGCTGTGCATATGCATATTGTTTTAGAGCCTTTTTTTCAGCGCAAAAGTAGAGTTAGTGTTGTACACTAACTCGGGATAAAAAATTAATTCGGAAACTTAGACTATATCTAGTATATCTTGAAGGGTTCTTTATTTAGTGTGTATAAGTCCACGAGGGTAAGTACTGGCTACTGCAATTCGAGTCAAACTCTGAACTGATATAGGTGGCAATTTGTTAACAGTCACAAATTATTGGATCATAGCTTTAACTTGGGAAGCTATTACATTTTTCTTTATAGAAACTAAGTGAATTCACGTAATCATTTTTAGCCAGAATAAAAAAATCATAATCCAATAATTCTTGTTGCTGCTCAATTTTAAAACTGCTGTAATGTTGATGGTTAGCTTTGACTTCTGATGTGGTTTTAATCATGTTGTCTTTGGCTTCATCGCAAGTCATTGCATAACCATTAAAAACCAGACTGCTTAAAATTGTAAAAATCATATTTTTTTTCATTAGAATCCTTTATAAATTTAATTAACTATTTTAGTTAGGCGTTATTATTACTGATCCTTTAAACTATGAAAATCTGCAATTTTAGAAGATAGGGCTATTAAGTAAGAGTTTTCAGATGTAAGGTTAGTCCTACTTAATAGTCCAATTTTTATTATTTTGTTGACTGCGTATCTAGCATTGTTGATGTTTTTACAGAATTATCGGCTCTGACTATTCTCTAAATATTTGGTGTTTCCACTACGTAAGTAATTTATAATTTTTTCTAACTCTGCATCGGGATAGGTCCATTCTCGCTTAACCATATGGAGTGGGTTGGAACTAGAGTCTTTGGTTTTTGGTCCAGCATAACGGGGTATAAAAAGATTACCTTCACGCAATAAGATAATTCTGTGGTCACTCCCACCAATTTTTACTTCCGCCACAGGAGACTTTTGTACCTTATCATTAATAGTAAGTTCATGCTGTTTATTCTTAATTTGTTTAATTCCTTGATCCCCATGTTTTCTAGCTGTTTGAAACAGTTCTTCTCGCTCATAATTAATAATTGAGCTTTCAACAAGAGAAGATGGAAGAAAGATATAACAATTTGGCAAGCTAGCTATTGGATACACTTTCCCAAAATTGCATAAATAATTAATTTTCTCTGGGATATTAGAAATTAGTAAGTCAATAATCTGTTTGATATTGGATTTTTCTTGTGTAGTAGATACAGGAGTTAATTTGCGGGCAGCTTTTAACCTTGTTGTTTGTTTGGTTCCTGCAGTAATATCTAGACTCTCATTTTTGGCAATAATGTCTCCTTGGTTATAGCATTCTATAATTTCAATTGAGTTAGAATTTTCAGCTACTTCTAATGCTAGGTTAGATGATGGCAATGGGGATATAAATACTGAAGAATCCTTTGGCATGGGCTGCTTAATTTCAAAATGCGGAGTCTCTTGTTGGTTCTCAGCTTTCTGCTCAGAGATTGAAACCTCTTCCAGTGGCTCAGCTAATCTTGAATCATTTTTTTTCTTGACGGTAAAATCTTTTGAAATAATTGAAGATAAGAAATGCCCTTTTAAAAATTGGTATATCTCACTAAATTTAGGTTCTTCACTGGATTTTATTCTGCCATTTTTCCTATGTGAAGTTATAATGTTCTGAAATTTCTTCAAATATTGCTTAGCATCTTCAAACTCATTTAGGTTACAACATAAAATAATCAAATACATAAAGGCGTTATAAAGCGGTTGATCGTCGCATTTGCCTTGGATAGCTAATTTTAACCATTTAATAGCTTCAACAGAATTTTCAAATGAATTATTTTCATCTATGTAACTTTCTGCGATGTTATACTGAATTCTAGAAATTATTTTAGAATTCAGCGGGTACTCTAGGTTTTGTAGTAGTATTTCTCTAGCTTTGGCTTGTTGTTTAGTATTCATATAAGATTCGCACAAAAAAAACATTCTCATGAGCCGGAGCTTTTCTACACCTTCTATAACCGATTTATTTCTATAATCGATAGTTACTACCGGTTCTAGAAGCGGTATTGCGTTTTCATATTTTTCGGTTTTAAAGTAAAGCTCTCCAAGCTTTGCGTTAGCTGAGTTTTTTAGTTCTTCATCACAATTAGAATGGCTTAATATTTTTCTAAGATATTCTTCAGCCTTAGCAAAGGTTTCCTCTTCTTCAGAATAATAATCTCCCAAGAAAAGTAACCCTTTAACACCACATATGTTTAAGTATACTTCTCCTTCCTCTTTGAGTTTTGGGTCACCATTATAGTCAAGAAATTTTATTGTTCCGATCATAAATTGTAATTCTGCGGCGGGTCTATCTTTATCAACTATACTTGGATTATTTTTTAGCAGTTCATCGGCTTTTAAAAGGTAAATTGAAGCTTTAGTTATGTTCGAGGCCATATACTCAAACCTCCCTTTATCATATAACGATGAGTATCGTTCACTTAGAATTGTAGCTGGAACCTTAAATTTTTCTAATTCATTTAAATGTAAATCTGCCATCCTAGGATTGTCTGTTAATTTTTCTAATCTAGCTAAAAGCTTATGAATAGCAAATATCTTTCCTTCTTTATTTGCGGACGGAGGCATATCGGCGTATTCCTTAAGTGTTTTCCAGATCTCTTTGCGCGCTTTTTCTATATAGTATTGTAAACTTTTTTTACAAGTACCAGCTTTGAGGTGTTTGAGTATTGGGCTCAAGTTATCTAAGGCTAAAATATACTTGAGTATTGGAACAATACAAAAGGGGTCCTTTACGATTTTATTACTAATTATTTCTGCATGTCTATTCTCTTCATTTCCGCCAGTTATGAATACGGATTTGAGACAAATATACGCAATTATATAAATTGCTAGTTTATCATAGCTTTTTTGATCTTTATCTGGACTATTAAACCAACTCCAATCATTATTCTTATCTTTTATATCGGTAATATTTGAGGCTAACTTCGCGAGTGAGTAAGCTAATTTTATGCATGTATTAAAATCATCTGGGTATTTACATAACTCTTCAGTTTGCTTGAAAACTTCTTGTGGATCTATCCAAAGTGTTGATCCCGAAGATTTAGTTTGCTGGTTAGTACCAGTTAAATTATTATTTCTGATAAGCAAATCGCGCATATTTATAAGATTTCCTTTTTACAAATTGTTAATTTAAGTGATATTTAATTTCTTATATATACTTTAGATATGTTTTACTTTAATATGAACTTGTCTAGTGATAGTTAAATATAATCACTAAACTTAACTTCAACCTTAATACCGGACACTATTATCTAGATATAGAAAAAAGCACTTTTTATAATGTGATTTATTAAGAGGACGCTTAAATTTTTATTCTTCATAAATTATATAAATTTAAGCGTCTCTCCTAATAAATCATCTAAAAATTAATTAATGCTAATTGTAGTAGATAAAAAGTGTCCGGTATTGAAAACTACAGCAATATTTATAAGCTTATTCTAACTTATAGAAAATATCAAAAATCTACTTATTTGGGTAAGGTCTAGCCATCTATTAGATTAGGAAATGCTAATACTAGCATCTGCTTTTTTCAATAACTTAACTTTTACAGAAATAGATATAGTATAAAAAATCTGATGGGTTACATACTAATAGAAATTTCGCATGCTTTAATCATTATGGCAGGAATATGTAATATAAGTTAAGCAGTAGTGAATAGATTTTATTGTAGCTGGAAATGAAGCTGGTTATGCTGCCAGCCAAATGGCTGGCACTAAGTTAGGTTAAGTAATTAGTCTGTTAACGGCTAGTCGGGATAATAGTTGGGTAACCTGTGAAAATACCTTTACAGTAAGGGGTGCTCCATACGGTATAAGTTTTACCGATTTCCTCAAGAGTTTGCTCGTAAAGCTTTATTTCATATTTCCATGTTTTGCCTGAATAATCTTTACCACTTAAAACTCCATTTACAATATTGAAGTGCAAATCATCAATAGTGCTACTTTTATATGATAAATAGCGTATGTTTATGCCATTTTGCGCAGTTATGCCTGATTCACTGGTTATTTGATTAATATTAGTAACAATTACGGTTGGAGTATGTGAGTCACAATACTGTTGGCTTACTGCTGCTGTGCGCGGAGTCGGGTTTTCGAATACTGCCGTCCATAATACATTACTGCCATTATCATGAGGTTTCTCTGCAATTGCCGTAGACGTTATACATACTGCTGAACAGAGAAATATTAAAGTTTTCAATTTCATGGTGCTTCCTTAAATAAAAAATTAGTTCTAAAGATTTCACTAAGATACTAATTATAAACTACATTCCCAAGCAATCTAGGTTGTCTTTAACTCCTCTAAAGAAAGCTCAGCTATTTTTGCGAATAAACTCCAGTTATCTGATCTATCGAAATCTCGATACCTAGTATAATAAATATTTACTGCTTTTTCAAAAATAGTATGTTTAGTAATATTTGTACCTTGAAATTGACCATAACCATCTAGAAAGCTATTTATAATTTCACTTTCAACATCAGTTGTTAGCAAATCAGCTTCAAGAATTTCTGTTTCATTAATTCTAAATTGATAAAGAGTTTGATTGATTCTTAAAACATTAAACTTAGGCTGATCTTGTATATCGGCAAGGCTCCTTATTTCTACGAAAGTTGCAAACTTGACAATATTGGAACTGTCAAAGTGGTTAGCGTTTTCATTTAGAAAGTCCCATAGCTTCTCAAGTTTTTGTTGGTTGTCGGTACCCCAAGCTCCTTTAAAATATTCTGCAAACTTCCCTAATTTTTCATTATGCGATACATTTTCTTTGTTTGCACGGGTTAGCATTTTTGTGATTCTGGTATTGCTAATTCTTCCAAAATCATTAAAACTGACTGTCATCACGAATACTTTCTTATAATCAAATTTATAATCTACTAATATCTTTAATTTAGTTAATCAGATTTTAACTAGGAGATATTATTTAGATTTTGCGTTGAGGAAATATATCTTTATTATATAATAAATATTCTGTTTATAGGGTGCTTATTTGGGTGGGTAATTAGGTTAAACCATTAATCATCACTTTCGCTTTTTTTAATATTGCCACATACGCATGACTTATTGCAGTTTTAACTTACCCAAAAAAGGAAATTAGCGAACTGGAAATGCTGTGATAATACTGAATCAAAATTAATTACATTAATTTTAGTTTTCTAGCGATTATTTTTTTGCTTAATTGCCGTAATTAAGGCCTTTAATGTAAAGGGGTATTTATGTCTGAAATTTTAAGAGATATTAAACAAGCTTCAAGTTTGGCATACAATAATTGTCAAGTAAGCTATCGGCCATCAATCACCTACAAAATTCCAGAGCTTACTTTAGATAACCCACAAAATTTACGTAGTGAATTGAGAGAATATTTTCTATTTTCCTATACTACTTATGAGTCATTATTTGAAAATATAACTCATCATGATGGTTGGTATTGTAAGGCTAATCCGTTACGCCATCCATTAATATTTTACTTTGGTCACACAGCCGTATTCTATGTCAATAAATTATTGTTAGCAAGGCTTGTTCAGCAACGGGTTAATCCACTTTATGAGTCAATGCTTGCCGTCGGTGCTGATGAAATGAGCTGGGATGATTTAAATCAGGAACACTTTGATTGGCCTGAAGTTGATGCAGTCAAAAAATATCGTGACCGCGTTAAAGAAATAGTACTAGATATAATTGATAATGCACCCCTTGAATTGCCATTGGACTGGAATAATCCTTGGTGGATGTTGATGATGGCAATTGAGCATGAGTTAATTCACTTGGAAACTTCCTCTGTACTTATTCGCCAATTAGATTTAAATCTTGTATCACCACATCAAGACTGGCAGCCTTGTAGAATTAGTAGCCATCCCCCACAAAATGAATTAGTTCACGTGCCAGATACTAATATTGTAATTGGAAAATCTAAAACTGATCCTTATTATGGTTGGGATAATGAGTATGGTTATCATCAGGCACATGTTAAGGGATTTAAGGCTGCTAAGTTTCTTGTCAGTAATCAAGAATTTCTTTACTTTGTAAACGATGCAGGTTATTTGAACGACTCGTATTGGGAGCAAGAAGGCTTAGCTTGGCGTAACTATAGCAATCCTAGCCATCCAACATTCTGGGTAAACCGGAATGGCAAATGGTGTTTACGCTTAATGGCCGAAGAAATTTCTATGCCTTGGGATTGGCCTGTAGAAGTAAATTATCATGAAGCTAAAGCCTTTTGCAATTGGAAAAAGGCAGCGACTGGCTTAAACGTACGACTGCCTACAGAAGATGAGTGGTATAGTTTATTGAAAAGTTCTGATTCAGGGGATCGCCAGCTTAGTTATAACCGGGAGCTGAGATTCTATGCTTCAAGCTGCCCGGTGAATACATTTGCTCATGGCGAATTTTTTGACCTATGCGGTAATGCATGGCAATGGACTGAAACTCCAATTTATCCATTTCAAGAGTTTGAACCACATCCTCTTTATGATGACTTTAGTTTGCCAACTTTTGATGGCAAGCATAACTTGATTAAAGGCGGATCTTGGATATCTTGTGGAAATGAGGCTTTATTTAGTTCACGTTATGCTTTTCGTCGTCATTTTTTTCAGCACGCTGGATTTCGCTACATAGTGGCTGATCAATTACCGAGTAATAACATTGAACCAAAAAGTTTATATGAAAGTGATAAATTACTTGGCGAATATATGGAGCTTCATTATGGACCACAGTACTTTTCTATTAATAACTTTGCAAAAACCATAGTTGATATAGCCTTAAATGCTTTTGGAGAGCGTCCAAAAAAACGAGCTTTAGATCTCGGTTGTGGAGTAGGGCGATCCACTTTTGAGTTGGCTCGAGAGTTTAATACAGTTGAAGGGATTGATTCTTCTGTTCGATTTATTAATAGTGCAGTAAAATTAAAATCAGGAGAAACTGTAAATTATAAGTTAAAAGTTGAAGGCGATTTATTTGAGTATAAAGAAATAGCTCTAAACGATTTAAAACTGGATAGTTTTAAAGATAGAGTTGATTTTCGCCAAGCAGATGCTTGTAATCTAAAACCATGCTATAGCAACTATGATTTAGTATTGGCAGTTAACTTGATTGATAGGCTTGATAAACCAAGGAAATTTTTGGAAGAAATCAGTTTAAGGATAAATACTGGTGGAATATTGGTTATTGCCTCTCCATATACCTGGCTGAACGAATTTACCCCAAAAGAGAATTGGCTAGGCGGGTTTAAGCACTTAGAAAAAGACTTTACCACCTTGATGGCACTAAAAGAAGTTCTACTAAATAGTTTCAGACTAGTCCAAGATCCACAAAATGTTCCATTTATCATACGTGAGACTAAGCGAAAGTATCAATATATAGTTAGTGAAGTAACAATATGGGAGAAATTCAAATAATTACACCTTATAGTATTCAATATTAATTTAACTTAAAATTTTGAATATGTAGTTTTGATTTGCTAAGTTAGACTGAATTAGTAATTTATAGTGAATTATAAGCAATATTAGAGTTTTACACATGGCTTGTATGAATTTGCAAATTGTTCTAGTTAGATCAAATCATACTAAATATAAAAGTCAGATTAGTAAACTCTAATATTTAGCTTATATTTTGCTGCTTTAAAATTTATAAATTATTTCAAGTTTTCATTTGAGTTCTCATTTGATTTTTTGTACTAATTAAATAAAAATTAATGCGGTGAAATGCAAAACTAATAAAACATAAAATCTCCTATTATAGATAAATCTACAACTTTTTATTTAGGAATAATATGACACGGATAACTCAACAAAACCCGCTAAAAGGTCATGGTTCAATAGCTGCTGAAGAAATAGTTATGGTACAGTCTGATGAGCGTAGATATCATCAAAATTTTCGTAATCGTAATAGTGATTTAAGTGACTATGATTTTACTAAGCTTATTAACCAGGTAATTAATAAGCGGATTAGCTCGATTCTAAAAGCAAGGCTGCCAAACACTAATCAACGTCAAGTTATCCAGAGAGAACTAGAGATGCTTAAACTAAAAGATAACCAGCTTAAATTGGATTATCTCAAATATAACGGTTTAAATAAAAATGAAGCCAAGTGGCTATTAAGGTATTTTGAAAATTCTCAAGTTGATAGCACTCCACCTCAAGAGTTCGGCGTTCGCCAAGGGTTTGACCGAAATTTTATTTTACATGAGTTAGCTGTTTTTTGGAGAAATGAAATTCTTAACGCTAATCATGCAATAGATCCTTCAAGTGCAAATATGCCTATTTTACCTGAACATTGTCAAGTCGCACGGAGCTATCTAGAATTGGTTAGCCATAATGTGCCAGGTACTATTAGTGGAGAAGCAATTATTCCTAGATGGAAAACCATCAAGCCACGGTTAAGGCTATTTGGCGCAACAGAAGTAAAAGTTAGATATACTTTAAGTCATGAAGGAAGAATATCAGCAACTATTCCTCTTGTTCCGGTAAATGCTCAAGATACTTTTATGCCTGTTGTTCAGAAGCCGGGTACAGAGAATTCTTCACTCTCTGAAGCAATACCAAGCTATATAACGCTGCCTGATTATGAGCAAGTATTGGAGTTGGAATAAAATTAGAACTATCTAATAATGCGGAGAATAGGTTGGAGCTAGGCAGCCTAAATTAAATTATAATAGGGACTAAATTATATATGAATATTTCACCGCTAGGAAATAAACTAACAACTAATAACAAAGATTATAAACAAGACAAAGATGAACTTATATGTATTAGATTATATCAGGAAACTCAAAATGGGAAGCCGGCAAGCGAGCTTTTGAAGATAATAGATGAACGTATTAATGAGCTATCTACAAGTAAAGCCAAGCAAATAGATTTCTTAGAGAAAGCTTTTGGTAGTTGTGATTTTATTAAGCCTTTTGGTGCGCAGCCGCAAAATATAAGAGAAGCTTTAAGTGGTATTAAAGACCGGATTAAGGAGTTAAGGCCAATCTATTTTTCAGAGACCAAAAAAGCTTTTGAAAAAAGTAAAACTAATGAGAAGAAAAACATAAATTTAGCTCGCAATACAAGTGATAACAGCATTGCTGGTAGTATAATATCATTTTTTACAGGAACAAAATATATAATTCAAAAAACAAGTGGGGAATTGAATAATTGCCTAATTCATGCGGTTAGTAAAGGTAATCCTGGAACGCTTTACAGAAGAATTCTTTTCACAACCAATAAAGTTGAAGAGTACCTTAAACGAAGCTATAATAAGTTCAAAACAGAATTTAAGACCGATGATGAAAATTTTCTTGAATTTAGGCAAGCAATTATAAGCATCTATAATGATGCTGAAAACTTACTTAAACCTGCAGCTAGTATCTCTGAACTAGCGGAAAGACTGTCTAATCATATTATTACTTCTGGGTGTTATTTAGATAGCCAAATTGCTGCGCCAATTTTGGCAAAAGAGTTAAAGACTAATATAGTAATCATTACACCGGAACAGAAAAATGAAAGTGGATTTACTTTCAAAGTTATCGACTGTAATGCCGATCTGATTATTAATGGAGAATTATCTAAACAAGACCTACGGAATTTGGAAGCACAACCAAATACTATCTTTATCCTAAATCGTGCTGGCAAACATTTTGAGTGGATAAAGCAAGTGGGTTCAAAAATCAGAATTAGGGGCTAAACTAAGTATTGGCGTGCAGCCTCGCTAAGTCTATATCAAGTAGAGCTAGTCTGCTATAGATTTCAAGCGGGGCTTTGGCTAAATATAATTTTTTATAATAAGCTTGCAAGCTATTATATTTAATATCATCAAAAGATCGAAACTCAGTGAAGTTGTAACGATTTAATTTATCTTTAGCATATCGCCAAGCCGTCAATTCTTCACTAAAAATTTGATAAGCAAAAAAAGCTTTTTTGCCATAAAAGACAGATTGAGAGTAAAACATTGAAAGTGCCTGTCTTAACTCTTTTGTATGGCAATTACGCATAAATGAGATATAGTGGCCATATTCATGTGCAGTAACAACTACTAGCTTGATAAAATCTATAACACTTACAGAATTGCTAAGCTTTTCAACAATAACGGCTAATTGCTCTAAAACTCGACAGCGCTGAGCTGGTAAAGTATGGTTCACTGCTACTAATGGTTCAACTAAACCTGGAATAGGTAAATACATTTTAGGCTTCTGCTTTGCATCTAGCGATGGCACAAAAGACGCTTCAATATACAGATCCCCTTTTTTTAATACACCTCTGCCAATTATAGTGCAGCCATCTAATAAAATGTCTTGTAGCAAGGAAAGATAGACTTTTTTGAGAGAAATAGATAACTCATCATCCATGCGTTTAAAGTCATTGAATGGCAATTCAGAAAATTCAAATTTTTCTTTAAAACGGTAATTAGTATCTACCGTTTTAGTACCGCTATATGGATTTACCGCGCTTATGCGCTCAGATTGATTAATATTTTGGATTTTCATTACAGTTGCCCTAACTATTTAGTCGCATCGACACATTTTATTTTTATTAAATAAACTGCAAACTAGCTAATTTTTCTGCATCAGGCTTCAAAAAGCGAATAAACAAATCATATTTTAAGGAGTAACTTTGCTAATCATTGTGTAATTAATCCGTAACTTGATAATAACGAAATAATACCCCATTCTGGAGCACCATGTCTTTGCGCAATATCGCTTAATTTCCTGTTGCTATCTTTTCCTTTGATGCTATTTGCCGCCCAATTTAGATAACCATCCTTATTACATTTTTCCATAATATAATCGATATTTAATATATCTCTTAGAGAACGACCGCTTGTTACGCTATATTTAGCTATAACTAATTCTCCGCACATAACGATAGCTAGTTCATCATAGGGAGTCATATTGCAAAATATTCCAGACTTTTGCGGCCCTCTACTTGCTAGATAGTAGATTAAATCCACTATCTCTGTGGCTATTTGATTTTTCAAAAGCGGGTTGGCTGAATCCGCTACTATTGCAACAATTTCTTTTAATAAGGATCTAAACTCGGAAGGGCAGCGATGATAATTAGAGTCTAATGATAAGAGATTTTTATACTTAGTAATTATTGTTTCGACTTTGAAAAAAACTTCCTGGTCTTTTGTTTTAATATATTTGTTACCAGTGAAGCAGGTATTCCCAGCAGGAGTAGAATTAAAAGTACTACGAGTTCGTTGATTTAGCCGTGCAGAAAAACTTTTATTAAATGTTAAGTTTGCCGGAATTTTGTAACTGTTTTGCAATCATTTATCTTTCTTAAAAAATTTGCTGTAGTTTATCTTGATCACTGAAGTTGTGCCAATTAATCAAATTTAAACCTTCTCTTTGATTTATTAAAAAGCTAATAGCTTAGAGTTCAGGTAACGCGCATAAAAGCAAACACCACTAACAAAATACAATATGCTTCGATTGTACTAAGGCTGCTTTATATATACAGCAATATTTTGCCAGTAATTTGCTGTTAGTTATACCTGCATTTTTTGTAGGCGTACCGCACGTTGATTCCCGAAATGCTAATTTTGGCTTATGTAAAATCGACTGCATAAAATGATGGTATATTTTAAAAAAAAAGAAATGCATAATAGCTTCCGTAATGAAACTTTATTTTATGGAAAAAAATATGAATATTAGAAATGCTTTATCTTGTTTTGCATTCGGTAGTATGCTATTACTTAATGCTTGTAATAGTGGTGGAAGCCCTAATGCAAATTATCCAACAGACACAAAAGTAGACAGTAGTAAAATATCAAAACAGGTTGAAACGACGGCCTCAACTCAGGAATTCAATAACCAAGCTAACACATTTTCAGCTATTGAATCTCAAAAAATTCAAGCCGAACTGCAAGAAAGTTCAACAGGGATTATTTATGCGGGAAGTGAGAGTGGGGGGCTATTTATAAAGCGTATTGCGGCTGACTGGGAACAAAAAACTATGGTGAATGGCTTAAAGTCAAATAACATTACTAGTATAGCCGCAAATGGAAATTCAATTTTTGTAATTGCAGGCGGATATCCACAAGTTTCGCATGATGGAGGTAATACATGGGCCCTACTTGATACAAAATATGACCATTATTACAACAGTATCGTTTATAGTGACGGCGCTTTATATACTTTAGCAAGCTTTGAATATTATAGCGCAATTGTGAAAACAAATTTTCTCTCTGTGTCTTACGATGAAGGGAAGACCTGGCAGTCAATCGATATGCCAAAAGTTGTACGCGCAAAATCCCTTATGGTTTGGGGGGGAAACCTATTTTTTGTTGATACCTGGACCACAGAAGTATATTATTCAACTGATAAAGGTGTAAATTGGCGGCTGACAGGCGTAGTAGACTCTGACGGCACTATCCCTTATTTAAATGGAGTAGCAACTGACGGTAAGACAATAGTAATTGCAACTGATCATGGAGTGGGAATTTCAACAGATAATTTATATAGTTTAGTAAAGGTTGATGTTAAATCCAACCTTGATTCAAGAAATGTGCATGGCGTTTCAATAATTAATAACACAATTTATGCCGCCACAGATAGCGGTTATTCAATTTCAACAGATCTTGGAAAAAATTGGACAAATAAGTCACTAACAGCTCCAGCAAATAGTATTTTTGTGAATCCTTCTTTGATTCTTATTGGCACCAATAATAACTTAACTTATTCATATCTAACTGCATTTAATTTTAATATTCAGAATATTTTTAGTTCTTTGAGTCATTCAGGCAATATATTATTTGTAGGGTCATATGAGAGTGGCATGTATATGTATGACAATACGACATCAAATACTAAATTATTTAAATTTAACGGGCAAGTTTCAGGCATAAATAGTAATTATGTAAATAGTACTTATATTGATGGTTCAAATCTTTATGTCGCGACTGTAGCCGGTTTAGCAATATCTCAAGATAATGGTAATAGCTGGATGTATAAAGACGCTACTAATGGATTGGCAATAGGAATTGCTACTAGTGTAGCTGCCAAGGGTAGTGATATCTATGTAGGGACTTATACGGGAGGGCTTGCTATATCGAATAATGGAGGATCTACTTGGCGAAGTGTTACTCATAATAATGGATTATATGGTAATCAGGATGTAGTCAATAATGTGTATTTAGAAAGCCAAAATGTTTATGTCAGTACAAACCAAGGACTATCAGTTTCTGCTGATAGGGGAGCATCTTGGTCTCATTACTTGAATGATAAACCAATTCTTCAAACTGTAGTTGTAGATGAAATTATCTACGCGGCTACGAATGGTGGTATTTATGTTTCATCAGACTTAGGAAAGACATGGGTTAAGTTTAGCAATAATTTAGATAATACACAAGTAAAATGTATATTAGTCTATGCTGGGGTAATATACGTTGGCTTAGATAACGGTAAGATTGCGGTGTCCACAGATAAAGGTCAGCATTTTAGTCTTAAATTGATAGATACTAATAATTTGCCTATTAATGCTTTGCAAATATTTAATAATAGTTTAATAATAGCAAGTGATAGCGGGCTATATGCTTTAGGTTAAATAGTTTTATAACCAGCTGTTAATATTAATAATAACTTAAATTTATTTATAAAAAAGGGAAAAATATGAAGTTGCAAATTAGAATAGCTTTATTTTTAATGGCGTTATTTTTTAAGGCCGCTTTTGGAGATTCATTAACTGTATCGCAAAAAGTAATTTTTGAAGGCTTTACTGGTGCCGTATTCACTTATGTAGCACCTACAAGCGACCAGATTAAAGAAAAGTGTGGTGATGGGAATGTAAGCTCCAAAAGCTATAGTTTTCCAGAGTACTTACCTCCGCGCAATCCAATGATTAATACAAAAGATATCTATTCAATTCATTTTAATTATACGGTGAGTAGTCCTTTCGGATCTGATGCCAAGTGCGCTATTCCATTAACTACTGCAATTGTTTGGAAAAATCAAACCGGAACCCATACTTGCTATTTTACAGTTGCTCTTGGTGGAGGCGCTGTGAATGATGGGTATATCATCAGCACTGGGAAAAAACATATGTGTGTTATTGGTAAAGAAGATGGTACAGGCAGTGACTGTTATACTAATGATTGCAATTCAAAAGATGATTCTAGTAAGGAATTGTGGATAGTGCATGCAAAAAAATAAGAATAAGTGAGCGTCAAAGCTATTCTTATAATCTTAAGTTGATGTTAAACTAAAATCGTTAATAAGTAGCTTAGCAGTTACCCAAAAAAGTTAATTTCCTACTTATAAAATGCTTTAGAATGCCATTGTACATCACATATTTTTAATTGATGTTGTACAGACTTTAAACATCTCTATCGGAATATCAATAAATCTGAACGAGTAAATGGAATAGGTAAGTTATGAAAGATTTAAGGTTTTGTGTGTAAAGTATGATTAATTGGCGATATGCTCGGGCTTAACCAGTTTATCAACAAATAGCCAACGAATAATTACAAAATCTTAAATCTGGAATATTTGAACAAAACTCAATTACTAATTCTGGTAAATCATTTTGTTAAAGTAAAGGATAAATAAGGTGATCAATAAGATAAGCATTTTAAAACAGAAATCAGTTCCTAAGTTTATAATGGAAACTAATAATTCTACAAATCAACTAAAAAATCAAATTGAAGTCTACTTAGGCAGTATGCCGCTTGGTACTGTGATTGATGATTTAACCACCCTCTATCGGTATCTAGGTAATAGAAAAGATGATGGGGATATGGATGATGAGAAATTGAAAAAGTTATCTGCTCAAATAAAAGAAAATTTAGGAAATGAAAGTTTGAAGGAAAAAATTGACCAAGTAGCTACTAAAATAGAATTAATTAAACAAGAAGTTACTCAAGATAGAAGTGAACTTATCCCACTTTATCGTAAAATTATTAAAATATGTCTGCTAAATTATGACTTAGATAAGTCTGTAGCTTACTTTTTAGAGATGAAAAAAGAAGATTATTTAGGAGTAACTCCTAAAGCAGTTTCATCAATCACCTCCACTCTTGAAAAAGCCTTGATAGATGATTCATGCGGGATATTAACTTGTATTGAAAGGTTTTCGGTTAGCCATGAGCAGAAATTTCGCTTATTCAAGGAATTTCTTGCTCTATCTGAAGGCGAAAGGGTAGACGCACAGGTGTATTACCATTTAAGCAGATTATTTCTTAATTCTGATTATAACAATGCGCTAACCTATATCATTAAAGCTCAAGAACTTGATACAGAAAATCAAGAATATAATTTATGGAAAAAACATATACAGCTTAGAAGCCCTACGCAGTTAAATTTAATTGCCTCTTCATTAAAACCAAGAAGAAATATTTTATAAGAATATAATAAGCTGGAAGCCTATACTAACAATTATAGAAAGCACCTAAACTATGTCACTATGAGTAATTTTTAAAATTTATAGAAGAGGTGTATCTTAAAATACTAGATATATAAAAGTAAAGGCTAAAATAAATAGCTGAATTGAAAAATTGAAAGCTAATACCTTTATTATATCTTTACTTTTTGCTATTACATAATAGGCAAGAAAGATATCGTTAACATTTTAGGGTTTAGTTACAGATGTGTTGAAGAGCTAATATCTCATATCCAGATTTAGCTCTACAGCTAACATGAAAATTAATTATTGAGCCGGTCAAAATTTGTTAAGCGAAAAATTGTGTTTTCATATTAGGAGAAGTGCTAATTCCTGCTCGAAAATGTTTTACTGGCAGGGCTTTTGTATATTCTATGAATTAGAGAGTAAATCCGCTAACTGATTGTTGGAACCTAGCTATTTAAGTTTAATATTAAAAAGGTTACGTTTCTGGAAATACGGGCTTCCGTTTAGAGGAGAACTTGATCTTGCATGGAAAACTTGTTCTTCAGCATTTACTTCAGAATATGCATCTGTAACATTATGCGGGTCGTTTAAGTAATCACTACAAGCGCCCCGTCGAGATTCTTTCTGATTTAATGTCGGCAAATTGCATTTGTTTTTTATTGTTCTATAATAAAAGCTTGTTACATTTAACATATCTCGACCTCCAAGGAATAAAATTTGATGTACTAAAATTATTAGTACAGTAAAGTCCAATATTTAATCACTTAAAACTGCAATGGAATTGCTTATTTTGGGTGGGGCTTTGCTGTGTTTTCTCCTGGCGTACATAAATGTTTCTTAGTTGTCCCCGAATTATTATTCATAATTTGATAAACATTGAAACTGACTACCTAAAAAGGGGTAAGTAAATCTTACTAAAAATAATATAATTTCGAAATTAAAAATAAATACCAGATATCTAGAAGAATATCTCTAAAAAGGAAAAACAATGCTTAAAAAAGAAGAAGTAAGTATTATTATTATAGCTTCACTTATAATAATAATTGCAATTTTATTTGGTGATAGTGAAAAAAATGGCTCTATAGATGGCGGTCCAATGGCCAAAGCTACAGCGTGTGCTAAAGCAATTGATTGAACTTTCTGTAATTGTTAGTGCCATTTTTGAGGTTTTCAATGAATATTAATTCTGGTATTAATATACCAAAAATAACTAATAAAATCCATCCAAGCCGAGGTGGTGAAAATAATAATGTTTTGTCTAGACTTGGAATTAAAATAGTTCTTGGAAAATATATCGTTGATACAAAAAAAATTAATTTAACATCTGAGCAAGCGATATACGTTAATTATGCCTTGTCTGCAATGAATGTGTTGGCAATTGGGAATACAAGTTCTGAGTTAGATCATTGTTTAAATTGGTTCATTAAAGTGGTTCTTAGTGGGGTTTTAACTGAGTGTCACAGTGTATTAATAGAGAACCATTACCAGGAGTTTCAAAAATGCTTTAACCATCCTTCTATAGTTAGAGAAATTATGGGTTATTGCAATGCATTAATTTATGCGAGTGCCGCTAGGGAGAGGTTTCATGGTGTTTTAGAGTCAATCAATGGTGCTAACAAAGATTTCATGGGTTTTATAATAAATGGTTTGTGTAAGGGATTATTTAATGGCCATTCTAAATTTGGAGAAATTATAAAAAGTGTATTTAAACTCGCTTCGCTTCAAAACACTCATCTCCTTTATTTAAGCAATTCTCTATGTATAGCACATCGTGAGAATAACTTATTCTTATATAATGAGCTATTACTGAAGTTAGCCGTGAAGCATCAGTTGAGTAATGTACTTACGAGATTTATAGCTGATATAGTAAAAAAATCTGAAACGTCAGTTGGCGCTCTAAGAGTAGCGCTTGCTTCGTTGGCACAAATGAATTTTACGGCAGATCAATTTCAATACATCTTTTCGGCTATAATTAACACTCAAACAAAAAGCTCAATTATCGATGAAGCCCTATTATTCTATTTTGAAAGACCATCTGACCTCAGTAAGTGTGATAGTTATTTAATTAAAAGATTATGCACGCAATATATAAATCCTGATTTACTCAGTGATTCTGTAAAAGCTTCCTTAGTTGGGTGTTTAAGGCGGCAGGAATTTCAAGTCGATCAAGCAGAATTAATGACTTCAATAAAAAACTACATTATTTTTCATTTGAAAGATCCAAGTATCTTTACTTCGTGGTTAATTCCACCTCATTTGGCAGAAAGGTATTCTTTTTTTGGGTATTCTTTTGCCTACCATTTTGAGGACTTTGATTCGCCGAAATTCAATATACCAAAATTAAGCAATCTTAATTTAGAGTATTGTTTTTCCGGGTTCGGTACTTATTCGATAGTTTATGATCCTGAACCCAAATTCTTGATTGTTTGTAGCAGAAATGGGTTGTCTACAGATGAGGCGCGGTCAGATTTTGAAAATCGTGTCAGAGAGTTGTGCTTTGGTGAAAATAAAAACAGTCTGTTACGCTACACGTGTATCGATAATATCAGGGTTTATGATTTGAAAAATACCAGAGATGACTACCCAACTTTGATAGAAGTAGCTTTCAAGCTTTCGACTAAAGATTTACCAATATGGTTGCAAAGCTTAGCTGCAGAAGCTAAGCTCTTCAATATAGATAATTATAAATATAATAATTTAATAAACTTTGTGTTAAATGATCTGATAACTATAATTAAAAAAAATAATCCAGATACATTTTTACTGATCGAAGACATGGAAATTATAATTAAGCAGCTCATTATGGATAAAGGTGAGTTTTTTATTGCATCTTCAGCGCTAGTAGTAGTTGTAGATAAGTTAAATAATCTTTATAGTGAGAACCTGCAAATTGAGCTGAATAATAGATTAGATGATTTTTGTAATCAACTATCCGAACCAGCAGATATATTAAAGCTTGGTTATTTATTTGGACAAATTGCCAAAAAAGGGGTTTTAGGCTATGAATTCGGAAGAACTCGAGCAGGAAATTTTATTGATATTAGAAATATTGCTAGAGTAAACGCGGATGTAGAATTTCTTAATTCGGCAAATATCATATTCTATTTGCTAGCATTCCATAGTTTAAAAAATGCAAAAAAAAGATTTTCTGAATCAATGAGGGAATTTTTGGCGTTAGAAGCAATCTTGTCTAATTTAGAAAAAGGTTATTGCATTGATATAGAATCAAAAATGTTATTAATAGAACCTTTTAAAAAGTACAAGGTAATAGATATTTGGGAAAAACTGTAGATTGGCTTTGGCAAGGGTGAATCAAAAAATAAACATATTTAAAGTAAAATTATGAAAATTAATAAGAAATTGTTTGATGTAAAAGCATACTTTTTAAAAAAAGAAAAAAATGAAGCGAGTATAGAAAAAACCATTAAAACTAGTTTATTCTCATTTGAGGAAAAGATTAATAACGCTTCGGATGAACGAGTTAGAAGTAAATTAATTGAAGAATATAATACTGCAGCTACGATTATTCAGAAAAAATATAGACAATACAGACAACTGCATCCATCCCATTTTAACGATTTTTTAATAATCAGAAATACTAATGGTGAGATTGTCGGCTATAAATCAATACCTCTTGAAAAAAAATATCTAAAACATCCAAGCGTACTAAAGTTTAAGTGCCAGGATGACATTAAATCCGGCTGTCATAAAATCTTAACCCATGGATTGCCAAGCGAACCATTAGTAGGGCTCACTATGATAGCTGATTCTAATTATGGGTTAAATTCGAGTGATCAGCTAGTTAAGAACGAAAATGAGGATCATCAAAAGCTGACTAGAGAGAGAGGGGAAATTCTTTCTGTTTTTAAAGCTAATGATATTAAATATATTGTTCTACAACATCCTGTTACTAATAGTTTTGTTATTTCTCATAATCTTGGGGAAAATGATTTAATGTCAGAACTTATGAATAATAAGTATAAATTTGAATTTAAACACTTTAAAAATTTCGCTAAAGAGCTTGATATATTTCACAGTCTAAATTTTGCATTTAGAGATATAAAACCAGAAAATATGTTTTACAAAGAGGGTTCTATCTATTTAACAGACTTAGATTTTCTTGGGGTAATTGGTTCATTTGGTAAAAAGCCGGCTGGGACTAAAGAATATTTTCCGATTAAATTAGCGATAGATTCTAATGGGGAGAGTCGGCAAGATATATACCCATATGCTATAAAGCAAGATCAATATATGTTCTTAAATGTGATGATGATTTGCTTTCATAGGTTTTTGCCGGAAGAAACAACCAGAAAATTTAGCAGAGATGAAATTAAGAAATTTCTAGTAAGATTAAATATTTATGGACCGAAACGCCAATCAATTGAAAACTTTTTGAAGAATCCAATTGAGTATAAAATAGAAAATTTATCAATGCTTTTTAATTAGTAAGGTTTAACTCACTATTGTTAAGCTGATATATAAAGTTAGTCATTAATCAAGCCAGCAGGATTATTAATAATAGTCGAAGCGTAAAGCAGCCTTTAACATTAAAAGCTTGATGCTAATATTTTAAATTATTTCATAATCAGTACTATGGAATTAAGAAAATGAGTAAACAAATAACTATAAACATAGGAAGTCATCGGAATAATAATACCAATGAAAAGTTTGGTAATATAGAGAAAAGAAAGCTCGAATATTTCGGTAGTAGGCTTAATTGGATATTGAAAAGCCATGAAGAAGCCGACAGTTCGAATTATTTAAATGGGGCAACTAAAAAGTGCTACGAAAAATTACTGGATGAATATGATAATGAAGGCTTCGTAAGCTATGCTGACCAATTTATTAAAGAAATCGAAACATTGCAACAAAAAGAAATTGATCAATGTGCTAAACATATTAATACTTCTCTAGAAGTCAGTATTAAATGCAGCTTTGATTATAATTTGCTTAGCGAAGTAGTAAAGGATTTTAAAAGTAGCCAGGCGCTACTAGATAAGATTAAATCCTTGAAAGAGCTTAAAAGTAAAAATTGGATAAGATTTGTAGATTCTAAAAATAAATCATTTTTTTATTTGATTGCTAAAGGTGGTGAGCATAAGAGTAATTGCATGATAAAAAACTATGATACTACAGATGCGCCTATAGGCTTTGTTTTATATAGATCAAACAGCAGCATAACTGATGGCTGTAATGAAGACCGGATTGCTGAAAAACTGCGAATTATGAAAGCCCCAACCAATGAAATGTTAGATAAAGTATTGAGTCTACAGTATAAGATTGACAACTTAACTTTCGATAGCACTATTGTTAATTCTAATTTATTAACAAGTTATACAGAGTTAGGTAATAAATTAAGTAAGAATAATGAATATTTACAAATAAGATATTACCATGCATTAGACAGTAAGAATAAGACATATAAATTACTTCACGATTACTTAGCGGATGTTAAAAATTCTAAAGATAGTAATGAAAATAAAATTGATAAAGCTATTGAAGTTACTAATCTTTTTTTTAATGCTGTCTTCCATTTACATTTGAATGGAATATTTCAAGAGGATATGCATGGAAAAAATATCAAGATTTCTGCAGATACTGGAGAGTTAAAAGTTTTTGATTTTGGCAAGGTAAGCTTTGCTGATGCCAAAGCTAATTATAGTATAAATAATATGACCAATTACATATTCAATGAGGGAGATGTGTGGAAAACGGCACAGCAGTATTTTGGAGGTGACAATGAAACACGCTGTCGCAGAATGGTTATTGCCGATATTTTAAGTGTTGTTACTGACGATTATGCCTCAGCTTACTCAATTTTTAAAGGCTCTATGTACCCTGAATTTAGAATAAAATTAGATAATTTGACTAAAAGGCTAGAAAGTGAGCTTAAGACTCAAAATGAATTGAGAATGCTATATAGGGATATTGCTAATTTGGTAATTGAAAGAATAAGAAATCAAAGTATAAAATCAGACAATAGAATGCTAGGTAGATTCAATACGTCGCCAATGATTGGAGGCGGTACTACGAATTCTCCTTCCAAACATCGTAGAACGATTAATTCATTTTTAAATATTACCTGAAATTACCTAAAATAGGAAATATTAGACAGATTAAAATAATAAAATTACTCGATATTAATAATTATAGGAACAAAAATGCTAGAAATCCCTAACAATGTTTTGACTACTCAGAATAGCTCTTCCCGAGTAAACTCAGAAAATCCAAGTAAATTGAATAAATTTTTTAAAGAGCAAGGATTTTTAATAAAGGAAGAAACTAAAATTTTAAATAATGCTGTCGATTTAGTAATGCGGTACACCTCCAGTAAGTATAAAAAAGTAATAACTGAAAAAGAAGATGTTATTGAATTAATCCAAGAAGTGGTTGAGAACGAAATTGTAGGCAATGAATTTAGGGAGATGGATAAACAAATTATTGAAAAAATGAATCGATTATCCGAAGAAACTGCAGTTACTAAATATTCAGAGTGTGCTAGTTATACAAAAGAAATACTTAGTTATGCTACTTTGGCATTTTTTTACGCTTCAATAATAACACTAGGTGTCGGCATCTTACAATTTGGGTTTCATTCTAATGTAGATCAGTTGGAGTCATTAGGGAGAGCAATTGCCCAAAAGGATGTTGTTTTATTTGATGAAGCAATGGATGAATTAATGGCTAATTCCATAGCTAAGAAGCAAGCTTTTCAAAATACCAAAATATTATTTTTAATTACGATTGCTTTGTTTGCATGTACTGCTTTAGTAAGATTTTTAAGTTATCCAATTAATAGATTTGCAAGTTTTAAGAATCAGGTATTTATTCAATATGTTACAATGAAATCAATTATAAAACCATCAGAAAATTTAGATGAAGCATAAATAATCACCTAAAATGATTTCACCAAATTTACCTTTTCGTATTAAAACAGCTTATTTTAAAAGTGAAGCAAAGTCCTGTTTTGCTAAAGTAAATAATTGCTACCAAGGTGATGTTTGTTTAAAGCTTCTAAATCTACATGACAAAAAGAAATTTTTAGATTTCATTAAAGCAGCAAATAAATATTTAGCTAGTCAACGCGGGACTGATAATATTCTAGATGTAATGACTATTATTAACTTTATAATTAGTGCTGATACTGTTGCCCCGAAAGAGCTAAATAAAATCCTTAATGTAGATTTAAAGCTGGATTTGGCTACACGTCAAGTCTTTTCGATATATTTCGAGCATCCTGATTCTGCAGGCTATACTCATAATAAAAGCTTATCAACCATCTGCACAGAAGGTAAAGCTAAGCTAAAACATTTAGAGTTAATTCTTGATTCATTTTGTAAAAATGAACGATTAGACAAAGATCAGTTGAACCCAAGTATTCACATGGGTAGCACTTCCTGCAGTTCAAGTGAGGATTTACGCATCCAAGCTGAAAAAAGGAATAATAGCATAAGCCATGAAATTATCGATGCTAGAGAATATTATAATCAAGGTAAATTTCATCTTGCTGCAAGAATATATAGTAGAGCAGGAGAGAACTATATAAAAAATATGGATTTCAAACAAGCTCATATTTCTATGTATAATTCTGCTGAAGCTTATATTCGGGCCATGAAATATAATGAAGCAGGTAACCATTATAGGTTAGCTGCAGAATTTCTTGAAAGAGTTGCACCGCTAGAACTAGAAAAAATTGCTCAGTATTACCTTAAGTCTGGAGAAACATACAGTCATGGTAAAAGATATTTTCAAGCTGGAGAAAGCTATGAAAAAGCAGCTTTAAATTTTTCAAATAAAAACGAAAAAGAAAAAGCTTGTAAGATTTATAATGAAGCAGGGAAAAGTTTTCTCCTCGAAAAGGAATACATTAAAGCTGGCGATGCCTATTATGATAGTGCGTTAATTAATGAAAACTTAAATAATAAACAGGCAGCATATGATCTTAAACTTGCAGCAGAAATATATTCTTTGGCTTCAACTGAAAAGGGAATAAATATTTTCTTAAAAGCAAGCCTCGCTTTCTTAAACCTAGAAAAATTTTCATTAAGAATAAAATCAATTGATACTCTTTTAGTAGCTTGTTTTAATCTTAGCAAGCTTGGTGCAGATGCTGCTAATTTAGAAGGTATAACTGTGAAATTTATGCAGACTGCCAAAAAAATTTCTGAGTTAATAAATCCGGATACTGCTGACGATAGTATCGTGCTTGGCAACCAATATAAAAACTTGGCGATAGCTTTTTACAAAATTTATAATAATAAATGGAGTAAGAATTCACTCTTGAGCTATTCCAATGATTGTGCAGGTAATGCTTATAAAAAAGCTGCAGAAAAATTGATAGACAAAGAATTAAGGAATAAAATTAGTTCGAAGATTAACTTAATACAGTTAGATTTCGTAAGTTTAGCCTTAAAAAGAAGATATGCTTACTTATTCACTGATTTCGTAGAGGCGAAAACTAGCCTTTTATTAAATTACTATACTGATAGGTCATCTTTAAATAGAAAAAGATGGCTTACCGAAAATATGAAATTAACAGAATTATTTCTGCAAGAAATTGGCAAGGTTACTGAAGAAAAATTTGATAGAGAAAGTATTTATAACTTAGCGTCTTCTTTGATTAATGATGTTTGTAATATATTTGATAATATAAATTTCGTAGAATTAGATTCCGCTTCTCAGGCTTATATGCAAGCAAGTGAATGTTTCGCAAATTCTAGCACTGGCTGGAGTAGTGCTTCTGAAATGAAATTTATGGCAATGCTTTATCGACCAGTCAAAAACTAAATTTTGAAAAAAAGCATAATTTGGACAAATAACGGATAAATAACTCTTACACGAAAATAAAACTATGAAAACAGAACGTACAAAACTAAGTAAAACAGTTAGATTTAAACAATGTAATAACGAAAATAGTGGTTTAATTCCACCTAAATGTTTTATTCCTAGTAAATCGGTTAATTCCCCAATTAACAGAAAGCCTAATCTTAAAATACTAGATTGGATTGAAAAATCAAAAAATCAACTTACTCTAATCAATGAGAGATATTATATTTTTCGTTCACAGCGCTTAATCAACTTTCAACCTGCACTAACTGATTTATCTGATTTCAATTTCGAAACTGACTATATGGTATTTGATACAGTGACTAGTAATTTATATAGGATGCCATTAGATTCAGGTACCATTATTCGTGAAAATATAAATCATCAAACAATTTTTATTGGTAAATCACTTTTAAAAAATATTGCTAATAATGAGAATTATCTTCCGAGTGACTTAATTAAAAATATTAGATTTATGCCTCAAATTGTATTAGATGATAAAAAACCACAACCAAATGTTAATTTAGCAATTGGTTTTTTTGACACTACCAATCTCAAACAGCTTTTCCCTGAAATAATTGAAAATAATTATGTATTTGAGTATATACAGGCTAATAAATATAAAGAGTATTTTATACCTCAAGAATTTATGCGTAGTTGTGCTTTCGCCTGCATTAATATGTTTGCTTTGGGAAAGAGTATAAATAAAGAAAAATTACTAGAACAATGTGATATAGGGTTAAGTTATAATCAAATTACTTCCCATTTGATCAAGTTATTGCCAAATTATAAAATATATCATGAAGTAATGAGTCGAGTAGATTCTCTAGAATTAATTTTGTCAAAATATGGTTCAGTAATTGCTGATGTAGACGGTCATATCGTAGTAATTGATAGTATAATCGAAACTAAACTAATTGTAGTTCGAGACCCATTTCATAGTTTAGCTTGTGAAATGGATATCGCTTTTGCTAATAAAATTAATGCTTTTTGGTTTGCTACGCCAAAATAGTCCTTTAATAGCGCAAGTTGGTTTAGCTTGATGTCTCTGCGTTTCAAGCCCAGTAATGTTTATTCTAGCTGGGCTTATAGTTTTAGGCTCTTAACTACTTATTGTTCGTATGTTTTTTCAATTAATTCTATTAATACTTTTCTTTTATTTTCCTCTTCTAACTTTGCATTGATTTTTAAACGTGTTTTAACTAACGCAGTTTCTACTTCTGCTGAACGTACGTAATTACCGTAACTCAAGCATAAGTTAAATGCTTTCGAATTTAGTTCAGCAGCTAAAGTATAGTCTTCCATTTCATATTTGAATATCGCTGCTAAAAAATAATAATGAACCGCAAGGTTCTGATGATAAGTAACATTAAGAATCGCTTCTTTTAGAGCTAAATTATTGTTAATTTCACAGTATTGTGCTCGGGTAATAGCTGGTTTTGTTCTAATTCTGTAAGTGTTTGCAGAAATATTGTTGTTTTTAGCTGTGGTCTCAGCATGCTTTACTGCAATGTCTGCGTATTTTATAAATAATTCATAGTTGTTTGAATCTATACTTAGATTGAATGTTTTTGGAAATGAAATTATTTCAGCTACTAAATGTAAAAGATGTTTGTTTACAGACAGGTGTTTGGTTATATTTTTATCTTGAGTTGGGCGGAGTATATCGAGTAAAAACTTACATTTTTCATCTATTTTTGTCTCTTTTAATTCACCTTTTTTTGTCTCATGTAATTCTATGATATTGTTTAAATGCTCTTCAAGTAGTTCTTTTAATGGGTTTTCCAATTCAGCTGTTATTTCTTTTGTATTTTCTGCTAAGAGCAAAAACTCACAGGCTATTTTGCCATAAATCCCCCCTATAGTGACAAATGAATTGTTTTCAACGTAGTTTAATTTAATTAATTCTTGTACTAAATCTTTTACCGTATTAAACCTTACTTCAAATAGGTTAACTTTCTCCCGAGGCAGTATAGGTTTGCGGAAGGGTTGGTTTTGAGCTAATTTTTCTAGGTATTCTCTAGGAGCTTTAAATGAATTCGAAAGTTTAGATTGTTGCAGTTGTTTTGGCGTTAATGTCTGATTGTTTTGTGTAGTATCCAATTCAAATGACTCATGAAATTTTGTCTTATCGTCGTTACTGCCGAAAGAATAAAGTTGGCAATTCGGTTGAGATAATATCCGTTTGTGATTCAGGCTACCTACATTCATTTGTTATCCTTAAATTTGACTGTTATATCTACGATTAATGCATTTTCTGTTTTTGATATTCTACTTTTTTCTATGACTAAAAAAATCCTAATCTGGGTGGCATGGTACAACCACCCATTATAGGATTCTAATGTATTTGTATATAGTTTAAAATTGCAAAGACTTATTCAAGCTTACATTTTTATTTAAGAAAAGATAAAAACATGCCACATTCAATATAAAATGCTTTGATTAGGTGCGTAAAAACTATTTATGGACCAAATCGACAAGTTTCTTCTATCAAAAACGGTTAGCAAAAAACGTAGACTCGCGTTAAGTGAACTAAATTTTACCAAAAGCGAGTGATACATGAAAACACATCATTCTAAGTAAAGTATTTCCTAGGAATCAGTTTCAATATGCAGGTTGGATGTAAATCAAATTACAAGGCGAATCTATATCATACACATAATAATAATGCAGAAGATAAGCGGCTAATAGGAGAAGTAGCTGAGCTTCATGTTGTAAAAAAGACTCTTGCCAACAGTGATTCTGCAATTATAGCTCTACATGAACTAGGCTTTTCTATTTCCCGGCGAGAATTCGCTAAAACAATAATTGACCGATTAAATTTGTTTTTAAAGTTTTTACAGGGGCTGTGCTATTTATCTGCTTCTTCTGCTGAAACGCCTGAAGTTAGGAGTGAGAAAGTTATTAAGTTATTAATTGAAGCTTTTGGTGATGAGGTACCGCCAAATACAGAAGTTATACTTGAGAGCCCATTAGAAAAAATAATAGATAAATTGATAAAAGATAAACTGAGGCTCCTATTTTTACTTCATGGCGAAGATAAACTATTAAGTTGCCTTGATGAAAATCTTTTGGGGAAATTCTTTCAAGAAGAAACCTTTGAAAAATTGATGATTATAACTAATTTAATTTTTGATCTTGAAGTTTCGTATCTCGATCATATTAAAAGTCTTTATGGTAACTCCTTAAGTCCAGAGTGCTTAATTGCTAGACATGAAAAAGAGTTAGCAAAAAATAATTATTGGATTAGCAAAGAAGATATGGATTTGTTTTTGAGCATAAACGGTTATTTTTTCAAGGAGTCTTCAGAAGGGCAATATCATTATTATTTAAACGCTGATACAAGTAACCGGTTAATTTTATATACGAGTAAATTGGGATACTTTGGAAAATTAAATTGGCAAAGTGTTAAATCTGTACAATCAGCGCAAAAATATGAGGATTGTTTTAATTCGTATTTCTTGAGACAGCGGCCAATACCACAGAATATATTTATATCACCTGTACTAAGTTCTCAGGATCAACCAATTTGGCAGCTTAACCTAAATAATGTTAATAAAAAATTTGTCTTATTTACTGCAATCAATAATGACAACTTATATATCTATGCGCCCCTAATAGATTATCTTAAAACATTTGGAGTACTAGATAAGCTGGAAAAAGTCTTGGGTGTTTCTGCTGGAGCTGTTATTGGGTTTTTAGTTTCTATAAACCTTGATAGAAGCAAAGTATATGATTTTTTATTGAAACTTTCTGAATCAAACGATAAGATTGATTCTACTAAATTTAGATTGTATTTGGTTGGTGCAGTTTATAATCATTTAAAAGATTCTGTTAAAAAAGTCAGAGAAGAACTAAAGCAAATAATACTTGAAAGAAAATCAGACCCACAGTTATTAAATGATTATTGCAAAATTTTATCCTATTGCAATGAACTAGATACTATGAAACATAAAAATTTTCATTTTAATTTTGAGATATTGCATATATTTCGTAAATTTTACCCAGATAAGTTTAAAGATTTAGTTATTTTGGCAGAAGACTCTAACACGAAAAGCAGGCTGAGCTTTTCTAATACAGCTACTCCTAAGCTAGATATTATAGATGCAGTCATTACTGCCCAGTTTACAAGGTTTACAAGTAAAGTTAATCTAAGCTCTGTTAATTCACAGCTTTTTGATAATTTAGCGCATGAAGCTAATACTCTATTATTTTCCTTAAGTCTCAATTTGTTCTCTGAAGATTATGGTAATACCATCAATTTAGAGGAGATTTTTAACAGCAATGCTAAAAGTCAATTAGCTAATTTTGAGTTTCTCAAACAGCGTGTAAGAAAACGGATGGATGAATTTTTCTCTTTTGATCAGCTTAGTTTTACAGATAGTAATCTCAAAAATTTATTAGCAAGGTTATCTAACCAAGAATTACAGTTGCTTATTCAAAGCGATGAGAGTTTTGAAGTTATCTTAGCAGCTGCCGAGGTAATCCATCTTCGGGAGAACCTTAGCAAAGATTTATATACATTTTAAGGAATGATGGTATGAATAATTCTCATTTGAGTAAAATATCACATAGGATGGCTACACAGCACAAAACATCTTCTATGGATTCATCTAGTGTTAGCCCTTTAGGCTTTGCCAAGAATGAATTTGGTTTTATCCTGGTAGATAAGAAATTAATGAGACTAGATAAAAATTCAGCAATTTACCTCTATTGTGCTCTCTACGCTTATTCATTTGATAAGGAAAAATCGAATTTAGAATTAAGCAGGTTGATTGATGACTTTATTTCTATAATGCTATTGCAAGTGGAAGATAATAAAAATAAACTGGTTTTTAATCAAACTAGCGATTATACTGACTTTATAAATATGATGGGAAATGATGCGATATTATACAAGCTAAAGACTATGTATATGTTTCAAATGCTAAATGACCCAGTGATGAAGAAAAATTATTTAGATTTGCTTCAAATGTTAAATGAGCCAGAGGTAAAGAAAGATGAATCAGATTCGGTTAATTGTATACAAGGTAGATTTGCTGACTTCCATAACTTTCTGATTGCTGCAATATTTAGTAGGCTTTTTGATAATCACCCTAAACTCGATAAAATTATTGACATAACTTTTGGATATTCTAAAATAAAAGAGAAGGAATTATATTTAAATAGCCTAATTCGAAGCTACAGACTTAATAATAATGACAAGTTTGACTTATTAAAATTTAATAATTGGCAATTCATCAGGAAAATTGTCGAAATTGAGTTTATTTCAACAGCTATTCAATTATTTGCCTTTTCAAGCCATAATAATAACTGTTTATTCATAGAGTTACTTCTTAATTTATTGGACAATTGTGATATTAAAGAGATTCTTCAAATTATGCTTATCGCACAAGCGGCCATTAGAAATCAAACAATTTTGAAAACACCATACTTGCTCAATAAGTTTGTTAAGATTGTTAGTAGTTTTATGAATTTTCCACTCATTAGGAACTGGTTTCTCGGTGTAGTTGAAGACAAAATAATCGATCTGGATAATCTTAACGAAGCAAATAAAAAGCGACTAAAACATTTTTTTATAAATATGTTGTTTGACGAAGAGAAAAATTACAGAGAGCTAATATTAATTTACCATAAGAAATTTTATTTTGAAGATACTGTCTCGCATTGGCTGATAAATCCAGAAGGTATTTATAAAAATCATATACAAAAATGTTCCCACTTGTTTGGGCAAGTATTTTATGATTTTAATCAATTAAAAGAACCTCCTGCTAAACTTGAGGGTTTGAACTTGGATTATTGTTTTACGGGGTTTGGTACTTATGGTATAACTTATAATGATGGTCCTAATTTATTAATCGTTTGTAGTATTAATTCAAATAACGATACATATTCTTTTACTCAAGAAGAGTTTAAAAAAAATGTTTTAGATTTTAGTTTCAAGCAAAGTGAAAAAAGTACATTTATGTTGTTAGATAAAAACTGTTTTAAAGTTTTTAATCTTAAAAAGATACAAGACGGCAGTTATCCAACCTTGATAGAGCTTAGTGAAACACACAATGATTTTAATAAATTACCAATGTGGATGCAACAATTTGTACGGTTTCATGAGATGAGATATGATAACTACCTGTCTGGTAGGGTATTAAAGTTTGTAGTTGAAGACCTGATAGATATTATTTCAGAATTTTATTTAGAAAATGAACTGGTTAAAAAGCTTAGAGGGTTAATTAAACTGGTTATTATAAAAGGTGGGGACTCTATAAAATGTTCAGCATTACCTGAAGAAGATGCAGAAGTGAAGGACCAAATCAATCTTTTATATAATAAGTCGCTACAGGTAAAACTATTAGATAGCGTTAAAGGTTTCATTGATAAATCCAGCTATGAAGATTCGTTGAAACTCGCCTATGCTTGCGGCCAACTTGCTAAACGAGGTATATTAGGCTATCATATAGAAAAAAGGAGAAATGCCCCTCCTGCAAATAATCAAGCAGAAGATGTAAATCAAGCAAATAAGATATTTTATGAGCTTGCAGAATTTTGTTTAGAGTATATAATGTTAAGGGGAGAAAACAAAATTGATAATCATGAGTTAGCCGCCATTAAACATATACATGGTAATTTACTGATAGGCCAATGTATTGAAGCAGAAATGTTTAAGTTATTGCTACCTCCATTTCAAAAATATTCAATTGATAGTGTTTGGAATTTGAAATGTTAAAAATATTTTTCTGTGTTAACATTTAAAAATCTACTGGAGTTGGGATTGTGGTCCCATCTATCAGCGAAATACTTTTCATAATTAGCTTAAACGCTTCTAAGATGGTTAGACTCAATGTTTTTTTGATTTAATTATGTTTTTAGAGCTTACTTTTGCTTAATTTCCATTAAATAAATATATTTATCAAATGCTGTTTGATTATTTGGATTGAATCTAAATGCTAAATAATAACAGATAGAAGCCTGATTAGCATTATTCTCGTTCTCAAAGTGTAACGCTAATTGCATAGATTTTTCTTCCAGAAACTCTAAATCTTTGGGGCTCAAATAAGTATTTAGCTCGGTTATAATTCGGAAATTTTGTACTAAGTCAATGGATATAGTACAAGAGTTATTTCTTAAAGTAAGGTACAATTGAAATAAGAATAATCTTTTGAAATATTCTAAACTAAATTTGCCAATTGTAGATTTCATGATGATTCTCATGCTTTCAGAAATTAGTTGAAGCGACTGAGGAATATTTTTTTTCATAATTTGTAAAAAAGCATTTTTTTGATAACTATTTACAATTTGATATGACTGACTGAGACTTTGCTCGTGTAATGCAATCTTCTGGATCTGTTTATTAATATAATTACCTTTATTAAAGATTGCCGCAAGATTTAAAATCATGTTATCAATCCTATCGCAGCTATAATCTAACTTTACAGTAATTAAAAATTCTATAAAATTACAGTTATTAACTAATGACGCCATTGATGTTTTTAAATGTTCAGGAAATATATTATTTTTTAAAATTATATTCCAATCTTTTATTATATCCAAAATTGATGAGCTTGCATCAATTTGGTTCAAGATTATTTCAAGAAGTTGATCTTCTCTAAATGTGGATTTTTGCTTTGTTAAAGCAGGAATTAAAATCTCATTATAATGTTTTTTCAGGAGTAGAAAAAGTTGTGTTTTATTTTCAGATTGATGCCCTGATTGTACATATGCATCAAGCCATTCATATAGTTTGCTAAACTCTAATATGGGATCATTAAATTTTTCAAAAAAGTATTTAGAATGCTTTAAAAAAACTGCTAAATCATTAACGTCTTTATACATGTTTATGTATCTGAAAAGATCAATTACGATATCCTGGAATAAGCTGATAAATTCATTTTTAATAGCTTTAAATCGCAGAGGGGTATGCTTGGCTTGTAATAGAAGAGAGTATAATTTGCATAATTGTTTCAGGTGGTCTTTAAAGTGGAAATTATTTATTTCGGAAACATTTTCCTCTGCTTTCTGGTACAGAGCAACCGCTTTAGAATAACTAGCACTCGACTCCAATAATCTTGCGCTTTCAAGGTAATATGAATATGCTTCATGCTTCATGCCTAATTTCTGATGTACCATTCCAAGATTCTGTATTACTTCAGCTATTGCCTCTTTTTCTGTTATGCTAAAGTTTAAGACGGCGAAATTTTCATGTACTAAATTCACAAATAAACATACTATGTCAGCGATATCTTTAAATTTCTGGTCTAATTCCGTAAAATTATTTTCATCCCTTGAATTTAATAAGCTTGCTAATACTTTTAACAACTGCTTAACAGCATTATGATCAATATCCTCTTGATTAAAAGTATCTATAATGTCAAAGTCTTTTAATTTTTCGTAAATAGAAAGATAAACTACTAGTAACTCCTGGTTAAGCAGGTGGTTAGACGAAGATTGTTGTAATGGATAATCTTGTTTGATTATTTTTAGTGAGTTTGATGAGGTTATCATAGTTTTTCAGAAAAATTAGATATTTGAATAATGCTTAATTAACAACTTTAACTAATCGGTCTTAATCTTTTGAATGCATTATTTATAATGATTCTTAGATATTTTAGTTAAAGTTGTTAATAAAGCTTAATCTTTTTTGCTGACATGTATAATTTTAAGTCAAAACTTACTCTTTGAGTGTACTGTTTTGGGTGGATTACGCCTGTCTACACTTTTTCGTAATCATTTAATTAAATTAGCTAATGTTGTTTGAAGTATGGTGCTAAAGCAGTTAATGTTTTAGGATTTCGCTTTTTGAAGCATGATACTAGAAATTCAAAAACTTCTTGTACTTTATCTTCGACTATATAAGTGCTGAGTAATTGCTTTATATCAGACTCTTTAGTTATGTCTATATAAGCAAATTCTCTATTATAATAGTTATCCCTCCGAGCTTTCAAGGGCGCTTCTTTTCGGCAAAAACTTAATAAAAAGCCGTATTGGTCAACAAGTTTTTTTTCTAAATTGCTAAGATCAGGCACTTGGTTGCTATTATAGTTTTTATAATCAATATTGTATCGGCCATATTTTATTTTATCTAAAATAGGCAACGGGATGTAGTCTATTGTTCCGCATGGTCCTTCAATGATAGAGAAATCCCAGTCAAAAAGATATAACCTATTGTCTAAAAATCCAATATTTTCAGGTTTGATGTCACGATGAAATATATTTAATGAATGCATTTTATCGATTTGTGCAGCTAGTTCATATACAGCTCGTGAGGGAATAGTTTCATGAAGCGGGCCTTGAATATCAAAAATTGCGTTTCCGCCATATTCACTAATAAGCCTATACGCATTATTTTTAAAAGAATATTTTGCAACCGGAACTAGGAGCAAGCCTAGTTTTTCTTGTGAAAATTTTGCCCTTATATCTGCTAGTTTCTTAATCGACTCTGGCTCTATTAGGATCCTGGTAATAGAATCAGGGAAGATGCTTTTTTTAACATAGAAGAAATTTTTATCAACAGTGTCTTGAATCTTGACTACGCCGCAGGCTCCTTCTCCCAATTTACTTTCTTCTACAATGACTTTTTTTGGGTGGCGAAAAAGTAACTTCTCATTATAACGATATTCGATTTTATCGTTCCACCTATTAGTGCTAATTTTATAAATCTCGAGTTTATCAATCTTTTCAATTAATTCTTTAGCAGCTATCGAATATTCGGTACTAAAGTCTGGCCGTCTCCGACTATTTGAAGATGATCTTTCGGATGAGCAAATTATCTGAAGCATTTCGTCGATTATTCTGTTATTTTGCAAATGATGCAAAAGGTCTTGATTAATAGTTTTAGGGATGTGGAGATTAACAAAATAAGATTTGAAATCTTGGTTAACCTGTTCTTGTATCAATTTGATTAAATACTTAATTGTACCAATAATTGCACCAATAGAAGGCTTCATATTTGTATAACTGCTCATTTTATCTTTAAGTTGGCAATGTTCTTTTAGCTTTTCTTTATATAACTGATACCATTGTGTGGTACTTGATAGGATTTCGTCATAAGTGGATTGTATTTGCTCCCTTATCCCATAATCATAGAAATCTGATGCAGCAAGGGTTGCTAATTTATCGTTTGAATCCATTTGCATTGTAGTTACGGGTCGCTTTACTGGGGTCACTAGTTCTGGATCCTCTTAAAAAATTATCTACATTGGCACTATTGTTTTTGTATTTCACTAAGTTATTCTAAATTTTTTAATCGTGGTAAAAGTGTAGTTAAATATCTACTACCGGACACTATTATTTATTGTATAGTAATAAATCATGTAAAAATTAGTTAATGCTCATAGTAGCAGTTAAAAAGTGTTCGGCATTGTAAGTTAAACTACTTCAACCAAATATTATGACCTCTTACATGGTTTTAATTATTCCTTATTTAGGTGGTACTACCTGCAAGTTAATACCCAGCTTGCGCAACGTGGCTCTTGGCTTTTGTTCCTAGGCTGTGCCATTCTATTTTTTAAGGGCGGAGAGACTACAATAAATGCAGGTACTATAAATTAATCGTAACTATTAAAATCCCGCCAGCGGTTAGGATCTATCAAATTTCCTTTAAATAAATGAATATTAAAATATTGCGTGACAGCAGCGATTACTCTAAGAGGTTAAAGTATAATTATGAGGCATTTGTTGGTAGCAAACAAAGTAATTATTACCATTCTAATAAATTTACCTCTACTCGCTTTTGCTGATTATTCAAAAAATCCATTTCAATATTTTGATAATAATGTTACTATTGGTTATGAACAAACTTTAATTCAAGATAGTGCATCTTTAACAAGCGCAGAGTTAAATGCAGTAGCATTATTTGATAATAATCTATGGCTAGATGTGCATGCAGATGCTCTAGTGGAATATGATTTCAATAATAATAATCAAGGGTTGTCTAATTTATATCAAAATAAATCTGGTTCGAGTTTTGGGTTTGCAGTTGGCTACGCCTTTAACGTTAATAATTTTAATATTATCCCTTATTGGGGATTTACGTACAATAATTTATTAATTGCATATAATCAAAATAGTATGCAGCAATTTATTTTTGAAAACCCATCTTACAACTTAAAATTTGGTGTAAATAACGAATTTATTCTTATTGATAAAATATTAAAGTTTGGTTTAGACATGGCGGTTAGCTATTCAGTGCATAAATCGGTCATTCCGAATACGCCAGATACATTGGGGCATATGGATTTTACTAATTACATTTTTAATATTTCCCCTTCTTTACAATACAATTTGGCCAGCCGGTTAACCCTTGAAGGGTATTATCAGTTTTCGAGTAAATTTGCTGGAAATGCTAACCCGCCGAATGTTTATTACCCTTTAATAAATGTTAATTCTTCAAATATTATTAACAATGATAATATCATGAATACAGTTGGTATTCGGTTTGGTATTCTATTTTAGTTATGCTGCTTAAACTAACTTTGAATTTAATCGGGCTGCAGAAGTATCTGGGTGAAACTATATTAAAACTCCTGCAGACTTACTTTTTAAATGGATTATTGAATTTAGCTGGCGCTCCACGGTATATCAAATTTTAATGAGCCTGAATTTATAGAAAAGTAGGGTTTTGGGAGTTTTTCAGTAATTTTACAACCTTCAAGTTTTCTTATATCTAGTATTTCGTTTAAATTATTAAAATGCTCATGAAAAGTGTTAAATTCATTGCGGGCTAAAGTTGAATTTATTAAATTAAGTTTTTGTCCGGCCGTTACAGTTTCTGGTCGAGCTTCGGTGAATTGAGCATGTTTAAGGCATAGTGCGAATAATATAAAAGTACCTAGCTGGTTTAGTTTTGGATTTTGCAAGCAAGAAAACCAGCTATTCTTCTTTAACTCAATATTTTTAATAATCCCGGCTGATTTGCGTGACGATTCTATCGTAACATCAGAGTTAAAAAACTTTGCTAAAAATACATTAATTAGAGAAGTTGTTTGGCTAACGTCTCTAATTTGGGCTATATCTTCAATACATTCTCTTAATTCACTATTGGGGTCTTCAAAAGTTTGCTCATGAGTGTATATTGATTGAGGTTGCGGCAGCGGCATTCCGAAATAAATCATTTGATATTCTCCCTTGGTTGATAAAGTTTAAGTATAAAATGGTACTTTAAATACATTAAGTAATTAAATAAATTAACTTGTTATGATCCCAAAATTCTAAATAATCTTCGGTTTGGGAGTTTCCTTTAATAGGTGGTAACTACTTAAAGTTAACGATACTACCCAAAATAGGTATGAAGCTAAATCTAGGCTAGCCTTAATATAGCGCGTATCATGCTTATTTATATCAATTTCTTTTTAGATAATCTTCTAAACGGATAAGGATAATAGCGAAATTTAGGCGGTTGTGTAACAAGGGGGTAATTAAATGCAGGTTGCTAATGTTTTTACAAAAGGTCTGGCTTGCAGGAGTCCAGAACGTAGATTGGGGCATCACTTTCAAGCAGGTGATCTTGCTATTTCAAATATAGAACTTCAACATACTTATGAAGCTAATCCTAAGATTAATGGAAGCGTATTTCTTGATTTTAGTCGTGAACTTAGACAAATTAACTACAAATTACTTGAGATTAGAATCCTGAATCAGGAAGGGGCAAGCTCCCAACTATCGGCGGTCGTAGCCGTATCTGCCGGTCTAATATTGTATAACATTCCCAGCAATGAAACTATTGATAAGTTTTTTTTAATTTCAACAGTAACTGGTGTAATGGCAACAATTACTAATCTCATATTTAAAGGCTGTAATGCACCATATCATATACGCAGTAAATTAAGAAACAGCATAGATGAAGTAGCACATAAGGTAGAGCTTTGTTTAGCTGGGCTTCAAGATTTAATTTAATATCTCTACTTGCCAAATCAAATATATTTTACATTTTGTTACTTGCTAATTATGGGGAAATTTAATGATAAGAACCACATCATGGCCACAGCTAAGCCCTCCAAAAACTCTAAGTACAAATAGTGGGGCCACTACAAATATACATTTTTACTTCGGATCGGTTTCAGATTCGCAGCTACAGGGTAATAGCTCATCCGCAATTCTACCTTACGATCTGCGCCAAAATGCAGCTACAAAATTGGTATCAAAAAAAATTAAGGACGACATATTAAACCGCATGAAATACATTAAAACTATTTTGGGAGGGAAATATAAAAAAATTGATCTAGACAGCTATTTAATAAATATTCTATCTTCACATGGCGCTGAAAAGCTAGCTGAATTGAAGCAGGAAATTAGCAACTTGAACCTGATACTTAAAGAAGTAGATAAATTAACTGACGAGCTAATTCTTAATAATCAGCTTTCAGAAGAGTTTCTTAATGGAATTGAAAATAAGATAAACAATTACCAGAAAAATTTGCATAAATTGCAGATTTCACTTGAGACGAGAATTGTCGATGACTATGCGAAAGAAAGCATAAATTGCAAAATTCAAAAGAGATTAGATCAACTTAACTCTATTTCTGACTATTTTCTAAGAATAGTAATAATAACGCTATTTTTTCATGATGATATTGATAATATTAGGTTATATTTATCAGCAATAATTTTTTCTATTATTAGTTTACAATTTCTGCTAACAGTCGTAACTTTCCAAGATAATTTTATAATTTCAAAACGAAAGGAAATTAATGATTGCTTTGAATTATTCATTAAGCATTTTTCAAGGTTGCATAAGGATCTTAAACTGATTAATACCAATTTGCGGGGCTCTTCTGTAGAGGAAGTATAATTAAGATACTAAGACTACCCTAATCGGGAATCTTAATTCCGATGCATTGTATACAATACAAGTTGTAAATAACACTTTTCTATATTACAGTCATAGGTTTACAAAATGCATATACTAAGACCCGCTTCATTAATTAAACCGATTAAAGAACCATTTAAAATGCTTGTTTCAGAATCAAGTGAAATAAGAACTAATAATGGATGGCACGATTCAGCTATTTTTGCGTTACGCGACTTAGGGATTTATATAACCAGAGCAGAATTTGCCGATGTGGTAATTTCACGATTGGATCTGTATTGCCAATTAGTCGAAATCTCACATCAGGATGAGATAAATGTAGATATGGTTATCGAGCTAGTAGCAAAAGTTTATAATCATTTTGGTTTACAAGATAATACGGAAAGCAGAACTTCAAAGAATAATTCACTAAGCAGTCCAAACCAATTTCGCTTAAATCAAATAATCACGAAAAGGCCAAAAGAATATATCGATACAGTAATTCAGGTTTATTTAAGTTCTGAAACTGAATTAATGAAAAAAATTGGTCGTGAAAGATATAGTGAGTATAAAACTAATTTACTAGATACGGCACCAATAAACATCCATGAAATAACCATATTCCTGCAGAATAGAGGTTATAATTTATTAGATGAGAATAATGGCTATTATTTATTTAAAAATAGTATAAAGACTATCTGTATTTTTGAAGATAAAGGTGGCTTTAATCAAATTACTCGCTGGGCAGCTGTTTTGCCTGGAGGACTAATATCTGGTTATAATTTGAAGCAGGTTCAACTAAATGCAGCAGATGCTAAAATTAATCTATCATCCTCTGAATATAGCTATTGCCTAAATTTAACTAATCCAGAGCGAAATTCAATTTATTTCATTGGGAACAATCAAATAGCCAAGCAAATTTCCATTTTTGCTGCTTTAAAAGAGCTGGCAAAGTGGCAAAAAATTGCCATTATAAAAAGTTCTGGTGCTTCAAGCATCATTGCCTTATTGGCAGCTTGTAATTTCCACCCAGCTAAAATTAGACTAATTCTAGAACAAATAGAGCTAGAGAGTAAGGGCTGTTCGTTATACGAAATAAAAACTTGGATATATTCATTAATTAAAACACAAATAAATGACGATCTAAAAATTATTACTGATGAAATTAAAATAGAAATAGCAAAGGCTAAAGGTGAGAATATTAAATATCTCGAGTTTCTGAAGAAAGATCTTGCTACATTACAAAAAAATCAGCCGTCGGGATTTAGTTTTGCAGTATTAAAAGTATTACATAAATATAAGCCTGATGAATATAAGAATCTTGTGCTATTTAATTCTGCGAAAATTAGTAGCTATGACACAACTCCTGAAGACAATCCTATAGATTGTGTTGTACAAATGCTCGATTTAAACGCTCGTGCCTCGGACTATTTAGATGAAAGTGTAATAAAAGATATTTTAATCCCTTATCAGAATCTAGCAACTTCAATTATGTCTTCTACTGATAGCCGGATTCTGGAATTTTTCAAACCTGCAATAAATAGGCACTCCGGAGGTCTTGTAATTGATGCCAGCAAACTGGGCGACAGTTCGGATGAGCTATATAGGCTATTCGACCAAGACGTAGTAAGCGTCAACCAGCCATCACTTGTACCTCTTGTTACCAAATTATCAAGGCAAAGCCTGCATTCCCTATTACAAAATCGTCCTTCTAAAGAATTACTTAACTTGAATTTAGAAATTACTTTAACTCGAAATAACTTCGCTAGAGTGAGTAAAGAATTACTAAATATTGAGCAAGCAAAAAGTTTATCGAAAATTCATTCTCTAGGAGATATTAGGTTTATAAAAGATAGCAAATCGCCAGTCGATGAACAGATTAGACTTTATAAGAGTATTGTTGTTAAAAATAGCCAAATCTTCAATGAGCTGGAACAAGAATTTATTTATTTCAATTTTGATATGATTTCAAAAATGTTTTTTAAAAGTGGTAAATCCATAAATGATTTTATATCTCAAACTGGTTCTTTCAAGAATAGTTTCGAGCAAATAAAACTTCACAACCAGGTGATCAACGATATTTGCAACCAACACTTTCCGCGATACAGTAAAAATGCGGTTAAAATTAATAAAGTTGAGTTTAATAATTTAATTAATGATTTATTGCTTATAAAGGAATGGCCTAGCTATGAATTTATTAGTAAACAAATAGAAAAATTATTTGTCAATTGCTAGACCTGCTTTATGTTAATAGTATAAAAATTGAGTAATTATTAAATAATTATTAAATAATTAAGGAATATAGTTATGAGTATTCGAGTAAGTTTTTCAACAGCAGTGAAAGTAAATGGATTAAACGAATTAATACGTGATTTAGGAAAAAAACATTTGGAAATAGAGAGTGAAAAAAAATTAGTCAAGAATTTCTTAATAAATAAAATAAATGGTTCTGATTTTAATGACGACGGTTCTAACCAAATTACATTTGCTGAAAAAGTATTTCTTAATCATTTAGAAGGATTAAATAAAAACCGCATCAATGTATTTGGCTTAGGAGAGAGGCTATTTACTGATTCTTTATTAGGTATTGTTGCAACACTTTTCAATATTACCAATGCTAATGAGCTAAGCACTTTCTGTCAAGAACTTGCAACATATTCAGGAAACACAATTGCTGCTACGCATATTGAAAATTGCCTGAAAAATATTCTGGATAAAAGACAAAATATCACAAGAAAATATGGTGTAATTTTAAATAAATATATTAATAACAAAATGACTCTTCAGCAGATCGAAAATAAAACTCGAAATATTGCAAAGGAAATCCAGCAGGAATCTGAAAAAGAATGTAAAAAAATAGATACTATCTTGACAGGGCCATTAAAAGAGGTTAATGAAGAAGTTAATAATATATTAGATACTAAATTGGCTGCCGTAGAGGATAGTGGAATAATTGAGACTGAAAAAAAATCAAAAGACGAAATATTAAGTCAAATTAAGACTATTAATGAAGGTCTTGATCGGCTGCAAAGCAATTTAGCAGGTTTCTCTAAGTTAGAAAAATATACGCCAAAAATTAGCGGACTTGACCATGATATTGCCAATTATATTGCTTCATTATATACGGTTGCTAAAGAACACGCGGAACTTATAAAAAATCATTCATGCTTAAGCAGCCAGCTGCAACCAAACGAAGTAGCAGTAAAGTTAAATGAGTTGGATAAACGATTGACTGCTACCAAAGAGCAGATGAGATCTCTATCTTCAAGACTACGTTCATTTATTCCACAACCAGAAATTCAAAATTCTAATTTTAGAAGGTTAGCAAACACAAACTTAACCCTTGAAGATGCCGCGGCAGCAGACACATATATATTACCTGAAAGGTGGATAAACTCGCAGGACTGGCAGAATGTTCTTGCTTATATTGGCTTTGATGAGCTTTGTGAGGCCCAGTTAAAATGCTTAAACGAGGTAGAGAAGATTTTAGCTGGAAATATTCAAGCTGTTGAGAGAGAGTTCACCTCAGATAGTCTAAGGACTATAACAAGTGAAACAGTTCGCAAGTTAGCTAGTCTAAATGATTCTAAAATTAGCGAAATTAGAAATGCCCTGATTGATAGCCGACAAAGCTTCCACAGCCTACATCAAAAAATTAAATCACATTTCGCTGAAATTGCTAAAGAATGCAACATAATATCACGGAGTACTTCAGAATTAATCGATATCTCTAATGTTAACCCGATACTAGAATCCGTAAGTAGGACTATTATAGAAAATATTTCAGAATTAATAGACGAACAAGATGATAAAGCTTTATATTGCAAACAAGGAACTTATAATTTATATGCAATATTTGAAAAGTGTAAAAGCCTAGATCCTATTACGAATCCAAATCAACAAGAAAAATATAATATTTACATAAACTTAAAAGAAATGTTTAGCTCTCCAGAAAGTTTTAAAGGAAGCTTTATCCACAAAGAGGAATTATACGCACATTTAAAAAACACAGTTTTAAAGCCACTATTCAATCTTGCAGCGAATATTAGAACTGATCATTTAAACTTATTTAAATACAATCAAGAGCTAATGATTTTTCAAGAGGAATTAAAAAAGTTTTCAGAATGGCTGGATAAGGTAAATCAAGTAATTGCCAATACAGACCCTCAGCAGTGTGCCAACCAGGAGTTAGTAAATTTGTTTAGTGATGATAAAGTAAAAAACTGGACAGCATTAGGGTTGATTTCATCAGAACGATTTTTACAGTTGAAGAATATTGTGCTGACTCACATTAACTTAGTTCAACAGCTGCATAAGTTTTCTATTTCCTCTGAGGGGGTAAATTTAATAAGCGAATGTAATAGAGCTGCAGAAATAGTACAATTGAATGCTGAAGCAAATATCCTTAAAGAGAATTTCCAAAGTCTTGCTCATGCAACTGAAGTAACAACAGACAACTCAATAAGTTTTCTTACAGAAATGAAGAAAATTGTAAATGGTTCTGAATTAGCAGACGATGCTGAAAATAACTTTACAGAAGATTCTAATCATTTCTTACAAAATATAAAAAATTTCTATAAAGTCATGACAAGTACCTATTTAGATTATTTTAGTAATGCTAAGGGGTTTAAATTAGCTTTATTTGATTATGAACTTTTTGCAAGGAAGTCTAGTGCTAGATTTTCATTAAAGAGCAAAGTCGAGGTTCTTATAATCTTGAATCATCAACTGGCTAATTTTTATAATGAAATCTACGTTCAAAGGCTGCGAGAAAATAAGCTAACGCAAGCTATTAATAATTATGCGTCAGGGCTGGGCATTGATACTAATGAATTAGAGTCTAATATAAGTGATAAACTACCGAGGTTATTATGTGGGTACTCAGCAACGCATAATTGTAATTTTGATTTTTTATTGGATATTGTAATTAATGGATTCAACGCTTTGGACGAAATATTGACTGGCAAAAATTCGAAAAGAGAAGAGTTTGATGAAAGCAAAGAAAAGATCATTAATCTAGCTTTGTTACTATATGCAATTAAAAATAATGTTAAATTCGAAAGCGTAGCCAGAGATAATGTGGTAGATAAAGCACAAAAAGCTAATGAAAAACTTAAGAATGCTTATTCTAATTTCAAAGGTGAACTACCTGAAAACTACAAAAAACCAGTTAAATTGATCCTAACATTAGGTGATAATTTTGCAACTAAAAGCGTAAGCCCGCTAAATGGTATTGAAAGTTATCTTAAGCAATTAGAAAATTTTTCTATTAACGGTATAGAAGATCTATCTAATCAATATAAAACAAAAACTATAACTGATCATGAAGAACTAAATAATTACCTTAAAACGCTAATGTAGATAGTAATAGTAAACTAAATTTAATGATGATTTATAATTATTATAACTTTATTATGGAAAAAGCTAGCCAATTATATTGAGCTAGCTTTAGATGTAGAAGTTATTTCCTGCTAATTAGCAAGGCTCCTCGATTATCTGGATCTTGTTCTGCTTTATAAAGTCCAAATTCTTTATAAATAAATTCACTCATGCCTGTTTTTAAAGTATCCTTGCCGTGATATCCTACAATTAGTTTTAAGTCAGGGTTTATTTTATCTTTATGATATAGAGTTATTGCCTGAGCAACAGGTAAGGGAACTCCTGGGATATGACCTTCAGTGGTAGTTTGACTATAGACTGCGTCTATATGAAAGTTGATTTGGTTTAAATTACTATCATAACCAAGATTTTTCTTATACATTCCATCATCGATGGCATTTTTAAGAAATTTCAATGCCACTTGCGGTTGCCCATTTTCCATACATGCAGTTATTAATGTTCCATAGATAATGGCATCTAGACGTCGGCTACTTTGCCTAAATTCACTAAATGCTTCAACAGCTAAATCCCAATGTCCCCCTTTTCCTAACGCAGTTATTAAGCTATTGAAAGATATGATATCTGCAGTAATGCCATGTTTCTCCATTTCATAAAAATATTCAAATGCTTTTTTCCAGTCACCCTTTTTTCCGTTAGCTGAAATTAGTTTATTATATGTGGCAGCATTCGCGGGTATTTTGTCTTTTTGCATATCATTAAATATTTCTGACGCCACGTCATTTTGGCCGGCCTTTGAGCAGGCGAGGAGGATCTTATTATATATATTGACATCTGGCTTTACACCAACTTTTTTCATTCTATTATATTGCGTAACCGCCTCTAGCCAATTCCCTGCTTCAATGTACTTATTAAGAGCTAAACCAAGACTTTGCCCAGCTAAATCAA
>CAYLRR010000010.1:65984-131990 GCA_964386295.1 uncultured Neisseria sp.
CAAGACTTTGCCCAGCTAAATCAAAACTTATTTGAGCCAAATCATAAATTTCCTTATCTAGCTTCAGATTTTCCTTTTTTACAGCCTTTAACGAGTTAATTACCTGCTTACAGTTGTCTAAACTATCTTGAGCAAATCTTTTCGTAATGTCTATTAAATCTGCTTCGCTTATTTGTTTTTGCCTATATTTGCTAATCATCTCTTTAACGGTTGACTTTTGTTTGATGAGGTGCTGTTGGTTTTCCTTTGGAAAATAGTTAGATTCTTGTTGATTAGGTGAGTTGGTTCTGCTTTCACGAGATGAGTGTATGCCAGGGGCTGTAGTTTTAGTAGGTATTGAGCCAGGTTTATGCTGGGAGTTTCGTTTAGAGATTGCGCCCATTAATTTTTGGCCTGATTTAATTACATTCATTTTAATTCCTTTTAAAAAATATTTACATTCTGGACTTGAAAAATTTCCAGTAGGGTATAATAGCCCTTAGAAAATTTGTTAAAAACCTGCTAAAATTGAAGGTATGGAATAATCACCGAATTAGTATACAGCGAAAAATGGGGAAACTTTATAACGTTAAATCGGGATATGTAGAGAATTGAAATTTAGTTGTCACAAAATTCTAATTTTAAACTTTCTAGTTAGTGACAAGCTATTTCGCGCCAATTTACTGTGTTGCTCCGCATGGCAAGATTACACAAAATTGAAGTAATGTTTAATTAGCCGTTTAAAGCAGTTGTTTTGAACCTAATATGGGATTAAGGTAGCATAAAAGCTAGCTAAATACATTTAACTAGCTTTTATGTGGCGAAGATGAAACTAGATTAGACCATCCCGACAGAAAAAATGAGTACCTTGGAAATATTAAATTTTCTGCTTTGTGGAATAAAAGATATGGTGCTGTTTATTGCCAAGCAGGCGGAATTAAGCTTTCAGCAAATTCATCAAACTGCCTTAAGTTTTTACATTGCGTGATAATAATTGTACTTATAACTTGTGTACAAGTAAAAGCCCCCTCAATTCCAAAAAATCTATTTTCTAAATCAGTAAATGTAGTTATGCATACAACTTTATCACTCAACTGATGAGCTCTTTTCAGTAATCTATAAGCATAGTACCTTAAGCCGGCGGGAGAGTCTTCCTCGGTGCCGAAAAAAGAAGAAGAACTAAATTTGGCAAAAATTCCACTTAACAAGAACAATATTATAGCTTTTTGGGTATTGTCTTCGTTCAACATTTGATATGTGGTAAAGATAGCTTCTATATGGTTATCTGTAAGTGCAATTTGTCTTGCTGTATTCTCAGCATCTAGTTGAGTGAAAAATGGATCAAAAATATTGCTCAATCGAGTTTGATCTAATGGCGAGGTAAACTTTTCTATTGAGGTTTTGTTATCAAGTGCTTTAATAAAATAGTCATTATAATCGCCTAACGAAAGTAAGTTTAATAGATTTTTTAATTTAGAATTGTTTATGGCAGAAAGATAAGAATTAAGAAATAGTGGAAAAGATTTAAATATTTCCCTTAACTTGATTTCTCCGGTATTAAGAATTTTATTATTTTTGAATAATACTATCCCATCCCAATTTACAGGTCCACCTGCCTCTGTTGTTTCATCAATTTCTTTGCCGTATAAAAATTTATCTAGATAACGAATTGAAGTAATTAAACACTGGCTGCCATGATTAAAAATTAATAAATTTTTAACTTCCTCTTCGCCGAAGGCTGCAATTATTTGATGGTGGGCATCCCTAATTTTCTAATTTAATACATATTCCGAGTATAGATTCTCAATTAATTCTTTTGTTTTCTCGACGCCAGAAGATTTACCTTGATAAATAAATTGAATGAAAAAATTATTTCTGTTAAACATGAAATTTACTTTTTTGCCAGTATCCATTCAAGTTAAATAATTTGAGAAAAAAAGTAATTGCCTATCACTTAGGGTTATTTTTTCTCGATTACCTTTATTAATTGTTGAACTTATAATTTTTTCGCAAACTAGCTGATTAGTATGAAGTACTTGCGAATAATCAAAATTCCCATTGAATAAGACATCTTCTAAAGCAGGATTTATGCTATTTATATTTCTATCCTGAAGAACTGTAAATACTTGTTCCATTGAATTAATTTTAAGCTCTGCGTATTGGTTATTAATTGAATCTATGACAGTTAATATTGAGCTGTTGCTTCTGCGGGATAGATGATCAAAAACTTCATTTAACCTATCTTCATACTTTAACGTAATAGATGTATAATTAAAATGAGCTTCACCTATATTTATCACATACTGCAAACAAACGTTCTGTAAAGTTTCTTCTTCAAAGTATGCTTTTTTAAAGCCTGCATACTTTAAATTAACATCATGCATTTCTACTTTTACAAATTCAGCATTTGTTATATTCGCATGTGACATATTGACATCTTTTAGCGTAGACATAGCAAACATTGCATGCTCCAAATTTGAATATCCCAGATTGGTATTTTTTAAATTTGAATCCTGTAAGTTTGAATTTTCAAAATTAACTTCTTGCAAATTCTTGCCTTCCAGGTTAATTCCTTGCAAGTTTAGGTCGGATAAGTCTAACTTGCGTAAATCTGCACCATTTTGGATCGCTTGCTCAAGAGTGCCTCTGTCAATCTTTTGCATAGGCAGAAACATAAAATAATTTGACTCAACTAATGGAAAAGATAAGAATGAAGTTGCATAGCTTTGCTCTTTTAAACCATTATATCTATTTATTTTTGAACCTAGCAAAGAAAATTCAATTACTTATCGTAATTTTTATTTAATTAGCCGACTTTGGAAATTAGTATGTAAAAATGTTGAAATAGTAAATTAGGTATTCCAAGCTACACGTTAAAAATATTGTAACTTGTGAATTGTATCCATGCCTATTTGCCCATTTGGCATTGATTGGTGAAGTATTAACTGAGTCAAGTGTGCCATAGTTGGATGAATTTTAAATATTCTTAAAAAGCATGCAGTTACTTTATTGGGTGGGCTACCTAAAAAAGTACATATAATCTATTTGGTTGTAAGTAAAATGTACATAAAACATAAATCAAAGCCATATATTTTATTAGGAACTGAAAATGCCTCAAAAAATCGAGCAAAAAAATATTGGTACTGTTACTAGGTTAAATAGTAAAACTAGAAGTCAACTTGTTAAACAAGTGTCAAGCAAATTACAGTACTTTCAGGCTGCAAATAAAGAAAATAATACAACTGACCTATTAACCGATAATTCAAAGCTGCAGCCGAAAAACTTCTTTGAGAAATTTATTTTTTTTATAAAAAATAGATGTAGTTATGACACGTTCGACAGAAATGAAAAAGTATTAGTACAAAAAACTACAGAGATAATTGGAAAATGTGTAGCTGAACTTAAAAACAAAAGTGGAATTACACGCGGCTTTATTTTTAACAATACACAATATTTAGTTCATTTAGAACCTGAGGTCAAGAGTAAATGTTCGGATGTTAAATTTACAATATCTTTTTTTGACGAGAGATCAACCAGTCGACCTGAAATTACGTTGCATTTTGATAATTGGCAAGCGGTTGAAAAGTTTTCAGAACAACTGTCAACAATAGTTTTAAATTCCAACAAGAGTTCTGAGCGTATTTTTATTATAGGAGGTGATAGTGGGGCTAATACTGGGTCAGGTACTGAAAAAATTGAAGTTAGTACTGAAGATGAATGTAAAAGAGTTCTGGAAAACTTAGCAAAAGAAGGATCGGCTTTAGATTTTAAAGCTTCTATAAATAGTGAAGCTGCCAAACGATTCTCAAATGAAACAAAATGCAAACTAGTGCTATATCAGGCAGCCTATAAGTTTCCAAAATTGAAAAAGGATCCTGATAGGTCTTCAAAGCAGATAAAGGATAATGATAGAGAAAAGAAATTTCGCGCAATAGATTTATTTATTAGGCAGCTGCCTAGCTGGCTCATGAATCCAGAAGTTAAAAATCTTATAATTCAATATTATAAGCAATTAGAAAATGGTTCTAGTAAAGTTGATCCAGTGATAAACTTTATTGATCCTAAATACTTTAAGGAATTATATTGGCAGATCTAGTATTACTAAGCAATTAGCTAATAGCTATGAACCTTATTTTGCCAAAAGGTAAATCTCTTGTTGCTAAATTTAATGCCTTATTTTACTCAATAATTACCAGCTAGTTATTTCTAGCTGGTAATTTCGCTGGCGAACAATAGTCAACAAATCACTAGGTGAAAATAGTTTAAATGTTACATAATCGCCTTACATGCTAGTTAATGAGTCGCTAAATTAAGAGGCTGTAAGTAATCGTTGCAATAATTAATAAGTCCGATTAAACAGCTGCCCTTAATCCTTATCTCGTTATTAAACGGTTCCACTTCAGAAATATTATAGATAAATTCTTGACTATTTGTAAGTGTGGGGGCCTTTGTTGTTTGTTGTAAGCTGATTGTAGCTTGGTAAAGAGTCTGCTTATTGTTTTTTTGTTGGGTGAATTTTATATTATTGTAAGTTTTATCTGCCGAAGGAATATTAAAAGTATCACAAAGTTCATTAATGCGTGGATCAGTATTTTCTTCAGTTATCCCTAGGAAGTACTTGTTGGCTGCAAACTTTATAATCTTATCAAAATTTTTTTTATCAAAGTCCTGCTGGAAATATCCCATTGAACTATGCTTGGTTCTTGCTCCAATCATAAATTCAGTATTTACGCTTTCTTGAAATAAATAGTTGCTGATATAGCCGTTTAGGGAATCAATATTTAGCGGCAGCGTATTATTATTTTTCAAATATATTAATACTAATGTAGAAATAAAAATTTTCCCAGCAGTATCTTGTTCAAATAATCTTTTTTCGCCTGAAGATCGTTGAATGTCTTTTAGATGATCTACTAAGCTGCTTCTCGAAGCAAGAAGAGTTTTGGCGTTTTTACCTTCTAAATTAATAAGATCTTTATTGTAATTATTTACTAGATCAATAGTTCCAATCTCGGGTTTCGAATTTGTACTAATTAAATCTTTTCTTGAGTTTTGATTTACTCTAGAACCTGAAATATTTTTAAAGTTGTTTTGTAATGAATGAGCCATTTTTGTGATTGGAGGCATATTTATTTCCTTATTGTTTTGAAATTTACATTGAGATAAAAAATAAAACTTAATAATAATTCTAAATCAAAATATTTTGTGATTATTTTGGGTAGTTCAATATTTTTGGTGTAATGTAAACGGTGGTTAGTAAATAAAAATAGCCTAGTTATAAAAAACTAGGCTATTTAGTGCAAGATGGTAGTTTTAAAATAAGTTGAAGTAATTAATATAATATAGTGGAGGGGAAAATTTGGACTGAGAAGAACCGGAATAATAATATCCCCCTATTGAGTTTCCAGTAATTACACTTAAAGTATTGTAAATTGAAGAAGTTATTTGAACCACTTCATTTTGCTTAAAAGGAGTAATATTAGTATCTTTCGATTTACTTATAATAAATGAATCAAGGTTTCCAGGCGGGCTTTTTTTTTGCCATCCGGGTAGGGCTCCTGATATATTTCCTGCAATATAGAATGAATTGTCTGGTAAGACGATAATTGAATTAGCCGAAGTTACCTGGCCACTAAGACCTAGCATTGTTGATTGAGCGCTGCAATTTTCTCCACTAATTGGATAAAAATAAGCGAAAGCATTATAGTCATCTTTATTGTTTGGTAACGACATGCCTGTAGTTGCATTGGCTAATTGATAATTGGTTGTACCTACTGTTGCCAGATAGCTACACATGCTACGATTTAAAATTGCGAGGTCATTTGGTTGGGTGCGGCCGTTTCCATCATTATGGTCTGTTGCAAACTGAACAGGTTTATCGAAACTAAGCCCATTGTAATTAGCCCTTACAATAAATCCCTCATAATCATCTCCGTTTGGAGTTTTTTGACTGCTGCCACTGATATCAAGTTTTCCTTGGGTCTGACCTGTAATATAGAAAAAATTATTATCGCTACTAATTGCTGCTGAGGCGCTGCAATAATTATCATCCTTAGGATAAAAGCTGGCATGCTTTATCAACTTACCATCAACTAGGTTTAGCTCGTTAATATTACAGTCAGTATTTTTATCATCAGCATGGTTATTACCTGCAATGATTAAATATGATGAACCATCAGTCGTGGCACCCAACATTTTTCTATTATATAGACGACTTGTATCAAGAACTAACTTATTGTCCACATAACTCCAAATTTGTTTAAGGTTGTGATCAAATTTTTGAGAAAAAATAACACCGTTTTTAAAATCTTTATTTATTGGTTTATCCCTTACTGTATAGTTTGAATGACCAATTATATATGGGTTATCTATATTGTCAATAATTATTTTATCAATTATATAACTACTGTGTATTGTAATTTCACAGTATTCTGTTTTACCTGGAATTGTACACCAAAGGGGTTCATCAAGCTTTAGTGGTGATTTAATGCTTGATTCTATCGCTCCATTTATATTATATTTTACTAGGTATAGGTAATAAAAATTATTGGCAGAGTCATAAATGGTATTTGCTAAATATATGTTCCCTTTAGAATCCATCGCTGATGGTACTGAATATGATTCGAATAACCCGGAGCTGCCACTATTCTTGGTTGATGATTCTATACTATCCTTATATATCTTAGTGTTAAAAGCTAGCGAGCTAGGAAATATTGGGTTTTTATTATTATCAGTTATCTCCGTACTGAAGCAAATAACATAATCAAGATTAAAACCTAGAGGATTTTGGTTATCTGAACTGGTAGATAAAGCAATCTTATAGATGTTGTTACTTATTAGGGATATACTTTCTATAGGTATTAAATGGTCATAATCACCACAATGATCCCCAAAAATAGCTACATTATCCTTATTAACCTTTATAACCGACTCACTAAACATGATGTCTATATATTGACTGGCAAGCGGGCTTAAAAAACCATTAGCGGCAAGGTTTAATATAGTGGCGCTTGGGTTTTGTGTGTCTTTTACCGTAACGAATCCATAATCTACCGGAACTATGCGGGTACCAAGATTGTCTGTTATACCGCTTTCAATCCGTAGTGTATAGTTGAGATCATTTATTAATAGCTGCTTTGGCTTAACTGTATAGGTTGTTCCATTATTATTAATTTCAACTGGAATTATATTCTTGCTTGCATCCAACAGCTTAATATTGTTATTTACATTATAAACTGTAGTACTAAATTCAAGAATAAAGTTACTAGATATGGGGATGCTTGATGAGGTTGGACTAATTAATGTAACGGTAGGCGTATTTACATCAGAGGTTGTAAACTGAAAGTTAGAAGGTGGTATTATTGCCCCCTTGTCGCTAACAACTCCATTGGCTATTACCACGTATACTAAGCTGTTTATCGGTAATAAATGTATCGGTTTAATTAGGTATTGCTGCCGGTTATAGGTAGTTATACTAGCGTCGATTTTATCACCTCCTGGAGAACCAATATGCAGGCTGACAGCTTGATTAACGTAATTTACCGATTCACTAAAGCTTAATTGAATAGTTGTTGAAGTAGAAATTTGCTTAGAGTTATTTACTGGATTTATCATTGATACTGTTGGAATAATTCCATCGCCGGCTTTAAAATTAAAAGTATAATTTTTAACCAATTTATTGCCGCTGCTATCAGTAATGCCTTGAGTGATATAAGTATAAAATTCTTTGTTTTTGATAGAGACAGTTGGGGTGATGGAGCAAATTCTATTGTCAGAGCTACAATTTAAGCTTGAAGAAATAATAGAGCCTGTTGATGAATATCTAAGGCTGATATAAGTCGATCTGATTTGCATATCTGGTTCACTAAAAGCGATTTGGATTGTAGGCTTTTCACTTAGATTTCCTTCGTATGGGTCAATCAAAGCTAAACTAGGGTTTAAGTTGGTGTCTGTTTTGAAGCTAAACCGAACCGGGCTAATTAGGTGGCTGCCATCTATTGCTTTGACTGATGTTAAAATGTCAATAAAATATTCACTATTTGAGTTTAGCTTAGCTGCGGGGCTAAATACAATTGATTGTAAATTTTGGCTAAATGAGAAATTGGTGCTAGGGATTGAATTATGTACACTGTCATATAATCCGATATTCTCTTTATTTATGCTGTTAACATCGATAGGCTTATTAAAATATAATACAATGCTTGGCGATCGGCTATTATTGGTGCTTCCATCAATAATTCCACCGTAGTCGCTTCTTAGCTGTACGGTCAGTTCGCTGGACGCAGCTGTAGCCTGTTTGGAGTATAGTTCAGTAGAGTTGCCTCCAATATTATTATTGCAAGAACTAAGAATACAGCAAAAAAGAATAATGCTTATAGTCTGCATGATTCTAGAAAGTATTTTCATTTAAAATTTCCTTATAACTATTTAAAATATAACTTGCTTGGCTACTTGTTTGGCGCTGAAGCCATGTATTAGTTATTACCCAAAATCAACTAATTAGGTTCCTAGTTATAGCCATAATGCCAAAGATCATTTAATTTACCGGTATTTCCTGAGCTATCAAGGCCGAAACCGCCAAATAACCATAAATTACCTTGGCTATCGCCAGCTGCACTGCTCCATGAACGGCTTCCTGGAGTTATTGTCGAGCTTGGGGAGCCGAGCGTTCCATAACTGCCTATCTGGTTAACAATATTTTTTCCGGCAACCCATGTCCAAGTATTGCTAGTTAAGTCAAGTTTCCAAACGTCATTTAAGTAGTTAAAATCACCATTAATATCGAATCCTTCGCCCCCGAAAAGCCATAAGTTTCCTGCTTTATCGCTCCAGCTTCCGGCAGCGTATCTGGCACTTGGCATATTGAATGGACTACTGATAGCTATTTCGCCATATACGCCGCTTTGATTTATAACCGAACTGCCACCATACCAGGTCCATTCATTAGTGTTTGGTTGATATTTCCATAAATCATTTAAAAAGCCAAGGCTCCCAGCTGCATCGTATCCTTTGCCTCCAAACAGCCAAAAATTACCTTGGCTATCTTTCCAAGTTGCAGCACCATAGCGTCCACCCGGCATATTTGAAGGGTTAGCTATCCATTGCATTCCGTAGAGTCCCGCTTCATCGGTTTTATTTCCGCCTCCTAGCCATGTCCATTGATTAGCCGCTGGCGAGTATTTCCATAAATCATTTAACCATCCGTAATTACCCATACTATCGTAGCCATAACCGCCAAATAGCCACATGTTTCCAGATTCATCCAGCCAAGTTTGAGGTTCATTACGTGACCCTGGAGTATTTTGATTAGCCATGACCCCTTTAATGCCATAAATGCCAGGCTGATTTATCTTGTTAGTGCCATTTAGCCATACCCAACGATTAGTTTTGGGGTCGTATTTCCATAAGTCGTTGTAATAAGACTGGCACTGCAGAAGGTTGATATTACAATGATAGCCGCCAAATAGCCATAAATTGCCAGTACGGTCAAGCCATTTTCCTACGCCGAATCTTCCGCCAGGCATATTTGTTTCTACGGGAACGCCCTTAGTGCCATAATTTCCTGCCTGGTTAGCTAATATGCTGCCTGAAACCCACATCCATTGTTTTAAATTTAAGTCATACTTCCAAAGGTCGTTTAAAGATCCTTTAGTGCCATTACTGTCATAGCCGCTTCCACCAAAAAGCCATAGAGCACCTGTTTCCTGCAGCCAGATAGCAGCACAGTCGCGTGCGCCTGGAGCATTATTAAATGAAAAACTGCCGATTTTATCTGCAAAGCTTTTTTGGTTCACTATACTTTTCCCATTTAGCCAAGTCCAGCTGATGCTCTCAGTTTTAAATGAGAAAGTTTGTATGTTTATTCTCGTCCCATAATCATCTTGTATAGAGCTTTCAATTACAATACCTATTTGTGAGGAAAGCGGGAGATAGGAGGATGGGGAAATGCTGACATGGGTGCGATCTGACGATATTGCTAAGGTGCTTGCTAATTCAGTTTGTGAGGCTGTAATTTGATATAATTTGATATGTCCCTCAATATTATTGACTGGTTCATTAAATTGCAGTTCTAGTTTGCTAGATGTCGGTACATTGGTGGCGTTATTAACGGGGGTTATGAGCGAGGCTGTAGGCACAATGTCTTTGCCTGTAGAAAGTTTAAAACCATAATTTTGTAATAGCTTTATGCCCTGTGAATTTGTGATGCCTTGCGTTATGTAAACATAATAATCCTGTTCAGGCTGCAATAAGGTTTTTGGAGTTAAAGTACAAAATTTATATTCTTTCGAGCAAGTTAAATTCGAGCTTATCGCTGCTCCTTGTGTAGAGCCTTTGCGTAAACTGATGTAAGTCGTATTCAGATTAAGCATGTTCTCATTACTAAAGACAACTTGGATATTAGGCTGCCGGCTTATATATTTCTCATAAGGGATTACTAATGCTGTGGTTGGAGCTTCCGCTGTGCCAGTTTTAAATGCTGCAATATAGTCGCTTCCTAGAGTTGAACCATCAGTAGCCTTAATTCCGCCAGCAATTTTTACGTAATAAGATTGATTATTTGCGAGGGAAGCTTGCGGACTAAAGACTACTGCTTGCTGATTCGAGCTTACAGTCATAGCAGTAGTTGCTATTTGGTTATTGGTGCTTTCATATAAACCAATATTTGTAGAATTTATCTGGGGTAAATCTACTGGTTTGTTAAAATATAAGACTATACTCGGGCTTCGCGAATTATTGGTGCTATCTTTTGCTACGCTGCCGTAATCTGTTTTCAATAAAACCGTTAAGTTTGTAGAATTATGTACTTTCGATATGGAATCTGCAGATGGGCTTACTCCAATATTATTTCCATTACATCCTGCTAAAATTAATAACGATAAGCTTAAATAGAGTTTAATATATTTCATATTGTAATTTCCTAAGCTAAAAACTAGAAAATAATTAAGTTAAGATTGATTAACGGGATATTTTATTTTTGTTAAAAATTACTTGCTACCTGCTATTATTGTAGGTATATAGATTTATATTGAAGCTTTGATGATTGGAGAAAAAAGAACATTTCTAGAATAAACCCAGAGGCCAGTTTGAATGCAGGGAATTAGAAGGTGCAAGTAAATACTTTAGTAACAAGACGTATTAATGATCTTAACCAAATTAACTTACCTAATCCTCGGCGTATTTTAATATCTTGGGCGGCTCATTACCTATGGTGGCATATGCTGGTACATCTATAGTTACTAACGAGTTTGGGGCTATTTTGACATTATTATGGATAGTAATATTACCAATAATTTTTGCTCCTGCTCCCAGAATAACATTATCCCCAATGGTGGGATGGCGTTTGGTGTTGGCTGTCGAAGGTATGCCGAGCCCTCCCAAAGTTACCCCATGGTAAATAGTAACATTATTACCAATAATTGCTGCTTCACCTATCACGACTCCCATCCCGTGGTCTATGAATAGGTTTTTTCCTATTTCAGCTGCCGGATGAATCTCAATGCCGGTTATAAGCCGTGCAAAATGAGCCAGGATTCGAGCTAATAAGCGCAGTTTAAATTGCCAAAGGGCATGGCTAACTCGATGAAGCAATATCGCATGAAAGCCTGGATAGACCAAGATTACTTCAAGAAAGCTTGGTCTAACTGGATCTTGCTTTTGATAATGCTTGATAAATTCAAACATTAATTTACTCCATATTTTGATTGGCAAATAAAGCAGTAGATAAATAGCGTTCAGCAAATGATGGGATAATTACGACTATGCGCTTACCTTTATTTTCACTACGCGCGCCAATTATTACCGCTGCAGTTAGGGCTGCACCTGAAGAAATTCCAACGGGAATTCCTTCTAGTTTAGCTATTTCGCATGCCATTTCTATTGCTTCTTCATTAGTCACTTGGACTATTTCATCAATAATATCCTTATCTAGTATTGATGGGATGAAGCCAGCACCAATCCCTTGAATCTTGTGGGGAGCCGGTTTGCCGCCAGAGAGAACTGGGCTGCTTGCTGGTTCAACTGCGATAGCTTTAAAATTTGAATTCCTTGCTTTTAATACCTGTGAAACACCAGTAATAGTTCCGCCCGTGCCAACTCCAGCAATTAAAAAATCTACTTTGCCATTGGTGTCGTACCAGATCTCTTCTGCGGTAGTTTGGCGATGTATTGCTGGGTTAGCTGGGTTATCGAACTGGCCGACGACAAAACTTTCTTGATCCTTTGCTGCTAATTCTTTAGCACGTTTAACAGCCCCACTCATTCCTTCTGCAGCCGGAGTTAATACTAATTCAGCGCCTAAATGCTGGATCATTTTGCGCCGTTCTTGTGAAACGCTCTCTGGCATTGTCAAGATTAATCGATATCCCTTTGCTGCAGCAACAGAGGCCAGACCGATTCCGGTGTTTCCGGATGTCGGTTCAATTAAAGTAGTTTTACCTGGGGTAATTTTGTTTTCAGCTTCAGCTACTTCAATCATATTTAATGCGATTCTGTCTTTTACCGAAGCTAGCGGGTTAAAGAATTCAAGCTTAACTAAAATTTTAGCTTGCAGGTTATAACGCTTTTCAAATTTGTGTAACCTTACTAAAGGAGTAGCACCAATTGTCTCGATAATGCTGTTATAAATTTTACCGCGGTAATCGAATTGTCGCGAATTGGCCTGAACCGGTATAGGATCTTGCTGAGATGCGATAGCGTAGAGGCAAGTTCCTTCTCTAGATGCCAGTGATTCCAAAGCATGATCATTAAAAACGATAATGTTTACGCCCTTAGCAGTAGCATAATCTACTTTTTCTTTATGCTCAGACAGGTGAATAGTAAGTTTGGAACTGGCGATTAATTCTTTTGTCTTTAGAAAACTAAAATTAGTATTTTTAAGCTGCTCTTTTAATAAATTAAATGCTTTGGGATTTATTTTAATGTTTGCAACTCTAGTCAAATAGTTAAATCTATAATCAACATTGTTTTCACTATGTGAGCAGGTGTATGGATCAAAGTCAGCGTATTTGATTAGTTTTTTAATTTCTTTAGCCGCTTCAGGAGGTAAACCGCTTTTCAGGGCCAAAAAATCAATTTTAGAAAAACAAGCCTTCTTAAAGGCCTCGTCATAAGGTAAGCTATCAAGGTCACTGATAAATTTGGTAGGGCTACCTAACACTATGTCATGCTCGCCACTTCTTAAAGAAGAGAAAGAATAATGCTCAAAACCATTTTCTGGGGCGATAACATCGAATTTTAAGGTTAAACCAATCCCGTCAACGGGATTAAAATTTTCAGCTAAGAGTACATTAATTTCACTACGTATTGCCCCAAAAGAGGCATCTTGTTTATGTTTAAAAATATTCCGATATTGAATACCAATTTGTTTGGTTGATGGATTATGATTTTCCGTAATTTTTTTATCATTGCTTCGGTTATCTATAGATGAAGTTTGCTCTGGATTAATCGAGGTGAATCTTCCCGGTAGAATTTGATCTGGATCTTGCGGGCATTCTACTTGGCTATTTTTAGTTGAGTGTAAACTTGAAACTGATTTTATAGAGTTTGATGAGCTTATCATGTGTAAATATCCTCAAAATATATTGGTAAATTGATTAAAGCGTTTACAGTGCCCCTGACTTTAGTTATGACCTTAAAAGTCTAACCTTAATCCTAATAATTTTATTCGGTATAAGGCTAAACCCCAAAATAACCTTTACAAAGATCCATAGTTTTATATATCCTGGTTTGCAAAGATATTTGGAATTCAGATAATTCCTTTGCCTAGACTCAAATTATATGAAAGTGGGTTTTTGTGATTGCTCCTATTTTGGGTAAGCACTAAAGCTATACCTGCGAAAAATGCTGGTATAAAAAGTTTATTATTAAATCGATAATATGGTTCGGTAAATAACTAGCATGTTATGTAAAGGATTTGATATGGCTTTTTATGCTCCTCCAAGTAGTTTTACTTTTGAAACGGTAACGGACACCTTAGGAAATAGTATTGGCCAAATTGAGCAGCAGTTGTATGCACAATTGAGTGAATTGGAGAATAACCCTAATCCATCAGAGCAGGATATAGTAGTTTTTCAGGCCAATATGCAACTTTGGTCGAACTTAATCAATATGGAGAGTTCGATAATCAAGGTATATGGTGATACTATGAAACAAGTAGTAACCAATATGGGTAGCTAATAAGTATTAAATAACTTTTAAAGGAAAGTGTATGAATAAAAAATTTTAATCAATACTAATTTAACTATGTACTATTAAATTAAAGAAACTTCCAAAATTGATGGTTTTAAGTGCGTAGTATATTGAATCTTTTTGTAAAATTTAAGGAATAAGGGAATCTAAATGAATGAAAACATACAAAATAGCAATATAGCTAAAAATAATAATAACAATGTCAACCCATTAGAGAATCAGCAAGTTGATTTTGATGATTTAGAAAAATTTAATAGTAAACTTCAGGAAGGTTTTAAACAATACAAAGATGATTATGAATATGATTCTGGTAGTGAGCAAACTCAGACTGATGCTGAAATTTATGAAAAACTGGGCCAATATTCAAATGAGGTAGACGAAGTGCTAAGCACATTGGATAACCTTCTTGATGAAGCATATGATAGTAATAGTGTAAAAGATGCTTATGAATATTTATTAACTATCTGCGAGAAAATCGATCCTGAGTTTGTAGCGGAAGTTGACTCTGAATACCGCGAGTGCATTTCTGAGATTGATGAAGCGCGTGAAAAATATGAAAATGGTGAAATTAGTGATGAAGATGTAGTTGCGGTTAGAGAAGATGCTCATAATACTATTATTTCACTGCAATCCAAACTAATGAGTTATGCTAGACGGCATAAAGCACTTAATCAACAACATCATGACACTAACATTGATGCAAATAGTTCTATAGGTTCATACAGAGGCTCAGATTCAACTTTTACTACTAATACTGACGAGCAAACTAATAGCCAGGCTAATGACAAGAATACTTATAAAGCTTCATATAAAACTACAAACTCGGCACTTAATAAATATGCAGGTTTTCAGTCTAGTGTATCAGAAATGCTTGCAAATCCTGAGAATACCAGCGTGGTGTTAATAGCAATGCTAGTGATGCTAGAGATGGCAGATATTGCATCAGACTGTGTGCTTCTGGATAGCGCGCAGTTAAGTTCAAACAGCAATTATGTTAAATATCTGACTGATGTAAAAGGTGCCTATCAATCGCTTCAAACCGCATTTCCTTATTATGCCGATATTGATGGCGATGGCAAAATTGATAAAGAAACCGAGAAAATTGATGATTTATATACATTGATTTCTATCGCGCAGATCAGTGATTCTTCCAGCCCTGCCTATGACCCGAGCAATGAGTTTTATGATCCAGATTTAGCCGAAAAAATGAAAGGAATGGTGAACTTCTTAAATGAAAAGTATCCAGATGAGATGAAACAAATTACTTGGATGAATCCAATTGATATTGAAGACGCCGGAGGTTCGAAGTCGAAGTACACGGTAGCGGATGTCAAAAAAAACCAAGATGCTATTTACTCGATATTTACTAATATTGTTGACCAAAGTAATGATTGTCTGGAAAAGGTTGGTGGTAAACCAATTTCTTATTTTAGTACAGTTGAGGTTAAGAATGATGGGTATACATATAATACTTTCAAAATAACTGATACTGTGTTATCGACTGCAATTGAGAATTTGGGGAATGGTATAACAACAGGAAATAATAAGTCAGAAGAGCTAACGGCAATTTCAGAGGCTGATACCACCAGCTTCCAATCATGTATTAGCTTGTCTCATTCATTCCAACAAACTTGGCAATCTATTTGGCAGAACCTTACTCGTTAAAAATAATATGGTTGCTGAGAGCTTTGGCAGCCATATTTTTATATTATGGAAAGTAAAAATCATGAGTGAAAGAAGTATAAATATAATTGATAAAAGCGTGTTTGTTCCAAACCGACTAGATACGGCCATGCCAAGTAAAACTAATTCATCTGGCACCAATTCAGCTAGCTGCGGGCAGGCTGCTAAAAAAAGTAATTTAAGTGATGGTTGTAGCGATTGCTCTTTTGAGTTTAAAGCCATTGCTACTGAAATAGATAACTTAAATAGTGTGCTAGATGAAGCGCTAGCTTTATTGCCAATACCTAAATTAGATAATAAAAGACTTATTAAATATCAGGAGCCTAAGCTGGCTGAAGAATTTTCGGCGATAATTGACAATAATAATCTGGCGATGCTTGATAAGAAGCTTGCAAATTTAGAGTTATTGCAAGCTAAAAATGATCAAATTCGTGAAAGCAATAATAATTTAATGCTGCAATTAGTAAACCTGACTATTAGTGATCAAAAGCTAAATATTGTAAAAGCCGAGGAAATATTAGTTAAAGCAGGTGCTTTACACCAGAAAAGTTGTGAATATACCAAACTATTAAATGAGTCAGGTGTAAGTTTAAGCTTGCTGGATCAAAAATACACTAACTTTGCAACAAATAATAAAGCAATAAAAGAATTTTCAAAGTCGATTAAATTAGCTTGTAAAGGTCAAAGTACTTTAGAGTTATTTAAACAGGCAAATCCAGAGCTAGTCAAAAATACACTTAATGAAAATGACTTTAACTCGCAAATCGCATCTTACAAGTCTTTCTTTAATACAGATGATACCTCCGCTAGTTCTAAAGCTTTTAACAGTTCTCCAGATTTGGCTGTATCTAAGGATAGTATTAACCAAGATTATCCGCAAAGTAAGTATACAACTAGCCACCTTTCAAGTTCATCAAACAGCCAATCTGTATTTTACCAAAATTTACCATATGCCAACCTAACAATAGCAATTCTAGCATTATCTTTGCTGATAATGGAAAATAATTATAATGCGGCGGCAGTAACGGCAGAGAATGCTGATGGTATGAATGAAGTATTGGCAAGTGTGAGCGGATTGACATCATTCTTGACCAGCTTAAATACATTCTATATAGCCGACCTTAGCCAACTTAACTTTGATGAAACTAAAGATGACGATGATAAAAAGGCAACTTCACCCAAAATTAACTTTGATCAGTCCGAAACACAAAAGTTTGCAGGTAAAGCAGGTTATATAATGAAGAGATCTGGAGATAAAAATACACTTTATTTGGACGAAAAGGATATTCCTGAGAGTATGAGGCCTTTCTTCAAATCCAGCACCGAAAGCGATACTGCTGGGAAATTGATGATTACTTCTTCCGCTATTAATATGTCGATTAATTATGTGTCGGAATTAGTTGGCAAATTTTTGCCCGGGTCGTCAGGAGTAAACAGCATAGCCAGTATTTATAAGGGTGCGGCCGAGGTTTCGAGCGAAATTCAGGGCTTTATAGATGGCTTAAACCAGATTAATAATGAACTTAGCCAGAAAGTGTCAACATTATCTACTAATGTGCAGACAGATAGTGAAAGTGCTAAAAGTGCCTTAGATCCTTTTAACTCTTGGTTAAATTATCTAAACTCATTTTGGCAGAAAGTTTAAGGTTTTTGGGAGAGTTAGCATGGCGTTTATGGATAATGATAACGAAGAATATTGGATCCCACTGGCAGATGTCATGACTGGATTAATGCTGGTTTTTATGCTGATTGCCGTCGCTTTTATGCTAAAAGCAAATTACCGTGAAACTAAAATGCGTAAAGAGTTAGAGCAAACCCAGCGAAAAACCTCACTTTATGAGCTTAACCGGCAAGGTATTGCCAAAAGCTTAGAAAGTGAGTTTGGGGCGAAGTTAAGTGCATGGCATGCCAGCTTTGAGTCTACTGATCTAGTTATCAAATTCAATTCGCCAGAGGTTATTTTTGATGTGGGAAAAGATGAGTTAAAACCTGATTTTAAGAAAATCCTTAATGATTTTTTCCCACAATATCTAAAAATAATTGAGCTCAACAAAAATAGGATAGCTTCGGTTAGTGTTGATGGTTACGCTTCTAGTTTTTGGGGTAGAAAAGTAAGCGACGAAGATGCCTATTTCCTCAACATGCATCTTTCCCAGCAGCGAGCAGGCAATGTTCTATACTATCTGCATGAGATTACTAAAGATCCAAGTATGCGGCAATTTTTGCGCAATAACTTTACTGCGAATGGTTATTCTTCTTCACACCTGGTAACTAATTTAGATGGCAGTGAAGATTATATTCAATCCCAACGGGTGGAATTTAAAATTATTTTAAAAAAGTAAAACAATGGAAAATATCTTAAAAAATTTCAGAACTTATCTTTTCTATATTAGTTTTGACGTACTGGTTATGATAGCTGCAATTAGCCTAATTTTAGTTTTTTCTTTGGTGATTTTTTTTAAGAAGGATAAATATTCTTGGCTCAAACAGGCTCCTTCATTGATCACTACTATGGGAATATTTTGTACTTTTGTAGGTATTACAGTTGGTATATTAAGATTTGACCCAGACAATGAAAAAAGTTTACATTTTTTATTAGATGGCCTTAAACTGGCGTTTATCCCCTCTGCATTAGCAATATTGATTTCAATTGGTTTCAAATGGATTTTTTCAAAATATTATTCAAGTAATCTTGGCGCGGAGTTCATTAGTAAAATTGATCAGAATACTGAAGCTGTAGCGAGGCTTGCTAAAGCAATAGAACTGATTGACTGGCAGGTTTCATATCGCGATAATTTAGAAAAAAACCTAGATTATAGTAGCCAATTACTAGCATTACTGGAAAACTCATTAAGCGGTCTAATCTCGTCAATTGCAACAAGCAACCAAAAATTTGCCCAAGAAAGCGCAAACCTGGAAAATGTGATTACCAAATGCAAAGTTACATTAACCAAAGTAAATAATGACTTAAATATTATTATTGATAAGTTGAACCTGAAAGTAAAACAGGTTTTTGAATCCGTTGGACAACAAGAGGAAAATATGAATTCCTTAGCCGGTATTTATGACCAGTTCAGTAATTTCAACCAAACTATCAGACAATTAGGTGTGTTTTCTGAAGAGATAAGCAATAATCTAAAACTGGCGATTCATAGCGAAATAAAAGAAATGGAAGAAATGATCAGCCGTTCTTTAAAAAATGCCATATCCCAACATGGGTGAAAGTTCTGTAATTCTTGAGTACCAGTATTTTCTGCAACAGTCTAAAGCAGAGTAAATGGTGAGGATGGCAGGTGTTTATAGATAAATTCTTTAACTGAATAGGAGGTTACAAATGCTGAAATGTACAGCATACCAGCAAAAATCAAATGATAATATACCTGGTTACTTAAATCTCGTACATATTGTTAGTATATTAACAACTTACTCATAAAACTACCAAATAAAACTGCCAAAGTCTAGATAAAAGCTCTGCTGAATATAAGGAAATGCAATGACTATAAATACAGTAAAACGGCTATTTAAGCGAGATGCTAATTCTTCATATCTTGAAGCAGTAAAAAAATTGGAGTATCCTGGTTTATTTAGAATGAAGCAGGTATTAGCGTTTCCCGTAAAGGCTAATTTGCTGAAAGTAAGGGAATATGACCGAGTTAATGAAATAAACCTAGATATACTTGAAATATACGCTCATTTAAATCTGATTAACCCAACTGAAACCGCGCAGCAACCTCTCATCCTATGCCAAAATCAATCTGAAGAATATCAGATATACTTTACCCATGGCAAAAGTAGTGGAATTAGTTTACGGATAGCCGCTATAAATTCTGAGCCAGCAAGCGCGGCGAGCCGAACTACTGCCAATATATTAAAAGAGTATAGGGATATTAGTGAATTAAAAGCTGAAATAGCCGAACTTGTTAATAGTGTTTACCATTATATCCTGGCAACGCTAGACCAGAGCTTTAACGGGAATATTTTCCTTGACGAGCAATTGGACTTTGATGAGGTGCTAATAAACTATTTTAAACAAAATCCAGCAAGATTAGACCTTGAAAGAATAAGATGCCAAGGGCCTAAATTTGAAGAAGTATTTCATACCGCAACCAAGATGAGCCTCTTGACTTTTTTGGCTCGTATAAATGGCGATAACCAAATTGTTTTTAATGAGCAGTCATTCTATGAAGATAATAAATCTTTTTTTCCTGATTTAAAGGAAGTGCATAAAGATAATTCGTCGATTAGATTAGTACAAAAGATGAGGTTTGAGCAAAGCTTGGCCGAAAGAGACGATGATACTTTGAACCAGGGTACAAATTTGGCGACTATAGATGTAACTACTGAAATTCGCGGCCAGAAGACTTATGTGTCCAGTGAAGAGTATTTTAGATATCATAAATTCCCACAAACTTTTGACTTTTATGGGATAAATCATAATAAACTAATAATGACAATTGGCATTCATGGTAGGGAGCTAGCCAAACCTAAGATCATAAACTATATTATAGACACTATCGGATCATATCGTAACCATACTGATGAAAATGCGGTAACCGATGCTGTCAATTTGCTGACTAAGATTCAAGCAGAATATAATTTCGACTCAAAAAAACCGGTAATCTTTCTGGATTTTAAACCGTTAAAGCGGCTTTGTTGGCCTGACCATGACGCTGAGATTTTGGATAATCACATTCAAGTTATGTCTAACGCTATTAAGATAATAAACTCTACTGGAAATAGTCAAGCAGCAGAGGAATTGAGTCCTAAGTTTTCTTATTATGCAATTTGGGGAAACTCGCACTTTTTACCATCCGTAGGACAAGTTCCACAACAGAATCGATTTTTTAAAAGGGTAATTGATGAAATAATCCGTAGCTATAATCAAGAGGAGCATAATGAATTGAAGCTTGTTTATGATAGATTAATAACACTCACACAAGATATAGAAAATTTCAGAAAAAGGGGCTCATTTCGGCTTATTTTTTCGCTAACCAGAATTTTAGCAGCACGCAACTCTAATGTAATCATATTAGGGGGCTGTGCACAAGCTAAGGACAGAATCAGGGCACTAAGCTATGCTTCTGAGATTATTATCCAGTCCTATCATATATTTGGCGATTTAGACTTTATTGATGATAACGGCAGATTAAAGAAAAAGATAATTGACGAAAATGAAAGTTACAGAAAGTTTTTAGAAGCACATATTAATAATGTGGTTGGCTATAATTTTTTTTCCTATACGGGAATAGGGCGCTTAAATAATAAGAATCTTGATATTTTAGCCGGAATCTTTAAAGGTACTGGATTATTTTCATTATTTAATCAAACGCCCTTAATTAAGACGCCTGCTTAAAAAGGCAGGTGCTTTATGTTTTGATTTTTTGGAATATTTATTATGAGGCAAAATGGATAAAGTTAGATTGAGTATTAAAAACGTTATAGGTAAAAAGCCAAAAGAAGAAAAACAGCTGGATATTTCTGAAGTTATATGTGAATTCCGCCTTAAGCTTAAACAAGGTGCAGGCAGCCAAGATATAATTGACTTTATCCAAAATAACACCTGTAGTCAGATAGCTACAGAAAATTGCGCTGTAAATGGCAAAGTTCACATTGAAAATAAGTATTTACAGTTATATTTGCTGGTGATTTATTGCCGTAAGCAAGTTGGCTGTTTTGTACCGTCGGATTTTAACATGCTTAAAAGGTTTGTGGTGAGTCAATCTTTGAGCAAGAATAATAGCTTATTAAATAATTTCGAAAATTATGAGAATGAGTATAATGAGTTGTCTGCAACGTTGTTTGCTATTGCGAATCAGACGAATAGCCAGTATATTTTGGGAGAGATAAAACCTGAAAGAATAACGTTCCCTAGTGAATTAAAAAAAATTATCAGTGAAGAGATGCAATTTCAAAAAGTAAGTGCTTTAATTGCTCTGTATGCACTAAGTGAGCTAGCAGCTGGCGAGCGGGACATTGAAGAAGCATCATATTCATCATTACAAAAGTTTATCAATTACAGAAAAGATCTTTTTCCTAGTTATAATGAAATGTTTTGTAATGCGAATATAGCAAAGATTGAAAGCTTCATCGAGGAAGATCGATTATGCGGAACTAGCGAGCAGTTTTTCAGACCCGATTACAACATTATATTCAGTATGAAAGAATCAGAAGATGAAGCTGTCGAAAGCAAGCTAGTTTACCGGTTTTTCTTGGCAGCAAAAAAAGCAAATTTTACAGTAGCAGGAGGAAGCCTCAACTTAATAGATCATGGAATTATTCTACTGATCAAACATTTCTTTTTTAAAAGAAAAAATTTAACTAATCCGGCTCAAACCCATGGAATTAAAGATCTAATATTATGTTTTATCCGTAACGCAAAAAATATTCAAGGTGCTATTTTCTATGACTTATTCGATTTGATTATGCTTTCTCCGCTAAAAAATGACAAGCAAAAGCCTAGCAAAGAACTAACTAACGCTTTTATAGGCAATATTGCGAATCAAGATTTTAGGGAAGAATGGCTAAATAAATTTTTTATTTCACTGTTTTTCAAAATGGATAAAAATGATGATTATGATGTTAAATTAAGAAAATATTTTGTTTCAACTAAATTATACGATGCAGTAATTGCAGCCATTGCTAGCTATGGTGTAAATATGGAGCTTTTCGAAAAAATTGTATTCTCAGTTGAAGGTGAAGAGGATAATTGGAGTGTAGATAATGAAGTGCAGGAAAAAATAGTTGCTGCATGCGGAAACTTATTTTTTGCTACAGACAATGTTTTCCTGGAGAAAGTTTATTCTAGTATATTCAATCAACAGTACTTTATTCAGCAAAATGGAATGTATTTATCAGTTAATTCCTGGCTACTACTAAAAAATCATTTTGTTCATGGGATGATTTACTATTGCTTAAGCAAACCTCAGCAATTATGTAGTTTATTGGAGCTATTGCAAACGACTAGTTCGGATGAGGAAGGGGCGCTAACCGCTGATATATTTAAGGGTTTTTTTGCCAAACCACGAGTTTTTTTACTTGCCCATGCAATTTATAATGATACTGAGGATGCTATTAAACTATACAATGAAGTTCTTTATTGCCTATTGAGTGAAGGAAAACTTAATGCACAAGATATCGATCTTGAACCAAGCGAGTTAATGAGTCTTGTTGAGAATATCTTTAAACACGATTGTCTGGAATATCTTTGTGATGCATGGAAGAAAGTATTAACCCCAGCCAATATTATATTTTTTGCTGAAAACTATCCAGAACAATTTGATTTGCTGCTATTTAATGTTTGCCTTGCTCCGCCTGTTGCATGGATTGAGGATAGAATTGAAAATGATTTTAGTATTTTACTAAAGGCAGCAAACCCAAATTTGGATAATAGCCGTATTAATTTTGCTTTTGGTTCAGGCAATTATTTACAAAGGTATGATCATCTATTGAGATTGTATAAAAGTAAAATTTTTGCTATCGATGAAATACAAAAGCCATTAAAAGAAGGGGTTCTAGAGTTTTTTACAGATCCATTAAATATATGCTTTAAACAAAAGTATGAATCAATTATAAATGTATTAAGTAAAATTGAATCTTTTCTCGATATCGAAGAAATATTTTTTAATCCTTATGAATTTCCAGCAATAGAGCAGATTCGATCAACAGTTAATTCGGTCCTGTACTTTGATAATGACCCACTCAATGAAGAGAAGGAAATAGTAGACTCCTTAATCAATCGCTTATATCTTATCATCCATGAAGTAACTGATTCGCTACATGCACATCGATTGTTATTCTTAGATATTATTTTCTCGGAGTTAGGGATAATACTACCATATCAAGAAAAGATCGAGTTTTTAAATATATATTGTTCTGAGAAAGGCTTTTTAGGATATTGCAAAACTTACTTTTATGCTGTCAGGGAGAAATTCATTAATTGTGATTTAGAAATTAGCCAAAAAAGCCCAGGGTTTTATCCGAAGTATATATTAAGAACTTTAATTTATCGAACGAAATCGGAGATTGAAGAAATTTATAATAGTAATTCAGGTTACCTAAAATCAATGCTTAGACCTATTCTTGAATACTGTAAACTAGAATGTTATGACGACGATACTTTTCTGCCATTTATTATGTTGCAGGAAAATCAGGCAGATGGCAATTTTTTTCTTGACATTAATGCTGACAGCTCAATAGAAGTCGAGTTTGAAAGATTATTGTATAGCTACTTATGCCTAAACCAACAAAATTATCTAATGCAGTCGCCTGATTTAAAAAAAGTATATCGATTAATTAAGTCAGTAGCCGACACCGATCCGCAATTAATAGAACTGAATTTAGGAATGCTGCAAATTAAATCGTTGTGGCCCTCGTATATTTATTCTAGCATTATTCGGAAAACTAGTAATGCCCATTTTTTAGCCCAGGCAATTTATGATGATTTTATAAACTTAAATAATTCTCTTCAAATTAGTTTAAATTCTGACGTATTGCTAGAAATTGAAAATTTAGTTTACGCTATTATTCTTTCTCCAGATGTCGCCAATCAGTTTCCTTTAATATTTAAACAAGTGCTTCGCCAAAAGCTGGAAGATGACAAAATTTTACTGGAAGTATTTACCCCTATTTCCGTCAAATTTCTAGATTTATTCAAAATGCAAAATGCTAACAGTAAAAAACAAATATTTCTACAGCTATATTTGGAAATAGAAAAGGCATTACCCTACTTGAAAAGTTCTTCAAAAATTATAGAGAAGCTTCTTGAAAATCGACAAAATTCAGATAGATCGGCTAAAGAAGATCTAGTTACCTTTTTACCTTTCGTAATAGGTGTAGTATATATGTATTTATCTAGTGTTAATGGAGTAGGACAATATGAAGGAGGTAACATAGCTTTTGCTAGGTTTAGTCTCACAGCAATTTATTGGTTAGCCAGATTTATTCTGGTTTCAACAGATTTTGAACTGACAGAACTAATAGCTAAAGAAATTTGCTTGGCTTTACAAGGCGAGTGTTCGGCGCAAATAGCAAACCGTCTATTTTTTAGCGAAGAACCCTCTGAGCTGGTAACTGTGATTCACATAACGAAAAGCATTTTATCCGATTATTTACATGTATAATTACAGTATGTAATATTAGATCAAATCTTGAATTTTAAGCTGATACTTTTGAAACTATAGTAGCAATCAGACAAATTCGTGACCTTTCTAAGTCTGTATAATAGGTATAATTGCAAAAAAACCTAGTATAATCCAGACTATATTTTTAAAATATGCTGGATTTAGTCCCCCACTTAATTTCTAAAATCGACATTTAAGTGGGGGAACCTTTTCTAGCACGCTGTTAAATTTCCTTAACACTTGATTTTGCTCGTTTTTCTTAAATAATTTTCATAGCTATCGGTATTTCCAAAACCTATTCTAGCGGTATGTGTTTTCAATAATTTTACAGCATTTTCGTGGTTGGCATTTTTAGTAGTAAGATCTCCAGGTAATGGAGCATTCATACAATCTGAAATTGCATTTTTTAAATGTTTCATACAGATCTGAAAACTCTTTGTATTTGCATATTCATCTGTAGCTGAGAGTAATAATATTGCACCAGTTATAGGAATTTCTTGACTCGAATTTGCCAGTGTTTGATTCAATCCTTCGAGGCCAGCAATCAGGCCATCGAGAAAAAATGATGTAAAACTAGATCCGCACGATAAAAGCTCTAAAAAGAAATTCCGTTTTTGGCTGATTAAATTTCTCTCTTTTGATATAATTTGAGAAATTTTAAGTGTTCGATAATTAAATGCAAATCCAACTTTGGTAAGAATCTCAATTTTATGCTTATTGTCTAATTCCGATGATTTTATTATTGCAATAAAACGATACCATGCTTTAGTCGCTAAATAATTATCAGCAGCCTCATCTTGTAAATTTGTGAAAATTTCATTAACTTTAACATAAATTTCGGTTGGTTCTTTTGCTTTGAGCTTATTAATTTGATCGAGGCTTTTTTTATCTTCCTCTAAAACCTTATATTTCGAGTTTGGGTCAATTGATTGTTCTTCTCTGCCGCCTAGTTTAGCAGCTTGATTAGAAAGTCCTTTATAAACCATAGTTTCTTGGGCTTTTAAATCACGTTGGAATATGTATTCTAAACGAGATTTTAGAAGGTTTTCTTTGTCTTTATCCGCCTGGGAAGCAGACTCTGGCTGTCTATTTTCTGACTCGGAATTTGCCTTAAGAATGGTTTTTGCTAAATTAGATTTTAATAATGACGATACTTGCTGTGCAGACTTATATTCCAAGGTATCGGTATGAGTCAGCGCTTCAGAATTTAAAATACTTAAACTTATTCCTTTGATTAAATTTAGCTTAGTTAATAATAATTTTACAACAAAATACAATGTAATTAACTTAGCAATAAAAAAACTGCATACACTAGTCGCTGCTACAATTGCAATTCTTGTAATAAAGCTTATTTTTTGAATTTCTTCTCTAGTCCGTAAACGAAGTACATGCCAATTAGAACTCGAGTCATTTTGGGCACGTAGAATTATATGAGAAAAATATTCCAAATTATCATACAACTTTTGCTGTTTCAAGCGGCTCTTTTCGTCATCTGAATAATTTGAATTCCCAAATTCCTCTTGCTCGTACGAATTCTTTAAGATCAGCGAAATCGTCCGATAAAAGCCAAGCAGGGCTTCTTGGGCAGTATTGAAACTCTGAGACCCAATATATTCTTTTATATTAAATTTTGGCTTAAGATTACTTGCATCTTTATCTTGTAGCCCACTTTTATTTAGTGGGTAGGCAGAATTCTCATTCTCGGCTTCGAGATTGTCTTGTCTTGTTAATTCTTGAGCTTTTTTTGATTGGTCGTAGTTTGTGTATGTAACTACCGCTTCATTCCATAATTGCAAAAATTTAGGTAAATGTTTTCTAACTTCTTTAGATTCTTCAACAGTACTAAACTCATTAATTTCATTAAGATTATAAAGAAAACAGAAAATTCTATCAACCAATAATTGTCCATTTTGATTGCCAGATAAAATTAGGTACACAAGCAGTTTATCTGATTGTTGTAATTTTTCTAGTAATGTTAATACCTCTTTACTTTTAGTTTTATCTTCAAGAGCGGCAAATAGTTCTTTTTTCATTTGACTAATTATTACGTCAGGTCCTGCTGTTTCATTAGTTTCATTGATTTCAGAGACAAGGTCAATTGTCGTAGTAACTATTTCTTGTAAGCTGTTATAAGTAGTAGTGTTACCAATACTTAAATGTTCAGAAATAGGGAAAAGAGTGGATTGGCAAACTGACCCTGCACCAGAGCTAAATAATTGTACCGATAACGTCGGATTGCTATGCTGTGACAATGCCGCTAAATCTTTATTGAAATTAGCTCCTTGGGAAGTAATTGGCCCAACCAAATATTTATGATGAAATAGCCTTTTCTCGCGAGTCTTAGCAAATTGACCGCTAGATCCTTTAGCTAATTCATCTTTTATGTAACTAAGAAGACACTCTTTTTGCTGTTTAGATAAGTCCTTGTGCTTATATATTGCTAAACAAATTCCTTGTATTTCTTCAATTACGCTATGCTTGTCTTTAACCAGATATTCCCTTAAGTTGTTATATATAGTTAAATAGTCTGCATCACTTACATTGACAGCGCTTGGGGAGTTGATAAAAATTTTTTCTGCCTGCTCGATGAGTTTATCATAGTCAGTTTTATTAGTTATTTTGCCTTCAGCTGCCAAACATTTTAAGTAGTAATATAGATTTAGCCGTACTCCATTTTTCTCAAAGTGCATTGGGCGCAATAATGTTTCTTCATTATCGCTTTTTAAATCTTCAAGATAATTGATTAAATTTGAGCAGTCAGCCGGCTCATTAGTTTTAGCGAGATCTTTTAAAAGCTCTGCGACTTTAGCATTAATATCGGCTTGTGTATTAATAGTTTTAGAGTTATTGAGATCAGTTTTTTCCTCCGATGTAATCTCATCAAATACCCTTAAAGACTCGGTTTTACCAAGAGATGGAATTAAATAGGAAGATCTTTTGATGCCTAATATTTCTCTAATTACGGCCTTATGTGGTGATGTTAATTTATATCCCTTTTTCAATAATTTATTGACCAAGGTTAATATATAAGTTTTTTCAAAGCCAAGTTGCTGCAGCGTTTCTAGTTTTAAGCCCCTTTTGCTTTCATCCGCCATAGCCCAAAGTATGCCTGCGCCTATTTTAACTACATCGCTAGTTATCGTAGCATCTGCACTAGTGCCAAGGCCACTATGAGGCATTGATTTGCTCGAAGCTATCTGGTTAGAAGCCGGGTCATTATAATCTGCAGTGATTTTTAATGCAGTTAGGGGCAGCGTTCCATTTTTAATAATTGCCGATTGTGGGTCAAGGCTGACTTTGCTTTCAAAAGCCTGCTTTTGAGCTTTTATACCTATTACTAAATTCTTAAACAAGTCAACTAAAGCATTTTCATCAGCGCGGCACAGCAACTTCATGTTTTCAAGGTGGTTAATTGTGTTATTAATCCGAATTAAAAGTCTTATGTTATAGTTATTCTGGTTTCCAAGCATGCGCTTGCGAGTTAGCTGATAATAAAATAGTCGCTGTTTAATTTGAGTTAGGAACCTTATCAGGTTGTCATAACCATGTTCATTAACCTGCTGTTTTTGTAGCAATAAAGCAAGAGTATTATCTATTTTATTACCATTGAATAGATATAAAACAAGTGACAGAAATTGATCATGATTTTCCGGTAAGTCTACATTATTATCAGCAGAATTATCTAATAAAGGAATATTGATAGAACCCTCTATATCCTGTTGCAAGTGTTTGAATATTAATCTATTATCTGAACATTGTATCTCCCAACTATTTAATGAGAAATTTGCAATGCCTGAATCGAAGTCTCCTGGCTGAATTTGCTTCTTGCCTTCAATTGTTTGATCAATGACTTCCTTCGTTTGTTTTTGGCTTGCTTGTGTTGGGCTATAAGTATATTCTAAAGACCTTGATGAGAAGTTTAATATAGAACTCATGAAAAACTCTTTCTTATATTCGAAACCAGCTGAGTATCTCTTAGCTGCAACAGTTTAGTATTAAATTAATACAGATATGATGATAATGCCTAAATCTAATACCGGATACCTTAACAATGGTTTTTGGTATTGAAATTTTTTATTGTTAAAATTTTAGCTCCAAATAAGATCCTGGAATTTCCTTTTTTAGTATTAATGCAAAAAATTACGTTAATTAACTTTAGCAGATGGTTACATAATCAAGCCCAACAGCATATTTGTTATATCCTTACCCTGAAACTATATTAACCTAGTAATGAAGTTAATTTAGTTTTTCGGGAGTTTCCTCCGCGATTCAGCTTCCAAACGCCATTTTTGGTGTCACTTCATAAGTTCAAAATATTAAATCCATTTGCTACCGTAAAAAGGAAATAATCTAATTCAGATAGATATAAACTAAGCAATTAAATGTTTATAGGGACGTTGTTCTTTGCTAAAGGTAAATTAGGATGACTCAATTTGCACGATAACATCCTTTAAACAGTTTTTTAGCTCGAGCTGCTAAAAGCTAGAAATTAGATTAAAACTAAATTATGACGCAATAAAATATAAAGTTCTCGCTTTCTTGAGCGCAGAAGCTAAAATATCAAACAATAAGGATGTTAATATGAATCCACTTGGTCTTCGTACAGAAATAAAAAATGTATGGCAAGAGATAGCTAAACAAGAAAACAAGTCTGTAAAAAATGTTAAATTAGAACTAGTTAATAAATGGCTTAACGAGCCAAGGGGCATTGACTTTAATAAAAAACATATACTATCTCTTAAAGAAATAAAATTGAAATGTGGGTCAAGTGAACTAATAATTGGCCGGCTTTTATTCGAGGTGATGCTTAGGTTAAATAATGAAGTAAATAGTGACTCAATAATAGAGCCAAAATTTGCTGATAAAAAGCTAACTTTGGATAATTACTTAGATGGATCACAAGGGCTTAAGTCTTTCAGAGACAAATTACTTGGAAACGAAGGTGAGTCGGCTGCACAAAGCCAGCAAATAAACGAATCACATTTATTTACAGATGATGAAATCGCAGCATTACGGGATTTTTTAATTCATCTAGTAACACACCGAGACATAGAGGCAAGTGATGAGCGAGGTGTACTATCTAGATGGTTTGGGCCGGTGTTAACCAGAAGTTCGCAAATTATCTTAAATAGGTTGAACCAGGATATTAAAGCTGCTAAGGTTAATGCTGGCAAGCAAGAAGGAATAGTGAGACGGAGTACCCTTAGGGAAGCTCCACATAGAATTCAAACTCTAATATCTAATCAGAGCTTAGTTAATTTTAATCCAAAGACGAAGGGTAGTGCTGAAGAAGTTGAAAATGAATTCAAAGTTATATTGACAAAAGAGATAGACAAAGCAAGTAGCTCTTCTCAGGATTTAAAAAATGATAGCCAGCAAAATTTGATAAGTGAAACTATTGATGAGCAAGAAATTACAGCCACTTATCAAGAAGTAAAAGACACACGTCAACAAATATTCGGTGAGCGGTTTGATAATAGAATATTCGGTGAGCGGGTAGATAATGATGAAAACTTAAACGACCAATCAGGTGCCATGTCAGATGAGAATGTTGGCTTTTCTCCGGATATAGTACAAGATAGCCAACAATATTTGACTATTAATAGTATTGGCGATCAGGAAAAAGAAGCAAATCTTAAAAGCGAGATAGAGCAATTAAATAAAGAATTAATAGATAGTCTTCAAGAGATTGATTTGAATAATTTCCTAGACGTAGAGCAAAAAGAAAATGCGGAAAGTATGAATTCAAATGCTAATTATATTAGCATTAAACTCTCCTTTTTACAATTAGTGACTAATAAAAAAATTTCTATCTTGGATTATGATCCAATAATCAAATTACGTTATTGTATTAACTATGTTACTGAAAATAAGCAAAATACGGATTATCAGAATGAATTAAAAAGCCTTCTTAAAGAAATTTTCTGGTCCTCTAAAGAAGAGGATCTCTTTAGGGCAATTAACCTACTTATCTTTTTTGGTGATGAATATGTGGGTAGTAATATAGCGTCTGATCTATTCAAATGTATCAATGTTCTACAAGATAATAGTTTGCGAAAAGAAATATATTCAACCATAGAAAAAGCTCTTGAATTTTATAATTACGCTAATTTGCCATATGCAAATGGTAAACTAGACTATTTGACGTCTAGAGCAGAATTTTTGTCAAAATATCCTGTTGATAAAATTGATAACGAAGCTTTAGAGACAAATACAAAAATCCTTAAATTGGCTGATTTTGTTCGCTTACAAAGAAAATTTAAGTTTCAAGATTTTGAACCAAAATCAATCAGCATGAGTAATTTTGTAAATAAAGAAGGAAGGAAAACTCAACGACAACAACTTAAGGATAAATTAATCCTACCAATTAAGAAAAACTTAGAAGTCTTATTAACAACCCTTTCGCATAAAGAAGAAAATGAGGCTAAAAGAAATGCAGTTGCGGCAGCAGTTAATATCTTAAAAGTTGCTGAAGATGTAATTAGGTATTATAATTCTGAAATGAGTTACCTTGAATCAGTTTCTTTTAAAACTTTAAGACTTGTGCCTATATTGTTGGGTTACGGCTTAGCAAAAGAGATAGGTGACAACGTTTCTACGATTTTTGAGTTAAATATTGAACTTGAAGCTGAAAACGATTTCTTTAGATATATAATATTCAATATATTAAAAGTATTTTCTTCACTGCTTACGCCAAATTCTCCTTTGAATTTTCGTTTTTTGTTGAGTTTAGAAAGTGAGGTTAATAAAGCTTTAAATAAACAAATACTACAAAACTCAGTTATTACGGAAAAACGATTAGCCCCAGAGACTGAAAGTCAGCTCTTTAGCTTACTGCTTTCTCAATATTATACACCGTATAATAGGCCAACATTGGAAACTTATTATTACTTATTACCTTTTTTTTCAATTGATCAATTAGAAAGTTATAATTTCTATAATGGGAAAATAGACGCTTGCTTAAAGATATTATGCGGTCATATAAATATTTCCAATAATATTTATACAGATATATTTAATATATTGCCATTCATAGACAATCTTACTTTTAAACAATTTAGTGATTTTATCAATCCTGCCTCAAGTTTATCACAAGAAAATGGCTAAACTGGGCCGGTAGTAATTCACGCACGTCCGAGCTATCATATTTTATTGGGATTTAAGGCATATAACGTTTTAAATCCTAGTATTGTTTCTTTTTTATTAATACTATGCTGTACCTAAATAATAAAATCATCAACTTCAATAATATTGCGCAGTTTATATCCAGTAATGACAAATGTAGGGACTATTCCTTGACTGCATTGGCGAATATACTTAATTTTATAAAAACTATTGACTTTCAGCCACGTGGTTTAAATCAAACTGTTGAATTATTGGTTCGCGAAGTAGTAGGAATAAGTAAATCGGAATGTCAGCAACTACTGCATATTCAAAATAGTAATTTCCAGGGATGGTTCTGCACTCGCCATAAATTAAATACTGTACAAGTGTTTCTTTTGGCTGTTTGCTACTGCCTTGTGAATTACAAGGATCTACCACTAATATATACTGAACAGATTAAAGCTAAACGATTGAATGATTGGCTACATGCAATAATAGGCAACCATAACTATCAATTAAACTTCATAATTACTGATGGCGATTTGGCTGCAACACGGTTACTCTATGATCCACAAAAAGGTTACTGCATTGCCTTTAATCCTTTTTCACAAAATCTAACTTCATCAATTAAAGATTATAGCCACTATTTAAACTTGAATAAACTGACCAATGTAAATACGGGTAGTTCGATGCTTATTCGGCCGCATAATAGAAAGCTTGCTTATGAAATTTATAATAATAGTGAAAACCATTGTTTGGTCATCAATCATTATAATATCAATAAAATTCGCGAAAGGTTCGAAGCTGAGCCATCCAAGTATATTACTTTAAAAGAGCAGCATGCACAATCTTTGAAGCTAGATGGTCAAGGTTATTCTTTTAACAACCTAGCAGATAACAATGTGAAACTTGAAATTACAAAGTTGGCTAAGCAAAGCGGGATCCTAGATAGGAGTTTTCAACCTATTCAACAGCTAGTTACTTCAAATAGCCAACATCTTAGCCAAGTGACGCCGGGCCATGGTATTTTAATTGGCGTAATGTTACTTATAAATAATAAATTACCACATATATATGCAATAGTCAATTCACACGCACATGTGATGTCCGTAGTAATCCGCGATATAGTAAATCAGGTTAAGATTTATTTCCTTGACCCCAACAGCAGCAAATTATATTTTGTGTTTTCACTAGCCAAGAGTAATTTTAGCTATTCTAACACTGGTAGTTGCGACTTAGATCTTTTTAATAATCAGTATTCACATATGATTGAGCAGATAAATAAAAGTTTAGTAGGAGTTAGTGGTTCTGAAATAAATGTACCTTATTTAGAATATTATAAGAATCAGTATTTATTGCTTAACTTTAATTACTTCCATACCAGTAGGGTTAATCTGTTTCAGCCGGTAAAGCCTTTAATCCTGGCTAATGATTTTTTTGAAAATATCTGGTGCAACTTCGTTAAACTCCAAGGTAAAGATAATCCACAAAAATTGCAATGGGCAATTCAGCTCGAAAATTATAGGCTAATAAGGGAGTTGTGTGCTTTACCTGATAACAGGTATCCGCAAGCAATAATTGATGCAGTTAATCAGGTTATAGATCAGGAGACATTTGATGTTATTGTTAGGGCTAATAAAGAGTATATAGATTGTGAGGATTGGAGAGGTTATTCAGCCCTGGATTACGCAATTCAGTTTAATGTCGGGTATATGGTCCTGACGCTACTAAAATATAATGCCAGCTCAGAAAAATCGTTATATATGCAAAAAATGCAGGTAGTTTTAAGTTCACTTTTATAACAAAATCACGCCAGTTCGAAAATTAAACAAACATTAGTGGATATTGTTAAAAATGAAAAAAACATGGTTATGCTTGCTAATTGCGTTATGCTTCCCGACATTTGCAGATGTGCAAAACGTAAATGCTGGGCAATACAATTATTTTTTTAATGGTAAAAGCCTGCAACAAGCGCTAAATGAATTTGCCAAAAATAATGGTTTACAAATTCGGCTGTCTAAAAACATCCATACTTCGTTATTATCCCAATCAGTAACCGGACGCTTCTCAGTCACTCAAATTGATGAATTACTAAATAAATTGGGTAAACAATATGGATTTAACTGGTTTATTTATTCTGGTTGTCTGTATGTTACCAGCAATCAAAATATTACAGCAAAAATTAACGTGGCGCCTCAGGATATGGATAATGTCAAAGAGAATCTAATCCAAATGGGGTTATATGATAATAAATTTGGCTATTCAGAACTTCCAGCAGAGGATAAACTTTTAATTACCGGGCCAAAAGAATATATTGAACTAGTCACAAAGCAGATAGCAGAACTAAATATTAGTCCGGTAAACCAAGGGTTTGCAGTGTACCGGCTCAAGTATGCCAATGCTGTAGATATGCAATTTAGCTTCAATAATCAACAAATAATCGTACCAGGGGTTGCAACTATTTTACGTGGGTTGCTGCAAAAAAATCAGACTAATTCTGGGCGCGGTGGCGCTAACCGTATTAATGGCCAGGTCGCTGAATTAATTAAGAATCAAAACACAGCAGGGAATAACAATTCTGGCACAAACACTAATAATTCGAATTCTGCTACAAGCGTTCAAAATAATAACAAAACAGACTCTGATAACCTAAATAATACCGGCACTTCCGGTTATCCTTTAATTGAAGCAGATGACCGGTTAAATACAATTGTGATTAGAGATAAAAATAATAATCTTGCGATTTATAAGAGCCTGATCGATACCTTAGACGTACCGGCACCCTTAATCCAGGTTGAAGTTATGATCATCAAGCTAGATCAAGATAAACTCAACCAAGCAGGAATCAACTGGTGGTTTTCGCAAGGTAATGCGGCGCTTGGGTTCGGTACTGCCAATTTAAATAGCGGAACAGTTTCTAATAGCCTGATAAGTTCTTTTAATCAGGTTAATCCTGGGCAGGTTATTGTTACCGATTCATTCAGTTTTGCAAACAGTTTGCAATTCTTGGAGCAGGAAAATTATGCTCAAACAGTGGCAAAGCCTTCGTTAGCAACTATTGATAATATTCCAGCAATTGTTACCATTAACAAAAATTATTTTTATGGTACCTCATCGCAAACATCGAATGCCGCTTATAGCGGAATGCAAATTACCCAGGCCCTTCAAATAACGCCGCATGTTATTTTTGAAGGTAAAGAAAAGAGTATCAAATTATATATAGTATTAAACGATGGTAGTGTAGATCAGGCAAATAGTAGTGCCATTCCTAGTATGACTCAAAGTCAGATAAATAGCCAAGCTTTACTAAATGAAGGGCAAAGCGTTATCTTGGCCGGCTATACGAAGGATGTAGTCCGTGAAGAACAAACAAAAGTGCCTGGAGTTGGCGATATCCCTGGCCTTGGCTGGCTATTTAAAACTACAAATAAACAAGTTCATAAAGAAGTTACTTTGTATTTGGTAACGCCTAAAATAATCAGAGATAAGGATACATATAAACTGCAAAGCTACGTCAAGATTGGCGGCAACCAGATCAGTACTAAAAATGATTACCAAATAGTTCCAGACAATTCGAGCAGTAAAGTTTCGGCGAGCCCGCAACCAAAAAAATAGCTACCCAAAAAAGGAATATTACTGACAGTCAATAATAATAAAATTTTATTAAATTATTCAAAAAAGGAAATAAAATGACTTTAGAAATCAATTCAAATTCAAGCTTAACTGCTAATCCTGCTAGAGTTAAAACTAAACGCACCCAAGAAAAACTAGCTTTGTCAAGCGCCCGTAGAAGTAAAACTGAGCCGCTTGTTGTAGATGATAGTTCAGTGAGTGCTAGAGCAGCAAAGAGCAGCAACAGCAGCCTGCCAGGTTACCAGCCTGAATATACCGATGGGTATAATCTAGAAACAGCTGAAGCCAGCGCTAAAAGTGTAGTCACTAAAGTCCAAGACCCATCTAGCCAAAGCCTGTCAATTAATGGCTTGAGTTATGACCCGTTAAGGATAAACGCAATTATACTGATACTGAACTTTATCCAGTCTGAACTATTACCGGAGCAGTATGCTTCAATGGGGCAAATGAATAAACTTATCCTTGAGTTTCTTGCAAGTCAGGTGCTTCAGACTGGCAATGAATCTAAAATGGTTTTAGCAATGGCAAAGGATGTTGCAGAGAAAAATCTAGAAGCATGTATTTCTGGCCTTGTAGGAGCAGGTACTGCTTTCGTTTTCAGCGCTGGTGGAGCTTACACTGAATTTAAAGCGCAGAAAATGTTAGTCGAAGGGCCAAATGAAGTTGAATTAAATGAATTGTATTCCCGTATAGGCGCCGGCCAACAAGATTTGAAGGCATATATGGAAGCTAAACAAAACATCCCGCTAGCTAAACCTAGCACTCCAGAATTAAATGCAAAACGTGCTGATCTGCTGCTTGGAAAAGAAGAAGCTAAGACTCTAAAAGAGAATATCCAAAATCATAAACAAAAATTAGAGGAAGCTACAAAAAGTTTAAATACAATTTATAGTCAGGATGAATTGTCTAAGCTTAATGGCGACAATATCACAGAGCATGTCAAGAAAACGTTAGCCAGTCATCAGGACAATGAAAAAAATGCAGGATTGATTGCTGATGGTGAAAAATTCTATGATACATCAAAAATTAAAAAAATAACTGAGAGAGAAGCTGAATTTAAGAAATATAATGAGTCCAGCTTTACCGTAAAAGAAATTAAAGATATACTTTCAACGGCAAATGGCTCATCTAATGATTTATCAATTATTGAATTTGTCGAAAAGGAAGTAAATACTTGGAATGATAATGAAAATATTCCTCTTAGTAAAATAGTAGATGACAAATTATTGTTGTTATCTGCTGATACAGGAACGGATCAAGTAAAATTTTTAATTGTTGAAAAAAATGTTGGTCAAGATCAAACTGTCAGCTTTTCAATTGAAAAATTGGAATTAGGCACTAACAAAAAACTAGCAGAATTTATCCGCGCACGCGAAAGCAGCCCAGTTCATCATTTTATCAACTTTAAGGAAGCTAAATTTGCTATTGACTTTAACCAATGGTCAAAAGATAATCATGCGTCAAATCCAACTATTCTTGCTGGTCTAGATGATCAAAAAGTAACTGATTTAAAGCGGTTTACAGAAGAGTTTATGGGTGCTGAAACTCAATATACCGGCCTTAAACAATATCTAGATAATGCATCTAAATACTTACACCCTGGAGACTATACTAGCAGACCGGGAATCTATAGTGAGAAAGTACAAAATTATAAACGACTACATGATTCCAAAGCTTACAAAATGAGGGCTTTTGCGCAAACAATGGCACCGTTAGGGCAGATGTTAAGGGCGGGTGCCGACATGTATACGACTAATCAACAAAATGATGCGCATATTAAACAGGAATCAATGACTTCACTTCGCGATACTATGCGAGCACAAACAGATCAGATTATGCAGTTGATTCATAGTACTTCCCAAAATATAAGTAGCCTAAGCAGCACAGTGGCTAGGATGGTTCAAGATCAGCTAGCCGCGATTAGCCAGGCTATCTACACACATTAATACACGGAGTGGATGATTATGGAATTAGAAAGTAATTTATCAACTATGGACACAGTAGATCCAGTCGATTTAAATGATACTGCAGTTGATTATCAAGAAAATGAGGTTAACGAGGAAGAAGCAGCTTTCAGGCATTCCGAAAATGAAAAGGAGGGCCTGAGGCAGAAGCTCCAGCCTTCAGCCCAAGATATTTACTTAAATGTAAAGTGTGAAATAGGAACTGTTTCTTACTCTTTGGCGGATATTACCAAGTATCAAGTCGGCGATATAATTGAATTTACCAGGTGGCCAAACAAAGTGAAATTAACAATTAATGGTGTTAGTTTTGCTGAAGGCATCCTCGTTGAAGTTGAAGGAATGCTTGGGGTTAAAATCATCAATAAACTTTAAATCGCAGAAATCAAATTTATTACCAGCAAATTAGCTAAATATAAAAAGGAAAAAGTGAATGGATCTAAGTTTAAAAGAAGGTACGACTATTCTCAAGTCTGCTTTCACAAGCACTAAAGCAGAAAGCACTGATATATTATCAAGCAAACCTAGCCACCAAACTGTTGACCAGGCCCCTGCACATTGTGAGCTAACAATAGTAAAGTACAAGGAAAGTGATTATTACATTCCTGAAAAACTCTTAGTAATAAATAATCCTGATCTTGAGAAACTGCTGCAAAAATTGAGCAGCGAAGAGATTGAAGGCTTATTTAGAAGTTGCTTAGCTAGCTATATGAATACTTCATTTGCATTAAAACAGCAAAAGAATGTCGAAAATTACAATGCCGAGATTCAAAGGATAGAGATACCGAGTACTGTAGGAGATAATGTAAATAAGGGGTTATTGCCAATAGCTTTACTCTTAATTCCCTTTATTAGCATTTTAGGCAAGCAGAATTTGATCTTAGCACAGCAGGACGGTGCTTTGGCAGATGGTACAAGTATAATCCTTGCTTCTGGTGCAAAGGTAGGCAGAGCAAATACTGATAAATTAATGAAGCAATATAATAAGATAAAAAAACAATTAGAAAAAGCCCGTAAAAGAGCAGGGCTATTTGGACTTGCCCTCGGCGGGTTAGAGCTAATCACTGCGGTAGTAGGAATAGCTAAAGGGATGGCAACAGCTAATCCCACCTCTTTTTCATCTGGGGTTGCATTATTTTGTGACGGCGCATTCCGCGCTACTTGCAGCACTTTAATACTTACAACTGGTTCAAATAATAAAGCATTAATGAATGGTGTGCAGTATGGTGTTTTTAGTGTGTTTGGTGACTATGCCAAACAAGCGCAGGCAGTCGGATTATGTCTCTTAATGACCTTCTCTGCTAGTTCGCAAATTGCTGCTTTAGCAAATACCTGTATTGAGGCGACTTTTGGCGCTATGGCAGTAACAGGGGCAGTGCTGGCTCAAACTTCATTAGTATTTATTCTGGCTGCAAGCACAACCGTAGCTGTCTATTTTTCATTCGCTAATATGATCAAGTCTTTTGAAAAAAATCAGGAGCAAGAAAATCCACTTAGTCCTGAGCAGATTGCAGCAATGGGTGGTATTGAGGCAGTGGTATGTTTTATCATGGAAAAATATGGTATAAGAGAAAAACTGGTAGAACAATTAGATGCAGCTTTGGCTAACCAATTTGGTGATTCTGCAAAAAAATCTGGCAAAGTAGTTGAAGAGTTTATTGAAACGATAGTCTATATGGCGATGGCTTTTGGCTGCCACCAAGCGGCAAGCTATTTAGATCAATCCTTGATGGCTAATTGTGAAACATCATTATCTGAAAAAATGAATAACACAATTTCTGCTGAACTTAAAGATGCTTTTAATAATTTCATGCAGAGCGTTAAAAGTAACCAGAAAGTTGGACTGCTTAATGACTATCTTGCGGAGGTTCCACTAAAATTATTCATGCATAATATGATTGCTTCTCAGTTAGCATCCACCGGTATTTCTGTTTCTTCAGCATTTACAACGTATCATTACAATCAGATTATGAATGATCAGCAAACAGCGAATACTTTAAATGAAATTTATCAAGATCAGATCAATAGTAGCATTGATTCACTAAATAATCTTACCAATGCTACTACTGACAAGATTATGAATAATCAACACTATATAGAAAATCTTGCAAATAATATCAAACAGGCTATAGCAATTGATGGGCAAATGATAAATAATTCAATAAGGTGTTAAATATGAATTATGATGTGGTTTATTTGGCTAAAGAGGGATTGATGCTGTCTTTAATTTTATCTTTGCCGGTAATAATTATTGCTTCCCTAGTTGGGTTATTGTTTAGTATGTTCCAGGCATTAACTCAAATACAAGAACAAACCTTATCATTTGCTGTAAAGCTAGTATTTGTAATTGGGGCCCTCTATCTTACAGCTGATTGGATGGCATCCAAAGTTTACCGCTTTGCTGTTTTGATCTTTGATTCTTATATTTAAGGCTGGACGAGTTCTAATGGATATAAAAGAGGAATTTATCAAATCCAAAAAGAGGCTACTAAATAAGATTAATCGCTTTGCCTCTGAAATTGACAGTTTAAAAACTTATAAGATACATGGAAGGATCACAACCGCAATAGGCGTGGTTTTAAGTGCCTTCTTGCCAGAAGCAAAAATTGGCGATTTATGCATGATATATTCTGAAAACAGCCAATTGGAACTCATGGCAGAAGTGGTTGCTATTGATGGCCATAATGTAAAATTGCTGCCATATGGCAATATAGAAAATATTTCATTTAATTGTAGAGTTTATTTACTGAACGAAAGATTTAAAATCAGAGTAGGCGAGTTTTTGGTAGGTAAAATAGTTGATGGATTTGGAAAAATAACTGGGAATTTACAGCATAGCCTTGATATTAATTGCCAAGAGAATAATTTCTGTTTAGTCCCTATTATGGCAAAAGCACCCAATGCACTTGAACGGCCCTTGATAGCGCAAGTTTTAAATACCGGCGTTACTTCTATTGATATGTTTGTAACTTGTGGTTTAGGGCAGCGAGTTGCTATATTTGCAGGCCCAGGAATGGGCAAAACTACTTTAATGGGAATGATTCTAAGAAATGCTAAGGCCGATGTTATAGTGGTTGCTTTGGTTGGTGAGCGTGGTCGTGAAGTTAGAGAATTTATTGATTTAGAGCTGACTGATGAAATTCGTAGTAAGATGGTATTAGTGGTAGCAACCTCTGATAGGCCGCCAGTAGAGCAAGTAAAATGTGCATATGTAGCGCAAACTATTGCTGAATATTTTCGGGAACAAGGCAAGAATGTTGTGCTGTTTGTAGATTCAATCACTCGCTTTGCTCGGGCGCAACGAGAGGTTGGCTTATCTGCAGGAGAGCCGATTGCTCGGGGTGGTTATCCTCCATCGGTTTTTCTGTCTTTTCCTAAATTAATGGAGCGTGCAGGTAATACTCCAACCGGTAGCATTACTGCTTTTTATACAGTATTAATGGAAGGTGACGAGGTCTCAAAAGATCCAGTGGCTGATGAAGTAAAATCTATCGTCGATGGTCACGTGGTTCTATCTAGAAAATATGCTGAAATCGGTAGGTTTCCCGCTGTTGATCTGGACAGAAGCCTTAGCCGTATTGCTGATCGTATCATTGATCAGCGGCATTTACAGTCAGCGCGGCACATACGCTTGCTCCAGTCCAAGTATCAGGAATTAGAGTTTCTGATACGTATTGGTGAATACCAGCCTGGCCAGGATAAGCTGGCAGATGAAGCTGTAAATAAATTTCCAAAAATAGTAGAATTTGTTAAGCAAGGGCAGTTTGATAAGATCAGTTTTGCTGAGATGCTGAAAAAGCTTAATAGTCTAGCAAGTCATTAGGGGAGAATAAAATGTCTATAGAAAGTATTGTCAGGGTTACCCCTGTTCTAAATAATCCTGATTTAGAATATAAATCAAATAATTCCTCGTCACGGAAGCCTACTAATCCAGCTCACAAAGAGGTAAACGCAAACCAAACGGCAAATATTAATTTATTTGAAACGCTTCAAGATAACTTAATGCACGAGGACCATGAGGAAGATGTCTTATTCTTCAAAAAAATGCTCGAATCAAATAGTAAACAGACAAATGACCAAATTCGAAATGAGACACTGCTCGAATCATTGGCTGATAGTGTTACTAGCCGCTTTAAAGAAGCCAAATATATTGCCCACCAAGAATTAGAAAGTTTGTTAAGTTTCTTTGAGGACGATAACCTATCTTTTAAAAAAGTTGATGGGCTTATTGATGAGATGGTAAAAGTTGATGAAGCCCAAGCTGAAATATTACTTGCCAAGTTCTTAAATAACAGTAAGTTAAGTATTGCCCAAATCTATATGATACTTAACTATATCATAGATAACATTGCTAAGAAGCGTAGGGATAAAAAACGATTAACCGACTTAATTTCTGTTCTTTTAAAAAGGCTTGAACACCAGGAGTCAGGCTATCTATTTGAGTTTTTCTCTTTGCTGGCGCACCCCGAAATTAAGAAAGATATTTCTTTAATGAACGGCCTCGCTTCTATCTCGTCAGGTAATGTCACGGTAAATTCAGTTAAGCAGATGCTGAATTTTGTACAAAATAATCTAGGAGGCGATTTTGAAAATATGGTTTCTAGCTGCTTAAACAATAGGGCTAGTATTTTAAAACGCCTTACAGTTGGTGAGATTAATTTTGAACAGAAAACAGAACTTGCTGAGTATATAAAATTTGAAAAGATTTTAATCACACTCCATTCTCTTTATATAAAGGCCTTCAATTTTAGTAAGCTAAGTTCAGAATCTCAAGAGAAAATTGTTCTTGTTGATGATTATTATAAGCTTCTTTCGTCGCTTATTGGCTTAGCCGAGAATGCTTTGGTCTCTGAAATATCAATAAATAACTTTTTTAAACAGATTATTAAAAATCCTAGTCAGTTAACTCCGGGTTTCTTAAATAAATTACTAAGGTTATATGATAATTTCCCTATGCTTGTTTATAATGATACACCGCAGCAGAAAACAAAAGTTCTTGACGGAATAAGGCTTTTAGCTAAAAGTCTCGCAAGCAAAGAAGTACTTCAACCTAAATTTGCTTTTTTGAAGAATGACGTATTTGTAAATAAAAAAAATAATAAAATTAAATTTTCGATTTAGGCTTAACATGACAAGTATAATGAAACTACCTAGATTAGTCAAAGTATTCAAGGAACAAGATATTTTGCTTTTGCACGGAGTAAAAGAATATCAACAGAAAGTTCTTCAAGAATGTAAAGAGCGCCAGGCAGCAACTGAGGCAGCTTGTCTTGAAAATATCGTACAAGCAGAACAAAGCAGTAAAAAGCTGTTAGCTGATCTATCTGAAAAACTTTACTCAGAAAGTAAACAGCAAATCGATGCTTTGTTAAATGATCTAGAGCAGAATTTATATCCTATTATTTACCGTATATTGCATAAGCTGCAGATAGATACATTTCAGCATGAACAGATTAGCAAAGTTATACAAAATGAATTGCACGAAATTGTCGAGAACAAACCGCTTATTATTTATTCTAATGCTCACAGCATTGATAAATTGAAGGATTTTCTATCGGATTGCGACTATAGTTTGACATTTAAACTTGATAATGAACTCATTGATGAACAATGTAAAATAGATGGAGGTTTATTTGTTTTATTTGTAGACTTTAATGAGTCTAAAAGCAAAATTAAAGAATTGTTGAGTCTAACATAGAAATATTAGGAAGCACCAAGTATGAAAAATAAATTGAGCCAAATCTTTAATAACAAAATTAAAGGCACTTATACCAAAGATGATCTAAATTATCTCTATAACCTTGGAGTTAGAAATTTTAAGACGAAAAGTTTTGCACGGGCAATATCTGTATTTTTATTATTAACTGTAATAGAACCGGATAACCATGCATATTTGAAGGCACTAGCTGGATCTTATCAAGCGAACAATGATTTTTTAAATGCTATGCTTACTTACAAATACTGTTATTCTTTAATTCCACAAGCTAGCAATATTGACTGTCTTTTCTATTCAGGAGTTTGTTTTTATGAGTCGCATGATTATTTATCAGCAAAAGCAGAGTTTGAAAAATTTTTAAACGGTATGGGAGAACACTTCAACGAATTAAAAAATCAAGCCGAATTATATCTATTATCAATTAATAAACTAATAACAGAAGATAGCAAATAATGGGTAGATAATAATTAGACTTACGAGTAAAGTTTTAGAAAGATCATACAAAATATAATTTAAGAAAGATATCATGTTTAACCTCAATTGCTTAAGTTCCAGTGTAAAAAAAAATCCGTTTATCTCTCCTCGTCAAAAACCTAGCTTAATTGTCAACAATTTAGATGCTTTAATGAAAATTTATTTGTCGCCAATGCTAAATTTAAATGAAGCATTAGTTTTGGTTTATGCTAATTTAAACGATCACGAGTCAAATACTAACCTCACTTTGGGGATTAGACAAGATCTATCCAGCTCATATTCCAATCAAGCGTTTTGGCCTGATAGTAATTTTTCCATTAATATTAAACTGCCTATTGCAAAAACGGTGACAAAAATAAAAGAAAAAATTTTGGAATTAAATAATAACGACGATTTTAGTAGTACTAATATACAATTTGATTTTTCTGATGTAGATAATTTTCTTTCAAACTATTTTGAGCAAAGCGAACTAAAAGGATTTATGGCAAGTGATTGTCCTATTGATGAAGTGCTAAAAACTGTAAAATGCCAAGTACTTTGCGGAAGAGTTGACCTTGCTCTAAGAGAATTAGAAAAAATGCAGGTTTTGTTATTGTCTAAAGAGGCACGCCGAACTGATTCTGAAGGTGGTATTAATTTTTTTAATGAATATAAAAATAGCATAGGGAATTTCTATCTAACTTATGGTGACTTAGATAATGATTTAACAAAGAAAAGTGAATGTTATGACTGTTACTGTAAACTTTATTGTTATAGCTTTAATTCTTTAAAAGTAATTGTTTATAGATATTTTGAACAAGGTAATATTTTCTTGGAACAAAAAGATTATACTAATGCTATTTTCTGTTATGAGAAAATTGAAAAAATAATAGAGAATTCAAATCACACGAACCCTTTCTTTACTGATAATCAAGTAAATGAATATAATGCTAAATTTACTCGCGCAAAAAAAATCAATAAAAATAGCCAAGTTTTTTTAACTCCCAACTTAGCCTCGTGCTCGTTAACACGAGTTTTTGACAGCAAACCGCCGACTATCAATTTATATAGCGTACCGCCTCTTGTAGAAAAAATAAAGTTAGCGAAAATTAATTTCAATCGATTTCTTCCCTATCCGGAAGATGCGCCTAGTTTATTAGAGATTTTCAATAATATATTAGATAAATCTTATGGCTTACAATCACTTAGTACTCCCAAAGATATTTCTTTATGTATTCGTGATAATTCTAGAGCCTTTAATGGTGATAAGTTAAATGTTTCAACCAATCCTCAAGATTGGCTATCAGAAAAGCAATTTATACAATTAGAGAAAGCCAAGGATTCACCGCGTTATCAAGCTTTATTTGAATTGTTCAACCCAAAAAAATTGGATAATGAAATCCCTGGAACTCAGCAGACATATGCTAATCATTATATTACAATTATAAGGCAACTTCATGATCTGCTACAAATTGAATTGCAAGATAGAATCATCGATAATGAAACTGGTAAATTAAATCCAATAATTGGTCAGGCTATTAAAAAGTGTTTGGAGTTACAAATTATTAACTAAGAAAATTTTCTTTATCTTTTTGGAAGTACTCAACGAAGTTACCCATCAAAAAATCAAGTGGTAATTTTATAGAGTCGTACATCATTTATTTACAAGTGTTAGAGGATAATCTATAAATGACGGCAGCAACTATTAACAGAGCTTTTAAAAGTTCGAATAACTTAATTACTGCAGCAAAAGCAAAGGATGACTCTTTTGCATATGCGCTAAAAAAATTTTTCTATAATTTAGTATCGTTTGGCCATGCTAAGTCTATGGAACAAGCTAGAGAAGAACGTAGAGGAAAAGAAATTGTCAGTGTGGTTTTTAACATTTTAAAAAAGCTACCAGAAGATTATAATAAGCTTAATAGTCCAGGCTATATAGGTAAAATACTTTATACTAATTTAAAGAAAAATTATGAAATAGTCCTAGAAGGGGATGAGCTGTGTATTTATACAGGAAAAGAATCAGTACTGTCACTTGGCTGGCAAAATGATTTTGTTAGAGATGTTGGTTCTAGAATTATTTTAAAGAAAATTGGTAATATAGATGATTTTGATGATTTTAAATCATTACTGTCGCAAGTAGTTGAAGTTAATTATAAAAAAAGTTTAGATAAATTAAAAGGAGTAGAGAATCAATTTTTAGACTATGTCCGCACTATGGTAGATGTACATATACTAAATAATTGCAGTTCAAGCCACAAAAATCAGATAAATAATGATTACAACAGATCTTCGCTATTTATGATAAACATTGGCAATAAAGTAAAACCTATAAAGGATTATGTCTGCGAAAATAGTTTTACCGTTAGTCACAAATTAAATTTACCAGATAATCAAAAAAATATTTTTCCTTTACTAATAAATCAAGTCTATTCTTCCCTTATCTCTATGCCGTTTTCTGCAGCTTTGATAAATAATTCTTTTGAACCAAGAAAACTTAATAATAATTCCATATTTGTTTATGATTTTGTAAATAATAACTCAGAAGATGAAACTGAAGTAGATATAAAATATACATACTTATTTAGTTATGATAGTGATCCTATTATAATTAAAGCAAAAATATTTTTTAAAAATGGAGATGTTAATAAAATAGTTGAAGCTAAGTATGAATCCGAATTAATCGCTATAAACAAAATAGAAATAATTGATACACAAATTTCGTTAGGAAGCTTTAGATAAATAAATTGGCTCGATTCCAGCCAATTTAATTATTTCCATTAAGTAACCTGAAATAATCAAATTTTCAAATTATTTGAATTTTGTTCTGAAGTTGGTTTAGAATTAGATTTTGCACCAGAGATCTCGGCTATTTCTTGTGCCGTCTTAGGAAGTAAATGCATGTTTTGCGATATTATATCTGCAACAGGTGCAAGCATGCTAGATGGTACATATTTACCGACTATACCGACTTCGAATAAGGTTCTTGCCAGCCATTTGTCGCGTATAATAGGTATATTATTCCGTTTAGCAATTGTAAAAATATTTTGTGCTTTGGCACCTGAGGCTTTTGCTACGATGATTGGTAATTTAAACCGTTTTGGCCGATATAATAATACAATTGCAATATGAGTCGGATTTGCGAGGACCATAGTCGAATTTGCAATGGTTGCTTCGCCTTCTTCGTCAATTAATTCACGATGCAACTCCTGCCTGCGGCTTTTAATTTCTGGATCGCCATTTGTATTTTTATATTCTTGTTTAATTTCCGAGAGGGACATCATTAATTGTTTGGTCAAGTTGAATTTTTCCATGACCAAATCAATTATACTTGCTACAATGTTTATTAATAGTAAAGCTGCAAACTCTTTAAATAACACGATACACAGATACCACCAAAGCGCACTAACCGAGTATTCCGGTAAATTTGTAAAGCCGCGTAATGACTGTTTAGCAATAAATATTGCAACCACAGCCATAATTATTATTTCAATCAGCTGGCGTGTAAATTTAATTAGGTTTTTGAAAGAATAAATTGATTTAAAGTTGTTGACTAGGTTAAACTTATTGAAGTCAAACTTAAGAAATTTCTCAGAAATGGTAAAGCCGCCTACTTGAATAATGTTAATAAAGTAGGCGGTTATACCCGCAACGATTATGGGCAATAAAATTACTTTAAGCGCATAGTAGCCGCTATTTAATAAGTAATTAGATAAAGTAATTTTGTCCAGGTTATTGGTGGCTATTTGATCAATAATTCCTTGAAAAATATTGGCAAATTGATAAAATGTACTTTTTAAATTAATTATGAGTAATATCAATAAAATAATAAGTGCAAAAACTTTATTAAGTTCTTTACTTTGAGCCATTTGCCCCTGTTTTTTGGCATCCTGCCTTTTTTTCGGGGTGGGCTGTTCGGTTTTTTCGCCACTACTATCATTACTCATAATTATTCTTTTCTAGGTATTTTATTGAAGTCTAGTTAAGGTGTCTATATCTTTTAAGGCAATCGATACAGTTTTCCCAATTAGCTGTGTTTGAACTGTAAATTTCTCTAAGTTATTTTGGATTTCGCGCAGCATTTCTGGAGACATATCGTCCTTATTTTCATCTTTAAGTACATTTCTAAGGAAATTATGTTTATCATAAGCTGATGATAGAAAATTTAGTGCACTATTTTCTAACGCAGTAAAATCTAAATTATCAAGAGACTCTATGTTTACAAAATCGATATTACTATTTTCTACCTGACTGATAGTTTCTAAGCTGCTTGGCGATTGCAGTGTTGGATTCAAATTTAGCATAATAATGTATTCCTTATTAACAATTCATAAAAATTTTTGTTAAATAGCATAACTGCCGAGTAAAGCATGGATTAATCTTGTCCAGCCATCGAGTGTTATAAACAGTAGTAATTTAATTGGAAGAGCAATTGTTTGTGGCGACATCATCATCATTCCCATTGCCATTAGGATATTTGATACGATAATATCAATAATTACAGAAGGTAAATAAATTAAAAAGCCAATTTTAAATGCTTGTGAAATTTCACTCACAACAAACGATGGCACCAAAATAATCAAATCATCTTTCTTTACATTTTTTAGCATTTCTGGCGTCCAGAATTCCTTTAATGACTGATAAAAAAATGCTTGTTGTGCTTTGGGAGTATGCTGCAGCAGAAATTTTTTAGTATCATTGCTCGAGGCGGCAATATCTTCAATAAGCATACTACTGCTGGTTGGGACCGCCGCATTTATTGATTTGAGAGAGCTATTGTAGACTGGGCCCATAATATAAAATGATAAAATCAGGCTCAGGCAATATATTACGATATTAGGAGGAATTTGTTGAACTCCTAAACTTTCCCTAGTCAGTATCATTACCATTGAAATCTTGATAAAGGAGGATGTCATTACAAAAATTATCGGTAACAAACTTAATAAACTGAGAAATGCTATGGCATTAATCGGGCTATTATCTATCGCTGTCATTTTTTGCTCTCTTTAAAATAATATTCATATTCTGTTTGGCGATAAACTAAATCTTCCTCTAGGTTGTCAATTGTTTCTTTTAGCGAGGATTTTAATTGCGATTCAGCGGTTTTCGAAAAAATTAATTTTAAACTTTCAAGCTGGCTCTTTTCCTTATTTATCAAATCAGACTCTGTATTTTTTTCATTTTCAATTATTTCTTTTCGGCTATCTTGATAGGTGGCCACAACCCTACGGGTTCCATTACTCATTTGGGCTGGTAGCAATTGATTTAGTGGCAGTGCCAACACAAATTTCCCAACAAGAACAATTTTTTCATTATCAATTTGGCTTAACGTAACGCCTTTATAGCTGCCTCCTTGGTATATTCTCTGTCCATCATCAGTAATAATCCAAGAAGGGGACCCGGTATAAACTTCAGTTATACCAAAAGGGAGGGCTTTAATCAGGTCTTGTAATTTTAGGGTTATTGTTACTTGTGGGCTGTATTTCTGGTTAAATTGTTCTACTTTCTTTTCCAGTTCAGCAATATCATTACTCGCTAAATAGCCCTCAACTAATATGCTTCCCTGGGCGTAGTCTTTACTGATACTTAAGTGCTGTTTAAATTTGTCAGTATTAAAAATGCTGTCAAAATTGCTATCAATATCGCTAGAAATAAACATCTTACTTGTATCCAAATGCCCCAAGCTTGGATATTTATTGGCGATTGCAATTTCAGCATCGTCAATAATTTCCATACTATTAGTGATTCCACCGATGGCAAGAACTCCGCTATCGCTTTCAAAAGATACTTTGGGTTGTAAAATCTTATGTTGCAGCAGAATCTGCAGAAGAGATGGTTTTATCTTACTGAAAAGAATTAAATCAAATTTTATATCTGGGTTAATTGGTGCAAATATATGTTTAACATAATTAATATCATTAATATTATCAACGATACCACTAATTTGGTAGCCATTATTTTTGTCAGTTAAACGCAAGTTTGAATAACGGTTGGGCAGTTTTAGTAATTTTTGGTCTAAGAGTGACTTAATTATTTGATGATTATGTAAGAGTGATTCTTTATGTTCTTCTTGCCTTAATTGGTAAATGACAATGAATAAAATAGCTATAGATAACAGAATAAATCCCAAACATAAGTATAGCCAATAACCCAATTTTTTGTAAATTATCTGATAGTAAGTCTGAAATTGTTTTTTACCAATATCGACAAGATTAGTTAGCTGCACAAAAAAATTGCTTTGCCTGACTTTATGAGTAAATTTCTTAATGGTTCTGCCAAATTTACTGTTTGAATAACGTCTTACTATTCCTGTTAATAGTTTTTCTACTTTGTTTGATTGTTCTTTGGCTTCAAATGGAGTAACGCCTAGTGCTGCTAATTCATCAGAATCTGGTTCCAGTTCTGTAAATTTAGTTGAAGCGGTGTCTTTTAAAGTAAAGTTTTCAAGCTGGATATAAGGATCATTACTAAATGCTATATTGGTATTATCAATAGTACATAGAGCCGGCGTTTCATAGGCATAGCCAATCTCAACCGCTAAATTATTTACTGTAAATTCATGGCTTGTCTGGTTGAATGTGAGCATGCCGTTGTGCACACTAAAACTACATTCAAAATCTGACCATGAAGGCAATATTAGATAGATATCGCTCCCCAAACTACTAGCCATATTAAGAGTAGCATCTTGAGTAATTTCAATATGGTTACCGGTCTGTGGACCGTCTAGGATTGATAGAAATATCATGGTTTAAATTTCAAAAAAGAGATTAATAATTTATGTTTTAAGCGTGCGGAATTATAGTTGTAAGGTTTATTTTGCGAATACCTACAAATAATGTAGGTACCAGATCACTATTAGAAAGTTTTAAATACTGCTCAACGTTTTTTATTTCTTAAATTTTTTTTAATTAACTAGTAGGAATTGCTATAAATGGATATAAATGGACTATCTAAAATTTCACGGGTTAACTTAGTTAATCCTAATCAAACGCTTAATTGTAATCGAGATGAAACCATAAAAAGCTGTATTGTGTTAGGGCAACGATTAAGAATACAGATTTCTAATCAAAATGAACAAATAACCGCAAAGCTAAATGATATAGCCAAACACATACATGATAAATTTAATCAGCCAACTAATGAATTTAATCTAGCGACATATACATTAGACCACCAACCGATAACAATTCAGGATCTAGATCAATATCTGTCTGAGCTAAAACAATCGAGTGTGCCTAATTTTGACCAGCAGATCACCAATATTTGCAACTTTCTAAAATGCTGCGTGCTTTTATCTATCATTGAGGCTCAAGATGAAACCAAGATTAACTACTTTAATCAGACTAATCAATCCAACCTGCTAAGTGTTTTTTGTGCAAATACTTCTAATATAAATCATGTAGCGCCTATAGAACAGAATAAGCTTGAGAAATTAATCGAGGGTAAATCAATATTATTTGAAGTTTGTGAAAAGAAAGCATTAATAGAGTATTACAGCCAAAAAGACGATCGAGGCATGGTAATAAATCCAGGCGAAGCCATAAAACTTTTAGGTCAATGTAGCACCTTATTTGATGGGAGTACTTTTAAGTCGCTTGTGAAAAGTCTAATCGATAATTGCTGTGGCAATAATAGGCAAGGTAATGTAAGCAATCCTAAACATGCTCAAGAATTAATAGCCACATATCAAACCTTATTCGATAAAACTACTATCCGAAGTTGGGTTATTACACTATATGAGAATTCCAGCAAAATAGGCGCTAGTGGTTATGTACGCTGCGTATCTGATGCTAAAAATATTTTAAGCCAATACCCAAATTTATTTGATAAAAATACATTTCACAATAACGTTAAAACGCTTATTGAAAATTGTAGCAAAATTGTCCACTTCGATACAATGATGAATGCATCTGATGCGATAGCTTTATTAAAAAATTATAAGAGCTTATTTGATAAAAAAACTTTAACTGGCTTGGCTAGCACGCTTTTTAACAACCTTAATAGTTTAGATCATAACGGTAAAGTACGCCATCCAAATTTAGCTGTTAAGTTATTAGATGACAATAAAGATTTATTTGAGAACCATACTTTTACAGAAATGATTAAACTTGTAATTGAGAACAGCAGCCACATAAATGATTCATTTTGCGTAGGGTTATTAACCAAGTATAAAGAACTTTTAGTCACGCAAGAGAGAGACTTTTATCAGCAGAAGCTTTTATTACTATTTAACAATAATAATTTCTATTATACTACTCAACAATTGTTAACCCACCATGGAGATAATATTCCTCAAGATGTCATTATTAATAGATACCGCACAACTGATTCTATTGCCATAATAAATGAAATACGGGGGTATGTGCAAGGTGTAGGTGTCCATCGAAGGATTAATCTACCGCCAAGGAATGATTTAGTAGTAAATGGTAGGCCATTGGAGGGAATTGCATTTGAGATACATAACTATACTAATGGGATTGAGAGCTTTATTCTTGAAATCTTAAGAAGCATCCTTAAAGAGTCAGATACAACAGTGGCTGACTTTAATATCGGTAACTTACGTAATAAATTTAAATTATTAGAACCACAACAAGAAAGATTGTGCGCAAATGCTCTAGATAATATCCTGGAGATGAGCCCTTATAATACTAGATTAAGTGAAGCTCTACCATTGTTAGCAGCATTCTTAAATTTAGATTCTTCTTTGTGGGAAGATAATAAGGAAGATGCTAATGGTAGATGGCAGCTTTGGTTATTGCAATCTTTTTATGAAGCCGCTACTGCTTATCCTGGGCCCAATGGCTTAAGTTGTGTAAAAGGAATTTATGAGAGATTATTCACCGGGTTTCGTAAGATGCATCCTAGTACTGATATTTTATTTTCATACAAAGAAAAAATTCGAAATCAGATACAAGATATTCTAAAATCTGAGGATTTGGTTCAAAAAGTTATAACTAGATTAAAAGCGAAGAAGATCCGACCAGATGATGAAAGATTAAATTCTAAGTTATTAATAATATATCTTGATCTTTTGCCGGCCTTTATGAGGGATGCAGCTAAAAACAGTGACGAATGGAAAAAATTGTCTGAATTACCGGAGACCTGCAAGCTTATAGATAGTTATTTTGAGGCTAATCAGGAGTTCAATAGAGACGACCCTTTCATTAATGGTAGCATTAATAGCATTGAAGATATTGAATATGATGAGAATCGAAGTTTAAAACAATACATAATGGATAGTTTAGTCTAGCCCTAACCGGACCCAATTATCCAAAAAATTACCTTATGCCACCCATAATAGGAGTGTTACTAAAGACTGGATACTGGAAAATGGCCTGCTCTGAATATGATATCAATAAAGTTACCAAATGTAGTTAGTCTGGGATGTAATGAATACAGCAAGTTATTGTAAGAATATAGTAGAATCAAATTATTGTAAGCGTAACCATAACAAAAAATCAGTAGATAAAGGCACAAATAACCCGAAAAATACGTGTAGTAGTGATTTTTATTCTTTGTATGAGCTTGCTCGTGCTCCAAATAGCCAGAAATTTTATGAGTTATTTGAACAATTTTCAACTAAAGATTCCTTGATTCAAGAGTTGAGTAAAGAAGAACCTACAATTTCCCAGTCAGTTTGGTGTGAAATTAGACAGCAATTTGGGACGGCTTATTTTAAACCTGAACAAAGTCTTCAAATCCTTAGCTTAGGGGAGAGGGTTAATAGATGCATTGAAGATTTTCTGCTAGAAAAATCTCAATTTACCAAGCCTGTATACGCTATAGAAATATTTAGTCAATCTGATGATGGCTCTAGTGTCGATTTTGACATTGAAAGCTTTTTGGCTAAACTTCAGCTATTCCGTTTCAATATTGGTTATTTACCATTAGCAAATGTCGAAATCAACTATATTGAGACGGTGTCCTTTAAAGGATTGATGGATTTATTTTTACAGCTATATCCTGAATATAAAATATTATTCTATTCAAGAGCTGACGGTAAGCTGACAAATTGGCTGGAACGCTTGTTTTGTAATCAATTTGGCTTTTTCGTATCATCGTTACCTAATTTAAGCGAAGTGCAGATGTCTGGAAGCACTGCCCAGATGAGATCTTCAAAGAATAACGAATATATTGATTGTATTCGGAATGTAGTTAAGCTTAGTTTAATGATAGGTAAAATAAATCTAGAATTAGGCTTTAAAGATTCGGTTTCACCTGAAGAAGTTGCTTGGTCAATTAATCGTTTTCGCTTTAATAAGGTATATCAATCCGTATCATTTGCTTGCTTAATTGCCAAGAAGGGCCTGCATGGCCGTAACTCAATAATTAAAATTGGTGATCAAATACTGGTTAAGCCAAAAGTAAGAAATCCAGATATAATCAAAGGTGAAGAGAGTAAATTCATAAAGGCTGGGGGCTCTAAAATTATCAAGACCTCTGGATTGCTAATTGACCTAAAAAACAATAACCCAATTAAAGTAACGCGTTATTGTACCTGGTCAAAAGATATAAAAGGCAATAAAGATACTTCCTTAAGTGAAATATGGTCTGCACTAGCATTAGAAGATAACAGATATAAGTTGATAAACTTTATAAATAGTTCAGGAGAAGAGAGAAGTATTTTCATAACTAAATATAGAGGCGAGACTCTTAGTGATCTAATTAGCAGTCTATCTTTTTCAGATAAACTACAGATCTCGTTACTATTGATTAATAAGTATACCGAGTCTTATTTTGAGGGAAAGCTAGACAAATGGGGTGATATAAAAGCCGATAATATTTTAGTTGAGAAATCTGAAGATAAATTAATTGTAAGATCTATTGATGACACTACGCCGGTGTTTTCTTATTGTACTTATAGTATTAAAACTGAAAATAAAAATCCCACCTATGAGCAATTTATAAAGTTACAGATTTTATGTTTGACAATAGTATTTTTTCAACTATTTTCGAGTGAGGCTACGGACGCAAAACTTATCAAACACATGTATTTTGAATCAAAAGAAAAGTTATCAGCTGGAGCGATTCGTTTTGATAGTAGTAATAACCCATTTTTAACGCTATTGGAGTATGCATACTATGAAACTTTAGACCCCTGCACTTTCAGCGTAAACTGTTTAGCTATCATTTATGAGCTATCTTCATAATTTGCAGGTATCTAGCAATTACCTTTAAGTGTCATAATTATTACTGTGGCTACGAAAATATTAAGTAAATAGCCTAATATTAGCAACTTTGTCTAATAAACTTCTTATAACAGTCAATTAATTGATTTATTTACAAAATTTTTTCACAAATCACTTAATAATAATTACACTAATTAAAGGAATAAAAATGAAAATTTTCTCAATTGAATTATTTAAAACATTAGCTAAAAATTTAAATGAGTACTGGCAGATTTATGTTGAAATGAATAAGAAATTTGTCAAATACCACTGTATAAGTGATACTAATTTCATGCGTCGTTAAGCTAATTTGATTTTTAGCTAATCAATTTATGATCACAGAAAAGATATAATGCTAGTGGCATATTTTAAATCTCCTGAGCAAAAGTAATTTTCACTGTTTCTATTACGCGGTCTAGCGCGATGCTAGTTTTCTATGACGATTTAATCTGTTTTCTAATAATTTGGTAATTACCAAATTATTAGAAATAGCTAAACATAGTGTAACTTACAATTTTAACAGTATATTATATCTTGAAACGTTTCATAGTATAGAAAATTTATCAATGAAATACAATTATCATGTCAACATCAAAAAATTATTCTTTTAACTCAATTCAGCCTCTAAACACAGTGGGGATACACTTGGATTTTGAAAATAGTATAAATTTTCGTTACGCGGTTCATAGTGATTTGCCGGAATTGCAGAGAATTAATGCGCAGCATTATGACCGTTGGAATAGTTCCCAATTTGCAGAAGCTTTTAAAATGGATATACCCATTATTGTTGCTTGTAATAGTAGGCAGCAATTAATTGGCTATGCTGTCTATTTTATATGCCTTGATGAAATAAGGATTATTAATCTTACAATAGCAGTTAATCAGCAGGGGCAGGGATATGGCAAAAAATTATTGCAATATATACTTAATAATGAAAAAAGTAATGCTAGGTGGGCTTTGTTAGATGTAAGGACGAACAATTTCAAGGCAATAAATTTGTACACTAATCTTGGGTTTAGCATTCTTTGCCGCAGAAAATCTTTTTACCTTAACCTAGCTGGCGAAGATGCTTATTTGATGCAACTGGATTTTTCTGATAAAAAAAATTCTATGGCAAATACTACAATGGTTCAGCTTTGTTATTGAAAAAGCCAAGATAAACAAACTCGAAGGCATTACATTAGCAAAGCGGCCATATCTCAAGAGTATAGGGAGATTTTTACGAAATTCAAATGTTTATGATTTCACTAGTTGGACTCTTTTTTACTCGGCTAAATTCTTATCCCAAACTTGCAATTCTTTCTTGTTGTATTCAATGCCTTTATGAGCGAATTCCTACCTATAAAAACACGTCGATTATTGTTCTTGTCCCTTATAATATCATTCCAGCGTAAGTGAAAGTAAGAAATGCTGGTAACTCATGATTATTAATTTAAATTCTTTATAAATTGGAGGACTACATGTCTAAAAAAGCACTTATAATAACTGCAGCTATGTTTACAATCGGCTTAGCATCAGCAGATGAACGCGTTTATTTCACTGCTAACCCTAATTCAAATATTTACACCATATCAAACTTTGGCCCTTACGATGTAAAGCTTTCTGATGGTTACACGACGATTTACACAGGTGGCATGAACTTCGATGGCACTAGCTACTATTATTATAATGTTGTAGGGAAAAAAGGCCAGATCGATCAAAATTTAACAGATTTGATTAATTATAAACAACTCAGAAATTTAACCACCTTTCGTAACTATTCTGACACTAAATTACTTAATTTCTATTTTACTGGAAAATTGAAAATATGCTATATTTCTGGAACTTCTTTTAAAGATATAGATATACCCATTACACTTACTCAGATGGATTATGATGGTAAAAGCCCATGGATAATAGGAACAAATGAAAACAATTCAAATTTGAGTTGTAGTTCAACAAAAAGTAATTATAAAGGAAATACGATAGAATGTTTGTATCAAAATCCAAATACTAGTGAAAAATTTCAAGTTAAACTTCGACCAATAGAAAATTCATATACTTTTGAAATAAGTGTTATGCAAATACAAGCTTAATGGAGCGTATCCCCAAACTAGGACACCTTTACTTTTCAGGCTTGAGCAGTTTTAGCTTGCTCTAACAGCTGACTTGCTGCCAGCCTCTGCTCATATTTAGCCTCAAATGTAATAGGCGGCATATTGCCAAGTTTTGAGTGGCTTCTTTGACTGACGAGCGGATTCAATTATCGATGGAAAAACACCGTTGTTATAGACTTCTAATACTTGATTAAACAGACTTACAAGCAGAAAATTAATGCTATTTGCACAAAATAATGTTTATAGACAACCTATAAAAGGAAAATGAAATGGTTACCGACTGCTATAATAGCTAATGTGAAATTGAAGTTAGTAAACAATTTTCATAAGCTCCTTAGATATTTGCCTGCATAGTTAAGATTTAATTCTGCAGGTTTTTTTTAAATAAAAATTAGCATTTAAAATAGAGTATATCCTGATTAAAAGCTATTTAACTCTTAGTAGCCCGGCCTTCATTTATTGCAGGTATACTTTAAGAGTAGTAGCTAGTAAAATATTACCTATTATATAGCAGGTTTTTAGTCAGTTAATTTTATGTGGCTGATAAAAATAGCTATAGCAAATGGCTTATATAGTTTGCAGTAAATAAGATAACTGCATAAATATTTATTAGAAAATTTTAAAAGGATAAATTATGAATAAAAATCAATTGTTAGCAGCTTTGATGGTTAGTGCTTCGACTTTTGTATCTGCAGATCAGATTCAGCTGCCGCTTTGCAGCTCAATCCAAGTTTGCTCCTATGGAGATAGTGTTGCAAAAATACAATCAGCAATTTTAAAAAATGATGACGCAATAAGTTGTAATGTAAATAATATGTTATTGATCTCGGATGATAAAAGTATGTTAAAGACAATTCAGGGGCAGATTGATGAGATTTTACAGATTAATAATTCGTGTGCTATGTTAATTAATTAATAAAAATTATGCCTGTTAGAAATCTAACAGGCATTAAAAAGTTTAATTAACCTATTACCAAGCGTAGAGCAATACAGCTTGATACACATCAAATTGCGTCGAATTCGCCACTAAAGGCAACAATAATACTTTTAACAAACAAAGTTTACGACCTGTTTTAAACATCCCTTTACTCCTAAAAATTAGTAAATAGCAAATAATATTTATAAACTTCCAAACCTATCATTTCATTTAATTACTTATTTAAATAATATAAGTTATCATCTTATAAAATAATTAACTAGTCTAGTATGAACTAAATTAAGATTGCTAGTCGATATTTTATAATCGATCTTTGAAAATTTATACTATAGTTATTGTTGTTATTATTCTCGTTTATTAACTATATTATATAAGATATTATTTTAATTTTTATAAATTTGTTGAGCTACCTTCATTATTTGAAGGTAGCGTAAAAATGGTTAAGTATGGTATAATTAATCAGCCTCTATTACTCCCAGATTATTAAATTCTGCCAGCTCTTCAATTTCCTGGAATGAAAGTACTGCAATAGCTGGAAAAGATTTTTCAATAATTGCCCTTACATAGCGTCGGATATCTAATTGGGTCAGAATTACAACTTTACTAGTTTCTTTACAATTGTCCAAAATTACTTGTATTTGCTCATTAATACTAGCTGATATTCGTGGATCTAAGGAAAGGTAGCTACCGTTATTTGCATATCTAATACTATCACGAATAATATCTTCTAATTCCATTGATAAGATTATTGTAGGAAATAAATAACTACCATCACTAAATTTGAATGCAATGTATCTACCTAAAGCTTTTCTTACATATTCTGTAATAATAATTGGTTCTCGCTCTTTTTGTGACCATTCAAGCATAGCATCTAAAATTACTTTAAAATTTCGGATGGAAATATTCTCTGAAATTAGCCGCTGGAATATCTCAGTAATCTTATTAAGTGGCAGCATGCGGAGAAGTTCCTTGATAAGCTCTTGATAATCAGTCATCTTATCCAGCATTTCCTTAACTTCTTGAATACCCAGAAATTCTGAAAGGTGCTTTTTAACATAAGTTTTAAAATGTAAAAGTAAAAATTGTTGATAGGTTAAATATCGTATATTATATTGCTTACAAATTTCGTTATTTGTTTCACTTACCCAGATACCCAGGTTGTTCTCTCCGAAATGTTGATCATTGGCTATAGAGCCCTCAAGGTTCAATACGCTTAAGTAGCGTTCTTGTGTATCTAGTAATAAAATCTTATCTAAATGAAATTTTGCTTGAGCTACTGGAATTTCTGAAACTAAAAGTTGATACTCGTCATTTGCAAGTGATTCATTATAACGTATTACTATTTGCGGTATCATTACTCCAATTTCAAATGCTATTTCTTGCTGTACTGTAGTCAGAATACTTTTTATTTGGTCTAACTCCTGAGAATTTTTAAAGTTAGGAGCTAGGTAGAGCATTAAAGGCAGTAGTTTCATGTTATTGATGTCTTTTTCTAAAGAAGTATTGTCGTTTTTAGAGAAACCTTCTTCTTTTACCGCTTTGGATTCTGAAGAATTTGAACTTGATGTTCCTTTTCGCCATAAAAAAAAGCTGATTACGAAAAAAAAGAATAAAATTACCATAAAGACAGATGTTGGCATTCCAGGTATAAATGCCATGATAAGGATTAGGAAACAAGCAGCAATGATCGCTTTATAATCGCTAAATACCTGAAATATGATACTTTGGCCAATATTTTTATCTTCACCTTCTTCATTTACTTGAGTAATCATCATACCTGCGGTTAAGGAGATTAGTAGTGCAGGTATTTGCTGAACCAAACCATCGCCAATGGTAAGTATTGAATAGGTTGTTAGCGCAGTAGAAAAATCAAGACCTTTTTGCGCTATTCCGATTAAGAGGCCGCCTATAAGGTTGATCAAAATATCAATTATGCTAGCAATTGCATCACCTTTGACGAATTTCATTGCGCCATCCATTGCTCCGTACAATTTACTTTCTAAGCCCAGTTTTTTCCTTCGTTGATTTGCTTCTTCTGGTGAAATATTTCCCGCGCGCAGATCACTATCAATTGACATTTGTTTACCCGGCATGGCATCTAAAGAGAATCTGGCAGCAACTTCTGCTACCCTTTCTGAGCCTTTGGTGATTACAATAAAATTAATTATTGTGATAATTATAAATATAATCAAACCGATGACTATATTACCACCGACCACAAATTCACCAAATGTAGATACAATATTACCAGCATCGCCTTCTAAAAGAATTAAACGGCTGGTTGATACAGTTATACCTATCCTAGTTAATGCTAAAAGTAAAAGTATTGTAGGGAATGACGTTAGTTGAAGAGTTGAACGTAAATATAATACAACCATTAGTATTACCAATGAAATTGATATATTAAATGCAATAATAGTGTCCATCAGAACTGTCGGCATAGGTATTATCATCATTAATAATACTAATAATACCATAAAAACAATGGCAATTTCTTTGTTTGCATCCAATAACTTTAAGATTTTAGTTTTCATGCTCTTTAATTTTACTTTGTTAAATTTGTTATTAGCTTTTGAGTAGCGGGTATAATCAATTTCGCAGCTTTATCTAGGTAAGCTTCTAAATCTAAAATACTCAATTCATCCTGAATCTCCATGATGATTTGTTTAGGTTGAAAACGCTTACTTATAACTTCCTCAATAAGGAAATTTTTATTGAAGAAGTGCCACTTAAATTGCTCAATTAGCAAGTCATATCCATATTCGGCGAGTATAGGTATGAGATTTATATGGCCATTAGGAGTGCTTTTTAGTAAAAAATCAAAATTTTTCTTGGATAGTCGGTTTTTTAATAGAAGTAATAGTTTGCCATTTATTTTAATTGAACTATCGTCTGCGAATAAGAACACTAGGGCCTGGCCAAATAAATTATCTAGTTTTTTTTGTGATAGGCAAGCATAAATAAAACTTTTACTGATAGATTCACATTTAAATTCGGCATGATTCCTTTTTACATATTCATAACTAGCATTTAGGTTAATAGATAGTGGTTGCATATAGCTATCTAATGACAAGCATCCATTGGTAAGTAAGTATATCCGTGACCATAAATCTAATTGGCGGCGAAAGGTAATAGTCATACAGCTAACCCACTATAAATATAATTATATTTCTCCAGTTTGATAATTAAGCCTTTTAGTTTTATTTTCAGCTCTTCATTTATCATCTTAGCTTGTTCTAATTCTTCTAGGGCTAAAGATCTATTTTCTTGGATTTGCTGATAATCTGCGTTAAATTTCCCTACCTCTATTTCCAATTCAATTAAAGCGTTACTGTTAAATTTTGGGCGCAGTTTCAACTCATGATAAAAGTTACTGATAAAGGTTACCTTCATCTTTTCAATATTTTCTAGTTCATTACTTAACTCAGAAATAGTATTGGCTAACTCACTAATCTTCTGGTTACTTTTATTAATATCTGATTCGACCCTCTCTTGTTGATGAGATTTAATTTTTCTTAATAGCTTTAACTGGTTATTCATCAATAAGCACCCCTGTAATAAGTAGTTTTGTCTTATCACTTTCGATTTCTTCAAATAAAATTGCTGTTGGGCCTAGTTCTATTTTAAGGGTAGACTGGGTACAGATCAATACATCACCGGGTTCGAGCTGGCTAATTTCATCCATATTTAATCTTGATTCTGCGACTATAACTGGAGAATGAATTACTTTATGCTCAATTCCTAATTGTTTAGACTGTTGATCTTTTTGTTTTAACAATTTGTATAATATATCTTGTATGAATGGTAATATAGACCTAGTTAAAATCCTAGACTGTACTGACTTTGTAGTGAAATTAAAGTGATAGTAACTGCTAGGTTTATCTAATTTACAGTAATTCCATTTCCTAACGTCACATTTTACGTCTAATAAATGATTTAGATATTTTTCAATATGGTTAACAGCTAAATTTGTGTAATATTCATTAAAACTCATAGTTTCATGTGGATTTATTTTGTTACAAATATATTTAATTAAGCATCTGCTCACAAATAATTTTTGCAATTGATTATATATTCTAATTTCAATTTGCAAATAAATTTTGCAGTCACCAGAATATAGGCCATCATAAAGTTCTAGTTGATAAGCTTCATTAAATGGAGAAGCTAGTTTTGCCTTTTTGGAACCGGAAGCTTTGATGAACTTAGGCAATTGAATACAGTGATGGCTGTAATTAAATTTTTCCAATAAGTTCTCTTTAATTTGAATTGAATCGGTAATCAGGTGTATGTGATTCCCATATAAACTGTCCAGTTTTAGTTCGACAGGAAACTCGAATGTTACATTAGGGCTATTAATGTTTTCTTCTAATGCACAGAGAGTTAAAGGTCCAATTACCTTATTTAATGTAGAATAAATCTCGAAACTAAGCTGCTGAGCTGCAAAATTTATAGCTAATTCATTCATTGGTGAATCATGCAATTTAAATTGTAAATAATTAGTTAGTACTTGCGCACCAACTTTAACCCAAAAGTGTCTATTTTTACACTTGAGTTTGATAAAATAGGTTTGTGGTTTGGATAACATTGTTTTACCTAGAATAAAATGTGATCGTTACGTGCCTCAATTAATGTTTTAGGTATAAATGTCTTATTTTTAAGAGCACTTATCGAATTAATTACCTCATTAATTGACCTTGTATTGGTTTTAATTAATAATTGATTGTAGTAATATTTGAAGCCGTTAAAAGTTAAATCTTTGCCAAGTTTAATGATGGACTGGTAGATTTCACTTTGCGTAAAGCCTATACTTGCATAAAAAAGAATTAATTTATCCAATTCAGTTAATTTAGTGTTATTCAAATCAAATACAATTTCATGTAGTAAGAGGGTGGCTTGCGGCTCGATATGTATAGCACTAGCTAAATTCATCAAGCTAAATATGCCTATCGGTTTTTTACTTCTGTCAAGAATAGGGTATTTTATTCCTCGAAAAATATAGAATTGTCCGTTAAGAAGTTTCCCCATCGATATAAATCTAACTATCTGTTTTTTCTCTAATATGTATTTATTTAATTTTTTAATATTATCTTTTGAATTTTTGCTGCAAATTTCTATATCGTCTAAATTAGTTAACTGTCCCAATTCGTTAGTACCTAGTAATGCAGATAATCGATTTGATATAAAGTGAAAATTATTATCCATGTCAACAACTACTGCAAGTTGATCTTTATAAATTATTGTTATTTTTTCTACATATTCTTTGATGGTATTCATAATGGATCAATCTAGGGTTAATATTATGGTTTTTTACAATCTAAAACAGTTAGCTTACATTTTTAGCTATTGAAATGTTTTGCTCAATCATGCTTTAATGACTCATAAATTGATGGAGGTATCTTATTTACGTATTTCGACTTTAAAAGATATTCCTTTAACTCAAATTTATTCCATACATTAAATTTATAGTATAGTGAATTCCTAACTGTCTTGCCAATGCAGCTTTCTGATATCTGTTTATTATGTATTTCGGATATAAGTTTTGCTATCTCTGCATAAGTTTTGCCTCGTAATATAAAGTAAGTTATCTCAGCTTCACGAGGCGATAATTCAGGCAAATTTGTTTTCCGATAATTGCCAAAAATGACATGGCTAAGCAAGTTTATATATTCAAAGTTAGCTACGTTTCCAAGGTTAAGTATAAAATATCCTATGATTTCATCTTCAGCATGTAAAGGAAGTATTTGCATCAATAAACATTTTGTTCCAAGATTATTTGAGATAATGCCAATAACTTCAATGCTTGGCGTAATATTTATATCCCATGAAAAAGCAGCTAAACTTTCGATAAAGCTATCCCAAGTGTAAACCGCGCCTGACTGACTAGAATAAAACTTAAATTGACTAAGCTGGTACTTAATTTCATTAGAATATATCATTTGCCAGTTAGTATCGAATATCCAAAATGTGTCATTTTGGTGAATAGAATGGATAGCCTCTATGTATTCATTTAACTTATTCATTAAATTCCTATTTCTCTAAAACTGGGGTCATAGTTAATACTTCTACTCGCTCAGGAGCTAAACCGGGCACAGAATTTGCAACTAGTTGTTTAATCCGGTTAATGTATAAATCTAAGCGATAACCATTTTTATATTTAATAAAAACAGCTGCGGCCGGTTTTATTTGTTCATTCTGCCACAAGTTGTCTGTAGATAGAGGGAGGCTTACCTGGCATTCAACATTAATAACCCCATCCATTTGTGAAATCATTTTTGCGATTTGCTGTTGTAAAGCAAAAATAAATCTGCCATGTTCTTCTAATGGTGAAGAAATAAAACTATCTTTTTTAAATATCTCGCCAAGAGAACTAAATTGTTGATTAGGTGAGCCATTTAAATTGAGAATGTTTAAAGCTTTGATTTGATCTTTTTTTGCTACAGATACTGAAAAGGTTTTGTCTTTATCTTCAGCTTTGATTGCAGCAATATCATTTTGGCCTAGTTGTAATATGATTGTATTGGCAGTAGTCTGATTAATATTGCTTATTAACGTGACATAGGCGTTATTACAGCCTGTAGCTCCTAAAAGGAAGAAGCTAATCAAGCTAATGTGCCAAAACAATTTGATAAATATTCGCTGTAAATTTTGAAATTGCAACATGATAAATTACACCAATATAAAATACTAAAATAAATAGAGAAACAATGCTTTTAAGTGGCATAGCCAAAGTTGTAACATTAAGTTGTTGTATAAATGAACTAAAGATCCCCAAGGTTATTTCTAGTAAAAACATTAAAAATATTACTGGCAGAGCAAGAATAACAATCCAGTAAAAGTAAGTTGAAAACAATTCTATAATTATTTCTTGTGAGGCTAAATAATTAAATGAAAAATTATCATAAGGTAATATCTCAAAACTTTCTCCAATAAACTTAATAAAAAAAAGTATTCCATTTGCTGTGATAAAGTAAACAAGAAATGCTTGTAATAAAAGCTTTGAAATTGAGGAAGAGGGGTTTTTTGTTGATTGATCGATAAGGGCCCCAAATTGCTCACCCCTCTGCATATCTATTACATTGCCTACGTTTTCAACTAACCAGATTGGTAAACTAAATAGATAGCCTAAAGTTAAACCAATAAAGATTTCTTTAGTTAATAAAAATAGCTTAAATATTGTTCCTGAACTGCCTAATTTTGAATTAATAAAATGTGGTACAAAAATTAATGAAAATAATCCCGCTAGTAAGATTCTTACTAGCTTAGGCAGCTTTGAATCAGAAAAAATTGGACAAATTGTTAATGCCCCGTAAAATCTTGCACTTAGCAAGATAAATGTCCATAATAAAATCTGCATTTCATTCATACATTTTTAACTTATATATTAATTAGCCAGTATTCTCTTAAAAATATGAATTTATCGATACCTACATTTTTTGCAGATTGATCGCTGAATCAAGTTTTAAGGGCATTAATTGATTATTGACTGGATAATTTCTTCTCCCCCTTTAGCTTGGTTTTTATCAATGTTACTTTCTGGGACATTAAAAATGCTTGCTTTTATCGTATTGGTGTTGTATATATGAAGTTATTTACGTAATGATAGTGCTAATCTGATTATAGATAAACTATGTTTATGGTACAATTGGAAGATGGTTAATTCCTCCTTTAATAGATGTAGTATACTTTCCAAAAACGGACTAGTATACATTTTTGTTTCAATTTTTATAGATTAAATAGATTTAACAATTTTTTAAAGTTAGATGTACTATGTTGACTGATAATGAAAAACTTGAATATTTACATAAGGTAGTAATACCTGTATTTAAGCCATTGAGTGCTTCAAGTGCCCGCGTTGGTATTTTGGATTGGAACTGCAGATTAGCCTGGGTAACCGAACAAATGCGTCGATTTATGGGGATAAAGCGGGAAGAGTCGTTAGAGCAGTATACTCATTTAAACGTGCCGATGCAATT
>CAYLRR010000011.1:0-128912 GCA_964386295.1 uncultured Neisseria sp.
CTTTTCGGCAGGTCGTTATTATCACATGACAATCAATTCTTTGTCAAACTATTTTTACAAAAAAGATTGATTGCAGATCGATAATTTATGATTTATAATAAATATTACAATAGGATATTGCCTAAATTTATTTTAAGTTAAATAATTTCAATATAGCTTAAATGGCATTTTATTATCATACCAAGCTCTCAAAATACTATTGTTTTCAATACCAGGCGTATCTGAAACTTCAAACGATAATTAAGTTTTGTTACGCACTGTAATAAAAATTTAAGCAGTCTTTCTGATTTATTAAAAAGTTAATTGATTTATTGTTCAAATCTTCTGCATCTAAGATTTTGTATTACTCGTTTGCTATTTGTTGATAAACTCGCTACTCTCAAACAAATCAACAAATGAAGCTGCCATTGTAAACAAAATCTAAAATGCTACATAATTCTCATAAATCAATTAAGCATTTTAATAAATCTTATTTTCTGACCTAAAATGTGAAAGTGTGTAGCATCACTATATAAATCATATATATTATTTTTACTAATATTATAATTAAAAGTGTCCGGTATTGAAACTGTTGTTATCTACCCCACTATTCATTTTCTGTATATGTGTGATAACCACCACTAAAAATTAACCCTTAAATCAATTCATAATATTTTAGCTTCAAATTTATCCTTTATAAAGCTATAATTTTTCCTATTATTAAAAATTACCTGCATAGCAGGTACTCCCAAAAACTTTAGAGAAAAAGATAAATTGCTTTTACTTGCTTATATTACTTCGTTCTGCATACTCTATAACCCACGGCATCTTGGAATAAAAAAGACATTTAATATTAATCCCACGGATTTGGGCAATCCATTTTCTGAACTAAGCATCACAAGCGTTGAATTCATTATTCAAGAGTAACTTAATTTTATTAGCCGATTTAAAGGACATTTCAGATGAGAAAAATAATTGGATTAGTATTATTTAATTTAAGCATACCTTGTTATGCAGAGAATATCTTTGATGCAAGAATCATGGATACGAAGGAAAATCAACTAAAAGATATTGCAGTAAATTCGGATAAATATAATTATCAACAATTACGAGCAGGCAATACCACGCCTGATGCCTGGATTCTCACTGATAAAATTAGCCAAAAGAGAATTGCGGTACTTAAATGTACTTCAGGAAATAATTATGCCCCAGCCGATATTGCTACATATAAGCTAGGTCGTAAGCTTAATTTTCCGATATATCCGGTTGCGGTTAAGTTCAATATAGATAAACAACTCGCCTCAAAATTAAAAACCCATCCCCAAACTTGCGCATTAAAAGAATATTTAACTAATTGGTCGATTATGCATTGGAAGGCCCAGGCAAATTTAAATAAGGTTATCCAGCAAGGCAGGTATTCTACATATAGGCTATCCAATTCTTTTTTAAACCCGAAGGGTGATAATCAGTATTTAGTTCAAACCATAATGTGTGAAAATAATTTACAAACTTTACAAGGCAAGATGATTAAGCTAACTTCTGGAGTTAAAACCAGTCAAAATGGAGATCCGATACAAAATAGATCCGCTACTATATTTACCTCAACTCCAGTATCATTAATTGATACCGCAAAAGAATTTAGCAATTTAATGTTGATTGATGCAGTAATTGGCAATGGGGATCGGTTCCCTGGCGGAAATCTGGAATTTCGCTCGAGTATAAACCAATCACGTATAATAGCTAAACAGACAGTAGAAATTATCAATCCAAGACTCTCCTCAATGGATGTAGGACTTTCTTTTAAGGGCTGGGATAACAGTTGGGCCAAAATAGAGTTGGGTTATTATGTCCGTAGGTTTGACCCTAAAATGATAGCCAACTTGAAAACCCTGCAAGACCAGCTTAATCGCTTAACGGAAAAAGACTTACAAGGAGAGTGGAGTTTTTTAAATTTCAAAACTCAATTTAACCCGCGTATGACAGCAGTAACTTACCTCAAGAAAAATATTCAATGGACTCTAGACTTTGTTCAAAGAGTACAAAAAAATGATTATAAGGAAACTATTCCTGGGAAAAAACATCAATGCAGCCAACCTTATTTCTAATAATATAAATTCCGGTTACAAATAAGGGATTAAAAAAAGTTTTAGTATATATTTATGTTCAAGAATTTAGCTAAACTTCTTTTAGTGCACTAATTAGGCAATATATATAAACGAAATAAATATTTGCAAGTTAACTTAGGAAGTGATGTTTCGCACATACACTATATTTGGCATATTGTGCGTAACATCACTTAGGAATTTTACTTATCTGATCTCCAGAAAATGGAATTTATTGTAAAGAAAGCTAATTTTATTCTTTAATAGTTTTACTGACTATTAAAGTGCCACAGGTGTTCCCAAAAATATTAACCATCGTTCTTACCCGATCAACTATTCGGTCTAGGGGCATCAATATTGCAATTGCAGATAACGGAATATTTGCCATATTAAATACGGTGATGAAACTTACCATACTTGTTTCGGGGATGCCACCCACTGCAATACCAGTTAAGATACACGCCAAGGCTAATAAAATTTGCTGTAGCAAGTCTGGATGAACACCCAAAATATGCATAAAAAATAAAGTGGCTGACATTTCATACATCATTCCGGATGCAAAATTCATTGAGGCACATATTGGCAGCATGAAATTTACTACTTTGTTTTTACCTCCAAGCTCAATAGCTTTCTTGAGTGCTAATGGCAAGGTAGCCAACGAACTTGATGAAATAAATGCTGTTGTAAAAATTGGCAAAGCTTCGTGTAATATCCTCTTAACTCCCAGCTCATGATATAAGGCAACAACTAATAATAGTTGCCATACAAAATGGATAAAAAGCGCAATCATAAACAAACCGACAAACTTAAGTAAGCCAAGTAAGTTGGCAGCCAATGCTCCCGAGAGATAACTATCAGCAACGGAACTGCCAATTAAAACAAATATAGCCAATGGAGCAAGATACATTACCCCGTTTAATAGCTGCAAAAACATTTCGCGAGTACTGCGCAAAACTTCTAATAGTGGCTTGGCTTTATCTTGGTTTAAAGCACAAGTTATCCCAAATATTATTGAAAATACGACTATTGGCAATACATCAAACCTAACCAATGATTCAAATATGTTAGCAGGAAAAATATAATTGAAAATATGAGAAGGACCAACAGTTACAGCACTAGGCACCACGTATTTCGCACCGGTTAATAAGCTTTGGGCATTGATATTTTTGCTTATATCTACTAAATTAAATACAATTAGCCCGATACTTACTGCAACCACTTCGGTTATTAATATGAAAATAATAGAATTGCGCGCGACCTTTTTTAATTGTTGTAATTGCTCTAAATCGCCGATGGTTACTATCAACGAAGTAAGTATAATTGGCAAGGCGCATAACTTTAATAAATTAATAAAGGTATTACTAATGAACTGTAGAGAAGAAAAAAACTGAGGTAGGCTAATACCTAGTATGAAAGCAAGCAAAACAACAACTAAAAATACTTTCCCCTGATGAGACTGATAATATTTTAACATTTCTTTTACCATTAACTTTGCACATGGCAGGATTATAGGCCAAAATGGCCATCAAGAGTATGCATAACTACTTTATGTTTGAAGATATGTAAGTATAAAAAACAAGATTGGATAAAATAGCATAAATTTAAACATAGTCAAGTCATGGACTTTAGAGGCATCAAAACCATACTGCTCACGAATTTTAATAGTTTTAACCGTAATTAAAAAACAAGTAATAATTATCAGTCCGGCAAATGCGCTAATTAAATCAATTAAAGTAATATTACTAACCGGCTTTATTAGTGAGTTAATTTGAAATACGTTGGCTGACAGGGAAAATACAGCACTGCCTGTTACCGATATCCGGCCACTCATTGAGTCGCTTTCTTTAGGGCTTAATAACAAAGCAAATACGGTAATTAAAATTGATAAAATCAGATATTGCGTGGTCTTAAGAAATGAATAGATATTTTTATGCTTGAATATTATATATGCATGATTACGGAGGTCATAAAATCCTTTTTTATCTTTACCCAGCATTAAAGTATAGCTATGCGCTTGAGAATAAAAACCCGTATCTACTTCTTTATAGTTTCGGCTTTTACTACTAGATAGATTCCTAAAATTATTCATTTTAAAATAATAGCGATTGGTTCCTGACTCATTAGAAACCAGTGCACTTGTTTCAATAATTAATACCTGCTTATCTAAAGGATATAAATCTGGCATAAAGTTGGTTTGGATCGAGGCAGAATATAGTATATTCATTTCAACTATACCATTTTCATGCATATTGTATTGCACATCAGTCGAATTTAAAGTGCCGTTATCCAAACTAATTTTTGGAATCATCTTTTCTTTAACCCAACTTTCAGGATAACTTAAAGTTAAACCGAATTCTATCGGCATTACCTCTACTTTAGGGTCAATATAGCGACGACCGTATAAAGTGATATTAGTATCAATTCCATGCGTGAACTTCTCCATAAATACTTTGTTGGGAACTAGCTCACCTGGAACTTTAGTAATTTGGTTTTGTATGGCGTAATCTTGTATCTCTGTCATCCGATGGATTTTAAGGCTAAGTAAAAGTAATACTAAAATAAAGATAGAGTTAACGACAATAATTGATTTATATATTCTATAGCGCTGCTCTGCTGGTAAGTCTTTAAGACTTACTTCGTGCCGAAATAAACTATTTACTTTTCTAAAATCTAGCATAATTGAGTCAGTTTGTTATTTATACGTTATTATAACGTAATTGTAAATTCCATAACTTAGCATATTGCCCTGAAGCTTTTACTAATTCTTGATGAGTACCCGATTCAATAATTTGGCCATTCTCTAAAACATAAATTTTATCGGCATTTACCACAGTCGATAATCGATGGGCAATAACTAAAGTTGTTCGCCCTTTTGCGACATGCTCCATAGCACGTTGGATCAAGTCTTCAGTATGATTATCAAGTGCTGATGTTGCCTCATCCAAGATTAAAATTGCCGGATTTTTTAGAATTGCTCGGGCAAGTGCTATTCTCTGCCGTTGGCCACCTGACAATTTTTGGCCTCTCTCGCCAACTAAAGTATCATACCCTAATGCCAATTCCTGGATAAAACCATCCCCTTCAGCAAGTTTAGCAACGGCAACAATTTGTTCATATGTTGCATTAAAGCTACCATACGCAATATTCTCAGCGACAGTGCCATCAATTAGAAATGTTTCTTGGCTAACTAACCCTATCTGACCGCGCAATGATGCAAAGGTTAGATTATTAATATTTATGCCATCAACTAAAATTTCACCACCTTGGTACTGGTATAACCTCAATAATAATTTTACTAACGTAGACTTACCCGAGCCGGTACTGCCGACAAAGGCTACGGTTTCACCAGGTTTAACTTCCAAGGAAAGTTTCTTGAATAATTGTTCACGCTCAGCATAACCAAAATCGACATTTTTAAATTCGATTTTACCTTGGCTTGGCAAATCTAAAACCTCTTTGCCTTCAGTAATTGAAATAGGTGCGCTTAATAGTCCCATCACCCTATTTATTGAAGCCATTGAACGCTGGTACATATCTGTAACCTGTGCCAGGTAGGTTAATGGCCATAGTAAGCGTTGTGATAAAAAGATCAAGATACTGTAAGATGCAACTTGGATATGCCCATCAATGGTGAGTAAGCCGCCATAGATCAATGCAGCTAAAAACCCAAGCATTACTGCCATCCTAATTACAGGTGTCACTGCAGCAGACATAATTACTGCAGACTTATTAGCTTCGGCATAGTCTTGGCTAAATTGAGAGACTTGCTTAGATTCATACCCTTCTGTAGTATAAGCTTTAATTGTGGCTATTCCTGACAAATTAGTATTTAGCTTGCTATTAAGTGAGCCTGCTTTATTTCTTACTTTTAGATATCGAGGAGCTAACTTGCTTCGAAAGAAAAATACGCCCAAGATAATCAAAGGCATAGGTAAAAAACTTAAAAGAGCAACTTTGGCCGAGATCAAAAAGAAAATAATACTTATAAGTACTGTTGAAGCAACAATTTGAATGATTTGGTTAACCCCATCATTCAAAAACCTCTCAAGCTGATTGATATCGTCGTTTAATATAGCCATCAGATTTCCAGTTGCTTTACTCTCATAATATTCTAGTTCCAAGTTTTGGATATGGTTATAAGAGTCCAAGCGCATATCATGTTGTAAATTCTGGGCTAAAAAGCACCATTTCAAAGAATAGAGGTACTGAAAAGTTGATTCCAATATCCAAGTTAGTCCAGTAAATAATCCTAGTAAGATTATTTGCCATTTGACATCATGGATGCCAATTTTGGCAAGCATTGAATCTTGGCGTTTTACTATAACATCAACCGCTACCCCGATTAAAACTTCCGGGAGAATATCAAATGCTTTATTCAGCAACGAATAAAATGAAGCAAGAGCTATATCAAATCGATACTTTTTGCTGTAGCGAAGTAATTTTACAATTGGGTGCACTTTGTCTCCTTACTCGTTCTCTTCGGCAATTGCAGCGACATTTTTGGCTATAGTTATACTGATTGCATCAAGAGGCAAATCATTTTCATCATAATTAAATGGATCTTCCAATTCATCAGCAAGAGCCTCAAGCCCCCATAACACATAGATCATGACAATAATCATGGGAATTACAAAAAAACCAAAAGTCCCAGCCCAACCAAAAGGAAAGATTAACATATAGAAAAAAAGCGCCTGCTTAATTAATACGTTAAAAGGCAATGGCACCGGTGTATTTAAAATCTTTTCGCAGCCACCAAGTACATCAGTAAATACAGCCAAGTTCTCAGATAGAGAAAGGTATTGTTCTAAACTTATTTTTCCAGTTAGCCGACATTCATTTATAACTTTATTCATGCGTTTTAGCATAAGATTAGGTAAATGATCTTCTGACCCGAATTTTAAACCAATATTAGTAAGAATCTCTTCACTACTGCTACGCTCACGCCGTAAATGATGCTTTAATAAGGCCGGGAACATCATCAAGCACTCTTTAAATTCGGGGTAGTTATTCAGCCCTAGAAATGAATCAAATCTAAAAGCTAAATTACGGGCATTATTAGTTAACTGCCCCCATAAGCCACGCCCTTCCCACCATCTGGCATAAGCGGTATTGACCCTAAAAGCAATCATTATTGACAATACGAAATTAAAGAGTAGATGGAATTGACCTAAATAACTAAAATTTCCAACTATTGAATAGTAGTCATGTAAAAAGTATTCTGCCGCACTGACTATTGCAGCATAAATAATCATTAAGATAACGACCGGACGCAAACGGCGAAAAACATTTTCCTGATGAAAATTGAATAAAAAAGGTAACCATTGTTTAGGATCATATATCTTAATACGCATCTAGTATTTCCTCCAAGTCTAATTAATGTTTAAATATGATTAATTTCTTTGCCCGAGAGTGCTAGATTAATGGCTTTATCCATCCGTTTAGCGGCAAAATCAGTGGTAGCCTGATTAAGTTCCTCAATAAGGGTTTTCAATTTTTGGTGAGCAGGGTTATAATCAGCATTTTGCTGGTCACAGGCAATTTTTAATTTCATAACAGCATTATTAATTAAAGCCAGCTCACTATCATTTAGCAAATTACCGTCTAAGACCAATGCTTTCTCGACCGACTCGATAATGGCACGAGCATCAACCAATGCCTCTTGGTACATACGTTGCTGCATATCTATTCCGGCATTTGCAATTGAGTCGTGAAGCATATTACTGATTTCCTCATCACTTAGGCCATAGCTAGGTTTAACCTCTATATAACTTGTAACCCCAGTTGTCATTTCACGGGCATTAACGGATAATAAGCCATCAGCATCAATTTGGTAAGTAATCCTAATTCGTGCCTGACCTGCAACCATGGGAGGGATTCCACGCAGGGTAAATTTTGCTAAAGACCGACAATCTTTTACTAGCTCCCTTTCCCCTTGTACCACATGGATACTCATTGCAGTTTGTCCATCCTTATAGGTCGTAAAATCTTGCGCCCTTAACACCGGAATTGTAGAATTCCGCGGGATAATCTTCTCGACTAAGCCACCCATCGTTTCTACACCTAAAGATAGTGGCGTGACATCCAGTAATAACCAATCCTCTTTGTCATTGCCAACTAGAGCATTTGCCTGGATACTTGCGCCGATTGCAACTACTTCATCAGGATTAATTGAAGTTAAGGGTTCCCGGCCAAAAAATTCGCTGACCGCAACCCGAATATTTAGCATTCGTGTAGAACCGCCAACCATAATCACTTCATCAATCTGTTCTTTATCTAGTTTGGCATCTCTTAGCGCTTTTTTAATTGGAAGCATAGCCTTTTGAACTAAGTGATTAACCATCTGTTCAAATTCCTTGCGGGTAATAGTTAAATTAACAATCCGCTTATTGGTTAAAACAGCATTAACCGCAACTTTTTCCTTTGTTGAAAATTGTTCTTTTACTGCTTTTGCTTTTACCAAAAGAAGCGAAATGTCTTCATCAGATAGCTGTGATAATCCTGATTTTTCCATAATAAAACACATTAGCCGGTGGTCAAAGTCATCTCCACCTAAATGAGTATCGCCACTTACGGCCAAAACTTCAAATACGCCTTTACTAAGGCGCAGAATTGAAACATCGAGAGTACCGCCGCCCAAATCATAAACCAGGAATGTTCCGTCTTGTTTACTGTCTAAGCCATAAGCAATGGCAGCAGCAGTCGGTTCATTTAAAAGCCGCAGTATATTTAGCCCGGCTAGCTCCCCGGCGTGTTTGGTTGCTTGGCGCTGTGCATCATCAAAGTAGGCTGGGACAGTTATTACTACCCCGGTTGGCTCTTCACCTAATGATTCAATTGCTATATCCTTCAGATATCTAAGAATATCAGCTGACACTTGGACTGGGTCTTTATCTCCATCACGGGTGTGAATCTGAATATTCCTTTCTTTCGTGACAAATTTATATGGATAAGTAACAGCAGGATCAAGGTCAGCAAAGCTCCTGCCCATAAAACGCTTTACCGATACAATAGTATTTGCCGGGTCGTTAATACGATATTTGGCTGCCTCTTTACCAACCAGTTTAGCGTTATTTGCATAATGCACGATTGATGGCACCAGCTTTTCACCATCATGGGTAGCTAAAACTGTTGCTTCACCGCTTTTAACCGATGCAACTAAAGAATTGGTTGTACCTAGATCAATCCCAATTGCCACGTTTCTATGATGTGGCACCCCTGACATATCGGGTTCTGCAATTTGTAATAACGCCATTATTTATCCATCTCTTTAAACACATTTATTATTCAAATAAAATAATTTAATACCATATAGTTAGAACAATTCAATTCATATACTAACTGAATTCAGCCTGGGTTAAGCTGGCCATATCCAACCCAATGATAAACTGTTGTTACGCTCACTAATAAAAATTAAAGCAGACAATCTGATTTATTAAAAAGTTAATTGATTTATAGCTCAAATCTTCCGCATATAAGATTTTGTATTACTCGTTTGCTATTTGTTGATAAACTCGCTACACTCAAACAAATCAACAAATAAAGCAAACCTCATAAACAAAATCTAAAATGCTGCATAGTTCGTATAAATCAATTAACCACTTTAATAAATCTTAATATTTTGCTAAAAAAGTTGGTGAAAGTGCGTAATATCAGTCATTTTCTAGCGCTTTGCGCTAATTCAGGTAGTAAGAAACAATTTAAAAACTCTTATTTCAATATCATTAAAAATTTGATTCGCAGAAGGTATTAATTGCTAAGCCCGCCATTATAACATTTATGGCCAACTCATCAATTTTCAATAGCTTCTAAGCTAGCTTTTAACCGAAAAAACTCTGCATGCGCTAACTAATTAAAGCTTTTATAATTGTGCAATGATATTGCCAACTTGCTGCTCTAATTTATCGTAAAATGCTAGTTTCTTTATCTGTTCTATAATTAAAGCGAATTTTTGTTGAGTAAATAAGCTATCAATTTCTGCCACTAGCGCTTTTTTTTGCTGTCTAAGGTCGGTTTCAATCTCGATCAATTTATCAATATTAAATTCCGCTTCAGCTTCGGCTATTTCCTCACGCAATTCAATTTGCGCCATTAAAAATTCTGGCGTAAACTTGGTATCATGAACTAAATCAACGGTTAAGCCATGTAGCCCAAGCAAATAAATCGCGCGGCTTAACGGTTCTTCTAACGTTACAAATGCCTGGTTGATTTGGCTTGAAGCTATCATCGCTTGGTTAGCCAAGGCTGGATCTTTGCTCACGAAATTATCTGGGTGAAATTGTTTTTGTAATTCAACTAAGCGTTCTTGTAGTGTTTTAATATTAAGATCATACTGCATTGGTAGCGAAAATAGTTGAAAATAGTTTTGTCTGAATATATCGTTTATCATTTTATATCTTTAAAAAACAAAAAAGCCCCTTATACTGGGGGCTTAAAAGCTTGGTTTTAAGCTTTAGACAGTAAAGCTTTCACCACAACCACATTCATCTTTGACATTCGGGTTTGTGAATTTGAACCCTTCTTGCAAACCTTCTTTAGTATAGTCAAGAACTGTTCCATCCAGATATTGCAGACTTTTGGCATCAACAAAGATTTTAATTCCGTTTGATTCAAACACTTCGTCATCCAAATTGCCATTATCAACAAATTCCAGTTTATAAGCAAGCCCCGAACATCCAGTGGTTTTGACACCTAAACGCAAACCGACGCCCTTACCTCGTTTAGCCAAAAAAGCTTGTACCCGTGCTGCCGCATCAGGCGTTGCACTTATGCCTTTATACACTTTTTCAGGATTAGCTGCTGTTGCTGCCATGATTAATCCCTCTTACTTAGTGTGTTTGCTATGATAATCATCAATAGCCGCTTTAATTGCATCCTCGGCAAGTACTGAGCAATGGATTTTAACTGGCGGCAGCTCAAGTTCTTCTGCAATCTGGCTATTCTTGATTTCGCGTGCCTCATCCAGGCTTTTACCCTTTAACCACTCAGTTACCAACGAAGAAGAAGCAATTGCGGAACCACAACCATAAGTCTTAAACTTGGCTTCCTGAATAATACCATCATTATTAACTTTAATTTGTAATTTCATTACATCGCCACAGGCCGGCGCTCCAACCATTCCAGTCCCAACATCTGGGTCGTTCTTATCAAAACTGCCGACATTGCGTGGATTTTCATAATGATCAATTACTTTATTTGAGTATGACATTTTATTTTCCTAGCTACATATTATTTTTTATTGATTTTTATTTACCACGCCTATGGCTATTACCCCATAGGCTGAATAAACTAATGTAAAATTACATCTCGTTTGTCATCGTGCGAGTTCCATTCAAAGTTGGTAAGGTCAATACCATCTTGAAACATTTCCCATAACGGGGATAACTCACGTAATTTAGCGATTTTATCTTGTAATAACTTGATTGTATAATCAATCTCTTCTTCAGTATTAAATCTGCCGATACTAAAACGGATTGAACTATGAGCCAATTCATCATTGCGCCCAATTGCACGTAGCACATATGAAGGTTCTAATGAGGCTGAAGTACATGCAGAACCGCTTGAAACAGCGATGTCCTTGATTGCCATCATTAATGATTCACCTTCAACAAAATTAAAACTAATATTCAAGTTTTGCGGTACTCGATGCTCTAAATCACCATTAACGTAAACTTCCGGAATTTGCTTTAAGCCAGCAAGTAATTTGTCCCTAAGCGCTTTAATTCTAGGTAGTTCGGTAGATAATTCCTTTTTAGCAATCTCAAATGCTTCACCCATGCCTACAATCTGGTGGGTTGGCAAAGTACCCGAACGGAACCCGCGCTCATGACCACCGCCATGAATTAGCGGCAATAACCGCACCCGAGGCTTACGGCGCACATATAAAGCGCCTATCCCTTTGGGACCGTATACTTTATGCGCGGAAAAGCTCATTAAATCCACGGCTAATTCAGCCAGACTAAAATCTAGCTTACCCACAGCCTGCGCTGCATCGACATGAAAAACTATTCCTTTTTCACGACAAATTGTACCTAGCGTTGGAATATCCTGGATCACGCCAATTTCATTATTAACATACATCACCGATACTAAAATCGTATCTGGGCGAATTGCTGCTTTAAATTTACTAAGGTCTAATAAACCATTTTCTTCCGGAGTCAGATAAGTTACCTCGAAACCGATGCGTTCTAATTCGCGCATTGTATCTAAGGTAGCTTTATGTTCAGTCTTAACCGTAATTAGATGCTTACCTTTATCTTGGTAGAACTGGGCAGCCCCTTTTAAGGCAAGGTTGATAGACTCAGTTGCACCTGACGTCCAAATTATCTCCTTGCTATCGCAACCGACCGTCTGAGCAACTTGCTCACGAGCATGTTCTACAGCCGCTTCTGCTGTCCAACCAAATGAATGTGAACGCGAAGCAGGATTTCCATAATCATCGGTTAAATATGGAAGCATTTTAGCTAGTACCCGCGGATCAATTTTGGTAGTAGCGGAGCTGTCCAAATAAATTGGCAACTTTAATGTCATTTTATTTATATTCCTTTTAACTACGGCAAAACATTATTTTGCTTGGTTCTGTCGTTTCAGCTTTACCTAATAAATCTTTCAACGTAATTTTGTCAAGATAACGATACATCGCAGTAGTAAGCCCGGCCCATAAATCATGAGTCAAACACTTGCTGTTATCTTTACAATTACTTTTGCCACGGCAAGTCCGTGCATCCATATCCTCATCGACTGCCTTGATAATCTCAGAAATGGGAATATCATCCAAGTTCCGGCTTAAAACATAGCCGCCACCAGGACCTTTATAGCTTTTAACAACTTTATTTTTACGTAGCTTAACAAATAACTGCTCTAAGTATGAAAGAGAAATATTTTGCCGCTCGCTGATATTATAAAGTGTAATTGGTTTAGTATTGCCATCACTGTAGATAGCAATGTCTAACAATGCCGTAACCGCAAATTTTCCTTTTGTTGTTAACTTCATGTTGATCAATACCATAAAAAATTAATAATTGGGCGGATTGTACTTTAACCTACTAAATTTGTCAAGTATTTAACACTATTCATTTTAGTCCCATTCCGCAAATTATTATATTTATCAATGACTATTATACAATATCTGACTATTTTAGTCAACTTTTATTTTCTTCATTTGATCAATATTTAACCAAGAGCATTTTGCAGTTTATCCGAAGTTAATAAGAAGGTAAAAAGAAAAAAATAATTTGCTTAATTGCTCAGCCATTTACGAATATCTAAAAGATATTTTTAGATAAAACACATAATCCAAATAATGGAATTTATTTAATTTCTTCCTCACAAATATAATTTCTGCCGAAGCTAATCAAAATAGCTTAAGTATTTTATAATTTAACGATTTTCCAGGAGAAAATAAAATGGCGATTCCATCAACTAGGTCTACATCCCCGACCCCTCCAACTAGAAAGGATTCTTCGTCTAGTCAACCTAATACTACTTCAATCCCTAAAAGAAATTTTCTTATTTCACCAAGTACAACAGCAGCATCATTGACTGCCTCCCCCGTTCGGATGTTAATAGCAGAAGGTAATTTATCTACTGCAGGGAAAGGAGAAAGGTCAAAGATTACACGCAAAGAAATAAGTCTAAACGATTTATTAGCAGCAAGTAAAAAAATGGCTGATAAAGCATTATCGATTAGCAAAAACTACGTTGACTCCATGCTTAGCGACTTTGCTCGAATCTATAATATGGATCCAGCAAAAATAGTGAAAGAAAGTATACCTCCGCATCCAATTGCAGAGCCAATACAAGTTCAAACAACAGTTTACCAGCATAAATTAGGAACAAATACAGCAGAGGGTTGGTCTAGTTTAACCGATTATATAAAAAACACAGGCAATCTACCTACCCACGTTTCTATTAAAGATAAAGAAGGTGAATATAAAGTTGATTGGAGTAGTTTACTATTGAGAGTTATAGAAGACAACAAAGCTTCTTTCCCATCAAGTTTTTCATTATCTACCATTGAAGGAACTAACATACTGGAGCCAGTTTGGCTAGATGATCAAGACCTAACCATGGTACCTGAATCAATAATTGAACTAACTGAGCTAGGCCAATCAAACTCAGACTTAATTTTTGCAAAAATTACTTTCCCGTGGGACAAACCACAAACAACGAATACGAGTAGCAATTCTAATACTTCTACAATTACTTTGAATTGGAATAAACTTCCCAAAGAAACTAAAACTGATTTTCTGTTAGAAAGTTTTCTTCAATACAAAAAAATTAATTCACCACAATATATTATGTATGTTAGAAGCTCAGGTGAACTAGCAAACCAAAAAGAATATACAGATCAAGAATGGCAAAAGTTAGAAGCAAACTTTAAGAAACAAAATAAATCTTTTATGGATATATATGAAAAACTGGTAGAAACCGAAGAATTTAGCAAATTTGGCCTTGAGTTCGCAGTAGAAAAAACCCTCATTGCAAACCAGGATAAAGAAATAGAGAAGTTTATATGCGGACATAAAAATACTTATGGGCAATTTCAAGGTATTGGCACAACTTTTTATGTATCAGAAGCTAAAATACCGAATAAAGATAAAAATTTTTCCTCTATCTACCAAATAAATACTTTTAAAGGAGAACTAGAAGCAAATAAATCTAATGGCATTGGTAAAGCAGTCCATTTTAGTTCTATCGGTAAATCTTCATCTTTTATTGGCAAATTTAACGAAGGTAAATTTGGTGAATTTGGCTACTATGCTACAGGAAAAAAATTTGAAAAAGGGAACCTAGCTACTTTAGCTACTATTAGACCACCATCTACTAAAACTAAAGGTGAAATAACCATAGACAATAGCATTTTCCTTAGTGCCAATTTCGAAAATGGTAGACCTTTAAATGATGGTAATGTGCAAATTTTGAAGTACGTGTCAAATGGAGTTCAGACCATAAATGGTGTTTTTTATGATCAGAAATTTAACGACCTCGTGGATAACAAAGTATCCGATATCAAGGACGTGCTCAAGAAAGGAACAATAGAAACAATAATTCCAAAGAAAGACGTAACCATAAAACTACCAACTGGAATAAATAAATGCCAATTAGCTGTTCAAGAAAGTACAGTAGTGGAGTGGGGCATTACAAAAAATACTACCCGGCACTATTACAGCATCGATGACAACAGTTTCCATGGCAAAGTAAGTTTTAAATATATAAACAACAACGAAATTCCAAAAAAATTAGACCATTACATTGAAATTGAAACCCCCATGGAGATTTCTGATGATCCCAGTATTAACATTATATTTAAATTTCGTATAAATTTAAAAGATGACGAAATTGACTTAACTAAGCCAGTTAGCATAATACGTCCTGATGGAGTAGAAATTATAAGTGACGAATCAGAATTTAAAATAATCAAGATAAAAGACGGAGGCGAATTCAGGGTCAAATTTGATGATGACTCCTGGCGAGTGGAGGATGGAAGTAACTACATTTACACCGCTCCAGATAATACAACTATTAGATTCAATACTCAGCATAATGCGGATACACAGCAAGATGAGCTGGTTGGAGAAATCTTAGTAAAAAGTGGAGATAAAAACATTCAAACCAGATATCAGGCCAATGAAGATGGTAGCATTGTGCCAACTCAGGTAGATTTTACAGACGAAGAATGGAACACCTATTCTATTCCGCTAAATCCTGATAATACATTGGGATCCGGTGAATGCTTAATTAATACTTTTGATGGTAAGCGAATGTTTGCTGGGAAACTTGAAAACGGAAAACCTGCCGAGGGATATGACATAGAAGGCAACTCCTTATATATCGGTATGTTTAATGATCAGTCAAAGCCTAATAGTGGTTTATTTCTAAATCAAACTGATAACACAAATTTTTCACAGTCACCTAGAGGAACGGAACAAGCACGGTTGGTAAGTGTCATTAAAAAAGATTTAGAGGTACTATCCAAACAAAAAGTATACATTCCAAAGTATAAAATCCATGAAATCCTTAATAGACTAAACCAGCTAATACCTGAAATTTAGAAAATGCCGGATATGGCTTAATGGAATTGTTGAATATGTGCACTATTGCATATATTCAACAATTCCTCATCTAAAGCCGGCAGCTGCTACAGACATATTACCATGAGTTTTACCTATCATTTCTTCACAAAGAAAATTTCCAATCTATAAAAGTCCTTTAACTTTAAATTACTAATATTTGCTCAAAAGATTCATTAAACTTATTTTTTTCGTTTACTCATTCACCTATATACAAAATAAAAAACAGATTACAAATAATTATAGTAGAATAAAGCTTAGCATAAATTTTATTCACTTTAAATAGAACCAAAAGATGTTATTAAGGAGCTCTTAAGTGCCAATAGCTAAATTTCCTGATAACTGCCACCTAACTAATGACCCGGACAATCTTCATGAGGATGAAGAGTTCCTTAATAAGCTTATTGATTCAATTGATTTATTGGTTAGCGCTTCACCGCAACAATTAGTTGGAATAAAAAATACATCCTCATTAATGATATATTATTCTAAAAAGTTTGCTAATTTCCTTGGAATCGAGCAAAAACAAATCATCGGTAAACGCACTTTCCTACCACTATATGATAATCCAGACATAGAAACGACAATCTTAAATGAAGATGAAACGGTAATCAATGAGCGTCGGCAACTTAGGGTTTTAAAAATCAATAAGGTTGGCGGGACTCTAAAACCGTATGTATGCATTAAGTCCCCCCTAATTAACCCGCATACCAATAACCTGGTCGGCATATTATTGCAAGGATTTGAAATCAGCGTTCTTAATCTAAACCAACATATCTTTAACTCGTATAAGCAATTTAAAAGCAGCAATGCCAATAATACCCAATTGCCTCATTTGACAAAACGAGAAAAGCAAGTAATCTATTTTTTTATGGCCCAGCTAACCAGTCAGGAGATCGCTGACACAATTTATAAGTTGGAGGGTAAAAAAGTAAGTAAAAGTACCATCGACAGCGTCTTTAATGACCAGCTCTACCTTAAATTTGATGTTAATAGCCGGATAGCTTTATTTAATAAGCTTCGCGAGTTAGGTTATGATAAACTAATACCGGCAGAAGTCTTAAATAGTATGTCAATTCCACTAGAAATCGTCAATATATTTTAGCTTTATGACTTTATGAATCCAGCTCCTCTATCTCACTGCTTTTTATATAAAGGTCTGTTATCGGAATCTTATCAAACTTTACTTATGACCTCAATTATTTAGCTCAAATTTTACACACAACTAAATACAGCAGCTAGAGTATTATTACCATAGCGAAATTTTTATAACATCACCGTAACTAATTAGAAAAGGAAGGGATCTTGGATGAAATTAAAATCAATTTGTATTAGCTTAAATACCATTCTATTTTTAACTGCTTGTGGTGGTGGCGGCAGCGGTGGAACAAGCACGACTAATAATATCCGCGCCAATGAAATGACAGTATATATGGATAGTGGTTATAATGCTCAGGGTGTAGCTAATCGTGAATATGTTACAGTCCACATTTGCCAGCCGGGAAGCACTACTCTATGCCAAGATGTTGACCATGTAATCTTAGATACCGGCTCTACTGGCCTACGTATTTTCGAGTCTTTTATTTCACCGTCGATTAGTCTCCCAGTAGTCCAGGCAAGCGATGGGATCGGTAGTCCACTCACTCAATGTATGTATTTTAACGGAGGGGTCGACTATGGGTCTTTGCATTATGCAGATGTATACTTGGCTGGCGAATATGCCCCACAAGTACAAGTTCAAATTATGAATGATCCGCTATATACTATTTATCCTAGCAATTGCCCGGTTGAAACTCAATATAATCCGCAATCTGGGGCAAAAGGTGTTTTAGGTGTTGGCGCCAAGAAAACCACTAATCAAAGCAGCTTATATGCTTGTGCTACCCCACAAACCTGTGTACTTACTACTAATAACTATAATTACCCATTAAACCCAGTAGCGCAGTTTGTTGGAAATGATAATAATGGGGTGATTGTTAGCATGGGAAGTGTACCTGCCAGCGGAACAACTTCTATGACAGGTAAATTGATTTTTGGAATTGGGACTCAAGCCAATAATCAATTACCAGCTAATGCAACCTTATTGTACAGTAATGAGAGTGTTCCAAACTGTGAATTCTCGTTAAGTTTTAATGGTAGTAATTATTCAAGCATGTTCGATACTGGCACACCGTTTACCGCTAGCCAGTTAGGAAGCGTGCCTAATTGTAGCAGTTATCCAAATTTCTATTGTCCTGACAACACTACGTTATTTTCTGCTACCCTTTATAGTTACAATTCGTTTTCTGGTCCTAGCATAAATTTTACTTCACCAGTTTTAAATTATCAAACTTATATAAACGCATTAGGCTTTCCTACATGGATTTTACCAAACTTTATTATTGTACCTAATCAGTTAAATGGTAATATGATTATTGGCATGAGTCAACTTTATGGCAAAACTATTTATGTAGCCATTGATCACCAGCCAACCCCATATGGTACAGGACCATTTTGGAGCATTCAAGACAATAACGATTAAAGTTGAATTGCAAGAAATCGGCTAAGGCAGCAAGATATTTTTCTAGCGAAGGCATTAGAAGCTGTATAACCTAAACTTATACAGCCCCTGCCTTTAGATACTGCAATAGGCAATTTCCCAAATAAACTATATATTTCAAAATATTTATATTAAATTCGAAAGACAACTGTAAATAAGATTGTACAGCACTATCCAGCTACTTCGATAATCATTTATTCTACTCACATAAAAATTTTCAAATGTTGATAGCAAATTCTATTCTCACGATTATGACAAAAAGTAAAATTTTACCTTGGTTTTTCGTTATAGCTTAATTATAGAATTATGCTAAAAGCTAGTAAAATCCAAGTTGCTAATAACTAGCATTTTTAATGCACATTTTGGATAAGAAATCATGATTGAAGACAAAATTAAAACTCGAAATAGCACCTATTTAAGGCTAGTTGTTATTAGTACGTTCATTATTGGCATATTAGCGCTTCTAGCCTGGATAATTGATATGGCATATCCAAGAGCACAAAGTGATAGATGGAAATCGGAATATCCGCGTCTGTATACTAATGCGGGTTACCAAAAATTAGAGCAAACAGCACCACATAAAGCAAATTTTAGCGAGGATGAGTTAACCAGTAAGATAACTAACCAATTTGGCATTCGTGATGACATCCTCAATTTGATATTAAATACCTTTCCAGAAAGCGAGACCCAGTCAACAATTGCTGCAATCAAAATGGCCCAGTATTTTCAGGCACAAATTGGTGTAAATGATCCGGATAAAGTTAATTTCCTTGCGAATAAAGCTGCAGCAGCCCTTTCTTGTGTCAATTTACCAATGCTTAAAGAGCACCAGTTTATCAAAGATTTTGATATGCTACTTAGGAATACTCCAGCAAGGCTTGCTGAAGAGGAGCGCATTGAACATTTACTTAATGGCCGTATTATTTCAAATGACTATGGAATTAACACTAGTAGCCATACGGAACGATGTAATCATTTACTGGGAGAACCGTTATGAAAAATGTATATGCATTAGTTGCACTGTTATGGTTATATACTCAGCAGTCGTTTGCGCTACAAAAGATCTTTATTTTCCATATAAATGGCATAAATACTACTCAAGCCGAAGCAATTGAAAACTGTAAACAATTAAACCGAGCAATTAACCCGAAATCAAACTTAATCGGCCAAAATGGCAATATAGATCTTTTATATAATAAAGAGCCCCAAGGCGGCTCATGCCAATTATGTAAAGAACTAGATGATATCTGGAATCAAAAACGTTTCGAGAATTTATCGCTAGACGATTTCGTAATTGCGTATATTAAAAAAAACCATCTTAATATTCAACCTGGGACACCGGAATATGAAGCTCTTAAAAGCTCCATTAAGGATAAATATTTTGAAGATCCTGAATTTATGGGAAGCAACTTTACAGATATACTAGGACAATTTAAGCAAAAAGTAAATGTAGGTCCTGATCTAAGAAACTTGCTAAGCTTTATTGATAATACTAATACTTCGAATAAACCGAAACCGTACATTCTGTTACTTCCACATAGCCAAGGCAATCTTTATGCTAATAATTTATATAAAGCACTTACCATTAATGAAGGTTACAATGAACATAATCTCAGTATCTATGGAACCGGAACTCCTGCTGCCAATAATCTGGGTAACTATATCAGCCAAATTTATTTTAATGACCCAGGCTATCTTACTTCTAGCAATGACGAAGTAATAAATGCATTAAGGCGCCTTGCCGCTATACCGCCAGTCCAGCCAGTGTTACCGGCAAATATAACTATTCCACGTGGACATCAGTTAATTAGTTGTTACTTAGCTAATCCTTTATCGCGGAACCAAATTGTTAATAATGTAAATCAAATTCTTGACTATTTCTGGTTAAACATTCTTTACAGCGATTTTGAGGATGTAGGTTTTCGGAGCAAGAAATCTTTTAGGCCTGGGGTCAAGGCTATATATTCCGGAATTGAAGAGGATGGTAGCACTAATGTAGGCCATTTGGCTGTAGAATCAAAGTGTAAGGGATTATATTATTTTGTCTTGAATAACCCCTCGCTAGCCCCTGAATTGCCTGTTGGCTACCAATGCATTCTGGAAAACAGTTGATTTTGTTTACGATGCTTGCTACATCCGTTGATTTGTTTTGAGTAAAGCGAGTTTATCAACAAATAGCAAGCGAGTATTACAAGATGTTATTGCGGAAGATTTGAGCTATAAGTCAATTAACTTTTTAATAATTTAGATAGACTGCTTTAATTTTCATTTGTGTGCGTAACATTACTTAATAATTTATCCACAATATGTATCAATTTACAAATATCGCAGTTATAGTTGATCAAATTCTATTCGAATTTGTATAAATAGTCCAATAATATTCTAATATTAAATTGATTAACGGTAACGTGTTTACAAAATTACTCTTCACTAGCGATATAATACTTGCAATCAATTTCAGTCCTAAAACAGCTAAGTTTGGCTAACTCCGCACAACTTTATCTAATTAAGTTTAATTGCAGTTATTAACCTTTATAAACTAATTAACCTTTAAAACTAACAGTCAGTTGTTTTATTAATTATCCTGGGGTTTTCTACACATAGTGTCGTTGGCTGCTATTAAAATGAAAGGTTTCACATGAAATTACGCATTTATAGGTTAACTTTTATAACATTTTTTCTAATTTGTATTACTCAAGCATTTGCTGAAGATGGAATAGTCAAGGACCAAAATTACCAAAATCCCACACCAGATACTTCCATTTATTGTAGTGAACCGTCTCTAAAAGCCTACGCCTGTGCCCAAGCAATCAAACTAAATAAGAATATTGCCATTTCGGCATATGTAACAGCCCCAATAAACCCGCAACAAGCAAATCTTGCAATTAAGCGGCTTATAATTAATATTCATGGAATAGAAGCTAATAACCAAGTTGCCTTTGCAGCAATGGCGGTTAAACATGATCCTGATACAGAAATAGTTGCCCCTTTTTTTGGTAGCGAAAAAAACAATAAAATGCCGCCCAAAGTCGAGGATAATTCACTCCCACTTGCTATTTGGGCGAGTGGCAGCTGGTCTGGAGGAAAGTTAAGCGAAGCGACCGCGACTGGGCATAGAATTGGTTCATTTAAAGCAATTGAAGGAATAACTGAAGCAGCATTAAAGAGCTTCCCCAATTTGCAGGAAATAATTATTGCCGGATTCTCGGCAGGAGGCCAAACTACGCAGCGCTACGCTGCATTTAGCGGAAACTTAGTAGATAGGTTAAACCTAATTAATTCCAATATCAAATTAAAATTTGTAGTGGCAAGCCCTTCATCCTATTTATATTTTGACCCTATTCGGATAACCAAAAATTCAAATTGCGAGAGTAGCGATAACTGTAATTTGACCAAATCCTCTTTCGCTCTTCCTGATGCTGGCTCAATATGTTCTGAATATAATACCTATAAATACGGCTTAAATAACATTCCCGACAATCTAATTAGAGAATATAACTATAACCAAAATGATCTGATGCAAAATTTTCTAAAATCACGAATTGATTATTTATTAAATACCGGAGATGCTAGCCAAGATACTAAAAATTATAGCGGAACAATCATTAAACCCACAGCTAGTTGCGCTGCTGAATTAGAAGGACCAATTGCAAATTCTTATCGCCTGCAACGTGGGTTGACATTTTACAACTACCTCAAATTTTACCATAGCCAAGCACTTGAGCAGCAAAGGCTGATAATATTTGATGGTAAAACAATCGATTGCGAGCATAATGAATATTGCGTATGGGGTTCTGTTGATGCCAGAAAGCTTCTAGGATACTCTGAAACACAAATTAATTAGCAGATCAGATTAGCGTTGAATGTTATAATTTTACACTTGAATTTGTAGATTTTATAATATAAATGCATCTACTACAATCAACAATTTTGTTGATTGTAGCCAGGCTCACCCTTAATTTATACTACTTACAAATAAAAGATTATAATTAAGGGGTTATCATGAAATTAGCGCTATTTACCACACTAATAATGACCAGTTTGTCAGTTTTTGCCAATTCAAATAAACCAATTTTGATAAAGTCGGCTTTATGTCTCAAAAATACCGACACTGTTTCGCATATTATTACTCAAGCCAGAGTTTGGAAACAAACTGATTGGGCAGCACCAGCACCTAATTTTTCCTGGGAAGGAACGATCATCAAGCCCGGCGAAAAAATCTGCCATAAGCTTAGAATTGTTAATTATGATGCCGATCAAGACCGAGTTGACTTTTATATTGATGACAATTATCACGTAAGAATGCTAACCGAATTAGACGATCCATCAAATAGCAAAATCAAAATTAGCAAGCAGGTAATTGTCACTGATGCAGGCCTAAAGATCTTAGGCGAAAAGACAGCTAAGAACACTATTGAATTTGATATTACTGATATTTTAGCCCAACAATGAAACTTTGAGTAGTACTTAGTTAATTTTTATCATATTTTCTTATTCACTTTTTAGGTGGGCACTAAAAGTTAATGAATCATAAACTTCAGTAATCCACCTATTGCCAATATCGTTGCAACACCGGTAGTTAGGACCCATTTAACTAGCTCACTTTTAACTAGTATGATTTCTTTTTGCAGATCAGTTCTAACCAAAGCTATTTCATTATGTAAATCATTTCTAACCAGCGTTATTTCATTATGTAAATCAGTCTTGACCTGTGCTATTTCATTTTGCAAATCAGTCTTGACCTGTGCTATTTCATTTTGCAAATCAGTCTTGACCTGTGCTATTTCATTTTGCAGATCAGTCCTAACCAGCTTTATTTCATTTTGCAAATTAACATTTGTTATCAGAATTTCATTTTGTAGATCACTCTTGATCATTGCTATTTCATTTTGCAGTCTTAGCTCAGTTTCTCTTAAATCGGCTTTGGTGGCTGGTTCTTTACTTTCCAAGTAATTAATTTTAGTTCCATACTCTTGAATTATTTGAGATTGTTCTCCAATTAATTCAACTACGGCTTCAGCTTGCTCTTCAGTAAAATTAACCTCGCGTAATTTCTTAATATACTCTACAGCTCTAAAATAATTAATTGACATTGCATTCATAATAAGCACCTCTCGATTTATTCATTGTATCATAACCCAATGCTTCAATTAATATTTTTACCGCCATTTAACAGCTTTTTGACCTACAGTCAGATATTTTATCGATAATAGTTTGCAAGTTATAATATATGATAGGATTATAGCTAACATTACAAGTAATATTTAAAATAATAAATTAATATAGTATTCTCATTTGGGATATATCATTATAATGCCTAAAACCCGTACAAAAGTTCGGTTGTCAGAAATAGCTCCACTAAATATAATTATTAACTGAAAAGCTTAATTTATTTGATCAACTAACTTGATTAAGCAGAATATAACCAAAATAATTTTTTTAAAAGCACTAACTATCATGACAAATAACGCATGGGATGCCAGTTTTTACAATCAGCAACATAATTTTGTAACTACCTACGGTGAATCATTAATTCCCCTCTTAGACCCTAAACCGAACGAAATCATTCTCGACCTTGGCTGCGGTACGGGTCCATTAACAGCCCAGTTAGCAAAAATGGCGCAACGAGTAATTGGAATCGATTCTTCAAGTGATATGCTTGCGCTGGCAAAAAGGAATTACCCTGATATTGAATTTTTGGTAGCAGATGGACAGAACTTTAAATTAGGCCAAACCGTTGACGCCGTTTTTTCAAATGCGGCAATGCACTGGATGCTAGAACCAGCTAAAGTGGCCAATTGTGTATGGGAAGCATTAAAGCCAGGTGGTCGCTTTGTTTTCGAAATGGGTGGCAAAGGCAATATAAAGACCATTGAAAAAGCCTGTGACTATGCGTTTTCTAGGTTAGGAATCCAGCCACCGCTACCCATCAATTATTTTCCAAGCATAGGAGAATATAGCCATATTCTTGAAAAACAGGGGTTTATTGTCAAGTATGCAGTATGCTACGACAGACCAACTGAGCTTAGCGGAGAAGATGGCTTAGTAAATTGGCTTAAAATGTTCAGGAACCACATGCTAAACCAAATTCCACATGATAAGCAGGAGTCTTTTTTTAGTTTTGTGGAAGAGTATGCAAAACCAAGGCTTAGAAATGAAAATAACAATTGGATTGCTGACTATGTTAGGCTTAGCATGGTCGCGATTAAACCAGGTAATTTATAAGCGGCGCACCAATTGGCTATGTTACTGAAATATTGTAGTTTATTGTAGCGAATTACCTTGACGCAGAATAATCTAATCTGCTAAAATAAAAGTTTTACTTTATTCTACAACTTACAACGATTTCGAACATTGTTACACTCAAGTATATTTGATTTAGTAAACACGTCGGCAAAACAACAGCTTAGGGTAAATTTACGGTAGATTCAGCAATAAAGTTTAAGTATAACTACGCTCAAGATGCTTTAGTAATTAAAATTCAACCAAAATATTTTTCTAGGGACACACGCAAAATGGCTCAATTTATATGGCAAAATGGAACAATGAAACCGTTTGCAGAAGCAACAACTCATGTTATGTCGCATGGTTTACATTATGGGACTGGAGTATTTGAAGGTATTCGCGCTTACGAATTAGCAAATGGGGAATCAGCAATAGTTGCATTAAAAGAGCATGTACAACGCATGTTTGACTCAGCCATTCCTTTGGCCATGAAAATCCCTTATACCCTTGATGAAGTATGCCAAGCAATCATCGATACGGTTAAGGCTAATAATTTGAAATCTTGCTATATTCGTCCGCTTGCATATTATGGATTACCACCAACCAAAGTTCGCGTCCGCCCTGATCCTAAAACTCCAGTAGAATTAATCGTTTATGCATACGAAATGGGTGATTACCTACCTGACGTTGCATTAGATGTGTTAATCAGCAAGTATATTCGGGTACACCCTGAATCTACCGCAGTTGGCGCTAAAATTTGCGGCCACTATGTTAATAGCCTACAAGCGTTAATAGAAATTGCGGGTACCAAATATAATGAATTAATCATGCTTGATCATGAAGGCTTCGTTGCTGAAGGAAGTTCTGACAATATTTTTGTGGTAAAAGACGGGGTAATTTATACACCGGAACTAGGAACAATCCTAACTGGAATTACCCGTAAAATTGTAATAGGTTTAGCCAGTGATTTAGGCTATAAAGTAGTTGAGAGCAAGATTAAGCCTGAAGAATTATTTACTGCTGATGAGGTATTCTTCACTGGTACAGCGGTAGAGGTTCGTGCCGCAGGTACGATAAATGATCAAACCATCGGAACTGGTAGCGAAGGTCCAATTACTAAGCATATCAAAACTGAGTATTTGAAGATATGCAGTGGCCAAAATAGCAAATACAGTAACTATTTAACGATAGTTAAGTAATGGATTAAAGATGAAACAGAATATTATCAATAAAATCTGGCAGCGCCATGTAGTGCAAAGTCAAGAAAATTTCCCTGATATTTTATATATAGATCGTATTTTATTGCATGAAGTTACTTCTGCGCAGGCATTTGCTGAATTAAAGCAACGTAATATCCCTATTCGGAATAAGCACAATATAATTGCGACAATAGATCATAGCATCCCTACCGATAAAAATCGGATAGTAATAGAGGACCACGTTGCCCGCAAACAAGTAGATACTTTAAGGCAAAATTGCCGTGAACAAGGGATCACTATTTATGATATAGACAGTACACATCAAGGAATTGTACATGTCGTTGGTCCAGAACTAGGTTTTACTTTGCCTGGAACTACGATTATTTGCGGTGACTCGCATACCTCTACTCACGGTGCTTTTGGCGCCCTTGCCTTTGGCGTTGGCACTTCCGAAATTACTCATGCTATGGCCTCAAGCTGTATTTTGCAAGATAAACCTAAAACCCTAAAAGTAGAATTTAAAGGCACTCCTAGCAAATACTTTTCAGCTAAAGATGCGATATTAAAACTGATTGCTACCATTGGTATTGGCGGAGGCAAGGGTTCGGTAATCGAATATGTGGGAGATTACATTAAATCGCTTAGCATGGAATCCCGGATGACGATTTGCAATATGTCAATCGAGTGTGGTGCACGCGCCGGCTTAATTGCCCCAGATGAAACGACATTCAAATACCTTGAAGGCCGTGAATTTGCGCCTAAAGGTGCAGCATGGGAGCAAGCTAAACAAGAGTGGTTAGCGCTAGTTAGTGATGTGGACGCCGACTATGATGAGCAAATCACGATTGATATAAATAATGCAAGCCCAATGATAACTTGGGGAATTAACCCTGAACACGCGATTGCCCTAAATGAAAAAACGCCGGCTATTGATAGCGGCGGTGATAAGCTGACTTTAGAAAAAGCTTATGCTTATACTAAACTTACACCAGGACAAAGCCTTCTTGGCACTTCAATAGATTACGCGTTCGTTGGTAGTTGTACCAATGGCCGGATCGAAGATCTACGTGCTGTAGCTAAAATTCTTGATGGCCGCAAAGTGGCAAGCAATGTTACCTTATATATCGTTCCTGGTTCTGAACAGGTACTGGCTCAGGCTAAGGCCGAAAAACTTGATGCAATTTTTGAGCGCGCCGGTGCTGACTTTAGGATGCCTGGCTGCTCAATGTGCTTAGCCATGAATCCGGATAAAGTTCCAGAAAATAAACGTTGTATTAGTACTACTAATCGTAATTTTATTGGCCGCCAAGGACCGAATAGCATTACGCATTTAGCTTCGCCACAGACGGTTGCAGCGAGTGCCGTACTTGGGGTAATTGCGACTGAGGAAAATCTATAATGAAAAAATTTACTAGCTTAACCAGCCCAACGATTCCTTTAAGTCTTGATAATGTTGATACTGACATGATTATTCCTGCTCAACACCTAAAAAGCGTGAGCAAAGAAGGTTATGGCGAAAACTTATTTTCAGCTTTAAGAAGCATGTACCCTGATTTTATTTTAAACCAAAGCGCTTACAAAGCAGGAAAAATTTTGGTTTCTAAAGAAAACTTCGGCTGCGGCTCTTCACGGGAGCATGCCGTTTGGGCAATCCAACAATATGGAATCGCAGCAGTAATCTGCAGCTCATTTTCGGATATTTTCTTTAACAATGCAGCTAAAAATGGTTTATTATTAATCAGCCAGCCAGCCGAAGTTATTAATGAATGGCTAAACCTTGCTGAAAATAATCCGAGTTTACCAATGACAATCGATTTACCAAATCTAACAATAAACTATAACGGTAAATCTTACAATTTTAAATATGACGGCTTTAGAAAGCACTGCCTAATTAATGGGTTGGATGATTTGGATTATTTGCTGTCACATAATAAAGAGATTTCACACTATGAAGAAAAATATTGCAGTTCTAGCCGGTGATGGCATCGGCCCTGAAGTGATGGCGGAGGCAATCCGGGTGCTCGATACTGTAGCAAATAAATTTGGCTATGAATTTTGTTATACTGAAGCTTTAGTTGGCGGTGCTGCGTATGACCAATACCAAGAGCATTTACCACAAGCGACGATTGATATTTGTAAAGAAGCTGATGCCGTTTTATTTGGATCGGTTGGCGGTCCGGTTACAGCACAAAGCGAACCTAAATGGGCAAATTGCGAAGCTAAATCAATCTTAGCCATAAGAAAAGCTTTCAATTTTAATATCAACCTGCGTAAAATGGCAATTTACCCGGAAATTGCGGCTTTGTCACCTTTAAAACCAGAACTTTTACGTAATGGCCTAGATGTAGTAATTTTTCGCGAGCTTCTTGGGGATATTTACTTTGGTGAACACTATCTAGGTGAGAAAAACGGTCAAGGTTATGCCTCAGATATCGCTGAATATACTGAAGAGCAAATTCGTAGCATTGCTGAATATGCGTTTAAGGTAGCTAAAACAAGAGGTAAAAAGCTGGTATCAGTAGATAAAGCTAATGTCCTGGCCACTTCAAAGCTATGGCGTAAAGTTGTTAGCGAAGTAGCAAAAGATTTTCCAGAAATTGAACATAGCGACATGTTAGTAGATAATTGTGCAATGCAAATTATTAAGAACCCGGCACAATTTGATGTAATTTTGACGGCAAACTTATTTGGCGATATTTTATCTGACGAATTATCTGTATTATCTGGTTCATTAGGAATGATGCCATCAGCAAGCTTTAGCTCGTCTGGCTTTGCCCTTTACGAGCCGGCAGGCGGTTCAGCCCCTGATATCGCTGGCAAAAATATTGCCAACCCGATTGCCCAAATTTTATCGGCAGCAATGATGCTCGCTTATTCATTTGGAATGTTGGAAGAAGCCAAGTCTATTGAAGATGCAGTTAAAATATCGATTATTGGCGGCTACCGTACTGCAGACCTGAGAACTGGACAGGCAAATGAAAAGATTGTTGGTACAAAAGAGTTTACCGATCAAGTGATCGCAAACTTGAATTAAGCAATTAATAAACTACAAGTTACTTTGAGAAAATAGTTAATAAAGAAGATTGATCATGTCAAGCAAGCAAATTTATATATTAGATACGACCCTTCGCGATGGGCAACAGTCTCCTGGGGCTGGAATGTCTTTTGACGATAACCTTGAATACGCTGAAATTGCCCACAAATTACGTATCGACGTGCTTGAGGCTGGCTTTCCCTCAGCCAGCAGCACTGATTTTCAAATTGTAAATCAGATATCAAAAAAAATGGCGGCAATAAATTCGCCGATGAAGATTTCAGCTTTATGCCAACTACGTGAAGAGCAGGTATATAAAACTATGGAAGCTTTGGCTCCAAGCTTAGCGATCAATCGCGCCAGAATCCATATTTATGTGCCGGTAGACCCGGAATTAATGCCGGCATCATTAGGTAAATTTGCCGAAGATAAGCCTGGGATAATAGCAACTGCTCATCGCTTGATCAAAATTATGAAAGATGCTGGTTTTGAAGTCGAATTTAGTCCAGAAGGCTATTCGCGCCAACGCGAAAATTTTGACTTCGTTACCGATTTAATCCGGAGTGCCGTTAGTGCTGGAGCAACTATAATTAATTGTCCAGATACTATTGGTGGCGCATCCCACTATCAAGGCGCAGACTATTTCATTAACAAGATGGCAAAACATAAAGCGATCATTCAAAGTGAATTCCCAGATAAAGACATTATCTGGTCTATGCATTGCCATAATGATTTTGGGACAGCGCTAGATAATAGCCTCCATGGTGTATTTAACGGCGTTGCGCGCCAAATCGAAGGTTGCATCAATGGTGTCGGGGAACGCGCCGGCAATGTGGCGCTTGAACAATGTATTATGGTAATCCGCCAATTTGGCAATGCTGAACATTTGGCTGAGAAATTGCATACCAATATCGATATTAGCTATCTTAAAGCGGCGTCAGATTTTATCGCTGAAAGAATGTTGCCGCGGCAGCCGCACTCACCAATAGTCGGTAAAAACGCGGCTTCACACACTTCCGGTGGCCATATTAATGCGATATTAAGAAATCCGTTGGCATACCAGCCATTCGATCCTAATGCAATTGGCAGCGAAATATCATTCGTATTTGGGCCATTAAGTGGCAGCAATCATGCCCAACAGATTATAAATAAATTTAATTATCGCTGTAATGACGATGAAAAAGTTGCAATCACCCAAGCGGTCAAAGATTTTTATGCAGATCGTAGAAAAGGGATTACCGACGAAGAATTACTGGCAGCTTACAAACGCTACCGTGCGCCAATCAAACTAGATCGCCTAACTTATGCCAAAGATGACAGCGGTAAAACTATAGTAACTTTCCATGGCCAATTCTTCGATGACAAAGATTTAGTTGTGGAATATCAAGGTAGAGGTTCCGCCCTAAGTGCGTTAACTAAAGCAGTCAATAGTAAACTTCCGACCGTCAATGTAGTTGACTATAACTCACATTCAAAGGGTAATACTGTTGATGCATTATGTGTGTCAAACATCATCATCGACTTGAATTCAAAGCGCTACCAAGGATGCGCAGAAGACGATGATATTGAAATCTCGGCCTTAAAAGCGTTTATCGATGCCGTAAATAATGCATATATTGAAGAGAAATACAAGTTAAACTAAATTTATGAATGATTATTTAAACCTAAAGAGAGAACAGCTATGAAAATGACTGGAGCCCAAGCGATAATTGAATCGTTAATCCGCGAAGGTGTAGACTTAGTATTTGGCTACCCTGGCGGAACAATTTTACCTACTTATGACGCGTTATTTGAAAGAAAAGATAAAATTCATCATGTTCTCGTCCGTCATGAGCAAGGTGGAGTCATTGCAGCTGAAGGCTATGCTAAAGCAAGTGGCAGGGTTGGAGTATGCTTTGCAACTTCAGGGCCAGGTGCAACTAATTTGGTAACCGGCATTGCTGATGCGATGCTTGATTCGGTTCCTCTAGTCTGTATTACCGGCCAGGTTGCAAGTACGCTAATTGGTAGTGATGCGTTTCAAGAAGCTGATATCGTTGGCATTACAATTCCAATAACTAAATGGAATATGCAAGTTACTCGGGCAGAAGATATCCCAGAAGTAATTGCCAAAGCATTTCATTATGCAAAAGAAGGACGCCCAGGCCCAGTTTTAGTTGATATTACCAAAGATGCCCAAATGGCAACTTTTGACTATGAATATAAGCCTTATCACCCACATACTTCACGCAACTATGAGTGCCCTGATATGCAGTTTATTCAAATTGCCGATATCATTAATAACGCTAAGCGCCCGTTGATTTTAGCTGGCAACGGTGTTGGCCTCGCTCATGCTGAAGAAGAATTGTTGAAATTGGTGGAAAAAGCAACAATCCCGGTCGCGGTTACCTTGCATGGGCTACATAATTTCCCAAGCGACCATGAGCTATTTGTTGGCTTACTTGGCATGCATGGCAATTATGCACCGAATTTAATGACTAACCAGGCAGATGTAATTATTGCAGTAGGTATGCGCTTTGATGACCGAGTAACTGGCAATTTGGCTAAATACGCTAAACAAGCAAAAATTATTCATATCGATATTGACCATGCTGAAATCAATAAAAATGTAAAATCATTTATTGAACTAAATACTGATGCTAAATACGCATTAACCAATTTGCTACGCTATGTACAGCCGAATAAACATGTAGAATGGCGTGAGCAATTTAGACGGCTTCATGATCAGGAACATCAAAAAGTAATCGTGCCAGAATTAACTAGACAAAATGATAAAATTCGTATGTCGCAAGCAATCAATGCAGTTTCAGAAAAAACTAATGGTAAGGCAATTATCGTATCAGATGTAGGCCAAAATCAGATGATTGCCGCACGCTATTATAAATTTAAACAGGCTAAATCACACATTACTTCAGGCGGCCTAGGCACTATGGGATTTGCTCTACCAGCAGCAATCGGTGCAAAACTAGCATCACCTGAACGCGAAGTGGTATGCGTTGTTGGTGATGGTGGAATTCAGATGAATATCCAAGAATTAGCAGTTTTGGTGCAAGAAAAATTGCCAGTAAAGATATTATTATTGAATAATAACTACTTGGGCATGGTACGTCAATGGCAAGAGATGTTCTATGAAGAACGTTATTCTTTTGTCGATTTGGTAAACCCTGATTTCGTTAAGCTTGCTGCTGCATATGGAATTAATGGAAGAACTGTAGCCAACCCAGACGAACTAGATAGTGCTGTAGACGAAATGCTGGCATCAAAAGGGCCATTCTTGCTTGAAGTTGTTGTTGAGAAAAAAGAAAAAGTTTTCCCAATGATGCCTGTAGGTGCGGCTGTTGATGAAATTAGATTATCTTAGGAAGGAGTTGTAATGGATAACGCTAAGGAAATGCATATAATTTCAATTGTGACCCGTAACTCATTACGCGTATTACAACGAATTTCAGGATTATTTTCCCGCTATAGTATCAACATCGACCAAATGAGTATTTTTAGCGGTAAAGATGGATTATCACATTTTTCTATTATTGTGTATAGTGACTATCATTCAGTAAAGAAACTGACTAACCAGTTACATAAGATTATTGAAGTATGTGATGTTAGAGTTGTAAATCAAAAGTTTTAATTTTTTAAGGAAATAAATTTATGGCAATCATGAATTTTGGTGGTGTTGAAGAGAATGTTATCACTCGTGAAGAGTTCCCTTTAGCAAAAGCTCGCGAAGTTTTGGCATCTGAGACAATCGCTGTTATTGGCTATGGCGTACAAGGTCCCGGTCAAGCATTAAATCTAAAAGATAATGGCTTTAAAGTTATTGTAGGTCAACGTAAACCTTCTAAATCTTGGGATAAAGCAGTTAGTGATGGTTTTGTACCAGGCGTATCATTATTTGAACCAGAAGAAGCTTTAGAAAAAGCTACAATCATTATGTATCTACTAAGTGACGCCGCGCAAATTGCTATGTGGCCGACAGTACAAAAACACCTAACTAAAGGTAAAGCACTTTATTTCTCACATGGTTTTGGGATCACCTACAAAGAACGTACAGGCATTGTTCCGCCAAGTGATGTAGATGTTATTCTGGTTGCGCCTAAAGGTTCAGGTACTTCTTTACGTCGTTTATTCTTGGAAGGTAAGGGTTTAAATTCTTCGTTTGCAATATTCCAAGATGCAACCGGCCGCGCTAAAGAGCGTACTATCGCTTTAGGTATTGGTGTTGGTTCTGGCTACCTATTTGAAACAACTTTCCAAAAAGAAGTATTTTCAGATCTAACTGGTGAACGCGGTATCCTAATGGGTGCTTTGGCTGGCGTAATGGAAGCTCAATACAATGTATTACGTAAAAACGGTCACTCGCCTTCAGAAGCATTTAATGAAACAGTAGAAGAACTAACTGAATCATTAATTAGACTGGTATCTGAAAACGGTATGGACTGGATGTATGCTAACTGTTCAACTACTGCTCAACGCGGTGCTTTGGACTGGAGAGGACCATTCAGAGAAGCTACAACTCCTGTATTTGAGCAACTATATGCTAAAGTTGCTGCAGGTGAAGAAGCACAACGTTCTATCGATACTAACTCGCAACCTGATTACCGTGAGAAATTAGAACAAGAACTTGCAGAAATTCGTGACAGCGAAATGTGGCAAGCAGGTAAAACTGTACGCAGTTTACGTCCTGGTAAATAATTTTATCGACAAAAAGATTGTTATGTATTGCCATAGCAATCTTTTTGCATATCTAAACCATTAGAAGTACTAATAATTCTATGAATAAAGTACTACATAAATACCACCTTCGCCGTAAGTTCAACCAGCTAAAAAGCCAAAAACGCCAACTGGTATTACTTCAATTTTTTGGTGGTGTACTAGAGTATTATGACTTCTTTTCATTTACCTTTATCTTTTTTTTCCTCCTGCGATTTTTCAATCACCATCTAATTGAATTGTATGGGATCGCTATCATTTCGTTAATAAGTTTTATCTTTAGGCCCCTTGGTTACCGGATTTTTCTTTTTGCAGCCCAAAAGTACAGCAGATTTGCCATAATAACAGTAAACTCAACCTTAATGACATTGTCAATTGCGGCAACCGGTCTAATCCCGTTAAATAGTGCCAACAATTTCTGGACAACATTCTGCTGCCTAGTAGTAGCTAGAATAATTCACGGCATAAGTTTTGGTATAAAACTTCAGGCAAACTTATTTTATATTAAAAGATTATTTCCGCAAAGAATACATACTTCCCTCGCAGTATCGATTGCCGGTGCGCAGCTTGGCTTGACCCTGGCAATGTTCGTCAATAAAGTGCTTTATGAATATTTTACGCCGTCCCAATTAACATGGGCCTGGCGTATACCATTTTTTATCGGTGCATTGATAAGTATATTACTGTACATAATTAGAATGATTGCCTATAGCCATAAACGGGAACAGTATAGCCGAGTAGAAATATGCTTACCAATTGATAAAGTAGCCTTTAAAAGTGGTAGTAGGCTTTGGCTAAGCCTGGTAATAGCCAGTTCACGCGCTTGCACCATCTTCACAATTTTTGCCATAATTCCCGCAGTACTAAACTGGCTATTAAAGTGGAACTATACTAAAATTACTGATATAATGGTAGTAGCGTCATTAACTAACGCGGCCACTACCGCAATCTTTCAACAGCATAAATTTAAATTAAAACATGATACACGAACCTTAATCATGGTGTTAGCCCTGATTATTCCTTCATCCATATGCTTTGGCTATGGCTTACTTAACCGTGATGAAGTTTTTCTTGTAACTTCACTTTTAATTCTTTCAATTATAAATGGTTATTTATTTGTCGTTATTCCAAAATTTTTGATAAAAATATTTAGCCCGAGCGAACGCCTCGAGTCATTACTTTTTATTAGTAATTATGAATATTTTCATTTCAATCTAATTCGCCGTGGTGGCCTATTTGTAGCTGCGACAGTATTTGGCTCTTTTATTCCAACAGGCCACTATATCGTGATTCTTATTGGCTCGCTGTCGATTACCTCATTAAGCAGTATAATAGCTCTATTACTTATCAATAAAAGATCCGTGCTAGCCAAGCATCCTTAAACTTAGTTGATGTCACTAGTATACATGTACATACAGCATAACATACGCTAAGACCGATTATACTTCTTCAATAATTGTCAAATTATTATTTTCTAATATAAAAGACATTATATAGCAACCTTTCCAAGCTCTTATTACAAAGCAAGCAATTCACCACCTTCAAATGTTAACATTTATTAAAATAACTTAAGTACTTCAATATCGCACATTTGTAAGTGATTTTTACTTGTCAAGATTAAGTAAAGGTGAATGGTACTAAGTAAAGTTTAATCCTTTATTTTCCTAGAGCTTTTGTCTAGGTTTCAGCCCCCAAAACAATCAATTACCTTAGTAAGTTGATTAAGAAAAACAAAAACCTGTTATGGGCTATAAATCATGGAAAGCTGAAAATTATCTATACAAAATTTTTGGCGTTCTATCCGTAATACACATAAATTTATTTTTAAATAGGAGTAAATAATGTCTTGCATTAATATTTTAACATGGTGCTGCGGGGGTAGTAGAAAAGGGAAAAGTGAAGCCACAAAGAAAGAAGAAAAAAAGTCAGGGCTTTTAGATGGCCCTAATCCTACTAAAGAGCAAGTTGATAGTACCTATTTTAAGGCAGAGAGATCTGCTCAAACTTCAGTGGGTAACGCACAACAATTTGAGCAGCCTCAACAATCGTCAACACAACCAGCAGCTTCAGATGCTATGCAAATGTCCAAAACTGAAGATAAAGAATGTGAGACGACTCTAAAATTACAAAAAGAAGAAAGACAAAAAGAGACTACAAATAAATTAGCAAAAGGATTAAAAACGCCTAAAACTTCAGAATATATCAAGGAATTATTTTATGGAATATTTAAGTATCTACTAGCAATAATGTCTAAGAAAGGGATAACTGAAGAGCGCAGGATAATTGACGAAAATATTGCAAGTATCAATAAGTTGTCAGATCTGAATTTAAATTATGTTGAAATACTTTTACAATTTAATGGGATAGGTACTCCTAGTGAGGAGATGAAGAAATTTTTAGATGAGAGCGATGAGATTAAACGCCACGTGTTAGTAAAACTGAAAATTGAAAATCAAGAATCTTATAGTAGGCTTATTGCATATTTCAAACTTAATCGTATCCAGCTACCACCGGAGGATTTATTAGATACAGCTTCTCAACAGCTAGGAGATAATTTAAGCTCTCAAAGTCAAGAGACCCAGCATAATAATGACACCAATCCGGACATTATAGGATCCAGCTTAAGTGAGAAGGAGGAAGAAGAAAATCCTATTTCTCAAAAAAGCCCCATAATTGATGCAGAGCTACAGAAAATAGATGAATTTTTAGATAAAAAACGCCAGGATAGCCAAGTTTATACTACACTAACTGGTAAAGTAAATGAAGAACAGGGTAGGAAACAACAACTAGATCAACCGGGAACAACCCCAAGCATAAGTTTACCACCCCAAAAACAAGCTATAGGTCCAAAACTAAGCTTAGAGGATTTAACAACGTCTAATATATCTACTAAAAATTTGCCGCCAAGTTCTAATGAAGAACGTATACCGCTTCAAGAAGACATCGAAAAGCAAGTTTATCAATCACAAGATGATTCCGGGCCACAAAGTGAGGATAAAAGTACTATTTCTCCACAAGAAGTATCAGAAACAGAAGAAGAGGCCCAAAAAGAAAATGAAAATCTTGAAAACCCGAAGGAAAGTCAAGTAATTAAGAATAATAATGTAATTGTTGAACCTACAGATGAAGAAGGATATGGTTATAAAACGCCAGATGATTTTCAAGATTCTATAACGGATAAAGAAAATGTAACGATGAGTAATCAAAATAATGGTTCAACACAAGAAGAATTAGAAATACCGCCAATGATGACTATGCAGCCAGAGAATCTGGAAAATGTCGAAAATTTTAAGGATACTAATGAAGAGCAAGGAATCATAAGTCCTTTAAATCCTAGATTGAATCCAGGTTCTAGGCAATCAGGAGAATTATTTACTCAAGAGCATAACAATGCTGATGTTGAAGGCAATGATGTTACTAATGAAAGACATACTAGTCAATTTCAAAGCACTCCTACATTAACTCAAAGTCAAGAGACACAGCATAATAATGACACCAATCCAGACATTATAGAATCCGGATTAAGTGAGAAAGAAGAAGAAAAAAGTCCTATTGATCAAGCTGAACACAATTTACCAACATTAAAGCAACCTTCAGATTCAAAGCCAATCTCAGAAAATTTTGCAACGGATAATATATCTAAAAGTTTGCCGCCAGCTTCTAATGAAAAATTTGTACCGGTTCAAGAAAACATCGAAAAGAATGTTTATCAATCACTAGATAATTTTGAGCCACAAAGTGAAGAACACAGTAGTATTTCTCCAGAAGCATCAAATGTTGAAGAAGACGTGCAAAAAGAAAATGAAAATCTAGAAAACCCGGAGAAAAGTCAAGTAGCAAAAAAAAATAAACTAATTTTTGAACCTAAAGATGAAGAATATAGTTATAAAACGCCAGATGATTTTCAAAATTCTATAACGGATAAAGACAATCTATCGGTAAGTAGTCATAATAATGATTCAACACAAGAAGAAATAGTAATACCGCCAATGATGACTATGCAGCCAGAGAATCTGGAAAATGTCGAAAACTCTCCGGATACTGATAAAGAGCAAAAAAGCTTAACCCTTTTAAATCCTGAATTGGCTCCTGGTTCTAGGCAATCAGGAGAATTATTTACTCAAGAGCATATTAAAGCTGATAATCAGGACATTAATACTACTAGTGATAAGATTATTGAGGAGGAAAATAGTGAATCAAGGCATATTAGCCTAGTTCAAAGTGCTCCTTCATTAAGTTCTTTAGCACAACCGCAAAGTATATCAGTAAATCACCCCCATACAGCCAAAACCCATGATTTTAATACTAACGTGAGTAGCCCTTCGCGCATAAAGAAACCGAAAAAAATAAGTGATGAAGTTTATAATATCCTAAGAGGTCATCAAGAGTTATATCACGAAATTATGAAAAAAATCATTACTAATATTCAAAATGAAGTAGTAAGAGGGGCTACATCAAGTGATTTTTCTTTAAAAGATTTTGCAGATATAAAAAATAAAGTTAAAGATAAATTTAATAATTTATTAGTAAATATTCGAACTGCTAAAGTAGAAATAAATAAAACTTCACAAGGTGAGGAATTTTCTGTTGAGTCTAATAGTAATAATATAGTAAATGAAATAGTTAAGTTATTTAAAGTAAGTGAAAGCTCTATTCAAAAGCAGCAAATCCCTAAGGATGAGGTTGAAACTTTACTCAAAGTTGTAAGTTCCTTAGTGAAGCAAATTAGACAAATGTATACTGATGAAGGTAGTTTTATCATTACAAAGATCAACAACAATGTTGATAGTTCTGAAGATAAAAGTATTAAAACAAACACAGAAGATAAAAGCACAGAAGATAAAAGTATTAAAAGAGAATCAATTCAAAATATTTTGAACATTTTTCAGTCTAATCAATCTGAAGAGCTTTCCTTAGACACTGTACTCCGTGATTCTGCCGATCAGCTAGCCAATATTCTAAAAGCGCCTTTTGGAAAGATCCCATTTTTTATTGAATGTTTTAAATTCCGATTTATAAAAGACTCTCAATTTAGAGAAAATATTAAATCAGAATTTGCCGAGTCCAGCAGCGTTCAAATTTAAATCAAAGTTCTGAAGCTGAAATGAAAACACTCTAAATAGGCCTACATTTAATATAGATATAGCCTTCTTAAAGGAGGGCTATATCCTATTTACTAATCTACTGATTAACTATATTCAAATGAAAGTTATTAGTGTATTTACTCATATGTTATTTTATTTCATTTCATAAATAGTCATGAAATAAAAAGTAATAAATTTTAGGTGATGAATAATTTCTTGATTAATAAATAGTTTTAAAGGCAACCTGAAACATAATTGCTTTTAATAGTATTTAAATAATTTAAGAAACGATTCAAATAGTTTTTTAAAATTTTTATACTTATTAGGAGCAATAAATGTCTAATATTGTACGTGATTTATTTTCTTGTTGTAGTTTCGGTGAAAGAGAACAAAAGAGTAACCTCAATTCTAAAGCAAAAAGCGAAAGACCATCGTTATTGCAAAAAAATCCTTTGCCGCAACCGGCAATTGAAGCTACCGCTGCAAATTCAAGCATACAGCATTCTTCAGAAGCTGATACAAGTTCTAGTAACGGAATACCCATGAGCCAAGATGCTGCAGAATTAACCAGCTGCGCTGGTAAACTCCAATCTGAAACTGAAAAAGAAAAGGAATTAAGACAGCATAATAGTTGCCCTGTTTTTGCAGCTTCTACTCTGTAAGGTAGTTTAATTAAGATAATTTCTTATCCTTGGCTGCTCCTTACAGTGGGTAGACAATTTATGCAGCCAGGGATAGGGATTCGCAGTTTTAATATTTGTTAAGAATAAACAAGATTTTTTGTTGAGCAAGGAGTAAAGAATGTCAACTATTTTAAGATCTGCTATTTCAAATATAAAATATTTATGTTGTTGTGGCAATACAAGTGATAGAAAAGCAGCAAAAGCTACTAAAGATCACCCAGAACACCAAAGTCTTTTTCCTTCGACTACTAACAATGAAGAGCCTAACAAGGAACGTCTTTTGGACGATCCTCAGCCCGGAGCCTCCCCTTCTTTTCATTCGGATACTACAGAACAACCAACGTCATTTAGTGACCTCCAGAATACAAGTGATAGAAAAGGAGCAAAAGCTACTGAAGATCACCCAGAACACCAAAGTCTTTTTCCTTCGACTACTAACAATGAAGAGCCTAACAAGGAACGTCTTTTGGACGATCCTCAGCCCGGAGCCTCCCCTTCTTTTCATTCGGATGCTACAGGACAACCAACGTCATTCAGTAACCTGTACGAGAACCCAAACTCCAATGACAACATTAATGGCAGCAATCCTGGCCTAGATGCCAGCTACTATTTTCCAAATTTAAACCAGAACCCAAATACAGGTGAAGCTACAGCTAATCAACAGTTTCAACAACATCCACAACCTTTCACAGACCAAAGAATTAAGAGTGAATATGCCAAATATTTCTCTGATAAAGTTAGTGATGGGCCGCAATTAACTCAAGAGCAACAAACCTTTGAGAAACTTGAATATGCTTTAACAACTAGTGCTGCAAAATTTGTAAAAGAACTAGTAACTAAGCTTATTGCGTACATTGTGACGCTTTATAAAGAGAAGCCAGAAGTAGTGAAAAAAGCTGAAGGGCCAATTAATGATGTCATATCACAAATTAATGAAGAATTAACAAGTGATCCTCACTTTTCTAATCCTTTGACTAAAAAAGAGGTATTGGACGTGGCCAAGCCGGCAAAACTAGGGCAGTTGCAATCATTATTGCAACAAAGCCAAACTATTAACACAAGTCCTACTAGTAATACAAGTAAAACAACTAGTACTGAGCCTGAATTACAGAAGGCTAAAATCAAAGAAAAAATAATTAGTGAAATTAATAGATCTTCGAATGACGAGGAAATTAAAAATACAATAATCAGGCCTACTCTAACAGCTATAATTGTCTATATTGAAAATGTAAAAAATCAGAATCCAGATGCAAATAAGTTATTCAAATCGGCTTATGACAGTCTAATCATCCATATTGCAAAAGCTATGATAAGTCAGGGAGGATCATCAGCTATGGGGTCTTATAGCGGAAGTCCTCTCCTTGATGTTGATTACATGCTTTTACTAGCTGAAAATGTTGATCCAAATGATCAGTTCTTCAGAGAGACTGGTTATAAGGTTTCTCCAGAATTACAAACATTAATGCGTCAAATGCTATCATCTAAAAATGCTTTGCTAGATGAGTCAGCAAAAAATAACAACTTAATAAAAGCTTTTGCAGAGTTTTGCAATAAAACCCATACAAGAGATGCAGCAAAAGAGCCTCAAGAGCAACCTCAGTTACCAGATGTAAAGTCGTTAAAGTTAAAAGAACGTGGGGTTATCGATAAACATTCTGATTTAATCGATGAGGCCCAAAAAGTACTAGGGGAATTTATTCTGCAGCAATTAACTCGAGAGAATAGTTCAATTACTCCTGAATATTTTGATAAGTTAAAGGAAATTTTACTATCTGCGCAATCTCAATTAAGCTTGAACCGTGATCAGGCTTGTAATACATTGGCGGCTGATAAAGGGAAGATGCTTGACAAACAAGCATATATTGAAAAACTCACAACGTTATTTAGCAATTATTTCCCAACTGCTTCTTTAGACCAAGTCCGTAAAGATGAATTGACTATTGTTATTAAGGAGTTATTGAAGCGAATTGATAGATATAAGGTAATGTATACTGATAATGGTAACCGAATTGCTTCATTAATCATCAATAGACTTACAAGCCATATTAATGCAGCTAATTATGAAGATAAGATCAAAGTTATAGATCAAACATTAGCCTTATTTGAGCCTGAGGCCCAAGCTGAAACAGAAGAGATTGATCCACAAGTATTGGAATTACATAAGAAGCTGTCTTCAGTACCTCAGTTAAAAGAAAGCTATCAATACCAGAGGCAAAAGAATAGTAACTTCAAAGAGTGTGTTTTAGGCTTGATTAGGGCAGAAATAACCAAAAAGAAACCTGGAATAGACCTGAAAACTCAAGAATAGCTTGATTAACCTAAACATCCTTACCGGGGGTAGACAATTTATGCAGCCAGGGATAGGGATTCGCAGTTTTAATATTTATTAAGAATAAACAAGATTTTTTGTTGAGCAAGGAGTAAAGAATGTCAACTATTTTAAGATCTGCTATTTCAAATATAAAATACTATTGTTGTTGCTGCTCATTCGAAAATAGAAAACCCACCAAAAATGGCGGAGTTGAATATAATCCAGAAGATAATTTTTCAGATGAGAGCGAAATACCAGATGCTGAGAATAACGATATTAGTACGTTTTTTCCCAATCAAACTAGTTTACATGGGCAGCAACCTGACGTGCATATTAACAAGGTAAATAATGGCCCTGGTATTTTTCGAGATGACAATACTATTGATCAAGAAAATCAAGAAACAATAATACTTGATAAATTAAACTATGGTTTAAACATCCCGAACTTGAAAGATTTAGTTTTAAAACTAATAAAAAGTATGCTTGATTTAGTTAATGTATGGATTAACAGGAATATTGACCAACAGGAAATACATACTGCCAATATTGAAGAATTAACTAAGCAATTTAATCAAGGAGTAGCTGAAGGATCCCATTTAAACTCTGAAGACTTAATTAAACAGTGTCAATCTATCAGCTTTATCAATAGTTTAAAATCCATATATAATACTTATGCCCCAGAAACAACTACTGGATCTAAGCCAAGGGAGCAAAAACATGAGACTGACCTTGATAAAATAGTCAAAAAATTAGATCCTGCATTAAATAATGAGACAACTAATAATTTATTATTAGAACCGGTATTAGCAGCATTGCTCGATTACATAGAAGGAATTAAAAGTAGAAATGAAGAGTTGGTTGAAGCGGCAAAAAATTCAATCGACCAAGCTTTTGCAAACGCAAAAAATCATAATGAACAGATTCTAAGACAAAAACAAACAACTTCTCAAAGTAAAGTTTTAGCTAGTAGTTTACCTGAAGTTGAAGAAGAAGAGTATGAAGAAAATGCAAATTTGAATGAATTTTGTAGTTATGATTTCGCAGCAGGCGAGATACGTTCACTTGTTGCAAATAACAATCCAAATGACCAATTTTTTATGAAGACGGGTTATATGGCCTCGCTCGAACTACAAGGATTCCTAAAACATGTGCTAACCAATACTCTTCTAAATGTTCGCACACCCAATAATAATGACTTCGTAGAAGCTTTTTCAAAATTCCATCTAAGTCCATGTAATCAACAAACGCCGCACTTGAATAATAACTCTGACCAGCAGCCTCTCTATAATAGTGACAGTAGCTCTAATAAAAGAGGAAAAGAAAGCACCTATTGGCGGCGATCCACTTAGTGAATCTACAGAAACTTAAAAGAATTATTAATAACCTCAGTTACTCCATTATTTTTTAAAAGTAAAAATTATTAATAATTTAGCCTAACCTTAGAAATAAAGCCCTTCGTATGAAGGGCTTTATTTTATTCAACCGTAACCGATTTTGCCAAATTTCGTGGCTTATCCACATCTGTACCTTTTTCGATTGCCGTATGGTAGGCAAGTAACTGCATTGGTATAGTATAAACCACAGGCAATAAGTAGTTTGCGATGTTATTTAACCCCAAATGGATTACTCTAGTACATTGCGCATCCAAATCAGATGGGCTATCGCTAAATAGGTAAATTTGGCCTTGGCGTGCCAATACTTCCTGTACGTTTGACTTAACCTTATCTTCAAGAAGGTTTGCCGGCATATTGACTATTACCGGCATATCTTTATCGATTAGGGCTAATGGTCCATGCTTTAATTCACCAGCGGCATAGCTTTCGGCATGAATATAGGAGATCTCTTTAAGCTTTAAGGCACCTTCCATCGCAACTGGGGCCAACGTATGACGTCCCAAAAATAAAGCATGCTGCTTATATTTAAATTCAGTTGCGATTTCTTTGATTCTTTCTTCGGTCTTAAGTGCTTCAATTACTAATTGCGGCAATCTGCGTAACTGGTCCATTACTTGTGTCAGCTCTGCTTCAGTCAATGTTCCACGAACTTTAGCTAAGGTAAAAGTCAAGTATAGTAATACTACCAACTGAGTGGTAAAGGCTTTGGTCGAAGCTACACCGATCTCTGGCCCGGCATCGGTTAACACGCTTAATTGCGATAACCTGACTAAACTACTTTCAGCAACATTGCAGATCGCCAAAGTTTTGTTCATACCCTGTTCAATTGCATATTTAACGCTGGCTAAAGTATCTGCGGTTTCGCCAGATTGCGAGATACTTATAATTAAAGTAGAAGGATTTGCCGGGACTTTGCGATAACGATACTCGCTTGCAATATCAACGTTACATTCTATATTAGCATATTCTTCTAGCCAGTATTTGGCGATTACCCCAGCATTATAGCTTGTTCCACAGGCAATAATCTGTACCTTATTAATTTGCTTAAATATCTCAAGAGCATTACTGCCAAAAATTTCAGGGTTAAATTCACTACCCAAATGGAGCATGGTATTCGTTATTGCTTCTGGTTGTTCAAAGATTTCTTTTTGCATAAAGTGACGATACTGCCCTAGCTCGCTTGCTGAAGCAGAAAGTTTGCTTAGCCTAACCTCTCTCTTGACTAGATTATCATTTTTATCCCAAATTTTATAGCAATTACGATCAATTTTCGCAATATCGCCTTCTTCAAGATAGACAACTTTTTGGGTTACCGGCAATAAAGCAGAGATGTCTGAAGCAAAAAACATTTCGCCAATCCCTACCCCTAGTACCAATGGCGAGCCCAAACGGGCGCATACCAACTCTTCAGGGTTATCCCGGCTTATCACTCCTATGGCATAAGCACCATGCAGCCGTTTAATAGCAGCTTTTACTGCAGCTAGTAAGTCTTTACTATCTTTATATAAGGAATGGATTAAATGAACGATTACCTCAGTATCAGTTTGCGATTCAAAATGATAGCCATTTAATCTTAATTCTTCGCGTAATTCAGCATAATTCTCAATAATACCATTATGAACTATGGCAAGAGTATTATTCGAAAAATGTGGATGAGCATTACTTTCAGTCACACCACCATGCGTAGCCCAACGCGTATGGCCGATTCCGATTAGGCCATGGAACTCGCTTGCCTTACAAACCTCAGCAAGCTCTTTCACTCGCCCTGTCAGACGTTTTCTTTCTAGTTCCCCAGTGCCATTAATGACAGCAATCCCAACCGAATCATATCCTCGGTATTCAAGGCGTGAAAGCCCTTCCAAAATAACCCTTACTACGTTACGTTCACTAACGCCACCTACTACTCCACACATAAATAACCCTTTTAAATCACTAATTAATTAGATGTTCCAATAGATTTACAGCTTGTGCGCTGTCGTTTAAACAAGGAATATACCTTAATTCCTCGCCACCACTACTTTCAAATAATTCTTTATACTGGATAGCCACTTCCTCGAGAGTCTCAAGACAGTCGCTCATAAAGCCAGGACATATAACATCGATCCTTTTTACCCCCGATTTGGCAAGCAGGATTATAGTTTGATCAGTTGCAGGTTCAACCCATTTAGCTTTGCCAAATTTAGATTGAAAAGCCAGTTTAGCATCTTTGTCTGCTGCTATCCCAAGTTCATTACATAATAAATGATATGTCTGTTGGCATTCAGTCAAATAACTATCGCCGTTGTCAATTAATTTTACAGGTAAAGAATGGAAGCTTACAAGCAGCTTTTCCGCCTTACCATTTTGCTGCCAAAAAGAATCGACCGATTCAGCTAATGCCTTGATATAAGTCGAATTTGTTGCAAAACTATTTATAAATTTTATTTTGGGTATATAATACGACTTACGAAAAAAATTACTGACTTGGTCCAAAACCGGCGCAGTAGTTGAACTCGAGTATTGAGGATAAAGAGGGACAATGACTAATTCATTTATATTTTCTTTACTATACCAGCTATTTAATTTTTCAGAAATTGTATTAATTCCATAACAAAAAGCATAATCTATCGCTACCTCATCATTGCTGAGGCTTTTTGCAAGTAATTTTGCTTGCCTTTGAGTATAGTGGACTAATGGTGGACTATCATTTTCCAACCAGATCTGCTGGTATTTATGTAAAAGTTTTTTAGCTCGGATTGGTAAAATAATTCCATACAAAATTGGGAACCAAACAAATCGCGGCAAGCCGACAACCCGCTTATCGCCCAAAAACTGGCGTAAAAATCTGCGGATTGCAGTTACCGACAACTCATGCGGTGACCCAAGGTTTACCAAAAGGACAAGTTTTTTTATTTTTGCCATTCTACTTATTCTTAATCGTTAGATAATGATTCACCAAAATGAGTATTTAAGCCCTTGTCATAAATTTCTCTTTGTAGCGGATCATTGAGTGTTGCAAATGCTTCTTGGATTAACTCTAAAGAATATTCAGTAGTCCGAATACTATGGTCATCGGATTCTTCACTCTCCAAGCTTTGCCGCCCTTGGCGGGTTAATTGATGATAAGCTACCAAAATTTCATCTTGGCTGGCACTACGCGCCACTCCTAGTACTGTGTAATAATTAGGCTTTTTTATACCGTCATGTTCTATTTCTTTATGCGTATGGGTTTTAACTTGTGAAGTATCTTCCGACGTTACTTCTTGCTTAATATCCGTTTCTTGGCTAGCATCGTCTTGCTGTGTGGAATTTCTCTTAAAGTTTGTTTCAGTTCCACGGATCAAACGAATGATATTATCTTTATGTTTATAAACTACAAAAAAAGCAATAATCGTAGTCGCACCAAAATATGATGAATTACCCATTAAAATATAAGCATAAAGCGGTGAGAGTAAAGTTGCCAATATAGCAGCGAGGGAAGAAACTTTTGAGACCTTGAAGACGATAATCCAAGTTAAAGCTAATAATAAAGCCAAGAGTGGGCTAAATCCTAAAATAACCCCTATTGCTGTTGCTACGCCCTTGCCGCCTTTAAATTTAAAGAAAATTGGATAAATATGACCGATTACCGCCATTACCCCACAAATACCTACTATAGCATCGCCACCGTCAATCCCACGTGTAATAAAACGCGCAATCAATACTACTAGTAGTCCTTTAAATAAATCGCCAAGTAAAGTGAATAAAGCCGCCTTCTTGTTACCGCTACGCATGACATTGGTTGCGCCAGCATTATGCGAACCATAATTGCGTGGATCATCCATTTTCATTATCTTAGAGACAATAATTGCAAATGAGAGCGATCCAAGTAAATAAGAAATTATAAGCATAGAATATAATACCATTCGCAATTTACCTTTATAAACTACATTTCTTAAATTATTCAGAAATAAGCCATAACTTCATTTTAGCAGTGTTTTAAAGTTACTTAAATCTGATATATATTTGCCAAGCCGATTAGATATTATCAAGCTTTGGCGTTAATATTTTATGTTAAATTCAATTTGTTGCTGGCCAACGCTAATATTGGTGTTCTTATCTGCCTGAATTGGCACTGCGACATTATTCCTAATTTGGTCTTCAGCACTTTGATTGTTTAGTTTCGGTGAATATGTCTGTAACGCACTTTGATTAGAGTTGGTAAGATTAAAATTGTTTATTGCATTTTGGTCATAGTTATTACTATTACGATTAAAGTACTTCCCATTTGGATTAGCATCAGGATTAATGTTGGCAGCAGAATTAGAAATACTGCTTTCAACTGCTAATGCAATTACCTTGCTCGCATCTTGTTTAGAACAAAATACATTGTGCACCCTATCACAGTACCAGGCACTATTGCTGCTGGCATTTCTTTTTTTACTACTCTCAGGAATACTAAAAGCTATTTCAGAATTAACGCTGCTCTCAGTTTTGGGCGACGAAGTAAGAAAATCGGGAACAAAATCATCTAAGCTTAGAGCCATACAACTTGTATAAGCTCCAAGTAACAGCAAACCAAATCGTTTAAACATTTTTACCAGTTTTACTCAGACTGAAAACGAAGAACCACAGCCACAAGTTGTTTGTGCGTTAGGGTTTTTGATAGTAAACTGAGAACCTTCAAATGAATCAACATAATCAATTTCAGCACCAACCAAATATTGATATGAGTGACTATCTACCAAAAACTTCACTCCGCCTTTTTCAACAACAAAATCATCCTCATTGGTAATTTCGTCGAAGGTAAATCCATATTGGAAACCGGAACAACCGCCACCATTAATGAAAACTCTTAATTTTAGGTCATTATTACCTTCTTCATCAATTAACTCACGGACTTTTTTAACTGCGTTTTCTGTAAAAATAATTGGGCTAGCATCCTCGTTTACTGCTAGATTTTCAGCCCCGTCAAATGTATTAGGCATTATTTAGCACCTTTTAAAAAACTATATATTTCATATATTATAACAAAAAATCCCCCGCCATGGCGGAGGATTTTAAACTAGTTAGTTAAACTTATACTTTAGCAGCAGCAGCTACTTCGGCAGCAAAGTCTACAACTTTTTTCTCAATACCTTCACCAACTACAAACATAGCGAAGTCATTTACCTTAGCATTTTTTGTTGCCAATAATTTTTCAATTGTTAAATCAGGGTTTTTAACAAATGGCTGGCCTAATAATGTAACTTCAGCTAAGAATTTGCTGATACGGCCTTCAACCATTTTAGCAACGATATCGGCAGGCTTGCCTGATTGAGCTGCTTGTTGTGAGTAGATGCTACGTTCTTGCTCAATTTTTTCAGCTGGAACATTTTCTTTAGATACACATAAAGGCTTAACTGCAGCAATATGCATTGCTACATCTTTACCCAATTCTGCATCGCCACCATTCATATTAACCAATACACCGATTTTTTTACCATGTAAGTAGCTAGCTAAATGGCCTTCTGTTTCAACTAGTTCAAAACGGCGTAAAGAAATGTTTTCACCCAATTTAGCAATGATGTCCTTACGTGCTTCTTCAACTGTTTTACCAGAAGCTAATTTCACATTAGCAGCCTCTTCAACGTTTTTCGCGTTTGAGTTTACTAGCGCTTTTGCGACTTCATCTGCAAAAGCTACGAAACCTTCATCTTTAGCTACGAAATCAGTTTCACAGTTAATTTCTGCTACTACGCCTTTTTTACCATCTTCTGAAGTAGCAACCACAATTGTGCCCTCAGCAGCAGTTCTTCCTGCTACTTTAGAAGCTTTAGCTCCACTTTTTACACGAATTAATTCTTCTGCTTTTTTGATATCGCCATCAGCTTCAACTAAAGCTTTTTTGCATTCCATCATACCCATACCAGTCATTTCACGTAACTGTGCAACCATTGCGGCAGTAATATTTGCCATATTAAACTCCTGAGAAAAAAGGACTTACTTTTAATCCCAATACTCTATTTAACCAATTCTGGCTTTAGCATTAAGGATTTTTATTTTTAACAAATTCTTGTACTTTTACAACTTTTAAATTATTAAAAGCCAAATAGCAATTAAGGTTATTAATTCTTTATATATATTCTAAACTAAAAAAATCAAGTATCTTCTTGACTTATTTTTAAGGTTTAATTTGCAGCTACAACCAGATTTTAACCGAAATTAACTAAGATAAAGCCGTAACTAAGTTACGGCCTAAATCTTTATTCAGCAGCAGCTTCCGCTTCGTCTGACTTTTTAACACGTCTTACTGTTTTTTTCTCTTCAGCCGCATCTTCAACGATCTCAACTTTAACTGCTTTAGCTAAATCAGCAACTGATTCATCTTTTGCTTCTAAAATTGCATTGGCAATTGCTGAAGCATAAAGTTTAATAGCACGAGCAGAATCATCGTTACCAGGGATAACATAGTCAACACCTGAAGGATCATTGTTAGTATCAACAACACCAATTACAGGGATACCCAATTTTTGAGCTTCCTGAATTGCAATATTATGCATACCAGTATCAATAACGAATAATGCTGAAGGTAAACCTTTCATTTCAGAAATACCACCAATTGTTTTTTCTAGTTTTTCAACTTCACGTGATAAATCTAGCATTTCTTTTTTAGATAAACCAGTATCACCTTTTTCAAGTAATTCAGATTTAGTTTCTAATTTTCTGATAGATTTTTTAACAGTTTCAAAGTTAGTTAGCATACCACCTAACCAGCGATGGTCAACATATGGCATACCACAGCGTGTTGCTTCTTCAGCAATGATTTCGCTAGCTTGAGATTTTGCACCAACAAACAGAATAAAACCTTTATTTTTGATTGTTTGTTTAGCAAATTTGATAGCCTCTTCAAACATTGGTAAAGTTTTATCTAAGTTGATAACGTGAATTTTATTACGTGATCCAAAAATGAATGGTTTCATTCTAGGATTCCAGAATTTAGTTTGGTGACCGAAATGAACACCAGCTTCTAGCATTTCTTTGATAGAAACTGCTGGAGTTGCTTTTGTAGACATAAGTTTTCCTTAATAAAGGGTTATACCTCCACCCGTGGGTTTCGATGACTTCACAAAGAAATCACACCCTTTTACCACAGATGTGCGAATTTAAAAATTTAAGAGCGTAATTGTACACTATTTCTTACTGAGATAGTTATTTTTTTAGTTGTTTAGAATTGGCGTTTTATTTTTACCATCTGCATTATCGCGACTGAAATCTCTTCGATTGATTTGTGGCTGGTATTTAAAAAAGGGATACCGCAGTTATGCATAATGTGCTCTGCTGCCTCAATCTCATTGATACAGGTATTTAGTTGGGCATATTTGCTATTTGGCAATCGGTTAGAGCGGATTTGATGTAGGCGTTCTGGCTCTATACTTAAGCCAAAAAGCTTATGATGATATGGAATTAGTGCCTTTGGCAAGTGGTCACTTCGCAAATCCATCTCGGCAAACGGATAATTAGCCGACTTAATTCCATAATTTACAGCAAGATAGATACAAGTAGGAGTCTTACCTACCCTAGATACCCCAACGATAATAACATCTGCTTCATCGTAATTTTTACATGTTACCCCGTCGTCATTTTCCAAAGAAAAATGAATAGCGTCAATCCGGTGATTATATTTCTCTTCATCACCGATTCCATGTATTTTATTAATTTCAAGAGTAGCTTTTACCCCAATTTCATTCTCCAACTGGTCAATGAACGCCTCAAAAAAATCAATATGTAATACGTAATCTACTTTTAAAAGCTGCCTTAGCTCTGGATTAATAATGCTTGAAACAACGATGGGCTTCTCCCCATCCGATAAGTAGCGATTATTGATTTTTATTAATGCTTGGTTAATTTTGGCTTGGGTATCGACAAACGGGAAACTTTCTCTACGGAATTTTATCCCTGGGAATTTCCCTAATAAAGCATTTCCAAGTTTCTCGGTCGTAATACCGGTCTGATCTGAAATGAAAAACACACTACGCATAAAATCTCCAAATCCGCTATAATTACTTACTAACTAGTGCATATTGTAAAGGTTTTCTATGCTGATTATGAAACTATTTAACTTGATTCAACGACGGGTGCTTTATGGGCTGATTTTTCTACTATGCTTTAGTGCGCTTGGTTATGCAATGTTTTCTCAATATTTCAACCATGTAGAACCATGTCCACTATGTATTGCACAACGCATAATATATCTAGCAATTGCAATTCCTGCTTTGATTGGGTTTATTCATAAACCTTCTTCTTGGGCTAATTCAATTTATGCCATTATTATCCTGGCAATAGCAATATTCGGAATAAAGACTGCAGCTCACCATATCTGGTTACAGAACCTGCCACCAGAAGATTGGCCTGCTTCATGCGGTATGCCATTGGATGTGTTATATCAAAAAATCCCCTTAACCGGATTCATTCATACAATATTATCAGGTAGTGCCGAGTGCGCGATGGTAAATTGGCGTGTGTTTGGAATTAGCGGCACTGTACTTAGTTTAACCGGTTATATCCTTTGTGGATTAGGCGCAATCATGTTATTAATTCCACGCAAAAATTTACCAAAACAAAAATAATAATAAAAATCTTCCAGAATTTGAAGACGATGGAGCCTTGCTCCTCGCCTTCTTTATTAACCAATTAATTCGCTCCTACCTTCCCTGATAGCCAATAATCAGATTACAAGTCAACCTAGATTTTCTATGAACTTTTTACTTTTGCTCAATATAGTAAATAAGTTTATACTAAAGAACATTATTTCAGAAATTTACCCTCTATACCGGACACTATTATTTACTGTATAGTAGAAAAGCATATTTTCATAATTTGTTTTATTATGAGGGATGCTTAAATTTTTACTCAATATTGCTAATTAAAATGCTCATAGTAGCTGATAAAAAGTATTCGCTATTGAGATTATACCTACTAACGGGACAATTTAAGATTTATACCTGATTTAAGCGAAAAACAGCTTAAAACTCAAATTTCTGTTTTAGTATTATGTATAGCAGTTGGTTTCTAGAAAGAATTTTATGGCAAATGTTGAGGATAGCAAACTAGATAACACATGTTATACTAATTTTATAATGTTTCTGGCTGCATTATTAAATAGTATCGCCGGAATAATGATTGACTTATATGCCCCTTGTTTAACCACAATTGCCAAAGAATTTAAAGTCTCTGTATTACGGGTAGAATCAACTATCACTATTTCAATTATCGGATATGCTGTCGGACAACTATTTTTTGGGATACTTTGTGACTGGAAAGGACGCAAGGCAAGCATTATCCTAGGACTTTTAATTAACTTTAGCCCCAGAACCGATTAAACTTCCCAGCAAAACACTGATTGGCTACAAACATATCTTAACTAATAGATTATTTATTAGTTCCTTTATCCAATTAGGCTGCACGTTTATAGCATTTACTCTTTGGAATCAAATTGGCCCATTTATTGTAAAAGACAGACTAAATGAAAATACAAAATATTTTGGGTTAATTGCAGTATGTTCAGGCGTGGCTTATTTAGTTGGTACCTTGCTCAATCGCATAATGATAAAGTACACTAACCAATCGCAATGGCTTAATATAAGTTCGCGGATTTTTCTAATTGGTGTTTTATTATTAGCCTTGAGCGGTAAAAATTTTATTCTCGTTTTCTTCGTCTCGGGGTTAATGCTTATTACCCTTGCCCAAGGAATTGCCTTTCCAAATGTGTTAGCGCAGGCTATAGCTATTTTCCCGGATAACGTAGGCCTAGCCGCAAGCCTCCAGGGAGCAGGAATGTTATTAGTTGGCTTTTTAGGTTTAAGCTCTATAAGTATCATTGTTGTTGATTCAGGATTCGTGGTTGCTAGCCTCTATGCAGTCTTATTAGTTATTTTTCAAGTTGCGAGAAAATACCTCGTCACTAACAACGCGAATTAACAATTGTTGCTTAATAATGGCAAACTGTGTCTATTAATAAACAAAGGCAAAATGCCAAGCCAGATACCGACAATGTAACAAATGCTTAGAATGATAGCACAGCTTGGAGGTTTTTTAGGTCGAAAGAATGATGGAAAACCAGGATTAAAATTTGCCAAAATGATGTTTGCGTAAACCAAGTTCTGCGTTTAAATACGCCGCTTCTTGATCAATATGTTGAAAGTTATGGCTTTGGTTTCGGTAATTACCCAGCCAGGCTAACCCACTATATAGTTTTACCAAATTCAACAAGATATCCGCTAAACGCCAAGCTATCAACGGCAAGCCCAAACCACAGCCCCATTAATGCTAAGATCATTTAGTCAAGAGCAATCTATAAATCGAAATTTGGCTACAAATTCAAGAGCTGAAGTTAGCGGGACTTCTGCTAAGCAAAAAAGAAAAGTTACTATGTATGGGCATATATGATTACGCTAACCCGGGTTTAGTATTTTTCTCATCTATTTTAGCGGCGAACCACTGCAGTTACGCCGTTAACATTAAATAGTTTGCCAATCAGCCAAGTGAAATTGAACTCATTCCCTGATACTTGAATCGTAAAGGTTAAAATCGCTTTATTATTCCTACAGACTGTGCGAAGCCCAACTATATTGATTTTCTCCATCGCAAACAGATCAGTCAAATCACGTAGTAAGCCGTGGCGGTCGTTAGCAACGACTTCAACATCAGTGCTAAAAAATGCAGTTTTGGCTGTTCCGGCCCATTCAACATGAACTACTTTATGCGGATATAGCTTGGCTTGGCGTTTAAGGTCCGCGCAATTTACTCGATGTACTGCAACTCCATTACCTTGCGTAATAAAGCCTATAATATCGTCCCCAGGAATAGCTTTACAGCATTTCGCAAAATTAGTAACGATGCCGCTTATCCCATCTACCAACACGCTTCCAGGCTTGCCGGTATTTTTCGTGATCTTATCTTTACGCTCCTGCAAGCGTTTTTCTAAATCATCGGTAGTAAGCTCAGGGCGGATTTGGCTGACAGGAGTTATTATCTTATCAATAACGTCGCGCAGAGCCGTTGGTAATACATCACCCTTACCAATTGAAATTTGTAAGTCTTTCTCATTGGTATGATTAAGCTTAGATACGATATCTTCTACTTTAGGCCGGACAGCCGCAGGATACTTACTTAGTTCTCTTTCAAATATTTCTTTACCGGCTTCATAAAAGTCTTCATTATTCAAGTTTCGGATATAGCGGCGAATATGTCCAATTGCTTTAGAACTTTTCACCCAGCCTTCATGAAGCCAGTTTATACTTGGGCCGCCGGATTTGACGGTTAGGACTTCGACGCGTTGGCCATTTTTTAGCGGCGTAGATAAAGGAACTATATGGCCATCAACTTTAGCTCCACGGCAGCGGTGGCCGATAGCACTATGTACGGCATAAGCAAAATCAATTGGGGTTGAACCTGTTGGCAGAGTAACTACTTTGCCATTTGGCGTCATAACATATATCGTATCACTAAATATTTCATTTTTAAATACGTCTGTTAAGTCTTTACGCTCGGATAATTCATCTCGCCAATCCAGTATTTGCCGTATCCAGGCGATTTTTTCTTCAAATTTAGGATTGTTCTCGCCACCCTCTTTATAGCGCCAGTGTGCCGCGACACCATATTCGGCATGGTCATGCATGGCAAAGGTTCGGATTTGAATTTCAACAATTTTATTTTCCACACCAATTACGCAAGTATGTAAACTTTGATAATTATTTGGTTTCGGATTCGAGATATAATCGTCGAATTCACCAGGGATGGGAGAATATTTGGTATGAACAATTCCAAGAACGGTATAGCAATCTTTTACTTCAGGAACTAGTACCCGTACTGCACGGATATCGTATAGGTTGTCAAAATCGTAATTTTTCTTGTGCATTTTTTTCCAGATGGAATAAATATGCTTTGCCCGGCCGGTAACCTGAAAGTCTTGAATACCGTTTTCTTCCATCTGATTAGCTAAATACTTCTTGATATTTTCAATATAAGCTAACCGTTCCTCACGGGTTTCATCCAATAACTTAGCGATCCGTTTGTATTGCTCTGGGTGCATATATTTAAATGAAAGATCTTCAAGCTCCCATTTAATCTGCCATACTCCAAGCCGGTTTGCCAAGGGGGCAAAAATTTCCATTGTCTCAATGGCGATTTTTTGCTGTAAGGTATGGTCCTGGCACGATTTGAGGTGCAGCATCAATTCACCACGCCCAACTAGTACGATTAATACTACCCGTATATCACTTGCCATTGCCAACAGCATTTTACGGATAACTTCAATCTGGGCTTTTTTTTCGTGCTCATCTACTGCTAAATCGACATCACCGACCTTACGGATCTGAGTTACTCTATCAACCCCATCAATTAACTCGATAACTTTAGGGTCAAAATCTTTTAGCTCTTCCTGCCAATTACTGCAAAATTTGGGTATAGCATATAAAATTGTGGCAGTTACAGCATCAGCATACAAATGTAATTCAGCAACTTTATTGGCACAGGTAAGGGCATGCACCAACAAATTTACGTTTGTTGGATAAAATACCTGATTATGATAGTATTGCTCTGCAATCTCAATTGCTTTACGAAATCCATTTACTTCTATTTCCGTAAAGTTGTGGCTTTGTATTTCTAACCACGAATTTATATCGTGGAAATTACTTTTTACTGTAACCATTATCTTTAAACTTTCTTTGTGCTAACCCAAAAATTTGCTAACTGTTTAGACACTTTCTACACTAAATAACCGGTTATATTGCCTAAATGCATATCGATCAGTCATACCGGATATATAATCAGCAACAACTCTAGGAAGCCCGTCCTTATTAACTTTTCTTTGAAACTGATCTGGCAATAAGCGTTCATCGCTCATAAATGCCTCAAAAAGTGCCCTAACGATATTTTCGGCTTTATAACGCAGTTGCATTACACTATAATGCTTATATAGGTTTTTGTGTAAAAAATGTTTTAGTTCTCGTTGTAACGCAAAGTTTTCATCACTATATTTTATAATTGCCGGGGCATTGCGTACATCTTCAACTGAGTTTACTTGATACAATTTAAGGTTCTTTTCAGAATTTTCAATCAGTTGGTAAATAGTAGTATTGATTAAATGACGTACTAGTTCCTTATGTAACCTACGTCCATTTAAAACTGGATATTTTGCCTTTATTCTAGCTAGCTCCTGACGCGTAATAGTTACTTCCTGGAGTTGCTCTAAGGAAATTAAATTGGCTCTAAGCCCATCATCCAAATCATGAAAGTTATAAGCAAGTTCATCGGACATATTAGCAAGCTGGGCTTCCAGACTTGGTTGTTTTTTGGTAAGAAAACGTTCGCCCAGACGGCCTAATTGTTTGGCCTTTTCTAGACTACAATGTTTTAAGATACCCTCTAACGTTTCAAAGGTAAGGTTTAAACCATCAAATTCTGCATAACGCTCTTCAAGCTCGGTAACTATCCTTAATGATTGCAAGTTATGTTCGAAGTGTTCGCCATGTTTCATCATACATTCATTTAAGACGTCTTGCCCACTGTGGCCAAATGGCGTATGGCCAAGATCATGAGCTAAACATATAGCTTCAACTAGGTCGACATTTAAGTTTAGTGCATTAGCTATTGAACGGCCAACTTGAGCAACTTCAAGACTATGGGTCAACCGAGTACGGAATAAATCACCCTCGTGATTAATAAATACCTGCGTCTTATATTCTAGCCGACGAAAAGCACTTGAATGTATAATTCGATCTCGGTCACGTTGGAAGTCACTGCGATATCTAGGCGGTGCCTCTTTATATTCCCTACCTAAACTTTCATTTACTGCATATTTTGCAAACCTATACATTTCATATCTCCTCCCAATAGACGATTATCATTTCCGACACTTTAATAATCGCGATTAAGAGCCTAAATGGACTCTAAACCTGGACCCTTAGCGTATAATCACTTTTTCAATTTGCTGACAAATCTGTTCTGTTGCATCCTCAATTCCCATACCACGGGCTTTAATTGCCATTTCTCTAGTTTTTTCAGGGGTTAAACTGGCAAGTAGTTTAGCTAAATCATCTGGATTCAGGTTCTTTTGCGGAATCAAATATGCCGCCTCATTTTTAGCCAAGTAAGCCGCATTAGTTGTTTGATGGTCATCAACTGCATATGGATAAGGAATAAATATGGCAGTGATACCTACTGCAGCCACCTCTGCTACAGTTGAAGCACCAGCCCTACATATAACTACGTCGGCGTCCAGGTAAGCACTCGCCATATCATCAATAAAGCTTACCACTTTTGCATTAACATTATGTTGTTTATAAACTTCACTAACTAGATCTAATTCGCCACGCCCAACCTGGTGATAGACTGACTCAATATGCTCACGAATTTGCGTGACTGCTAATGGTACATTATCATTTAAAGCTTTGGCACCAAGGCTGCCACCAATAACTAAAATTTTTAGCTTACTTGGGTCACTTTGCTTATGCTCTAGCGATTCGTGACTTACATTTACTTTAGTTAGCTTAATAATTTCCTTTCGTACAGGATTACCAACTAGTACCGTATTCTTAGCCGGTAAAACATTTGGAAAAGCCGTAAGTACCTTTTTGGCAAATTTGGCAATTATCTTATTAGTTAGCCCCGCAACTGAATTCTGTTCATGGATAACTATAGGCTTATTAATAAGCCTACCCATTAAACAAATCGGAAAAGTTGCATAACCACCAAACCCGACAATGACTTTTGGATTATAGCGGATGATGATTATTAAACTCTGCAATAAAGCACGGAACATAACAAATGGCAACATGAGTTTACGCATGATACCTTTATTGCGTACGCCACCTACTGAGACCGTTTTTAGTGGGTAGCCATGTTTAGGTACAATCTGGTTCTCAAGACCAGATTTACCGCCTACCCATATTATATTATACCTTTCGCTGAGCTCATGAGCAACTGCAAGCGCAGGAAAAATATGTCCACCAGTTCCCCCTGCGGAAATTATTATATTTGGTTTCATTTAAATTGGGCGCCCTGTTTTAGGAGTTTATTTTCGTAATCTATTTTAAGTAAAATAGCAAGAGCAATACAGTTAACTAAAACCGAGCTTCCGCCAAAGGAAACAAATGGTAAAGTTAGCCCTTTAGTTGGCAACATACCTATTGCTACACCAATATTCACTATCGCTTGCGCAAAAAACCAAACACTAATCCCTTGTGCTAATAAGCCTTGAAATTTCCGGTTAGGTAATCGTTTGGTATCACCAGCCACAACAGTAAAGCCGCGATAAAAGATTACCCAAAATAGAATCAAGATTGTAATTACTCCAACAACCCCAAATTCTTCACCAATGATCGCCATGATAAAGTCAGTATGGGCTTCAGGTAAGTAGTATAGCTTTTCGATACTATTGCCAAGTCCGACGCCAAACCAGCCACCATGACCAAAAGCCAATAACGAGTGACTTAATTGGTAGCCTTTGCCTAGAGCATCTTCCCACGGATTTAAAAATCCTACTACCCGCTTCATCCGATACGGTTCAAAAATAACTAAGGCAACAAAGGCAACCACACCAAATGCAACCGTACCTATAATTATACGAACATCCAAATCAGATAAATATAAAATCGTAAGCGCTATTAAAAACACAACGGTAGTGGACCCCATGTCCGGTTCAGCCAGTAATAGCACGCAGACGCTTAGTAAAGTCATCACTACTGGCACTACATCGCTGCGAAATTTTTTGAGACTCAGAGTTTTACCGCAGAAATAATTTGCCATATAAATTGCCATACCTAGTTTTGCCAATTCGGAAGGCTGTAAATTTAATAACCCAAGTGGTAACCAGCGGCGCGAACCATTCACAACTCGTCCAACATGAGGAATTAATACTGCAACCAAGAGGATTATTACTCCGACTATTATTTTATTGGCATTCTTTTGCCAAAATGAAGTGGGCATATTAAACGCCAATACTGACGCAACCAAGCCAAGTGTAATTGCCAAAACATGGCGAATCAGATAATAATATTGGTTGCCGCTCCCTGAGTCTTTACCAGCATAAGCAATTGACGCTGAATAAACCATGATTAGCCCAACGGTAAGTAATAAAATCGCGGCGAAAAGAATATTGGTATCCAATCCGACTTTTGTGAGTGGCTTTTTATTATTATTTGCTAATGTATTAGCCGTTTTTTTGAATAGCTGCATAAACTGAATCTACAAAAACTTGGGCCCTATGTTTATAATTATTAAACATATCCCATGAGGCACAAGCGGGTGAAAGTATGACTGCATCCCCCGCTACGGCATTTTCTACACACGCTTTGACAGCGTCTTCCAATGTTTTATAATATTCTATATTGGAAAGCCCAGCTAAAACTTCTAAGATTGCAGGGCTATCTTGGCCAATTACCGCAACAGATTTGCATTTTCGCTCTACCAAAGAGCGTAAAGGAGTGAAATCCTGCCCTTTGCCGTCACCACCTAAAATCAAATGAACCGGTCGGTTAATCCCGCCTACTCCGGCAATTACAGCACCAACATTGGTACCTTTTGAATCTTCAATAAATAAGACATCGTTATGGAGTATTACCTTTTGCATCCGATGCTCAAGCCCTGAAAATGCAATCAATGGAGCCTTAAATTGATCAATTTTATAGCCAGCAGCCGCTAATAACGCCAAACTCGCCAAAGAATTTAAATAGTTGTGTCGTCCGACCAACATTAGCTCTTTTGCATTAAGAAAGTCTTGATTATTAATTCTTAGCATAGTATCTTCATTTGACTCACAAAGTTCATATTCGGCGCCGCTTTGAGCAAAAAAGATATGTCTTTGATTAGTTCTAAGCATTGCCAATACCATTGGGTCATCTTTATTGATTACTTGTACTTTGGAATGATTGAAGATGTTAGACTTAGCATAAGCATATTCAAGTAAATCACGATAGCGATCTAAGTGATCTTCAGAGATATTTAAAACGGTAGCACTATCCAGCTCTAAACTATAGGTGGTTTCTAATTGGAAACTGGAAATTTCAAGTACAATAAGTTCAGGATAGTTTTTGGCGCTTTCAATTTCAATAAAGGCATCTAGTACCTGCTTGCCAATATTGCCTGCTACTAAGGTTTTAATGCCAACCTCACTAGCTAGATAGCCAGTTAGACTGGTAACAGTCGTTTTGCCATTACTGCCAGTAATACCGATAACTTTACTATTCCAAGCTTTTATCGCCTGGGCAAATAACTCAATATCACCTACCACCAATTTACCATTAGCAAGCGCCTGCTGTAATGCCGGCTCATAAATTGATACCCCCGGGCTGATTACTATAACATCAGCTCGACCAAGGTTATCATATTTAAGCTCACCACCAACTACCGGGACTCCAGTAAGAAATGCCGGTGGAGTTTTGCGGGTATCCAAGACAGCCAAGATTTGCGCTTGTTTGAAAGTTAGATACCGATAAATCGACTGCCCGGTCTCACCGGCGCCTATAATGATGAACTTCTGTTCTTTAAAATTAATTGTCTTCATCTTAGTTTAATTGTCGATAAACTGATTAATAGGAATATTATACTGATAATCCAAAAGCGAACAACCACCTGTGTTTCTTTCCAGCCTTTTAATTCAAAATGATGATGAATTGGCGCCATTAAAAATATTCTTTTTTTCCTAAGCTTATATGATCCAACTTGGAGAATCACTGATATGGCTTCAATCACAAATATACCGCCCATTATCCCAAAGACAAGCTCCTGGCGAACAATTATTGCAACGGTGCCTAACACCGCACCAAGTGACAATGCCCCTACATCACCCATAAATACTTGGGCCGGATGGGCATTAAACCATAAAAAGCCTAATGTTGCACCAACTATCGCAGCACAAAATACTACTACTTCATGCGCAAGTGGGATATGCGGCAAATATAAGTAAGTAGCAAAAACTTTATGCCCGGCAATATAGGCAAAAATTGCCAAACCAAGCGCAACAATCACGATCGGGACGGACACCAAGCCATCTAGGCCATCTGTCAAGTTAACCGCATTGGAGCTACCAACGATTACAAAATAAGTAAGCACAAGAAAGCCGATTAAACCAAATGGATACTGCACTGATTTAAAAAATGGCACAACAACTTCGGTCGTATTTGGCATTTTGACTACATAAACGAGAAATAATCCGGTAATCAAGGCAATTAGGGATTGGGATATCATCTTAGCCCTTGGTGGCAGGCCTTTGGGATCTTTATAGACAATCTTGCGATAGTCATCAATAAATCCTAAAGCTCCAGTAGAAATTAGTACAAATAGAAGAATCCAGATATATAAATTAGTTAGGTCTGCTACCAAAAGGACCGTTAGCGTAATTGAGATAATGATTAAGACACCGCCCATCGTCGGCGTGCCTGATTTAACCAAGTGGGTCTGCGGACCATCAGAACGGACAGTTTGACCAATTTTTAGTGAAGTTAGCCAATCGATTACCCTTCGGCCAAAAGCCATGGAAATTGTTAACGACAAAATTCCGGCAAGCAGGGCCCTAAATGTTACATAATCGAAAACTCTGAATGCACCGATATGTTTTTCAAAAAATTGTGCTAATATGTATAGCATTATTTATCCTTGACTAATAATACCCTGAACTACTTCACTCAAATGCATAGATTGTGAACCTTTAATCAGTACCGTTGCATTCTCAGGGAGATTTGCTAGGCAGTATTGTACTATATCCTGATTATTCGCAAAATGGATTTTGTCGCCTTCAAAATAGCGTGCAGCATGCTTTGCCAAATCACCGACAGTTAATAGTTTTGCCAGTGAATACTGATTCATTTCCTTGCCAAGCTTCGCATGAAAATCCAATTCAAATTCACCAAGTTCTTTTAAGTCGGCAAAGATAAACCAGTAAGGCTTAGCCAATACCTGAATTGCCTCTAAGGCCGCTTTAACCGAGTCCGGATTGGCATTGTAACTATCATCAATTATTAAAGCGCCATTAAATGCAGTTTTTCGCTCCAAGCGACCCTTATAGCCGGTATATTCTTCCAAACCTAATTTAATTGAATCTAGCGAACACCCCATATTCACCGCTAGCGCAATCACAGTCAAGGCATTAATATAATTATGCCGCCCCAATACTTTTAAGGTAATGGTTAACTCGCCTAATGGAGTAATATAAGTTGCATATTGTTCGTTTAATTCTTTAATATAACAGTTTGTATGTGGGCTACCAAACATGAAAACTGGAATATTACGTTTAACTAAAGCCTGTTGCCATTCAGTTGCAAATTCGCTACTTTTATCTATACAAGCAAGACCATTATTAGTAAGGCCGGTAAATATTTCGAATTTAGCATTGGCTATATCACGAATTGAAGTAAAATGCCCTGCATGGGCAAACATTACATTATTAACAGCAGCAAGAGTAGGCTTAGCAATATTCGATAGATAAGTTAATTCGCCGCTATGGTTCATCCCCATTTCAATTATCGCAACTTTATGTTCTTTACTAAGTTGGAGTAAGGTCAATGGCATACCAAGATGATTATTTAAATTGCCGGTCGTTGCCAATATCATTTCTTTGGAAAATTCCCGCTCACAAATCGAGCGTAACATTTCTTTAACGGTAGTTTTACCGTTACTTCCAGTGATCGCAGCAACCGGAATATTAAACTGTTTTCGGTAATTAGCGGCAAGAAGGCCTAATGCTAAGCTTGAATCATCGACTCGAATCAAATTAGGCAAATCAAGCTGAAAATCACTATTAACTAAGGCAAAGTTAGTTGGTTCGGCTACTACCTTTGCAACATAATCATGACCATCCGTATGTTCGCCTTTTAACGCCACAAATAAGCAATTCTTGATTGCCTTACGACTATCGATTACAACATCTGTAATGGTTACATTGTTTGCATAAATTGGGCCTTCTCTACCACCTGCCATTTGCGGGAGCTGCCCTGAATTTAAAAGCGCCATGTTGATACTTTCTAGATTTTAACCGTATGCAATTTATAATAATTTGTCAGGTATTCTACAACACCCAAATTAATATTCGATTTAGCAATATCATCAGCAACCGATTTTACGTTATCAGAAGCATTTTCCATTGCTACTCCATGTCCTACACTTTGCAGCATTGCCAAATCGTTTTCACCATCACCAAAGGCCATAATTTCATTTAAGCTTAAATTAAATAAACTTGCAAACTCTACAAGACCAGTAGCCTTATTGGTTTTAGCTCCAGCAATATGTAGATAATTAGGTGCCGAAAAAACTGCAGATAACTCTGGCTGCATTAAATAAATATATTTCTGAATTTCTAATAGCTTATGGTGCTTATCAATTATTACCAACATATTGATTTTCTCAGGCAGCACGGTACTTACAATAGGATTAATCGCCACAAAATTCGCTTCAATCGACACCGACTCATCATGGCGGTTTACTATCCAATCAAAGTCTGAATATGCATTTATCAGTAAATCTGGAAAGCTGATAAACAATTCGCTTAATTTTGCTGCCAAAAATTGCTGGTTATGGAAGATCTTTGCATCTTTATCTATAATCATACTGCCATTCAAGGCAATTACTGGTACGTCCAACTTAAGCTCACCAGCTAATTGCAGCATGGATAAAGTTGGCCTGGCACTAGCTAATGTAAAAATAATGCCTTGACTTTGCAATTGGCTTACCACTTCAATTAGTTTATCAGGGACTTTATGAAAGCGATCCAAAATGGTACCATCAACATCGCAGACTACTGCTTTATATTGCTGGATAGTCATTTAATAGCTCCCGTACAATCTCAAGATCACTAAAATGAAATTTGACCCCTTTAATTTCCTGATAGTCTTCGTGTCCTTTACCTGCAACCATTACAATATCCTCAGGTTTGGCATTTCGAATTGCAAATAAGATTGCTTCCTTACGATCGATAATAACTTTATAATTCGGTTCTTTGATACCTGCAACAATTTCATTTATGATACTCTGTGGATCCTCGTATCTGGGATTATCGGTCGTAACAATTGCCACATCAGCAATCTCACTTGCTATAGCACCCATAATCGGCCGTTTACTGCTATCCCGGTTACCGCCACAGCCAAAAACGCAAATTAGTCTTCCCTCACCGCGAATTTCAAGCAAAGTTTCCAACCCCTTTTGCAACGAGTCTGGAGTATGTGAGTAATCAACTACAACTAAGGGTTTACCGGGAATAATAGCCGCATCCATTCTACCTGCTACGGGGTTTAGCCGATTAATAATTTCAGATATTTCCTCCAGGTTTACATTAGTAGTAATTAAAGAAGCAATTACCGATAGCAAATTATAAACATTAAACCGACCAACAATATTGGCATGAATCGGCACTTTTTTACCCTGATAAACCACATCAAAATCCATACCGTTATTAGTCAGGCAGATATTTTCTGCTTTCAAGTCACCATTATTTATACCATAGCCCACTAGGTTGAGCTTGCGATTTTCGAGCTTTAACTCTTGATACAACCGTCTACCATATTCATCATCAACATTAATAATTGCATTTTCCAGACTATCCCAATAAAATAATTTGGCTTTGGCTTGGAAATAATTTTCCATAGTTTTATGATAGTCCAAATGGTCTTGCGTCAGATTAGTAAATATCGCAGAATTAAAATTTACTCCATTTACCCGCCCCTGGTCTAAACCATGCGAAGACACTTCCATTGCCAATACGTCAACCTGGTTTTGCTTAAAATCGCTCATCAGTCTTTGAAGCGTAATCGGATCGGGTGTTGTTGAAGCAAAATCGCTAACGTTAGGATAAATCCCAGCCCCGGTAGTCCCAATAATTGCAGATTTTTTGCCAAGTATAGTATAAGCCTGGTTAAGCCAATGGCTAATTGAAGTCTTACCATTGGTACCTGTTACAGCAATATTGAAGAATGATCTACTTGGGTAACCAGCTTTGATTGAGGCAAGTATTCCCACATTATGCATCAGATTTTTTAGCGGATAATTTTCTACTCTATATTCAAATTTAATTCCAGGCTCCCAAAGAATGGCCAGTGCATTCTTAGCTACTGCATTTGCAATATAGTCACGGCCATCATTTAGCGTACCTGGATAGGCACAGAAGATATCGCCTGAATTTATTTTTCGACTATCTATTACTAAATTATTACATTTACCAAGCAATAAGCCCAGCTGGCTTTCCAACTGGGCAATTTCGGTAAAAGTTATTTGAGATTTATGACTAAACATCTTCTTTCCTAATCTTTACTTGTCTGGATTAACTCCAAGCAAATGCAATGTCGGTTCAGTAATTTGCGCGAATACTGGGGCTGCCGTGGTTGCGCCATAATAACCGCCTTTTCTTGGCTCATCCACCATCACTGCTACAATAATCCGCGGGTTTATTGCCGGTGCAAAACCAACAAATGAACCAATATGCTTATTGTCGTAATAGTGTCCGTTAATAAGTTTTTGTGCAGTACCAGTTTTACCTGCAACAGTATAATCAGGTACACGCGCGCTCTTACCAGTTCCCTCTTCGGTAGTAGCGGCTAGGATACTTCTCATAGTTTCTGCCGTCTCAGGCCGAATAACTTGCTGACAGCTTACATCAGTTGAATTAATCTTCTTAAATGTAACAGGCAATAAGCAGCCATTATTAGTAAAGATGGTATATGCATGGGCCATTTGGAAAAGGCTAACTGCAATACCATAACCATAAGACATCAATGCCTGATCTACCGGATGCCATTTTTTCCAATCAAGCAAGATACCAGGTGTTTCACCAGGAAAACCTGTCCGCATTTTTTGGCCAAAGCCTACTTGACGGTAATATGTCCACAAATCAAATGGCTTATATTTTAATGCAATCTTAGAGGTACCGATATCACTTGAATGTTGGATAATTTCAGCAACTGTCATCCGTGGATAGGAATGATCATCCTTAATTAACTTCGGACCAACACTATATGGATGAGTATCAAAAACTGTCTGTGGCGTAACCAGCTTATCATCAAGTGCCTTAGCAATTACCAATGGCTTCATGATTGAACCTGGGTCATATACATTTACCGCCGCACGGTTTTTAAGCATATCCGGTGTAACACCATCACGATTGTTTGGATTATACGTAGGCATGTTTACCATCGCTAAGACCTCACCAGTCTTAGCATCCAGCACTACTGCCGATCCACCCACTGCATTAAATTGCTCAACTTGAGTTTTTAAAGCGTTATAGGCAATATATTGTATACGATTATCAATTGACAATGTTACTTGTTGGCCGTTTTGTGCCGGTTGCATTACCCCTACATTTTCAACGACATGCCCGCGCAAATCGCGGATAATTTGTTTCGAGCCTGGAGTTCCTTCCAATAACTTTTCATCAGCGTATTCAATACCGTCAGCGCCGCGGTCATCTATGTTATTAAATCCTACAATATGCGCAGTCACTTCACCACTTGGATAATAGCGTTTATATTCTTGCTGGCTATAAATCCCCTCAATACCCAAATCATGTACTAGTTTGGCTTGTTGTGGCGGGAGTGCACGTTTTAAATACACAAATGTTTTATTTTTATCGTTAAGTTTACTATTTAATTCACTTAGCGGCATCTTTAACACATCTGCTAGCTGCTGTAATTCCGCGGCACTCAAATTAGTCATTTCTGATGGGTCTGCCCAAATTGAATCAACTGGCGTACTAACTGCCAAAGGATGGCTATTGCGATCTGTAATCGTTCCACGCATTGCAGATAAACTGATCGTTCTTAATACCCGGGTATTTAACTGATCGCTAAGAAATTTACTACTAAATGTATTAATGTATGCCAAGCGAAGCAAAACAGCGCATGTAAGAGCTAAAGCGATATAATTAATCACTGTTGAACGGTCTTTACTCTTAACCACACTGCTACTACCTATTACTCCAGAGTCTGTGTTAGGAGTAGGTTGATTATTTTTAATCCGCCAGTAGATTTTTTGGATATCATCATTTACTAACATTTTAGTTTAATTCCACAATATGTTGTTTATCTGCTTGCACCAGGCCAAGGTTATGCTGCGCATAATCTTGTACTGCCAAATCGGATGAATATGTCCCCTCTTCAAGTTGAAGGCGAGTATATTCTTTATTTAAAGTATCAGTTTTAGTTTGCAATTGTGATAATTGCATATATAAATTACGTGCCGTAAAACGTTGATTAATCAGGTAAAACGCATTACCTAAAACACCAATTACCAAAATAAAATTAATTATTCTTAACATTTACCCGTTCCAAACAGCGCATAATCGCACTTCGGCTGCGACTATTTTCAGCAACTTCTAGACTGCTGGCTTTTACTTTTTTAGCTATTACTTTAAATTCACTAGTTAATTCTTGATTTACCATAACCCATTTTGGTAATTTATCCTTAGCAGATAAATTTGCAAAGCTATTTTTAACAATCCTATCCTCTAACGAGTGAAAACTAATTACTACGATCCTACCGCCTAAATTTAATAATTGCGGTGCGTCTTTCAATAATTTCTCCAAATCGCCAAGCTCATTATTAATATGGATCCGAATTGCTTGGAATACCCTGGTTGCCGGATGTTGGCCCTTTTCGCGATATGGCATAACTTCACTAATCAAATTAGCAAGGCCCAGTGTAGTTGTAATCTTTTCACTCTCTCGTTTGGCGACAATTGCACGGGCGATTCGACGTGAAAATTTTTCTTCACCATAGCGCCAAAATACGTCAGCCAGCTCAGCTTCAGGAGCAAAATTAATCCAGTCACTGGCACTTATCCCCTGCTGATTATTCATTCGCATATCTAAAGGGGCATCAAACCTAAAGCTAAACCCGCGTTCTGGAGTATCCAGCTGCGGTGATGAAACACCTAAATCAAGTAACACCCCATCAATGTTGGATATACCAATTCCTTGCAGACTTGTCGCTAGGCTTGCAAAGCTGTCATGAACTAATTTAAAGCGCTGGTCGTTAAAATTTTCCTTAGCAAAGTTAGCAGCTTCCGGATCTTTATCAAATGCAATTAACCGGCCGTTAGGACCAAGCTTGGAAAGGATTAGCTTACTATGCCCGCCCCTGCCAAATGTTCCATCTACATAAATCCCTTCAGGATTAATATTTAATAATTCTATTGATTCATTTAAAAGTACTGAATAATGCATACCACTCTTTTACAGACTAAATCCGTTTAGTAATTCCGCCAAATCTTCTGCTGATGACTGTAAAGCTTTTTCTGTTTCTTGTTGCCAATTATCTTTATCCCATAATTCAAAACGATTACCCATACCAACTAATACTACTTCACGGTCTAATTTAGCCATTGTTTTTAATGTTGCAGGAAGTAACACCCTACCTGCTTTGTCTATCTCCAAGCTTTCTGCATAACCTAATACCAAGCGCTGATAACTTTTTACCAATGGATGAACTGAATTAGGAAGGTTTTGAACTTTCTCACGAACGTGATGCCATTCATGCTCAGGATAAATAAGTAAACATTGTGCTGACTCTAGGGTAATAACCATCTTACCTGCAGATTGCTCCTGCAGAATATCACGATACTTCGCCGGAATAGCCAGGCGATTTTTCGGATCAACATTAAGATGAGTTACCCCACCAAACATAAATTTTTCCCCACAATATTACACTTTATCCCACAACTCTACACTTTAGCACATGAAGTATAATAAGTCAAAAAAATTTCCGAACAATTTTGCTTAAGTCAAAGAGATAGTTACAGTTGAGTTAAAACATTTGTAATAAGCACTTAAACACCACCTCTCCGATATTTTTTAATATCTTATTTAAAAGCTACGGATTATCCATAATCTTTGATTAGAATCAGATAAAACCAGTTTGCTACTTTTTGCTTTAGTAGCAAGTCTGGGATAAAAGCAAATCCTGATGAAACAGACTGAAGGGATTTGAAAGTATGATAGTGGCATAGAAGAATATCCAAGCCACTTTACAGGCAGCTGATCTATAAATATAGCTGATTAGAAATTAAACTGGGCACCAAACATTAGAAAGTTGGGATTTGACCCTGTTGAAGTATAGTCTTCAAGATGTAAAGACCATTGGCGCGATATGTTAAATTGCGCACCGCCGGCGATTAATAAGCCAACATTTGAACCGGTATAACCAGGACCGCTACATCCCCAACCATTACAACCACCCCAGCTACCTGAATAATTATTGAAAGCCAGGCCTAGTTTACCATATAATGAAAATACATTAGTTAATGGCAACACACCTTTGGCCGCAACATCAAACATCCAGTAACTAGAAGAATAAGAATAATTTGGGCCCCAATTGTAACTATACCCTGGACTATAAGTAAATCCACCTTCGGCACCTAGATATTTGTTAAACATGTATCCGGCATCAGCATTTAAACCCAAACTACTCCACGAAGTATTTAGGCCTATATTGGCATCAACATATACCGGGTCAGCATTGGCTGTAACTGCTAGAGACAGCAGGCTAACAATTAATAATTTCTTCAACTTTTCATCCTTTTTTAATTTTTGAGCCCTAATTATAACATTTTTCAAAAAAGGTTTTTTCTCCTTCATAAGCTTATACCAGCGCAATTCGCCGGTAACTTTATTGAAAAAATTCGGATTATGCTGATATATCCTTAGAGTCCTATCTAGTAAAGTCGCGCCTTCTTAGTTAAAAAATGGCTAGAAAGCATATATTACTGGTATAATTATGACGACATTAAACAGTAAAGAAATAAGCTTTCTTACAAACTTTATTGTTTAATTTCAGTATATTAGAACTAAAAATTAAAAATTGAAGCTATTTTATCCTAGTTTCATTCACCTCAAATTATGTAAGAGAAATTATTCATGAATAACCAAAATAACCGCGGATATAACAATCAACGTAGTAATAATCGAAATCAAAGAACTCAACGAACGCAAAATAACTATGATCAAAATTCTCAGCAAGAAGATTATGATGATAATTATGAATCTCGGGGTGGCCGCGAAACCAAATCTAACAACGTCCGGAATAATTACCGAAATAATTATAATGAAAATCGAGTAGCTAGCCGGAATAATAATTACCGCCAAAATCAAACTCGCCCTAACCGAAATCATTATGATACTCAAGACGATGATTATAATGATTCCCAACAATACCGTTCTGCAACTAAATCCAATAAAAAAACATTATTTATTGGTTTAAGCGCAATTGGCGCTATTGCATTAGCATTTGGAATTTATTCGCTAGTTAAAGGTAATAATGAAGTACAAATAGTAGCTGTTAGCCCAGCTTACCAGCTAACTCAAGAGCCTTTCCAAGACTGCCGCAAGGTTGGAACCACTAGCTATGTAAGAAATAAAAAAGATGGTACCGAAGGCGCTCTTATTGGAGGAGCTACCGGCGCAGTGGCCGGTGGTATCGTTGGCAATCAGATTCATGGCGGCGGAGGCGGAACTGCGGTTGGTGCAATCGTTGGTGGAGCGACAGGTGCACTTGTTGGCCGCGATATCCAACGTTCAAATCAACCGGATTATGTAGCGCGTAAAGGCCATAGTACCCAATGTCATACTGCCTATCGCGACGTAAAAACTCAAATCGGATACAATGTTCAGTATTTAAATAAAGATGCGTTAGGAACTATTGTTACCCAGACAGCACCAGCAATTGGCACTAAAATTCCGTTACCCGCCTTACAAGCTATGGCAGTACAGCCGGCTCCCAACCCAGTTCAACCCAAATAACATATTTTAGTTCCAACTTTAAGGCTCTATATAATGTAGAGCCTTTCTTATTATTGACTACCACTCCATCTTAAAGAATATACCATAACCCAAAACCACTAGCCTGAGAATTAAATATTTCTCAGGCTAGTGCGCCATTTCGAGGACGGCCGGCTTGAAATAAATGATAATTAAAACGTAGCTACTGGATCGCTTGCTTTACCATGGTAAAATACTGGCTCTACCTTTTTGTTGGTTACTTCTTAAGTTCTTACTACTATTAAGCCCCCAGTTAATGTTATAGTTTCCGCCGCTATCTTGAGTTATTGAACCAGTGTCAATATACATATGGACGGTTTGGGTACGCTTCCCTAAATCTTGGACCTGGGTATGTGCCTCTAATAGCTGAGAACCAAAAGAAGCTAGTGCGGTACCTCCATAAAAATATGGAATGTATTTATTGGGGTTATAAGAAAAACCAGTTCCTGAGTCAAATTTTTGATAATTAGCCCAATTTATGCTTTTACCATCTGAACTCAGCGTTCCTATAGCAGACCAAATATCCCATATATCATCGTCAAGTTCAAAGATTGTATTGGATTCTCCATAGTGAGTCTCAGCAATTGCATCATCTCCTATTTTAACGATGGAGTGGTTGGAGTTGAAACCTACAGATGTATAGAAATTAGAAGGATTCCAACTGATAGTATTACTTGAGTCATCAAATGTACCGACCTTGCTAAACAAACTGTTAGTATAAGGCGCTGGATCTCCAATATGGGTTTCAATAATTGTTTTTCCAAGCATAGTAATGGAAGGAGTCGTTCCACTGGTTTCATATTGTACGTTAGTTGCCGCGTCTATAGGCTTGATATGACCATTATTAAGCTGGTAGATAGTATAGTATAAAGACTGCCATGGGTGGCCATTATCATTTCTCGAATATACAACAATAACCTTGTCATTTCCTAGATAGGCAACTGATGGCTTTTGTCCTCTTATACCTAAAGCCCCATAATATGAGTCCTTATGAAATGTATTGTTGGAAACTGTTCCATAAGTAACCCAAATCTGATAATCTCCGGTATTTTTATCCTGGTACTGGTCTTCATGTACTTCTACAAATCGTCCTTCTCCTAGGGAGGCTACTTTAGGATGACCTCCAACCTCATATTGGTTTTCAGGTTGCTGCCAATTTATATTGTTATTTGCGTCGATTGTTCCGACTTTCAGATAAAGCTTCCCGTTAGGATTATAATATTTACAATCATCTTCTACATGAGTCTCAACTATGGTTCGAGTTGCAATGTCTATTGCGATAGAAGGTACTAGGCCTTCTGCATAATTTACACCAGCATAAGACTTAAGAATAAAAAATGAGCTGAACAAAAGCATAAAAAACCTACTTTTTTGTGTTTTAAATTGTCTTGGATAAACTGGTCTAAATTGCATTTTGACTCCATAAAAAGTTGTCAATTTCATACTTAGCCTGTTAGGAAATACTAAGTTCAACAGGCATCATCGAAATTAATAAAGAGATTTTATAACTAGGAAACTTCCCTATTAGTTATACAGTTAGAATTATTACAAATATTCCCAATTATTGATATAGCAAAAGTTGAATAAAAGATATTCTTATATTGCCTGTTACTTCACAAAATTAAGTATTTAAGCCAAGGCTTGCAAGCGGAAATATTGAGAATTATGAAAAGCTTCTGACTTGGAATATTTTTGAGTATATGGTTCAGTTAATGTAACTAAAAGTTTAACTGAACCACTTCTTATCTTTTACAAAATCTAAAGCAAATGCCCATCATTCAAACAATTAAAGGCACTTGCTAAAACGCTTAATTTACCATGGTAAAATACTGGCTCTACCTTTTTCTTGGTTACTTCTTAAGTTCTTACTACTATTAAGCCCCCAGTTAATGTTATAGTTTCCGCTACTATCTTGAGTTATTGAACCAGTGTCAATATACATATGGATAGTATCAAGTGACCAGATACAATGATCATAAGAATCACACTTTTCTGAACCACGAGGTTGGGTATGTACCTCGAATAATTTAGAACCTAAAGCAGCTAGCGCGTTACCTGAATGAAGGCTTCCTGAGTCAAATATTTGGTAATTATTAGCCCAATTTATGCTTTTACCATCTGAGCTCAAAGTTCCGGTAACAGAATAAATATTCAAAAATTCAGTATCGGGATCAGATACAGTGCCGTCTCCAAAGTGAGTTTCAGCGATCGCGTTATCTCCTATTTTAATGATGGAATAGTTGCCGCTTGGATGTGTATTCGTATAGTAACTAGAAGGATTCCAACTGATAGTATTACTTGAGTCATCAAATCTACCGACCTTGCTAAACAAACTGTTAGTATAAGGCGCTGGATCTCCAATATGGGTTTCAACAATTGTATTTCCAAGCATAGCAATGGAAGGCGTAGTCCCACTGGTTTCATATTGTACGTTAGTTGCCCCGTCAATAGGCTTGAATTGATTATTATCATCAAGCTGGTAGATAGTATAGTATAAAGACCGCCATGGGTGGCCATTATCATTTCTCGAATATACAACAATAACCTTGTTATTACCTAGATAGGCAACTGAGGGTCTCTGACCTCTTATATTAGAAGCCCCATAAGGTGTATTTTTATTAAAGATATTGTTGGAAACTGTTCCATAAGTAACCCAAATCTGATAATCTCCGGTATTTTTATCCTGGTACTGGTCTTCATGAACTTCTACAAATCGTCCTTCACCTAGGGAGGCTACTTTAGGATGACCTCCATCCTCATATTGGATTTCAGTTTTCCAATCTATATTGTTATTTGCGTCGATTGCGCCAACTTTCAACCAAAGCTTCCCGTAAGGAGCTACATTAGTATTCACATCTCCAGCTTCATCTCCCACATGAGTCTCAACTATGGTTCGAGTTGCGCTGTCTATTGCAATTGAAGGCACTAGGCCTTCTGCATAATTTACTCCAGCATAAGACTTAAGAATAAAAAAAAGGCTAAACAAAAGCATGAAAAACCTACTTTTTTGTGTTTTAAATTGTCTTGGATAAACTAGTCTAAATTGCATTTTGACTTCCTAAAAAATTTGTCAAGTTCACACTCCGCCTGTTAGTAATTCCTAAGTTCAACAGGCATCATCGAAATTAATGAAGAGCTTTTCAACTAGGGAACTTTCCCATTAGTTTTACAGTTATTATTATTACAAAAATTCTCTATTATTGATATATCAAAATTTGAATAAAAGATATTCTTAAATTGCTTACTATTTTACAAAGTTGAGACATAAAAAAGTTGGTAGTCAGCAGAAGAAAGATGTTATCCTGCATTATATGGATTTCAATATTTATTCAGGCAAGTCTTAACGGGATGAGTATCTCTTGCAGGAGGAAATAGCATCTGAAGTTAGTAACCTATAATCTGTAGAAGAATAGTCGAGTAAGCTAGAGGGATTGTTACCTCCAATGCCTCTAAGAAAACACCATGCCGTATGGTAGTTAGCCAGCGCGTTACTCCTCAAGCATTTTTCCATCTACTCCCATCCGAACCACGCATGGCCGTTTCCATATCAGGTGGCTTTCCAGTAAGTATAGATAGTCGCAGTTAGCCCAGCTTACCACATAACTCAAGAACCTTTCCCAGACTGCCGCAAGGTTGGAACCAATAGCTAAATAATTATTTGTTTATATTATAAAAAGGCTCACTTAGATGAGCCTTTTTACTTAACTACCATGCTTATAACTAATAATTGAACTTATATAAGTAGCTGGTTCAAGGATTTCGCCAAATTTTTACCCTACCTACTAACATTCATCATTTTCCAAGCAAGCTAATAATTAAGTATTTAAATTTTATTTTTTACCTTCACACAATTTTATATAATTTACTAACAAACTAGATAAACCACACCTTAATACCGGCCACTATTATTCAATGTATAAAAAAAGTAATATTTTTTATAATTTGATTTATTAGGAGGGATGTTAAATTTTTATTCAATATTACGAATAAATTTAGCATCCCATCCCTAATAAATCATTTAAAAAATAATTAATGCGCATAGTAGCAGATAAAAACTGACCGCTATTAAGTAAGCATACTCTCATTAGCAGGCTTTTTTTGATACAAACAAAAACTAAATTTAAAATATAAAACGTCCTAAATTATAAGGTAAAAATAAAATGAACTATCCAAAATGTACTTTCTCTGATTCAAGTAAGAAGCCGCCTAGGTTTAAGCCAAACAAACAAATTAACGATCGGTTACAAGACTCTAAGGTTACACTGCAATCTATTAGCTTACTTTTTCCCGAGTCAGATTTTTATCAATTACAAATAATTGCGCCTTTTTTTAATTTATTTAAAAATTTGCCTTTTGAAAAAATGAATTACCTCTTAATTCAACTACAAACCCAGCAACAATACAAGCTTAACCAGTTAAGCCTGGCATCACAAGCTATAAGTTATCCGTTACAGTCAGGTTTTGGGCAAAACATCGCAAATTTAACTCAATTTTTCACACCAAGTGTTGAAGCAAATTTCCCGCTACCGGTCGTGGAAAATCAAGAATTACAAACCAAAATAAATATATTTTTTCAACTTTTTGAAACCCTTCCGGTTATTAAATCAAATGAACTCTTAATCCAACTACAAGTAGAACAATTTTCAAAAATTGAACAGTTAAACATCCAGAGGCAAATGATTTTGCCAACGCCTTATACTGCCACTCACCCAATCGAAAACCATCTTGTTCGCGAAATGCCAGAAAGTGAAAATTCTTGTACCATAAAGAACTTTCAGCAACTCCTAGAAAACCTCCAAAATTTTATTTATCAATATATTAATTCATATGCCCTTAATAAATCTCCGCAATCTAAGCAACCATTATCAATACTTAGGTTAACTGAAATTATATTGGCAACTTTGCTAAGTTACTATCTAAAAGCCAAGGGGCAAACAAATACCTATAACCTAAATTACATGTTCCAAACCCTAGAAATGCATTACGAAATCAATGAAGTTTGCCTCAGAAAGTTTTCTGAGTCCTTTGTTTACCACTTAAATGCAAATTTCGGATTAGATTTCAATGACCTTCCTTGTGAAATGCTAAAATCATTAATAGATAACTTATTTATATATAACGAAAACAACAACATTAATTTCATTTGTAAATGTTATGCTGACTTATTAACTGTTCTAGACAATCAACTTAGTTTGAAAGTTACAAATATTTTAATTTTGTATAATCAACTAAAGCTGGAAAAAGCCTATAGCAAAAATAACCCAAATCTGCTACATAATCACAAAAATTCAGCACAACTTTTATTATTAAGACATTATCATGATTTAAATTATATTACTAGCCCTATTAATGAGCATACTGATCTAGAAAAATTTTATGATACTTTATTAGGTATCCTTTTAGAACAGAATAAATTTAAGATCTTCAAAGAGTTTGAGGAAACAATTAAAGAATCTCTTAATTCGCTTTGCTCTTCAATGTTTACAACCATGAATTCAAATTTTTCACTTATTAAAATAAAAACTGGTAAGCGAAAAGATGATGTTTTATTAGTTAGAACAAGCCCGCCTATATATAAGCTCTTAAAAACCATATCGCAAATTTCAAATAAATCCCAACTTGATACAATGGAAGTTAACAACCACAAAACCGATTTTATTTTTAATTTAATTTTTGACTCCCCAATAACTTGGGTTATCAATAAAGGCTAGGCTGGATACAAACAAATAACAATTATATATGTTAAAATCGGGTTTTATTTTACTTATAAATAATGTTCCAGCCTTATGTTAAACCATCCGATTATTGTCAATAACCAGGAATTTGCAGAATTACCTAAAGATTTGTACATTCCTCCTGAGGCGATGCAAGTATTCCTGGATATGTTTGAAGGCCCATTAGATCTGCTGTTGTATTTAATCCGTAAACAAAATCTGGATATATTGCAAATACCGATTGCCAAAATAACCGACCAATACGTACGCTATATCAATGCAATGCAGGTACTCAATATAGAATTAGCCAGCGAATATCTATTAATGGCAGCGGTGCTCCTTGAAATTAAATCGCGAATATTATTACCAAAACCACCAGCTGAGAATGGTGCGGAAGAAGAGGGACCTGACCCGCGCCAAGAATTAATTGAACGCTTGATAGAATACGAAAAAATTAAATATGCAAGTCAAAAATTAAATGAGATTCCGCAAGCCTACCGTGATTATTTGTGGGTGGATATAATGATTGAGGAAGCTAAGCCAGAGCTTCCAAGTATTTTGCCGCAAGATTTGCAAAAAGCGTGGCATACCTTGCTTTTACGCAGCATGAAAGCGCATAGTGAGCACCACATAAAAAAGCAGGAATTATCCATCCGTGAACATATGAGCTTAATATTAAGACATTTACAACAGTATAAGAAAGCCAATTTCTTTGATCTATTTAAAGTTGAACTTGGAACCCAATATGTTGTTGTTAATTTTATTGCAATTCTCGAACTTGGCAAAGAAGGGCTAATTACCCTGTTCCAGGATGAAGAACGAAGTATTTTTGTGGAGTTAGTCTAAGCGTGAGTCAGCTAAACCATATTAAAAAAGTAGTTGAGGCCTGTTTATTGACTGCCAACGATATCATCGACCACGAGCAGTTAACCCAAGTATTTGATAACCAGATTAGTAGTGATACGATAAGCTTGGTTATTGAGGAAATTAAAGCGGATTACAATGAGCGGGGAATCGAATTGCTAAAAGTGGCAAGTGGTTATCGCTTCAGGTCTCGGCCGGAATACCAAAGCTATTTAAATAAACTTTATCAGACCAAACCGGCAAGATACTCGCGGGCAGTAATGGAGACCTTGGCAATTATCGCCTATCGTCAACCAGTTACCCGCGGCGAAATAGAAAATATTCGAGGTGTCGCGATCAATAGCAATATTATCCAAACTCTTTTTGATCGAGGCTGGATCGAGGTAGTAGGCCATAAACAGTTACCAGGCAAACCGGAATTATTAGCAACTACAGCCAAGTTTCTTGATGATTTGGCAATTCAGAGTCTTGAAGAATTACCGCCACTACCAAATATTGAAGAATCCTTCCATAATAAAGAGCAAGATTTAATTGAAGAATATGATAGCCAAAAGGAATTAAATAATGACAACCCCTAAATTAGAAGAATTACTCACTTTCCCATGCCGATTTTCAATTAAAATAATGGGCTTAAATGTAACCGAACTAATAACCGAAGTAATTGCGATTATTAGTGCGAACGCTAAGGATTTCGACCCAGAACAAGATATTGCTACCAAACTTAGCAGTAAGGGAAATTATTTATCAGTTACAGCAATAATCAATGCCGAATCCAAAGCGCAATTAGACACAATCTATCTAGCCTTAAATAAGCACCCATTGGTGAAAATTACTCTTTAAATGCTAAATCCGATTGGTGTACTGACATATCTTCTCGCATAAATTCATTTTTGAATAGGAATATGAAGCTTTAGTTCGCCATTACCCTGATTTGCAAGAGACGGCAGGCATTTGATAACTATCTCGCTTGGCACAGCATTTTTACCCAAATCCAACAAATAAGCGACTGTTTTAGCAATGTCTGATGGCTCAATCATCAATTGTTGCTCAAAGTTAAATTCTTGTGTCATCTCGGTTGCGATCATACTTGGGCAAATTGCAGTTACCTTAACATTATATGCTGCCATTTCTTTGGCTAATGCTTCGCTAAAACCAACTAAACCAAATTTAGAGGCATTATAAATTCCAAGACCGGCCGTACCGGTTTTTCCAGAAGTTGACGCCAGATTAATAATGTAACCGGAACTTTGCTGTTTCATCACTTTAGCGGTTACCTGGGCTGTAAAAATTGCCCCCTCCAGATTAATTCTAAGCATTTCTTTAGTATCATTTTCGCTAATTTCAAAGGTACCCGTTTTTAAGACTCCGGCATTATTAAATAGTACATCAATTTTTCCATACTTATCCACAATCGTAGTAATTGTTGATTCTACTTGCTTGTAGTCTGAAACATCACAACAGAAATAGTCAGCCTTGCCGCCCATCGATTGAATATCTTGACAGGCTTGGCGCAATGCTTCACTATTTCTTGCTAGCAAAATGGTTGAATATCCCATTTTAGCCATAGATTTAGCTACATTTAAGCCAATGCCCCGGCTTGCCCCAGTAATTAACGCAATTTTCCCAGTCATTCATTCCCCCTTAAATAATTCTACAGTTATAATCCGCTAAATCCATTGCAATTAAATCGGCGCGATAACCCTTGGCAATTTTGCCAAGCTCATGGTCAAGCCCTAATACTTGCGCAGGGATTATAGTAGCCATTGCTAGTGCCTGCTCCAGACTCACTTCACAATATTTAACGCAATTACGGATTGCCTCATTCATAGTTAGATAAGCCCCGCCAAGCGTTCCTGCATCATCCACACATTTTCCATCACGGACATATAAATGTTTACCAGCAAAATCAAATTCAGTCATAGTAGTACCAGTAGGCGTAACTGCATCAGTTACCAAATAAATACTAGCAGGTTTTAACATTGTCATCAATTTAATATTAGCCTTATCGACGTGGAGTAAATCAACAATTAACCCTAAATAACATGAGTTTGCTAATACTGCGGCAATTAAGCCTGGATTTCGCCCAGTCATACCGCTCATTGCATTAAACATATGAGTAACAGTTTTTGCGCCATAGTCAAACGCTTGTTGAGCCTCTTCAAAACTCGCATTGGAATGCCCAAGCGAGACTATTACACCATGGTCTACTAAAAATTTTATCTGTTGCGGAGTAACATTCTCCGGTGCAAGAGTCACTTTAATCGGGAAATATTTGGTAAATTTAACTATTTCAGCAAGCATGGCGTCAGTTGGTTTTATAATAAATTCATCTGGATGTATTCCGCGCTTTTCATGGGATAAGAAGGGACCTTCTAGGTGAACACCCAATACTCCCCGTGTATTGCCATAGCTTTTAAACCATTCTTTAACTACGGCCAAAGCGGTTAAGGAATCAGCAAAGTCCGCAGTAATTAAGGTCGGTAAATAACCGGTTGTTCCAAACCGCAAATTAGTCTGGTGCATAGTTTCCAGGGTATCACTGGTGATAGATGCATTAAATAACGCCCCGCCACAACCATTTAATTGAAGGTCAATAAACCCGCTAGTAATGACAGCATTGCCAAAATCCTCAATTTGGCCAGAGTCAAAAACTTTACTCTTATCAATTACATCTATAATTTGATTATCAGCTATCAAAACTACCTTATTAATTAATAGATTGACACCATCATATATATATTTGGCAGTAATCGCCCGCATATTATCGTGCATAATTATTCCTCTTGATTATATTCCAAGACCGTTTATAAGGCTTGATTAGCAAATTTGAGCCTTTTAACACTTATGCACCATGGAATGAGTATTTATTACTAATATCCATGGATTGCAAAGTAATAATTTGATTAGTAAGTTCGCTTGTAGTTGCAAAAACTTCATCTAGCGTACTTTTGGTAAATTCATCCAAGAGCCTGGCTGCTAATTTAGGGCTCTTAGCATATACCTTAACGTACTCTTTTTCAAACTGAGCTTGCTTAGCAATAATTTCCTGATTAAGTTTAGCATACCTATCTTGTACAATCGGTGCAAATTTTGGAAAATCTAGCATCACTAACATTTGTAATTTGCGAAATTTCCAGTAAGCCGATAAATCATCAGCTTGATCGGTTGCAAGCATATAGCTTTCAGGAATTTTAGCTCCTTGATAAAACGGAACATAAATCCCAATAGCAGTCATCCCTAGATTAAGATATTCCACATTGGCTATTGGTTGCGGCAAGTTATCGCGCACTTGCAAAACATGCGACTGTTGGGTACGATAAACTGCAATTGGCCTTGCCGTTGCATTGGGGTTTTCAGAAGTATATGGATCACTTGGGGTGCCTTGGTAGTAGCTAGATAACGCAGACTCAACATCAGTAATGCTCAGTTTGTGCCCTGGTCTTAGAAATAAAGGAAAATCCCCATCCTTTACCGGATAATTTTTGGTAGATGGAGTAAACAGGTTCTGTATATACGCCACTCTTGGGTAATTATAGGCCTTATCTACCTCATTGTTTTGTCCATATACCTTATGAAAATTGAAGTTTCCATCTTTCTTGGAATTATATAAACCGGTTTCTTCAGCAAAGCTGATTAAGTTTGGCGAATATAAATAGTTATCGCTATCTTTTAAGTCAACTTCACCAAGTCGGGACTGGTTAGCAGAGACAAAGTAGCCATCTTCAGGCAAGCGTACGGCTAACCATTGATGACCGCCAGCATTTTCTAGATACCATGCTTCATCTTTATCTACAAAGACCACTCCAAACCCTTCGCCAGAGCCTTTTTCTTCAATGATTTTACCAAGCATCATTACGCCTTCACGTGCAGATTTAATCTGTGGCAGTAATATAGTTGGGATCGCCTCTTCAACAATTCCGCTATCAGCAACATACGGGTCCACTTTTAAAGTAGCGGCATTACTTACAATTGTTTCTGTTGCCGATATCCCCACCCCCGCATCATTAAAACCGGCTTCTTCAAAAGTGCTATTATGAGTTTGCCAATCGGGGCTACCGCTATAACCCATTAAATTATTCGGCAATTGGTAAGTGAATTTATTCTCTTCATAATTACGATACAAATAACCATTTTTTCGTGGTTTATGATACATAAATCGGACTGCTGCATTACCATCACTGCCATCTTCATTCCGGGCAACCAATATCGACCCATCCTGCGATGCGTTTTTGCCAACTACAATCGTAGTACAAGCAAAACTCGTACCAATTATAGAACTAAGTATGGAAATTAAAAGCGCCGCTTTCCGACTCATGATTTTGTCCCCTTTTTTCAGTATCATAAAGTATCTCCAAATAGTGGAAAATTTAATCTAATTCTTGCTCTTCATTAGCCTAAGTCAGTCAAATTGGAAATTAATTGTAATTTGTCTTTGTTGACATATTCGGTAATTTTAGATTTTACCGGGTAGTTTTTAAACACAATAAAATTTGTTTGTTTTAATATTTTTTACCAAATTTTGGATTATAGCACGCATAACAGCTTGAAACCCAGCAAATTTTGGTAGAATATACTCTGCCAGCAAAGCCTTATTGAGAAAAACTTGATAGGCATTTTACTTAACAATTTCTAATATTCTAGATATACTTAAACTAAGGACATAACTTATGCCAGATTTAGTTAGTTATAGCTTTTTGGGTTGGGTAACTGATACCAATCTAAAAATTATTTTTAGCTCTATTATCATTTTGCTTCTCGTAACGGTTGTTGCTATTGGCGTCGATTATCTAATCAGGAAAACCATCGTAACAAATATCAATAATTCATTTAAACGTTCACGGTTATTATTATTGCAGCTGATTAATGAAAATCATGTTTTAGATTCTTTGGCTTTATTAGTTTTTGGTTTAGTATTTGTATTTGGCAGCTTCCTTTTAGCCTCAAACACTAAGCCGCTTTCAGTAGCAATCGCGACAGTTACTCTTAAAACTGCCAATTTATTTAATTTATATATTCTAACTGTATCAATTAACCGCTTTATCTATGCACTTCATGAATTCTACCAACGGACATCAAGCCGGGATGACAAGCTTTCATGGCATAGTTATATTAAGATCTTCAGCTTTTTCATTTGGCTACTCGTTGCAATATTAGCCGCAGCATATATATTTGGCCAGGCACCAACTGCGATTTTAACCGGCCTTGGAGCCTTGTCGGCAATAGTACTATTAATTTTCAGAGACACTTTTTTGGGTATAGTTTCAAGCATTCAAGCCAATGCCTCATCGATGGTTCGAATTGGCGATTGGATTAGCATTGATAAATACTCTATCGATGGAATTGTTGAAGAGATATCTATCAATTCGGTCAGGATTCGCAATAGTGATAATACAATAACAACTATTCCAACTTATAACCTAACTACAGAAGCTGTAAAAAATTGGGAATTTATGCTTGGTTCAGAAGGAAGAAGGTTTAAACATAGTATTTTAATTGATCCGACTAGTATTAGTTTTCTTGACAAAACAAAATTGGCAACAATGATTGCAGGTGACGCGCAATTACAAGAAGCGCTATATGAGCTGCACTCAAATCTAAACCAAGTTACCAATCTAACTTTATTTAGGGTTTTTCTGCAATGCCATCTAATAAATCATCCTGCGCTAAATCAGGAATATCAGAATATTGTGAAAGTTTTGACCGCTTCTATTGATGGCTTACCTTTAGAAATAACCGGATTCAGCATCGAGACCTCAACTTATGCTCATGAAATTGTAAAAGCAGGAATAATTGAATTTGCATATGCTAATTTAAATCGCTTTGCATTACAGGTAGCCAAATCCAATTAATTTTTGGTTATTTACTAATGTAATAATATTTTTTAAAGCCAACTTGGGTTAAGCGTAGTGTATCAGTCTAATACACAACTTAAATGACCATCTAGTTTCCAAGTTGGCTTTATCCTATCTCAAATTAGCACGGCTTATTTATGGATATTGCGATTAGTTTTTACTTTTTTTATTCTTATAATTGCGGTAGGCTATCATTGCAAATGAAATAAGCGCCAGTCCCACACAGATATAAAACATGATTACGAATTTTCTTGCCTGTGGCTGCGGAATTTGGTCTAGGCACTCTTCAATATGCTGGTTGATTAATGCATTTTGCTTGGCTTGCATAGTTAGATACATATTACTTTCATAGCTGGCTTTTGAACCATCACAAACTATATCATAATAAGTAACATTTGAATTTGCCTGGTGATAATTGCTGGCACTCTCAGCACTAATTATCGTATTATCAACTTGAAATGGACCATATTTTTTTCCAGAGCATAGGTGGAGATTACTAATAAAGTCATCAGATAAAGTTACAATTTGCGGATAAGTTTTATTTACTCCGGCATAAATTTGGCTACATTTAACGGTAGCAGAGGCATCAGCTTTAAACCTGGTCTGGATATTTGGTCGTTCGCAGCGGATTTGAAAACCGTATTGAGCTGGAATACTTTTGCAAAATTGCTTAAACGACGCTTCACTACTATCATTTATTTGTTGAGTATTATTTGGACGATGGCGATGGCGTCCATGACCACTGTCAAATAAACTATTTATCGAACCCAATAAACTTGCATAAGATAAACTAATCAAACTCAAACAAAGCAATAATAGTTTTTTTCTCATCAACCAACTACCCTCTTTCGCAATAACAATTACAGTAAAAGTAAAGGGGTAATTATACCATTTTCACCTGTTTTAAAACACCCAGAATAACCGAATAAAAAGTGCAATTGATTATATTAGTCTAGAGCTTGTACTTCAAACTAAATCTAATTTATTTAGCTACCTTACACTCAGGATATTGTTTTAGGAAATCCTGGTCCTGCTTGATAATCTCGCCAGCCTCACATTCCCGGCCACTTTGCACTAATTGATTAAGCTTCTGCATGCTAAGTTTCATATGAAATTTAACATCCTTACACTTACCGTCAGTATAGTAATTCTTATTAAGGACATACTGGCAGTTTGGACTGACTTCCATAAGCTTTTGGTTGGTTACTAATATTTTTCCAGCGAGACAAGTTTCATTCTTAGCTATAGCTTTATTAAGCGCTCGGTTATTATTGCTTATTTCTGTTGCAGTCTTTTTACAATCCTCACTACTAGCTGTATCGATATCATATGCATAGGGTAGCACCGATCCTGCAGCAGCAAATTTGCTGATTATTACTAGAGTTAAAAAAACAACTATAAATTTAAAATTCAAGGTATACCTCCAAATAACGCGAGTTCATATTTAAATCGATTATTCAAGATAAATTTGGGTCCAATAAAACTCATGAAGCTTCTTTGAATCTTAAAAAATAGCGCAACTCGCGTCTCATATCTTTTTCTCTAGTATATCTGGCTAAGTTCAGGGCTCATTATAAGTGAGTATTTAAATAAATGGTTTTTATCGATATAACTAAATATACGTTCCACTTCATCAAAAGGATCGCCACCTGGTGCTCTACGCTCTTTCCTTATCCTGGTACCTGGGGGGGTTGGTTCCTCATCTTCTGGTTCGGTTGGCGCCTCAGGCGGAATATGCGGAGGAATATGTGTAGGCACAGGAATTTCAACAATAGCAGGTTCATGAGAAATCGGACTGGTCTTGATCAAATCATTAGTAAACATTATTTACCCTCTTTATTTTTCTATTTATTTACCGGTCTAAGCTTAGAGTAAAATGAGCCGCTTATTTATCTGTGGGCGTAGCGAATAACTCGTTACGTCAGGAATTAGCTTGAAAATTTGCGCTAAACTTAAAAAACTACTTTAACAAAGTTTTATTTTGTTGAGCAATAGAAAAAATTTCCCAGATATTTAAGTATAAAAATTTATCGACTTAGCATATGCCTTTTATATCCTGCATCTATATATGAACAACTCTGAAATTGACAAGGTGATCATTCATTTGCTAAAATCAGCCAGGTATGAAAGAATAGTCAACTCAATACCGGATATATTCGCAATATAGAGTAAAAAGTTAAGCATCCTTCCTAATACATAAATTAACACATGCATTATATTATAAATAAAGTGTCAAGTATTATGAATAGTCAATTTAAAACTAGGAATTCCCAATAACAACTAATTTTCACTATCATTTATGAATCATCCAATAATTAAGAAGCTAGGCCATACAGATTATCAACAATGCTGGACGGCAATGAAACACTTTACCGAATCTAGAAATTTGAACACTAATGATGAGCTATGGATTGTTGAACATGATCCTGTTTTTACGTTAGGCCTAGCCGGCAAGGAAGAACATATCCTTATCAAGGAACATGATATACCAATAATCCGTACTGATCGCGGCGGGCAAGTGACTTACCATGGCCCAGGACAAATTGTAATCTATATCTTACTCGATATAAAACGGCTGGGAATATCTATCCGTTCTTTAGTCGAACGCATAGAACAAGGCATAATCAACTGCCTTAATGATTATGGAATTAAGGCAAATGGCGATAGAGATGCACCAGGGGTTTATGTTAAGGGCAAAAAAATAGCTTCACTAGGCCTAAAAATCCGCAAAGGATGCAGTTATCATGGTTTAAGTTTTAACTTTTCCCTGGATAAAACTCCATTTAGTTACATTAATCCATGTGGCTATAGTGGACTACAAGTAGTAAACCTGTTAGAACTTAACAATGGGCTTAATCAAGAAAGACGAATCGAAGTAGAAAATAAATTAACTCAGGCGCTAATAAAAGCAATCTATGAAGATCTAAATTAATAAACCTTATGCTATCCCCTACTTTAAATTTTTGCACAAGAGGGGTTTTAAAAGATAACAATAATGCGAGGTATTCTTTTCTTAATCCCAGGTTATCCATTTTTATTACTACCTGTGAACACAGCTATTTGTGTAAGTATGCGGATCATCTGTTGTAACTGTTAGAGCTTGCGCAGGGAATACTGAACCTTTATACAATGTATAAATACAGATTGACATACAGCTTTGTATGATACTACATCACAAAGTTATTCTGGTTTGCACGGCCAAACATAGTTATATACTGAAATTAACCGTGATAGTTTCTATTATTTATTTTTACTTCGTAAGTTATCTTCAATAATTTGTTGATGTGTATGAATAAATGCTGAATCGTCAACTTTAAAATAACCTTGGAACGGATGATCAATTTCTAATACCAGCCATGCTGAAGATAAGATAATTAAGTTTTGACTTAGTAATACTACAAATGCTAGTTTTGAATGTTCTGAGCGAATAAAGCCATTCCAAAAGCAGATGATTACAATTAAAGTGATAAAAAAAATTAATAAAGCCCCTGTTAGCTCTCCATGTACAAAATTCAATCGTTTTACTCTGTTGTCAGATACACTTGTAAGAGCAGCAATTAACTGCGAGTATGTAAACTGGTCGCGGAAATCGTTCATTTTAGGGTATGAGTATACCGCCCAAGTTAAATTATTAAAACTTTCTTCTCCTTGAATACTCAGTTTTCCTTGCTCTAGGGATCTATATTCCTTATTAATTATTATGTCTAAATAATTTAAAACTGCTTCGCGTACTCTTGTTTGCTCATTAGTTTCGGGTATCATTTTGCTAATACTATATAAATGATAGATTGCATGGGCTTCCTGCTCAGTTGTTAAGGTAAGTTCTTTCAGCGTTTGCCAATTGATTGTAATCCAAAATGCCATAAATAGTGTGCCAAAAGTCAATCCTGTCTTCTGTGCTAAAGAAATAGTTTTTAAATGTGTTTCCTTCAGAAAGTATTTCTGGCTGATGAAGAAACCAATCATGCTGATTGTTCCGCAAATTATAAAAATTAATAATAATGCTGATAAGACATTTAAATTATAAAACCAAGACATCATAAAGTAACTCCTATAAAATTCTTAAATCTCAATAATACATTGAAAACTTCGAGAATGATTTATTAGTACCCACAAAAATAAATATTCCGTATTCTAGTAATTAGTATAACCAGGAAGTAAAAAAACGTATTTGTGCCGAATTACCACCAGCTACAACTGGCTGTTCTAAATAAACAAGACGTCCTTGGAAGTATAGTTTTAACCGGGGAATATTATAGCCAAGGATACCATCCCATTCTCTGGTGAAACTGCTTTGTGTATCATAAACTTGCTGGATGTTATACCAGGAAACTCTGGTTATGACCTCTAGTTTTGAATCAAGAAACTGCATTCTATTTTGTAATAAATATGCATTTCCGGCGCCAAGTTCAGCTAAACTTGAAGATGCAACAGTAGTATAAAGTGGGTCAAATTCATATGAATAAGTATATGGGGTAATGATTCCACCACCCAAAAATGAGTTTTGATTGCCAAAAACTTGATTATAAGCAATGGTTATACTATCATGTGGTACATTAAGAACCCATTTTGCTCCAATAGCATTTCCTTGTGGTGAACCTGCTGCTGCACCATTAACCAAAGTTTGCTGACTAATAATATTTGTACCTTGTGCATTTTGTGATAATCCTTGAGCGGCCAATTCCATACTGGTAGATGTCCCTAGAATTATTTTATAATTGGTATCACCATAAATCATATTAATATAATCAGTAAACTGATATAGCCACAGGTTTAAATTATAGTTTTTTGTCGGCATAAACTGCGTACCTAGGGCAGAGGAACCTGGTGTGTGCAAGTTAAAGGCATTAGTATTTGCAAATAATGAATTAGCGCCATTATAAAATGTAGTTTGAGTCCAAAAGTTGTTGGGATACATTTGGAAGCTATATATATTATATCCAGAGAATAATAGACTATTAAATGGCTGATAATTAAATACTATTCCTTGATAAGTTGAATTTAAAAAATCTGGAGCACTTAATGCGCTTGGTGTCCAAGGAGTATTTAGGATAATATTCCCAACAGAAATATCAAACTTATTTGAATATTGGTAGTTTATATATGCCTGGCTGGGGGTAGCAATACGATTAGTTAAAGTTGAATATTGGGAGGCTGCATTTTCCGGGTTTAATAAATATGAAGTTCCTATGTTTGCAATAGTAAAGGCCCCACCAAAGGCAAATCCTGCCATTCGGGAGCTTTGTCCCCATATCTCTGCTGTATAGCCTATCCCTTCAGGATTTGTCCCTAAGTAATTTGATGCTGATTTTGTAGTTGAGCTGATTCCAAGATTAAATGTTCCGGTTGTACTTTCTGCATGTGAGTTACCTGTAGTCAGGGCAAATGGATTCTGTAGATAATTATAAGGTGAAATAATATCTATATATTTAATTTGATTCAATTCGGGATCAATAGTATTATCTGTTTCATCACCATACAAAAATGTATTAGGGATTAGAAACAATAGTAAATTAATTAACTTTAAATTATAAGCTTTTAATTTATTATAATTGCGGGGTTCCATTAATAAATCCAGTAGTTACTGCTAATATAGGTAGATTTAGCATTATTTATTGGTTTTGCAGTTTATAAGTTAATAGCTGCATCTATTTTCCTGACTGATTGTCGGCCCCAAATTTAACAATGCTATCAGTGTCGCCAGAATATGGTAACCTGCTTTCCAGCTTTGATTTTTGGACGCACTCTAGATATTAGAGTTTGGTATATACTTAGCTAATTAACCTGTGTTTCAATTTCATTATATATTTTTTTACTTATCGATATAAGTCAATATGGTTTTAGAATACTTAGTTACTGCTATAGTTCTGTAGTACGGTATTGGGGAGATATCTCTTATAAAATAGAATTTTAACTAACAAATATCCTATTTGCATAGACAACAATTTTGGTTGATACAATGTCAGCTCGCCCTCAATTAATAAATATGAATATAAATTTGCCCTGTAAAGTCGATTGCCACTCATAAACAAAGTCTAATATTTTCCCGCATTCGTATAAATTAAGCCTCCCTCATAATAAATCAATTATAAAAGACATCCATTTTTACAATAGATCTAATAATGTGTCCGGTATTAAGAGAAATAATATCGATGGCCTCTTTTATAGTGGTATACTACATAGGGATGGAGCAAAATCCGTATGTCATTTTTTAAGTTGATTTTTTGCTTATATTTAAGATGGCATCTATAGGAAATCTTAACACCATAACTCAGGAAAATCAGAAGATTGTAGTTTACATCTTCTGGCCTAGATTCGTAGCTCCTACATTCTTAAATGTACCAATACCTATTAATATCAAAAATAATTAGAAATATTTTACCTTATTTTTCGTGCTCCTTAGTATAATAGCGGCTAAGTTAAAATCCATTTATGGAGGGATAATTATGCCTTCGACACCATCAGAAAATACAAATTTAAATTCAAGAAAGTACAAGAAGCTTTTTAGAAAAATCGGAAAAAGAATTATAATAGCACTCATTGTAGCGTATATTTGTTGGCCTCTTGTGTTGTTATATGCCGTAACAGGTGTATATGATGTATTACGCCAAAAATATAAAGATAAGAAATTTTTATTTTATCAATATTTTTTAGTTAATGGGTCTTTAGCATGGTTATTTAGTCCGATTAATACAATTATTGATATATTGTGTTTACCATTTATAAATAAGCAGGTATATTCATTAAATGATTTACCTCCAAAACATATTGAAGAGATAAATAAAATTATAAAGGAATCCCCAAGAGAATTTCTTGTCTCCACAATAAAGAATCTTTCTTTAACTCAAGGTAGATCGATGTTGATGTATAAATGGTATGGCTTTAATGTTGAAAATGAGTATGAAGTTCCTTTATTTCATCAAAACTTTAAAAAAATACTTACAATTGGAGTTTCTTCATTCAAACCTAATACCTCAACAACTAAGCATTTTGGCTGGCTAAGAGCGGGAATAAGGGTTTTAATTAACATTGACGAAGTTGTTGATGATGGAGCCTATATTGAAGTAAATAATAAAACTCATGTTTGGAAAACTGATGGTGAACTATATATTTTTGATGATACCGTTTTGCATATTTCACATAATTTAACTGATCATACTAGAAATTGTTTATTCATTGATGTCGTAAGGCCATCTTACCTGGAGTTTTTACTTGTCTATTTTGTGAAACTACTTGGTCTGATTTCTAGATTTCCTTTGATATCAAAACTTTCTAATTGGAAAATCATTAGATAATGACAATTTGGGTATCCTAGCTCGCGTATATGAGTATCATTTCGTATTAGGCAATTTAATAATATTTAGTAGCAAAATAAATATTAAAATGTTGCTAAATTTATAAGTGACCTTTAGCCTGAGAACTGAAAATTGCCCAGGCTAAAGTATAACCTTTAAGCATCTGGCTAATAATGGTTTTAGCAAAAATAAGTGGCGTAAAGGCGATCCAATAATCTTCTCATCTATTGTTCATATTTTACAACATATTGTAGCTAATTTTTATATACAAATTGCAAGGTACTAAGGCCATCAATATTTAACCAGGACAAGTATTAGAAAATTTTATTCAATTAAAGAGTAATAAATTAATACCTATTACACCCATTTATTAAACTCTCAATTTGTGGATTAGTAAAAATATTGTTATTTTTTACCGCTTGATCGATATTTTCTAAGTTAGGTTCAGTTTTATAAATACCACCTGTTTTAACTGTACGAATTCCAAGCGTGCCAACAGTCATTAAGACATTTCTTGCAACACTGCCAGCTACTTTCTCTTTCACAAAATATCCTGAGCATGAAGGTAATTTACCTTGATTGGAATATGCTAACGAGCACTTATCGGCATCATTCGATTGCATAGGTATTTTTACTTCAATCACGCTTTCAGAAGCAATGTCAAAACGATATAATAATACATTACTTTCATCAATAAAACTTCTTGAAGCTTTATTAATAACATAATTATTTTGGCTTTTAATAAAACTAATATATAAATTACAATCCTCTGCACTTGAAAGGTTTGGAATTAAGGCAATAGCCGAGTATAAACTTATTGGGATTAATTTCTTCATTTACAATATTTCTATTAATTACTGTTGGTACGCACTTTTTGCTAATTTTGACAAAACTATAATGTAATTTAAATTTCATTAAAGCGCGTAATATCCAAATACTGAAATTTAATTTGTGGTTTGTCATTATAATGCAATAACCAATCTATTTTAACAAAACATCGTTGATAGCATATACTTATTTTGAAAGACTGGTATAATAGCTGTATGTAACAGAATTCATTCCTCAATTCCAAACACCTTTATATCTAAGGTTACGCACAATTAGGAGTTAAACAGCTTCAATTTATAATTAAAACTCGCTTTACTAATCTGTAGCGACAAAAGTGGCTGGAATTAAGAATTCATTCGTAATCTAGTTATTTATGTAAAATTTCAGGTATGAGAGAATAAAACGGAAACTTTTAGCAGGAAAATAGATATATGGACAAGTATACTCGCTCTTTATTAATAGCAACAGTTAGTATAAGTTTACTCTCAAGCTGCGCAACCATTATTGGTGGCAATACTCCAACAGACAAAACGACTGGCACTCATTATGGCCCGGCAACTATTGCCGATGGTGATACAACCCTTGATAGTAACCGCTACTCGGCTTTAACAATCCGTGGTAATTTAACCTCTACCAAACTGGTAATAAGTGATGATTTGAAGATCGAGAGTAATGCGACTCTTACTAAAGTAAGAGTTAAAGATGACACTGAAATTGGTGGTAACTTAATTGCTGAAGATTGTACTTTTGAGGATACTAGCAAACTCGGTGGCAATGGCAACATAAAAGATAGCTTTTTTGGCAATGGGCTAGATTTTGCAGGAAGCCAGCTTGAATTAACCGAAAGAAGCAAGGTAATTGGCAATATTAATAGCACCAACCCAAATGGCGCAACCATAATTATTGACCGATCGACTGTACGCGGCAATATTAGCTTTGCCAAAGAAAGCGGAACTGTAATTATTCGAAACAAAGGCAACTTAAAAGGGCAGGTAATCAACGGAACGCTTAAAAATGAACAATAAAAAAGCAGATCTTATGATCTGCTTTTTTAATATAAAACTTATGCTTTTTTAGCAAGTTTCTCTTTAATTCTTGCAGATTTACCAGAACGTTCACGTAGATAGTAAAGTTTAGCACGGCGTACATCACCACGGCGTTTAACTTCAATTGAGTCTACTAATGGAGAATAAGTCTGGAATGTTCTTTCAACACCTTCACCAGCAGAGATTTTACGTACTGTGAAAGCAGAATTTAAACCACGGTTACGTTTAGCAATTACTACACCCTCATAAGCCTGTAGACGCTCACGGTTACCCTCTTTTACTTTAACTTGAACAATAACAGTATCACCTGGACCAAAAGCAGGGATAGTTTTATTTAAACGTGCAATTTCTTCTTGTTCTAAAATTTGAATGATATTCATTTTTATTTTTCCTTATCTTGTTCCTACTTGCTATGAATTTGAAGCTTTGCTTAGCTTCTCATGCTGGACTTTCATCTCTTCAAGTAGCCGAGATTCTTCTTTTGTTAATTTTCGCTCTTGCAGTAACTCTGGGCGCCTTAAATAGGTACGCCATAAACTTTGCTGCAAGCGCCATGTTTTAATTTTTTTATGATCACCCGATAGTAATACTTCTGGAACTTTGACACCTTCATATTCCCTTGGTTGGGTATAGTGCGGGCAATCCAATAAGCCATTCATGAATGAATCATATTGTACTGACTCTATCGAATTTAAAGTTCCGGGTAATTGACGAACAATCGCATCAATTACAAGCATTGCAGGCAATTCACCACCGGATACCACAAAGTCACCAATTGAGAGTTCGATATCAACATTCCGTTCAATAAAACGCTCATCAATGCCTTCATAACGCCCACAGACAAATATAAGACCAGGTTTACGAGCTAAAAGATTTATTTGCTCCTGATCCACCTTTTTGCCTTGTGGGGATAGATAAACTACCTCCGGTTTCTCAACTCCATGGGTAACTTGTTGTGCTCTTGCAAAAGCTAAAGCTTTTTCAAGTGGCTCAATTTTCATTACCATTCCAGGACCGCCGCCAAAAGTCTTATCGTCAATTCGGCGATAATTATCTAGCGTAAAGTCTCGCGGGTTGATTACATCTAAATTAAACAAATTACTTTCACTTGCCCGCCCAATCACACCAAATTCGCGGATCGAACTGAACATTTCAGGAAAGATAGTGACGACGCTAAAGATCAATAGTCTAAGCCCCAATCAACTGTAATTTGTTTATTTGTCATATCAACTTTGATAACATGGCGTTCTACAAATGGAATTAACCTTTCGGTTTCCCCATCATTCACTACCAGAATATCACTGGCGCCAGTTTCCATAAGGTTCTTAACATTACCAAGTGATTCACCTTCGAGGTTTACCACTTTGAGTCCGATTAGATCAACCCAATAGAATTCATCTTCGTCCAGCTCCGGAAATTCCTCACGTGCTACAGCAACTGTAGCCCCTTTAAGGGCAAACGCGGCATCCCGGTCGTTGATACCTTCTAGCTTTGCATGAAAGATGCCATCACGAACAAAGCTTTTTTCAATTTTTTTTCTGATCCAGCTGCCATCGCGGAGTTTTAGTGAGACTGACTCATAATCATCCAGCGAATCTTCATACTCTGTATCAGCTTTGATTTTGACCCAACCTTGTATTCCAAATGCATTGGCGATATAGCCCATTGGAATTAAATTTTCTGGTTTAGCCATATTTTTTCTTATGCAGCAGCTGCAGCAGATATTCTATATTTTTTAATTTCAGCAGCAACTGTATCAGTCATTTGTGCGCCTTTAGATAACCAGTGATCTACACGGGCCAAATCAATACGCACACTTTCAGTATTTGCTGAAGCTAAGCGATTAAGAAAACCAATTTTTTCAATGAAGCGACCATCACGACGAGCGTGTTTATCGGCTACAACGATATTATAAAATGGGCGGTTATGACTACCACCACGAGCTAGACGAATAACAACCATTCGCTAAATCCTTAAAAAATATTAAATAGTAAAGCGCGCAATTTTAGCAAATAATCTGTCCCACTGTCAAATTAAAAACTTGGCAATCAGCCAGTTAGACAGCTTAGCATCCAATCTCACATTAAGATTTAGTTTAACTATTTGAATAATTCAGCCAATACCCTCTTTGGTGTATTAGGAAATTATCGATAGTAACCACAACTATATCTATAACGCTCTATAGGCACTCAGCGTATAATATTGACTTTATTGGACTAAAAATCTTCCCTTTCCCTTCGTTTTAATTTCTTTTTTATAGCTTAGAAGAGATAAAAATGCGGGATATTACATTTACATACATAACTTTCATGGTATTAATTATGCGTAAACTATATCTATTTGCACTATTTTTGGTAACTTATGAGTTTACCACCTATTCAGCCAATGACATGATAATGCCAGGGATGCTGCAAGTAGTAAGTGAATTTAAATCGCCATTAAGTTATGTGGCATTGTCCTTAAGTTTATATATGCTTGGCGAATGCTGCTTACAGCTATGGCTTGGACCTCTTGCAGAGCGTTTTGGCAAACGGCAAATAATCTTATGGGGCAACTTGTCCTTTCTTGTCTTTACCTGTATTATTGCTAGTGCTGAAAATATGGATCAGTTTATGCTAGGCCGCTTTCTTCAAGGCAGTGGTATGGCATTTATCGCGATGGGCTATGCCTTGATTCATGAAAAATTTAATGATAAAGATGCAGTTAAAATTATCGCAATCATGGGAAATGTGTCGATTTTAGCACCATTATTGGGCCCATTGATTGGTGGTATTATCGTTAGTTATGCCAGCTGGCATTATATCTTTATCTTAACCCTCATCCTTGGATTAACTAGCCTTATCGGACTTTATCGCTATACCCCAACTAGCGCATCCAAAGTTACCAAGCTGAATTTTAAACAAATTTTCAAGCATTATATTACGATAGCTAAAAGTAAGAATTTTGCACTTGGTGTCACCTGTACAATTTTAGGAGCAATGCCGCTACTAATTTGGATTGGCCTAGCTCCAAACCTAATTTTGCATAATCTGCATCTTAGTTATAAAAGTTATATCATATATCAGATAATTACTATTGGCGGACTATCGGTTTCAAGCCTGGTAATCCAATTTTTGGCAGGGCGTTGGCAGTTTCATCAGCTAATCCTGCGTGGAACAATTATGGCTTTTGGCGGGGTTTTTCTTAGTTTTATTGGCAGCAGTAATATTAACCTGATTGCAGCCGGCCTATTTATTTATAGTCTTGGATTAGGCCTTGCTAATGGCAGCATCATGCGTATAATCATGAGTAATAAGAACGTATCACAGAGTATGGCCGCATCGCTAATGACATTTAGCCAAACTCTATCTTTCGCAATTGGGATAGAAATAAGCGACTTTTTCTGTGATAAGTTTAATTACTCAGGGTTAAGCTTCACTTTTGCCTGCTTAGTGTTTGCGCTAGCAAGTTTAGTTTTGACAATTAAATTTGCTAAATTAAACCAAACTCGCAGCTGGGAATAATTAGATTATTAATTGACCAGAAATGGCTAAATTTCTCATATTATTCTTACATGATTGCACAAATTGACCTAATCTAAAATCATTTTCCTGGTAATATTTCACCATAGCTGACATACTAGGAATAGATGCTTGCATTAAAGCTACTTGACTCTTATCATAGCCTACAAATAAGGAATTAATTGACTTCTTTAAACTTGTTGTATAAGTATCTAAACTATCCCCAGTATTAAAAGCCATTGCTGCCTTGGTATAATATTTACCATATGATACAGGCCCCCAAAGGACACCTTTGCATAAAGCAGAAGGAATTAACCTCAATTTATTTAGATTGCTTCTCCTACTAAAAGCCACCCTCCTCACTAAATTTATAGGCCCTGCCACTAGGCCAAGTACTCCCCCACCTACTAAACCACTTGGGACAAGCAGAGACTTCAGGAATACTTTGGCGGTTTGTCCTTTATTACGGTGTAAATTTAGCCAAAGCGTAGCATATAAAAATGTCATTTTTTCTTCTTCTCTAAAATTGATAATTTTAAAGATAGGTTCGGCCACTTCCTCAAATTCTTTAATTTTCCAAATGCCTTTGAAGTCATGCCTTAGAACCAAATTACATATTTGATTAAAATGGATTATTAATTTGATCAATTTCGGCTTTGCATCTTTATCCTTTATCTGATTTATATAACTATTAACTGCTAAACGATAAAATTCGCGCGCCTGCTTTTTATTGTGCATTATTGCCTGTTTAGAATAATTAGCCCTTGTTTGCGCATTTTTGTCATCAGGCTTATCCAAGGCAAAATCCCAATTGTATTCTTTGAGTTTAGTTAAGATACTCCCCTTACCTGGCACCTCCATATTTAATATATCTATTATATTGATATCCTTACTTATAGGTAGCGGAACGTCTTTCACGGTTTCGTAACCAATTTTAAACTGAAGACCCCGCTTAGTTACTAATACCCTAAAACTATTAGTGTAATTAGGTTCTGCCAATAATTTAAGTTCATTAAAAATACTAATTTTACGTATAGCTTCAGTAATCTGTGCTTGTAAAACCTCGTCATTACACTCAGGAATTCGCTCACTTGTTGTAGCTTGAACACTAGTAAAAAGCGATGCTTCCCCATCATGATGGCTTTCCGTTGGTGTTTTGCTTATTTGTCTTTCTAATAGCGTATTCCAGATCATTTCCAGTTGATTTTGTTTGGAGGTTCCCCAGCAACTCCTAAAAACATCTTTAAATCTGTCCCAAAGCCCCATATATAAAGCCTTATCCTTATCAGCCTCCAACATTTTCCCTATCCGTGAAGCATTGATTTGTCCGTAATTTTTTAGTTCGATTCTAAATGTCATCATCCCACCTCCTTAAAACTTTTCTGCAAACCCTAGCAATTTCTTATCAACAAATTATATTAATCTGTAGTAATAAAATTTTCTGGTATTTAGCTTATTAATCTCAATACCGGACGCTTTTTTCTAATGCTAAGCTTAATTGGGATTTAAACAGTTTCAATTTATGCGTAAGAATGCTTTATTTATATGAATTATGAAGGATATTAGGCTTTGTTTATGAGATTGGCGTTATTTGTTGAACTGTTTGAGCTTGCGAGTTTTCAACAAATAGCCAATGAATAATACAAAGCCTTATATCCTTCATGCTTGAGTATAAATAAAGTACTCTTATGAATAAATTGACTTATAATAAAACATGATTTACTAAATCTGTAGCGATATAAGTGTCAGGTATTGAAGTTAAAAATGCTAAAGTTTGATGATATTGTAAATGAATGCTTTTTAAATGTTTCGCCATAAATCATATATTTTTAATCATAATTACGAGGATGATTAATATATTAGTTAATCCTTAATATCTCCAAATTCAGGCAAGGAACGATGTTTGTTATATACTACTTAGGTGTATACGAACTTATTTTTTCATTAGCTCCAATAAGCTTAATAAACCTTACCTAGGCCATAAGCATCCGAAACAATATCAGCCAGATTAAGTTTCTAATTGCAACTATTTTCAAGGTCTAAAATCCTAAACACCCGCTCATGTGATATAATTTATTTTTAAGATTTAGTTAATTTAGGCGGGTCTACACTTTTTTAGGCTTTCTAACATGAAATCATGCCAATTTTTCGATTTAAATTCTTGGGATGCATTTCATATGTTTAATTGACTTGATTCGGTTTAATTAATTAATATTAAATAAAGTGTAGGCACGTATTTTAGTTATGAAATTAGCCCTAATTCTTAGTTTTAAAAAGGAATTACTTTATGCAAAAGATTAAAGTTGCAAACCCGGTGGTTGAGCTTGATGGCGATGAGATGACACGGATTATTTGGAAATTTATTAAAGAAAAATTAATTCTTCCTTATGTAGATGTAGAAATTAAATACTTCGATCTTGGTATTGAATATCGCGACCAGACTAATGATCAAGTAACTGTTGACGCAGCTAATGCCATTAAACAATATAACGTAGGGATTAAATGTGCAACAATAACTCCAGATGAAGCTCGGGTGAAAGAGTTTAATTTGAAAAAAATGTGGAAATCCCCAAATGGTACGATCAGAAACATTCTTGATGGCACGGTATTTAGAGAGCCTATTATCTGTAAAAATGTTCCGCGCCTGGTTCCAAACTGGACAGCACCGATCGTAATCGGCCGCCATGCACACGCTGACCAATATAAAGCAGTTGACTTCGTAACTAAAGGCAAAGGTAAGCTTACTATTACCTTCACACCTGAAAATGGTACTCCCGAGACGCATGAAGTTTATGACTTCAATGGTGATGGCGTTGCTATGGGGATGTACAATACCGATGAATCTATTCGCGGTTTTGCTCATTCTTGCTTCAATATGGCTTTAGCCAAAAAATGGCCGTTATACCTTTCTACCAAAAACACTATTTTGAAAAAATATGATGGCCGCTTTAAAGATATTTTTGCCGAAATTTATGAGAATGAATTTAAGCAAAAATTTGCTGATGCTGGAATTACCTATGAACATCGTTTAATTGATGATATGGTTGCATCTGTTTTAAAATGGAATGGCAACATCGTCTGGGCTTGTAAAAACTATGATGGCGATGTTCAGTCAGATACAGTTGCACAAGGTTTTGGCTCATTAGGATTAATGACCTCAGTATTAGTGACTCCTGATGGCAAAACTTTAGAAGCTGAAGCTGCACATGGTACAGTTACTCGCCACTACCGTGACCATCAACAAGGTAAAAAAACTTCTACCAACCCAATTGCCTCTATTTTTGCTTGGACACGTGGTCTTGCACACCGTGGCAAATTGGATAATAACCAAGAACTGATCAATTTTTGTAGCAAACTAGAACAAGTTTGTATCGAAACCGTTGAATCAGGCAAAATGACTAAGGATTTAGCAGTTTGTATCCATGGTAATAAAGTTTCTGGCGAACAGTACTTAAATACCGAAGACTTCTTAGAAGCATTAAATACAAATTTGAAAGTAAAATTAGGCCAATAAGCTTAGTTTACAGATCTGGTTTAAGCGCTATCGTATTGGTAGCGCTTATTTTTTGCCTTTGAGAAAATTAATACCATTCAATTTTCTACTAGTTTATAATAGCGGTTGCAAAAATAATAAAACAATTATCAGCTTACTAACTGCTGTTTCGTCTGATTTTGCAGCGTAATACCGGTTACAACTAAATGCCATAAGTTTTATGAATATTATAAAGAGACTCTAGATGGAAAATAAGAAAAGTTATCTATTAGGTTCACTAATATATTTCATAACTTTGTCATTTACAGCATTAGCTCTATTTCTACAAGTTTTTCCACTAACAACAGAAGTTCATTTCGAGCAATTATTTAATGTATCAAGCAGCAAAATAATTGACATAACTTCTAGCTTTTTCATTATTTATGCCTTTATGCAAATTCCAAATGGGATATTATTTGACCGCTTTGGCGTTAAATTGATTTTACCGCTAGGTTTAATATTGACCATTGCAGGACAAGCCCTTTACTTATATTGTAGTAGTGAGGCAATGTTAAGTATTAGCAGGGTATGTTCTGGTTTAGGTTGTTCAGTTGCATATATGTCGGGCGCTTATATAGCTATGCAACTGTTTCCAGCCAAAAGAATCCCGATCTTTATCGGTTTATTAGAAGTAGCAGCATCGCTTGGTACATATCTTGCTGCGAAACCATTTTATTCTGAATTAATAAAACTTGGCTGGCATAATGCAAATATGCTGGTAATTTTATTTACCGTTGGTTTACTTGTCTTAAGCCTGGTTTTATTACCTATGCTAAACATTGACGAATCCGCCAACCCAGACAAAACATTTAGGCATATCTTAAAAGACCTGCTTGAATTTTGTAAAAACAAACCGCTACTAGGAGTTTTTGCTTATTCATTTTGCACCTGGGCAATTGGCATGTCATTTGGCAATGTCTGGGCAAAAAATTACCTTATGCGCGAACACTATTTCAGTGAAATTAAGGCTTTGGGACTAATACAAGTATACTGTTTAGCATCATTAGTATTCAATATACTTCCAAGCCTAATTGCCCGAAACTTAAATCAAATTAAAATTATGATTAAAGTCTGCGCATTGATCAATTTCATTGTATGTATAGCTGTAGTTATTCCACCGCTGTTCCATCACGTTAATACAACATTGCTTTTCACGCTGCTTGGGATCGGCACTGCAGGCATGACCTTGTCATTTGCTTTGATACCAGAGTTAGTACCTACTTCCATTTTAACTACGGCAATGGCGACCAATAATGCAAGTGTCGTTTTTGGTGGTTATGTTGGCAGTATTATCTTTGGCGCCATGCTAGGGATTCATAAAGTTGACTTATTATTAGGCCGTCATATTCATGGAGACCCGCAATATTATTTAGCTTCAAGCATTTTCCTGGTATTTTCCGTTCTTTCATTAATTGCACTATTTATCGCTACAGCTACCAGAAAGACCCATATTAATTAATAACCAGACAATATATATCCACATCAACTACAAAATTGAAATTAATGATAATACTAAGTTAGCTGATTTTATTCAAGTGACTTAGCTAAGGAGTTTCGATAGTTCATTATTTACAATAAAAATTTTCATGCTATAATCTTGTTCTTTTATTTTTGAAGGAGTAAGTATTTCGGAACAAGCTGTCAAAGCTGTGTTTCAAATTTACTAAAATGCGGGGACTTCCCAGTGCGAATTTTTTCTTTGGAGGATTATATGAATAATAAAAAAAGCCTTATCCTCTTTGCAATATTTTTCATTCTGTATGAATTTAATACATATATAGCAAATGATATGATTATGCCTGGCATGATAAAGGTCGTAACAGAGTTTAATAGCCCGGTAGAAAATATTGCTAAATCACTCTCTTTATTTATTATTGGCGGAAGCACTTTGCAGGTCTTTCTCGGGCCTATGTGCGATCGTTTTGGTAAGCGGAATATCTTACTTGGCGGAAATATCCTATTTCTAATTGTAAGCGGAATTATACCTTTTGTAGCAAATATTGAGCAATTTCTGGCAGCACGCTATTTCCAGGGATTAGGCTTATGTTTTATCTTTATTGGATATGCAATGATTCATGAACTATTTGACGACAAGACTGCCGTTAAACTTTGTTCCTTGGTATCCAATATCAGTATTTTCGCCCCCCTTATTGGCCCTGTTATTGGAAGTGCCATAATTGTAGCTGCTGATTGGCGATATGTATTTATAGTCACTGCAGTTTTGGCCGTTATTTCCCTAGTTGGCCTTGCCAAAAATATGCCTGTAAATAATGCGAGTAATAAGATAATATCACTAGCTGAAATTATAGAGACTTACAAGAAAATAATTACTACACGGATTTTAATCCAAGGTGGATTCATAATTGCTTTGGTAAGTTTACCAATGATAAGCTGGATAGGTCTTGCTCCCGTAATTGTATTAAAGACGATGGGCAAAAGTTATGGAGCTTATGTAGTATATCAATCAATGGTATTTGGCGGCTTTATTTTGAGTAGTATTGGCGTTCAGTTTGCAGCAGGAAGAATAAGTTTTTATAAACTGATTACCAGGGGAACCTTAGTTGCCGTTGGCGGTTTACTTTTTTCTTGTATATTTCATAGTATCGACATCTTATTTGTACTTGGCCTATTTTTTGCATCTCTTGGCATTGGTTTATTTAATGGTTCAATTTTCAGGATTGCAATAACTTCTACCGGTCAATCCAACAGTATGAGTGCTGCAACGCTGAATATCATCCAGGCTGGATCAATGGCGTTTGGTTTGGAAGTAATCAATAAATTAGCCAATCACTTTAATTATTCAATTCTAAGTTTCACCATTATTAATTTAATTTGTGGATTTTTTATGATTATTTTGTGCTTTAACTATGCCAAATTAGTTAAAAGTCGTGCATGGCAATAAAAAAACGCTACCTATAGGTAGCGTTTTTTTATTATCTGCTAATATAATGAGTAAGAAAGCTTGCTAACCCAATCATTACACCAATTAATGTAACTCCTACTCCAAGAGTAGTGCTTAAAACCCACCTAAACTGGCTATTAACTCGAACTTCAAAGCTATCTAACTTATTATTTAAGCGATCTTCAACTTCATCGATTTTATTATTCAGTTTTACTTCTACGCTATCTATTTTATTAGATAGTTTCTCTTCTACTTGGTCTATTTTATTATATAGACCTGTTTTAACAGCGTCAATCTTAACATCCTGCTTAGCAATATCGTCACGAGTTGCTGCATGTAAAAGTAAATCAACAAGTTTATCTTGTGTAATTTCTATTTTGATCTGTTGTTCATTCCGGTTCATAACTTAGCTCCTAACCAATTTATTTTATCATGAATAGCCAAAATAAACACAGTAGCTATTTTTCGAAAATATCAGGTCTAATTTGCCAAACGGCCCTTTTTAGCTTTGATCAATACCCAAATATTATAGAATAACACAATTAATAATACCCATTTTAAATATGACGAATTTACTTTGGAAATAATTGGCGCGGCTATCATTACCGCAACACAAGCCAAAATAGTCATTATGATAGTACTAATCGGATAATAACGGCGGTTTTTGATCATTGGTATTGCTGTCATCGGCATTTGTACGGCACTTGCAGTTGTCATAATCGGATAGGCAACCGCGGGGCTAAGCCCTAACAGGAAAATTATTACTAATACAATAGAATAATAGCCAACTCCAAATGCCGGCAAACAGCCAGCAAGAAACATAACAATGCCGAGAATTACCAGTTTTATACCGCGAACTTCAATTAGATCACCGCCAATACTCAAGAGATGAGCCTGGTTTAATATAATCACCACAGTCGTTAAAATAAATGTTATCAGCATTACATTATAAATCGTAATCCGCGAAACATATTTTACAAATAAGCCGGAAATAATGCCGCCTATTGCGATCATGACACACGAAACGAATAATGTCAATTCGTCTATTTTTACCAGTTCTAAAAAAAGGAATGATTGCAGCATTGTCGGTAATACCGCCTGTAATACCATCGTACCATTAAAACTAACGCTTTCGGGCATTAATTTGAATAAATTGCGTAATGCAAAAATTGAGGCAAAACTTCCAATGCCAAAGGTGTCTAGAAAATTGGCAATAAACCCGGTAAATGCCGTTTGCCGCTTGGCTTTCCGAGATAAATTTTCTTTGCTGCCTCGAGTAAAATTTAGCATGAATAAGCTAAAAGTGATGATAGCAAGGATAAGTACCAATAATTTAATAAGCAGGATTTCATTCATAGTAATTATCATAAAATAATAAAGATTCTTAGAGCCTTAACCCAAATTTATTTCAATGTATGTTTTGGTATAGCTGTAATTCTGATTATAGCACAGTAGTTATGATGTACTATGCTATTTAGATGAAGGATAAATGAAATTAATTTAAGTGTTATTTAGGACTTTAGCCAAATAAACTATTTTATCGTGATGCTCTTCCATCATTTGGTCAGCAAAACGCTTGATCTTATTCATATTTTCTTCAGAAGTATTGCTGGTTGCTAGTTCATTGCCGCCATTAGAGTTTATATACACAAATTCAACATCCAAGCCATATTCGCGGGCTTCATGGATATACTCTTTTACCAGATCAATTGAGAATTTTGTACTAACCACTGGCGAATTTAAAAGATACTGGAATAATCCATACGCGCCAAAAGCTGCCATATGGTCATGCCCATATCGCTCCGCGTCATCACCGCCATTCCCTATCAAGACTAGCCGAAGCTTCTTATTTGGAAACATAAACCACGCATTCATTAGCGCAACTTCTGCCGGATTATTAATAAGGACGCCTGGATCGATAAAAATTTTCTTTTTATCATTTACCAAAAAAGCGGTCGGTGAAAAAAGCATAGGCGGGTTAGAAGCCCCATGAACTAAGTCGCGTAATAAGTAATTGGTATAATGTTCTCTTATAGCAGGTTCCCAGTTACGTATTACCCGCATTGAATTTTCAGCGATATCATATACTGGTACTAATAAATTGATTTTTATATCCGCAAGAGTTTGATCGCCAAAGTAACCATTTAAGACATCAAGCTTACCCTCTGGTAAATAACGGGGGCCAAATAAACCAAAAAGAGTCAATAACTGATGATACCATGGGGCTGAAAACATCTTACGGCAATTTTTTAAGTAGTCACGGGCAATGTCTTCGGCTGAATACTTAAATGCACCAGTTTCATCAGAAGTAGCCATAATTCCACAGCTAATTGCCCCAGTTGAAGTGCCCGCTAAGAAATCAAAGAGTTCACCGGTTTTTTTGCCGCATAGCTCTTCAAGGCGGCTAAGTACCTGAAGCGGGATTAATCCACGAACTCCACCACCGGTTAATACTAAAATATTTATAGTATCTTTATGATCACAAGATTCGCGGACTTGCTGATTGGTTTTTAATCGATTAGAACTTTCATCCAGCATTTGGGTCCGGTCTATTGCAGTCAAATATTTTCGAGTTAAGCGCCTTAAATAAAAATAAACCAAACCAAGATAGACCCCAAGTAATATTACTACCAGATTAAAGGGATTAAACATTACTGGAGTCCAGTTTAGCAGGTTTATTAAGGTTTGCATATTTAATTCATTGCACCACTAAAACCTGAGCTAATTACGGCTTGTTTTGCTGAATCAACTAGTCCAACACCAAATTTTTTTGATATTCTATCAATTGGGTCCTGTGCTGGAGTAAAATCTACCAAATTCTCAGATTTAAATTGCTCGCGTGCAATGCTGCTTGCTGTACCATATCCATCAATTAAACCTAATTTTAATGCATCACTGCCAATCCAGTAACGTCCACTAAATAGGTCTGGGTCATTACCAAGTTTATTGCCCCGACCACGTTTTACCGCACTAATAAACTGCTCATGAATTTCATCAAGCATCTGCTGCTGCATGACTGTTTGCTCTTTACTCTCAGGAATGAACGGATAGCCCATGGCCTTGTTCCTACCGGAAATTAATAAGCGGCTATCAACCCCTAATTTTTTGATAGCTTCAGTTGCGCCAAAGCCTGTATAAATAACACCTATTGAGCCGACTATACTTGCCGGGCTCGCATAAATTTTATCCGCAGCAGCGGCAGCATAATAGCATCCTGAAGCACAAACTTCCTCAATAACAAAATAAATAGGAATTTTTGGATAGACTTTCTTTAAGCGAGTAATCTCATTATTTACCATATCTGAATAAACCGGAGACCCGCCAGGCGAATTAGCCTTTATAATCACCGCAACTGTTTTTTTATCTTTTAATGCTGTATTTAAGCCATCAATCAGAGTGTCATAATTTTTACTGTCGCTACTAATCACACCTTTAAAGTCAATGACTGCAACTTGCGGACCTGGTTTAGAGTCAACTACATCATTACCAGTATTAACTATAATTGCCCAAGCAATGGCGGCAATGATTACTAGCCGGAAAAATATCTTCCACCTTCGCGCACGACGCTGTTCTTTTATCGTTTCTAATAATACTTTTTGTATGGTTTCTTGTTCCCAACTGCTCATATAAAACCTCATTAATGGTATAATTCACGTTTAGATGAATATTATAACTTAAGTTAGGCATTATCATTTGATGATTAACAAATGAATTGATTTAGTTCAGCAAAAACTCTCTTTAGCCAATACCCTATTGTTAATAATGAAGTGATAATACCCTCTTAATGTGGATTGGGTGCAATAGCCATTTTGCTTTGTTGCTATTGCGGTTTATTTGAGCTTTTATAAAGATTCGATTACCTATGAAAAAAGTATTAGTTGGTTTATTTATTACAACTGCCTTGCCTGCTTTTGCGGATGTTTCAGGTTTTTATGTCGGTGGTGGCCTCGGTTATGGCATGCAGACTCTTGGTTTATCTAATTCAAATACTACCGTTAGCAGCCCGGCGTTACGTGCCCAAATTGGTTATCAGTTTGCAGACTGGATTGATGCTGAATTTGGCTGGAATTATGTTACGCAGGGCAGTAACTGGAATAACTTAGGTAGTCCATCAAGTACCATCTGGGACTTATCTTTCACTCCGGGCTTTACCATACCGGCAACTCCTGTTACTGTGTTTGTCCGGTTGGGGGTTGACGCAGTTTCTCCTAATCTTAATAGTAGCTGGTATAATCAATTTATAAGTAATTCCTTAGCTAATTTTGAATATGGCGCAGGTGTAAAAGTTGCAATCCCTGAATCCAGAGCATTCGTACGGGCTGAATATATAAATTATGGCGGTGGACCAAATAACAATAACAATAATTTAATGACTACTCCATCTGCGCTGATGATTGACGCTGCCTACGTGTTTTAATTAATTTTTGAATATAAAAAACGCCGGCTATCCATAGCCAGCGTTTTTTTATTATTTAATGCTAAACCCTTAAGTAATTAGACCAAAAAATAAAGCCGCAATTTGGGTATAAAAAGTTGTACTCTAAAATAATCCAACTTTTAAGTACTTAGCATCTACTTTCACACCACAATGTTAATTAACTTATTCGGAACTACAATTATTTTCTTAACTGTTTGCCCTTCAATAAATTTTTGAACATTAGGATTTTCTTTTGCCAAGTCCTCGACTTGTTCCTTAGTTAATGATTTATCAACCATGATTTTTCCACGCAATTTACCATTTACTTGTACTACCATCTCAACCTCATCGACTTCTAAGGCTTTTGGATCTGCCTTAGGCCAAGCTTGATTTAGTAATTCACTATCATTAGGTCTTAATTCTGACCAAAGCGCGTCACAAACATGCGGAGCAATTGGCGAGAGCATAATAACTGAATTTTCAAGTAATTCTTGTGCAAGTGCCCGACCGGTATCGCCCTCTAGATCAGTTTTAGTATATGAATTTAATAATTCCATAATAGCTGCAATCACGGTGTTAAATTGCTTTCTGACACCCATATCATAGCTAATTTTATTAATTGACTGGTGAAGAAAAGTACGTAATTTTTTCTGTTCAGATGTTAATTCACCGGTAGTATATTTCTCCCACAAGCCATTTTGTTTATGCTCATAAACTAACCGCCATAACCTGCGAATAAACCGGTTTGCCCCTTCAACCCCCGTATCGGACCAATCAAGGGTCTGCTCGGCTGGAGCAGCAAACATAACAAACAAACGTGCCGTATCAGCACCATATTTGGCAATGATCTCATCAGGGTCAATACCATTATTTTTAGACTTGGACATTTTTTCAATGCCACCAAATACTACCGGCTTGCCATCCCCTTTGTATGTAGCACTAATTACGTTACCTTTGCCATCCTTGACTACTTCCACATCAAGAGGGCTAAACCAGTCTTTTGATCCATTTGGATTTTGGCGGTAGTATGTTTCAGCAAGCACCATCCCTTGCGTCAACAAGTTTTTAAATGGTTCATCGCCAGTTACCAAACCAAGATCGCGTAAGGCCTTATAAAAAAAGCGCGCATAAAGTAAATGTAAAATCGCATGCTCGATACCGCCAACATATTGGTCTACTGGAGCCCAGTAATTTACTCGCTCATCAAGCATCGCTTTATCGCTATCCGGGCAAGTATAACGTAAAAAATACCAACTTGAATCAACGAAAGTATCCATAGTATCAGTCTCACGCCGTGCAGGCATACCGCATTTCGGGCAATTTACGTGCAAAAAGCGCTCATCTTTACACAGTGGGTTACCACTACCATCGGGGATTAGGTCTTCAGGCAGTAATACCGGTAAATCAGCCTCCGGGACTGGTACATCACCACAACTGCTACAATGAATTATTGGAATAGGACAGCCCCAATAGCGTTGGCGGGAAATGCCCCAATCCCTTAAGCGGTAATTGGTTTTGACTTCCCCAATGCCTTTTTGTGCCAGTTCTTCACTAAGGAGATTAAATACTTGGTCAAAAGTCATTCCATCATATTTTCCGGAATTAACTAAAATACCATATTCGGTATATGCCATCTTTTCAGGATTATAATTAACATCTTCATTTAATGGCCTAACCACAACTTTTTTTGGTAACCCATATTTTGTGGCAAACTCGAAATCACGTTCGTCATGTGCAGGAACAGCCATTACAGCACCGGTACCATAACTCATTAATACATAATTAGCAATCCATACCGGGACTTTGTCGCCGGTTAATGGATGAATTACATATAGGCCTGAAAACTTCCCTTTTTTTTCGGCAGTTGCTAATTCAGCTTCAGAAACTCCGCCCATCTTACATTCATGAATAAAATCATGAAGTTCGGGATTAAGTTTTAATGCAGCTTCAGCTAACGGATGCTCTGCTGATACAGCAACATAAGTTACCCCCATAAGCGTATCTGGGCGAGTAGTAAATACTGAAATCCCATCATAACCATCACAGCCGCCAAATATTACTTCCATGCCTCGAGATTTTCCAATCCAGTTACGTTGCATGGTTTTAACTTGCTCAGGCCACTCATTAAGCTGGTCAAGATCAGCTAATAGCTGCTCTGCATATTTGGTAATTGCAAAATAATACATCGGGATTTCTTTTTTCTCAACCGTTGCACCACTGCGCCAGCCCTTGCCATCAATTACCTGCTCATTAGCCAATACAGTTTGATCCACGGGATCCCAATTTACAATGCCATTTTTACGATAAATAATGCCATTTTTATATAGCTGGACAAAAAGCCATTGTTGCCAGCGGTAATATTCTGGGGTACAGGTAGCTATTTCACGCGACCAGTCAAAACTAAGCCCCATATTCATTAATTGCGCTTTCATATTAGCAATATTTTGGTAAGTCCAGCTTGCTGGCGCGACTTTTGATTTCATGGCTGCATTTTCAGCTGGCAAGCCGAAGGCATCCCAACCAATCGTATGAGCAACATTATAGCCATTTAATTTATAATATCTAGCTAGAACATCGGTAATAGTATAATTACGAACGTGCCCCATATGTAGCTTACCCGATGGATAAGGCAGCATTGGCATACAGTACATTTTAGGCTTAATCGAATCTTCTTTTACCTCAAAAACTTTGGTATCTAACCATTTTGCTTGGGCTTTTTTTTCTATTTGGTCATGAATATAATTTTCTTGCATTACTTACTTTCTAGTTGCTAATTAATATACGCTCTCAAATTTGAGCAAACACGTTTTATAATAATTGATGGATAAATGATAATTCAACGATTTTTATTGTATTTAGCGAGAATATTGCTATAACCCAGGATTTTATCATGATTCATGACACAAAATGCTAATTCAGATTAGGAGAATATATAATCTTCACGCCACCTAGGTCTGCCCTTTTTTTATATCATTCGCGTTAACTTAAATTTTAAAGGCAAACTGATTATGCCAATAGCAGCTATCAATTAGTACAAGTACAATCACTGGCTGAATTAAGACATAATTTACTTTGGTTTAGATAAACATTATTATCCTGGTCAATACATACGCAACCACTACTAGCAACAATGGTACCACAAATAGGGCGGGCCTGGATCCGATATTCTTTATCATTATTTGCAGAATAAGAGGCAGGACTTAATGTTATTCGATAAAGTGGCGTACCTGATTCAGGCGAAACGGGATATGGTAATGTCGGCCATGCGCTCCCAGTAGTATATTCGCCATTTAGCGTATAATATTTCTCCATAAACTGCGAGTTTTTTAATGCGACTTGAGATGCTTCTTTCATTTTGGCATCGATGATAAACTGCTGAAAGCTTGGTATGGCAAAACGTGCTAATATCCCGATCAGAGCAACCATTAATAACATCTCAATTAGAGTAAATGCAGCATACTTTTTTGGCAGGTAATTATTTAACATTGCAGTAAATCTTTCTTTAAGCTAGATATATATAAATAGATTCACTATTTAATTTTTGAAATTTATTTCCACTCCTGCGTCTTCTCTCCACCTATGGGCAAGGGTTACAAACCCCAGTATTTAAATTACAGCAAGTGCTTCGTTTGCAGTTACCGCCACAAGACCCATTCCAAATTATAACGCTATCAAAACAGTTGCCGCTACATGGCCCATAAATTACGCTATTCCGGCAGTTCCCAGAGCAGCCATCTCCCCCAGCGCAAACAGTAACACTATCACAATTACCAGAGCATGCACTATACACCCCATTAGCGCAGTTACCATAGCATGGAGGATAAGAGGTGCTATTATTGGAACATAAAGTATTATTGGCGCTCGAGCAGTTTGCAGGAATGGTTGAACTAAAATTGCCAAACCTATCAACGTAAATTGTCCCATCTGAGGCTTGGATTGTTCCAGAAACCGGGGTTGCCACCATGCAAAATGACTGTTTATTATTGCTTGTAGCTTGGGAGGGATAAAAGCTGATTGAATAAACCGGCCTCCCCCCAACACCAACTACGCTTACTATTGAATTTGGCCAAGCGAGATTACTTTCTACATATTGACCATTTTGGGAATAGAATTTTTCCAGTAATGATAAATTTTGTAGCATCGCCTGACGTGCAAGTTCACGATTTGCCCTAAGGATATATGCCTGGTAGCTGGCAATAGCTATCTTGGCAAGAATCGCTACCATAGCTACAATCACCATCAATTCAATTAGGGTAAGCCCCGTCCTTAACCTTTTATTCATCATTTTTACTCACTATTATTTATGATAAAAACTATTTCAATTGCCGGATCGAAACGGGGATAATCGCTTGATATCTGGTACTACTGAAACTGCTTTGGTTAATTATCAGATATTCTTGCAGTGTCACTCGTGTATCACCGCTTTTACCAAATGCCCGGACTGTTATTCTATATAATCGCGGCGAGCCAAGCTCTACGGCAGCATTACTTTTCCGATAGCGAAACACTGTTAAATCTGCGCTATTAACTTGCATTACTTTACCATAAATATAAGTAGCATCAGATTCAAAGCGCGCGCGGTAATCTAGGTTTAGTGGCTCGATAATATAGCGTGGTTGAACACATATACTTGTATCGTTAGTATTAAATGGAATCGTATAACGGCTGCTCTGATCATCCATAATAGGTACATTTGTTGTATTTAGGGTATAGTTATTACATGGTTTTACTGAACTGCTACTAGTCATTTCCCAAGGGATAAAATTGGCACTCTCAATATAATTTTTATTTGCTCCGCTACTTATATAGCACCATCCTTTATTAGTAGAACTTAGATTGCAATTAGCTCCATTAGTTACTATATTTGCTGTAGAACTACTTATCGCCGTATACCGGTTTAATGCTTGTGGAGAATTTGTATTATCAAAATTGCGCGCCTGATCATAATTAAACACAGTTTCTTCAGCATCAAGCAAAGCCAATTTGGCGTAGCTCCGGGCAAGTTCATAATCAGCATAATTTGCCGAAGACCTTTGTTGGACAAGCACCACTTTGTTCATGGCCAGGACTAAGACTATCATCATAGCCAACGATAGCAAGGTAATGGCTAAGGCCCCACCGGATTGTTTAGTTAGCTTGGTTACCATTGCCACCCCACTGAGTCAGTTTCGGTTTGGGTTAATATACTTTGGCTAGTACTAACATTTTGCGAAGTAACCCCTGCCAGAGTAATACTTACCGCACTAATCTTAGCCCACTTGTTATAGCATAAACTTTTACTGACATTATTCATATCAGCTGTCGTACACCAAGCATAGGTATTAGTACCAGCCCCATAATGGTTATAATTATTTGAAGAGATTTCATCAATCTTGTAACTAACTGACATTGAAGTAATCCTAGCTGAAATAACTAGTGGGTTACTTAGCGAAGTTCCATCATACTGAACAACCTGTAAACCATTTGAATTTACAAAATAGTATTTGGTAATAAACGGAACTAGGGTCAACGAACTTTGGTCAGGATCATGCAATATACCATTTGCACTAGACTCAATCGGAATATTAAACCCGGTTAATTGGCTATTTGCCGTTGCACCGGTACCCAAATCAATCAGATAAGAATGGTTAGTTGCTGCTAACATATAAGTTTTCGCTGTTGTTGCATTCCCAGAGGGAACGATAAATTGCAGATTAGTAATTATTGGCGGAGTGACTGTTGCCGAATTAAAATAGGCAATTTTGTATCCCCCTAGCTGGACACGTAAAATATCGCTGGTGGAACTAATTCCGCTACCGCTGATAGAGGTACCAGAATTATAACTCTTAACTCCTACACCCATTGTTTGAAATGAGCACCAATCGCTACCGCTGCAACCACTTCCAATAGTTATTGATTCATACGCTCCTATAGCAGATTGGTTATGAAAGCTAAAACTGCCAAAAGTTCCTGCATTTTGTAAATCTTCTTTCATTAGCTGAATAGAATAACGTAAGCTTTGCTGTAACTCAATTTTGTTGCTATTAAACAAAAAGCTATTATGTACCGAAGAGAAAGATGCTACCAACGCCATAATTACAGTTGTACTTATTGCAATTGCCACCATTAGTTCAACAAGATTAAATCCTTTTTGGCTTCTCATCGTGATGGTACCTTCATCACTAAATAATTATAATTAGTTAATTGCGAAGACTCATCTTCTTCCAAATGTGACTGCCAAAGCATTTTGACAACCAAGCCGCCATTTCCATCGCAATTAGGACCAATAACGGTCGGAGCCGCCAGACTACTATCTCGACATACTATACCAAAAATAGTTGATTGTGGGATTGTCATATTACTAAAACTCGCTTTCCATCGCGATAATGCAAAATCAGCAAATTCGTTATCACTACAGGTTTGGTTATTACAATTTGTAATGCCTACACTTGTTGTGTGCTCTATATAGGTTACTTCTGCATATGGATAACTATTAGTAGTATTGCAGCCGCTACTCCGCGAGAGGTTGTTACTAGCACAATAATTCAAGTTAGCATAAAGTAAATTTGCAATATTGCTTGCAGATTGGACCATCAATTGCCTGGCTATAGACTGCTGAGAGGCTGACAATTGAGCCAATTGCAATCGATAAATCCCCATCCCTAAAGCTGCAACCACGACTACAGCAATCATTACTTCTAAGATAGAGAACCCATATGTAGGGTTAGTTACATGATTGATTTTGCGCAATTTGGGTAAAGCTTCCATAAATGTTAAGACTATACTGAGAATAACGACAAATACCATACCTGCTTTGCTGGATATTAACAGTTAACAAACTATTTGCAGAAACATTGCTAATTTGCCCGCTACTATTTAAACGTAGTAAATTAAGATTGGCTCCGCTATTAGTTATAGTAACTACTACATCATTTTCAAAAATTAATGCTTGAATCCGCTCACCACTCACATAAGTCCCGGAATTATCAGCGTCAATAAATGTAATAACTCCACTACTCCAAGCACCGTCATTGCCACCGCAATTATCACCGCTTATAATTCCATTCACATTAACTGAGAGCGGACATATTAGAATATTTGAGCTATTGCGGCGAACTGCTTCTTCGCGAGCATATCTGAATGCAGAATCTAGCTGGACAAAAGTACTATTTAGATTATGACTGATTAGTTGGCTATAAATTCCGGGCATAGTAAAAGACATGATTACACTGATGATTGAAATCACAATAATGAATTCGTATAAAGAATATCCCGGATTATTGGTTTTCATGATATTTGCAAAAAAATAAGGGTATGAAAAATCATACCCTTATTTTAGCATGCAAAGTTAATTATTTAACTACTACTTTATGCTTAGTTTTGATGCTATCAAAGAAAGCACGGGTTCTTTCCATTTGAATTTGTTGTTTGATTTGATCTTTAACTTTGTCAAATGGAGGGAATGAAGCACTACCAGATTTAACATCATTTAATTTAATGATGTGATAACCAAATTGGGTTTTAACTGGGGTTGTAGTGTATTGGCCTTTTTGCAAGGTTTTGATCGCTGCAGTAAACTCAGGTACGTAATTTGAGCCATCAGACCAGCCTAGCTCACCACCATTATTTTTTGAACCTGGATCAATTGAATATTTTTTAGCTTCATCAGCAAAATTCTTTTTAGCTTTTAAATCAGCTTCGATTTTATTTGCAGTTTGTTGATCTTTAACTAAAATATGCGAAACGTCATATTGTTTTTGATTTGCTGCATCTTTTTTCATTTGATCATATTTTGCTTTAACTTGTGCATCGCTAACTGGCTGTGAGTTAGCCTTTTCTTGCATAATTTGGGCATAGATCATTGGCTTAACTTCATTTAGCTTAGCTTGGTAATCTGCACTCTTATCAATACCTTGCGCATTACCTTCGGCTAAAATAGCCTGTTGCATACCAATTGATTGTAACATTTCTTGCTTGAACTGCGGATTATTTAATTGCTGCGCAGCCATTGGGTTTTTCTTCAACTGATCCATAGCTTGATTGATAATTTTCTGATCTACTGGCTTACCATCAACATATACTGTTGCCTGAGGAGCATCAGCATTGGCAATACCAATTAAAGCCGTTGAAAACAACATAACTTGTAATAACTTTTTCATATAGTCCCTTATTTTAAAAATAAAAATGTTTATTTAATAGCAAAGAAATTCTTTTGTCGTATTATACAACAAACCGTCTAAATACTCAAAATTATTTTATAGAATGTAATGCGACAGATCTTCAGAGCTAATAATATTTCCAAGTTTATCAATAACATAACCACCATCAACATCAACTTTAGACTGACCTTCGCAATCGAACAATAGATCTTCCAGTAAACGCTCTACAACCGTATATAATCGTCTTGCTCCAATATTTTCAGTTTTATCATTGACATTAAATGCAATTTCTGCCATCTTAGTGATAGCGTCATCAGTAAACCTTATAGCTACCCCATCTGTAGCCAATAATGCTTGATACTGTTCAGTTAAACTGGCATCAGTATCAGTTAAAATGCGTTTAAAATCATCAATAGTTAATGATTTAAGCTCAACCCTAATTGGAAAACGGCCTTGTAGCTCAGGTAACAGGTCTGATGGCTTGGCAACGTGAAAGGCACCTGAAGCAATAAAAAGTATATGCTCAGTTTTAATCATGCCATATTTAGTTGATACGGTAGTACCTTCTACTAGAGGCAGTAAATCACGCTGAACCCCTGAACGAGAAACATCTGCGCTACTTTGTCCTGACTTAATTGCTACTTTATCAATTTCATCAATAAATACAATGCCATTTTGCTCTACATTGTGTAATGCATCTTGCCGTAAATCATCTTCATTTACTAATTTTCCGGCCTCTTCATCCAGAACCAACTTATAAGCTTCGGCTACTTTCAGTTTACGCTTGCGCTTTTTACCTTCTTGTGCCCCCTCAAATATGCTTTGTATTTGGCTGGCAAAATCTTCCATCCCGGGCGGGCCCATCAAATCAACTCTACCTTTTGGTATTAATACTTCTATCTCAATCTCTTTTTCATCTAACTTACCAGTTCTAAGCATTTCACGGAAGCGTTCACGAGTAAGATTTTCATTATGGTTATCAATCTGTTCACCAAAAGTATCACGGGCTGGTGGTAGTAAGATATCCAAGATTCTATCCTCAGCTGCAATTGTTGCCTTGCTGCGATTTTGTTCACGGGCAATATCTCGTTGAGTCTTTATAGCTACTTCTACTAAGTCACGGATAATAGAGTCAACGTCTTTACCCACATAGCCGACCTCAGTGAATTTGGTTGCTTCAACCTTAATAAATGGTGCATTTGCTAATTTAGCCAATCTTCTTGCAATTTCGGTTTTACCAACTCCAGTTGGCCCGATCATTAATATATTTTTAGGAGTTATTTCACTTCTTAATGGCTCAGCAACTCTCTGTCTCCTTAACCTGTTTCTAAGTGCGATTGCCACTGCTTTCTTCGCATCTTTTTGGCCAATAATATGCTTATCTAGTTCAGCAACAATTTCGCGTGGCGTTAAATCCATATTCGATTTCCTAACAAAATTTATATTTCTTTTAATATATATGGCTATCTGGCCGTTTTTCAAGTTAATATTATTGATTAAAACCATAAATTTATTTTGTTTACCAATACTGGTGAAACACGAAGATCTTAATACCGGACAGTTTTAATAGATGTATTGTAAAAATGCATGTATTTTATAGTTGATTTATTATGAGGGAGGCTTAATTTATAACTCAATATTCCAAATATAAGACTTTGTAATTATTCATTGGCTATTTGTTGATGCCTCGCGAGACTCCAAGAGTTCAACAAATAACGCCAACTCATAAACAAAGTCTAATATTCTACATAATTCGTATAAATCAAGCCTCCCTCATAATAAATCTAACAAAATTAACTGTTGCTCGGAATTTCAAATATAAAAGTGTCCGGTATTAAGCATGGAGATTTATTCATTGCTACTTGATTGTTATTGTGTGGTCCATTAAGACATTTTCGTCAAAAAATGAGGGAGATTACCTCCCTCATTTCTTTAATTAAACCTGAACCTTAATTACTCAGTTCATTTTGTACTGCTTTAACAATTGAAGTAGAAGGATTAACCGAATCTCCGTCTAGCTCCCAGAACATGGTTCCTCCTAAGTTTGAAGCCTTCGCCGCTTTGGCTTTTTCTCTTGCTGACCATACATCATCGTAGGTAAAAAAGGTATTAGTTGCCGCGTGGAAAGCCCAAGGCTGATACGCACCAGCACCATACTGGTTAAATAAGGGACTATTAGTAGCAGAGGAATGAAAGACTACATCTTTTAATACCCCAATACCATTTGATGAGGCGCTGCAGCCGGTTACTGGCTCATTGATTGGGTTTAGTAGGCATTTATAATCTAAAATACCTGCTTCATAATCGCCAATCCCTGCCCCGGTTACATTTTGGAATAACCCTGCTGTTGTGCCGGCTGCTGACACTTTCATACTTCTAACATATAAAGGGATACCTATAACCAGTTTTTTGGCAGGGACACCATTTGCTATGTAGGCAGCAATCGAAGCTTTAACTGACCAGCCCTCTTCTTTACCGACTCGATAGCTGCTGGTATTAGGAAAATCATATGCAGAATGGAAATATGCTGGACTATTGACATCCCACGAGCCATGATAATCATAATTCATTACATTGACTTGATCTACAACGCTGCCTACTTGCGCCCAGAAATTAGCTACACTATTTGGATTGCTTGAACTTTGCATTGCCATAATCCGGTCAACCCCACCATTTACCGCAATCGTTAAGGTATATTTTTTACCATCTTGAGTACCAGCATTATCCAATTCAGCTCTAAGTACTTTATAAAATGCAAGCATTTTCTTGGCTGGGGCCACATTATTACCATAATCAGACCACCATTCCCAGTCAATATCAATGCCGCTAAAGCGAGTTTTTCTCATCAAGGCTACCGCTTCTTTGGCAAATGTATCCATACTGGCCGGATTGGAAGCTAAAGTCTCAAACATCGGTGCAGTGGTTGCCCCATTATTAGTCCAGCCACCAAATGACAAGTGAGCTTTCATATATGGATATTGCAGCATGGATCGTGATACCGCACTCATGCCCCAGCTATCAGCCGATGTATCTAAGGATTTAATTGAACCAGTGCTTGGGGTAAAACCGATGAAAGCATAGATAATATCATTTATACTATCAAAAGGCATCTTATAAGGGTTATACTGGCGCCCCCATACTGACCATTGCGCATAGTAACCCGCATTAACATATCCATTTGCAGGGTCTTTACAGTTATTGACTGCACATGGCTTAGCAATCGGTAAATTTTCAGCCTGGTTGTCAGTTTTGGTGATTTTAACTGAAGTTACTATCGGATCAACCACCCCCGGTAAAACTATGGCTTCCCCTGAGTTAGTTCCCATAATATCACAAGTTTTAGTTAAATCAAGTGTTTTAGTACTATCTTTCGGTGTAACCTTAGTTAAATAACTAGTACCAGAATTCGTAGTCACAAAGTTTAAGCTATCAACTTGGTAGCCAAAGCAATATCCCCAGCCAACACTTGGAATGAAGTTAGACGTAAATTCAAGATTCTTAGCCGAAGTTAGCTTATTCACACTTAAGACTATCTTATTATTATAGTCTTTGAATGGTGAAATATAATCGTAGCTATCAACATTAGACACTGGCTCAGGATTAGGCAAAGGCTGAACAAAATTAATTGTCAATTGACCACCACTGGCCGCTGGCACAGTATAAGTAATTGGAGTAATTGCATTATATTTACTACTTGCGGTAACGTTCATAGTAACGACGTCGCCAGGTAACAGATTAAGCGGGTTATTGCCATTATAGATTTTAAAGCTATTAAATGTAAACCGTTTGCCAGCAAAATTATCGGTAAGAGTTACAATTGCACTTTCCAAACTATCTAGACCTGTTACAACTACCGTAACCCCAATAGGCGTATGGACAGACTTAATGAAGCTTGGTGATGCTACAGTTGTATTTCCTGCATTAACCACAGTTTCAAAATTAAGCGGGTCGTAATATATGCCGTTAATTGCATCAGCTAAACCATACGAAGTAAGATAATATTTCCCTGCCTCGATATTACTAAATGAAAAAGGTTGGTTGAATGATGCTGTCGCAGAACCACCAACCACCTGAGTATTATTACTATTTACCAAAGTTACTTGAAATGAATTGGAAGCTAAGGTAATTCCTGCCGGTTTACTGATTGTATAATTAATCGTACCAGTTTTAACTACTGGGTCAGTAACCTTAAATTGGATTTCATCAGTTGCGGTTTGTTCTGCAATTATATCTACTGGATTAGTTGCAGTAAAAGTAGTATTTGCAGGTAAAGCACTATTTGCAATAGTTAGTTGATAAACTCCTGGATTTAAGCCGCTAACTGAAACTGGCAATATAGTCCCGGCATTACTGCCACTAACTGTTGCGATTACTTGATCAAATAAACCATTTTGTCCGATTAAGCGTATAGGAATATTACAGTTGGAAGAGCTACATACGCTTTTTAGCATAGTTGTATCAATTTTTACATTTACTGCGCCATTTTTTATGGCAGTTGCCCCATCTATTAGTGAAGTAAACACTCCTGGCTTTTTACCAAGAGGGTTGTAGCCGAATGAAACCTGAGCTGAAGAGTTTGGTGCAACATAGCCGGTTTTATCAGTTGCCAAGGCTAGCATTAAATCGGCTTGGCCATCTGGGCTAGCAACTGTGGTAGTGGTTGAATTTGTAGGTGCCCAGTAAACTGGCGCCGGAAAATTTACGCCACTAACTGAGTTTATACTAAATGAACTAGCAGATAATGCATAATTTAAACTACTGATTCTAATCTGTAAACCATTAATGGTTTGATTAGAGCTACAAATATTTTTTATTTTAAATGTTCCGGAAACCCACCATTCAGCTAGTGGAATATTTACATCGGCAACTTGAAAACAGGTAGCTGGCGTAGCGGCACTTAAGGCTACAGCTTTATTACCATTAAGAGTTGCCGGTGCTGAATCACTAGGTGTTGCATACTGCTCAGTGTTAGAAAAATCAGCAGTATAACTTCTAGGTGTTACTTGAGTGCTGTTCGAACTGCTTCCTCCATTGCATCCTGTAAGTATCATTGTACTAACAGAAAATAGTAGGAATGCGAACTTTTTAAATTGATAAGTTTTCATAACTCCACCTCTGTAAAATCTTATATCATATAAAATTTATGAATTCAATCTTGCTCTACGCTATTTATCTTTTTGTTTTTGTAAGCGCATTTTTTTTTGCAAAATCCTACTATATTGTAGCAAACAAATACACTTATGCAAACATCCAAAAATGTATAAGTGTTATTCAATTTTTGAATAAAATGATATATATTCATTCGTGGGTTAGTCTTATACTATAAATTAGGTTTAATAAACTATTTTGCTAGGTTTTGCAATAATCAACAAAAAGCAACAATTACACTTTTGTAATTTAGAAAATCCACTATTGGGTCAGCTACCATTCGCCGCCAAACTTAAGCGGTTAAAATTAACCCAATTATAATTAATTATATATTTTATTTTTATATGCTAGAATCCAGGCCGTAAAATAACGGAAATGACTTTAAAGTTTTGGCTTTCTTAAGGAGTGGTAAACCTATGCACCAGAAAAAACCAGCAATTAACATTCGGAAATACATCCAATGCATTAGTCTTATCTGCCTATCTAACATAAGCTACAGCTACGCGTCTTCAATTTGGTATGTAATCCCTGGATTTACACATGTTTCAGATGGCAGAAGCTGGCAAACAGCATTCCATTCGCTCCAGATAGCACTACATGCCTCCCACTCAGGCGACCAAATATGGGTTGCAAAAGGAATCTATTACCCTGATAGCCAAAATCGTGCAGTATCATTCCAATTAAAAGACAACGTTGCAGTTTATGGCGGCTTTAAGGGAAATGAATCACAACTGTCGCAAAGAGACTTCCGCAAGTATGAAACTATCTTAAGCGGCAATATCAATAAAAATGACCACTCTAAAAATACAATCACAGTTGTGTTGGGCGCAAATGATGCAGTTTTAGACGGGTTTACCATTAGTGATGCCTATGCTAAGGCTAGTCCAAGACTACATATGACACCAGAAGAAATTACCCAGGGACAGGTAATCAGTGGCGGTGGAATGAGAAATTTCTTTACAAGCCCGATTGTGCGCAATTGCATATTCAAGAATAATTACTCACCCAAAGGCGGAGCGGTATACAATCTACAAAAGCCAAATCAAAAACCGGCTCAATTCATTAACGTAAGCTTTATCAATAACACCGCGCAACTGCGTGGTGGAGCTGTTAGCAATGATTTAGGAAGTATGCCAATTTTTATAAACTCTATATTTATCCATAACCGATGTGAAGACAAAGGTGGTGCAATTTATAACGACTTTGGTAGTTCCCCTAAAATAATCAACGCCCTAATAGAATCGAATTCAGCAATTAGTGCTGGCGGACTGGGAAATGATGGCACCTCTTCACCACTTCTTGTAAACGTGACAATTCACAATAACCAAGCTACAAATCTAATGGGTGCTGATTTATATCAAGGTACTGGCGCTAATAATAATCCGATTGTAATTAACTCGATAGTTAAAGATGTTTATAACTGGCATGAAGATACAGTTGTTGCCTTAAACTCTGCAATTTCACCTGGTCATTCAATTCCTTTGGCAACATTCCTAAAAATTAGCAACCTAGCCGACATGCTAAGCGAATCGGACATTTCAGCTTACCCAAAAGATAAAGTAGGCTATCAGCCGAAGTTGGATGGCAGAAAGTTAATTACAAACCAGTTAATTCGTAAACTAGATAAATTTTATGTGAACAATAAAGGTGCCATACTTTATCTTAATAGCTATCAACGGCCAAAATTAACTGCCCCTAAAACAAATTTGCCAGTACTTTTTGTAGCGCCCGCAAGCCGCTCTAAAATTAAAGATGGTAGCTCTTGGCAAACGCCGATGACTGATTTACAATTAGCTATCAATACTGCCGCCAGAATTAATGCTACTCTTTGGTTAAAGGAAGGAAAATATTATTCTTCGAATAGCAGAGACCAGATTGCAGCTTTCATTTTATATGATAATGTAAAAATTTATGGCGGCTTTAGAGGAGATGAAACAGCTCTAAGCCAGAGAGACCCTAGTAAATATGCAACATTATTAACTGGAACTAACCTTAAGACTGGTTCACACTATTTTCATGTACTTTATGGTGCTAATAACGTAGAATTAGATGGATTAACTATTACTGGTGGTAATGCAGACGGTTTTACATACAATGGTAAAGGCGGTGGATTAATTGCCTACCCTGCAGGTAAAACCTTTCTGCCTTTAGAGTCTGGCATTGGATTTACGATGCATATAAATAATTGCAGGTTTGTCAATAATCAGGCACAAGAAGGCGGAGCTCTTTATGCATTTGCTAAAGCTAAAATCCAAATAAACAATACTACATTTGAAAACAATAAGGCATTATATGGCGGGGCAATTCTTGACCGCGTAGGAAATCAAATTAATTGTACCGGCTGTAAATTTACTGCCAATCATGCTGCTAGAGATGGCGGGGCAGTCTATATTGATTATGGGTCGCATGCTAATTATAATAGTGCAACATTTGAATCTAATAGCGCGATTAATTTTGGTGGTGCAATCTATGTTGTTAGTCGGGCATCACAGCTGGAGGAAACCCGCTTAGTAGTAGATAATAGCCTTTTTAGCCATAATAAGGCTCGGATTGGAGTAAACATTGCCAATATGGACCAAAGTATCATAACTATTAATAATTCTGGAATAAACCAGACTAGCTGCCAAGGTAAAATTTTATTTAACAACTAATTTTAACCACTGTCACTAATATTGGCAAAAGTTCAAAGTCAATATTAAACCCAAATTGTGCATAGCATTAGAAAAAGTGCCCGGTATTGAGCAAAATCTTATATGTAGAAGATTTATAGATCAATTAGATATTGGCAAAATATACTGAGTCGATTACGTCGATAAAGGATTGCGGGACCCTTGAAAAATAGTTTGTCTCAAGGGCTGTTGTAATAAGTTCTTCCACCGAATAAACATTAAACTTGGGAAAAAGCTGCTTACGGATTATGGGACTAATAGTCGAAGATTCAATTAGCTTGAAACTTGTCTTGGATAAAGTTAAGGCAATTTTTTTATAGCTATAACCTAGCATTAATAAAAATAAAACTTCCTGTTCCCTCGGGGTCAGTAGTGGTTTTTTAAATCTTAAAGACGGCTTTGTAGCATGTTTTTGTTTAGGATAAACAAACCGGTCGAGAATTTCGCCAAATTTTTTGGCTTGGAAAGTCATAGGCACTAACTGCAATTCAACTAAAACTGCATCTTTTTCAGCCCCTCTAAATAATAGCACTGAATGATGAATCTCTAGATATTCATTATAGTCGGCATTTAAAGCTCGATAGATAAAACGACATGAAACTTTGGCTCTTTTGCTTATAACTGATGCAGCAAGCTCCCCAATATATTTACCCGCTTCGAGATTTATTACTGTGATTTCATCCCACTTTTTTCCAATAAAGTCATCTTTATTTAAAACTAAGAGTTTGGCAAAACCAGGACTAAGGTAAATAAATTTAGCAGCAAAGTCAAGGATAGCATATGCTTTTTCTGGAGAGGTAATACTATATGCCTCATTATACTTTTCCAGCCAAGTTAGATTTGTCATACCTTAAAACCATTTACTAAAAACTATATTGCATATTATTTAGTATAAAACGCCAGCCTAGAATACTAGGCTGACGTTTTATAAAAAATATAATATATCACAAAGCCAAGTTAAACTAAATAATCACAAGCACTTTCTACTTCTGAATACTCATCTGCCATATTCTCAAAATACTTAATTGTCTTTAATTTTAGCTCATAAGCAGCAAATTCATCACAAATGATCAAAGCTTTACGATGATACTGCAATGCTGTAATTGGACACATACTTGAAACTGAGCCTTCTATTGCCTGGCATACCGCATTGGCTTTGGCAAGCCCTTTTACCATAATCACTACTTCTTTGGCCTGCATAATTGTATCAATTCCAATAGTTAGCGCAAGCTTAGGCGTCTTTTCAATATCGCCACCAAAAAAACGTGAATTGGCTATTATAGTAGATAAGTTTAAATCTTTGCTGCGAGTTTTTGAAGCTAATGATGACCCCGGTTCATTAAATGCGATGTGGCCATCCTCACCTACCCCACCAAGTTGCAAATGAATTCCGCCAAATTTCTCGATTTGCCGTTCGTAGTTAGCACACTCTAAATCAAGATCTTGTGCATTACCATTAAGTATATGAATATTTTCCTTTGGAATATCAATATGCCTAAAGAAATTTTGATGCATATAGTAATGATAAGACTCCGGATGACTTTCAGCTAACCCTACATATTCATCCATATTAAAAGTTACTACATGTTTAAAACTTACGCGCCCGTCATTATGTAAGCGAATCAACTCATTATACATATCTAGCGGAGTTGAACCTGTTGGCAAACCAAGTACAAATGGCCTGTCTTTTGTCGGGGCAAACTCATTTATTTTCCTAACAACATAATTTGCTGTCCATACTCCAATATTATGTTTAGAAATCAACAAACGCATAAATTAATCCTTATAAATTTTAATTTTTGTATAAAGTACCTTTATCTGATTTTGAGTTAACTTATTGCAACGCAAGTACTAAGCTTTAAGATTTTTTTGGTACAACTCATTTAGTTCAGTTGTGAGACGTTTAACGGATACCGGATATAGTGTCCTTAACTCCTGGGCAAAAAGTGAAATCCGCAATTCTTCGATTTTAAATTTAAAGTCATATAATTCAGAGTTAATTACCTTATGCTTATTCTCAAGTTCATCAACATAATTATACCATTGGTCATATAGCTGCCTCACTTCATCTTCAAACCCCTCATCACGGGTTCTTGATTTAGCATATTTATCTATTCTAACTAACATTGCCTGCAAATAACGTGGGTAATTACTTAAATATTGCCATTTGGTAAAATTAAGAAATTGAGGATAAATTAGATCGTCAAGTTGCCATTCAAGAATTTCAGCTAACGGATGTTCGGCCATTCGTAATTTTACCTCTTGGTAATTTTCGGCAAGCCTGGTAATTACATTCGTAAAATCAGTAGTGCACGCACTAACATTTATCCGGGCATTTTTCACCAGCTGGTCAAATTCATCTTGTGTTTTAGGAATATTCTCTCCCAAAGCATTGTTAATAGCCATATTCAAAATATAATTACAAAGGGCTAGCGATAACTCTTCCTTTGAATACACATCCATTAATGCCAGACTAACTTCGGCAAACTTATTAATTTTCTTCGATTGTAGGTATTTTAACTGGTCTTTTAAATGTAATTTGATTAAGTTAGTAAGGCCGCGTCTTGTGCTTATTCGTGCTTTTTCAAGATCAGTTAATACCCCAAAGCTAACCGATGCATCTTTTTCAATGATTAGGCTAAAATAACCGTTTATTTGCTGTTTGCCAGCATTTAAGCTCGTTAAGGCTAATAGTTTACTAAATTCGGGAATATACCCTGTAACGTTTGCTATTTGCTCGTCGCTAGTGTGTTTGACAATCATTTTATTTAATTGTGGTGCAAGTTCACGTTTAATTTTGGCTAAATCATCGCCACTAGCAATAACTTTTTTCTGGTCCATTACCCTAAAATGACAGTAATACTGAGTAGGCAATTTGATATTTATCAAAGACAAATAATCTAAGGTTAGTCGTTTATAATTGCTGGCATATTCAATAAATTGGCTTATTAACCCTTTTTCGCTATCAGATGTTTCTAAAAACTCGGTAATCGATTCTTGTAATGGATTAAACTGTAACCGTTGATTTTTAGGTAAGGCCTTGATCATATAACTCAATTTTTCACGTATCATCCCAGGTACCAGCCAATCAAAAAATTCTGCATTAACTATCGGTACCTGCGCTAATTCAAGAATTACTACTAAGCCATCCTCTTGGCTCTCATGATCAAAAATATATTTAACTTTTAATCGTTGGCCATTGTTTAACAAACTATCTGGAAATAGCTCCACATGGCTACTACCTCTAGTCAAGCGCTCGATAAATTCGGCCTGATTAATTTTTAAACTTGCTTCTGAAGTTTTTAGAAATTCCTCTAAGCTTCTAATATCCAGTACTTCTTTAGGTAATCGCTTAGCATAAAAGTCGTAAAGCTCATCATCAAGTATTGCAAGTGAGGTCCTAAGTTTATCTTCAAGTTTTTCAAGTTCCTTAACCACTCTGAGGTTATGCTCAATAAAAGAATACCGTTTATTCAGTTGGTTTTGAACTAGCCCCTCTTTAATAAAAATTTCCTGGGTAAGCTCTGGGTTAATCTTGGAAATCGATACCCTAACTTGGGAAATTAGTAAGCCATAGAGCATTGCAGACTTTATTGCGGTTACTTCACCACGTTTTTTATCCCATTGCTCACCATGATAGGTGTATTTATAGAGATGGTTGGCAATCCCGTTTAACCATTCAGTCTCAATTTTGGCCGCATTCCTAGCATATAACCGGCTAGTTTCAACTAAGCTGGCTGCAACTACCCACTTGCTGCTAGCTATTTTGACCGAAGGGTGTAAATAAAACTTTTTACTGTTAGTCCCCTGATAATGGTTTTCAACCAAATCTTTCTGGCCAATATTAACCACAAACCCAGTTAAAATCGCTAAATGAAGTTCTTGGTAACTTGCAGGCAATTGGTTAGCTTTATAACCATGACCTAACATAACTTCTTTTAATTGGCGGTGCAGCTCATGCCATTCTTTTAACCGCAATAATGAGACAAACTGTTTATGGCAAACCTCAAGCAACTTACGATTAGATTTCTTATGGGCTAGTTCATTATGGTACCACTGCCATAAGTTCAAAATTAGGTTAAATTCGGAGTCCTTATCAGCCCAAATACTATGCCTTTCTGCACTTAACTGCTGGTGTTCCAATGGATATTCGCGCGGATCTTGAATTGCCAGAAATGAGCAGATAACCAAAGCCTCTGCCAAACAATTATATTTTTCAGCTGCGGCAACTAAGACCCGTGCTAGCTGAATGTCTAGCGGAATATTGGCAAGTTTGCGGCCGATTGGGGTTATCTGATTATCCTCATCAATTGCCCCGACTTGGAAGAGGGTACGAAACCCGTCATTAAATGCCTTATTTTCCGGCATATCCAAAAATTGAAAACTTGTTGGATCGCCAAGATTCAAACTCAATAGCTTAAGAATCACATTGGCTAAGTTGCTTCTTAGTAGCTCAGGCTCAGTAAATTCCTTACGTAATTTAAACTCATCTTCACTAAATAGCCTAACGCAAATGCCATGACTGATTCGTCCTGCTCGTCCTGCTCGCTGGCGGCTGCTGGCTTGGCTAACTGTTTCGATTTGCAGTTGTTCTACCCGGTTTCTGACACTATAGCGTTTAACTCGTGCTATACCGGTATCTATTACAAATTTTATCCCTGGAATAGTTAGAGAAGTTTCAGCAATATTTGTTGCCAATATGATTTTTAACTTGCCATTGTTATTAAATATCTGTGCCTGCTCCTCATTGCTCTGCCGCGAATAAAGAGGCAAAAGTTCATAATGCTTTAGTTCAGTTTTGCGTAAAAAACTTAAACAATCTTTAATTTCCCTTTCACCTGGCAGAAAAATCAAACCATTGCCACGTTCAATATTCAAAAGAGCACAAATAGCTTGATAAATACCTTGATGAATGTTTAAGTTATCCTTATCTTCATCTAAAGGCTGATAAATAATATCCACCGGATAAGTTTTACCAGATACATTGATGACTGGAGCATTATTAAAAAACTTGGATAATTTCTCATTTTCAATTGTTGCAGAAGTAATAACAATTTTCAAATCATCACGTTTAGCTAATAATCCCTTAAGATAGCCTAAAATGAAATCAATATTTAAGCTGCGTTCATGCACTTCGTCGATTATTAATGCTGAATATTGCAATAATAGTTTATCCTGTTGTATCTCTTGTAACAATATTCCATCAGTCATAAGCTTTATTGCAGTATGACGCTCAGTCTTATCATGAAAGCGCATTTTATAGCCGACCAAACCCGATGTATTATTTTCATTACCAAGTTCGCTGGCTATTCTTGAAGCCAATGATTTTGCAGCAATTCTTCGTGGTTGGGTATGACCAATTACTCCATTCTTACCAAGGCCTAGGTCGAGTAGAATCTTAGGTAATTGCGTTGTTTTGCCTGATCCGGTCTCGCCACAGACTATTGTAACTTGATTTTTAGCAATTATTTCTTTTATAGTTGTAACTTCGCGGCTAACTGGCAATTCTTCAGGATAGCTTATCTTAGTTTGGGAGATAAGTTCTGAACGCTTTTTGATGTTTTCAAGTTCATAATTGATTTTTTTGAGCAAAATTTCGTGCTTAGGCGAATTTTCACTTAATCGACTTAATTGGCTTAACCAATATCGGGTAAAGGTAGATTGGCTTTTTTTGATAGCTTCGATTAATTCCATGCTTTTAATATTTCTTTATATACAAAATTTTTGTAGTTAGTGATTGTAGCATATCTGATTTATGGTAAAAATTATCCTGTCTTACTCTCACGCGAATTAAACTTTTTTTAAATGTTGTTACCCTCTATAGAGTTATTTAATATAGTTTAGCCGATTTTTAACTCAAATTTACATTTTCTAATCTTAACACGAGAGTAAAATCGGGTAAGACCGCCCTCACAGGCGGGACTTCCCACACCACCGTACGTGCGTT
>CAYLRR010000012.1:0-46051 GCA_964386295.1 uncultured Neisseria sp.
ATTATGTATTATTAAGTTTAATCTAGACAATAGCGTTTTTGGAATTCTGTTAAGAACTAGAAGGAATTAGTAAAATATCAATTTTTGGAGGAAGTATTGACTTTTTGGAAGGGTAATCTCCAGCAGTGCTATCTGCATAGAAGTTATTACTCGCTAATATTGGAGGATATTCTCTGCGTAAAATATAATTCTTGCTGAATTAACAATAAAGTATGATACTGAATTTGCTATTTTCTGCAGATTTTGAATAGCTAAAATAGCCAGCTTGGGATAGCTATTTTAGCATAGTTAGCAAAGATTAACGGAAAGCCCAAAACTTGCTAATCAGGAACGTAACAAAAGGAGAAACTAGCGTTGGGATTAAACCATATTCAGGACTTAACATGAATATCTTGGTTAATATTCTAACACCACCAACGTTAATGCATAAGCCTATTATTGCTGTAACCACAAATTTGGTAAATTCACGCTTGGAGAAACGATGTTTTTTAAATGTAAATTTTATGTGGCCGTAATATGAAACCAGCATACCGCCAAAACTACCAAATATCATTGAAACGGAAGGAAAGACGCCAAGATACTTATGTAGGCAGTAATAGATTAAATCCTGTACAATTAAAGCGGTAACCCCGACAATACCATAAACCATTATTTCCTTTACGTGCTTACGTCTGATTCGCTTGACATGCTGGTGGATCATAACCGTGGGAACCCTTTCTTAGAATATACGTGTAATAATGAAATTGCAGCAGGAGTTATCCCCGAAATCCGCGAAGCTTGACCAAGATTCTCCGGAGAGAACTTTTTAAGCTTTTGGATCACCTCAGCAGATAGGCCACTTATTTTACTATAATCAATGTTCGCAGGAATACGGATATCATCCAGGTATGCCTGTTTGCCAACTTCTTCTTGCTGGCGCAAAATATAACCAGCATATTTAATCTGAATTGCAACCTGTTCGCATATTCGCTCATCATCACTAACCGGTTTATCAAAGCCTGGCAGGCGTGATAAATCATTATACGTCAATTCTGGCCGCTTTAATACATCATGTAATGAATACTCCCGATCAAGAGGTTTCCCGAAAATGGCTTCAGCAGGAGTATTGTTAATATTTTGTGGGTGAACAAAGACTTTTTTAAGACGTTCAATTTCGCCAAAAACACTATCGCGCTTATAGCAAAAAGCATCCCATTGCTGATCAGTGATAACACCTAATTTGCGCCCAATTTCCGTTAAGCGTAAATCAGCATTATCTTCTCGTAACTGCAAGCGGTATTCCGCGCGAGAAGTAAACATCCGATAAGGTTCGCTAACCCCTTTGGTAATCAAATCGTCTACCAAAACCCCCAAATATGCTTCATTTCGACGTGGACACCAGCTATCTTTTTCTTGAACCAGTAACCCGGCATTGATTCCAGCTAATATCCCCTGTGCGGCAGCTTCTTCATAGCCGGTAGTACCATTTATCTGCCCGGCAAAGAAGAGACCTTTAATCAATTTAGATTCCAAGCTTGACTTTAGATAGGTCGGGTTAAAATAGTCATACTCAATTGCATAACCAGGGCGTAGGATATGCGCATTTTCTAACCCTTTCATGGAGTGGACTAATTTTAGCTGGATATCAAATGGTAATGATGTAGAAATACCATTTGGATAATACTCATTTGTAGTTAATCCTTCAGGTTCTAAAAAGATTTGATGTGAGTCTTTTTCGGCAAAGCGATTAACTTTATCCTCAATTGACGGACAATAGCGCGGGCCAACACCCTCGATCACACCAGTAAACATTGGTGAACGGTCAAAGCCACTACGAATAATTTCATGGGTTTCTGAATTAGTATGCGTTATCCAGCATGAAATCTGCCGTGGATGATCACTGAGTTTACCACGAAAGGAAAATATGGGTGTAGGAGTATCACCTGGCTGCTCTTCAAGCTTGCTAAAGTCGATAGTCCGCCCATCAATACGAGGTGGAGTACCTGTTTTTAAGCGCCCGACCGGTAAATCATATTCACGTAATTTTTCCGATAACCGGATGGCTGCTGGATCACCTGCACGCCCACCTACATAGTTTTGTAATCCGATATGGATTCGCCCCCCAAGGAAAGTTCCTGAGGTAAGAACTACCGCGCCAGATTTGAAGATAATACCACTTTGTGTCATTACGCCAGTAACGCAGTCATTTTCAATAATTAAATCGTCTACCGCTTGTTGAAATAAAGTTAAGTTTTCCTGGTTTTCCAAATTATGGCGAACATAAGCTTTATATAGGATTCGGTCTGCCTGGGCGCGTGTAGCGCGTACTGCCGGCCCTTTGCTTGAGTTTAGCATCCTAAACTGAATGCCGCTATGATCAGCAGCTAATGCCATAATACCACCTAAAGCATCCACCTCTTTCACCAAATGCCCTTTACCAATTCCACCAATAGACGGGTTACAAGACATTTGGCCTAATGTCTCAATATTATGAGTCAATAATAAAGTTGCCAAGCCCATCCTGCTAGAAGCTAAAGCAGCCTCGGTTCCGGCATGTCCGCCGCCAACTACAATTACATCAAATTTTTTATCAAAAATCATTTTATTTCAAAATATAGAAAAATCGTGTGATGAGAATTATATCACTTTTTCAAGCGCTTGTTACCACAAGTTATCCAAGGAGGAATAGACTAATCCCCCACTTGGCTAAAATAGCATAATAGTATCGAACAAGCAGCAAGCTGGTCTAGCTTGCCTTTTTGCTCAATTCCATAAACACCCTGCTCTTTAAGCTGGCTTGCAGCGAGAGAAGAACTATAATCCTCATTAACAATCTCGACAGGAAGGTTAAACTTGCGCTTTAATCGTTTTACAAAATTATTAATTGTATTAATAAGTTGAATTTTTTGTGGATTATCTGCAAAATGAGGCATACCTACCACGAGTACTGCCGGTTGCCATTTGTCAATATATATTGCTAACTGATCTATCTTCGCATACATACCCTCACCTTCAATAGTAACTAATGGATGAGGGATCTTTATCATTAGATTACCAATAGCGACCCCAATTCTGGAGTCTCCATAATCAAAAGCCATTATAGTCTGGGCAGCCACGTTTTGCCTATTTTCTGAATTAAGATGTGTTGAAATAATAAAATCCTCGCTATCTGAAACTCTCAGGCATTACCCGCACCATTAAAGTCAAGCATGGCTAATGTAGAAATACCAACCATTTTTAGCGCTTCATTGTAGCGTTCTTGCGGGGAGTAGTGACCTAAAAGCTGGAAAACTGAATTTTCTAGCACTAACCAATTATTATTGCGTATCTCATGCTCTAACTGAAAGCCATCCCATAAACAATAGCCTGCAGTTAATAGCCAGGGTTTTACTTCACCAACTGTAGCCAACTGATGAATTTTATTACGGTCTCCAGTTAAAGCCAAAGCTGAACTATCGTCCACTGCCTGGTGCAGAATGAAACCGCTACTTAGTTCCACTGGCCCGCCAAAATAAAATGGTATATTACTCCACTGATTATTATATTTTGCAAAATCGAAATTTGCTGTTAACTGCCGTTTCTTTTCAGGCAAATTCTTATTAATAATTACACCTATTGCACCACTAGCAGAATTATGCTCAGTAATATAAATAACACTTTGCGAAAAAATATCGTCTTGAAGTGTAGGCATAGCAATCAAGCATTTGCCTTTAAAGTTATCTAGTAATTCTATTTCCATAATATTTCTTCCATCCGATCAAATAACTTATCTTTAAGTCCCTTGCACTCTTCGAATTAGGCCTCAGTAGTAGCTTCAGCATTTTTGACTGCTTCAACCAGGCTTACGCTAACAACAGTAGACACGCCTTTTTCCTGCATTGTAACGCCAACTAACTGATCTGCCATTTCCATGGCCAGGCGGTTATGTGAGATATACACAAACTGTGTCCTTGAAGACAACTCTTTAACTAAGTTACAAAAACGCTGTGTATTTGCATCATCTAATGGCGCATCTACCTCATCTAAAAGGCAAAACGGAGCAGGATTTAAGCTAAATAAGGCGAAAATAAAGCTCATTGCAGCTAAAGCTTTCTCCCCACCAGAGAGTAAATGTATGGTTGAATTCTTTTTGCCTGGTGGTTCAGCAAAAATTTGCACCCCAGCAACCAAAATATCCTTATCCGTTAAAGCCAACTTTGCATTTCCGCCACCAAACAAAGTGCGGAAATATATTACTATTGCCTCATTTAACTTACCAAAAGTTTCCTGAAGCAGTTTACGAGTTTCACTATCAATATGTTCTATTGCTGATTCTAAACTGGCAATTGCCGAACGTAAATCCTCTAGCTGGCTAACTAATTCCTGCTCTTTGCTATTAGCCTCTGCCAAATCTTCTATTGCTTTAAGATTGACAAGCCCAAGGCCGGCAATCTTTGTTTCCAGATCCTTTATCTTGCTGGCTAACTCTGCCAAACTTAAGCTATTTTGGTTTAAATGCTCAGTTAACTCACTTGGTGCAAGGTTTAAGCCAGCAAGAGTCTCTTGATAAGTTGATAAAAGAATTTGTTGCTCTTGCTGCTTAAATTTAGTCTGATTAATTTTTTCCAAATTGCGCTGGTAATTATTATTTAAGGATCCTGCCTTATTTTTCAAGTTAATAATCTTATTCGCAAGTGTATCTACTTCTTCCTGAACTTTTTGCATCTGGGTTGCTACCCCAGCAATCTGTTCCTGCAAGCCAACAATTTCTTGAGCTTGCTCATTACTATTAAAGCTTTGCCGTTCATTGGTAAGTTCAGCTAGCTTTGCCCTTGCAGCTTGCTGTTGCAATTTCTTATCTTCAATCAATGATTGCGCGCTAGTGATTTGCTGCTTTAATAATTGATTATCTATAATAAGTTGATTTGCGCGGTTATCAAATTCCTGCAGCTTATTTCTAGCTAGCTGCAATGAAGTTTCGCTATCTAGTTTCTGTAATTCTATGCCTTGATTATCGAGTAACATTTCTTCTCGTAACAAGTTTTTATCTTCGAACTTTATTTCAAGCTCTTCAATTTCCGAAGTTAAATGCAAAATCTCTTGGTCAAGTAGGGCTGACTCCTGCACCACGCGTTCTTGGTGGCGTTGGTTTTGCACATAAATTTGTTCTTGCTTGGTAAACTCCAATTGCAGTTCATGTTTTTTAGTTATTAATCGTTTATGCTTGCCATCTAGACTAACTAAATCATTACGTGCAGCCTGAATCCGAGCCTGAAGCACTGAAAGTTCAGCTTCACTTGAATTTACACTATCTTGGGCCTCTTGCAGAAGCTTCTCTTCATCTATAAGTTCTTGCTGGTACTGTAACAGATGGTTTATGTTCTCACTTTTATTGTAAACAATGTAATCTTGAGTTACCAGGTGACCATCAAGTGTTATGTATGTCTTACTAGGGTCTAAACTATCTTTGCTGGCTAAAGAATCTAATATTATATACTGGTTTAAATATCGGTAAAGGTTCTTAATTTTTTGGTCTTTGACGGCTACCATTGCACTCAAGGTTCCAGGGCTTGGTTCCACTTCATCAGAAGACTGTAGCCAAAGAGCAAGTTGGGACTCTGGAAGATTGCTGATTTTGCTTAAATCATTAATCACTTTTGCTTGCAATAAATGACTCAAAGCAACTTCAAGAACTACTTCGTACCCTTTAGTTACTTCAATTTGCTGCCATAGTTCTGGTAATAGAGCGATATCTTTTAAGATATTGCTATCAGATGGCTGTTCTCTTTGCTGTAGCAGTTGGGCTAGAGTTTTAATTTTTGCTTCATGCATAGCTAGCGTACGCTGACTTTGGGCTACTAGCTTTTGCTGTTCATTTTCTGAATTATGCAGTTCTTCTAATAGGCTATTTTTTGCCTCAAGTTGGATTTCACAATTGGCTATTTCTTCACTAACTAACTCAATTTCTTCCTTGATAAAATGATAGTTTTGATCAAAGTCAAGAACATTAGTTTCTTCTTTAAGTCTAGATAGGCGATTTAGTAAATTGCTTTTTTGCTGACGCTTATGGTTTAAGGTGTTTTGGCATAAATCCAGCTCATGTTTTAGATTATTTATTTCGCTTTGGCGATCAGCTGCAATTCGCGCTATTTCAGCAAATTTCTCTTCTTTGCCGGCAACTACTAATTGTTGCTCTTCCCGAATTATTTCATGTTCGCCAAGCTCAAGCTGGTTTTCTTCAATTTTAGCGTTTAGTAGTTTTTTTTGTTCAGCTAATTCAAGTATATCTTTCTCTAGCTCTTGCTCTTTGCCAGCAAGATCAACTGACTCAGTCTCAAAACGCTTCAACAATTCACTATAATGCTTATAACGTTCTTCAACCCTAGCCAGGCTTGTTCGATAATCGTTGAATTTTTGCATTAAATCCTGAAGTACCTGCTCTTTGGCAACTTTAGCTTCTTGCTCATTGCTAAGGCTGGTATTTACTTCCTCTAATTGATAGCCGAGGACTTTTAGCTCTTCTTCACAATGCAAAATAAATTGGTTGGCTTCATTTAAAATTTTGCTGGAATCAGCAATCTTGATCGCTACGCTAAGGGTTTGCGCATGCTTTAATTCATTAGTTAAGCTTTGATATAATTCGGCAACTTTAGCTTGCTCTTGCAAACTAGTTAATTGCTTAATTATTTCGCTATGGATATCCTCTAAGCGTTGTAGGTTCTCTTGGGTATCAGTTAATCGCTGCAAGGTTTCTTTGCGCCGCTCTCGGTACTTGGAGACTCCGGCTGCCTCTTCGATAAATAAACGCATATCTTCTGGCTTAGATTCAATAATCCGGCTAATCATCCCCTGCTCAATTACCGCATAGCCTTTGGTCCCGACCCCTGTCCCCAAAAATAATTCGGCTATGTCTTTTCGGCGAACTTGCTGATTATTTATATAATAACTGGATTCTCCCTGGCGTGATATCAAGCGCTTAATTGCAATTTCATCATAGTTATTCCATAAGCCATATAAAGATTTTTGGCTGTTATCAAATACCAGCTCAACTGTTGCCCGAGAAATTGGCTTACGCTTGATTGACCCATTAAAAATTACGTCAGTCATGGATTCACCACGAAGCTGTTTGGCCGAGGATTCCCCTAAGACCCAACGAACGGCATCGATCACATTTGATTTACCGCAGCCATTTGGACCTACAATACCAACCAATTGACCGTATATATCAACCAAGGTAGTATCTACAAATGACTTAAACCCAGATAGCTTAATTTGTTTTAACTTCATCTAATGCCCTAAAATTACCAGCGTAGAACCAATAATTATAGCAAAAATACAAAGTGTTAGCTAAATTAGCATTTAGGAATTAAGACCTTGCAACTAATTTAATTGCCGTGATGTTTTGCCGCTCTACAACGTTTGATATGCATTTCGGTAGTTAAATCATCCATACTAAAAATTAATTTAATACAACGTTTAATCCTGAATAAAATCGATGCCGAAGCTTTTTTAAGGTTATTTTTTTGTTGAACCATGTAATTATAGTTAAACCAAACAAATTTAGTCTGGCTATGTATTACTTCTGTCATTTTAATCTTCCTTTTTTTATCAAATAACTTATTCATAGAAAGAGTATTAACCCCTAAATCTATGCCTAAAATTGCATTCATTACAGTCAACTAGCAAAATCTTAAAGTCACTTCGTAATGGCTAGTAGCTTACTTTTCCTCTAATTTTTGGTTTAACATTGGTAGGACTCCTATAATGAAAAACCGAGATTCGGCGTGAGGCCAAGATATAAGTATTTGCTTCAAGGTTACTTGCTTCAGCTGCTAACTGGACAAATTTTTCCAATAATTTCATTATCTTTTTCATCACAACATTACCCTATCAAAAAATAGTTATTGGCATTTCGTGCCATGGGATTAGTATAACTTCTAGCAAAAAAAGTGTAAATCAGCATTTTTGCTGAGTATAGCTATCTGGGAGCTTTTTTTGAAAAACCGAATACAAAATAAAAATGAACAATTAGTCAGTAACAATAAAGCCTACCAAACTATTGAACAATTTAATCCGACGATTCTTCCTACAGGGACTGCCACTCTAGTTGGAGTTGTCAAGTAATGTATAAATTTCTATTGTTTGAGCAGTTTTTATACGTATGACAGATTGTGACAAAATCACTATATACTAGCAAAAACAACTTAATATAAAGTAGCGTCTATAAATTCCATAGGCTAACTAAATACATTAAGGAACCAGATAGCAATCATGCAATTATTTAATCTCAAAAAATATAAAAAAATACTCTTAATTTTATGTGGCATAAGTATAGAAACATATTCCTATTCAATTACTTTACAAGGTTTACCAGATAGTAACGTTGGTAGTGGAAATGTAAATGTGTTAGTAAAAAACACCATTGGTAGCCCGGTTGTCTTAAATAGCGCTTCATGCAACACTTCACAATATAAATGCGTACCGCAGACACTACCGCTAAGCATTAGCACCAATAACTATGCAAACCAATTGGGTAATCCTGCCTTGTCGAGCTTGGCAGCAAATCGACTTGATTTTATGCCTAATTCGCAAGAATACTCTAGAGTAATACCAAGCATACTAAACTCTGAAAATGATCATTTCGCTACCAGCTGTATTGATAAAACCGGGCAAACCCATCCAATTAATTTTACGCTCAATTATCGTTATGGAACCACAGATCCTTTTAATAATTTAAGCTGGGCAATATTAGCTTTTGGTATATTGTCGGGCTCTTTTGGATTTTTCGCGCCTGAAGCAGCTGTTGAAGCAGATGTAGCGGCAGTTAACGGCTACAACTATTCTTTTACTAATAATTTAGCTGATGCTAATGAATTTGAGTTGATTAATGCAGATACTGGTCAAATTGTGACAGATTCGAATGGATTTCTTCCCAAAGAACTTTCCAACATGAATGATTTAAATGAACTGGTATATGCGTCAAGGTACGGATCCAAAGGATTAATAACCCTAAATCCACAAGAAGAAAACTTAACTTTCTCAGCCTATTTTTCTCCATCGAAGAATTTGCTAAAGACAACAACGTCTGGGGGCGGTACTACTTTAGGCCAATATCAGACTGATTTAAGCATTCCCTATTCACTATCGAGTAACGGTATACTCGATGCAAACCAAGCCAACACGCCGGCTTCTACCGCAATGTTAACCGCTAATTTTGCAAGCGGTATTCCATATATTTATGTAAATATATATGCAGAGAATGGTACAGCTGGCAACACGATCATTGATAATCAATTAACGAATCAAGTAGAGTTAACTGATTCAACGAATAGTTGTTCAGTAACTGTCGAATTAAGTGATTTTGCAAATCCAGAAATAAAAAGCAGCGATTTATTAAATGCACTCAATATTCATCAGCCAGATTCTGCAATTTTACTTAACATTGATTATACTGATCAATTAGCCACATTGAGCTATGCTACTGATGTTGCCCTACGCACAATTTCTAAACCGCCGCTACCAACTACGCCGGTTGGCAATACTTCGCAAACTGGTATTGTATTAACTAATTTTAGTCAAAAAAATGCTAGTTTCAGTATTCCAGTCAACTCTAATGGCGATACTTTAAATAATATAAGCCTAGCCCCAGGTGGGTATTGTCGAGTATCTAAAGGGTCAGCTAATTTTGTAACCGCAAACCAGCAAAATAATTATCCAATAACTGAAGCTAATTCTAATTTCTCAAATGCACTAGATTTGTATACTGCTTATGACAGCAATGCTAATCCGCAGGTGGCAATTGGCCTAGATTCAGCATTAAATGGAAGTGGTAATAATCCTTACTATTTAGTAACCAATAATTCTGCTAATGTAGCTACCGTACAAGATAATACCTCTGCACAGGCTTCGCGAGTTTTATTACCCTATAGTGCTAACTCGACAGCAAATACCATCCTAGGCTTGGTATTCATTCCACAGCAGGCAAGCCTTGGTGAAATTAATGCAGCTTTTAGCTCAATCGGAACCAATTTAACCAGCATTTATACTAACGCTACTGAATGTTCACAATGTAGTGGGAATGGTACGGGCAGCTGCGGAAATACAGCTCCGCCCCCAACGCCAGCAAGTATAGTTCCAGGAAATTGGAGCAACTCTTGTACCGTGCAAAAACTTGATACTCAAGCTGGTATCCTGACTGCAATGTGTAAAGTTAATCCTAGCTGTGTTCCTATTCCGCCAAACCCTTTTAACCCACATGGCAGTGGAAATATATGCCAAACTGTGATTTCTATGATTAATTATACTAGCTGTCCAAATAATACAGTTAATAATGGTAATGGCAAGTTAGTGTGTGCTGATTAAGCTATTCACAATTAGAAAGGTTCAAAACAATAAACTTATGTTTATTAAATAAATGGAGTAACAATATGAATATTAAAAAGCTGCTGATTTCTAGTTGCTTGATAACGGCAATCTCTGCATATGGTGTAACATTTCCACCAAATACTAGTCCGGATCCTAACCAAGCCAATGAAGACCTGACTATTGATTATACTAATATGCCAGCACAATATACGTTATTAATTACGTCTAAAGGTAATTTTAATACTACGAATATGAACGAAAGTAGCAGCATATATGAACTAAATACTTTCTCAAGTAGTTTACCAGATTTCTGGGTTTCTATGTCAGTGATTAACAAATTTGATACTAGTGAAAGTTATCAATTCCAGTTAAGGTATTGGGGCGGCTATGATGGCGGTGACTATTCTAGATATGTAAACTTTGCTAATTTCTCCAGTAATTTAGAAGTAACTACTGATGATAGTGATAAATCGATTATGTGCGCTGCAAATAATAATTTTTGCTTCAGAATTGATGGCGGCGGGTCTGGTCCAAATTATTGGGCGGAATTTCTGCATATTACAAACAATCCAAACTTTAATCCAAATACCATGACTAAAAACAAAAATATTAAGAAAGAGAGCCTATTAACTAATGTGCTTAACATGGTTAAGGCTTGGTTTTAACCATAGCTGGTATTATAAGTCCTGTTAAATGAATAAGCTTGGTATTTACCTATCTTTAGTTTTGCATGGGGGAATTTTAATAATACTTATTTATAGTCTTCCCCAACATTATGCTATTCCATACAATAAGTTAGGTCAGCAGCAATATCTTATTAATCCTACGAGTTTGCAGGTGCAAAGGCCAAATATACTAAACCAACCCACTGATCAAAAATTAAGGAAAAGCACGCCAAGCCAGTTTTTACATTCTAAATATTCAAATAGTAAAACTGAAGCTAAGCTAAATTCGAGAATAAGTAATTTGCCGGCAAAAAAGGCAGCTAGTACCGAGTTAGTAAAGAGCCGCTTAAAACCAGCAACTCCAACTCCCATAGCTACTAATCCTATACAGCCAACGCTGGATAACTATGCTGAAAGCAGTTACGTAATTAATTTATCAATATCAGATAAGCGTAATTTAATTCAACAGATTTTAAAACAGATGCCAGAACCACATTTTTCAGCTACTATAGATATAATTGTTGATTATAGCCATGGCTTTAGTAATGGTAAGATTATTGCAGTCCAGATTAATCGTTCCAGCGGTAATGTAGAATTAGACAATAATTTAATCAGCATTATTGAAAGTAGCTCTTTCTCTAGTTTTAGCTATAGTGATAATATTGGTTTAGTTTTGCGCCCATATCGAAAATTTGAGTTGGAAATTAATTAAAATAAACGTTACGCAAATTTAGCTAACGTGAGAGCCTAAAATCTGCGCTAGTAGTAACAAAATCACTATAGCGTCAAAAATCAAATTAAAACAAAATACTGTCCAGTTTAGTTTATATCGAATATTTTGGAGAAAACAAATGCGAAAAAATTTTAAAAACTTTATTAGCAGCTTAACTTACTTGTTGGCCATGATAATAAGCTCAACTTCAGCTCATGCTGATGTTGCTAACTGGCTGTTTTTTGGGTTTAATGATGATAGTTATACAACTGAGACTGGGCCAATAATTATCTACAATATGACAAATATGCAACGACAATATCAAGTAATGGGACCCTACGTCGATTCGAATGATAAGCCGCTACCAGCAGGATCTTCTTTTTCCTTAGGTGCTGGCCAGATGTGTGCACTTGATACCTCGCAAACAAATGGTCAGTACCAGATTTATGGTTCAATTACTACTTATGTAGAAGACATTACTAATGGCCATCGTGGGTTATTTAATGGCCCGGATGATACCGCTAATAATAATTTAGATGACTGTTCCAATGAAGGGGAAAATTCTTGCGCTGGAAGCATGTGGGGATCTTGGGCAGTTGGAATTGAAAATATTGGACCAAGTTCTATCTTTTATGGCTCAGGTTCCTGGGCTTCTGGCCAAGCAAGGTTTATCTCCGGCAGCTGGAATAAAGATAACGAAATGTACTTTTTTGTTGATGGCGGGGGCTCGTACCCTTTTGCCCTACTGTTTGTAGAAGGAACAACCGATGGTTCAGGCTTTAACCCGTGGCTAAATAACAACTATCTGGCACCTTCAATCCGTGATATAAACTTTATACAATCATGTGCATTAATCACTCCTCAAAACGTAGCCCCTAATCCTAATCCATACCCTCAAGGATCTTACTTACAAACTTGCCATGATATTACTTATAATCCCAAAACCTTAACTTTAACAGCAACCTGTAGTAATGATGGTGGCGGCAACAGTAATCCATCGACGTTAGTGATTCCACCTGGTTTGCAGGCAAAGAATATCAATGGCGTTTTACAACTAGACATCTAGCGTATAATCGATATTATCAGGTAAGATCGGCCTCGCGGCCGGAACTTCTCATACTACTGTAGGTGCGTCCTCGCTTACGGTGGTTTAAATTATACCTAAAATTCTCCTGCCAGACTGGAAAATATAGTATAAAATAGCGTAGAAGCCCAAATGCAAACTGACCGACTCAATATTCAATTAAGTTAGTTATGCTTTGGATTAGTTAGAAACCACCCCTCCAAGGATTAGGCAATGAAAAAATTATTATTAGCTATACTAGTTTCTTCTTCATTAATTGCATATGCTGACGACTGCGCCGACTTATCTAATAAAATAGTTAAGCGGATGCACAAAAAAGGCGTGCAAACTGTAACTCTCAGCTATTCAAGTGATAAAGCTGCACTAGCCCAATCATGCCAGCAAGATGTTGCTAGTAAAGATAGCTCATTAAAATTAGTCTTAAAACCGACAGATGGGACCAATGTATTCAAGTTTTCACGCGATTAATTAAGAGAAATCAATATGCAAAATGTAGGCTTTCTTTTATTTAATGATATCCAGGCGATGGACATTATCGCCCCGTATGAGCTGTTTGATGTATGGCAGATGTCATTAGTAAAGCCTACTTTAAACATCATTCTAATCAGTGAAGATGGCAACTCGGTTAATTGCGCCAATAGCCGTATCAAGATTGAAGTGGATACCTCGTTTCAAGATGCCCCTAATCTGGATTATCTTATAATCCCTGGCGGTAGTGGCAGGGTTAAACAAGCAGTTAACAGTAAACTATTAGAATTCTTGCAAAAGCAAGCAAGCTACTCTAAGGTAATAGCCTCAATTTGTACTGGGGCATTTTTACTTTATCATGCAGGACTGTTGCAAGGCCGTTCCGCCACAACATATTGGCGCGCGCTTGAAGAATTTTCAGCCCTCCATCCCGACATTTCTGAAGAACGAATTGTTAAAGATGGTAAAATCTGGACCGCTGGTGGCGTATCTAGTGGTCTAGATATAGCCTTGGAATTAATTCGTGAAGTCGGTGGCGAACAAGCAGCGATAGAAGCAAGATTAGCCTTTGAATATTTCCCCAATCCACCAACCGAGTCACTCCAGGACTTAGCAATTTTCAACAATTTCAAAAACTATCAAGGTATGGATCATGTAACTACTAAGCTGCCACAATATATTGAGTCTATATTAGGAAATAGCAAATAAAGAGTATTCTTTGCAGGTAATAAATTTTGATGAAATCGGTTCACTGGTCACGTGATTATCGCTGGCAGCTTGTAATTGTTCTGTTAGTAGGTGCAGTTGTAAACTATATTGACAGAGTTAACTTAGGCTTCGCGACTTCCATTCGTGGCGAATATGGATTAAACCCTGTTCAATGGGGAATGCTATTATCTGCTTGGATGTGGCCCTACGCAGTTGCAAACTTACCCGCAGGTTGGCTGATAGATAAGTTTGGAATCAGTAAAATTTATATTTGGTCATTAGTTATTTGGTCTATTGCAACAATTGCAGCAGGATTCTCATCCAGTTTCGCAGAACTTTATCTAACTAGGATCATATTAGGTATTGCCGAAGCTCCCTTTTTTGTAATTGCCGGAAGTTTAACCCGGCGCTATTTCAATGCTGAAACGCGAGGTCTGGCTTCAAGTATTATTAATATCGGCCCCAAGTTAGCCAATGGCTTTGCTCCGCCATTAATCACATTTCTAATTATCTATTTTGGCTGGCGTGGAATGTTCCTCACTCTTGGGATATTCGGTTTCATAGTAGTTGCTTCATGGTTACTGATCTATAAACATAATGATAGTGCGTACCTTATTGTTGAAGAAATTAGCGCCGAAACCCCACAAAAAAACCTTAATGTAAACCTTGCTAAACTAGTATTAAACAAGACCGTCTTCTGGTTTAATTTAGGAAATTTTGGGAGCTCATACGTATTTTGGCTTTTTTTTACCTGGATACCAACTTACTTAATGGATCAACGCGGACTAAACCTAAAAGAAGCGGGGCTAGTTACAATGCTACCATTTATTGCTGGCGTAGTTGCAGTACCGTTAGGTGGTTACCTTTCTGACCACTTGATTAAAAATGGTTACAATGTAATTAAAGCCCGACTGATTCCGGCTGTAGGAGGCTGTATTATAGCTGGAATCGCATCTATCCCCATCAACTATGTACATGGATTACCTGGAGCAGTCATTCTTTTTTGTATTAGTACTTTTGCTGTATCCGCTCGGGTTGGCGTCCTGTGGGCATTAGTCGGCGATGTTTCACCAAAGGAAATTGTCGGGACTTTTGGCGGAATCCAAAATTTTGCTAATTTTCTAGGCGGGGCACTTGCACCAATGATTTCCGGTATAGTTCTTGCTAAAACCAGCAATTATAACGTCGTCTTTTGGATTAGCGGCATTTTGGTAATCTTAGCCGGTTTTTGTTATGCTAAAATAAAAGAACCAATCAAAATTACAGAATCTTAATACCCGGCACTTTAATAGCTGTATTATAAAAATGTCTGGTATTAAGTTACAGAATAGAAAATTTCCCTTCAAATAAATCAGTCAGCATTTTTGCTTATTGTTCATTCCAAAGAATATCCATTACACTATTGGCTAAAGAAACTTACTTATACAAGCATATTTCTTCTCTTGAGCTTAACCAGGATTGGCGTTATTAGCTAACTTAAATTTTTTAATTTTTGATAGAGGGCCTGTAGTGAAATTAATAAATAGGATAAAATTATCAGTAATTAGCGTAATTTTTATAGCTAGTGCAAATTGTCAGACTACTCCTAATGGGATGTGCCCAAATGACTATTCGATAAGTTATACCCCAACGACTAGCTTAAAATTTAAAATTTTTAATTATTCGGGGTTAGAGGCCAAAGTAAGTTTTCGCGGTCAAATGGCAAGCTGTGTTTATAACAGCAATGAGGAAGTTTGTACTAAACAATTGGCCACTAATGAAGCCGACCCTCTGCATGACACAATAATTAACCCGATTCCTAATGGCGATAAAAATGGGACTATGCTCCCGACTATTAAATCGTATGGAAGCTGTAATATACCAGGAGCAATCAACCTAAGTATTTCTGACCAAAATAATAAACAGCTAAGTTTTAGGCTTATGAGTATTACATATGGTACTAGTGGTATATCTACTTACAATTATGCTTATTTGACTAATGCCTCTCAAGATACTGATTACCAGTTTGATGTATATCTGATGTATTATAATTCAATATATAAAACTGAAAACTTTGGCACCAATTTAATTACTTATATTGCCAATGAGCAAAAAGATGGCGGTTTTATCCAAAACCTTGATAACAAGGGACTTCGTGATTTTGAAATTTATATTTGTAAACATGGCATAGACCCGGCAAACCCAGATCCTAATAGCTGTAATATCCCAGCGCGCCAAAAGGTATAAATAGTTGGAATAAATTAGGCTGTTTTATATCAGCCTAATTTAAGCCTATTCATGAATACTATATCATATAGAGATCACTGCAATATTTACGGCACAACGATAACCTAAACACTTAGAAACCTTGATTTATTCAAGACTTTAAAGATTTTTAGTATATAATAACGCGTATATACACTATTTAAAGAATCAACCATGGAAATACTTTTTTTACAACCGATATTTAAAGAGCGAATTTGGGGTGGTTACAAACTAAAATCAGCTTTTGGCTATCAAATCCCCAGCAATTTTACCGGTGAATGCTGGGCAATCAGCGCCCATAAGAGTGGTGAAACCCTGATTAAAAATGGTAAGTTTGCTGGTATGCCATTATCTCATCTTTGGTCAGAACACCCTGAAATCTTTGCAACAGATACCAAACGCCCATTCCCGTTGATGGTAAAAATTCTCGATGCAAATAGTAAACTAAGCGTCCAAGTACATCCAGATGATAAGTTTGCTAAGTTGATTGAAAATGATTTAGGTAAAGCTGAGTGCTGGTATATTCTTGATGCGAAGAAGGATGCCAGAATTGTATATGGACATAGCGCAAATAGCCAAAGCGAATTTAAGGAAAAGGCACTAGCCCAGGAGTGGGAACAGTTATTAACAGAAGTAACGGTTAAATCAGGTGACTTTTTTGATGTACCAACCGGAACCGTGCATGCCCTTGGCGCAGGTATTTTAGTATTAGAAATCCAGCAATCTTCAGATACTACCTATCGAATTTATGATTACGATAGACGCGATGATAAGGGAGAGTTACGTGAACTACACTTGGATAAGGCATTTAGTGTAATTAAAGCCCCACATCAGAATAGTTCCAACGCTATGTTCGAACAACATAATCTTGGCGATGGCGCAGTATTTACACCGCTAACAGCCAATGAGCATTTTCAAGTAGCCAAAATTAATTTAAATGGCAGTGTAAGCTTAACTTGCAGTGTTCCTTATCTATTGGTTAGCGTAATTGATGGTGCGGCAACTTTGAATGGTTACCAAATTTCCAAAGGCGACCATTTTATAGTCCCTAATCAGATTCGCAAATTAAATTTAGAAGGTTATGCTACTTTGGTAATTAGCAATGAGCCTCCTAGCAAAGCTTAATCAAGCTAATAATTAATAAAAAAGCACTTAGAAATCTTAAGTGCTTTTTTTATCCTTAAAATATTAATCAGCTTTATTTTCTAATACTTCACGCATACCTTTGGCCAATTTCTTCACAAAGATAAAGAGTATAAATGAAAATAATGTTGCTCCAATTCCGATTTCAGCAAACAGTCTTTGATAACCATTTAAGATTGCCAGATTCGAAGTAACATGAGTGTCGTCAACAGCACCAAAGCCGGCTAACATCCCTCCTAGCTTCATACCAATCGCAGTAGTAACAAACCATACCGCTTGAGCAAAACCGCCTAGGCGAAGAGGCATTAACTTTGAAACCATTGAAAGGCCAATTGCTGAAATTAGTAATTCACCAAGTGAATACAAGCCATAAGCTAAAAATAGCCATACCATCGAAATGGTTGCATTGTCATCATGTAAAAAACAGCTTGCTGCAAGTAAGATGTAGGCTAAACCACAGACTAGCATACCAAAAGCAAATTTGCCGGGAATTGAAATTGGCTTACCATTATGTTCTGACTTCACATAAATATGGGCAAGGATCGGGGATAGCAAGAAAATATAAAAAGGATTAAAACTTTGAGTTACCTCAGGTGGTATCGTAATCCCAAAAATATCATTGCGCACGTTATGTACTGCAAATAAAGTCAATGAAGTTGACATTTGCATATACATAACCCAAAATAAGATCGATTGGATCAATAAAATAAATGCGATCATCATACCGCGTTGTTCAACATCATGTAATTTTGAGCGAACAACAAAAAAGATTACTGCAACAATTGCCGCTACAGCAAACAAGATTAATCTACTTAACGCAGGATTGCGAAGTAATAAACCAAGTGCATAAGCGCCAATAATACCAATAACCGAGATAGCCAACATCAAAACAAATTTATTACTACCGTCTCGTCCAATCTCATTGTCACTATCAACAAATTTCTTACGTAATGCAAAATATGACAGTAATGCAACAAACATTCCAATACCACATAGTCCAATACCAAAGCCATATGATGTTTTTTGTGCAACAAATGGAATGATAATCATGCTAAAAAAACTACCAAAGTTTATCGACATATAGAAATAGGTAAATGCTGAATCAAAACGCGGGTCGGTCGGTTTAAAACAACGGTTTACATAGTTACCAGCATTGGTTTTGAAAAAAATATTACCAACCAATACCATTCCCATTCCCCAATATAGCATATGTACGCTGGAAACTACTCCAAAACTTCCATAACCAATCATTAGGAATATAATTCCCAAAAAATATGTCCTGCGTAAGCCTAAAATTTTATCGCCTAAATAACCGCCTAAAACTAATAGTGCATACAGTAACGCTGAAAAAGAGCTAAATAAATCGGTAGCTTCACGTTCTTTTAAACCAAATTTTTGGATGAAAAAAAGCACTGCTACTGCTTGCAATCCGTAAAATGCAAAACGCTCCCAGAATTCGATAAATAACACAGCATAAAATGTTTTAGGCATATGCCAAAAACCATGCTTGGTCGAACTTGTTGTATCTAGATTTGACATACAAGCAATCCTTTCAAATTTTTAGGGGGTAATATTAGCATATCATTGCTTCAAAGCTGCTATTTCATATGCTGCGACGCACTAGAATTCAAATAAAGTTGTTGACTATAATCGCGATAAAAAGCCATCATTAAGCAAAATATCGATAAAGATTTAAAAATAAACAATTAATTTATAGCGAAAAGCTACGGTCACCAGCTTTAAACCCACACCATGAGTCAATCTCATGGCCTTTAATAAAACCCATAACCTTAAAAACATCGCCCATTTCATTAACAGAGAGAAGGCGATTTACCTGGTTTGACAACTGCAAGTACTTCGCATCACCTATGCTATTAAGTAAATTATTTAGATAATCGATTATTCCGCAATTTATCAAAAAATTAGCTTGGCTTGTATAACCGATTAATTCCAGTCCAGCACTAATCGCCGTAGTCGCAACCATACTCCAATTAACACTGGAAGTGATATCGATTAGGCCAGGATAACACAAGACATCTTCAAGCAAATGCTGACGGTAGAAACCTCTTAATGTTCCTGTCGACCTTTCTGGGTGATAATACTCTTTTTCACCATAGCCATAATCAATTAAGAGGACAGCCCCACGCTTCAGGCTTGTTGCTATGCTTCTGATAAAACCGCCACTTGCTAGATGGATTTCAGTCTGATAGTCAGAATAATCTAAATTTAATTCCTTGACTTGCGCCAACCTAGTTTGGTCCAAAGTATAATTTTTGAAACAAAAGCGATCTTCATGAAGTGCAACGCCAACTCCGCAAATATTTTCGTTGGCAAAGCGAACTAAATCGCAAGGTTGGGCATCTAGCACTTCGTTAGCGAGCATTATCCCTTCAAAAGCTTCAGGTAAATGGGTTAACCATTTGACCTTAGCCAGATATTCAGGAACTTTTTGCCGTAACATTTGATACTGAACATCAATCAAGTCAGCACTTAATTCCAATATATAGTAGCAATCCAATGCTTCTCCGACACTAGATAAAATGTCAGCAGCAAGCTTGCCATTGCCGGCACCAAATTCCAAGACTTGTGGCTTTACACCTAAGCTAATTAATTCTTGTAACTGGAGCGCTAAAGTATAGCCAAATAAGTTGGAAACTAGCGGCGCGGTTATAAAATCACCTTTAGCACCAAATTTAAAACTAGGATTTGAGTAATAGCCAAGTCTTGGCGTATATAAAGCCAATTCCATATAGCGGCTAAACGGGATTAAACCTTTATTAGCTTTAATTTCATCACTAATAACTGCGCTTAACTCTGCAGTTAATTCAGATTCTTCTTTAGACAAATTAAATAATTCTTGGGGATTACTCATCTTCAGTACTTTTAATTGATTGGTATTTATTTAGAAATTCAGTTCGTGATACTGCTTGCTGCCAGTTTGCCCACCAGTCATCAGCATACAGTTTGGCAAGTTCAGGATTATCGCGAAGAATTAATACATTTTCGGCATTTTTTGCTTCTGCTGCTTTGGTAAAGTTAAATGAACCAGTTACAACTGTCTTGTCATCAATTATCATTACTTTATCATGATAAATAGCATGTTTTACATCAATTCGCAGTAAAAAGCCTTGGTTTGCAAAAAATGTACTTGAAGAATATTTGCGGCCAACTTGGCTTTTATCCAGAATTATTTTAACTGCTACTCCACGATTTTTTGCCGTTACAAGAGCATTAGCTATATCTTTGGAAGTAAAACTATATGCCGAAACCAATATTGACTGTTTAGCTTCAGCTATAGCTTTAATGATAGTTTGAGTTGCACCATTATTTGGGCTAAAAGCTACTTCAATTGTCCCTTTTGCCGCAATAACCGTAGGTGAAGGAGAACGTGCATGACTAAGGGCTTTGCTAATTTTATCGATTACCGGAGTATTCGCAAATATTAGCCCTATTATGATGATAATAGAACCAATCGAAAGCCATTTCCTATTTAGCACTCAACTATCCTTTTTTTATTAACCTGATACACTGCAAAACCAATAATAATGCCAAGGACACTTGCCATAAAAACATCACTTAGCCAATGGTTTATCGTATAAACCCGCGAAAAGTTAACCATAAATGCCCATAGGATTAATAATAGCCGGACAAGTTTATTTTTATAAGCCAAATAAAATGGCACTACGGCAGATAGTGTAGTAATGGTATGCCCAGATGGCATACTATTAAAAGCGTACATTAAATCGCCTAAATGGCTGCCACCGCTTTTAAAAAAAGCAAAAAAATGCCATTGGTCCAGACCGATTGAAGGACGTTGACGATTAAAAATAAACTTGAGCACGCCATTACTCAGACCACCAAATATGGAACTCATCAAGCTTATCTTACTTACTTCGCCAAGTTTAGACCAGTGAAAATGCTCGCTTAGCATAAATAAAGTAAACAAAACTCCACCCACAAAGCCGCCTTCGGCGCAAGAACAGATGAAATCCCAGAAGGTATAACTATGAATAACCTTATCAAGAGCAATAAGATAGAGAGTAAACGGTAAATCCAAAAATTTAATGATTAGCAGATCAATTATGACTGCACATATAACCCATAAAAGATTTTTTCGGATAATATTGCTGATTTCACCCAGCACCCCACTCCAATAGCCGGCTTTGACAAAACCAATTAGGTACAAAGCTCCTGGCAAAATGTACAAAGCCCCCAATACAGTTAAAAAAGGAGGCATGTGGTATGTAAAAAAACTCATACTTTTCTTCAGTCTTTTAGATAAACTCTTTAAGAGCCATAACTATTTGATCCTGAGTAGCATGATCCAAGTATGGGTGCATTGGCAAACTGATTACTTTTGCGGCAATATTATCAGAAACAGATAGGTCTTGTCCATGATAATTATTGGCAAAAATTGGTTGCTTATGCAGCGGAAGAGGATAATGCACTGCAGTTGGAATCTCTTTGCTATGCAAATGTTTGATTAAACCGTCCCGGTTTTCAACTACTAATGTATATTGCGCATAGACTGATTTCGAGCCAGGCGCAATAAATGGCGTAACGCAATTTGCGCCAGCCAACAATTGATCATAGCGATTGGCTACCTCTTCACGCAGCTTCACTTCTTGTGCGAAAACACGCATTTTAGCAAGCAAAACTCCAGCTTGAATAGTATCCAGCCTGCCATTTAGCCCTAAAACCGCATGATGGTAGCGTTTATCCTGACCATGTACGCGGATCCAGCGGATCTTAGTCGCCAGTTCTTCATTATTTGTGAAAATTGCACCACCATCCCCATAGCAACCTAACGGTTTAGAGGGGAAGAAGCTGGTTGTCCCGATAGTTGTTAAATTACACGATTTTTTACCATTATAAGTGGCACCAAAACTTTGGGCACCATCTTCAATAACAGCAAGATTATATTTTGCTGCAATTAAATTAATTTGATCAAAATCTGCGCATTGACCATAGAGACTAACTGGAATTATAGCCTTAGTCTTATTTGTAATTGCTGCCTCAATTTTATTAGGATCAAGGTTGTAGGTTTTTTCATCAATATCAACAAATACCGGCACAGCTCCTAATAATGCAACCATTGAACCTGTCGCAATAAAAGTGAAAGCAGGTACTATTACTTCATCACCTGGTTTTATACCTAAGGCCATTAAAGCAATTAAGATTGCTTTAGTGCCATCGCAAACACCGATACAATGCTGAGATCCAGTGTAATCAGCTAGTACTTTCTCTAATTCCGATACTTTATCACCCATGATATATTGCCCAGAATCAAGTACTTGATTAATTTCACTTAGAACATCATCCTTAATCAATTCATATTGTTTTTTTAGATCAATAAACTGCATATTTTTAAAGTCTCCAAACAGTGTAACCTCTGGCACGAATTTCTTCTTTAGGTAAGATTGATTTAACATCAAGAATAATACCGCCAGGCTCTACTTTAGCCAATAATTCATCTAAAGACATTTTCTTAAACATGTCATGCGCAACAGCTAGTACTAAAAGTGGAACTTGCGGTAAATCAGCAAATTTAGTAAATTCAACTCCATACTCGTGTATAGTATCGCTTGGGTCTGCTATCTCATCACAAGTAAATACAGTCGCATTATAGTCTTCTAATTCGCGGATAATATCAATAACTTTAGTATTTCTAACATCAGGGCAGTCTTCTTTAAACGTAAAACCTAATACCGCAGCCTGCAATTTTGTCATGTCATGGCCAGCTTTAAGTAATAGTTTAATCCCTTTACGGGCAACATAACGCCCCATATTATCATTTATTCTACGGCCAGCAAGGATTACTTGCGGAATATAGCCCATCTGCTCTGCCCGGTAGGTTAGATAATACGGGTCAACACCGATACAGTGTCCTCCAACCAACCCAGGTCTAAATGGTAAGAAATTCCATTTAGTCCCAGCAGCTTGCAACACTTCCAGGGTATCAATTCCCATCCGGTCAAAGATTACAGCAAGTTCATTCATGAAAGCAATATTTAAATCACGTTGAGAATTTTCAATTACTTTTGCCGCTTCAGCCACCTTAATTGAACTGGCTTTATGAACACCTGCGGTTACAACACTACTATATACAGCAGCAACAATATCTAAAGTCTGCTGATCTTGGCCTGACACAATTTTGTGTATCGTAGTAAAACTACGTTCTTTATCGCCCGGGTTAATCCGTTCTGGCGAATAACCAACAGTAAAATCTTCACCACAACGAAGTCCTGACACATGCTCTAAAATCGGCACACATATATCTTCAGTCACTCCAGGATAAACCGTAGATTCATAAACCACGATATCACCTTTTTTCAATGCCTTACCCACCGTTTCAGAAGCTTTTTTCACCGGTGTTAAATCAGGAACATGCGCATCGTCAACTGGAGTTGGAACTGCTACAATATGAAAATCAGCTTTACGTAAGTCATTGATGTCACAAGTATAAAAGATATCAGTCGCCGCTAAATCCTCCGTAGTAACCTCTTCTGTACGGTCAAAACCTTGTTTTAATTCTAATATACGTTGTGGATTAATATCAAACCCTATGCATTGTCCTTGCTTACCAAAAGCTACCGCAGCAGGTAGACCAACATACCCTAATCCAACTAGAGAAATTATTCGGTTATGCACATAACACCTCTTAAAAAACAATTTTAATTTTAATCACTAATTATACAATATATTGATATTCTTTAACCAATTCATGTAATAAATCGATAGCCTGCATACTTTCACCGCTATTGATAAAATCTTTCATTAATAATAAACGCGGCTTAAGTTCAGTTAAAGGGATAAAGGTCTCATTCGCTTTCATAATTCGCTCATGCTCAGTAGGACTCGGATTATCACCAATCAATAACTCTTCGTAGAGCTTTTCACCTGGACGCAGTCCGGTAAACTTAATCTCAATATCACCATCAGGATTTTCTTCATCTTTTACGGTAAATCCGCTTAGATAGATCATTTTTCTTGCTAGATCAACAATTTTTACCGGTTCACCCATATCAAGCACAAAGACTTCGCCGCCTGTTGCCATATTGCCGGCTTGGATAACTAATTCTACCGCTTCTGGAATAGTCATAAAATAGCGAATTATATCTGGATGGGTTACCGTGATTGGCCCCCCCATCTGTATTTGCTTTTTAAATAGTGGAACTACCGAACCGGATGAGCCAAGAACATTACCAAAGCGGACCATATTAAATATCGTATGACCAGAATTATCGGCAAAAGCCTGTAATACAAGTTCAGCAAGTCTTTTACTCGCTCCCATAACATTGGTAGGGCGTACCGCCTTATCTGTTGAAATGAGCACCATATTATCGACTTTATTCTTTAGTGCGGCCTCAGCGACCACAAAGGTACTAAATGCATTATTTTCAATACCAGCTAAAGGGTTGGCTTCAACCATTGGGACATGTTTATACGCGGCAGCATGATAAATGGTATTTACACGATACGTTTTGATTACTTCATCAACAAGTTTTTGGTTTAAAGTATTTCCAAGAATAATCGTTAACGGAACATAAGCAAAACGTTCCTTTAGCTCCTGCTCTATCTTATATAAAGCAAATTCTGAGGAATCAAGAATTATTAATCTTTTTGGCTTTAAATTCGCAATTTGCCTGCTAAGTTCGCTACCGATCGATCCACCGGCACCAGTTACTAGAACTACTTTAGCAACAATATTTTTGGTCAATAATTGCTGATTGGCAGGGACAGGCGTTCGCCCTAATAAGTCTTCAATATCAACATCCTTGATATCAGAAAACTTAACCTCACCACTAACAATACTTGCAAGCCCAGGTAATGTTCTTACATATATGGAGTTTCGTTCCAGCTCTTGGACGATTTCCCGTCTTCTGCCTAACGGCACTGAGGGGATAGCCAATAGTACCTCATCAATTCTATAAATATGCCTGAGTTTTGCAAGCATATGCGGAGGATATACCTTTAAGCTACGTATCGTACTAAACCATTTACTTTCATCGTCATCCAAAAAAAACATTGGCGCATATTCACTACCGTGAATTAGCGAACTAGCCAGCTGGACTCCAGCCAAACCGGCGCCATAAATCGCAACAGTCTTAGCTTGATTATTATAACCTATTTTCCTTAATACACCTCTTAGCATAAATCGGCTGCCGCCAATATATACTAGCGCAAATAGCCAATAAATAATTATTGCACTACGTGGAAATGCATAAGCACGGTCAAAATGAACAAGTAACGTCAAGATCAGGACTGAAACCGTCACGCCCAGAAAGACGATGTAGACGACTCTGTCATCTAAAAATTTGATAATTGCCCGATAAAGCCCTAATTGAACAAATAAAGGGATCGTCCAGATCGGGGTACTAAAAAAAATCCAAAGATGGGGATCAAGATGATGGTCCCACTCTGCACCAAGCCTAAGCCAAACTGCTGTAAACAAGGCTAGAGGCAATAAGATGCAGTCAAGAAGCAGCAACGCTGCGATCTGCCATTTAAACAAATATGCAACTTTATCTTTAATTGTATTTATCATTTATATTCATCACACCATTTATTTAATATTTTCAAGATTACCACAACTATTAATAACCGATAAGATTATTCAAAGTAGTAAAAATAAAACTTATCCAAATTATTTATCTTCTATGTTGAGAACTCTAAAGGCTAAATGGAAGAGGTAGGCATCTGAATTATAAACTAAAATAGAATGAAGAAAAATGAGCTTCACCCTAAGATTTTTATACTTAGCCAGATACGAAAACAGCTCTTTTGTACTTAGAATCTGATTTAGTATATTATTTTCAGCTTAATTCGTTATTATTATTTTTACCTTAACTGTCTTTTTTGTAGCCCACTATTATAACACACTCATAAATATTTATAATGCAGCTACAAGCTTAAGCCTCAATACCGTTTTAAATCACGAAGCACGAACTTCAAAGTACAATAACCAATCAATGAAGAGAAGCTATACATGAATACCACTGCAAGTGCTGCTCCAATAATCGAGTACTTAATTACCATAAAATAAGTAATAATAATGTTAACAATCAAAATTAACGAAGTCAAATAAAAATTTAACTTTGCCTGGCCTAACGCGGCAAGTATATTACCATTTACAGTTCTAAAACTTGCAATAATCCAATAACCAAAACTAATAATTTGGAAAGGAAGGATACTATCGCTATAGGTCTTGCCAAAAATAAATGTAATTAAGGGTTTAGCAAGTAAAATTAAGAATAAGCTGACGCTTCCGCTGAAAATAAATAAGCGCGAACTAATATAGCGGGCAAGCGTCCGTATTTTATCTGGGTTATGTGAATTTTTGGCAAATTCAGGATAATAATAGTTAACTGCCAGGTTAGGGATAAAGTTAATCGCAAAAGGAATAATTGTCGCTACACGGTAAGTAGCAATTAACTTTGGCTCTTTGACTACATAACTAATAATAAAAATATCTAGCACAAATAATAATCCAGAAAATGCGTTTGATAAGGTTGTAAAAAAAGAATAGCTTACAAACCTCCGACGATTAATCTTTTCAAATTTACTCTTGGAAAAAATATTCGGTAGCGCAAATTTCCATGTGGAATAAATAAACATTACTATATAGCCAACATAAGTAAAATATACTAATCCATATAATTGAAAACACAGTATCCCAATTATATTACCGGCTAATACAATAGTATTGTTTATTATTGAAAATTGGGCTTGTAACTTGTTTTTTTGGCATGCACGCAAATAAGCTTGAAAAATATCAATATAAAGCCGCCCAACCGGGAATAAGGCCATTCCCAATAGTACATGTCTAGCTTCTGGTACAGGTAATGGCATTATAAAAGCATAAGCAATTATAACCACGCTAATGATAAAATTGAAAAGTAAGCCACTTCGAAATGCAAAACGTAGGTAGCTTAAGCGCTCTTCTTCTCTCTTTGCCCGGCTAACATACTGAAGTACGCCACTTGCTGCGCCAAAGCCATTAAGTAACAGAAATAGGGAAATAATATTAAACGCAAAAGTATATAAGCCAAACTCATGTTTGCCAAGCATTCTTACATAGATAACCGAACCACTAAATGTAATAAAGTAAGAAAAAATATTAGCAAAAAGTACTATAGCAAAGTCACTTTGTAATTTAGCTTTTATTTGGGATAAATTCATTAATATAGGTCTATAAAACTCTGGATATTGTTAATAAAAGTAGCTTTTTTTTGGATTAAATTATAATTAAACTGGTACAACTCTTGATAATTTTCGATATTGCTACTAAGCAAGATCGCTTGCAAAATTTGCTCCTCCAGATCATCGATGCCAGGGACAATAAATCCATTAATTTGATCTAGCACCCATTCTAAATTTGCCGGCAAATTGGATAACACGGGAATGCACCCATACGCCATTGACTCAAGCAAGCTTGATGCCGTTCCATCGCTATTTGGCACCGAAACAAAGACTTGTGCCTTTTGATAATAATTCACTAAGGAATCATAATCGAGTAAGCCGGTAAATTCGACTCGATCATTTATGCCAAGTTCATGAGAAAGCTCTCGGAGATTTCGGTTTTCTTCACCATCACCGGCGATTATCAATCGATATTCTTCATCGATAAGTTTGGCTGATACTAAATTAGCAAAAGCCTTAATAATTTTGTCGACACGGTATAATGAACGATGCAAGCGATTAGATAGAATTATTTTCTCTTTTTTTGCCAATTGCTGCATTTCAGGTAAATATTGAATACCAAAATTAATTGTATGGATTGGCTTACTCGCCCCTGCTAATAATTCAGCAATCCTAGCTGACATAAATAATGAATCGGAAGTAATAACATCGGCATTAGCTAAATTATACTGAACCATTTTAGCCAATAAGCGGTTTTTGCGTGGCAAAAGCAAAACATCTGAACCCCAAGTAGTTAAGATTATTTTTGGCTGTTTCTTTAAGCGCTTAATTGCCCGAATACTATGCCAGGCATAACTATTTGCTTGATGAATATGTATTATATCTGGTTCAATTTTGGTTAACTCATCATAGATTGTATTTACGGCCCTAAGATTATGGATTGCAAAATTAAGCGTTACTTGCGGGAGCTGGGGAAATTCGGCCATTTTATGATTTGAGATTAAACTAATATTAAAACGTTTACTTTGGGCAACCCCAGCGATATATCTTTTGCAATGGATTGAATTAGAACCAATTATCACTAACTTTATCATAAGTTTATTTTGCCCATTCGTCATAATATTTCTTAAGTTCAGGATATTTTTCAAGATAACTCTGATCTTTTTCGCGCGTATCACCAATAACTTTTGCTGGATTACCGGCTATAATTGCAAAATCAGGAAATTCACCTTTTACCAGGCTATACGCTGCAACAATCGAGCCCTTACCGATAGTAGTTCCCGCCATAATCACGCTATGCGGGCCGATAAAGCTATACTTTCCTATCTTAATCGAACCGCGGACATAGCCGTGATGTTTTCCGGCATGCTCAATATAATGGCTGCCATATAACCGAATCGACATATGCGAAGAGTGCGTAGAAATTAAAACATATGCCCCAATCTGACAACCTTCCTCAATGCTAAGTCCTTGGCTACATTCTAAAATTGTATGATGCCAGACAAAAACATTGTCATCAATATTAAGTTTGCTAGGCCATATAATATCCACGGTATTACTTAAGCGGGTATGGGTGAGATAAACTCCATCAGTTCGCTTATAACCAACTATCATTCTAGGTTTAGCAATATACTTATTCAATAAATTAAATAATTTCCAGATTGTTTTTTTTATCAATGCCGCCTCACTTATAGTAGGATTATTTCAATAAGTTATTTCAAACGGTTATAAAACTGTAATAATTTTGGTATTTCAGCTTCCCAGTTATAATATTTTAAAGCAGCCTCACGACCGCGCTCGCCCATTCTTTTTGCTTCATCAGGATTATTCATTAACCATAAGGTCGCCTCGGCAATTAATTTTGGATCACTTGGCCGAATCATCAACCCGCAGTTGTTACCTTCAACAATTGGTTTTAAAATTGGAAAATCCGAACAAATTACAGGGATCCCCGCCATCATGAATTCAAACAGTTTAGTTGGTAACGATTCATAACTAGGAGGCGTTTTAGGAAGTACCGTAAAGCCGATTTTTACCTGGCTTAACAAGTTACAGACTTCTTGACGGTTTAATACTCCATGATAAGTCACATGTTCAAACCCTGCGGAAGCTTGCATTTTATCTGACATTTCGGGATAACTTAATAAGCCCGCTAGATCTAAATGGCACTTACTAATATTTAGCGAATCAATAAGGTCAATTATACCTCTTACTTCCGAAATACTCCCAACATAACACATACTGTCGCGGCGTGTATCCCAATTAACTTCTTTCATTTGAAATTCGGCTAGTTTGGGATAATTAAATACCGTAATAGTATTAGAGTTATATTTACCAAGCCTACTTGCAATCTTGTCAGTAGCACAGATTACTCCGGCAAAATTAGGTAAGGTTGCCGCTTCCTTTTTATCCACCAATTTGGCGATAAGTGGCCGAATCAATTTAGGAATCCAATGTTTTTCTAAAACTTGGGTGGGAACATCTTCATGCGAATCGTAAATAACTTTAAAGCCAAGCTTAGCAAGTTTATAAGCTATTCCAATTAGTTCAGGGTCATGAAAGTGAACAACCTCAGGCTTTAATTCAAGAACCTTGATAAATATTCGTTTAGGCACCGTAAGTATTCTTTTTAATTTGCCGTTTACCTTGCCGACATCATAAATATTGATTCCATCTTTAAGTTCATCGCCCTTACTATCTGCAACAATTAAGGAAAGATTATGTTCTTCGGCAATTGACTTACATTCTTTGACAAAAATCCTTATATCATAGCGGGGATGTACTGAAGTTATATGGCATACTTGCATACTTAAAGGCTCCTACGGGTTTTTAAGCTTATAATTATAACATATCATCTAAATTTAAAATTTTGCTATGAAGCCTTTTCAAGGTTGATCTATGCCCTACACTTATGAATAAACTAGATGGTAGTTCTTTAAAGATCCTCGCATATAGCTGCTGCTCTGCCAGCTCATCTAAAGCCGAACTGGTTTCATCAAAATATACAATATCCGGCTTATTTAATGCGATTCGGCAAAAAGCGATCTTTTGCTGCTCCCCCAACGATAACACCCGGCTCCAATCTTTTATATGGTATAGTTCATCTACTAAATAGCCCAGGCCGTAATTACGCATTGCTTCCTTGACACTGACATCATCGGCTAAATTATGTATTTTTGGATAGCAAATTGCCTCTTTTAAAACTAATGGCGGCAAGTACGGCCGTTGGTTTATGAATAAGGTATGTAATCCAGGTAACTTTGCTATTTTGCCGATAGAATATGGCCATAACCCATTTATGGCTTTAAGCACAGTCGACTTGCCAATTCCTGAACGTCCAGTAATAAGTAGCCTATCGCCAGATGTTAAAGTTAATGAAAGATTACTGATTAGCTGCCGACCATCGGGTAACTTGACACCGAAATTTACTAATTCCAAATATTTTTGTGTAGCAATTTTTATTGGTACCACTGGCAACTTTCTAACTTCATGAATGGTATTTTCAAATTCAGTAATACGCATAATTACAGAGCGCCAATTGGCAACTGTTGGATAAATAAATGCAAAATAGGCAATTGAAAATTGTACTTGGGAAAATGCTGAATTAATTTGCATTAAATTACCTAAGGTAATTTCTCGGTTAAAATACTTGCCAGATACCAGTATAATTGGTACTACCGTAGAAATTTGTCGATTAACAAAATTAAATAAACTTAATTTTGCGTCACGCTTGGCAGAAAATAGAAAATTATTAAATATTTGCTTAAAATTATTTACTACAACAGACCGCTCAGCAATTCCACCATTATATGATCTTATTGACTCCGCATGTTCACGGATCATTACCAAACTATAGCGAAAATCGGCTTCATATGCCTGCTGCTCATATGCAAGTTTTATTAATGGGCGGCCTATTTTAAATGCTAAATAAGTACCTAATAATGAATACATTATTGCTAGCCACAAAATTAGCCCGGGAATATAAAATTTTAAATTTAAAAACGTAAACTTAAAGTTACCAGAAAACCCCCAAAGAATTATTGTAAAGGAGGTTAAAGTCGTAACCGACTTCAATACACCATTAAACAAAAATATTGCCTGGCGGACAAATTCGCGAATATCTTCACTGATACGTTGATCTGGGTTGTCAACTTGTTCTACTGTAAAGCGAGCATTATAATAAGTGTTACTTTGCAGCCATTCATCTAGATAAAAGTAGGTAAGCCATCTCCGCCAGCGTATTTCGAGAACCGAGCTAAAATAGTTGGCAAGTATAGTAAATATGGCAAACAGGAAAATAATATACCCATATTCTTCTAAAGCTGCCAGGAAGGCGGATTTATTATAATTTTGGAGGGCATTATAGAAATGGCTATTCCATTTGTTTAGCCTGACTGACATATATACTTCAAGTAAACTAAATGTAACTATTGTCACAAGTATACTGATTGCTTTATATCTATCTTTGCTAAACCAATAAGGCTTGGCGATTAGCCAAGCGTTACGAAGGAAGCAATACTCGGAATTGGTAGTTAATTTTTTCATGCTAGAAGAATAATAACATGCTTATCGACTAATCTCAACAAAACTTGACCAGGCCAGTTTCAGAGACAAAATAATCAAGCTTGATATCCCATGATTCATGTGGAAGATTATCGATTAGCTGCCAGGCATAACCAACCCCGCAAAGTAGCGGCCTGGTACGGCAATTAGCTAAAGTTGCATCATAATATCCACCGCCCTGACCTAGGCGGATACCAGTTTTATCAACTGCAACTAACGGTAGTAGAACTAAATCAAGATCATCTGCAGTTATTTTATTATAAGCTATATAATTTTCTGGATAAAAAACCGGACGGGGAGAATTAGCCAATACTTGCTCAAAATACATTTGGCGTGAAATTTTTGTTGCAATAGGTGTAAAAACACTAATCTCATGCGTTAAACAATAATCAATTGTAGCCCCAAGATCAAGCTCGCTGCCTGCTTTATAATAAACTGCCACCCTCTTGGCATTGGCTAGTAACGGCATAAGATTAAGCCTAACTTGATGCATAGCTAGCGTCTTAATTTCAGGAGCTATAAGCTTGCGTTTTTCGCGCATGATCTTACGCAAATCAGATTTTAATGCGTCCATTGTCATAAATAATTATCCAAATATAACTTTTGCTTTGGCATTAGCGATGGTAACCATAGCTTGCAGATCATTAGAACCAGCCACGTTTTCTGAAGCCAAAGAGCATAAATAATGGAATAATCAGCATTAAACCGACAGCCGCATAGAAACCAAATTTATGGTGGGTATATGGTATTACATCGAAGTTCATGCCAAAGATCCCGCCAATTACGGTTGCTGGCGCCATCAAACAAGTTACAATGGCAATAAACTTCATTATTTCGTTTAGTTTCAGGTTTACGTTATTTATATAAAGTTCCTGGATACCTACTAACATATCACGATAATTTTCAGTTAAATCAAAAGCTTGTGTTATATGATCATTAATATCTTTAAAATATTTGGTATTGCGCTCTTCAAGTAGTAGGCTCTCACTTCTGATTATTCCAGTAATTAAGTCGCGCACAGGAATAATGTTACGCCGAAGGACAATCAATTCTTTTCTTAAGTGATTAAAATAAGCCAGGCAGCGCTCATCACTACTTTTACTTACCTGCTCTTCCAAATTCTCAATCTGAATAGCAATCTTTTCCATTGCTAAAAAGTAGTTATCTACTATTACATCTAACATACTATACAATAAATAATCAGCATTACGCTGACGAACTTTGCTTTGGGCAAATTGCAATTTATTGCGAAGGCTATCAAAAACATCGCCGCGATCATCTTCCTGGATCGAAATAACAAAGTCACGGCCAAGTACGATGCTTACTTGTTCACTTTCAATTTGATTAAACTCGTCATTATAATAAAGCATATTCAGCTGGCAAAATAGAATCCCCTCTACTTCATCCATTTTAGGCCGCTGGCCAGAACTTAATATATCTTCTACCAGCAACTGATGGATGCCAAACTCCTGGCTTAACTGTTCGATTTCGGCCTTACGGATGCCATCTACATTAATCCAGCTGGTATAACCGTTATTTTTGAATTGGAAGCATTGATGAACATCGCCAAAGTCATAATCATGAATACCTTCAGCATTATAGTCATAAACTTTAATCCTGACATTTTGATTGTCAGGGCGAATATCGTGAATTGTTGGATTAACTTGTAAGATATCTTTACTGCGCTTTGCAGCTAATTTTGGAATTTTTTTCAAAAAATCCATCATATCGGCATTCATAATACATACTCCTTTGCAAAAAGGATAATTAATTATTATGCTGCTTTCATTTCAAGCATGTAAGAAACCAAGAAGCATAAGCACAACCTTTAAGTTCTGCTTATACTACTTTCTACAAAAATAATCTCTCAGCCCTCACTTTAAAACGTGGGGGCCAAGGATTTAATCTAAATCACTCTTCATCATGTAATTTGGGTTTTTTGTTACCCATGATGACGACGAAGAATAACGGAACAAAGATAATCGAGATCAAAGTTGAACCAAGCATCCCGCCAATAATCCCGGTTCCCACTGAATGTTCAGCATTTGAATTAGCGCCATGAGCAATAGCAAGCGGCAAAGCACCTAAAATAAATGCCAGCGAGGTCATGATAATAGGTCTAAACCGTTGACGCGCTGCGATTATCACCGATTCAACCGTCGGCGTACCTTCGCGCCAATGTTCGATCGCAAATTCTGTAATCAATATCGAATTTTTAGCCGAAAGTCCCAAAAGCGTAATCAAACTAATCTGAAAATATAAATCATTATCTAAGCCGCGCAGCAATAAGATAGCCCCAGCACCAAATAATGCAAATGGTATCCCCATAATCACGACCAGAGGCAGCCGCCACATTTCAAACTGCCCGGCTAGCACTAAGAAAATCATTACCATACCAAAGGCAAAGGCAAATGTAGAAGTAGACCCGCCGCTCTCTTGCTGGTAACTTACACCATACCAGGTATAACTATATTCGCGTGGAATAATACTTTCTACAGTATCTTTCATTAGCTGCATAACTTGCTGTATCGTTACCCCATCTTTTGGCTCGACTACAATCTTGGTCGCCAGATAGTCATTCACACGCTCAATTACATCTGGAGCGGTAACCATTTTTGAATTGACAACTGAATTTACCGGAACCATTGTTCCACTTTCATTTTTCACATATAAGTTGTCTAGGTCATGCGGGGTTTTACGGAAATTATACTCACTTTGTACCGTAACCCAGAATAGATCCCCCATGCGGTAAAAGTAGTTAACCAAATCCGGGCCAAAATTGGCTTCTAGCGTATTATAAATATCCATGACTTGCAAGCCGTAAAACTTGGCCCGATCAATATCTACTAAAACGCTATAAGCTTGATTATATGGATTAAAGGTATAATAGCTCCGTTCCACTAATGGATTTTTGGCTAATGTTGTAGTTATCTGTTTTGCATAACGATCCATCGCAATATAATCGCCGTTTACTTTATCTTGGATATACATTTCAACGCCATTGGTATTACTTAAACCATCAATCGCAGGCTGGTTATAAGCAATAAATACCGCGTCTTTGTCTTGAAGTCCGTATTGATTAGCTTTTTTAATCAAATCATTTACATCAGCTTTACGTTTATCCCAATCAATTAAATCTGCGGTAACCGTTGCCACATTGGTCTTTATTGAGCCTGCATGCAATTCATCTATACCAATCAAACTAATTGTATTTTCTACATTCTTGTCGCCAAGTAAATATGATATATATCTTTCGGTTACTTTCTCGGTACGTTCCAGCGAGGCATTATTCGGTAATGAAATCTGGGTAGTAAAGTAGCCTTTATCCTCATTAGGAATAAATCCTACCGGGAGGGTATAATATATTAAACCAGTAATGGCTAATAAGCCAGCAAATGCCAGCATGAAAGTTTTACGCCGGTTTAATAAGAAAGTTACCGCCAGAATATAAACATTGGTCAATTTTTCAAATAAATGATTAAATTTAGCAAAAAATTTATGTTGCTTAACTTCCTCATTATGCTCTTTTAATAAAATCGCACATAATGCTGGGGTTAACGTTAGAGCGACTACTCCAGATAACACTACTGAAATCGCAATCGTTACAGCAAATTGTTGATATAAGATACCGGTTAGTCCACCAAGAAACGCCGAAGGGATAAAAGCACAGCAAAGTACCAACACAATTGCAATTAAGGCACTGGCCACTTCCTCCATCGACTTGATACTAGCTTCCTTGGCCGTACATTTATCTTCTGCCATAATCCGTTCCACATTCTCGATTACCACAATCGAGTCATCGACAACGATACCAATCGAGAGGATCAAGCCAAATAGAGTTAGATTATTGATACTAAACCCGGTAACATACATCCCGGCAAAAGTTCCAATTACCGCAACCGGGATGGTCAATACCGGAATTAGGGTTGCACGGCCCTTTTGTAAAAAGAGAAATACCACCAATACCACTAAAATACAAGCATCACGCAGAGTGTCCGCAACATTCGACAGCGCTTTTTTAATAAATTTAGTATTATCAAATGAAATAGTATAGCTAACCCCATCCGGGAACTGCTTAGCAAGACGCTCCATGGTCTCGACAATTGCTTCATGAGCCGCCAGCTGGTTGGCACTTGGATCTAGGTAAATTTGTAATCCGATGGTAGAATTATGATCCAACTTATTGGTAGTATCATAGCTAAATGCGCCAAGTTCAACCCGCGCAATATCCTTAATCCGGATATATTGAGTACCTTGAGAACGGATAACTATTTGCTCAAACTGTTTTGGATCACTATAGTAGCTTTGCCCTACCAGATTAATTGCCATTAAGCTGGTACCATCACTAGGCGGAGCAGCAACTTGCCCAACTGCTACCTGAACGTTTTGCTCTTTTAGGGCATTTTCAACTTCGCTAAGGGTAATACCGAGTTTTTGCATCTTATCCGGTTCAATCCAGATCCGCATTGAGTAAGTTCTGGCACCAACCATCTCGACATCGCCAACCCCCTTAACCCGGACTAGCTCGGTGTATACTGCACGATAAACATAGTTACTCAGGTAAACTTGATCTTGGCGCCCATCACTTTGCATAGATATTGACATTAGCACGTTTTGCGAACTTTTACGCATCGTCACACCAAGGTTTTGCACGATCTGGGGCAGCATAGGCAATGCTGAATTTAAGCGGTTTAATACATCACCAATCACAGCATTTAAATTAGTTCCGGTAGCAAAGGTTATTACCAGATTATAATCCCCATTACTCGACATAACTGAATTCATATAGATCATCTGGTTAGCACCATTTTCCTGGTCTTCGATTGGGGATGCTACGGTTTTTTGGATGGTTTCAGCATTTGCTCCAGGATAATGCGCACTAATCGTAATCGTTGGTGGGGCAATATTTGGATATTCGGCTAAAGGTAAATTGAATATAGCCACCAAGCCACATAGTACAATAATAATTGAAACTACAGATGAAAATACAGGATTATTAATAAAAAACCGTAACATTAACGCTTACTCCGCTTCATAATCATCGCAAAAAACACGGGGGTTAATAAAGTCCCGATTAAAACAGAACCCAAAATCCCACCGATAATCCCCATCCCAACCGAATGTTGGGCATTGGCTCCGGCACCTGTTGCAAACACCAGGGGTAAGGTACCAAAAATAAAAGTAACCGAAGTCATTACAATGGGCCTAAACCTGAGTTTAAGAGAATATATCGCACTTTCTTCAGCGCTAGCTCCAGTTCTATAGTGCTGCAATGCAAATTCGGTCAATAATATGATATTTTTGGCCGATAGCCCTAATAAAGCTATCAGACTAATTTGGAAATACAGATCATTATTTTTGCCGCTTAATAACAAGATTAGCGCAGAACCAAATAAGGCACAAGGTATACCTAGAATTACAACAACCGGCAGCCGCCACATTTCATATAAAGCAGCTAGCACCAGATAAATCATTATTAAAGAGAAGACGAATGCCAGGCCTGAGGTAGACTGGGAAAGTTTTAGCTGATAACTTGTACCATACCATTCGTAATTATACCCTTTAGGAATAGTATTAATCTCTTCCTGGACTATCTTCATTACATCACCCATCGAGTAGCCAGGAGCGGGATTTAAAATCACTTTTGAAGCAATATAGTCATTAAAGCGCTGGATAACCTGAGCATCACGCCCCTCACTAACATTAACCACACTATTAATCGGAACCATCTGATTAGTTGTAGATGAATGGACAAATACATTATCCAGGTTATTGATTGTAGCACGGTAACGATAATCTGCCTCCATGATTACCCAGACCAAGTCCTGCATAATATAGGCATAATTAACGTTATTATTACTATAAAGAGTCTGGATCGAATTATAGATGCTATTTAAATTGACCCCATAAAATTTGGCACGGTCAATATCCGGTAAAATCGACATTTCCAAAACATTTGTGTCAAGAGTCTGAAAGCCATTTAGCACTTCTTTATGCTTACGCATTCTAGCTAAGAACTGGTTTACTACCGCCTGCAGTTTACGCGGGTCGCCAACTACCCGGTCTTCAATATAAAATTCAAGCCCGCCAGTAGTACTCAAACCGCGGATTGGCGGCTGATTAAACGCACGCAAGATAATGCCAGGCACTCCAGCACCAAGATAGTTTATCTGTTTGATAATATCGTCTGCCTGGGCATTTTTACCGCGACGCTCACTCCAGTCTTTAAGTGAAATGAAAAATGAAGCGGCATAAGTTTTCTGGTTACCAAAATCAAGGAAATCCAAACCAGCAACACTCACTACTGAATCAATATTCGGATTTTTGGTTAATTTTTCAATCAGTTTATTAACCGTCGTTTTGGTCTCCTGTAAACTACTCGAAGATGGTAAATTGATGGTTGCAAAGATTAAGCCTTGGTCCTCGCCAGGAACAAATCCCATTGAGATTGATTTAAACATGGCAACCATGCCAAATACAACAGCAAACCAGACAACAACAGAGGTCTTTTTATGTTTAACTAGGAAATCAGCTATTCCAACGTAGATATCGGTTAACCACTCAAAGAAACGATCAAACCAAAGCAGCCAGCTAATTTTATGTTCACTTGATTTTAATATCAGGTGGCTAATTGCTGGAGTAAAGGTAAGCGCACTAATACCGGATAACACAACCGCGCAGGCAATGGTTACTGCAAATTGGCGATACATAATCCCGCTTAAGCCACCAAGCGCCATTACCGGAATAAATACCACACTTAACACCAGAACAATCGCAACAATCGCACTAAATACTTCATGCATAGTCTCTTCAATAACCTGCCTTAAGCCCCAATCAGGGTTTTCCACCCGAAGCCGCTCAATATTCTCAACAATTACAATCGCATCATCAACAACGATACCGATTGCCAATATCATTGCAAATAAACTTAAGGTGTTTAGGGAAAATCCAAAAATATATAGACATGCCATCGTACCAATTATTGACACAGGAATTGAACAGATTGCAATCAGGCTTGCCCGCCAATTCTGTAAGAAAACAAATATAACTATTCCAACCAAGACAAATGCTACTTTAAGGGTATCCACCACATTTTCAACTGATGCAGCAACAAAGCGTGAATTGTCAACATTAATTTTATAATGTAGCCCAAACGGAAATCTCTTCGAATCCTCGTTTAACTTATCAATAATTTCCTGTTTGGCCTGCAATTGGTTTGCCCCAGGCTGCAAATAAATTTGCATGATGGAGCATGGGTAATGCTTAAATTTATTATGTTCATCACGGAAATTAACTTCGGCAATAGTATTGTAGGTGCTAGCGCCAAGTTCAACCCGCGCTACATCTTTTACCCGGATGGTTTCATTACCGTTATTGCGAATTACGATGTTGGCAAACTGAGCGGGAGTACTATACATTCCTTGGCCGAGAATATTAATTGTTGTGGCTGTTTGATCATTCTTGATACCACCTGTCGGTACTGAATTACTCCGGCCAACAATATATTCTTCATTTTGATCATTGATTGCTGCTTCAATATCATTTACTGACACCGAATAACGCTGCATTTTATTTGGGTCAAGCCACAAACGGATTGCATAAGAACCAGTCCCAAAAACGCTAACCGTACCAACAGTTGGCAGTAACAATAAATCATTTTCAACAGTACGCTGCAAATAGTTACTAACAAATTTGGGGTCTAAATATGGGTCTGAATAATAGGAAATAGTCAAGAGCATGTCGGGTGAGCTTTTGCGGGCTGTCACCCCCATTTTTTGAACGACGCTAGGTAATAAAGGCATAGCCGCATATAAGCGGTTTAAAACTTCATTAATCGCATAATTTAGGTTAGTTCCTACATTATAGGTTAATGTAATAGAGATATTTCCAGTTGATGAAGTCGATGTCGCCATATACATCAGGTTTGATACGCCATTCATCTGGTTTTCAATTTGTGCGGCCACCACTTTGGCAGCGGTCTCGGCATTGGCCCCCGGATATGATGCACTAATAGAAATAGATGGCGGAGAAATATCCGGAAACTGGCTAACTGGTAAATTATATAAAGCAACAGCGCCACATAACATTATTATTAATGATATAACGGTAGCTAAAATCGGGCGACGGATAAAAATATTTAAACGCATACTTGGCTTTGGCAAAATAAATAATCAATGATTTCACTAATTTATTCTTGGCGGTGAATTAAATTGTTGTTTTAATTGCCGTAATAATACCATATCTCAGCATTAGCATTTATCCATTTTGGCTCGGCTTACTATTTAACTGATGTTATAAGTTAGAATTTATCCTTGAAAATTAATATTTAACGATAAAATAGTTTCCGCGAGGAAGGAAATAATCTATTTGTTTCTGGATATCGTTTAATAAAGAAGTTATAATCTAAACTCAGCCTTTTAATATCCAGGTGCAGGTAGATCAGTTCTAGGTGCTATTACTGGTTCCGCTATCTCCACATATCTTTTTCTCCTTTTAAGTATTTTAGGCTGGGTAATATCTCTCATCCTTGGCTTTGGCGGCTGCCCTTTTTTTAAATACGGCATTTCTTGATACCCAGTTATTGGTGCTTTACTAGCAGAATTTATCCTAAAACGATTAAATTGCGTCATATAATTAGTTATCTCTTGCCCTATAGTTTGTTGTTGAGTTCTTAGTTGCTCTAACTTTGATCTCTGGGATTGCAGGTGCTCTAATACCGATTTATCTAATTCTAAACTTTGTAGTTCTAGAGGGTCTAAGCTGGTTTCTAGTAAATTTTGTCGCTCAAGTTCTAACGTCAGTAATTCACTTTGCCTTATATCTAATTTATCCAGCCTCGCTTCATCCGATGTATTATCTGGCTGCTTTACCTGGTTTAAACTAGACTTAATAACCATTTGTCGTTCAACTGTTTTATGCTTAAAGTTAAAATAACTTAATTCATCTTGGAGCTTTTTCAACTGCTCTAAGTTATTATCTATCACTTTGATTATATTTATTTTATTTTGAATTATAATTTTCTGGCCTGATTCTTGACATGTTGAAATCTGTTCTCTTAATTGCTTCTGTACCGGCTTTAATCTATTTAGCAATTCCTGGTATCCAATTTTTTGTTCAGTTTTTAACTGTTCCAACTCTAGCTGTTTAACTCTTTTCTGCAAATAAAGCATTTCCCCTTGAATACAGAAGTGCTCTTCCATATACGTTACTTGTGGATAGTGTTTTGCTATCAAGCAATCTATATTTTGAAAAATAGTATAAGACGCCGTAATACGAAATAGCCGTTCTGGTTCTTTAGCAGCAGTTATATATTTTCCTTGCAAAATTTCAGTCGTAAAACTTTCGCACACTACTTGCACTAAATTAAAGATCTGCTTGCTTAAATTACTGCAAAATGTTAATGTTGGAAGCTCTCTAGCTCTATCATCAAGTAATTTGTAGTAATAATATTTTTCAACCCTAGCTTTATTTTTTTCAATCAAATGGGCATAGTTTGTGATTTTCTTTTGGATAAATTCCAAATTTTTGTTAATCGATTCACGCCCTTTCACATGTTTAGCTATTTCCTCATCAAAACTTTTAACCTTTTGTTCATATCGCGCCTTTATGCTATTTATCATTTCTTCAATTGCTGTAAAGGCAGTAGATAAATAAAGTATATTTCCTTTTTTAGTGTTAATTTCTACTTGTAAAAGCTTAATTTCTTGATCAAGTTCAGTTTTAAACTTAGTTGCTAAATCATCAATCTCTCTATTAATCTCTTCTAACTTATTGGCACAGAATAATACCATATCCTGCTTCACTTTTTTCTTTCCCTCAATTTCTTCTGCTTGTGCTTGAAAACTTCTATTTTTGGCTAAAAGAGATTCAATAGAGAAATTCTTACTTAATTCATCTTGATTTATTTTTGATTTATCCTTGAAGACTGAATCTATAGTTGGCTGATCCAATTTTTTTGTTAATTGTGATCTTAGATTTTCACTTTCTTCCAAGATCATAGCTAAGTCGCTATTCAATTTTTGAAAATCAGCTTCTAACTTGCTACGCTCAATGATTAATTTATCTAGCTTATTATAAAAGTCATTTTCATTATCCTCAGCAAGAAATTTAGTGGCAATAATGAATTTGTCTATCTTTTGCTTTTCCTTAATTAGTTTATTTTCCTTCTCTAAAAGTGGTTTTAAATCGCTTTTGGCTTTGGCAAGACTTTTTTCATACTGAGCGCAAGTAGTATTCAAGCGATTTAGCTCTTCATTATGTTTAGTTTCATGCTCCTGTATAAATTTTGCTTTTTCTTGTGTATGGCGATTTAACTTTTGCTGTAGACTATACTTGATATTTCCAATATTTGCTTGTTTGACAAATAATTCGTTTATGCTAAGCTCCAAAATCTGGTTACGATCATCTAAACTTCTCTCATTAGAAAAATACGGTAGATATTCTGTAATATACGTTATTACCCTATCATCGGCCGCTACCAAATATTCTTCTATTTGTGTAATGAAATCTAGAAAGCATAACACTATATTAGAGAAAAACAAATAATAATCTATAACTGATTGACTTTCAAAGCTAGCTAATTCTAATTTTAAATTTTCAAGTTCAGTTATAAAACTATCAAAGAACTTTGGATAATAATAGCCAGCTTCAACAAAATCATTCTTAATGCCCATTCCCAATGCAAATTTATCAATATTATTTAAAGTATTTATAAATTTCAATCGAATAGTAACCAGATTATTACTTACTATGCACATGAAATTTTGGATTTTACTTGCATATTTTTTTCTATTTTCTTCAGCTATGAAGCTTGGTAAATTATCTTCAGGTAGTTCAATTAGATCTATTACAGAATTATTTTCCACCGATTTAGCCTGTTCCAAATTTGCATTTAAAGACTCAGCATTTTCAATTCTCTCTTCCACATGCTTCAAAGCCTTAGCAAATTCCTCCAGCTCAATTTCAATAGCATTTACAGGTAAAATTTCTGCTAAATCGAAATATTCTTTTTTTGCAACGTCCTCTATTAAAGGAACACTATAACAATTATCAGCAAAATTTTTATTAACCTCAGCATCATTGACTTCAATTTGAGCTACACCAGTTTCATTTTTGCATTCTTGTCCAGAATCTGGTTCTGAATTTTCGCTAGAGGCTTCCCCCGGTTCACTTAGCCCTTCATTCACGATTTCAGGCAACAATCGTGTTAAATCCTCTACAATAGGTAATGGCGACTCAGTAGTTCCAGCCGCTACTGTTAAACTAAGCTCATCCTGTTTTAGTTGCCCTTCCTCACTTACTTGTCCACTACCATTTTTTAGCAAACTAGTGTTGCTAGCTAAAGGAGGCTTGGTACAAGTAATTTTTGAAGAACTGAATAATTGATTTAAATATAGCAGTTTATTTTTAGTTTTTGTATGTGATTCACTCCAGCCTGTACGCATAAGATTTTTTATAAATGCAGCAATCTCATGGTTTACATAAAAGTTACTTTTAAAAAAATAAGAGGGCTTTGCTTCAAAAAAATTAAAATTAATTTGTGGATTATTGTCTAATTCTATATTTCCATTTGGCAGATTACTACTTAGTACATCATTAATTGCAAAGATTAATTGTTCTCCAATATCTTTACTGAGTTCTTCAATAGCCTTTTCACCCATCAATACCTTAGTAATCGCATATATATCGACATTCATATCTGAAGATTGTGCAAAATCGGAGAAAACTTTTATTATTTTTGTAGTTGTGTCCCAGTTCTTTTGAATGGTATCTGATGCTTTGGCAGGGTCAATTTGTTTCCATCTGCGGTCTAAATTTTCGGTATCTGATTTATTCTTAGGCCGGGTAAAGCCACAGCAAAACCATTGTGTAAAATTAAGCATGGGCCCCTCTTGTCTATATTGCTTCTGTAACAAATCTGAAAATTTCCGGAAGATTGAAGCAGCTTTGTATAAGTTCATCTATTACCTTATTATTACTAAAACCATTATTAGATTAGGCTGGAGCATTTATATATATAATGACTGACCAGATTTTGGCAGATGCAAAGATTTTCGTAGCTAATTAACCTATCGGTATAAAGTTTAAAACATGAAATGAAAAAATATTATCCTTAACGCCCAAACTTGCTGAGCTTAGTTAATAGTTAAACTAGTATTAATAATACATTAGTTGGCCCTACTGATTAACCACAGCAAATTCGAATATATTTAAATTATCCAAATTCTGATAAATTTTCAACTAAAATTTTTTGTGGCTCTTTAAATATACCTTTTTTACAACAATTGAAACCTGTTTTAGTAACATTTCACAACACAAAACCTTAGTTAACATTCGATGATTTTTCATAATGCAATGCTTTATCGAAAATTTTGGGTTTATGAAGGGAGCTTAACAATAAAATCAACTATTTAACAAATAAAAATTTTCGAAAATTAATTTTATTTCAAAGTGTTGGATTGTTACTGCAAATTATAGTATGTGATGTTACGCACGCTAATAAAATTTAATATGCTTTAAAATTCACATAAATCAATTAACCATTTTAATAAATTCTATTATTTTGCCAAAAAAGGTGAAAGTGCGTAACATCACAAAGTAATATGATTACTTTGTTGATTGCTTACTTCATTCATTAATGAGGCATAGTTTTCATTCAGATATCGGATAGTTTCTTGCTCTTTTGAATTTCTTAGTATACTCACTGCCTTTTTACAAATCTTCTGCTCTTCCGACGTAAGTTTATTATTGGAATAATCTCCCTGAAGCCGTGTTAACAATTCTAGAGTTAACTTGTCATTGAAATAGATAGTTGAAGTTGTACAATAAGATTTATATGGTAATGTAGCTTGTAGCAAAAGATGGATTAGGGCGCTTCTTCGGAACTTTTCTGCACTAAACCTTAGCTCTTCACCAGCTCCAGGAATATCTTTAAGAAGATTTTCCTTATCATTAATAATTTGTAAGGCAATATGCCGCTCACTTAAAAAGCCATCAGCATCAAATTGACAAGCTAGATAAAAAGCATCCATTATATACGCTGTACGGCTTATATCATCTAAGTGGCCACCAAGTTCTTCGTCTACTAGCATCCTTAATATTTCACTGGCAAAGACTCTAGTATGGCCTCGCTTATCCACAAAATTCAAATAGGCATTTAGAATTTGGCAAACTAGTTCATTAATAAAATTTTTATCCACGTCTGAAAGATGGATTCCATTCTTTTCTGCTTGGCTAACTATTTCACGAATAAATTTCTTTGTATGATACGTTGCTGTGGTTAAATGTGTACGCGCGTCATTAATAAGCGTAGAATTTGATCTTTGCGTTAACAAATGATTAATTTTAGCCTTGATGAAAGCGTTTCTTTCCTCACTAGATAAACTAAAATACTTCGTAGTCTCATGGTTTGGGGAATCGAGATTTGTGTGTAAATTGACTAATTGCTCTGTGATCTCAAGGGTTTGATAATCACTGTGTAACGGTTTACTATTACCGCTTAGGATTGCCTGTTTGATTTCCGTTAGATACTTATCAAGATGTTCTTTACCAATAATTTGTTCTTGCAGAGATAGATCCTCTATTGCTAAATCATATAATTTAACAGAATTAATTTCCTCTAACTTAATTTTTTGGATTACCCGACAATATATTTCGCTACGCGTATGAGAAACCTCACGCTGAAAAAAGAACCAGGAGCATCGGCGTTCTTGCAAGTCTGGCAAATCAGTGTCTTCATACCACGATTGGGCTGCTTTAATAATTTTATTTTGCTTGTTTTTTAGTAGAATATCGTTATTTTTCCACCAGGCTGTTAAAACTTGTAAACACATACTACCTCCAAAAAACAATCAGGCCTTTAATACCAGACATTTTTTTCCGACGCAAAGCACAATAGGGATTAAGCTTTAAAGAAATATGATAAGTTATCTTCAAGTAAGCTTGTGAGTGACATTTCTGTCCAATGATAGTATTTTATATAATTCTTCGAATAAATAA
>CAYLRR010000012.1:46151-123270 GCA_964386295.1 uncultured Neisseria sp.
ATAAATAATATAGGCCTAAGAACCTAATTTAGCTTTAGCAGTCGTTATACACTCGTTTGCCTCGCGTGAATAGCGCATTTCTTCATATTTACCGTCCTGGTTTGGTAACGATAGTGCTTTTTGGCAGGCAGTCAAGGCATTTTGATAATCGCGGGTTTTAAGATAATACTGGCCTAGAAATACCCAGTTATTTCTAAATTGGGGTGCCTTATCAGTCGCAGTTTTAAGTAGCTCAATCGCTTTATCATAGCTGCCGCCAAATAAGCCAGGCAATTCTTGGTAGTAACGACCTAAAATCCTGCTACTACCGTACCATTGATAGCTTGGATCAATCGCAATTGCTTGTCTTAAAGCCGCCATACCATCTTTAGCATTTGAAGCTGAGGCTAGAATACCTTTAGCTAAACCATAACTGCCAAGATCGACAGCATACCAATACTGCCCTTCTACACCGTTAGGCTTTTGGGCAATGGCAATTTTCCCGGCTTTGACGCCATAATTAAATATTTTTACGCCAGCAGATGAAGAAACGAATTCTTTTTCACCGATGCCATAATTACCAATAAAATAAACTAGCCTGGCTGTCTTCCATGCTGTTTCATAGTCATAAGGCAAATCAGGCTGAGTGTTTAAATAATCTGCAATGATTTTCTGGTTGGCTAAATCTTCGCGATTAGCCCAACAATAATCAATCAATTTAACTGTCAGCGGACTACCTTTGGCAATTGCAAACGCTTGACTGGTAGAATCAGCATTACTTGTTGGCATTGCAGCCACACTAGGAGTCGGATCTGCAGCAAATGAGTTTAAGGTACAACCTAACAAAATCATACCGGATAAAATAACTTTTTTCATGTTAGTGTTCCTCTTTTTTAGAAAAATTCATAACCACGATAAAGAATAAAGGTACAAATAATGTGGCAAAACAAGTTGAACCTATCATACCACCAATAATCCCATAACCAACTGAATGCTGAGAGTTTGCACCAGCACCGGTGGCCGTTGCTAAAGGAACGGCCCCTAGGATAAATGCTATTGATGTCATAATAATAGGTCTAAACCGAACTTTTGCAGCATGTAGGGCCGCATCTTTATAGCTCATATTTTCTTTCCTAACACCTTCGATCGCAAATTCAGTAATCAAAATTGCATTTTTTGCGGATAACCCGATCAAAGTCAGCATACTTACTTGGAAATAAATATCATTTGGCTTATTGAAAATAATCAAGGTCAAGGCAGCCCCAAGCAACGCAAATGGTAGCGCCATCATAATAGCCAGCGGTAAAGCCCACATTTCGTATAATGCTGCAAGGATCAAGAATACCATAATAATCCCGAGGCTAAATGCAACCGCTGATTGGTTACCAGCCAGGTTTTGCTGGTATGAAGGCCCAAACCATTTAATTGCATATTTCTTACCTAAGGCTTTAGGAACGGCATCACGAATAACATCCATTACTTCGCCACTGGTACGGCCAGGTTTTGGATTAACAATTATTTGACTAGCCAAATAGTCATTCAGACGCGTCACTACTTCAGGCCCATTCTGATACGAAAATGTAGCCAAGCTTCCAATTGGAATCATCTTACCATCACGATTTTTGGCATATACTTCATTTAAAAGCTCAGGGCGATTCCTAAATTTATATTCACCTTGTAAAATTACCCACCACAAGTCATCCCATTTAGTGAAGTAGTTTACATAATAGGTACCATAAACTGCCTGCAATGAATTAAAGATAGCTGAATAATCCATGTGATAAATATATGCCTTACGCGGGTCAACGTTAACATTGATTTGTGGCGTTTGCACATTATACAACTGGGCTGCTGAACCAACCACATCCGGGTAATTCTTTTCAAGATACTGAACCAGCGTTACCCCATCATCATGAATATTTTGAACAGTAATCCCCGGCAGCGAGGTTTGCAAATAGAAAGTAACGCCACCGGTTGTACTCATCCCACGAATCGGCGGCTGGTTAAATGCAAAGCCGGTAACCCGGTGATTTTGTTTTTGAATTGCCATCGTCTGGTTTATGGCCGCATCTACGTCTTGGTCGGCATCAGGCCGCTCTTCATAAGGTTTTAAGATAATACTCATAGTTGAAGTATTCGTCTTAATAGCACCATTATCGACTGTATCGACGCCGCCTAAGATCGCTATTCTTTCGACCATCGATACCTTATCCATAATTTTTTCAGCTAAGTCAGAAGCCTGGCTAACATTATAATTGATAGAACCAGCTTCATTGACATGGATAGTATCATAATAGTAGCCCATATCCTCTAACGGTACTAATCCGGTCGGGATCTTGGCAAAACAGCAGACTACTACTACCACTACCGCTGCCCAGATGGTCATAGCCATTTTGGCATTATCGATAATCTTGGTTACTAAGGACATATAAAATGCCTGAACTTTTTCAAACCCGCTATTAAATTTATCAAAAAACCAATAGATCCATTGTAACGGTTTGAAATTTGAGGTATGTTTTTGGCCATGTTTAACATTACGGAGGAAGATTGCGCATAATGTTGGCGTCAAAGTCAGTGCGACAATACCCGAGAGTAGAACCGAAATCGCTATCGTAACAGCAAATTGCTGCATTAGCACCCCACTAAAGCCACCAAGGAAAGCAACGGGTACAAATACGGCATTTAATACGCAAACTACAGCAATTACAGGAGCGGCAACCTCTTCCATCCCTTTGATGGAAGCTTCGATTGAATTAAGCCCTTCTTCACTCATTAAACGCTCGACGTTTTCAAGGACCACAATCGCGTCATCAACCACAATACCAATGGCAAGAACCATCCCAAACAAGGTCAGGGTATTGATAGAAAAACCTAGTGCAAAAGTTCCGGCAAAGGTTCCAATAATTGCAACAGGGATTGCCAACACCGGGATAATCGTGCCTTTCACGTTTTGGATAAACAGCATTACTACCATAAATACCAGAATAAAAGCAATGATTAAAGTGGAAACAACCGCTTCTACCGACAAGATCACAAACTCAGATGAGTCATAATGGTTATAAAATTCAATACCAGCTGGCATATGCTTTTTGGCTTCATTTAGCACATCCATATATGCCTGTTTAACCTTAATCTGATTTGCACCAGGAACCAGATAAAGTGCGATACCGGTTGCCGGAATTACTTTTACTTTACCGGTATCTTTATCACGTACTACCATCTGTAAATAAGTTTGATAAGCCTGGGCATCTAAAGTTACCCTGGCGACATCTTTGAGTCTTACTACTTGGGCATTGCTTTCATTTGCTCTTAAGACAATATTTTGAAACTGTGATTCTTCGGTCATATAACCAGGGGAATTAATCACAAAGTTAAATTTTTCGTTGCCAGACATTGGTGCTTGGGCATTTAAACCAACGGCATATGGCCAGTTTTGGTCATTAATTGCATTAGCAATATCCTTAACGCCTACATCATAATACTGCATTTTATTTGGATCTAGCCATACCCGCATTGAATACTGGCGTTGACCCATTACGCTAACTACCCCTACTCCGGGAATTTGTTCTATGATTGGATACAAATAACGCTGGACATAGTTGCTGATAAATAGCTGGTTTGGCGTACCAGTTCTTGAGAAAAACGGTGTTACTATGAAAAGGTCGGGGTTTTTCATACGCATTACTACACCTTGCGCTTGTACCTGGGAAGGCAACTGCGGCATCGCCGTATTAATCCGGTTTAATGCATCGGCTTCGACTGACTGTAAGTTGGTGCCAACATCAAAATAGACATTGAGAGATACCGAGTTATTCCCATTGGCACTAGCAGACTGCATATAAATCATTCCAGGGACACCAGACATTTGGTCCTCAATCGGAGCTGCAACCGCATTGGCGATTGTCTGTGAATTGGCCCCAGGGAATGCTACCGAAATATTTAAACACGGCGGAACAATACTTGGATATTGTTCAATCGGAGAAACCGACATAGCCACCAGGCCAGCTAATGTAATGATGATCGAAATCACCATTGACAATACTGGACGTAAGATAAAAAAGCGACAAAACATTAAAAAACCCTTACTCTTCTGATTTAATTATTTCTTTCGTTATTAATATTTACCTTGATAAATATTTGCTGCACTTTCTATCTTAACTGCTTGGTTTTTGTTAGATACATAACCAGAGGCATTTGTCTTAGCTGGAGTAACAACTTTTGGTGCAGATGCAACCGTTGGATTATTTGGATTAGTTGATGCTTGGTCAATCGATTTATCAATAGCAATTTTATCTCCAACCATTACCTTAACTCCACCAGCAGTAATCACTTGCATACCATCTGTTAGCCCACCTTGGATAATCCATAGAGGCCCAGCCATTGGACCAGTTTTAACTGGCTGTTTAGCCACTTTACCATCTTTAACAACATATACAAATGAACCTTGGTCGTCCCTAAATACCGCTTCTTGAGGTACCGCATAAGAGCTCTTATAGGTAACTCCATTGAGGTAAATATGCACAAATTGTCCTGCTAACAGCTGATTTTTTAGATTTTTGTTATCAACATACGCCCGCATATTCCAAACACCATTCTGTAAGCTAATACGGGTATCAGTAAATTGTACATATCCTACATTATTCATCATGGTGCCATCGGCGAGCTGGATATCAGTCCTGAATTTATATTGCGGCGGTACACTCAAAACACCTTGATTAACTCCATTTTGAATAGCCAGCCGATCATTTTCAGGCATTGAAAAGGTAATATACATATCATTAACTGAGTTTATCTGGTTCATTACAGTTTGCCATGCGGTTACCATATTACCAACTGTAACTTGACGTTCAGCGATATAACCATCAGCTGGCGACCTAACTACTGCATATTCCAGATTTAATTTAGCAGTATTAATATTTGCCTTATCAGTTTCAACATTACCTACTGCCGCCTGGTAATTAATGGTTGCTGTTTCAAGATCCTGTTTCGATACGGCATTAATCGCATACAATTTAACATAACGATCATAAATAGATTTGTAATTTATCATTGCTGCCTGATCTTTGATTAATTGGCCTTGCGAATTTTGCAAATCTAATTCAAACGGGCGTGGATCAATCTGATATAAAGGAGTATCTTTTTTAACATAAGTACCCTCTGTATAATACTGTTTATAAATCGCGCCACTAACACGAGGAATTACAGGAAAATCAACAACCCCTTGAACCATTGCTGGATAATCATAAACATACGGAACATTATACGAATGCACAACTTGTACATCCACATGTTTAGCCATATCAGGTTTAGCCTTCTCTTTTTTTGAGCAACCTGCCAGCACTATACCGGCAGCTATCAGAGGAATTAATATTTTTTTCATGTATTCACGTTCCAACAAAAGTTTTAGTAATCTTACTAATCTACTTACATTCCGGGCACATTTGCCCAGCAAGAAAACTATACCCAATAATAAGAGAAAACTGAATTATCTTCAGAACCAACAATTATTAAGTATATGTACCTAATTTACACTAATAATGTTATCCTATAGCTAACTTGTTATTCATTCCATCTTATACAAAATTAGATTAATTCATTTAAGGATAGATAAAGTTTCGTTTAAACAACTAAGCCTACACTAGAACCCAAACATAATTACCGCTTGTATAACCTACTGAAATGATATACATTTAACCAAAACCCCGCAATCAGTAACAAATAAATTTTCCGTTATTAATTAAGAATATTAAGTTTATTCTATTTACAAAATACAAATAATCGACAATTTTATCATAAGTATCTAGCTGTGATAAAATAATCAACTCAAAAAATGATTTTAATATTGGGTCCAGAATGCAAAATCAAGCTCTTAACCGATGTCTAATATTTATTGCTTTAATCGCACTTTTTGTAATTCCTGAATTAAATAATGTCCATTATGATCCTCAACCTCAGTTTTGGGCTGAAATCACGGCAGCATGGGCAATTGTGGGATTATTTGTATTTGTTTGTTTTCGTTATGAAAAAATTTCGCTACCGAGCGTGACTTTGCCGTTATTCATATTTGGCTTATATATGATTATCCAGCCACGGCTGGTTAATGTTGAATTCCCGGGCTTAAATTATGTTACAGCTATCGAAATGCTAATATGCATTATACTTGCTATTAGTATTAATACACTTAAAGAACATATTGGCCTGGTAAGTTTGGTTACTGATCTTTGCTATGCCCTTTTGATTGGTGCAATTTTACAAACCTTAATTGGCTTGATCCAATATACTGGGACCTATAACCATTTTGGAAGTCTGATTTTCTACGACCCTTCCCACCCAACTACCAACATCTTTGGACATTTTGGTCAGCGTAATCACTATAGCCATTATATTTGCTGGGCTACTTTTGGGGCAATTTACTTGTACCACCAAAGAAAAATCCCAAATACATTTTTTTACCCTCTTATCTTATGGCTTAGTTTTAGCCTAACAATTGCCGGCTCAAGAAGTGTATTCATTTATTTCGGCCTAGCTTTAGTCATAAGCGCGTTATATTATATAATTAAGCCAAATCGGGCAAAGCGCAGGTGGCTTAAGTTGGTATTCATATCGGTAATTGCATTATTTGCTTTCGAATTTTTTTACCCATTAGTTCATCAAGCCTTTGCCAGCCATAATAATATTAATTCAGGATTAGAGCGGATCGTCAGCGATAGCGCAACAGGCCGCCGCGGCATTGAATGGGAAAAAGCGTGGATTGTCTTTAAGGAATATCCTTTATGGGGATATGGCTGGAATGAATTTGCCAAACAGAGTGTCCTACTTCACCATCTATTTCCTAATGCAGCGGCAAATGATGGTTTATTTACAAATTGCCATAACTTAATTCTTCAGCTTTTAGCTGAAACTGGAATAGTCGGCACCTTAATTGTAGTAACTGGAATTTTATTAGCAGTATATCGGATAGTTAAATGCTCTATCACCGTTGAAACTATTGTTTTATTATGTATGTTAAGTACAACTCTTGCCCACAGCATGAATGAATACCCGCTTTGGTATATGTATTTCCTTGCAGGGTTAGTAACATTTTTATCAGTTGATAAACCTCTATTTACGATCAGAAGCAATCTGGTTTGCCTAATTAGCGCCCTTCCTCTGGCCGCTTTGGTTTATTCGATGATAGTAAATAGTATCATTTTTGATAACATGGTTGATTACTATGATACCCCAGATGACCAGGCAAGCTTTAATAGCCAGGCACATTATCTCCAAAACTTGGTTGATCATAATGTGTTATGGTCATATTTCGCAATTTATAGTCTCGATAATTATATCGATGTTGATAATCAAATGACTAATAAACTGTTTGACTTAAAAACGCAAATGTCATACACCCGTAGGTTTTGTAATTTTCATCCATACCCCGATACGTTACTAAAAGAAGCTAAATTAGCCTGGAATCTTGGCGATAAGCCAAGCGCCTACCAATTAGTTGATACTGCAGTGCTGGCTTTCCCGGTTTATAAGGCAAGTTATCTTGACACCCTTAAAGCTAAAAAATACAACCTCCTGCGTGCAACAATTAAATAACCGCTAAGGTTATGCAAAATAACGGAATTAGGTATTGATTATCCGATTTAATAAAAATGCTGATTGATTTATAACTCAAATCTTCCGCATCTAAGATTTTGTATTACTCGTTTGCGATTTGTTGATAAACTCGCTCTACTCAAACAAATCAACAAATCACGCAAACTTCGTAAACAAAATCTAAGATGCTTCATAATTCGTATAAATCAATCAACATATTTACTAAATCGTTAATTTTTGCAAATTAAGTGTAAGTACATGACCATCAGTTAATATATCATTAAACCTTCCCTGCCTTATGTTTTGAAAAACATTTTTAAAAAATATGCAATATAAAATATTAAAACAATGCTACAATAGTCGTTGATAAAATAGTAATTTATTAACTTAGGATAAAGCATGGTAGATAAATATAGCACTACTTTATTCAAGCGCGTACGTGAAGGCAACATCCCTGAAGTTTTATCATTATTAGCTAAAGGGGCGGACGTAAATGAGCCCATGCCAATGGGCCGCACCGCGCTGATGCTAGCTTGTGAAAATGGTAATCTTGAAATGGTGAAATTACTCGTTGATCATGGTGCTAATATTCACAGCAAAGACTCAGTTCGTAAAGTAAACTCCCTGATGTGGGCATGTGAATTTAACCATCCCGATGTGGCAGAATTCTTAATCGCTCGGGGCATAGAAGTAAATATTCAAGGGCATGTCATGGGGTTGACGCCCTTAATGGTTGCCAGCCGTTTTGGCTATACAAAAATAGTGGAAATATTATTAAAAGCCAATGCCAAAGTGGATCTAATTAACCGCTCACATTATTCTACAGCATTAATTCTCGCTACTCGTTACGGCCATCTAGATACAATAAAATTATTACTTAGAGCGGGCGCCGATCGCCAAATAAAGACTATTAAGGGGGAAACTGCGCTTGGAATTGCTATTGCTTATGGTCATAGCCAGATTGTAGAATTATTAAGCGACAGTAACAAGCTCTAACCGAAATTAAAGCTCCAGATTAGAAATTTCTTCAATTGGAACTGCAGTTATTCTTTCATTAAGTTTGAATTTTCTACTACCCGGATAAATTATTGTTATTGATTCCAGGTTAAGTTCTTCCAATGCAATTTTCATCGATTGAGTTACTTTGGGAGCCTCTGATAGTTTAACCTCAAAACCATATTTTTTACCATCTTTTAATACTAATAAATCTAATTCAGCTTGATTATGGGTAGCCCAGAAATAACAAGACTCTGCTGGTATATTATATTGCCTGATTATTTCCTCAATAGCAAACCCTTCAAATGAAGCACCGGATTTAGGGTTTCTAAAAATATCAATATAATTATTTATTCCTAGGGCATAATGTAACAATCCACTATCTCTGAAATATATTTTTGGGCTTTTAACTTGGCGCTTATTGATGTTCTCATGCCACGGCTTTAATATTCTCAACATAAAACTGTTTGCCAAAAATGATATATATTTTTTTATCGTTGGTTGGCTCAAGCTAAGAGATACCGCTAATTCTGAATTATTCCTTAACTTCGTTAAGTGAAAAAGGTGTAACCTCGATAAACGTGATACGTCCAGCAAGGCTTTCAGAGGATTGATTAATAATATCGCGTGACGCACTGCCTAAAATCAGATACTGTTGATCCAAATTTTCATCATTAAGATAGCGTAAATATGGAAATATGTCTGGTTTTCGCTGAATTTCATCTATAATAATCAGCCCATTAAGTTCGGGCAATACCATATCCGGATTTTCGAGAGCTCTTAAATCCGCCGGCTTCTCCAAATCAAAATAGTTTGATTTAGCCCAATCTATACCTTTAATAGACATGAATTCACGGGCAAGTGTTGTTTTTCCACACTGGCGTGGGCCAAGTAAACAGACAATTTTAGTTACCCGAAAAGCTCGAGTAATTTTTTCCAATAAAAGCTGGCGGTTGATCATCCTAGTGAGCCTTAACTAAATTTAATTGGCATTTTACCATGAAATTTTAAATTTACAATTTGAGATTTCATGGTAAAAACATTATTAAACTTTTTCTTTTTCTGTAGTTGATGATTCAAACGATTTATAACCGCCGGCTAGCTCCTGGTATAACCGCACAACTGTAACTAACTGTTGCAGCTTGTCCTGGTTTATATTAATCTGCATACGATCGAAGGCAATTTTGCTATTCAAAGTATCCATATAACTTTGAATACCTTTTTTATAAAGGTTATTATTCAAATCATAGGCTTTAGCAAGATGTTCGCCGGACTTTTGACTTTGTTTAAACTTATTTGCCATTCTCTCATTAGCTGATATAGCGTTGGTAGTATCCCGTAAAGCTTTTTGTAAAGTATCGATATAGTTATAGTAAGACACCTTTTCCAGCCCTTTTGCTTTGGCAATCGCCCCCAGCGCCGACATTTTGAAAGCAGGAATCCGGAGTATCTCATCATTAAAATTAACCGAATTTTGCAGTATCGGAGTTGGAAAATAATAGCCATTTGGTACAGCTGCTGTTGGGCCGCCAATATAGTCAAGCTGAATTGTCGGCAACAGTTGGCTGGCAGCGATGCCAATTCCTTCATTAGAAGCTCTTAACCGATTTTCAGCCATTTGCATATCGGGGCGATTTTCAAGCACTGTCAGCGGCAACTGGCCTGGAATGATTTTATCATTATGGATTTGAATAAAACTCACTGAACTAGCAATTTCTCCTGGGTTCTGATTAATTAAATAACGTATTGAATTACGACTAAGAATAATATTTTGTTCTACTATCTCTTGTTCGCCACGGATTTGACTTACCTGAGCACGCAATTCTTCAACATTAATTTCCGAACTAATCCCAGACTTATAAAGTTTTTCTGAGATGTCCGCTAAGTGGCTGACATCATCGGCAAGATTCTGTAATAATCTTTTATGTTCAACTTCGGCAAGATAAGTAAAGTAACTTGCACTAACTTGGGATATAACGGTTAACTTAATCGCATCGTCTTCAGCCTTGGCTTCTGCTAGTTCATATTTAGCTTTTTTCTGTTCTTTGATCTGGCTAAAAATATTTATAGTATAGCTTGGTGCTATCAATGCCAGTAACCCAGGGAATCCGGTTGCCGGATTATTAGAATAACCAAGTAACACATTGATATCGGGGATCCAACCAAATTGGATACGCTTTAGTTCGCCTTCAGCTGCCTCAATGTGAGCTCGCGACATATTTAGGCTATTATTAGCATTTATACTGCTTTCAATCAATTGATTTAGTAGCGGGTCATTGAAACCCTGCCACCAGGCTAAATAAGGTAAGTTTGCTTGACTTGACTCGATAAGATTTTTATTTGCCACTGACCATTGGTTGGTAACGGCAACTTGAGGCTTTTGATATTTTGAGTTATAGGCACAGCCCGCAATAATAAACATAATCCCAAGTAAGCTAAATCGAGCCCCCTTAAAACTGAATTCTTTAATTATGTGCATCAAAAATAACTCCTGACTGAATCTTAAGTGCCCTGACTTCGTTTAATGACCGTTCAAGGGTGGCTAAATCATTTACTACTTGCTTATATAATTGCTGATAATCATATTTTAAATAACGTTTTGTATGATAAGCTGAATAAAGCGCTTTTATATTTATGAAAATTTTATTGGTTAGCTCTACAAATTGGTTAAATTCTTCGCCAACTACTTTTTTGGATGAATATTCAAAACTGCTATTTTTAATTAACTGATTTACTTCGGTTAAACTACGATTTAATTCAATACAAGATCTAAACCACTGACTACGTGATATCTTGCCGTGATTTAATAATTTTACCAGCTTTTCTAAATCTTTTACCACATGAGCTTGGGTATCATAGATAAAACGCTTCATTAAACCATATCGGCTAAATACAAAATACTCAAAACCCAAACAAATGGCGAATGCTATTATCGTACACACAATATAATCAATTATGAAAAATGTAATAGATGACTGGGAATGGGAAGCGAAATAACCAGTTCCAATTACGGCAGTATTGACAGTAAACACTGTTGGTATACTATATGCCCTACCTACTAAGAAATATGCAAAAAAAATCGTTAATGGAATCAATAAAATTAAAGTTCGGTAGTCCAAATGGCCAAGAAACCAAAGAAGATAGCCGCTAAATAGACCCAACACCATCCCCCAAAATCGATGGTGCGCGCGAAATAACGTAGTACCATTATCAAACCCGGCATAAATCATCATAACCGCGAAACCGGTCCAGCCGGCTTGCGGATAATGAAATAATTCCTGTAGCAAAATGGTAAACCCAAAAACGATACAGATATGTAAGCCACGCATTGCCCGATAGCTGAATTTTTGCTGGATTAATTGTTTAAACATAAGTTATTCCAACTTTTCATAAGCTGATAAATTAAGTGCAGTTCATAAGTTTCATCAAATAAGTGGTGATCATTGGCTGGTATTGTGACAGGTATACGCTCTTTACAACTTTCTTTTAACAATAAAATGTATCTATGAAGTGAAGCTATATAGGGAAGTTTGATTTGTTTCTGAAATGTTGCTAAGTAAGAAATCGACATGACTAAGTCAAGGCAGATAAGATTTATCTTTAATACACTGTAATACGTCATTTTCCTTGGCAGCATTTTAGCAAAGCGATCCATTATCAATGTACCACTAATAACTTTAACGGTTAGATCTTCTCCCCGTGCTAAAACTTCCGTCATAGCTTCTAGCTCGGATAAAACATTTAGAAAGCCTCTTCGCCAACTTAGATAATAGTAAATTTTAGGAAAGAATAACAAGCCAGCACAAATTAAGGCTGTAGCAACAAGTGACTGCATTGCATGATTAACCGCAATATAGAAATTACTGTCACGATTACCATAGATTAAAGAATATGCTGCCAGGCTAAACATAATAGGCGCTGAAATAAGCAAGCTCTTATATTTATTAACTGCAAGAATATAAGTAGCTAAAGTAAAAAAGAATACAAAAAAGATAAAAAAAGTTTTATAGGTAGAAAAGACACCAAATAGAAAAATGCTAATAATGCTGCCGAGCATTGTGACTAAGAATAACACATATTTTTCAGTAAGCGTCCTGCCTACTAATTCACTGGCAAATGCAGTTAGGGGTACATAAAAATAGTAAAAATATGGGTTAGGCACAGTATAAATGAAATTAAAACAAAATAAAATCTCTAATACAAATACTGCTTTAAGGCCATTAGTCCGATGTTCTAAGAATGGATCGTATTTTTCTACCCTATCTTTTAATGTTGCTAATAACCGCATTTAATTATTTCTTTGTAGAAATATAAACATACGCACTAGCTCCAGGATTTAATGGATAATTTGGGTCCGGGTCCAGTATCTTAATTTGTACCGGAAAGCGCTGCGGCAATAGCAGCCATTCATTTTCATTTTGGACTTTTTGTAATTGGCTTTTTGCAGATGTATTCTGCCTGTCCGCTGCCCATAGGGCATTTACAACTACCCCATGAAAAATTTTATCAAAGTAGTACATTCGCAGAATTATGTATACGTGGTCTCCTACCCTAACTCGCCTTAGGTCGGTCTCATTAAAATTGGCTTGAATATAATAGTTAGACGTATCTATAAATGAAAAAACTGGCTCATGTATTTTAACCGGTGTATTTGGAGCAATATACATATTATCAATTACGCCATCACTAGGAGCCCTAACTACGGTTAGATCCAAATTCACCTTAGCATTCTCCATTTTGGCTTTTAAGCTTTGAACCATTGCTTGTTGCTCTGCTACTTGAGCTTTCAGTACTTCAACTTCCTGCTCAATTGATGTAAGCTTATTGGTTAATGTTGCTACATCATATGAGAGTTTCTTAACTTCAAGTGCTGAAACAGCTTCAGCAACACTATGATCTTCTTTAAGACTTAATTCATACTTTGCTTTATTAAGTTCAGCTTCCGTGGATTTAACGATGGAATTAGTTTTTGCAATTTGCTTTTGTAAAACAACAATTTTATTTAACCCTTGCTGGTATTCAGAGGCTGCCTGCTGATATGCTAAGCGATAGGGTTCCTGGTATACGGTAAATATGGCTTGATCTTTCTTGACCGACTGACCATTTTTAACATTAATTTCAGTAATGAACCCTGATACATCAGCTGCGACCGGAGTAATATTGGTAACAACAAAGGCATTGTCAGTAAAGGGTATCATATATGAAAAAAGATGGTAGACGCCTATAACGACAGCAATTATGATGACTATAATTGGTAAATTCAATTCATTTTTAAGTATTTTAAGAGTTTTCGGCATTTAAAATCCAAGGCAAAGTTAATCCATATTATTTTAAAATTACACAATTACATTTAGAAACATAACTGTACAAATTAGCATTTTTTTGATTTTATTCAGAAATACGAATTTAGTAAACGTGTCCGGTACTGAGAACATCTGTAATTAAGTGATATTAATTATAACATAGAGATAAACACATTTTATAAACATTATACTATTCACGAAACTAAATAATATTTATTAATATGTTTATTATATTTTTAGATTAGCATATCCCTATTACTTTAAGGTAAATAGGCTACTTATTGTGCATATAATCAATAAAACCTTCAAAAAATCCACTCATAATGTACTTCAATAGTAGATAAAAATCACAGGTCTATCTCTACAATTCGGCCACAGCTATAACTTAATAAAGTAACTGCAAGAATCGAACAACATACAATTGCTATTTGTTACATATTGTCTTAATATTAATACAAATAACCCATAGTGCACGATACCGATGCACTCTAAATAAATGGGATGAAAATTTATAGAAATTTTGAATTTAATAATTTATTATATTTTAAAGTTATTTGAGAGGTAAAAGTCATTTGGTAAAAATCGAAAAACTTTGCCTACCTGCGTTTAAATGCGTTAAAAGCTAAAGCAGATATTCGAATATCATGTCTTTTTTCGCCCAGAATTAAAGATTAGGCAACACAGCTAACTTGATTTTGTAATTAAAATTGTCATCAGAAATACTTCAGATTATTCAAAGTTGCTTATACATATTTTTGATTTTATGTTACTGTAAAGTTAAAAATGTAGTGAAGCTTAGCGATTAATTTGGAAAATATATATTCCCAAGATATAGTTAATTTCAGGCAATTGCTGAAGGCCTTCCTTTTAAATTATCTATATCCTGCCCACATAACTGAGAACAGGAGGTCTATCATGGCTTTAGTTAAATCTGCTAACACAAAACAAACATTTTTTAACTATTTATTACAGACAAATACAAATATTAAAAGCAAGACCTTTAAAGTATCTACGCGTACAAATAATTGCATAGATGAAATTGAAAAAGAAATAGTTATTGAACGTTCAACGCTAATGTTATTCAATAAAATATTTTTATCAGGGTTCGATAGTGAACAAATAGAAAAACAAAAAGCAGACATTTTAAGTAATGAAGTTGACCCTGCGAACAAAGACAGACTAAGTAAAATAATTGAGCTTTATTCACATTTGGTTAGCACCTCTGCTGAAAATGAAGCTAATAAAGCAATTGTAAATTCACTTTACAATTTAGATATAAATTTATTCAACACATTAACAACATTTCTATTTCATATAGGAGATGGTCAACATTTGCCTAATATCCATAATTTAATTCTTCAACGACCAGCAAATATTAATGCTGAGAAACTGGAATTATTATGCAAAACGATAAAAAACCGCTTAGGCTGTAGTGATCCTCAGGATGACACAGCACATAAAATCAATCCAGCTTTGAACAATACGCCAATAATTACTAATTTGACGCGTACCCATCATAAATCATTCCAACGTGATGACGAAAATTATCAAGAAAATATAAAAGTAATTATTGATCAAGCATTATATATGATCAAGGATTATAATAGCGATGAATTTAATAAAGTAAATCTCAACAACGCTCAAGCAAATGGTATACCTGAAAATAACGGAGCTGAAGCTGCTGAAAATACTGAACCCAAAACTCCAGCGCAACCAAGCGAAGAAACAGCAGAAAAAATTAGCAAAGCCAAATACCGGGTAATAATGCTTTTAAACCGTCAAAATGCCTTAGACCAAATTGCTAAAGGCGGCAATAAGAGCCTGCGCGAATTATATCATCCTGCAAGTTATGATCAGGAAGGAACAACAGAATTTATTAATAAATTCAATTTGGTAAAGTACATAGAATATACCAAAAGGCATCTAGCTGGCGGTATAATTAATTTGGGATCAACAATTTCGAGTAATGCCACAGGTTATGGTAATAATGAAATTGCTTTTCATGCAATTCATGGTGCAACCAGCTACGTTGATCTAACTGCTACCGGGATTAATGGAGCAGGACAATTAATTTCTGGCGGCATTGCAGTGGTTGCAAAATCCCTGACAGCAAATAATGCATTAAAAAATTATACAACCTTACTATTAGATAAGTATCTGCTTGCAGCCATACATGACTTATATGAAGCAGGTGGTTCGCTATCAGAAAAAGAGATACGCCAAATCGAGGCACGATTAGACACCCCGCGCAATAGCTGGTTTCCAGATTTCTTCTATGGAAGATTTAGGTTAACGACATCGCGAGCCAAAAACTTCAAGGCCCTATTAAAAGAAACAGAAGTAATTGTACAAAAACCCAAAAGCAAACTCCAAGCTTTATCAGCTCCTGATAGCAGTCCTAAAATATCTCGCAATATTCCCGAAGCTACTATATCAGACAATGTTGAAACGGCAATAACTAAGGAGAAGGAAGAAATATATGACATAAACAAACTAGCTGATACTAAAATTTTACCGGTAATAAATATTGAAGGATTGCAAGCCATCTTGGCTGAATATATTAATGGGGCAATGAATGATGAACTAAGTTTATTAAAACTAAGCAAATTCATCGATAGTTTATTCCTTGCATCAGATAGGGGAATTCTTGATGTATATAGTATTGCCCATAGTAGTTCCAATCTTGTTGAACAATGCAATACGAAAGATATAAACTTTTCAGAAAATATTTATAGGAAATTGGAAACCTTTTTCCAAGCCAGTTCTGAGCTGAAAAGTAATAGTTTAAATGATGAAAATGGTACCATAAGAATCGGACAAATAAATGAGGTTATCCGGCTTATTAACAACACTTCGTTTAGAGTAGGCTCACATGAAGGTAACCTATTTTCCCATTTACTTAATATGGCCAATCAAAAGTGTAGTAGTACTAAACTATATCAAGACCAACTTGAAGAAATGCTTGCAATTAATAGAACCTCGGATAAGAGCAAGGGTGCCTCTGATCCGATTAAAAAATATGAAACTCAACTGGGTGCTCTTAAGAACTCAGCATTTTTTAACCTCATGAAAGTAGCGAATACCCTTAGTTTATACTCCCAACCGTATATTTTAGAATTAAGAAAACTAAATACCGTAGACGATTTGAGATTTCATATCCAGAATGTCTTAATGGATACTCTAAAGAAGAGCGGGAAGCAAGATATTGCTCTAGACATCGTCCATATAATGGAAGAAATTTATAGCCGTGACCCAACTATTCTGACGGATAGCCAAAAAGAAGAGTTGGTTGCCTTAATCAAAACTGAGTATGAGCTTGGTTCCGCCGGCCAATTTGTTGGTACCCGAGAAAAAAGAAATACTCATTTGAGCACAACTTATAGTATTGTTTCATTATTTGCATTTGCTTTAAGCGGGGTTACCAAAGCAATTTTTCATGGAATGCATCCTGAATTAGGCCCTCACGATTCAGTTCCTGTTACGTTAATGTTTGGCAATGCAGCGCTTGGCTGGGGCCCTTTTGCAGCAGCAGGACCAATTAGCGATTCACTTAAAAGAGGCAACACCACAACCTATAAAAGTATTGGAACATCGTTAACAATAGACACTGTTAACGCCCTTAGGATTTTATATTATAATAAACAGTTTGAAAAAAACAAAGTGGAAGATAAGAAAGCTAGCCAAGTAAACAACAACGCTACCCCATCAATTTCTGTAGCTGCTCAAGTTAACAATAACTCTGTAGCAAATGAGGGAGTCAAAAATCCTCCTTTAGCTGATGTTCGTGCAATAGATAATACCCCAATTACTGATACTAATCCAAAAGGAAAAGATAATCTTAAAAATAATTCCAATCCTGCTTCAGAAGCTATTCAGGCCATCAATGAAAGCGAGTATCCAACCGCGACCATTGCTATTGAAAAGATCAAGAAAGCTCTAAAAGATAAGAATGTAGACACTATCATCGAAATCTTGAATTACTGCGCGAAAAGACCCAAATTTATTTATTGTATTTTGGTACACGAAACTAAAAACGGACTATTGCTTAATGAAATTATGGATTTAATAACTGCTAAAGAAAAGGAACAACCTGTTATTGGTCAAGACACCTTAAATAAATACAGGAATACCCTACTTAATCATTGGCGGGAAGGTGTTCTTACCTACATGTATAACTATAATCTGGAACGGATAACAAAACTTGGCATCATAAACAACGATAAACCAAGCCAAAGCCAGAATAGTGCCACAAGTGAAGAAACAGCAGGAAACTCCAACACTCCACAAAGTAACGTCACGGGTGACAAAATAAGCTATGAAGAATTCAAAATTAAGATGAAAAATCTAAGTTATTTTGAATTCTGTAAAATTATCAACCTCGAAAGAACAACCTTTAAAACTGCGCGCGAGGCTTTTTATGAGTATGCCCATGCCCTTGCCTTGATTAGCAATGAAGAGTCTATCGCCTCTAATAAATATAATACTAAACAAGCTGAGGAGGACGCTAAAAAATTTAAGCATCTGGCAGGAGTAATTGCCCGCGCCAAAGATGATCCGACCTCAGCCTGGCATGCGTTGCGTAAACGTAGCTTAAAGTCCGAGCTATGGTTAAAACTAATAGTCAAAATTACCGCATTCGTAGGCTGTGCCTTACTCACTACCGCCGCAATGGTAGTTGGTGGTATCTGCCACCCGCTAATCCCATTAATGATTGCAGTAATAATCCTAGTTGGGGTAATGCGTGGCGTATTGGCAACGGCATCAGACGATCTAGGTTATGGCAATACGGATGAATATCAAAGAGCGCAAAACTTGTTATGGAATATGCTACCCGATCCGGCTGAAAGAAAAAAACTGCAAGAGGTGATCAGAAAAGAAAAATCTAAACTTTATGATGATGAACTCATGAATGTATTAGACCAAGCAGAAACATTTTATTCTAATCCGGCTAATCTTAATCAAAAGTTAGTGATTAACCAAGGCGGTACAAAAGTTCCGCTAAAGGATTACTTGAAAAATGCAATTCCACCAGAACTTTCTGGTAAATTAACAAGCATTACCGAGCTCGCAAATAAGCTTAAAGCATTTGAAGAAAATAAAAATAGTGCCACTGAAAATATTTCTAAATGCCTATCTGACCTTGATAAAATTACTGAAGAAATTTTTCAGGTCTATGGCAGTGATAAATTTAACGCACATAAAGCAATGAGGATAATTTCAAGCTTATTTTTTGTCGCAGAGATTGATAATAAAACTAAAATTTATCTGCTAAACACCTTAACTTATAAGTTTTATCATCGTGAAACTGAAATAGCAAAAATATTATCAACCGAAAGAGGCTTTATGGCCCGCCACCAATACCTCATACCATCTATTGTTTTTGGCGGCCTTTCCGGCATTGGCTTAATTCCGCTATTTTTTATCGTTCCAGGTATTCAATTAATTTATCCAATAATTGCCGGTACTTTAGGTGATTTTATTGGCGGCTTGACTCTGGCTTACTTAAAGGATAAACACGAAAATTCGAGCACAACCGGGTTTCAATCGACAATAAACTTTAATTCAATCCTGCTCTACCAATTACTGCTAGAGGAGTCAGCCTTCCATGAGGCTTCAATTAATCTGGAAACCCAAAGTACTGATATATTAAAAGATAAGCCGGCTGAAGACCCTCAATATATCCGCAATGCCATAGCGATTATTAATTTAACCATTGGCCGGAAATGGACTAGGTTATTGGAATTTATTAAACTATTAAAAGCTGGCACTTCAAAAACTTTAGCCCATCGAATCCTACAGCAGAAAAAGATAAATGAGGAGCAACAAAAGGCTAATCAAGAGAAGGAAAAGCCAATAAGTGCTTTCCTAGATCCAGTTAAGCTAAAAATCATACCGTCCTAACTCCCAAGCAGGATTAATGATTTGCTCAATTTGGAGGCATCCACCTATTTAAGCGTAAGGCGTTGGTAATGACTGTCAATGATGACAAGCTCATTACTACACTTGCGATTACTGGGTCCAAGGTAATATGGAGCCACGGGTAAAATAGCCCTGAAGCTACTAATACGGCTAACAGGTTATAAATGAATGAACCAAACAAATTTTGCCGCATATTGATATTAATCGCCTGAGCTAAATTTATTGCTGCAACCGCACTATTTAGTGAACCGCTCATTAGGCTTATGCTGGCGCTTTGCATGGCGATATCGGTTTTGCTACCAATTGCAATCCCAACATCTGCCTGCGCCAAGCTTGGTGCATCATTGACCCCATCGCCAATAAACGCCACTATCTTGCCTTGCGCCTGGGCTGCTTTTATAACCGATACCTTATCTTGCGGCTTGCAATTAGCGAATACTTGCTTAATGTTCACCGATTTAGCAATATACTCTGCATTGGCACTATTATCGCCGGTTAACATAGCAACTTCAATTCCTAAGCCCTGTAATCTTTTAATTGCGCTGGCCGAATCAGATTTTAATTGATCGCTAATATCAACCCGCATTAATACTCTACCCTGCGAGACTAAATAAACTTGGCTAAAATGGTTATTTACCAATAATTCAGAGTCTTCGGTTACCAGTAGTTCAGCTTTGGCTTTTGATACAGCAAAATATTGCATATTATCGATTATCCCGGAGACTCCCTCGCCACTAAGCGATTTAAAATCGCTTAGGTTATAAGCCTTGGTTATGTCCGGCTGATACGCCAAAATTGCATACGCCAAAGGGTGTTCCGAATTTTGCTCAAGTGCTTTCAAAATAGCCAGGTAGTCATTGGCATATGGCGTTTTAGCATATTGTGCTGCCACTACTTGGGGTATCCCCTGGGTAATCGTGCCGGTTTTATCAATTAGCACTGTATCTAAGCGGTCTATGCTACTTAAACAGCTGGCGTCCTTAATCAAAATACCGGATTTTGCACCACGGCCAATACCAACCATTAAGGCAACTGGAATAGCCAAGCCAACCGAACATGGGCAAGCAATAATCAACACAGTCATAAAAGAACTAAGGCTATGGTATAGCTTATCACTGCCTATAAAGATAAACCAGAATATGGCGCTAATAATAGCAACCGCTATAATAGCTGGTACAAAATATTGTGCTATCTTGTCGGCCAGTATTGCTAATTTTGGCTTAGTTAGCTGTGCAGATTTAACCAAATTTATAATTTCAGCCAAAAATGTATTGCCGCCAACTGCGTCTACCCGAAAAATAAAGGCGCCACTAGTATTAATCGAGCCGCTAATCACCTTATCGCCAGGCTTTTTGTGGATCGGCATTGCTTCACCGGTTAGCATGGATTCATCTAGATAACCATCACCTTCAATAATTTCGCCATCTGCCGCTATTCTCCCACCGGGCCTGACTTTTACTAAATAGCCGGTACGTAATAAATTAGTCGCAAGTTCAATTTCTTCACCGTTTTTGATAATCTTTGTAGTTTCCGGTATCAGCTTGGTTAATGATTTTATCGCATCAGTAGTTGTAGCTTTGGCTCTTTCTTCCAAATAGCCGCCTAAATTAACCAAAGCCAGAATAATTAAGGCAGATTCAAAATAGACATGAGCTAAAGCCTCATGGTTAAAATAATGAACATAGAAAATTGTCAAACTGGAATATAGCCAAGCGGCCCCCACCCCAAGCAGGATCAGGCTATGCATATTAAAGACTAGAGTCTTAAACCCGATAAAACCGCTCTTAAAAACTTTATAGCCCGCAAATAACATTATTAACAAGGTTAGCAAGGACTCACTAATGCCAATAATTAAGCCCTTAGTTGAAGCGAATTTTAGCATAAAGCTTGGGAACATGCCAATTGCCATTAGTAAAAGTCCGACTATTAAAGGCAAACCGACAGGGAAAAGCAAGTTATTACTCTCTGCCTTGATTTTTTCCAAACTTGCGCCAAAGCCAAGTGCAGACAAACTTGCAATTACCTGCTTATCGGGTAGTTCTGCACTATATTCAATAAATAAAGTTTTATCAAGCAGATTAACCTGTGCCTTTGTTATTCCCGGAAGCTCAGTTAATTTAGTTTGTATTTTGGCAACGCAGCCTGCACATTTGACATTGGTCAGGTTAAATACCTTAGTGTTCATTTAAATTTACCTAGTAACATTTTCTTAATAGCTAATGGTTAACAGTTACAATTTCCTATTCTAGCAACCCCAATAAGCTTAAAATTCGTTCAGCCAGCTTGCGATCCTTCCCCTGGTAAGGGTAAGTGTGAATATGAATAGCTGGGTTAAAGTTTAGTTCGAGCAAGGCATAATTATTTTCTGGATAAGGATTGCGAATATTCTTAATAATCATATCCACCCCACAAATCTGGGCCCCGACGCTCTTAGCCGCCTTGACTGCAATCCGCTTATAGCTTTGCGGGACAATATCAGTATAATCTAGCGTCTCTCCGCCTGTAGAGATATTAGAATTTTCACGTAAGTAGATCTTTTGACCATTACTTGGAACTGTGGCAAAAGTAAAGCCTTGCTGAGCTAGAAACATCGCTTCCGCTTCACCTAATGAGATAGTCTCTAGAGGAGTTTTATAGCCGCTTGCGCGCAATGGATCACTATTTTTAATTTCTACCAGTTCACGGATAGTTTTGTTACCATCGCCAATAACATTAGCAGGTTCACGATGCAAGATCGCAACAGCTTGTCCGTCGATTACAAAAAATCGGTATTCCTTACCATTTATAAAGTCTTCAATTAATATCTGATGGTCATAACTAAATGCAATTTCTAACGCACGCTGGAAATCTACTTTACTAAATGGTTCTTTAAATATAGTTATTCCCAAACCAAAATTGGTCGAATTAGGTTTAACCACTACCGGCCGCTCTGCATATAGTGGATAATCAACCATTGCCGCGTCTATAGAGCAGTAATGTTCACCTCTGGGAACTATTATTCCAGAGCGCATCATCAATTCTTTACTAACCTGCTTGTTCTCCATTGCCGAAATAGTTGCATAATTATCTACAGCAGTTTTTGTTGCCTGTTTAATGATTTGACTGACATTACCCTTTTTAAGTTCAATAAAGTTATCCCTGCGATCTAGGAACTTAAATGCAATTCCACGGCGAATAGCCTCTTTCAGAATGATTTGGGTCGATAATTCCAAGTCTTCAAAACCAGTAAACTTATAGTAGGTTTGTTTGCTAAGTTCAAGGTAATTATTGGCTTTAGCCATAAAATAGCTGACATATCCCTGATTGCCTACTGAGTTGGCAACTTCTTCGGCAATACTTTGCTGATTGGTAGCTAATTCATTTTTAAATTTTTCAAGTAATTGTAATTTCTCTAAGGGTATATCAATTTCTTTTAATAATTGATACATATTGCTAATTAATTCTTGGCCCCAGTGCCGTAAATCACGGGTTTCAGTCGGTGAAAAGTGCAGGTTGATTCCGTTATCGCGATTGCCATCAGCTGCAAGAATCTGATTTTGATTTGCCAAGCGGTATTCATCATCGCTCATTGAAAAATCCGGTGCAAGCAAGGCATAAATAATCAGCATATGGATAAATTCTAATGACTCAAGGGTAATCCCTACTTTAGTAAGGGGATTTAAGTCTAAAGTTCGGATTTCAATATAGCGTATTCCGGCATCGTGTAAATCATCTAGTACACTTCCCTTCGTCCGGCCTTTTAAGCGTAGTTGGGAATAATACTCTTTAGCCGCCATTATCTGTCCAGCTGAAATCGCGGCCTTGATATCATCAATATAATCATATAGTGAGTTATATGAAACATAAAAATGTTCAAGATTGCGATAGCCACTAATCCCATTGCGAAATGAGCTTGCGCCAGTAAATAAGTAGCTGTCATCAGTAAATTTTTCTTTGTCGCAGCGGCAACAGTCTATATAACTATCATGCGCAACTGAATTAGCTCCAAATAGGTAAATAATCAGCCAGCAATACTTAAGATAATAACGTGCAATCTTTAGATAAACCTGATCATTGAATTCACGAAATGACAGATTGCTATGTTCGGCATTATATAATAAATGCATAAATTTATCACTAAATGAAAAGTTATAGTGAACACCAGACAATAGCTGCTTGCGTTTACCATATTTATGGGCCAAATATTGGCGATACTCGGTAATCTCAGGGTCATTAAACTGAGCTTCATGAATTAAATTATCATCTAAAGGTAAAACCGGTGGCAGTGAATATGGCCACAGAACTTCATCTTTAAGCTCTAATGAGACTAAATCGTGAAGAGCTTCCATAAAATTTAACGCGTCCTTCGGTGTTGCAAAAGTTGGTGTAACCATTTCAACTTGAGATTCAGCGAAGTCAGTAGTAATATAAGGGTGCAATGCCTTATCACCAAAGATTGCCGGATGGGAGGTAAGCGCTAAATTCCCCTTCGGGTCGGTCCTTAAATTTTCTTTTTCAAGGCCAAAATTACCTTGTAATAACAAATCACTCAATCGGTGCTGCTTAATAATCTCTAGATAATTTATCATTTTTTTCTCACTTTGCTCTATATCCGTTACAATATTTGCCCGGGAATTTAGTGGTTTATTGATCGTGGTTCAACTTCAAGATAGGTCATCATTCCAGCATGCATATGATAAAGCATATGGCAATGAAGTAGCCATTTACCAGGCTTGTCAGCCACAAATTTAACTGTTACTTTACTATGCGGTAATACAAGTATTGTATCACGCACAGCGCCATTGATTGGTTTACCATTAATATTCACTACTTTAAATTGATAGCCGTGTAAATGCATAGGATGAGCCATCATACTTTGATTATCAAATACCATAGTTACCAATTGGCCTTCACTAACTTTTAATGGAGTTACATTTGGCCAGCTTTGATTATTTATTTGCCAAATATAATCTGCCATATTGCCGCTTAATTTAATATTCAAAGTTATCCTAGAGAGTTTCTCTGTTGTTAAAAATTTCTCTTTTGACTTTAATTGTAGTTCTTGCTGATAGTCTAATGGTGAAGCTATTTGAGCTGCTAATAGCGGAATACTATCTGGCAAAGCATGTTCTTTTGTAGTTAATATTAATCCAGTTTGATTTTTTAACCCTTCAACTTGGCCTAAAACTGGATAACTGCCACCAGTACTCGGGATTTTAACAATTATATCTGCGCGCTGCCCTTCAGATAATTGAAATTTACGACCAACAATTGGAATAACCTTTCGCCCATCGACAGCAACCAATCTACCAGTCAATTGACCAAGATCAATCCAGTACCCGGTCATTGCTGAACCATTTATAAACCGTAACTTCACTAAGCCACCGGGTTTTACTTTGCTTATCTGCGGCTCACTTGGCGTATGATAATTAGTTAAATAAGCATCATATTTGACATCGTTTAGGTCCATTGCCATTGCTTCTTTATCCATATCACCCATATTAGCCATCGTGTGCTGGTGGTTCATATGGTTCATGTCATGGTTAATTGATTCCTGACTCATGGAGTTATCTAAACTGCCTTGCTGATTATGCTTTAAAAGAGCCATTATTGATTCGGGGGTTTTAAATGAAAAGTCTTGGAACATCACAACTATTTGCTGGTAGTTTTTATCTTCAGGCTCAGTAATAATTATAGGTGCTGCAACCCCTTGTTGTTCTTGGAAACCATAGTGTGAATGCATCCAATAAGTCCCGGTTTGCTTTAGCGGAAAATTGTAGTGATAAAATTTTCCTGGAGCTATTGGGAAGGGCTGGGTTAGTCCGGCCACACCATCTTGGTCATTGGGTAAAATTAAGCCATGCCAATGAATGATTGTCGATTCAGCCAACAAATTTTCTACAAGAACGTTGAATACCCCAGGGTAAGAAGCGGTATAACCCCAATTGCCATCTTGGTCTTCAATCGTTTTAAAATTTACTTTTTTACCGGCCACAATAATTTGTTTATTTTTAACCTGTAAAACTATTTGTGGTGTAGCCTGAGCCCCTATAATTGCTGAATTTTTATTCTGATCAAGGGTAATATCCCTGGCAGTTACTGACCCAAAGGATAAGCATAATATTCCTAGAATTAAGTATTTCATTTATATTTCACCATGATAAACTTTTCCCGCACCTTCCTTGTAAGTTACAAGTTGAATATCTAATTAAGAATGCGTTGTAATGTATAACTGATTGTTAATCGGATTTTCTTATTAATTCGCGTAGCTCTACAATTTTTTCCGTTAATTGCTGACTGTCTCCGCTTGCAGCAGCTTTTTCTAAACAATTTTGCATGTGTGTTGCCAAGATATTCAATTCAACATTCTTTAACGCGGCTTGAACGGCCTTTAATTGAGTCATTATGTCAACACAGTAGCGCTCTTCATTAATCATTTTCTTTATGCCTTCAATCTGGCCAAGTGCACGATTTAACCGGCATAGTTCAGCTTGGTGTTTGGGATTTACCAAACTAGTTGTAGTTTTACTATCACTCATTTATTCGTCTTTCCAAAAATACCCCCATACCGTATTATATACCCCCTACCGGTATAATGCAACCCTATTCGATATTACTTAGATCGGCCCTCTTCATATATAAGAATATCAACTAAAGATTTATCCCAAGTAATATTTTTTAACGTTAGGACTTCGGTTAAGCTTTCATATTGTGGGTATCCAGCTACTTTGTTATAGTTTCGCTGCAATTTAAAACTTTCTCAACTTTATTAAACGGAGATACTATAATGAAAAAGCTTTTAACGTTAATTTTATCCACATCTGCCTGCCTTAGCATCGCAGAACCATATCGAAGCTATGACGTAGAGCCTGTATACATCAATATAAACACAGGAATAGCTACCGGTTATTCATTTACCAATAACTATACCAACAGTACTGGACAACCAAGTGGAGCTTCAACTAATAACTACTCATTAGGTGCCAATGTTGGTTATAACTTTAATCAGTATTTTGCAATCGAAGCGGGCTATAACCAATTATGGCTAGCTGCTAATCCCACAAACTCGAGTGGGCAAGTTGGCGTAGAAGATATTGCGGTAAAAGGCACTATTCCGCTTGGTAATGTATTTTCAATTTATGGACGTATTGGTTTGGGCGGCTACCAAAATGTGTCAGCAACTAGCGGCGGCAGCTTTGCTAATAATTTAGGCGCGCTATACGGAGCTGGTGCCGAATGGAATTTAAGCCGTAACTGGTCATTACGTGCGGAAGACTGGTCGGTAACTGGGCTTGGCCAGAATATTATTCAGTTTGGTGCCCAATTATCATTTTAAAGTTTCTGGGGCTTCACTGGAGGATTGGCGGGAATTATATTTTTTATAGTTTCCACCAATCCTAATAATTATAGTCTTTCAACCTGTAGATAGGCAAATTAAAAATCTCTTAATTGCGACATTCTTATTTTAACAAAAAACCGTTCTATTTCAACCCAAAGCCATTCTTATATCAAGAAAAGAAAGTACTATGCAATAAACAACATAGACAGTTCGTTAATTGATATTGTAAAATAATAGTTAACGTACAGTAACCGATAAAGATATAAACAAAATGCAACCTCAGCTTACCGAACAGCAAATAGATAAATATTTCGACGAAATCATTACCCCAAGCTTCCAGCCATTGGTTAACTGTGATCTTAATTCAGTAATTTGGAAAGCATCAGGCGAGTTTGTCATTGCTACCAATAAATATGCACAAAGGTTTGGATTTAATAGTTGGGAAGAAATGCGCGGAAGAAATATCCAAGCAGCGCATAAACAGATGTTTCCTGTACTTGCAAACTCCAGCCCGGAAAATATTCGTTATGCAATTGATATTGTTGAACAGATACTTAAGATAAGGCAGCAAGTGCTCCTTGAAAAACTCCCAATAAGCGCAGTAATTATCCACCCTTTTGCCAAAATCTTTAGTACTACCATTATTACTTATCAGACTCCTATTTTTCATCAGTCTGGTGAAATAATAGGGGTTCAAATGACAATTACTGATTTCAATATGTTTGGGGTAAATGATTACTTAACTAGCTACCACGATAAAGCATTGGATGTTCCGACCATAATTAAGAATTCAGATGAATTAAAAATACCGTTAAGCAGGCGCCAGCATGAAATCCTATTTTTAATTACAATTGGCTTATCGCAGCGTGAAGCAGCAGTAATTTTGGATATCAGCCGTAGCTCAATTGCCAAAACCTTGGTTGAAACTATCTGCCCTAAATTCGGGATTTATGACTCAAACACTAGCTTACTAATCGAAAAAGCCCGTAAAATGAACCTTCATAAGTTTATTCCAAGCAGTTTATGTAAGCCATGGGTAATAGTCTTAGGCCACGAACCTGTTTAATTTTAATTTACGATTATTTACGAAAAATAGCTTCAAAAAATTTGTACCGTCCAAATCTTTACTTGATCATGGTTACGTGCTGTACTTGGTTATCAAATAATAATTGAACTTTGGGGTTTTTCCAGATAACATGTTTATTTAGCCCCATTGCAATCATCGATGGAACCAGACTCTCAATCGTTTTTAATGCTGCGTCTTTTTGCTCGCTAGGAATACCATCAATTTCTAGCAAATCAATATTGGCAAGTACAGCTCCAACTGTACCCTTTCTAACTTCTACGCCATTTATATCAATTTTATTTACTTCATCAGCAAGAATATTTTCTGGTAATATCCCATTTGTCATTTCTTTTACCCTTTTTATTTAATTTTATCATTACGCTAAGAATTAAGCCGCCCTCAGGATAAATCGATTATAAAAGACGTACACTTTTCAATATATCTATCAAAAGTATCCGGTATTGAGTATCTAAGGTGCTATTAGGAAGTTATTTTAATGAGTTTGTAGAATTAAGAAACCGAAATTTCACGGTAAATTTTAAAGTGATAAAAGAGACTTGCAGTTCACGCATAAATCTCTTTTAGGTAGAATTTAATCAATCTTTGGCAAAACAATTGAGCTTTCCGCTTGTTGATGCTTTTGCCGATCAATCTGGCGCAAATATTCCTGATCCATACTTTCACTTAGTTTCTGATCTTGATTATATTGATTAAGCTGCTCTTTAGAGTGATCATACATCAATGTTTCTTGCCCCTGAATATACTGGAATTGCTGCTCTTGCTGTCCAGATTGCGCTTGATACTCTGTCATCGGTTGACCATCAGGCATATACATATCGCCACCAACCATATCTTCGCCCAGATCATAAGGATTACCCATATATACACCCATTGGGGTTGCCCCATAAGTATAGGTAGGTTTATACACTTCAGGAGCGGGGTTGCTAGGACCAAACCAGGCACAACTGCTAAGTGAAAATCCCAAGACCAAATAACATGACAATTTACGCATAAGTTTTCCGATATAGCAAAGCACCAACTTAGGATCAATCTAAACCCTTAGCCGGCGCTTAATAATATTTAGTTACTAAATATGGCACTAGGATTTAAAGGCTTACCATTTTTGCGTAGCTCAAAATGGAGTATTGGCTTATCACTATCAGTTTTACCCAATAAGGCAATTTTCTGGCCTTGTTTCACTGAATCACCTTCTTTAACAAGGTTCTGTTTATTGTGTGAATAAGCTGTCAAGTAGTTATTTTTATGTTTAATAATTATCAAATTACCATAACCTTTCAAACCACTGCCACTATATACAACTTTTCCTTCAGCGGCAGCCACAATAGGTTGGCCTTCTTTACCCGCCACATCAATACCTTTAGCTGCAGCGCTATAAGGTTGAACGATTTTACCCGAAGTTGGCGTTTGCCATTCCACTCCAGCGACATCAACCAATTTGCCCGGAGTTGCCGCTACCGCTGGTGTAGCTTCTTGCTGTTTTGGTGCCGGTTTTGTACTATTTTGAACAATTGCACCATCTTCATCTTGATCTATTTTATTAATAGTAGTACTTGGCGCAGTTGCTTGGGCTGGCTTAGCAGTAGCAACTTGCGGTTTAGCAACTGCGGCGGGATTTACCGCAGGACGCGCTGGAGCAGTCACATTTACAACTGGGGCTGGGGTATCCCGAGTAAATGAGCAGCCACCAACAACCAATCCTGACACTAGCAATAGTAACAATTTTTTCATTCAATATCCTTCCTTTAATTAGTCAGCGCTTCAATAGTCGGCATCTGGCTATAATTGGTTGGTAAGACCTCGATAGGAGTAATTGAAACTTTTTCCTCCTTTAGAAATACCGCTAAATCGGTTCCAAGCTCACAATCGAAAGCATCGCATGTGTGCCCTTGCCAGTAGATAATATTTCCACGCGGAGTAATTTGTTCTATTAACGGTTGATGAAGCGGGCGCATACCTAGTTTAGTCGTTTCATACCCTTTAATTTTATCATAAGGGATACTTGGAATATTAATGTTCCAAATAAATACGTCCGGTAATGACGTAATGTTCGCTTCTATTTTGGCGACTAGTTCAGTCACTATTCGGGCAGCTGAAGTTAAGTGTTCATATTTATTGCGGGTTAATGAACTGGCTCCATTAGTTGAAAATGCTAATGACGGTATTTTATGCAATGCGCCTTCACGCGCTGCGCCTACAGTACCAGAATAAAGTACATCCTCACCCAGATTTTCGCCCATATTAACGCCGGAAATAACCAAGTCAGGGTAATTCTCCGGGTCGCCATAAACTACCTGCAAACCTAGACGGACACTGTCAGCCGGAGTACTACTTACAAAATAAATCCGGTCCTCCACCTGCGTTATGCTAATCGGGCTATAAACAGCTATTGATTGTCCGGCACCACTAGAATTTCGCTCTGGCGCCACCATAATTACATCATGTCCGGCTTGAATTAAACTGGCAAAGACGGCTCTTATTCCTTGAGCCAGATAGCCATCATCATTGGTAAGTAAAATTCGCATAACTGCTTTCTTTATTATTTATAATAACGTTGGCTGAATTCCAACATACGTTCTATTGGTTTACGGGCTTTATCCATCAATTCTTGGCTTAAATAGTCTATCTCTACCCCGCCAGTTCCTTCTTGGGCCCTTTTGACTGCTTCAACGGTATTTAGCTTCATATATGGACACGAATTACATTTACAGCCGGTATATATAGGTGCCTGGCGTATATCCAAGTCCGGACGAGCTTTAGTCATATTGTAAAGGATTCCGTCTTCAGTTGCCACAAAAATTACCGCATTTTTTTCACCAGAATAATCGCGGACCCAGTTCAATAATTGGCTGGTCGAGCCAATATAGTCTGATTGATGGAGTACTGGTAATGGGCTTTCAGGATGTGAAATTAAGAATTTAGCACCGTTGACACTAGCAAAAGCTTCATCTAAAGCTTTTTTGTTAAATTTATCATGGACTTCACAGACAGCTTCCCATAATGGCATATTGTAACCATATTGGAAATTTAAAAATGCCCCCATATTGCGATCAGGAGAATAGATAACTTTTTTACCTTGCTCATAAAGATGGGCAATAATATCGTCAACGTTGCGTGAAGTAACAATCCAGTCGGCCAAGGCTTTATGTTCTGCTGAAGAATTTATATATGCAACATGGACATAATCTGCGTGCTCTTCGCGCCATTTTTTTAAACGGCTAATATCGGTCATGGTAACCAAAGAGCAGGTAGAACCCATATCAGGTAAAATTACCTTAGTTCCTGGATTTAATATTTTGGCAGTTTCAGCCATAAAGCGTACGCCGGCAAACACGATTACGTCAGCGTTAGCTTCTTTGGCAAATAGCGATAATTCTAGACTATCACCAACTTTGTCTGCCATATTTTGAATTTCTGGCGTAGTATAGTAATGCGCCAGAGTCACTACTTTTTTAGTCATGTTAAAAAACCTCAAATAGGAATGCTAGGCCTCATGACAATAATTTTGGTTAATAGCTAACTTCTGAGGGGTGGTCCCCCAGAAGCCGTCATTAACTCATAAAAATTAGCTTTGGCTAATATAGCATATTTTAAACAATATCTACGATACTCATTAGCTGTACATTACCGCCTGTAGCAGTAACATTTATGCTAACCGTACGTTCCGTCACTAATAAATGCGTATTATAACTACCCTCGGCATCTTCAACCAATACATGCGTGAGCAAACTATCACGTTTAGCCAATTGAGCTCGAGTTTTAGCCAAATCTGGATAATTTTTACTTACCAGAAATGCATGCACTAGTTTAATATCAGCAAAGTCTTTAGCAAAATAAGAGCCTTTCGGCAATATCCTGGATAGTACCTCATTGACACTATCCTTAACCAAAATAACTTGGTTTTTAGTAGCCAATGCATATATAATTTGTACGCAATAAGCATACAAGTCAGTTGCTAAACAGCCAACTGCGCCTCGTGGTGCAAATAACATAAAGTTACGTTCACCTGTTGGTCCAGGCAATTCTACCTCATTGGCTAAAGGCGAATGATCCCTTAACCGCGAAGCTAGAGCTAAAAGTCCAGTAATTTGCTCCTGGGTCAATTGCAGTTGCCCCAAACTATTTACAAAATTATTTAATGCGCTAAAATCTATCGGCTTAACCTTAACATCCATTTTAGGTTCTGCTTTGGTATTAACCAAGCGATATAGATATAATGGACCACCTGCTTTTGGACCTGTGCCGGACAATCCTTCGCCACCAAATGGCTGGACACCAACTACTGCCCCAACTGTATTACGGTTGATATAGATATTACCAGCCTTAATATTGTTGTAAACTTTGGCTGCAGTATCTTCCAAGCGACTATGTAACCCTTGGGTTAAACCATAACCGCTACTATTAATTTCGTCAATCACCTTATCCAAATCTTTAGCATCGAAGCGGATAATATGAATTACCGGGCCAAATACTTCACGTTTCAGCTCGCGAATTGATCCAATCTCAAACACGGTTGGCGCAACAAAAATTCCTTCTTCACATTCCGGCTGTAACTTGGTTTGATAGAACATGCGTGCATTCTTTTTCATCTCTTCAATATGATCAAGCAAAACCTTCTGTGCTTTAGTATCAATTACCGGGCCTACATCGGTATTCAAGTGCCACGGATTACCTACGCGTAATTCATCCATAGCACCTTTTAACATCTTAATAGTTTTATCAGCTATATCGGATTGTAAATATAAAACGCGTAAGGCAGAGCAGCGTTGGCCAGCACTGTCAAACCCAGATGTAACCACATCGATCACCACTTGTTCAGGTAATGCAGTAGAGTCTACTATCATCGCATTTTGGCCGCCTGTTTCAGCTATAAGCACGCCAGAATCAGCTTTAAGGGCTAAATTCTGATTGATAGTTTGGGCAACCTCAGTTGAGCCGGTAAAAATTACACCTTTAACACGTGGGTCTTTGGTTAACTCATTACCTATCACACTACCGCTACCTGGCATTAATTGGACCGCACCAGAAGGAATACCTGCTTCATGCATTAATTTTACTGCATAATAGGCGATTAAATTAGTCTGCGCCGATGGTTTGGCAATCACAGTATTGCCAGCAGCCAAGCTGCTTACAACTTCTCCCACAAAAATTGCTAATGGGAAATTCCATGGGCTGATACAAACTACCGGGCCTAAAGCTTTATGTGTTGCATTGTCAAATTCATTAGCAACTTGCGCTCCATAATAACGGCAAAAATCAACTGCTTCACGGACCTCGGCAATGCCATTATTTAGAGTTTTACCTGCCTCACGAACCACAATATTTAATAGCTCGTAATAATTTTCTTCCATTAAATCAGCAAATTTTAATAATTTGGCAGCGCGCTCTTTTGGTGAAGTAGATGACCAATCAGGGAATGCCTCAAGAGCTTTACTTACTGCAACATCAATTTCTTCAATTGTAGCTAATTTTACTTGCCCAACAGCATCCGATTGTTTAGCCGGGTTCTTAACTGGCTTAGCTTCACGGTCGCCAACTTTATAATCTTTTAATAATGGTTCAGCAATATATGATTTAGCAAAATATTTATTAAGTTCAGTATTTAGCTCGGCTAATTGCAACTCATCCGATAAATCTAGCCCTTTTGAATTAATACGCCCGTTTGGATATATGAAAGGTGGCTTATTAAAATGCGGGTTCGAAACACCGCCCGATTTACGGACTAAATCCAAGGGATTAACAACCAATTCACTAACCGGGATCAATGGATCTACTAATTGGTGGACAAAGGACGAATTCGCACCATTTTCCAATAGCCGGCGCACAAGATATGCCAATAAGGTCTCATAGGTACCAACTGGGGCATACACACGGCAGGTAACATTTAAATTTTCTTTGCCGACAACATTGTCATACAAAGTTTCACCCATCCCATACAAACATTGGAATTCAAACTCTTTACCTTCACCCATGGTATAAATCGCTGCCAGGCTATAGGCATTATGTGTTGCAAACAATGGGTATATTTCAGATTGTGCAAATAGCATTTTCTTAGCACAAGCAAGGTATGATAGATCGGTATGGAATTTGCGGGTAAAAACCGGATAATCATGCTGCCCGTCAACTTGAGCTTTTTTAACTTCGCTATCCCAGTAAGCCCCTTTTACCAAACGAACCATGATACGATTATTTGCCCGTTTTGCTAGATCAATCACATAATCGATTACGAACGGAGCACGACGTTGATAAGCCTGAATTACGAAACCAATCCCTTTAAAGCCAGCTAGATCTGGATCCATAACTAATTTTTCAAGTAAATCTAATGAAATTTCAAGACGTTCAGTTTCTTCAGCATCAATGAATAAGGCAATTTGGTATTGCTTAGCTAATAAATATAAATGTTTTAAGCGTGGAAATAGCTCACTCATCACGCGTTCGCGCTGCGCACGGACATAACGCGGATGAATCGCCGATAATTTAACCGAAATACCCGGTCCATCTTTTACTCCACGGCCAGCATTAGCCTTACCAACAGAATGAATCGCGTCGATATAGCTTTGCATATATTTCTGGGCATCTTCATTGGTTAAAGCAGCTTCACCTAACATATCATAGGAAAACTGATAACCTTTTGCTTCCTTAGCCACTGCAGTTTTAAGTGCACTCTCAATGGTTTCGCCCATTACAAACTGATTACCCATAAAGCGAACTGCAGTTCCCATTGCTTTACGGATTAATGGCTCACCCCATTTGGCTACTATTTTCATCAAGTTTGCGCTTAATTTCTCACTATCATCAAGCGTAACCATTTTTCCAGTTAATAATAATCCCCAACTGGTTGCATTAACAAAGAAATTATCACCTTTGGTATGGCTCTTCCAGTCACCAGTTTTAATCTTGTCTTTAATCAATTTATTTTGCGTAAATTTATCAGGAATTCTAAGTAAGCTTTCAGCAAGGCACATTAAAGCGATACCTTCCTGAGTTGAAAGTTTAAATTCCTGCATTAAAGCATCAACACCACGGCCTTTAATACGATTAGCCCGAACCCGTTCAACCAAATTAGTAGCTAATTGGCTTATTTTCTGCTCTTGACTACTATCCCAATTCAATAATTCAATGAGATTATTTAAACATGCCTGTTCATCATGACGATATTTTTCACTAATACGATTTTTTAATTCAGTTTGAGGCTGTAGAGCTAAATTAAACATTTGATAACCTTTGTTCCAATTACACATTAACATATTATTATACTTGAATTGGCGTTATTATGTATAGCTAAATGAGAATTCTAAGTAGTATATAGCACAATATTATCGATGAAAAATGGCTTATTTAATTAGACTATGAAAAAAAAGATCCTTCTATGCTAGTTATTAACTAAACTGGCTTAGAAGGACAGAGGAAGAAACGAAAACACCGAAGAAACTCTTAATTATTACTCTAAGTACGGACGAAATAATCAAATGCACTTTTATAGACTACATACTAGCGCTAATTCTTAGCATAATTGAAAGCTATTGGATTATGCCATTGTTGACTTTTATGATTATATTCATAGAGCTCTAATTGATGAGTATTATAATCACTTAATTCAAGTACTAATTGGCCATTATTGGCAATTACAATATCAATTAGATTAGGTGATTTTGCTTCATAAGGGATTTGTGGCAAGTTAGCCCAAACACCGTTACGATATATAAGTACATTGACTTGATCAGCACTTAAATATGCAAGATAGAACGAGTCAGTATCCCGATTTGTAGTGGTAATAAAAAAACCAACCTTTGTTTGCTCTAATTCCTTAGGCGTAACCTGTTTACATTGGGATCCTTTTATACACATTTCAATTATTAACTTCTTTTTGCTGTCATTACTAAGATAGCTTAATAAATACTTATCTTTACCAAGATAGTCAATATGCTTTAATTCATCCTGGCTAATAGTATTAGCCCGTGCCATTGTAGCAGCCCCAAAACTAATATTATTATTGTTGTGACAACTAGACAGCAACAACTGGATAAAAACGAAAATTAAACACATACTTTTTTTCATAAAATTCGATCTCTAATAGTTTAATAAAATTAAGCTCATCTCCTGGAGCAAACAGTTTAGATTACCATTTACAACGGCCATCAACTTTTACATCCCGCTATTATAGCTGAACTTTTTTTATTTAAAAGTTGCAAAAATAGATAATAAATATCCATTTTTGCAGCCATTAGCCAGGGCCTGACTACCTTAAAAAAAAGCAAACTTTTTATTCTATATCACTCATAATTAATTCAAAAATGTTAAGGTTATTTCGTAAGATTACGAAATAACTTTACTGTGCCCAAACTCTAGCATTCCCCTTTCCTATTCCCGTACAATTTGAGCTTAATAAGGATCAGCTTCTAAGTAATTTCATCAAAATTTTAATTGATACAGATTATTTAGAGGCTGTCTTTACCATTTAGGCACAAGGCTAATCAATTTATTATGGTTAGCCAATCAATAAATTAAAACGCTAATTTGGATTAATCTCATTCTATAGTCTAAGATAAGAGCTAAACTGTTCAATCTTTGATTAGGCTTTGATGATTGCTTATCCTAAGCTGGCGTTTAAAAGGAGAGAGAAAAATGTTTAACGATAATTATAGAAATATCCAGCTGATGACTAAACTATTACTGGCCTTAGCCGCAATCGACCTTTCTGCTTGTAATAGTGGTGGGCATGAAACAACGAATGGTAGCAATAACACTCAAGGTGTGGCCAAATCTAATAGTAGCAATAGCATCAAGAGTAGTTTTCAACTGAAGGATAATTCTAATGGGTGGGATGCATGGAACGCAATAATAGGTCAAACCAGCGTACAACAAGTTGGCGTTATTTGTAATGTAGCACCTTCTAACCAACAACCAACTAATAAGTTTAAGATGTTGACACTAAAATCAGGTAACAATCCAGCTAAAGATAATGGTTTAAGCTGCAATGGCTCGCTTATTTTTAGCTTTATAGCACAAGATGGCTTTGCAATCAAGGCGGCAGACATAAGTGGAATTCCGTGTGCGGTTAATTCCTATTATATCGGCTGCCCGGTTAACATGGCTGTCGGCCAATCCGCAGTAATCAGCGCAACGCTCCAGCTATCGCCATTTGCTCGCGGAGGTAACACTGCCGATGTCACGGCAACCGGCAACTTTGGCTTTGCACCTACCAAGATCCCAATTAGCGAAACTCTACAAGGTGAAGTAACGGCAACCCAAGCTCCACTATTAATTCCATCAGGTGCTAAAGCCATCGAAACAATAATGAGCGTTACCAATTCAGGGCCATCGGGCGCAGAAAATGTAGTAATAAAGGAACAATTCCCTGCCAAAATGGGAGTTTCTGTCCCAACTACGGTTCCAAACTGCTCTTTCGATGGGGACTCGAGTACTTTAACCTGTAATATCAACCAAATGGAGCCAGGCCAGAAAATAGATATACCAATTGGAGTTAAAGTTGATGGAAGATGGCCATTTAGCCAATACCAAAATCCAATTACGGTAAATAGTGATTTGGGAACGTCGAATGCCACTGGCGAAATCACCGTTGCTGGCGGCTGGATTTACGGCAAACGGCAAATTGAGAGCCAAGTTAGCCTAAACCAGCAATTTAGCGATGTAGTGGAACTTACGAATTTAAATCCAACTGCTGGCGGCGTCCCTGCTAAATGGCACACTGAATACAGTGATGGAATACAGGTAACTAACGTTACCAAAAGTGATGATTCACCGCTTCTAATATGCAGTCATGATGATCATAGCGTTGACTGCACTACAGTACAATTTGGCGGGGGGATTGCTACGTCTGCTAAAGCGACCATAGCCTTAACCGCAACCGGGCTTGGTAATCAAAGCGCAAAATTAAGCTGGATAAGCCCAACTGCTGGGGGTGGAGAATATATAACCAATGTTCAGGTTAATCAAACTACCAATAAAAAATAACTATTCTAAGCTAAATATTAACGAAACAAATATGCCCCACTATGATGCTAGCAAAATGGCTTGGTTAGCTAGTGGGGCATATTGCTTAATCATTTTTTAGATAGGACGTTAATTTGGCGAAATAATTGTAGCCACCTCATTACTGATATCTATTGAAGCTAATTTATCAAATAACCCAATCGGTAAATAGGTATGGAAATTCAAGCCAAGTGCTTTTTCAATTAATTGCGCTTTGGTCCGGACATGGAAGATCAACTTTAATTGCTCCAGATAATCGTTGACTCGTACCGGCGTCACATCCTGACCAAAAGAATTCATTAAAAGTGCAATTTCACTATATGAATAATTATTTAGGCAAAGGAATAATACCGTATGCTGCATCTCGTTTAGTGGATAATCGCGCCAGGAATCGGCTTTATTTGAGTGCCCAAGCAGCAGTCCCTTGGTCCCATGAATCCTAAATAGTGATTTAATCACGTTTGGCCAATACATATTGGAAATCTGCACCCTCACACCTAGGCAGTTATTCGTGTCCGGATTAATAATCGGAGTTTTATATACTTTATATATTTTAGCCTCCCGGTTGTAAACCGGCGCAATTTCCAGGTAAATCTTATTTTTCTTAGTAGCAACAACTTCCAAGTCCTGTTTGGTAAATTTTTCGATTATTTCTTCACCACAGCTTTGTTGGAAATCCTTAAGAGTTTTACCGATTACTTCGTCTGCCGATTTTACTCCCATAAAATCCAGCATCTTATGTGTCATGGTTAAAAATTTTAAGTCGGCATCTTTTATTGATACCAGGTCCTGGCTAAGGCTCGAGAAAATCAGCTTTGCTGCCTTAACATATTCTTGCATAAATTCTTTATCGTTCATCGCAATTCCTTTTTTAGAATCCATGACAGTAAAATTTATAATACCTGCCACTTAGTCACGTTTAAGCATAAAGCCAAGTACTCCCATATTTAAAATATACTGGCTAAAGACGCAATTTTGCCCTATATCATTACTCCTAAAAAGTTATCAATACCCATAAGCCAGAATTAACTGGCCTCCCCCCAAGATATAATACATCATATCAGATTTATAAAATACAGCCTGCACCTAGTCAGCCATTCTTAATACCGAACACTTTATTAAATCTATTGTAAAAATGGATGTCTTTTATAATTGATTTATTATGGGAGAGGCTTAATTTATACTCAATATTGCGAATATAAGACTTTGTTTTTATTTATTGGCTATTTGTTGATGCCTCGCGAGACTCCAAGAGTTCAATAATATAACGCCAATTGCATAAACAAAGTCTAATATTCTCCATAATTCGTACAAATTTAAGCATCTTATCCTAATAAATCGTGAAAAAATAAGTAATGCTCATAGTGGTGGATGAAAAAGTATCCGGTATTGAGTTAGCCACTGTAGAGATTGTCGCCAATTTTAGCATAGCTCCTTTAAAGTTATGCGAAAGATATAACCATAAAATTAAGACATAATTTATCGGAATTTAAATATCTATAATTAATTATCATTTAAAGCATATTAATTTAATTTCTATTTTTAGGCTTAATTACTAGTTAATGCCGACTGTTAAAATTCTCAATGCTATACATTATATTTACAAATTCACTATTAGTTAGCTTTCTGCTTCCAAGGAACTTAATTTCTTGCTTAGCAACGGCATTATGGCGCTTTCTAAAGTCTTTAGTCGTAAGTCGAATATCCTTGCTAGTTTTACCTTTACACCAATTTGGTTGAAATTTTCTTTTAATATATCATCAACCTCTTGAGAACTAAATTTCAGTTCCCTAACTTTTTCATCTATCTCAGGTTCATCGTTACCAAGAATCGACGCTATGCCATGTCGTGTAAGCTGAAAAACATATTTACGATCTTCATTAGAATTTGCAAAAAACCTTTTAATTCGGTCCACTAGGTTGATATTAGCTTTGACCTTTGCAATGGCTTGCTCTACAAGTTTAAGTGCATTTACATTTAAGATAAGATCGGTATTCATTTGAATTAGGTAGTCTTCAAGTGCATTTTTCAAACCATCACTATTTTGGCAATGAGCCGAAAAGTTTGTCAAAGCTTTTGCAAGCTTTTCTAATTCGTTTATGATTACTTGGTCTTTTATTGCAGAAAATTCCTTTTTACCCTGAAAGATAGAATTTATAGCCAAGATAATTTCACTTAATGCAGCTGCTCTTTCTACTTTGTTTGGTTTAGAACTGACTAAATTGTATATTTTTAAAATGTTTTCATCCAAGAAAGATTCAATTTTACGATCAATCTGATGTATCCCAGCTAGCTCTTTAAACTTTTCATTTTCATTAAACCAAAGTACTAGCTCCTTAAACTGCTCATTATTTAAACTAAACGTCTTTAAATACCGCCCATCCCATATTTCTATACGTTCTTCTTTAGATTGGCTTGCAGAATCATCATTTAATTTTGCGCCAATTTCTCTCACTTGTTTTTTGATACTATTGATTACATCTTCATCGCCGCTCCTTCTTTTAAACTTTAAATATACTAAGACGGGTATTTGATCTTTTTTCATTTCTTCATCTTGGTTACTAACAACAGCATAAAAAGGTGTTATATTCGCTTCCCTACTTTTAAGCGCTCCTGTACTTTGTTGTGCCTGAGTGACTCCCAACCCGCCGTCACTAGGTAGTTTAGGCAATAGCCTTCCCCGAGTATCCGAATTGGTAACCGTAGCCGCACCAAACAAGTCATTTTGAGCCACAGGATTAGCCGTACTAGATGCTTCGGAACCAGGTGCTTGATTAGTTGTATGATTCTGTCCTTTTTGGGGACTAGTAGGATTAATATAAGGCATGATTTAATTCTCCTAAAATTTATTAAAACAGAAGAAGTTTCGTCGGTTTTTACCGTTTAAGCAAAATAGCTAAAAAAGCCTTCACTTCCTGAGAGCTTTAAATAGGAATGTTTAACCCATTTTTATGTGAAAAGTAATACTAACATTAAGCTGCTCATAAGGTGCTTACTACAGAATACTTGTGTGATAACTATACTATTTTATAAAAATATCCAATATTTAATAGTTGTTCCCTTAGTATCGGACACTTTTCTGCTGCTATGCTAAAGTGGGATTTAGACAGTTTCAATTTATGCATAAGTGTGCTTTACTAACCTGTAGTGATATAAGTAGCCGGGATTAAGAGTTGCTCCATTAAGCTCAACTATAATAGGTAGGATTATACGAAGGAAGGTCGCTAAACTTTTATAAGCGCAATCTAAGTGAAGCTAAAAAATCTAATTAAATTTTTAATTTATAATCTATAAATAATAAGCGGATTTTTGAATTTGCAAATTATAAAAACAGAAGCCCATCATTTAGATGGGACTTTGTTTTTAGTTTTTGGCGATGAAATCATCGATCATTCGGCTAGCTATTGATAAGCTGGTAGAGGGCCTACCTGGTATCTCATCTTTAGCATAAAACCCGGCAGCCCGCATTTCACTGTGATCAAGCTTAATCTCACCCTCGGCATATTCAGCAGTAAAGCCAACCATTAATGAGTTGGGAAACGGCCAATATTGTGAACCCCAGTAGCGGATATTCTTAACTTTAATGCCAACTTCCTCAAAAACTTCCCGTTCTACTGTTTCTTCAAGGTTTTCACCAATCTCACAAAAACCGGCAAGAATGCTCCACATAGTTGGTGCAAAATGATTAGCCTGCGCCATCAATAGCTTATCGCCCTTGGTAACTGCAACTATCATTGCGGGGGCAATTTGCGGGTAGACATCTCCGCGGCAGCCAGGACAACTTAAGCGGTTTGTTGCCGGGTTTAGTACCGTTTTTTCGCCGCAGCGGCCGCAATATCGATTGGTAATTTGATAATGGATTAACTGTTGCGCACGGATTACCTGGCTAACTAGCGTATCAGGGAGAACATTTAGCGCATGGCGGAGGTTAACCAGTTCCAGGTTTGGATAAGCCAGCAATGCTTCAGTATCATGTAAAAAACCAAATATTGTTACACCTGGTTCGGCTATTAAACTTGGCGTATATTCCAAATCAGCAACCTGCTCACCACTTGGCAATGCCAAGAGTTCATCTTGCCGAGACATTACGATATGCTGGTCTTTAAAAATCAGATTCATTGTTAATCCCGAAGTAAATCATTAATAGAGGTTTTACTACGCGTTTTGGCATCGACCCGTTTTACGATTATTGCCGCATAAGTTGAATAGCTGCCATCAGGGCTTGGCAAATTGCCAGGAACTACTACTGAATATGCCGGCACCCGACCATAAAATATTTCACCGGTGGTACGATCATAAATCCGCGTTGACTGGCCAATGAACACCCCCATGCTTAAAACGGCACCTTCTTCAACGATCACCCCTTCAACTACCTCGCTCCGCGCGCCGATAAAACAATTATCCTCAATAATTGTTGGATTAGCCTGAAGCGGTTCTAATACACCACCTATCCCTACCCCACCGGATAAATGAACGTTTTTGCCGATCTGGGCGCAAGAACCAACTGTTGCCCAAGTGTCTACCATGGTGCCGTCATCAACAAACGCACCGATATTGACATAACTTGGCATTAAAATTACATTTTTGCCTATATATGAACCATGGCGGGCAATTGCACTTGGTACTACCCTAAAACCGCCCTTGGCAAAATCTTCTGCCGTATAATTACTAAATTTTAATGGAACTTTATCGTAAAACTTGGTAAATCCCGCATCGATCTCCTGGTTGCCGTTTAATCTGAAGGATAATAGTACTGCTTTTTTTAGCCATTGATGAGTTACCCATTCGCCACCAATTTTTTCAGCAACCCGTGCTTGCCCGCTATCCAGCATGTTTAAACTCGTGGCAACTGCTTCACGTAACACCGAATCATTACTATCTAGTTCAGGCAGCTTGGCAAACGCGGTTTCAATTATTTTTGCTATTTCTTGCATCTTTCTTTATCCTTATCTTTAAATTATCTTTACTACAATCAATCCAATTAATTATAAGTTAGTTGATTTATGCCGCAAATCTTCCATAGGAAAAAACTCGTTTTCGTTTAAATCAATTAACATTTTTAAAAAATATTCTTTTATCAAAATTAGCCAAAGTACAACATCAGTTATTATAAACCGAAATGTTACCACTAGTTAGGATTCTAATTTACGCCTGAGAATAAGAATAGCCAAATAAGTCACATTTTGGAATATTCGGAACGAAACAGCAGGCTTGGACAAAAATGTCACTCGCAATTATAATTAAAAACAATTTAAGATACTAATGAGCCTTGAAGTTTCTTCTTAATACCGGACACTATTATTCATGAATAGTAAAAATGCATTTTTTTATAATTTGATTTATTAGGAGGGAGGCATAAATTTGTACTCAATATTGCGAATATAAGACTTTGTATTTATTTATTGGCTATTTGTTGAAAACTCGCGAGACTCAAACAGTTCAACAAATAACGCCAATTGCATAAACAAAGTCTAATATTCTCCATAATTCGTATAAATTTAAGCATCCCTCCTAATAAATCATGTAAAAATTAATTAATGCCCATAGTAACAGATAAAAAGTATCTGGTATTAAGGAGGTTTTCTAAGGTCAACTAGGTTGAAAGTTGAGACAACTACCACATTATTACTTAACACTTGGAGAAAATCATGAATCTACTTAGCTGGTTGCCATGTTTGGGACCTAGGCAGAAAACCCATAAAACCCTTCTTGAATGTAAACAAGATGCAATAGTTAAAACTGCGAAAAATTGCTATGAAAAGAAGGATATGCGTATCTTACGTGAGTGTCGATATAGCTATCTAATTTTCATTAAAGCTACTGATTATACCCGCAGCGAGATATACTGTAGGGTTATTCAACGGATTAAATTTGCGGATTTAACACAAGATGGATTAACCACGTTAACACTTAAACAAACTCTTTGGGATGCTTACTGCCCCAGTGACCAAGATCCTTTAAGACAATATATGGATGAAATCAAAACTGCAATATTAGAAAATGATGTGAAACTCCTTCATAAAGATTATCAGACAGAAGAAATCAAAGCTCAGATAGAGTATTTACACAATCTGGTTAATGGCCAAATTAGCCAATCTGGTGACTCGCCAGAAAGGCAAAAAATTTCTGCTGATTTAACTTTTGATATCGAGAAAGCCAATTTTTTACTACAACAACAAGCCGATAAATCACTTAATCCGGCACAAAAGAAAAAGACATTAATTAAAGCCAAAGATCAGATTAAAAAACTCATGTTGGATTCTGCTAATATTAATTTATCCAGTAGAAGTCGGGACTATTTAACGAAATTTGTAACATTGCTCTTGGAAAAGTATTTGAACTTTGAAGCTACAAATAACATAAAGGTTTCCCTCTCTGAAATTTATGAGATTCTAAAAGACGAAAATTTAGGGAAAAAGCTCCCTCCTATTACTCTAAATATATTTCTGGAATTAGTAATACAGTGGGCAAGTGATAAAAATCGAGACCCTGGCTTATCTGAAGGTAGCGTAGCTTTAGAAATCATTAATGACGGTGAATTGATTAATGGCGCCGGACCATTTGATAACAATAGAGTAGACTTACTAAAAAAAGGAGAAGACGAAGTAAATATAAGAATTAAGGAGGTAAAAACAAGGTGCTTAAAAATTCTCTTACTTGAAGCCCTATCTCCAGTAAAAATCCCTCCCAATATCTTTCAAGCAACTAATCCACAACTTGCTTTAAATATTCTAAAACAATTAAATGTTAATAATCAGAGTGACACTGATATCGATTGTTATCTCCTTGCAGTACAAAGATTATATGATTACCAAAAACATAACCAAGATTCAGTAGCGAACGAAGAATTATTTAAAATATTAAAAACCAAGATTGACGACGATATTATTATTTCCAAACTAAATAGCTATAATGATAAAGAACTTGATAAATTTCTGGAGTACTATATTGGAAATTATATTCTAAATAATTCAGCAAAAGCAGGCACCAGTGGCAATCCTGCCTGGTTTGGACAAGAGTAAGCATTTAAAATAATGGATACCACTTGCCACTTTTTTTGGCAAAATAATAAGATTTATTAAAATGGTTAATTGAGTTATAACTAGTTACGTAGCATATTAGATTTTGTTTACGAAAAGTTAGCTTTATTTGTTGAGTGTAGCGAGTTTTCAACCAATAGCCAATGAATAATTACAAACTCTTAGGATGCGGAAGATTTGAGCTATAAATCAATTAACTTTTTAATGCATCAGATAGACGGCTTTAAATTTTATTATTGTACTTAACATCAATTTACAAGTTAAAACATATATTAGAAAAAGGGAAATCATGAAAATTATGCAATTTTTACAATGTTTTGGATTTGGCAACCAAATTGACGCTAAGCTACAAAAAAAACATGAGCGAATAAATGAAACTGCTAATACTTGCTTAGAAAATAAGAATTTAGCTGATTTGCAAGCTCGCAGACAAACTTATTTTATCTTCCACAGGAGGAGTGTTTCGCATTCCCGTAGTGAGATATATTGTCGAGTTATCGATTTTATTAAGTTCAACAAATATAAGCAGGATGACTTAGCTCAATTAACGCTTGAAAACTTGAACCTTAGACATCCCTATGGTAAAAAGCATTTAGACCGATACTTTAACGAAATTAAATCAGCAATTTTAAATAACAGTGATACTTACCTTCACCAGGACTATCAGACAGAAATGATTAAAGTCCAAATAACTAATTTACATGAGCTGGTTAATGAAAAATCTACCCAGTATTTCATAGAAGGTCAAGAGGCAAGTTTTATTAAAGCTAAAGTTTACTTTCTATTTGAACAATTAGAAAGATCTAAGCTGGTTACAGGAAAAAAGGCTTTATTAATTAAAATCAAGGATTATATTAAGAACATATTTGTTGAAAATAGATTTGGCAAGAACAGAGACGAGATGATTATCTATTGGGCATTCGTTCGGTGGCTTTTGAATGCTTATTTCGATTTTACTAGTCCAGATAACCAAGAGAAAGTTTCCCTTGCCGAGATAAGGGAAATACTAAAAGACGAACTTCTAGGAAAAAAGCTTGGCCGCAATACCCTAATAGAGTATGCAGAAACAGCGATAGACTGGGCAGGTGAACAAGGCAAATATAATGATTCAACTGAAGTAGAAGAGGCATTAGCTATTATCAATGATGAAGAATTAATAAATGATCTGAATTTGGTTGAAAATAACACAAAAACCAAAGTAACCATTAGCAAAGAAGAGCTGCAATTGAGGTGTTTAAAAAGCCTTTTAGATAAAACCCCAGTTCCGCTTAAATATGCTAGTTTACCTGAAGAAGCTAAAAAGCGCTTTAACGATTTGCTAAATAAATTATTTATTGATTGCAATGAGATCACAACTATTAACAATTTATTAACTGATTACCCTTCCGTTATAGACGAAAATAATATAATTCACAAATTTAATACCTGTAACGATAAAAACCTTAAAAATAATTTACGCAATCATATCGAAACCAATATTTTAAAGACTGGCTAAGAGCCCAAGTAGTTAAAAAACTAAATCGGCACTGCTACTTCTTGCACCAAATTCGTCAATAGGCTTTGCTTTGCGAAATTTTCCCAATGTTATAGCAAAATAACCGCAAAGGGAGCATAACCCAGTAATTATATTATAATCTGCAAATTATTATTAGTTCACCAATTCCGAATTTTGTTTAAACCTTACCATCGCGTAATTCTAATATAATTTTCTCAATTTTTTGACACTACCCCTTCAATACCGGACGCTGTAGTATCTGATACTACATGCAATAGAACTTAAATTTTATAAGATTTATTATGTGAGATGCTTTATTTATGCGCTGCGAATTATGAAGGATATTCGAGCTTATTAAATTAAAACTTACGTTCAAGAACTGAGGGTAGCAAAGATTAGAAGTTATATAAGAGTTCATAATCTAATTGTAAATAATATATTTCATAAAAATAGGAGATATCATGATAATCGGATCCGGTTCACCAGTTAAGCAATGCAATAACCAGCAAACACCAGTAAGCACAACTAACGTTTTAAGCAATCAAGAATCACAGGCAAGCCAAATTCACCAGACTACTATCAATAATTGGGCAGCTAAAATTAATTCAATTATAGACCCTAAGGATAAACAAGTTTCACGAGAAAACTTATCTTTAGCTATTAATACGATCCAAGATAGCATAAACAAAAATGAAGCCAATTTAGAAGAAAAGTTAAATGGTGTAAAAAAATTCATGTTGGAAAACCTTAATGATATATTTGATAATCCTCCCTTTAGTAACAAAAATATCACTAAAGATATTAGCAAAAATACGGAAAATCAAATTAACGAGCTCTATGAAGCACTACTATTTTTCTGCAAACAAGAGAAAATCAGCAGTTCTCCCTCTTCCCTTACTATTGAGTATAGTAATGACATCACTATAATCAGAGATAAACTAGGTCTTGAGGTAAGTCAATTGCAGCTGACAACCACGACCCTTGCCGCATATAAATATCAGCTGCAAATCAAAGCCAAATTGGCTATGAAAAATAGTAATCATCCGGATAAAAAGAAAGAGTTTGATAAATTAATACGAAACACCAGCTCTTTCATTAAGAGTTATTCTACCCTTTTAGATAGCAGGAGCCTTAGTTGTTTAATAAGGACTATGATTAGAAGTACTCTTCGCTATCAATATTCATGCCAACAGGATGTACTTGTTATATTCGATCGTGTGAGAGAGGAAATAGAGCCAAATTTTCGTGACTCCTGTATAGAAATATTTAGAAATGAATTTAGCACATGCCTAGCAGATAAGTCATTATATAAGGATAAAGACGGTTGCAGTTTATTAATCCAGTATGAAAAAATTTTGGATAGTGCAACTATTAAAAATATTGTTCAGAAGAGGATTGATATCTGCTTAAAAGTAAACGCTAAAGGAAAAGTATTAAATTTAGAAAAAGCTGTAACCCTTTTAAATCTTTTTTGGGAAGACTTGGAGCCCGCCACCCTTGCGAATTATATTAACATCATCTATGCTAACTGTTTTAAGTCAAACTCTCAAGGGGTAGCGACTAAATGTAGATTATCTAAAAAATTGTTAGATAATTTACTATTAACGCTAATATACGAGGGGAAGCGTGAAGATTATAATAGATTTACAACCAAAATCCAAGAAACTATTAGTTATCAGCTTGAAAAAAACGCTAGCGTAGACATCGCTGATCTAGTAGCTGCCTTAGAAACGTTAGTTAGCTGCTGGGAATTTCTAGAAAAAGCGCAACGAATAAACTTGTTAAGTCAAAGCATTAATAATTGCTACTTGTTCTCTTCAGTGAACAAATTGCCAAAATTAGTAGAATATCCAAATCTTTTAGATAATCTTTTGGCTAAGCTAGACATTAAGGAGCGTATCAAATATTTAAAAATGATTATTGAGTCCTGCGCTAAATCCATTAATGAAAAAGATAGCTTAGCAGACTCAGCCAAGCTTATATTTATGAAAAATTTACTGCTCGGTTATTGGAATAAACTAGACATTAAGGAGCGTAATAAATATTTAGAAATGATTATTGAGTCTTGCGCTAAATCGATTAATAGAGAAGATAGCTTAGCTGACCAAGCCAAACTTAAATTTATGAATAATTTACTACTAGGCTATTGGGATGAACTAGGTAGTGATTTTCGCCATGAAAAAGTCTGCATAGCGTTCGATCATGCGCTAAAAGCGATTAATAGAGGCAATCGAGCCCATGCTGATTTAGCCATCGATTTACTAAATACCCTTTCAAGAAAACTACCTATAGATCTATTTAACCAATATCTGACAAAAGTGGTTATCTCCTGCACCAATTATTCTTCAGGTGGCACTTTGCCCTATGATTTAGCGGCAGCAGAACTTTTAAATACCTATTGGGATAGAATTATCCCGACTGAAAGAAATAATATAATTACCAATTACCTGGAAAATTGCAGCAACCTTAATCCAGATGTTAGGAAGCCCACATTTTATACAGTTGAAAAATTTTTAAACACATTAAAAGAAAAAATTGAACCTGATTCTTTTAAGAGATACTTAGAGATACTTCTTATTAACTATTGCTTGCGCACTCAGGAGGGAACAATTCCTGCATTAAGAAATGCTAGCGATTTATTGAAACGACACCATGGAAACATTAGCCAGAACACCAGTACTAATGCTATTAAATTGCTAATTGAGTATATTGCCAGCAGTAAAGTCAATTGTAAGATAGAACAACTTGAAGAGGCTTTAAATCTTCTAAATCTTTATATAAAACTTTACCTCGAAAAAAATCAAGGGAATATTAGTTTATTTAAAAAGGCTTATGATAATCTAGCCTTACTTATTACGCCTAATATTAGTCATACTTACACGAGTGAATTTTTGAACATTTTAAACAAAGCTGAAAAATATCTTATTAATACTGATCAAGCTTGGTATATTGTAAAAATGAATGCACATTTTATAAATAATATTGAATCTACAAATTATAATGTCGAAAAATTACTACGCATACTCTTAGCTGATCATGGCAAATATATTGCTACCCCCTTATTCGAAAATGAATTAAATCGATCCACATTTGAGTTATACCAAGAAAAAATTGAACCATTTACTTTTTTAGATATTGGATCAATTAAGCTGCAAATAAAGGAAATTATCATTAATACGATTCACGGCAAAGGCAGTATACCTGAGCATAAATTTGCCTTAAAAGCGGTAGATTATTTTATAACAAATGAGGAATTGGCTATTCTTCCCTATTTTCTAGAAGTATTTGACAGGCTAAACCCTTTTATAATTAGCACTTTAAAGGACGACAGCGGCTATAAGCGTTGCTATCTAGACCTTTTTAGTAAAGCTAAAAAATATCTAATTGATACTGGGTCTGAGTTATCGTACAGGAGAAGAGTAAATTCTCTTTTATTAGATTTTATACAATCTGATTCATTAAATACTGTCAATTTACTAAGAGGATTCTTAGACAATCATGACCAATATATTGATCGCCGATTAATTCGCGATATTTTACAAGCTCCAGAGTCAGACACTAAATTAGCTCCAAAATTATATTTGGTTCGAGCAGAAATTCAACAATTTGCTGATTTAGATTTAGACCTACTTGCACAACGAATAAATAATATTATGCCTAACCCGGTTGGCGGTAAAGTCGATATACATGAGCTTAAATTAGTTTTAAAAGTGCTAGACCATTATATAAAAAAACGGAATTTAGCTATTCTTCCCTTATTTAGAAAAGTATTTGACAGTTTAGACCTTTTTGGAATTAGCATTTTAGAAAATGACAGTGACCTGATGAGTAGCTATCTAGATCTTTTTGGTAAAGCTTACAAAGTTCTAATTGACAATAAGCATGGGATATGGTTTCAGGAGAAATTAAATTCACTTAGCATAAAATTTGAAATGTCTAGTTACAGCCCGGTGTTACTTGAGGCCTGTGCAAATCTTGGCATAGATATTCAGGAAATAGAATCTCGTAAACAGTCATTAAGTTTCTATTTAAAAGCTCAACCACAACAGAAAAAGCCGTAATTATTTGAGGATTAAGCTAATCCACGCAAAGAGCAGCTCATTATAGTCTATATAAAAGCCTTAATAACTTACGTTAATTAAGGCTTTTATAATTACCTAGTTGCTCAATCTGAAATTACTGATTTTATGAGCGGGTCATGGCATCAAAAAAGTCGCCATTATTCTTGGTTTCGCGGATTTTCTCCAAGACAAAGCTGCTAGCCTCAATTGACTGTTTTTCAGCCAGGTATTTACGCAATACCCACATTTTCTTAATCTGATCATTGCTTAATAACAACTCTTCACGGCGCGTGCCTGAACGTAAGATGTCAATTGCCGGATAAATACGGCGTTGAGCGATATCACGGTCAAGATGCAGCTCCATATTACCGGTGCCTTTAAACTCTTCATAGATGACATCATCCATCCTTGAACCGGTATCAACAAGAGCGGTAGCAATGATTGTCAGCGAACCACCTTCTTCGATATTACGTGCAGCACCAAAGAAACGTTTTGGCCGATGAAGAGCATTAGCGTCCACACCACCAGTTAAGATTTTGCCCGAGGCTGGAGCAACGGTATTATAGGCCCTTGCTAAGCGGGTAATTGAATCTAATAAAATAACTACATCGCGTTTACTCTCAACCAGACGCTTGGCTTTTTCAATAACCATCTCGGCAACTTGCACATGGCGCGCTGCCGGCTCATCAAAGGTAGAAGCAACAACTTCACCTTTAACTGAGCGCTGCATTTCAGTTACCTCTTCTGGCCTCTCGTCAATTAATAGCACAATTAGCTCAACTTCAGGATGGTTAGCCGTAATCGAATGGGCAATATGCTGCAACATTACAGTTTTACCAGTCTTTGGCGGCGCAACCAATAAACCGCGCTGGCCTTTACCTATTGGTGAGAATAGGTCAATTATCCGGCCGGTATAGTTTTCTTCGCCTTTAATATCCCGTTCAAGATGAAGCTGCTGATCTGGGAATAAAGGAGTTAAATTTTCAAAGAGGATTTTATGTTTGTTGGCCTCCGGTTCGCGGCCATTAACTTTATCGACCCGGACTAACGCAAAATATTTTTCACCTTCTTTCGGCATCCGGATTTCCCCGTCAACCGTATCGCCTGTTTGTAAATTAAAGCGGCGGATTTGGCTGGGACTAATATAAATATCATCATGGCTGGCTAGGTAAGAGGTATCTGGAGAACGTAAAAAGCCAAAGCCATCCGGCAAGACTTCCAGTACTCCGCCACCTGAAATATTTTCACCCTGCTCTGCCACTTTACGTAATATTGCAAAAACTAAATCATGCTTACGTAACCGGCTTGCGCCTTCAATATTATAACCTGCTGCCATTTCAAGTAACTGGGCAACATGAAGATCTTTTATTTCACTTAAATGCATATAACACACCAAAAAATTAATTTTGAATTATAAAACTCTTGTCTGTTCACTTATTCTTTAATTCTTACTTTATCCTGCCTGATTGATCTATTTTAGACTGAAGTGTTTAGATTTGATATTAATAAACGAACTTGTTTGGAATTGACGCGATTGAATAGTTGACAATTAAAATGGTCGCCTTATCTAAGACAACCATTTTAATACAATTTAGATATTACTGTCAATAAAAGCTGCTAGCTGCCCCTTAGGTAAAGCGCCAACTTTGGTTTCTACCAACACTCCATTTTTGAATAGTAATAAAGTCGGTATCCCACGTACGCCATATGATGCAGCTGAAACGTTATTTTCATCTACGTTAACTTTAACAATTTTTAAACGACCATCATATTCTTTAGCTAAATCATCTAGAATTGGCGCCAACATACGGCATGGGCCACACCATTCAGCCCAGAAATCCACCAATACCGGAACTTCAGATTTCAACACATCTGTTTCAAACGAAGCATCACTAGCATAAACAATATTACTCATCTTTACTAACCTTTTAAATCTTAAGTTTTTCATCGCTATTATAGCATAACTAAATTTTATGGCAATTAGTTTTTAAATCTTACTAAGTCGAATCAAAGCAATGTTATCCATTTATGATAATTCAAAGTCCAAGTTGTTAAAAATTAGTTGCAAATTCAGATTGCCATCCCAATCTTACCTTTCGCCTCTAGCAAGCCGGGTTTAAATTTGCCGGCTGATGATTCTCAAAGCGTAATTTCGGCAAACTATCCGGATAGTTGGTAGCAATATAGGCAGTTAATTTTTCTAATACATCACATTTAAGGTTCCATGAATCGCTTGGATTTTTGGTACTGGCAATTCCACGCAATTTAATTATTTTGTCTTGGACATCAGCGACCTGCAAATTTACCGTATTTTTATCCCAATATTCAGATTCCGCCACTACCTTATGGAAAACCTCGCGCAATTTGGCTACCGGTAGAGTATAATCAGCATAGAAATATATCTGGCAAATGATATCTGTTGAATTCCGGCTTAAGTTTAGAAAAGGTTTTTCAATAAAATAATTAATAGGTAAAATTAGCCTGCGTAAATCCCAGATTTTTACAACAACATAATTAAGGGAAATCTCTTCAACAACGCCAAATTCACCCTCAACTGAAATCGCATCATTGATTTTAATTGGTTGTGTTACCGCAATTTGCAGCCCGACCAAAAAATTCCCGATAATTTTATTGGCAGCAAAACCCAACACTCCGGTAACAATTCCTGCCGAAGCTAGTATGCTGGCGCCAACAGTCCTCGCACTTTCAAAGATTAAACAGGAAAGCGCAATACCGATTACAACCAGAATGAATGCAGCAATTTTTTTAAAGATTTTAGTTTTGGTAACGTTACTTCGGGTCTGGTAATCATCTAAATTAAGCTCTGCTTGATTAACAGTATAAATTGCATCTAAAGCATCAAGACTCTCGGTTAGGAGCCAAATTATTGACCATATGATTAGTAAGGAAACCATTATTTTTACCGAATGTTCAATTCCCGGAAAAAATTCAAAATTCGGCAATAAAAAAGGTATCAGTAATGCAAAAACTAGCACCCTTAGGCTATTTTTTACCGTAAAAAAGATTATCCTAGCTTTATCAGGAACATGGCGAGCCTTTTCAAGCCAAGCGTAAAATAACCGTTCTTCTTGATAAATCAACACCATCACTAAAGCAAAACGTAATAGATCTATAGTATGATAGACAAATTTAGTTAGCCCCTCATCTACTAATAGTGCTTTAAGGTTGACTGAGACAATCCCAATATCATTTTTTAAAGCAAATGAGAGAATTATTGCTCCTGCTAGCATATAAGGTTGCCGCAACAGGAGCTCAAGTCCAGAACTTGGCGCATTACTCCTTAAATTATAGCGGATTATCACACCAATTAGTTGGCTAATCAAAACCAGACTAGCCAACATCAGACTTGTAATTTCCAAACTGGAAAAACTTATCAGCATATTCGATTTTCTCCATGTAGAATTACTATGTAATTGAGGTATAACTAATGATTGTCATACCAGTTAACGTACATCTTTTTATCTACGCCTCAGCCTTCATTTCCTTCATATCGGTTGCAAGCTTATCAAGTTTACTTGCTGTAAGTAATTCACTAGCTTTAGGAAATAACTGCCCTTCCTCTTCCTGGATATGATGTTCGAGATTTTCTTGCAATACAGTTAATTTTGCTTTGAACTCGCTTGGGCTGATATTTGGATCTTTTAGCTCATTTAATAGGATATCAACTACGTGATGCTCCTGGTAAGCTTCCAAAGTTAATTCTTTGGTTGAACTACTACCTTTTAATGCCGGATATAAAATACTTTCTTCAATTTTTTCATGAAGTACAATCTCCGACTCCAGCTCCTCAAGTAAGTTCAGCCTCGACTTTTTGGCATTACTTGCTGTTTCCATTAATTCGCTAATAATCCCTTTAACTTTTTTATGATCCTTTACCAGTAAATCAAAAGCTTTATTAATTTTTGTAGCCATATTCTTATACCTCCAAGGTAAAAATTATTATTTCTGTTATGCATTCTTCTTGTAACTTTAAAAAAGTCAAGATTCACTTCATAATTGTCATAAGTTAAACTTTCACCCATTGTTATAACCGAACTTGCCAAAAGGAAACCACCAGGCATTTATGGTTTAGCTTTTAGGCTAAATTATTCTTTTGTTTAATCTGGATTTTCATACTATTGCGGCAATCGGATAAAATCTTAAATTTACCCTTTTGCTAATACTATAAAATTAGGTTGGTTTTATTTTAGTATGTGATGTTAGGCACTCACAATTTTTTTAGCAAAATAATAAGATTTATTAAAATGGTTAATTGATTTATACGAATTATGAAGCATATTAGATTTTGTTTACGAGTTTTGCTTCATTTGTTGATTTGTTTGAGTGAAGCGAGTTTATCAACAAATAGCAAACGAGTAATACAAAATCTTATATGCGGAAGATTTGAGTTATAAATCAATTAACTTTTTAATAAATCCGATAGACTGCTTTAAATATTACTAGCGTGTGTAACATCACTTAGTATAATAATCTGAATCAAGATAGTAGTAATAAAGATGTTTTATCAGCACTACGCCAATCGCCGTTAAAGGCAGCGAGGCGATAACACCAAGTGTACCAAATAAATTACTGCAAATTATTAAGGCAAAAATAATCATGATTGGATTTAGGCCAATTGAATCGCCAACCAAAAATGGGGTGGCAATAAAATTCTCTATCAAGTTACCTATGCCAAGCACTAAAAAAACCAGTGCTATTTGCCAAACGCCTTGAAAATTACTCAAAGCCATTAATAGTGCAAGTACTCCGCCGATACTAAATCCTATGTATGGAATAAACACTAAAAAACCGGTAATTAGCCCAATTATTGTCGCAGCAGGTAAACCAATTAAATTTAGACCTATTGCATACACGATTGCCATTAAGATCATTACCATAACCTGACCGCGTAAATAATAGGATAATGACTTATCTATATCGCGAATTACATTGGTTACCGGCTGTTTATAACGGTTAGGGATACTTTGTTGGCAATAATTGATAATAATTCGCCAATCCCTTATTACATAAAATAGTACAAAAGGTAATAAAATTATGCTGACAATACTATTTAAGGCAAATAAACTGCCTTTGGCTAGCGGCATTACGTTAGTAAGAGCCAGGTTTTTTTGTAGCAGATTGGGAATTGCACTATTTTTTAACCAATCCGGATTAATAGACAGCTGGAGATTAAATTTTGCATCTAACGGATATAGTAATTTTTTATTGATTACATTACTTAATTCCGGCAGATGCTCAACCATTGTTTTAGCTTGCTCAATTAAAATTGGCACCATGATTACAGGAGTAAGTACTATTACTAATAACACTGCCAGACTAATTAAAATACTTGATATATTACGATTAAGTTTGCGAAATTTGCTTTCCCAGAAACTCACAAGCGGGTTCAAGATATAGGCAATTAAAAAAGCCACGCCAATTAATATTAACGTTGTCCTTAAAGCGGCTACTAGTAGCCCGATAAATAATCCTAAACCAAGCCAGCTAAAAATCAAAGTTCGTTTCTCTTCACTTATCCAACATCTACACATTATGTTTTCCCCTATTTTTCCTATCTAAATTATTAAAATACCCAGTCATGAGCTTATACCTTAATACTGGCCATTTTTTATCTACCACCATGAACATTAATTAGTTTTTAAATGATTTATTGGGAGGGAAGTTAAATTTATACGAATTATGAAGAATATTAGACTTTGTTTATGCAATTGGCGTTATTTGTTGAACTGTTTGAGTCTCGCGAGTTTTCAACAAATAGCCAATAAATAAATACAAAGTCTTATATTCGTAATATTGAGTAAAAATTTAACTTCCTTCCCAATAAATCAAATTATAAAAAATATTCTTTTTAACTATGTATCAATAATAGTGTCCGGTATTGAGTTATAAATCGACTGTTTAATTTATTTTATCATATTAAATTACCTCAGGCTTCGTATGCACGACATAAGAGCTTAGGATTAAATATACATTTGACGTTCATCTTGATTTTGATGACTCTAATAAGCATGTGGATAGTTATGGAATAATAATTGACTGGTTGGAGTCTAACAGCTGTAATAGTTTAGGAATAGGACTAGTTAAAAAACTAACAATTTCAGTATTTAATAAAAAAGGTTGCTCCTAGAAGCAACCTTTTTCGAATTACACATTAACGCGAATGTTCATGCGTATCGGTATGCTGTTTAGCACGATGATATGCCAAGCCAGTACCGGCAGGAATCAAGCGACCCATAATTACGTTTTCTTTAAGACCACGTAAATAGTCAACGCGTCCAGCAACCGCAGACTCAGTTAACACACGAGTTGTCTCCTGGAACGAAGCGGCTGAAATAAATGAGTCGGTATTAAGCGAAGCACGAGTAATACCAAGAAGAATATTCTTGAACTCGATTGGCGCTTTACCCTCTGCAATTAAACGATCATTTTCATCCAATATCGCTGAACGTTCAGCTTGTTCGCCTTCCAAGAAGATATTGCTATCACCTGGATTCGATATCACTACACGACGTAACATTTGGCGGACAACTGTCTCAATATGTTTATCACTGATTTTCACACCTTGCAAGCGATAAACTTCTTGAACCTCATGGGCGATATATTTAGATAATTCCTCAATACCTTTCATCTCTAATAGGTCATGTGGATTAACTGGACCATCAACAATCATCTGGCCGCGTTCCACATACTCACCATCATTGACTAGGATGTGTTTGTCTTTAGGAATTGATAGCTCAACAAATTCGCCACTAACTGCGATAATCTTAACTTTATGTTTACCCTTAGTTTCTTTTTGGAAAGTAATTGTTCCAGATAAAGGAGCTAACATACCGGCATCCTTCGGTACTCGAGCTTCAAATAGCTCAGCCACTCGCGGCAGACCACCGGTAATATCACGAGTTTTCATTGATTCTTGTGGTTTCTTCGCAAGCACATCACCCGCATTTACCTGTTGTCCATCACGAACCGCAATAATGTCACCGATCTGGAATGAAATAATAACTGGTGCGTCAGTACCAAAAATCTTAACTTCCTTGCCGTTTTCATCATATAAACGTGCGATTGGACGTAAGTTTTTATCTTTAGCCTTAACACCTTTAACTTTAGCCGGATCAATGACTTTCAATGCGGTCAAGCCAGTTACATCATCAGTTTCTTTAACTACTGTTAAACCTTCTTCAACGTTTTCAAGAACAATAGTACCTGAATGCTCTGAAATTACCGGGCGAGAATGTGGATCCCAGCTCGCTAATTTGCGCCCAGCTTCAACTTTTTCATCTGGAGCAACCGACAGGATCGAACCATAAGGGATCTTATGCTGTTCACGCTCACGGTTATGCTGATCAAGGATCACTAATTCTGCAGAACGTGAAACAATAACTTTTTCACCATTTGGTTTAGTAACATAACGTAAATCTTTATAACCTACCACACCTGATGATTTAGCCTCAACTTGGCTAACAGCTGCAGCACGTGATGCAGCACCACCAATATGGAAAGTACGCATTGTTAACTGAGTTCCTGGTTCACCGATTGATTGGGCAGCTACAATACCAACAGCTTCGCCAATATTTACCAAGTAACCACGAGCAAGGTCGCGGCCATAACATCTAGCACATAGACCATAACGAGTTTCACAAGTTAAAGGAGTACGTACTTTAATTTCATCAATATTAGTCTGTTCAATACGTTCAACCAAGTGTTCATCAATCATTGAGCCTGATGACACAACAAGTTTATTTGTATCTGGATCAATTACGTCTTCAGCCACAACACGTCCAAGGATACGATCTTTTAATGATTCAATCACATCACCGCCTTGGATTACTGAGCGCATAACCACACCATTAGTAGTGCCACAATCATCTTCTACGATAACTAAATCTTGGGTAACATCAACTAAACGACGCGTCAAGTAACCAGAGTTGGCTGTTTTTAAAGCCGTATCCGATAGACCTTTACGTGCACCGTGGGTAGAAATAAAGTATTGCGATACTGTCAAGCCTTCACGGAAGTTTGCGGTAATCGGTGTTTCCATAATTTCGCCGGATGGTTTAGCCATCAAACCACGCATACCGGAAAGCTGTTTAATCTGAGCGATCGATCCACGAGCGCCTGAGTCAGCCATCATGTAAATAGAATTGAATGAATCTTGTTCTACTTGGTTACCTTCTCTATCTTGAGTTTTTTCTTTAGATAACTCATTCATAAGGGTTTTTGCAATATCATCACCACAACGACCCCAGATATCAATCACTTTATTATAACGTTCGCCTTGGGTTACCAAACCTTCATTATATTGCTGAGTAATTGCATCAACTTCAGCTTGAGCTTTTTCAACTTTATTGTATTTAGCTTCCGGGATATGCATATCGTTAACGCATACGGAGATACCACCACGAGTTGAATATCTAAAGCCCATATACATCAATTGGTCAGCTAAAATCACTGTATCTTTAATTCCACATTTACGGAAAGATACGTTAATCAATTTAGCCACTTCTTTTTTCTTCAATGGCTTATTGATTAATTCAAAATCAAGACCTTGCGGTAATATTTGCGAAAGAATTGCACGGCCAACCGTGGTTTTACGACGGCGGACATGACTAACTAAGTCGCCATTACCATCATGGTGCCATTCTTCAAGGCGTACTTCTACTAGCGCATGTAAACCAACTTGACCAGTCTGGTAAGCCCGCTCTAATTCTTTTAAGTCGGCAAAAATAGTACCTTCGCCTTTATCATTAATTCTTTCGCGAGTCATATAATAAAGACCAAGAATAATATCTTGCGATGGAACAATAATCGGTTCGCCATGTGCCGGTGACAATACGTTATTTGAAGCCAACATTAAGGTACGTGCTTCCATTTGTGCTTCTAAACTCAATGGAACATGCACTGCCATTTGGTCACCATCAAAGTCGGCATTGAATGCAGAACAAACTAATGGATGTAACTGTAATGCCTTACCTTCAACCAAAATTGGTTCAAATGCCTGGATACCTAAACGGTGCAATGTCGGCGCACGGTTTAGCAATACCGGATGTTCGCGGATCACTTCTTCAAGAATATCCCAAACTTGAGGGTGTTCTTGTTCCACCATCCGTTTTGCATATTTAATTGAAGATGCATGACCTAATAATTGCAATTTATGATAAACAAACGGCTTAAATAATTCTAAAGCCATAATTTTTGGTAATCCGCATTGATATAAGCGTAAATTAGGGCCTACGGTAATTACTGAACGGCCGGAATAGTCAACACGTTTACCAAGCAAGTTCTGACGGAAACGACCCGATTTACCTTTAATCATTTCTGCTAGTGATTTTAATGGACGCTTATTCGCACCAGTAATCACTTTACCGCGTTTACCATTATCAAATAAAGAATCAACCGCTTCTTGCAGCATCCGGCGCTCATTACGTAAAATGATTTCAGGCGCACGCAACTGGATTAACTTGCGTAAACGATTATTTCGGTTAATTACGCGGCGGTATAGATCATTCAAATCACTAGTAGCAAAGCGACCGCCATCTAGAGCAACTAGCGGGCGTAACTCAGGCGGCAATACCGGGATTGCATCCATAATCATCCACTCAGGTTTCATTTCTGAACGTTTGAAACCTTCAAGTACCTTAAGGCGTTTTGCTAATTTTTTTAAATTTGTTTCTGATTTGGTAGATGTCATCTCTTCTTTTATAGAGATAACTTCGTTTTCAACATCGATTGCTTGCAGCATTTTGCGAATTGCTTCAGCACCAATACCAACATCTAATTTTTCACCTTCATCGTTTTCTACGATAAAGTTATATTGTTCAGGAGATAAAATATCACCTTTGCGTAATGGAGTTTTGCCATCTTTCGGATGCATAGGCGGGTCAACCCGATCTAATACTTCAATTACTGCATATGCCTCAAAATATAATACGTGCTCGATATCGCGTAATGGCATATCTAAAACCATACCCATACGTGAAGGTAATGATTTTAAGAACCAGATATGGGCTACAGGAGAGGCTAATTCAATATGCCCCATCCGCTCACGGCGAACTTTAGATAAAGTTACCTCTACGCCACATTTTTCACAAATAACACCACGATGCTTGATTCGTTTATATTTACCGCACAAACATTCGTAATCTTTTACCGGGCCAAAAATTCGGGCGCAGAATAAGCCATCCCGCTCCGGGCGCAAAGTACGGTAATTGATAGTCTCAGGTTTTTTAATTTCACCATATGACCATGAACGAATCTTATCGGGTGAAGCTAAGCCTATGCGGATACGCCCGTAATGCTCGTTATTACTTTCATTATTAACAAAGAGATTGTTAAAGTCAAACATCTTCTCTACTCCAAAAATTTTTGCCGCTTTTAGCTGCCAACTTTATTCTTTAAGATAATCTTTCGGATTGCTCATTTCGAAATTGTCGAATAACCGAGTATTTTGCTCTTATACTATCGCATAAGAGCAAAATAAGAAGGTTAGATTATTCTTCAAGTTCCATGTCAAGGGCAAGTGCTCTTACCTCTCGAGTCAATACACGGAATGCTTCAGGTATCTGAGCTGAAATTCTGTGGTCGCCCTCTAACAAGCGTTCGTACATCTCGGTACGACCATCAACGTCATCCGACTTAACCGTCAACATTTCTTGTAGAATATAAGCAGCACCGTATGCTTCTAGCGCCCACACCTCCATCTCACCGAAACGTTGTCCACCAAACTGAGCTTTACCGCCAAGTGGCTGTTGCGTTACTAATGAGTATGGACCTGTCGAACGAGCATGGACTTTTTCATCAACTAAGTGATGTAAGCGTAGCATATACATGTAACCAATAGTTACTGGACGATCAAAAGCTAAACCAGTCCTACCATCATATAAAGTTACCTGACCTGATTCTGGTAGATCAGCCAAGTTAAGCATTTCTTTAATTTCGCTTTCTTTAGCTCCATCAAATACAGGAGTAGCAAATGGTACACCATGGCGAAGATTATTTGCCAATTCGGCAAACTCTGCTTCAGATAATTTATTTAAGTCTTCTGGTTTACCAGCTGATTTGTAGACTGTACTTACAAAATCTTTAACTTCAGCCATATTCCTTTGCTCACGAATCATCTTATCAATCTTGTTACCAAGACCTTTAGCTGCTAGGCCCAAATGAACTTCCAAAATCTGACCGATATTCATACGTGATGGTACGCCTAGAGGATTTAGTACGATATCAACGGTACGACCATCTTCCATATATGGCATATCTTCAACAGGCAATACTTTAGATACTACACCTTTGTTACCATGGCGGCCGGCCATTTTATCGCCTGGCTGTAAGCGACGTTTAACCGCCACAAACACTTTAACCATTTTAATTACACCATTTGGCAGGTCAACACCTTGGTATAACTTATCTTTTTGCACTTTAAAACGAGCTTCTAATTCATTTCGTTTTTCATCGATAGCTTTTACAAGCATTGTAAGTTGCTCATTTACCGCTTCGTTCTTAACTTCAATAGTTAACCAGTCACGTTTATTTTTGTATTCAGCTAAAACTTCTTCAGTGATGACTGCTTTTTTACCGGATTTTAACTCTTGGCCTAGTAAAACTGGCTTAATCCGTTCTGCGGCATCTTCTTCAATGATGGTCATCTGATCACGAATATCTTGACGATAACGGCTTAATTCAAGCTCAATATTTTCTAAACTGCGCTGGTCATGTTTGCTACCATCGCGATTAAATACTTGAACATCAATCACTGTCCCGCTAATACCTACTGGTACTCTTAACGAAGTATCTTTTACATCAGATGCTTTTTCACCGAAAATGGCACGTAAAAGCTTCTCTTCCGGAGTTAATTGAATTTCGCCTTTAGGGGTAACCTTACCTACCAATACATCGCCTGGGGCTACTTCGGCTCCAATGTGGATAATTCCGCTATCATCTAAACGAGCTAACTGGTTTTGCGAAAGATTTGGAATATCGCGCGTAATCTCTTCATCACCTTGCTTAGTTTCGCGTGATACTACAGATAATTCTTCAATATGAATCGAAGTGTACTTATCTGCAGCTACCAGCTTCTCAGATACCAAGATTGAATCCTCAAAGTTATAACCGTTCCATGGCATAAAGGCAACCATAACGTTTTGGCCTACAGCCAATTCGCCTAGATCAGTTGCTGAACCATCAGCAATAACATCATCTTTGGCAATAACATCGCCCGGTTTTACAATAGGCTTCTGGTTTACACAAGTATTTTGGTTGCTACGCAAGTATTTAATTAGATTGTAGATATCAATACCTAAATCATTGCCGCTAATTTCACTCTCATTTACCTTGATAATGATCCGATCACCATCAACATAATCTACTACACCACCACGTTTAGCAGTTACTAGCGTCCCTGAATCAATCGCAGCAACACGCTCCATTCCAGTTCCCACTAACGGACGGTCAGCCCGGACACATGGTACACCTTGACGTTGCATGTTTGAACCCATCAATGCGCGGTTCGCATCATCATGCTCCAAGAAGGGAATTAATGACGCCGCAACCGATACCACCTGATTAGTAGCCACATCCATATAATCGATGTCTTCACGTGGAACTAGTGTCGTTTCACCTTTTTTACGGGCAAAAACTAATTCGTCCGCAAAGCTACCATCTGGATTTAATCGAGCATTCGCTTGGGCAATAATAATTTTGTCTTCATCAATAGCTGATAGAAATTCAATCGTATCTGTTACCTTATTATCCGCAACTTTTCGGTAAGGAGTCTCTAAAAAGCCATGTTGGTTTGGTCTTGCATACACCGACAGTGAGTTAATCAAACCAATATTTTGTCCCTCTGGAGTTTCAATTGGACATAAGCGCCCATAGTGAGTTACGTGTACGTCACGCACTTCAAAACCAGCGCGATCTCGCGTTAAACCACCAGGACCAAGAGCTGAGATACGGCGTTTATGCGTAATTTCAGACAATGGATTAGTGTGATCCATAAATTGCGATAGCTGACTGGTAGAGAAGAAATCTTTCAGGCTCGAAGTAATCGGTTTTGCACTGATCAATTTATTTGGTAATAAATCTTTTTCTTCCAATGGCTGGGTCAATTTATCTTTAACTGCTTTATCAATACGCGATAGACCAATTCTAAATTGGTTCTCAACCAACTCACCGACACCGCGAATACGACGGTTACCCAAGTGATCAATATCGTCCACTACACCGCGGCCATTTCTTAATTCAATTAAGGTCGCCAGTGATAATAATATATCTTCACGGGTTAATAATATCTGGTTATCTACCGGTTTATCCAAACTTGTTAATAAGCGTTTAAACCATTGAGGTGTTTTAGCATCTAATTCGTTTAAATAAGTACGTGAATTAAATTTGAACCGCCCAACTATTGATAAATCATAAGTTTCTTCATTGAAGAAAGTACGATTAAATACAGTATTAGCAATCTCTTCTGAATACGGCTCACCAGGGCGCATCATTTTATAGATTTGGTGAATCGCTTCAATTTGGTTTTCAGCAGTTTCTTTAGAGGCTTCTTCATCGCGTAAAGTATCTGCTAGATATGAACCATGCTCCAAGTCATTTACATATAAAGTCTTAATTTCAGTTATCGAACTAATTAATACCTGGTTTACAAGTTCTTCATTAATAATCGTGTTGGATTTAGCTAATACTTCACCAGTATCCATATCAATCAAATCAGCACCAAGGATTCTTCCTTCAAGTTCTTCTACAGGAACTTCGATTTCGGTTAATCCAGCTTTTTCTAAGTCGCGGATATTTTTTGTAGTTATTTTCTTATCTTTGGCGATAATCAATTTACCTTCACTATCAACGATATCAAAACGTGAAGTTTCACCTTTCATGCGTTCAGCAATGATTTGCTTATAAATGCGTCCGCGCTTAATTGCATATACATCTTTATCGTAGAATAGATCCATAATATCATCACGAGTATAACCAATAGCTTTTAATAGTAAGCTGATAGTCATTTTACGCCGTTTATCAATACGGAAATAGATTAAGTCTTTAGCATCAAATTCAAGATCAAGCCAACTTCCACGATAAGGAATAATTCGTGCAGAATATAATAATTTATTTGCCGAATGGTTTTTCCCATGATCATGCTCATAATACACCCCAGGAGAACGGTGCAACTGAGACACTACTACACGTTCATTACCATTAATAATAAATGATGCAGTATCTGTCATAAATGGGATTTCACCCATATAGACATCTTCTTCAGTACTATATAATATGGTCTTATATTCTGTTTCACGATCAAAAACCGTCAACCGGATCTTAGCATGCAGTTTTCCAGCATATGAGACACCACGAAGTAAACATTCATGGACATCAAATAAAGGATTATTTAAACTATAGCTGATAAAATCTAAGCGAGTACCACCATTATTTGAGATTATAGGAAAGATGTCGGAAAAAGCTTTTTGCAAACCAATGTTTTGACGCTCGCTAGGTGCTACTTTATGCTGTAGAAATTCTTCATATGAATTCTTTTGCATTGCTAATAAGTATGGCACTTTTAATGTAGCAGGTTGCTTGGCAAAGCTTTTACGAATACGTTTTTTTTCTGTGAAAGAATAGCTCATAAATAAAGCTCCGAAGACTAAGTTGAAAGAAAAAGATAATAAAAATAATCACTTACAGGGTGGCAAAATTGCATTTTGCCATATATTGATTAATAATTATTTTTGTTGGCTTTTTCTTATTGGTTTTTAATGAATAATTGAATTATAAATTAATCTTAATTTTTGCTTTTTAAAGCTAACTTTTATTTAGTTCTTAACTTAATTTATAGATACGGCAAAAGAGGCAACGTATGTTACCTCTTATAATTGATTAATTAATCGTTATAAAACAATCAATTATTTCATTTCCGCTTTAGCGCCAGCTTCGTTAATTTTCTTAACTAGAGCTTCAGCATCAGCTTTAGCAATGCCTTCTTTAACCGCTTTAGGAGCAGACTCAACTAAAGCTTTAGCTTCAGCAAGACCTAAACCAGTGATTTCACGTACAACTTTAATAGCTGCAACTTTGTTAGCACCAGCTTCAGTTAAAATAACATCAAATTCAGTTTTTTCTTCTGCGGCGGCAGCAGCACCACCAGCAGCAGGACCAGCAACAGCTACAGCAGCAGCTGATACACCAAATTTCTCTTCCATCTCTTTAACTAATTCAGATAAATCCATAACGGTCATCTGACCAATTGCTTCAATAATTTCTGCTTTAGAAATAGCCATTTTAGACTCCTAATAAATCTTTATAAATAATTTAATTGAAAATTAAGCAGCTTCCTGCTCTTTTTTATCTTTAATTGCTGCAACCAAACGCACAAAGCTTGCAGGAATTTGTTGCATAACACCCATAACCATAGCCAATAACTCATCACGGCTAGGAATAGAAGCTAATTGTTTAACGCCAGCGACGTCAAGCAATTTTTCGTTATACATACCAGCTACGATTTTTACTTTATCGTTAGCTTTAGCAAATTCACTGATAACTTTTGCAGCTGCAATTGGATCTTCAGAAACACTATAGATCAACTGACCGACCATTTTGTCAGCCAAAGGACCAAATTTAGTTCCTTCTACTGCTTTACGCGCCAACGTATTTTTCACAACATGTAAATATACATTTGCTTTACGCGCTTCTTTACGAATAGCGGTCATTGACTCAACAGTTACGCCAGCATACTGAGCAATAACTACTGTTTGAGCAGTATTAAGGGTTTCTGAGACCTGAGCAACTACGGCTTTTTTGCTTTCTAGGTTTAAACTCAAGGCTCAACTCCTAAATTAGTGGTTTTCAATTCGATTTATATAACGAGTCAATTATTATGATAACTTTTTATTTTTTCGAGATTGCCACTATCTGCGCAGGATACCTTAAAAAGGTAATTAAGCTCGATTTATTTTGCATAAATCTTGCTCCCACGGTCTTTGATAATGAATAAGCCTTTACGGGCCTATTCCCCATTTTGACTCCTACAATTAGTAGAAATCATGATTTAGGCGGCAGCATAAGCACCGCTTAAAAATTATTTAGCAATAGTTTGTGCGTCGACTTTAACACCGATACCCATAGTACTAGATACCGTTACGCGTTTCAAGTATTGACCTTTACTGCTTGCAGGCTTAGCTTTAACCAACACATCGATTAATGCAGCCATATTTTCTTGTAACTTTTCAGATGCGAATGATGCACGACCAATAGTTGAATGGATAATACCATTTTTGTCAGTACGATATTGCACTTGACCAGCCTTAGCATTTTTAACAGCCGTCGCCACATCAGCAGTCACAGTACCAACTTTTGGATTTGGCATTAAACCACGAGGGCCTAAAATCTGACCTAAAGTACCAACAACACGCATAGTATCAGGAGTTGCAATTACTAGATCAAAATTAAGGTTACCTTTTTTAACATCATCAGCTAATTCTTCTAGACCAACGATATCAGCACCAGCAGCTTTAGCCGCTTCTGCTTGAGGACCTTGCGCAAACACCGCTACACGTACTGTTTTACCAGTACCATGAGGTAACACCAATGAGCCACGAATCATTTGATCTGATTTACGCGGATCAACACCCAAGTTAACTGCAACATCGATAGATTCATCGAATTTAGCTGTTGCCGCAGTCTTCACTAAAGCAATTGCTTCACTTGCTGCGTGTAATTTTGTGCTATCAAAGCCAGCAACGGCTTTTTGACGTTTAGTTAATTTAGCCATTACTTAACTCCTACAACTTCAAGACCCATACTACGCGCTGAACCAGCTATAGTACGAATAGCAGCTTCTTCATCTGCGCAAGTTAAATCAGGCATTTTTGTCTGAGCAACACTTAATAACTGCTCACGAGTAACCTTACCAACTTTATCTGAATTTGGACGCGAACTTCCGCTCTTAATTCCAGCAACTTTTTTCAATAAAACCGATGCAGGAGGAGTTTTCAAAATAAACGTAAAACTTTTATCAGAATAAGCAGTAATTACTACTGGAGTCGGTAAACCCGGTTCCATATTCTGAGTTTTAGCATTAAATGCTTTACAAAATTCCATAATATTAAGACCACGTTGACCTAATGCAGGACCAACTGGAGGTGATGGATTTGCTTTACCGGCAGGGATCTGAAGCTTAATAAAGCCTATTACTTTCTTTGCCATGTGACATCGAACCTTTTAAAATGGGTAAAACGCAATGTTTAGCAGTAACTTAACATCGCTCCCCGATTGTTTATAAAAATTTGAGCTAGTTATTCTAACATAAGTCACTAACCCTTTGCAAGATTTTCCGGATACAAATTACTCTTTTTTGCCATTTAACTGCCAATATGCGACATAGCGTTTTAATGAGCTTACTTTAGAACAGAGGACAAGCTAATGGTAGCGAAGCTGAAGAGATACCCTCGCAGGTATTAGAGAAAGTTAATTGACCATCTCTACTAAGCTCCAATTTCCAGACTGTATCGTAATCATTACCTTGCCAAACCGGGATTAAGCTGGTTGCTTGTGGTTGACCATAAATCGTTCCAACCAGATAGTTAACCATACTCTCTATAGTGCCATGCTCCCACGAAACTAGTATAGTTTGATCATTAAATTGACCACCTTGAAAGAAAAAGGTTGCCATCGATTCATAATTATTCCAGTTAAAACTAGACTCAGGAACTAAGTTAAGCGACATTTTATTTTTGATGACAAATGGATTAACGGTTAGTGACGGCCTTACATATGTTGGACAACTCTCAATTGGTAAAAAAGGTGTTCCAATTGTACAACTATTTGTTGGGTCCCCCGGATCTGATGAATAAACTTGATCTGGTAGCTGACCCATTATTTCCTGAAGCTTATCTACCGAACCAATTGCACGCCATTGCCCTTGACATACATAATTGCCATTGTCAAAAGCATAGACCGGGTGCGCCTCTACATGTCGAATCAGATATACGGTTTCATTTTTATTCATATTTGGCGGCACCGCCCCGTGTAAAGTGAACGATACAGGGCTTTCAAGGCAGCTTGCCGTTGTATTTAAATTTAAATTTGGATATAAAGGTGAGGAAACTATGCCATCATTATAGGTTGTAGCCGTAGCGTTAGCTACATCATTAATCGATAGGACAATAAACTGGTGATAGTTATTTTTTTCAATCGGCTCAAAGCTAAAATATAAATTGGGGTTTTGGCTTAATTGTGCCAAAGTCAGGTTAATTTGTTCCCGTGGAAGTGCGATTACAAAATTACCATGCTTAGGGACAGGTACTTGTGCCGTTTGCCCAATTATCTCTTCAATATAATATGCAATCGATGGATAGATTGGGTTATAGTAGCTACCAATAGTAGTCGGCAAAACGGAAAATATTCCGCTTCCGGTCAACACTGCATAGTTTTCAATACTTTGAATCGGCGCCATATTAGGATAGCCCTGCACTAACTGCTGCCAAGGGTCCAGGGTTAAGATTGCACTGACACTGCCACTAGTAAGCGCATCTAACAATTGCCCAAATTCCAACGAGTGATTAAAGCCAGTTACGGACAAATTATTATTTCCCTCATTAGGCTCAAAACTCTGTACAAAAATAAAATTAAGGTTATTTGGGTTTATAACAATCGGGCTGGAACTGGCGGTAGAATTACCTACACCTTGAGCACATCCTTGTATGATTACAACAAGTAACAACGCTAAAATTGGCATTAATATATAAAATTTTTTATTCATTATCAAGAAATATAGACTTGCGCTAATCTTACTGTCTTGATTCGGATTAGCGATTAAAATTGAAGAATTACCTAAAGTGTCTGTATTTAAGACTTATCTATAATCTTTAAAATCACCCTCTAAACTTGCATAAAGACCAGACATAGGTACAAAAATTGAATTTAAGTTTTTGATTTTTTTAATCGTGCGAATAATTTTTGACATGGTTCTTTCCTCTACTCTAATTTATTTGAGATGGCGATAGTATACCTTTGCCAATAAAAGTTAAAAACCGTCCAAAAATGTTATGCGCAAGAATACTAATCTACTATTTTGGCGCTGTCTCCTGGCTTAACCGTTAGTACATTTCCAGCAAGCACGTCCTCATTGCCTGCTAAACCAGATATCGCGCATTGGTTACTTTGCTGATTACTCATGATAAGCTGGATTTTCTTCTGTAAAATTTTGCCATTTTCAAGAATAAGCACATACTTACCTTCATTGCCATCGCGCAGAGAATCACAAGACATAATTAGCTGGTTTGGCAAACTTTGTAAAATAATCTCACCTTTGACAAATTGCCCGGCCTTAAGCCCATAACTCTGGTTATTAAAGTCAATATAGACCATATATGACCTAGTTCCGCTCTGAGCCACTTGGTTAATTCGGCTTATTTGGCCATCATAGGCCCGATTATCAGTTTCCACCTTGAATACTACTTGCTGGTTAAGCTTAATACGATTAATTGCATCACTGGGAATAGCCGCCTTTATCTCTAAACTAGAAAGATTTGCTAATGAAAAAAGTTTGGTATTTTTTAGTGCCAGCTGGCCATTTTGAACGCTTTTTTGAAATATTACCCCAGCAAATGGCGCCTTGATATGCGTGTCAGCTAATTGCTTCTTACTACGGATAAGCAAAGCCTCTTGAGCTTTGAAATTTTGCAATGAGGCCTGATAGTTGGTTTGCAATTCATCATAGGCGATTCGGGAAATAAAGCCCTGCTTAAAAAGCTGCTGCTGTTTATCTAACTTTTGCTGATCCAATTCATATTTAGCTCTAGCAGCGGCAACCAATGCCTCTTGCTGCGTAACTGCCTGAGCCAGATCTAGGGTATCTAATAATGCTAATTCTTGCCCAGCCTTAACAATCTGCCCTTCATCAACCAATACCTTGATAACCCTAGCATCGACTTCTGATGATATTATTGTTTGCTCTTTGGGCGCCAAATCCCCGGTAAAATAGATAATATCATCAAATCTTGCACGCTTAACTCCGGTAATATCTGCCTTATTCAAAAGAACCACATTATCTTGCTTTTTCTGTGCATTAATTGCATTTTTCTTAGAAAGTGCCATTGCCATGATAACTAATAGTACAATTCCTGTGGCTAAAAGCTTTTTATTTGCTCGTAACTTCCCCATTATCTTTTTTTTCCTAATACAATTAAAAATAGCGGCTACAGATGCCATACTCCGGTATTATAGCAAATATGATATAATTTAAAGTTATACTAAAGCAATTTCAGGCTTCGAATTTCCTATAACTAAATTAGTAAGTCTAGCAAAGTTCTAGCGCCTCAAGTATTACATATTCGAACTTAAGTTAGGAGCAATCTATGGTTAAAAAGAAAACCAAACCGCCAGTCAGTCATAAATTTGATTTATTATCTATTGAGCAATTTAGCAAGCTTGGCATGATCTTCTGGGTTGGCGGCACCATCACTATCGGCACAGTTATTATTCCGCTTCTATTTAAAGCACTTGACCAAATTACAGCTGCAACCTTGACAGGCCAGATCCTTAATATTAATGCCTACATTGGGATTATTGCCCTAATTTTTGCTTTTTTTGACACTATTCTTCATTACAAACTTACCATCTTTACTGTTCGCAAATTTTGGTATATCATCGCAATGGAATTAATACTAGTTGTTAACTATTTTGCAATATTCCCGATAATTGCAAGCCTAAGGGTTAAACTTGCCGATGTTGCACACAGCGTTATACATACTACGCCAAGCTTTAATTTCTGGCATTCGCTCTCAGCAGTGCTATTTATTATCACTTCAATTTTAGGTGTTTTATATATTATTGAAAAGCACTAGCTAAAGGCAAATAAATTTAGCCATGAAAAACCCCCAAACTACTCGCGCTTGGGGGTTTTATCTTATGCAACTTTATTATGATAAAGTCTAATTTCTTGACGAGTAAGGAACTGTCAATGGAGTTGAATTAACAATTACAGAATAATAATTATCTACCGATAATAGTTTTAAATCAATATTGCCACTAACTCCTTTTGCTGTTGGCTGATACTTAAGTACCAGCAAACAACTTTGATTAGGTTTTAGCATTTGCTTATTATCAAGCTTACAAGTAGAACGGGTATCATCATAATATAATCCGCTTGCTAAATTTGAAATAGCTGGCAAGGTTAGCCCATAAATATTCCCATTAGATATATTAGTTACTTTGAATGATTTCAAACCAAAGCTACCAACAGGCACATTTGACAACGAATCTACCGCATAAGGAATTGTATCAGGCTTCACAACTGTCAAACCGATAACATTGCGACTAATATCGTCAGCCACCCCTGCAAACTTGGCAGTAGTTATTCTTGAACTAAAGACCAATTTCAAGACGCTAACCACACTCTTTTGGCCACTACTGTCTGTTCCCATAACATTAAAGTTAAGTGAATCTGAAACACCCTCAATTTTAGGAATATATTTAAGAGCCACCGTACAACTTTGATTAGGCGCTAATACTTGGCTACCATTAACCAAACAAGTAGTTCGTGGCAACGTATCATAAACAATATCCGTTGGTAAACTGTTCGGAAAACTTAAGGTTACAGAGCTACTTAACGTATTGGTTATAACAAAGCTTTGTAAGCCAAAACTGCCAACAGGTACATTCTCAAGAGGACCAGTTGTTGGTGGCAATGGAGCCACATAAGGCTTAATAGTCCATAAATCAGAATACAAGGAATTTGAAGTTGGCGAAGTTCCAGCATAAATCCAAGCGTTTCCTGATTCATCAGTCACAGCTTTACCTCCTGAACGTGCGCCAATAAAGCTAGACAACGAGGTCACACCTTTCGTACCGCTTACCCGAGCAGTTCCCGCTGTATTAGTACCACCCATCCAAGCCCACATGCCAGTAGTTGGATTATAGCGCCATAGGTCAGCTAATACACCGCTTGTGCTAGCTGCATAACCACCACCGCCAAATAACCATAAGTTACCGCTCTTATCGGTCCAGGATAGCGCAAGAATTCGTGCACCAGGTATATTAGTTGCGCTTTCTACAGCAAAAGTCCCGTAAGTTCCAGGCTCGTTGCCAGCAATTCCGCCACCCATGAAAGCCCATTGACGAGTATTAACATTATAGCGCCATAATTCATTTTTACTCTTCGAACCACTATACTGCTGACCGCCAAATAACCATAGATAGCCAGATTTACCAGTCCAAGTTGACGGCACCTGTTGGCGGCCACTTGGCGTATTAGCTGGTGCTTCTACCCCTTTAGTTCCATAAACAGCATTGGTAGCACCACCACTCGATGAATAATATTGCGCAGTAGACAATGGACTCATTAATGCCCACTTACTTGAAGCGACGTTAAAACGCCAAACATCGTTACGGGTATAGTATGAACCAGTTGTATTACCAGTCCCGGTTTCAATACTAGTTCCACCAAATAGCCACAAGTTACCAGACTCATCAGTCCAGGTAGTACCCAAATAACGGCTGCCCGGAGTATTTCCACTACTTTCAGCCCCTACGGTTGAACTATAAGTAGATGGTTGTTTGCTGTTATTAGTACCAGCCATCCATACCCAACGCAGGGTCTTGGTATTAAATTTCCATAAATCATTGTAGTAATATCCAGTTGATCCAACATAACTTGTTCCACCAAATAACCACAAGTTACCATCTTTATCCGTCCAGCTATACATCTGGCTACGGCTACCTGGTGTATTAGCTGCAGCTTCAACCCCTTTAGTACCATAAACCCCAGCTACATTTGGCGTATTACTTCCAGAAACCCAAGTCCATGTTTTATTAGTTGGGTCATATTTCCACAAATCATTATAATACCTGGCATAGTTACTAGTCCCTGACTCACCACCAAAGACCCAAATATTGCCAGAAGTATCCCGCCACATAGCATAACTTGTTCTTGCTTTCGGATAATTATTAACACTTGCAAGACCCTTAGTACCATAGACACCTGCAGCATTCATTGCACTTTCACCGCTAACCCAAGTATATAGGTTCGATTCAGCGGTGTTCACTGCAGATTTGTCAGTTAAGCCATTTTCAGACTTAGGAGTATTTATTGAAGAAGCCTGTCCACCTGTTCCGCCTGAATTACATCCGATAACGGCAAATGACACAACAATAGAGACAGCCATTCCAGCTATTATATTTTGATTAAATTTACTCATTTAACTCTCTCTAGATTTATTATCCCAAGAATATTATTGTATTTTTATAAAATTTAACAATAATTTTAACATGTATAAGATATTATAAATATAACTATTAGACTGGAATAACTATAGCATGTTCAATAATTTACCCCTAAATCAGTAACACTTATTAGGCTTAAAGGTAAGTCATTATTGAAATTGAGCTTACCTACATCTTCATTATAAATACCCCATAAAAGTGTAACGTTTTGCTACATTTGAAACAGCATCGCACAGCGGACCGTTATTGATTAATGATCCCTATTTCTATTCAACTAATATTTTAACTGCCTATAAAGAATTAAACTTACTATACCCGTCATCGCAAAAATTATAAATGGCACTTGCTGATTGAATGCAAAAGCAATTCCACCAAATATTGCTGATAAGGCTTCGGCCAGAACCTGCAGCGATTGGTTATTACCCATTACTGTGCCCTGTTCATCTGAAGCTGCTTTAGCAGAAATAAGCGAACCAATCATCGCGACAGTGATAGGAGTAAAAAAACCGATCAACCCGGCAGTCAGCCATAAATATTGATACTGTGTTGGTATAATGAAGATTAAGCCGCTAATGAAAGTAGCCATGCCTATAACTAATATTATTTTTCTCACTGACATAATATTTAAGAATAACGGCGTAACCCAAAAATTAGCAAACATTGCAATCACGCTGGCATAAGTGTAGAAGAGCGATATTTGTAGTTGGGATAACCCATAGAAGCCTTGCATATACATTAATTCTACCCTTAATATACCAAAACAAGCGAAATATGCTAGGAAATTAGCGCAATAATAAGGACGCAAATATGTTTTTTTAAATACTTCACCAAATGAAACGAGCGATTTTTTTAATGAAAAATTCATTTTCCGTGTCATTGAATCCGTGTATAAAAAAGCAATACTTAATAATGTCAAAATAACCAGTCCCGCTTCAATTATAAATGGATATACATAACCGATATAGGCAGCTATTCCGCCAAACATTGATCCCGTTATATACCCAAGACTACACATTACAAATGCCCGCGCAAACTCATGCCCCCTTAGATTTATGCTAGTTAAATCAGCAATAGCGCTTAAGGCTAATGCCATGTTTGATTCACCTAAGCCCGCAATAAAACAGCAAATAGCCAGGAAAACCAGCGACTTTATTATAATTGCATAACCAATCAACAATAAACAGCAAAATGTAACCCCAAGGGATATCATTAGGATAACCTTACGTCCATACTTATCGGATAAAGCCCCCATAACCGGCGAGCCAAAAAATTGACCTAAGGGATATAAAGATAGCATTAGCCCAGAGAGTACATTTCGATAATGAACAGAGATAGTAGCTATATTTAATGGTGAGGTACTAGCTTGTAATAACGGCACAAACATAGTCAACATGGACGAGTAACAAAAGAACGCTACAAAGATTGCGCTCCACAATGGTAAATATTTTTTCATTTAAAACTCCTTTAGCGCCGTTATTGTAATGGAGTTTCGAAGCTTTGAGAATATCCGCATCACGAAAACTTTGTTTCCATTTAGAAACAATTTAGGTTATAATTTACTTTTATTAACAAAAGTATTTCTTAATACCGGATAGTTTTGTATCTAATACTACGTGTAACAGTTAATTTTATTCGATTTATAATTTAAATAACGGCCGTTATTTTGAACTGAATCCCTTGAATGATTAGAATCAACTAAATAAAATGAGTATTAAGCTGGAGAGAGTCATGTTAGTTAATGAAATGCTAATCTTCTACCACGTCGTTAAGCTAAAAAGCTTTTCACAAGCAGCTTTAAAACTTAAAACATCTAAGTCATACATTAGTAAACATATTAGCAAATTAGAAAAGGAACTCAACGTACGGTTATTAAATCGTAGCACCAGACAAATTTCCTTGACTGAAGAAGGCGAAATATTTTTTAGACATTGTGAAAGTGTATTCAAGCAAGCCGAGCTTAGTTATGAGGCAATTGCCAACTTACGCAGTCAAGCTTCCGGCACGCTTAAATTATCGGTGCCTCCCGCTTTTGCCCTGCATATACTAGCAAAGCCCTTAGCTGAATTTAATAAAGCTAACCCGCAGATTAAATTGGATATCAACCTAGATAGCCAGATTGAAGATATTATTGAAAGAGGCTATGATCTAGTCATCAGGTCAGCAGTATTAACCGATTCGAATTTAATTGTACAAAAAATTCATACCATAAAGACTATCTTGTGTGCCAGCCCGGATTACTTAAATAAGTATGGTAAGATCAAAGATCCCAAAAAATTGGTAGATAACCAGCAAATTGCTATTTTTAATAGCGGCAAGGTATCAGACCAATTGAACTTTATAAGCGCTAAGCAAAAAATACAGGTAGACCTTAGTCCAATATTAAAAAGCAATAGCTTGGATTTTATTTTGCAAATGGTATTAGCAGGTAACTGTATTGCCGCATTGCCCGAATTTATGATTAAAGAATATCTTTTAAAAAATGATCTTGTCGAATGTCTACCAGAGTACACTCTTGAAAGTAGCGCGCTTTATGCCATATATCCAGACAAAAAATTTATCCCAGCTCGAGTAAAAACATTTATTGAACAATTAAGAAACTATCTTGAAAGTTTATAATAGTTAAACTCCCATTTTATCCGAAATTATTCTTTACTGGTTTCGTCAACTTCTGAGGCACAAATTTTAATTTATCTCGTTAGTACCAAAATTAGCGTGGAACGCTAAATAATGACTGATGTTACCCGCAATAATAATATTAATTATAAAATGCCTGATTTATTAGAGAGTTAATTGATTTATAACTCAAATCTTCCGCATCTAAGATTTTGTAATTACTCGTTTGCTATTTGTTGATAAACTCGCTACGCTCAAACAAATCAACAAATGAAGCCAACTTCATAAACAAAATCTAATATGCTACATAATTCGTATAAATTAATTAACTCTCTAATAAATCTACTATTTTGCTAAATTTATTGAAACGGTGAAAAGCTAATTACTAACAACTACTTGAGACAACTATAATTTAATTAATGGAAATTTAGATATTAAGTGAAGTGGTGGCCTGGGGCAGAATCGAACTGCCGACACAAGGATTTTCAGTCCTCTGCTC
>CAYLRR010000013.1:0-118606 GCA_964386295.1 uncultured Neisseria sp.
CGGGGCTAACAGCGGACTTACACCGCCTAGATGTGCGCCATGTCTGGCGCACATTGAAAAATCTGGCGGAAACTTCCCGCCAGATTCAGCACCAATTAAGTAACAAAATCACTAAAATTGATGTAAGAAATTACTGTATTACCATCCACCGCTGACATTAATTGAAAGATTGGAGCTATCTGCTTCAGTCGGCTCAACCTGTCCAGATTTATATCCGTTAATTTTTACGTCGTAATTACCTGCATAAAGACCAGACAGTTCTAAGCTAATTTGACAGGTACTGGCATGAGCTAAACCATGCGGATTACAGGTATCACTGGTAATAACAGCTTCCTTAGGTAGCCCGGACAATTCAATTCTTTCATAATTATCCTTAGTAGTATTAGCTATATCCAGTAACCATTCGCCAGTTTGTCCTTCAGTAAGACTAAAAGCAAACGGTTCTGAGATCAGGCGATAATTGAAATAAACCGGCAAAGTAGTAATATGGGAACTATCATCCGCTATATATATTTTTCCGACGTGATGGGCATTATCATTTTTCAAACCACCTACTTGTAGTTTTAAATTACATAGTTTATTTGTTGTTAATGGATAACCGCAATCAAAGATTGAATATAAGTAAGGTATCGGATTGCCACTTTGATCAAAAATATCCTTAAGTGCCTTGCTCCGGACTTTTGCATACTGAAACACGCCATCAGCTTCATCCTCACCAATCATGTCAAGCATCATTCCACTGCCACTAGTATAGAAACTATTTACAGGAAGCTGAAACCCTATATTTGCTTCCTGATTTTCAGTAAGAAAGACAGCGTCTGAGAAGGCACTATTAGTCGTAGAACTAGTTTTAGCTAATTCTTTAGCCTTCTGCTTGATTAGTGCATTTAATTTAGTACTAGACATTGAATTAGCTGCATTGTTTAAAGGATAATCAATCTTGGATACAATTGGCGCGTTCAAGCGGGTATCTGTTGGTTTGCCAATTCCGATATATTCCGCATTAGCCTGCTTATAATCATAACTAAGTTCATGCATGGAAGCATTTGAGGAAATTGAATCAAGGCTCAACAAGACCACTGAACTGTGCTCATGAGTTGAACCCACACTTACATCGCCCAGGAATGGATCAAGAGCATTACTATTAATACGGTCAAACGGTGAAGTTATATTGGTTAATGAGAGAGTTACGCTAATTTGCTGATCAATGTCGCTATTTGAGTCAGGTGCAAAAGACAATGTGGCTTGGTTAAGCAATGTTGAATTCTGGCTAGACTGAGTAATTAAAGTTGCTGGATCATCTTGATCAAACATACCCTCCATGACCCATTGCTTATCGGCACGTTTTTGTGCCTTAACCGCTCTAGCCACTCGATATATTGTAGCTGCAAAAGTAACAATATCAGCAATCGATGCAGCTGCAAACATTCTCTTTCCGGCTTTGCTAAATCTAGTTTCAGTAGCCGGCCTCACTTCTTTTTTAAGAATATCAAAAGTGTCTTCCTCCACACCTATTACCTTTAATCCTTCTTTCTGAGCTGGATCGTTTTTCATCTTTGCAAAAGCATCTGCTGTTGCATCATTGGTATTAAGTGTCTGGCCATTTGCATAATGAGAAAGATTATTTAAACTAACAACTTCCTCTTGCTGCCCACCGAATTTTGGAGCCAAAATTTTAATCTCTCCATTTGCATCTAGTTTAGCCTCAAATTCAAGCAGCGAAGGATCATTTTCGAAATATTCTTTTGTTTTCAAGCAAAGCTGATCTCCTGACGGGCAGACAAAAGTTGAATCTCTTTTGATATTTTGCAAATATGTATTCATTTTACCAACGCGCTCCTCCACAGCATTAAAGAACACTGTATCATTATAGGTGGTAACTGTATTTCTACCTCCGGCCCATGCACCAACAACTCCTAGAGTATTTACGCCTGTCCAATAAGCCCCAGTTTTGGCTGCACCATACTCTGCCGTTGCTTCATCATTTGCTTGTTGGGCTGCATTTTCCTGAGCATTTGGCATATCAGGATTATCAGCGGTATGTGCAGAAGTAAATTTCAGTTTGGCTGTTAATTGCTTATTTGTCTCAGGGATATCAATTACAACCTTACATGAAACATAAGTATTGTTGATTTTATCGCTAGCAACATTGTTAAAAGTAAGATGGTTATCAGCAATATGGGAAGGATCATATATACCATCTCCATTATCAAAATTTTGAAATTCGGCCAGATAATTTTTTGTCCGTGGCTGCATGTAACCAGGATTAAAATCGCGGAGCTTAAAACTTTCCTCAACACCATCGCTTTTTTCACATGAAACTATATGTAGCATATATTGGCTATTATTTTCCACCAAAATATTAAGGCTGCCATTAGTTACTTCTCCTGCTTCCATAACCAGGTTGTTCCATACTTGTTTTTCCGAAGCTTCTACATTTTCACTTGATGCGGCTTTAGTATTTTGCGCAGCCTTTGAATAATTCGTAGATATTGTTCCGCTACCGGAATTACAGGCGGTAAGATACCCAACAAAAGATATCAAGGTTAGGGAATGAATAATTTTCTTTTTCATAGCACGGCTCTCAAAACTATAATTTAACTTTTAATATAGATAATGCTTAAAATTCTTACCTATCTATTTATATTTCACTAAATCCTTCTACCATAATGACTGTTGTGGGTCTACAGGTAGAAACTGATTCCCGTCACGATAATAACCCTTACTGCTGGCACTTGACCATACAACGGAATTATCTTTAATTATTGTCAGGGTTCCATCATTATTAAAAGAGAATTTACGGCTGTCATCATAATCAGACAAATCACTAATCCATGCAGTATAGTAGGAAGAACAATTACTACAGGTAAGACCGCCATGAATGGTTCCCGGGCTAAATGTAACAAGGTGGCCTGATGGGGAAAACTCGGTAAAACTAGCTGAACCAATTGAACCAGAAGCTCCCCATATTTTATTGCTGCAAACTTTCAATACTGGATCACACTCGTAAATACTTAAGTCGCCACCGTCCTCTTGAAGTAATTTGTAAAGTTTATTTGATTGCGAATTATGAGTAAAATAGCAGTCATCAGCATACATATCAGTTCCTGTAGGTATACTGATATTATTAAGTGAGGCTTTTTTAACATTACATTGGACTTGGTCAGTTCCCCCACCTTCAAAAGAAAATGTAATGGTTCCAATATATTGATGAATGCCAAACCGATTTTGGGTTTGCGAATCATAATTAGCATACAAGTTGACCATAAATGGACGATCAAGTTTAATATCTTTAGTAAAAGCAACTTCAAGGGGACATTTACCATTAGTCTTGTCGCTGCCATAATAGTCGGGATCAAAACTTGCACTCAAACAGTTTGGATCATAATTATATTTAAGCATTCCGATTAACTCATTAGCTGTATATTTTTGCCCGGTTTTCGTATCGGTAAAGTCGCCATAACCATAGGTAATTAATTTCTCACTAACTTTTGTCCCAACGCCAGTTAAAGGTTCAAATTTGGCGGAAAAGGTTAAATTACTAAGCGGCACGTTATAAGTTAGGTTGTTATCATTGTTAACCAGATGTTTTGATAAAGTAACCCTGGCATATTCTCCTCCTATTGCACTGACAAAAGGGATAATATCACCGATACTAAACGCTACCTTACGAAGATAATTTACCTGAGGACTAGTATATTGAAAGACTAGATCAGCAAAAGCACTTTGATTATTATCTGGAATAAATATAAACGGAAAATTACAAAAGTTCTCTGTATCTTCAACATTTACACTTTTCGCAGCACAGCTGGTAAAATAGGGATTAATGGCACTTAGAACCATGTTGGGCGAAGTATTAAACCTGTTTGCAAGTTGGACCTTAATTGTCGGATCTAGATTATTACCGGTTAAAGAGCTAAATCCGGTATTAATTAGATTAATTGAACTATAAATCTGGATTGGATACTCTAAATTAGTCCCATCAGTAGTTTCGCTGCTAGGGATATAGACAAGCAAGGGTTCTGACATGTCAGTCGTATTAAGAATTGGTGGATTCTCGGTAGGAAAAGCAGCCTCCTTGTTAATAAAGGGGAAGCTGAAAGTAAAGTTATTTTGTCCCTGATTCCATTTCCACGCCAAGTTAATTTGATCCTGCCCAGCCTCCATGACTTCAGAGCTGGCCGTGAAATAGATTTTACAACTTTTTCCTAATGTTGCTCCGGTTGCCACCAGATTATCACATTCACTAGTATCCAGCTGGCTAAGATGCCCCATGCTTTTCCCCTCAGAAACTAGGGTATTACTGATATTTGCCAGATGAAAATCCTTGCTTACATTCGTATTGAATTTTATATCTATAAAAGAAGCACTATCATGAATTACCCATTTCTGGTGATAGAAACTGCCACCGGGAAGACTACTGATTGCTGCACAAACTGCATTCCCTGAAGAACAGAGTTCAACTTGCTGATGAGTCAGATTATAGTCCAGGCTTTCAGCACTCACAACCCCCAGCTTAGTTGTACCACTTTTAAGGGTTGAGCCGCTTAGACTGCCCTGACTATTAGAAGTAGTCGGATTTTTCATACCACTATTGCACGAATATAAAAAGCTAGCCCCAAAGATAAGGCAAAAGCAGCTAATCAATTTTTTCACTATGATATTCCTTAAGGCTTAAATTGATAGGTATTAGTCATTGTTTTGAGATAGGTATTTTTGGTAGATATATAACTATCCAAAACATACGGAATATCTATGGTAACGGCAATATCGTTTTTTAGTTGAAAAAATGAAAAATTTTCTTCATCAACCATGCTAGCCTTATGACAATCAGTTAAATTAGGATTTGGATAGCCTGAATTTCTATATGGCCCTGCACGGCCAACTGCAAATGTTTCACAATTTGTTGAACTCAATTTTTTCAAGTTAATTGCTTCATTCCAATTAGGGCTGAGATTTGCTGTTATATTTAGAGCCGAATTAAATCCGGAATTATATTTAATATTGCTGGTAATTGAACCATGGACTATTGCCGTTGTATCACCATATGAATAATGGGCTTTCAAAGGGTGCGGGTCAAAATCATCAAAAACCTCTGCATATAAATTATTGGGCACAATTTCAAAGTCAATGCTAATTTGCATAGGAAAAATTAAACTGCCTGATTTATATGCTACCCCATACAGGTTAAACCTATATCTGGAAACAGAAGGTACGTTAGCTTTAGTTTCATCCAGGTTAGTAACTAGAAAAGCATGGGGAACCTCAATCTTGCTACTTGCATTAGTTAGCATGGTATTGGGAATCACAATTTTATTATCATCTAGGTTGGTAACATTGTAAAATATTTTTTGCCTATCATCCTTGTTACCAGTAAAGTTTAAATTCAGCAAATAACTTATATCTACAACTGTATTTGACCAATGACAGGCATGTACCATAGCTAACGCATTCTGGTCACATTGGGCATTGGCCGCTCCACTTAGAATCAATGCACATAGCCCTAAAAACTTGGGCCAGTTAGCCTGTATTTCCATTACGATTCCTTTAATAGCAGTTACCATGGTATCTCCTGACTAGTAACAGGATAAAAAGTATTTCCATCACGAATCATTCCTTTACTGGTTGCCGTCGACCAAACTACAACCCCGTCTTTAACTATTGAGATGGTCCCATTATCATTAAACATGAATTTACGACTGCTATCATATGGTGAAAGATCGCTAATCCAGGCCGTATAATAAGACTGACAGCCTACCGTCTCGCAAATAAGTCCACCATGAATAATTCCAGGGCTTAAAGTGGCAATACTACCAGAAGGAGAGAACTCAGTATAGCTACTCGAACCTATCGCTCCGACTGATGACCATATTTTGTTATAACAGGAATATCTAAGCCCATCACAGCTATAAATAGCAAATTCACCCGAATCATCATGTAATAATTCAAATTGTTTGGTAAAATTTGAATCAGTCACAAAATAGCAGTCATTAGTATGTAATTCAGTACCGGCTGGAATTTCATAACTGCCTACTAAAGCATTTTTAAGATTGCACGCTAAATTTAAGGTAGAAAAATTAAGTGTCCCAACAAATTCCTCAACATGGCTACTATCCGTCTGAGAATCATATGATGCATATAGATTAAGCTTAAGTGGCTTATTGAATGCAGCCGTAGGTGATAAATTGTCAAATTTCAGATTTACTTTGCATGAGCGATAAGATAAATCGTTGGTATATGTTGGATCAAACCCACTGTTAAAACAGTTACCGTCATAGTCCAGGTGCAGCATTTGCGCCAGTTGCTGGCCATTATAGTTACGACCATCGCTGCCAAGAAAATCGCCAGAACCATAAATGAATGTTTTATCTCGTCGGCTAATAGCCAGATCAAAATTTGGTTCATATTTTGCAATAAGTTTAAAGTTTTTAAGAATTGGACTATATGACAGTCCTTGATTATTGACATTTTCTTTTTGCAATACGATGCTGCCGGTAAACCCATTTATACTATAATCTTGTGGTTTGATATCACCAATACTCATCATGAAGCGCTGGGTATAAACCACCTTGTTATAATGAGTTCCATTTGATTCCATTTGATAATAGGAAAAAACGAATCTACCACTAGGAGTTACTGTATTCTGGCCTGCTTCAGGAAGGTAGTAGAAACGGAATAAACAACTATTGCCAGAAGATAATGGGCTATTGCGGCAGTCAGTAAATAAATCGTTGGTGTAATATAAAGTATTAACCCCAGTACTAAACTGTTTGGATAAAGCAACGGCAATAGTAGGATTTTCATCGGTAAAACCAGGTACTTGCGCTGTGCCAACGTTTTTAAGGGAGATCTGATTATCAATTGCATAATTAAAGTTTATCCCTGAACCTTCACTATTTTCCTGCGGCCGAATCATGAATTCTACTGGTTCCTTGCTGGAACTAAGATTTACGATTGGCAGGTTCTCTACCGTCATATTTTTATTCTTAACTTCAAATGGGTAGTCCAATACTTTATTACCATTGTCCCATTTAAAAATAATGTGGATTATATTCGCCCTTTCATTCATGGCATCCCCGCTATAAGCTAGTCCAAACTGGCAGCTGCTGCCTTTTTTTTTAACTAGCTGATCACATGTTGTCGTATCGATTTGTGCGATATGCCCGACCAGATCATTGCTCTCAATATCATTATAGATATCACTGAGATGGAAGTCCTGGCCTATATCCGAATTAAAATTCAGTGTTAACGTTACATTGGCATTAGGGATAATCCAGGCGTTATCCTGATATAGCGTTGGCGCATATTGTGCACTTGGGAGCAAGTTTAAAGAAGCACAGACACTATTATCGGAAGCGCACTTCATAGTACTTGAATTTTGCGTGCTAACAGCAGTAGTGTTTGCAAGGCCATAATCAAGTTTCATTAAGTCGACAATTGGCAGATGGTTAGCCCCGGACGCACTAGCAAACTTAGTTTTTATTTCACTCTGTTGATACTGATTTGAAGCTGATATTTTGCCACCACCATTATTGCAAGCTGATAGTAGCAATAGTGAAATAGCAAAAAGCAAGTAATTATTAATGGTTAATTTCTTATTCATAATATACATATACTCGTAATTTTGATAAATTTATTATGAAGTCCAGCCAATATGCTGAAAACTTGTACGTAACCCGGCATCGAGCCCATCAGGAATTTTGAGGCTGTCGTAAATAGCTAATACACCATTAGGAGTAAAAAATATCATTCCATAGTAACGCTGGGATGAGGAGGTAAGCGTTGTGGCAATCAGAGGGTCCTGGACTTGCCAAAGAGCTTTTTGACCTTCATTAATAGCTATTGAGCCATATAATATATTAAAAACAGCATATGCACCAGGATGGCCAACCGTATTACTCGCCCATAATACCATGTGCGGAGAAGCATTAAAGCAGTAAGCATCTTTAGCGTTACATTGATAGATAACCATATTACCATCTGTTTGCATGATTAATTCAACCATATTGCCATTACTCATGCTAATCTGGTAACAGTCATTTGGCTGCAAAACAAAATTTTGCGGATCACTTTCAAAACCAACATACCCCGGGATAGTTGTTGGAACATAATTAACTAAGGTATTAAAATTAATTGGGCTGCCATCTGTATTTTTAGCTTTAACATTACAATAATCATATGCATAAACAGCTTTAGCCAGATAGATTATGATGAAAAGGAGTAGATAGCTACCTAGAGGTTTTTTCATATCAATTACCACGAATAATTTTTAGTATAGGTATAAACATTATTTTGCTTTTTCAATGAGGTATATTTAGATAATTGATATGGCAAATTAATAGTTATATTCATCACATTAGTATTTGTTGTACAGGGACTTCGCTGTATTGCTGAATAATTGCCTATATCAGTAAAACACAGATTATGTTTATTACTCAGCTCATTTGCAAAAAATCCGTCAGAAGGGGAGTTTGTTTCAGAAACAGTAACCTCTGGACTAGCTAGGTCCATAATATAAGTACTTACACTTTTGTTCAAGCTGCCGTATAAAGTATATTGGTCATAGCCCCCCTCGCTATAGGTTGAGGGATCAAGCTTAGCGTAAATCCCTGATGGTGCAACTTTAATGTCATAAGACTTAGCTACACTATATCCGTTATACTGAAGCCCATAGATAATTAAAGTATAATCTAATCCGTTATTTGTTAGGGTATTAGGCCCAATATCTAATAGCTCCCAATCAAAATTAATGCTTGCTTGGCTATTTTTTATCAGTGTATCGCTTTTAATTAATTGCTTGTTATTGTTATCGTAAATTTTATAGTAAACATTTTGTCCTGCAGCTGAAGCACCTTGCAATTTAACATTTATATTATAAAACACGACAAGTCCAGGTTGGCCATTCCTCATAATACAATTAGTATCTTTATTCAGGCCTACGCCTGGTCCTGCTGACCAAGTTGTACCACTAGAATTCACAATGGCCAAACCACCATCTAATCTAAAAATTAGCTTACCGACATCATCAGACGGCATAGTATATTGAGTCGTTTCATAATAAGGACAAGCTCCAGAATACAACGTTAATCGGCCTTTTGAGTTTGGTCTAAACTCCATATGCTTATTTGGCATAGAAAGATAATCATCTTTTCCGGTATTTGATGTCCATTTTCCTGTCAACGCACCATTTAACAACTGAAAAATCACAAGATTGCCATCACTTTTCATCAATAATTCATATTGGGAATTATTTCCAAGATTGTTAACTCGGATACAATCGTTTGCCTTTAGTGATAATGTACTAAATGTCAGTTGATCATTACTTTCAGCAACAACGTTACATGCCGGCAATTCATCTGCATAAGAGACTGTTATCGCTAATAAAAGCAATAACACCTTCGCAAATAGTCTCTTCATTCTTTCCTCCAAGGTGGCTAACGCCACCATCAAATTATGCTACCAACCACCGGCTATGTTTATGCCTAAGGTTGATTTATCCGCATCTACTACCACGCCATTGGCACTTAAGGCTGTCATCTGAACTTCATAGTTCCCGGCTATTACCCCTGATAAATCAAAGGTTATATTACATGATGATTTTGCCTTGAAGGGGAAATCTAGCCGCGCTGTTGTTCCATTCCAAACCAGCTCTTCGCCATTACAGCCTTTTGCCCGGGCGCCAGTTGGCAAATTGGTAAATTCTATCCCGGTATAGTCGCTGCTACCTGCATTTACTAACGTCAACAGTTCCGGAGTACTATCATACTCAGTCAAGGTCGGAAACTCTTTGGGCGTTGTCATCAGCTTATAGCCCAGGTGTACTGGTATATAGGTTGTCCTAGATGTTGCATCGGCTAGGTATAGTTTACCGTCATGATGTTTGCCGTCATTAAAACCGCCTATCATTAGCTCCAGATTAGTACTCGAGCCTGCCATTAACGGGAATTTCCCGCTAAATTTGCTGTAGATGAATGTCGGTGAATCTTGGCTTGCCAATAACTGATTGGCAAATTCTCGATTCTTCACACTCATCAACTGCATCGCGCCATTCTCACTATCCTCATCTACATAGGTAACGTCCATCCCGCCACCAGCAACGCTCTTGCCTGACAAAGCTGCAGGCAATGTAACATTCAGGCTTAATAGCTTGCCTTCATCCAGGAATAAATCGCCTTCAGTACCATTTGCCGCATTTGCTCCAGTTTTCCTATTTTTCTTCCAGGTACTTAACGCCAAATTATTAACGGCTGCACTATTTTGATTGACAGTATACGCTGGACTTGCCAGACGGTAGTCCCCGGCAAAATCATACATCCCGGCTTGTTCATACATCGTCTGCTGATAGCTATAATCCAGTTCTGCCAGAGGGTTGGCTTCATATGAACTGACTGTCATTAGCACTGCTGCATCTTCTTTGGCTGCCGAACTAAAGCTGATATCACCAAAATAAGGACTCTCATTAGTTGAACCACTACCGTCGCTATTGCGTACCCATGGATTCTCTAGCGTATTTAAGCTTATCGCCAGGTTAAACTGCTGGTCATCATTTGCATCTTTAGAACTTAAACGCACTTCCTGATAAATTGAATTTTTACCATTAACCGGAGTTACTACCGTTGTATCTGACAACTGCTGGTCTGCCGGCAACTGTTTATTTATTGCCGCCAGCTCATCACTGGTCAACGCTTCCAGGCGCAAGTGATTTATTCCCGTTTTATAGGCGCCAAGTCCTGGGTTATCGATTAGTTTCCCAAATAACGGATCCAGCACAAAATAATCAAAGGCAGCTATCGCAATTCCAACTGTACTACCCCCAACAGCTGCCATGTCATACCCACCTACTTTCATAGGTACTTCCGCTAAATTTGCTAACTCGTCTATTTCAGGAGTATAATATATATCGTCACGCTTAGCCTGTTCAGCGGCAAAAGTTAAACCTTGAATATCATTCGGCATCAGTACATCTGGTTTATAGATTATGTAATCTGCTACAGAATTATATTCTCCCCCCAATTCATCTAAACGTTTAACATAATAATTTGGATCATTAATGCCAATTGCCTCTATACCCAAATAATCATATGGTCCACCACGGCCAACAGAGACAATTTGCCCTTCAGAGTTTTTAAATTTAAGCTTCATCACTGGATAGCCCGTACTATCAGATAAATCTTTGACTACAACCATTTCTTCAACACTTAATGCTCCCATCTCTTCGTCGCCTTCAGTTAGTACCTTTAAAATCTCGTCAACAGAAGCCCCAGAATTCTTCTTTTGAAAAAAATTCCCGTCAGAAGATAATTCGTTAGTAAAAAATCTTTTTGCTTCTTCATATTGTGAACTACCAGGAGGGTAAAACTTCAAATCAGATAAGTAATTGTTAAATCTTTCGGTATATTTTTTAAGAATACCTTCTTCCTGTTGCCAAATCCAATCCCTCAATGTCATTCCTGGCACTTTTTTTAGGAAAGCCGCATAAGCCCCTCCTGTTGCCGTCACACCAATTGCGGCCTCGGTTCCATATTTAAGCATGCTTGACAGAGTTGTTTGCTCCTGCATCGCCTTGCTATCCTGGGTTGGCTTATCTAGCTTATGGCCTAAATCAGCATCCGATGATGCTACATACCAGTTATTTACTAGCTTGAAGCTAAAAACTTTATTTAATTGCGGCACCCAGGTACTATAAACACAGTAAAATTTCGCATCACTATGCTTATCTACATCATGAAAATAAAGATTATTATCAAAGATGTGATTCTTGTCATAGATCCCATAGCCATGGTCGAGATATGCCCATTTGGCATCATAGCTGCCGCTTTGCAGCTTGGGAAATGAATAGCCGCCAGGAATGTCGCTCAAATGTACATCAACATAGTCTGATACTTTTTGTCCACGACTATCTTCACTTATACAGCCTTTAAATTCCAGCGCATAGGAGCTTTTATTTTCGGCAACTATCGCCATATGGCTGTCTTTCTTTTGCGTATCGTTCTGGATCACATTTACCCAAACGTCGTTATCGCTATTTGGATCATCCGGTACTTCTTTCAGGCTTGATTTTGAGACCGCATTACTTCCCGGCCCGGAAGAACCTACCTGATTACAACCAGCTAAAAAGAAACTTTGTCCCACTAATACACTTAATATCAATTTATAAGTTATTTTTTTTCTCATCTACCATGCTCTTTAGTTATTAAAAAATTATCAAAATATGATGCATTTAATTGTTACTCACAAATAATTTATAGCTACTATTAACTATTTACTGCATTAATTTGAGAGTAATATCCAGAAATTTACAATTAGCCGGCAACAGATCAAAGGTTGGTTTTAGCGTCCACTGGCTTTAATGATTGCTTTGATGCATTTTTGGCTGAAGATTCATAATCTTTTACTGACACCTCTTTTACAGTAGTCATAACCATCAAATTAACCTTGTATCTATCACCCTTTGGCAGCATTAACTTGCCGCTATCAACCAATTCTGGATATTTTTTGCCATCAACAGTAACACCTACAACGGTCGTTGGTATCTCGTAACAGAGCCTATTTTTATCAATCGAGCAATCAGTAGGCCCGATCCTGGTTTTTCCTTGGCGCCCAGCTAGTTCTATGACAAAATTTTGTTTGCCATTTGCTGCCGTCTTATTACCGACCGTTATAATCGAAGGCGCAATCAATGCACGGCCAAAATCTTCAGATAAAGTATGAAAGGCACTATAAGCATTAAATATTTCAGATGGTTTTTGCTTATAGGTAGCCGGGATTGTACTTACCAGATACTCTACTTTTCCCTTATGTGCGGTACTATCAAAATTACGGAATATAAGCACAGGGCCATGGGAAGGGGTCTGAGGTGATTGATTACTAACTGTCACCTCATAGGCAAATGTAGAACTACTTATTAAAGTTAACAAAAATACTCGACAGAATAAACGCATGATTTTTCCTAAAACTAAACAGATGTAATTAAATAATGCCAGCCTAAGCAGATCCTATTTTTTAGCTAGAAGGCAAATTTTTTCTTTGACGATTTGAATATCAAAAATGAAAATTGTATGTAAGTCAATAAAGTAATTTTTCTAGCACTTAATATGGCAATCAATGAGTAAAAAAGTATCAAATTATGTCGTCATTGTAAGTATTCCCTCTTTCTTTTAACACCGTCCAAAAATGATGGGACACCGCTTATAAAAAGGTAAAAAGTGCCAAGTAAAGCAGTAGCCATTAGAGTTTGACCAGCTCATTAAAAAAATTTCAAGAAGTTTTTGTGTAAAGTTTTATGTGACATTAACTATTGATTATTGTTAAGTTCTAACTTTATTTAATTGGTTTTAAGTAGGTTAGATAATGGCAAAGGCATCTAGTTACGATTTAAGAATTAAGGCTATGAAGTTAGTAAAGGCAGATTTGCCAATAATATTAATATCAGCAGATTATTGAACCTATGGCTATAAGGAACGGCATGAAGAAGCCAAAAAAAGTTAATTGAAGGGATAACGCAGATACCAACTACATCTATAGTCTGGCTTGATAAATTAGGGATAAATGCTAATGAGCGAATATGATTATGGATATAGCCCTAAAGGGCAGCGCTTAATCGCAGTTAAGCCTGGTAATAAGGCTAAGCGTATGAGTATATGTGGCGCCTTGCCGTTGGTATTTGCAAGCGGTGCAGGAGCAAATGCCCAAGTTTCAGTTGGCTTGGGCATTATCGGCGGCGCCCTTAGTTCGCTACTCTTAGCAACATACCTTATCCCGGCTTATTTTATACTTATATATTAATTTTCGTACATGCAAAATTCCAGTTCTACAGCACCCTCATCGACCCATTCCCAAATTTGATCATATAATTCTTTTAGCTGTAATTCAGTCATAAAATAAAGTGCCTCTGCAATCGGTATGCCACAACGCCTAATCATTCTTCCCGTTTTAGCTTCAGCATATGTACTCCACTTATATTCTGCCTTTTCAAGATAGGTATGCCAACGTGAAAGAAAAGCTTTCGTATCGGCTGGAGTAAGATTATACTGTTTAACCTTAGTTTTAGTAGCAAAAAAACGATTTACTACTTCAGGCACTTTATCACTATGTGATCCTGTCTTGGATTGCGGTTCATTTTGATCTACAATCTCATTGGACATCGGTATTACAAATAACTCATCATTTTCTCTATAGTTGAACATGTTTTCTCCTATGCGCTTTACTTCTATAACTTATCCCTTGTTTCGCCAATATAATTTAGAAACCATAGATAGTTATTCTCCCAAAATTTATCCAATATTTGGGTCTCTGGGTTTAGGTAGTCTGAGATTTTCGCACTATATTGGCGGATACTAACAAAAATATTTTATAAAATTTTTAGACTTATATAATATTTTATCTATCATAACTATAGACCTAAATATTCTATTGCTATTTTTTCCACTTTAATTTTAATTTGAATAACAAACTGTAATCCAGTACTTTTATCTTCGCTTGAAGGCTTCAGATTAGTACAAAAAAGTATATGAGTAGTGTAGAAGACGAAAATGACGTAAGTGTTAGGCTAAAGAGCCAATTCTAGTTCTTCGTTGATACATATACATATGCGCTCATCCCTGGGCGCAACTGGTACTCGCTAACGTTATCGAGAACTTTAATTTGAACGGGCAGTCTTTGCGGCAAATTAAGCCAATGGTTAGCCGCAAAAGCTAACTGGGTGTCCTTAAATGGTAGAATATGCTGTCTATCAACAGCCCAATTGTCAGACATCACTACCCCATGAAACACCTTCCTTCCGATATATGCACGCGGAAAAATTAGCACCTTATCACCGGCATGAACATTTGCTAAGTCAGTTTCATTAAAGTTTGCCTGTATATAAGTATTTGCGGTATCTACAAAATTAAATATTGGTTCATGGGCAAGTGCTGGTGTGCCGATACCATTATACATATTTTGAATATATCCATCTGCAGGCGCTTTAACAAGCGTATCTTTTAAGTTAAGTGCAGCTTTTTCGGCTGCAGCCTTTAACGATAATACCCCTACTTCTGCTTGCTTCAATTCAGTTTTTCCCAATTCTACCTGCTCATTAAGAGACGCTACAGTATCAGTCTGTGATTTGATATTATAACTAAGTGACTTTAACTCTAGGCCTAGTGCTCCCTTACTTACGTTCTTATCACTTTTCTGTTTATATTCGTAATTCAATCTTTCAAGTTGGTTTTTCGCTGCAACTAAATCTAGTTTAGTTACCTCGATACGTTTCTTGATAACTTGCAGACCAATTAATGCCTGGTCATATTGAGCCTTCACTCTACGATATTCAATTTGGAAAGCTTCAGGTTGAATTAACAGAATTGGATCGCCGGCTTTAAGCTTTTCACCATTCTCAACATAAATTTTTTCAATCCGTCCGCTAACTGAGGCAGCAATAGGAGTCATATTATCAATAACAAAAGCATTATCTGTAACCGGGAACAAATATGTCAATAAATAAACCCCACCGATAAATCCGCCTAAGGCAAATATTAAAGTAGCAAAATTAAATTTTTTAGTTAACTTAAACGCCATCTATTATAATCCTAACAGTTCAAAATTATCTTATTCTACAAGTATCTATTTAATTAGTGTACTTAGCAAGATTTTTGGTTTACAGCCCAAGATTATACATTGCCTGCAGCAAATTTACAGAACTCTATAACACTTGGATGACAATATCAATTACTAAGTTATAAGTTTTAATCTACAGGCTTGGCAAGCTAAACCAGTATAGTTTATTGGCTTCAATTTTAGTTATGTTATCTATATAGTGGGTATTAGGATAGATGGTTATAATTGAGCAGATAATAGCAAATCGCTATTCACTCAGAATCTTGGCTAATTTTGTTTCGTTAAATTATGATTGCGCGCGCTAAACTTTAGCATTATTAAACATAATAGTACCGAGATAAACAAGGTATTATAATCAAAGTACATATAACCGATAACTCCGCAAACACAACCGGCAAAGAAACCTAATAACAAGAAGGAATAGACTATAATCCGCCAGAGTGCCACTTTATCCCCCCGGATAAAATGACCAAGTGTTATACCCAAGTCAGTCATAGTACCGGTCATATGTGTTGTCCGGATAATTGAGTTTCCATAATAGGTGGTAAGTGCATTTTGCATCCCCATTGAGATTGCTAAAAAATATTTAGCTGAGCTCACCCCAAACTTAAGCCCAAATCCACCAATTATAATACAAATCATTTCTAATGTCAGGGCCAAATTATAATTATTATTGCGATTAACATTGTCGCTAGGGATTATTATTCCACTAATAATTGAACCGACTAAAAAACTAATTAACGCAAGCAAATAACCATGAAAAGAAGCCCAGTTACCATTAACCAAAGACTCAGCAGCAAACGAGATATTACCGGTTACATAACCAACCGAATTATGCAAGAAACTCATAAATGTGACCATACTTACCAAGCCACCATTAAATGAAAGAATAGTAACTGCTCGGTAAATCCAATCATGGCTTTGCTTTATGGTATTTTCCATTACTCGGCTATTTTTAACTAATTAAGATCAACAAATGCAAGTTTACTGATGTCCCGCATCCGCATCGGATAAAGTATCCCGTTTAGATGATCGCATTCATGTTGTAGTACCCGGGCAAAGACGCTGCTATCTTCGCCAGAAAAGAAATTACCGTATTGATCATAATATTCATAATAAATCACTGTAGGGCGAAATACTTCGCCGCGCAGTCCAGGAACGGATAGGCAACCTTCATTCATGGCTGACTCTTCTTCCCCAATTGGGATAATTTTGGGATTAATGATAACTTTTAACGGGCAGTCTCCGATATCAGTATAACGAGTAATATCTTTCTGGTAATATTCTATAATGACAATTTGCTTGTTTACCCCAATTTGTGGAGCCGCAATTCCTATCCCTCCATAATGGCGCTGAGTATCAACTAAGTCTTCAATTAACCTTAGTAATTCAGCAGAGCCAAATTCTTCTTTGGTGATAGGTAACGATTTTTCCAATAACGAAGGGTTTCCCATTTTTAATACTTGCTTGATCATTTTTAATTTTACCTCAAACTTTCAATTAATTACTAATGCTGCCTCATGGGTTGCGTTCACTTTCTCAAATCTCTCGCGGCTAAAAAGTTCAACACCGGCTACATTTTAGAAAAAGAGTACTAATACAATACTAAAAACACTAAAATTATATCAAACTAGAAGGCAAATTACTTATAAAATAACCCCTTGCATCAGATTAAATTAGGTAAATTTATGAAAATAATATTTATTTCAGACTTACATCTTTCACCAAATACTAAAGAAGCTAATCAAGTATTCTATAAGTTACTTGAATACTGGAAAGGCAATATCGACGCTTTATACATTTTGGGAGATTTTTTTGATTATTGGCTTGGTGATGATGACAACAATGAGTTTATTCAAGAGATAAAGCTAAACTTAAAAGAGTTTAGTAAATCTACATTAGTGTATTTTAAAGGTGGCAATCACGATTTCGCAGTAGGCAGAAGGTTTGCTAAAGAGACGGGTATTAATTTAATCAAAGATATGCATACTATACAAGTTGGTACAAATACTATTTTATTAAGTCATGGCGATACATTTTGTACCTTAGATATAGCGTATCAAAAAATGAAAAAAATTTTACAAAATCCAGTTACCATTTTTATCGGCAAACTATTACCATTACGTACCCGTTATAAAATAAAAGAAATGCTCGAGCACAAATCAGGGGAACAGACAAATACTAAACCACAGCATATTTATCACGTAGTGGATGAGACCATCATTCAATATGCTCATAAAGCCGGTGCGAATATAGTGATTCACGGGCACACCCATAATCCAGGCGAGTATTCGATCCTATTAGCAAATGGTAACAAGTTAAAGCGGTTTGAAATCCCGGATTGGCAAGATCACTTGGCTGGAGGCTATATCCAGTTGGAAGACGAAAGCATTAAAATAATTCAACAAATTTGACTAATTAACTGATGTTATTATTTTAATTCCTTTTAAAATTGATTAAAGTATGTAACATCAGTCATTTTTTAGCGCTTTGCGCTAGCTCAGGTAGCAAGGAACAATTTAAAAAAGCTCTTATTTAAATATGATTAAAAATTTGTTTCTCAGAAGTTACTAGCAGTCAAGATTTTATGCCTAAACTATAAGAAATTATCTTCAGCGTGTATTTTTTACTTAAATATTAAAAATAAACATTAAGCAATTACTTCTAACAAATACAATTTTATCCCACCTCTTCATCCCCTTTAAAATTTCCACATCTAATTCAATAAGTTAAAATAATTCTACCACACTTATAAACGAATTAACCTTAATAACGGCAAGGAATTTATGCATATCTTTAATCAGTCAACTAGTCTAGCCCATCTATAGTAAATTCCAGTTTTTATGATATTGTGATACAATAGTAACATAAAATAATTTTGTTGGTGTTTTTCACCACGTTTAGGGAGATAAGATAGATATGAGTTTTCTTAATTGGTTAGGACATGGATTTTTTGATATGCCTTGGTGGGGCTATGTCCTAGTAACATTGGGTTTAACCCACATCACCATTTTGTCAGTAACAATATTCCTCCATCGTTGCCAAGCACATCGTGCTTTGGAACTGCATGCCATACCAAGCCATTTTTTCCGCTTCTGGTTATGGTTAACAACAGGAATGGTTACTAAAGAGTGGGCAGCGATTCATCGTAAACACCATGCTTTTTCAGATAAAGCAGGTGACCCGCATTCACCGCACGTTTTTGGTATCAAAAAAGTCCTTCGTGAAGGTGTGGAGTTGTATCAAGAAGAAGCTGCTAACTTGGAAACAATAAAAAAATACGGTAACGGTACTCCAGATGACTGGTTAGAGCGTAACTTATATACCAAACACCACTTAATCGGTATTGGGATTATGTTAGCCACTAATATTGCATTATTTGGAGTGATAGGGATCACCATTTGGGCGGTGCAAATGATGTGGATTCCTATATTTGCCGCTGGAGTAATCAATGGTATTGGGCATTGGTTTGGTTATCGTAATTTCGAGAACTCGGATCAAGCACGCAATATTTTTCCATGGGGAATATTAATTGGCGGTGAGGAATTACATAATAACCATCATACCTTTGCTACTAGTGCTAAATTGTCTGCAAAATGGTTTGAATTTGATTTAGGTTGGGCCTGGATTAAGATATTAGCTTTCTTTAAACTAGCTAAAGTTAAGAAAACTATACCTGAAATCCATACTAGCAAAGCACCTAAATTGATTCCTGATTTGCAAACACTGGAGGCTATTGTAGCCAATCGTTATGAAATTGCTGTAAACTTTTCAAGAGAGTTAAAAGCAGATTGCCACCGCGAGTTACAATTACTTAAAACCTCAGTTTCATCCAAACTTTCATGGCAAAAAGTAAGAATGATACTCATTAAAGATAAGGATTTGTATACTGCAAATGAGCAAAGTACTATTGAGCAAGTATGTAAGCAAAGTTCTGTCTTACAAAAAATAATCAGTATGCGTGAAGAACTAACAAAGCTTTGGGCTAGATCTAATATGACTAAAGAAGAATTAGTTCGATCACTACAAGATTGGTGCCAGAGAGCAGAAGCCAGCGGAATCGAGAGTTTACGCAACTTTGCTTTACGCCTTAAAACTGTTCATTGTTAATTGAATTCATACACCAGGTTAGGCCAACTAACCTGGTTTTTTGTCGTTGAACTTTACTTAAACCTTATAAAACTTTAAGTTCTCTGAAACTTTTATACACAATTCTTGTAGATAGTTAAACTTTTAAAAGTATGCTATAATCGCCAATTCTACCCTCTATTAAAATAAAATTTTTACTAATGTCGAGCAAAATCCCCATTTCCGAACTAAAACCTTAGTAGTTCCGTATTGGATCATATTAGATGATGCTAAAATTGCGCCTTCAATTAGCATAAGCCAGAGTTTCAGTTTATTTCAGAGTGCAAATTAACCCTGATTTGCTTAATTGGTCTAAAGTCACAATTCCAGCTTAGAACTTTAAAGCTTTTTTGCTGATTTTAATCTTAAATGGATTCTAGTAATCGATGATATTTAAGTTCATAAGTAGGTAATAAAATTTTTGATAGACTAAAATCGCTAACAATGCACAACGGTAAGGCTTTGGGTTAATTGATAAGTGTAGACTAGGATTTAATCTTTTTGACTAAGTAAAACAATATGAAGAACAATAAAAAAATAAACCTCAATAAAATGTTAGTATCAATCGGAGTACTATTTACAATTATTAAGCCTGTAACTGCTTTGGGAGAAGATTATCACGAAGTATATTTCGGTGCAGGTTCCGGACTTAACATTACTCAGAACTATGGTCTGGTAAAAACTTTCTATGTACCATCCGCTACTTCGAATAGCCAATACGATATTCAATCCCAATTCTTGGGAAATGTTAGTGGTTATTCAATGCCAGTTTATGCAAACTTCGGCTATCGGTTTAATAATTATGTTGCTGCCGAATTTGACTATGTCTATTCTGGCAATCAAATTTACCAGAGACCTTCAATGTCACCGAACAAAACCAATTTCTGGGGATCCCAAAATAATTTTGGCCTCGTAGCAGTAGGCTATATCCCTGTGCGAGAAAATATCTTTCTAAAAGGAAAACTCGGCTTAGCATACTCTATGGACACTATGACAACCTATGCAGGTGATCCAGGTACAAAGAATATAACTTCAGAAATCGGCTTAGGTGCGCAATGGTTTATCAAACGCAATTGGTCTCTTGATTTTGACTATATCAACTATGGTTTATTAATACCAATACATGAGAATTATCGGGCTCCGCAGTCAGGCGGGCCGAATTTAGGAACCATCAACACAATAATATCAAATGAATTCTTATTAAGCATTAATTATCATGTGCCGCAATTATAAATTGAATTTGGCAAGGACCTCCTAAATATCTAATTAAAAAATGAGCTTAAGCCTAAGTTCAATTTGTATCCTTATTAAAGCAAAAAGGGTTAAGTTGGCGTTTCGCCACTTAACCCTTTGAATATAATCAGCTTTATTGCTATTTTTAACGTATTGTCCCAGCAACGGTTAAATCAAAGCTTTGCATAACCTTGGCAACTTCAATTTCATTCAACTCATAGTAATTGCCGCGTTTAAGGCGTGGCGGTAGATCAATTGGTCCAAAACGCGTACGCATCAGGCGGCTAACAGTTAACTGAAAATACTCAAACATCCGACGTACTTCGCGATTGCGCCCTTCCATCAGAAGCACCTTGTACCAATGATTTTTCGAATCACTATCTATACGGTCCAACTTTATTATATCTTTAAAATTAGCTTTACCGTCTTCCAGACGAATCCCTTTTTTAAGCTCTTTTATTTGCTCACTTGTTAATGGTTCACCATAGATTCTGACCGCATATTCGCGCTCTACTTCATAGCGAGGATGCATAAATCGGTTGGCCAATTCGCCGGAAGTAGTGAAAATCAGTAACCCACTGGTATTATAATCTAGTCTGCCTATTGCCATAAATCGACGATTATTTAATAACGGAATTCGATCATAGACAGTTGCCCTACCTTGTGGATCGTTTCTTGATACCAGTTCACCTTCTGGCTTATGATAAATAATTATCCGCGCTAAACGGTCTTGCCATTTAATACGCACAGGTTTACCCAATACCTCTACTCGATCTTTTGCTGTTATTTTCTGCCCCAAAACGGCAACTTTGCCATTCACAATGACCTTCCCATTTGCCACCAAATTATCACAATCACGACGAGACCCAACTCCGGACATCGATAAAGCTTTAGAGATCCGCTCACTATGTCCTTCTTTTGGATCAATACGTTCATCTCGGATGCGTTGTGACGTAATTTTTTCCTGCTGGTTTTGGCGATACAATTTTACCCGTTTGGCATTATTGCGCGGCTGAAACTCCCTATCTTCAACCTGGGCTGTTGAATTACGCTTACGGTTAGCAGCAGGTTTTTTTTCCTTATACTTCTCAACTATATCCGTAAAGTTAGCATCTGTTTTATTCTTTTGATTTTGTGCTTTTAAACCAGTTTTAGTATTAGGTTTAACCGCAATCATCATTTCTTTTAGTTTTTGTTTTATATTAAATTTCACTATTTCTTTCCATTACCGTATATCGGTATTAATATTATTTAATTATTGTAAACAGCTTATTAATGACTCACTAATTTTAGCAGCGTAAACATTACACCACTCAAGGTTATTATAGTCGTAATACCTACCCCAATAGCCCAGCGTACTAGCCTTGACTCTATTAGCGCAATTTCTTTTTGTAATCGTAATTCAGACTCTCTAATATCACTTTTAGTTGCAAGATCTCTATTTTCTAATTCGAATTTTGATTGTTCTAATACACTTGAGATTAATTCTTCCGTCTCTTTAGCTAGCACTTGAGCTTGTTCGTCGGTAAAATTTGCCATTTTAATTAATTTACCCCTCAACCATTATGGTACTTGACTTAATAGCTTCTACTGTTTCGACTCAACCTTTTTGCAATTATATCATATTACTGACTATTCATTTCAATCAACTCAAAGTATTGGACGAATACGGAAATGAAGACGCTTGATCTTCATTTCCCATTACCATAATACTTAGCCAGCTTCAAAGAACAGTTTATGAGGTTTGAAGCTGATTTAGTATAAATTATTTTCCGCCACCAAATAAGCCACCAATGGCGTCGGCTGCTGCTTTACCAACATTATCAATAACCTGATTGCCATTTTGGTTACCAATAGCTTGGCGTACTTGGCTTCCAACCGCCTGGTTTACCTGCTGACTAATCGCATTTTTAATCTCATTTTTACCATTAGTAACCGCGTAAGCTACTAATTGCTGGATTATAGATCCCCAATCTAAGCTAGCGCTAGGGTCTTTAAAACTACCTTGCACGGTTGCCGGGAAAGTTAACTTTTTGAATACCGGGTTGATACCAGATACAAGTAATTGCCCTGAAACTTTATAGTTTAAAGATTTTTTGGCTAAATTAAGTTCACCATTACCTTTAGTGCTTAAACTTGGCCCGTCTAACTTAAAGTTTGAAGGATTAGCTACCCCATTATGGAATACGGCTTCAGAATTAAAAGTTCCCAAATCAGTCGACTTGCTATAGTCTTTTGCTCCAGGAGCAGTAGCTTTAGCTATCTCAGCCTTAACTTTATTAATTGCCTGATTAATTTGCACGGCATTACCAATTTGAGCTATAACGTTACCATTAGGATTACTACTACTAATTGTGCGATCCATATATTTAACCTGTTCATCCAGGCTAAAACCAAGCAATTTTACGTTACCAATTTGTACACTTTGCTTGCCATTTAATGTTGCAAGATCGCCATCACTTAAGCTTGAATTACCCACAAAATGCACCTGGTGTAATGGTACTTTAAATCCATTAACATTACTAAAATCGGAAACATCCAATTGGTCGACCGTAATATTTTCAGCAAGCGACAATGGCTTAAAGGATGGTACATTTAGGCTACCGGTAATATTAGTATTTGCAATTTTTAATAATAGTTGGCTTAAGTTTAAACTTGTTTTACTTCCGGCAAAACTGGTTTTAACCGCAACTTGATTCAAGCGTTCTTTCTTCGGTATATCTATCGGCGCCATAGCTAATTGTTCCATTACTTTATTTAAAGAGAACGTAGGTACTGCAATATCTCCGTTAAATTTGGGATCAGCAAAATTTTGCACCTGGAAAGTAGTACCTGAACCTTGTAAAATACCGCCAGTTTTAAAGCTATAATTATTCAATATTAGATTGGCGGTACTGCCGCGGAATTTACTATTGAAGGCAAAACTATTTAATAATGGTTTATTTTTACGTTCATTTACCGCGATATTTAAACCATCTAATACTTTGTTTAGAGAAAAATCCGGTACGTTGATATTACCATTAAAATTCGGGTTCACAAAATTATTAACCTGCACACTACCACTTACTTGAAGCAATTTGCCGACATTAACGCTAAACCCATTTAAATTTGCAGAATTCATATTACCATTAATTTTACTGCTAAAAGCAAAGCTATTAAGTAATGGTTTATCTTTACGCTCATTTACCGCAATATTAGCCTGGTTTAAGACCTTATTTAAGTTAAATTCAGCTAAATTGATATTACCATTATAAGTTGGGTTTTTGAAATTCTTAACGTCTAGATTAGTTGTTCCTTTTAGTAAATCCGCGAAATTAAAGTTAAAATTGGCTAATTTAATATTATTCTTATCCCCGTTAATAGTACCGGAAAAACTTATATTATCAAGAATCGGCATGCCTTTTTTGGCGCCAAGATCGATATTAAAATCATTTAATAGCTTATTTAACATTAATTTACTAATTTTGACATCCCCATTGTAATCTGGATCATCTACATGTAAAACTTTTAAGTTTAGCTCACCAATTGCTGCGTCATTATAATTAAATGCAACTTTATCAAGATTTAGCACATCTTCTTTGCTATCAAATTTCACTTCACCGCCAAAACCAGTATCAACTTTCAAATTAACATTTTTTACTCCCTGATGCTTCTTATGATCAAAGTCATCATAACTAATGGTAGTATTTGTAAGACTTAATGAACTAAATTCGATGTGTATTGGTGCTGGCTCACTTGGCTTACCAGGTTCGCTGGGTTTTTCCTGGGGCGGCGTAAAAGTCCAGTTATTGTTGCCGTTTTGTTCTATTAAACCAACTTTCAGCCCATCAATAACTAGATTTTTAAAGATTACTTTATGGCTTAATAGCGGGATTAATGCCACCGAAACGTCAGCAGAATTTACTTCTACCAAATTCGCCGCTTTAAACCCATCTGGGTTAGAAAGACTCACTTTTTGAATCTTTAGACCTAAATTAGGATAGATGGTCCAACTAATATCACCATCCAAAGCTAGCTTGCGCCCGGTTGCTTCATAAGCCGCTTTAATAATCATTGGCTTAAAGCGATTAGGGTTAACTAAAGTTACAATTGCCGTAACGCCTAACACCCCAGCTAATATTACTCCAACTACACTATATGCTGAAACTTTTAATATTTTCTTATAATTAGCCATATATTTTCCTTTGATATATACCTTGCACCATGATTAAATACTTAATAATTGAATTAGTAAATGGACAATAATTTATTAACAAGATCTTTATACTCGCCTCTTGCCCAGAACTTAAGTAAATTGATTGGTTTTAGTGTTACCTGTATCCAGCTTCGCGGTAAATTAGACCACAAGATTAATTCACTTATTTTGCCCGATTTTAACAAATCAAGCAAGATACTTACTAGTTTATTATCTATATCTTTTACGATATTAAGCCAGGCAAAGCTATCCTGATAGGCCGAAGGATAGTAGGCCTGATCAATAAAATAGGTGTAATTCTGCCCTTTATTAATCTTAGTTACCTTTTCCAAGGCAAATTTTTCCCCCATATGCGGGAGAGTGCTCGACAAATTAGTCATATTTAATGGTAGTTTAGTTGATTGTTTATTCCAAAGCCAGAGGCTATTAACCTGAAGTGACCCTTCGTTTTCACGAATTTGATTAACTGGATGATTAAATAACAGCATTTGAATTTCATTGATCAAGCTATGCAGTTTAAGTTGATTTGCTCCATTTGGCAAATATTCATCAATATTTTCGCCAACGATATCGACTATAGGGTTACTTGAGAGATTAGTAATATCATACGGCAATTCTATTAACCACAATGCTGCAGATAAATAGTAAAACTTTATTCCATCTTGACAAAAATGCTGGTTTAATTCAGAAATATATTGATTAGCTTCATCCTGGTCCAATTGCAACAAAGCGCTCTCAGCAATTAGTAAGCGATCGCGGTCTGGCCTTAAATTGGTAGGCTCAGCAATTAAATAATTTCGATTATCCGTGGGTAATCCAATTTCCTTAGCATAATTCTTTGCTAGATCTAAGAAAGGATATGCGAAATCAAAACCATAATAAAAGTCACTGTATGCTAATTTATGCTGCGTAATTTTACCCTGCGCTAGTATCTTACTTAAATAAGCAAGTTTCTCTTCACCTAGAATGTAATCCAAGTCAGCGCTACTTTGCCAAATTACTCCTGGTAAAATTAGATTTACTTTACTCATAGTTCGATCTCGCCGTCAAAAACCTTAGTAGCGCTGCCACACATTACAACGCTTGAACCAGGTTGCCATTTAATTGCTAAATTGCCCCCAGGCATTACCACTTTAACTTCCACATCTGTCAAACCATCGCGAATTGCGATAACTGCACTGGCACAGGCACCCGAACCACAGGCCAGAGTAAACCCTGAGCCACGCTCATAAGTTCTAAGCAAGATGGTAGATCGATCTATAACATAGACGAAGTTCACATTGACACTCTCTGGAAATAATTCACTAGTTTGTAAAGCTTTACCGATAGCAGCTAAACTATCATCATCTTCCAGACTTAGTTTATCATCAACGATAATCACAGCGTGCGGATTACCCATAGAAACTGCACTAAAACGAATTTCTTTACCATTAATCAAAAGTGTATAGTGTTTGTCAAACCGGGCTTTAAGGGGGATTAACCTTGGCTCAAATTCAGGTTGGCCCATTTCTACTTCAATATTTTCCTTATCCTTCATTTTGCCACAAATGATTCGCTCACGGGTCTGCAATAGTATTTCGCTTTTGGTAGTTAGCCCAGTCTCGATAACATAGCGGATAAAACAGCGTGCACCATTACCACACTGACCGGCGAGACTACCATCACTATTATAAATTCGGTAATAAAAGTCACTTTTATTATCAGTAGCTTTATCAACTAACAGTAATTGATCACAGCCAATTCCTAATTTCCGATCACAAAGATATTTAATATCTTCTTGGCTAAAATTAAGTTTGGCAATCAAATTATTTATAATTATAAAATCATTACCCAGACCATGCATTTTAGTAAATTTAATTTTCACTTTAACCGCCATTTAACAATTCGTTGTAAAATTATTGGTGTTACTAACGATGTGACTATCACCATCATTAGGATTGAGGCAAAGATTTCTTGATCAAAAACCCCTAGTTCGCGCCCTAAAAGAGCAAAAATCAAACCCACTTCACCGCGGGGTACCATGCCAAACCCTACTATAAACCGGTTTAAATGTTTTGGCAGTATAGTTGCACTAGCTAATTTACCAATAATTGCAACAAGGCTAATCCAAAGCCCTAGGGTTAAAGTTTGCCATGAGGCAATTGCCACAATATCTACCTGCATCCCGGCAAAAACAAAAAATATCGGTACAAATAGATAATTTAGCGGTTTTAGTAGCTCTATTGGCGGATGAGAACTATTCAACATTTTCTCATCGATTAGTAAACCCGCAATAAAAGCACCAACAATTGCGGCTAAACCTGCTTTTACTGCTAACCAAGAACAGAATAGACAAATACTAATTAGGAGAATAAATCGCATTGACTCTTCCTGGTTTACCGCTAAAAGCCGCTTAGTTAGGTATGGTAGCAGAAAACTGCCAATGATAAAAGTTGCAGCAAAAAAGACAATAACTTTTATAAAAACCAGGCTAATATTCGGGTAATTTATTGATCCGCTAGTTACTAAGCCGGCGACAACTGCCAAAATAATTAGCCCAAGTACATCATCAATTATCGAGGCAGATAAAACAATTTTTGCTTCAAGAGTATTAATAATCTTCAAATCTTTAAAAACCCGTACCGATATGCCTGCAGAGGTAGCTGCCAAAGTTGCGCCAATAAATAGCTTCAATTTAAAATCTAGTGTCCCTAATAGCAAGTCACCAATAAACCAAGCTCCTAAGCAAAATGGCACCAGCACACCAATAAAAGCAACCATTACCCCATGCTTGCCTACCTGATATAATTCTTTTAAACTAGACTCAAGGCCGATTTCAAACAATAGTAGAATACTTCCTAATTCAGCAAAAAACTCAATTACTCGATCATTGATAACTTGTGGCCAGACAGCCAATTTGAAATGGGCAAACATACCAAGCAGCAAGCCAAGAATTAATTCTCCTACGACCGATGGTAACCCAAATTTACGAATTAGGCTGGCTAAACCGGCTCCAGCAATGATAGTTAAAGTAACTACAATTAGCTGGCTTTGCCCAAGCCCAGCCTGTCCTGGGGTACTAGCCATAGAAAAGGTTGCGGTTAACAACAAGAAAATAAATATTTTTAAGCGCATAACATTTAAAACCATCAATTCTAAAACTCAAATACGTTGGATTTGCCAATCTTATTACTCGAAGCATTATCTCGATTATAACATCTGATACAATTCCTATCACAAACAAATTAAGTTGACCTTTCTTATCAACTCTTTAACGCTTAATAAAAAATTTTAAATTTGATTGTTTAATGGGCGACGAATAAGCAAAAATGATTATTGTTTTTAAGCTGCATTATATTTATAATTCCTTAGAAATGAAGCTATTATTTGAAATGTATGTAATAACTAAACTATAACTTATTGCATTATTGCATTTTACCTAACTATACTTAATTTGGAATGAATATAATGTTTTTAAAACCCCTTACCATATCACTCTGCCTGTTTAACATGACTAACTATTGTATGGCTACCGACTCACAAATTATTATTATTAATAATAGTACGAGTCCACTTAATATCAGCACTACCTTTGTTGGTAATGGATGGGATGCCAGTAAACTTAACAGTCAAACCATCGCAGCTAATGTAATTGAATATTTTCCGCTAAAAACAAATTATATAGACACATCTAAAGAAAGCAAAAAAGGCTTAAGTTTTAATTTAAGTGGGACAACACAATTTGGAATAGATATTGTTGAATGGTTAAACCCAAATGGATATCTTGGCAATTGCCATCCTGTATGGGGAGTAGATGTAACAACAACTCAAGGGGGCATAAGTCGCCTCTTTGGTGACTGCGGGCCACAGGATTATACAATTAACGTAAGGGTTAGCAAAGATGGTAAAAATGTGACCATTGCTAATCCAATATTTAACAATAAAGGATACAATTACAATATTAGATTTGCGTCTGCGGCTTCAGACTTAAAAGTACAGAATATTTATATTAAGTCGAACTTGGATCCTGCTAATACCGATTATTACCCTCTTAATAATATTTCCAAAAGCGCAAATATTGTGGAACCTAATCCGATAGAAAATATTCAGCTTGACTTTGAAGCCGTTACTACAGACGGTGCTAAAGAACAAAAGCAAGTTAATTTAAAACTAGTAGATTCTTATTGTACTCCCACATATACTTTGACTGTTACAGGTAATACCAAATATCAGAATTGTGTTTTTACTAATGAAAGCAATAAAGAAGTCCTGCTTACCATGGAACAACTAAAGTAAATTAAGTTATTGAGCTCGCTAGCCCAACTATGAACACCTAAATCAGCTAACTGATACAATTATGAAGAACTATTTTGCAATTTTATTGATACTTTGCCCAGCAGTACATAGGCTATCAAAAACTAGTTCGCCTTAAAAAATAACATAAGAAACCGATTAAGCGGGAGCTATGAAAAATTTATTTTTAACAATAAGATAAAATGCTAAAATAGCGGGAACTAGAACATTAATTTCAGGTGATATAAATATGTTTAAACCAGGCCAAAACTTTGATGAGCTTTTTGCCAATTTAGCTAGCGCGAACCAAACATGGTTCCAAAACTTACTGAATATTTCAGCAAAAAAAGAGCAAAGTGCTACTCCCGCAAATCCTTTCTTAGATATCTATCAGAAATTTTTTGATAATACTCGTTCTTACCTAGAATCGCAAAACCGCTTCTACCAAGAACAATTAGGTATTTGGGGCAAGTTCTGTGATCAAAATAAAGATGCAGTAGAAGCAGAAAATAAAAAACCTGCTGATCGTCGTTTTGCTGATCCAGACTGGGAAAAGAATCCTTTCTTTTCTTATCTAAAGCAAAGTTATTTGAGCATGGCAAAACATTTATTTGACTTCGTAAGCAATACTAATACTGATGAGGAAACCAAATTCAGGATGGAATTCTTCATGCGTCAATATATTGACGCAATTTCCCCATCAAATTTTGCCCTAACTAACCCAGAAGTGGTAAAAACCATGATTGAAACCCATGGTAAATCATTAGCTGATGGGATGCGCAATATGATGGACGATGTCAAAAACGGCTATATCGCCATGACCGATGAATCCCAATTTGCTGTTGGTGAAAACCTTGCTACAACCAAGGGTGAAGTTATTTTCAGAAACGAGCTAATTGAACTGATTCAGTACACACCAGCAGGTGAAAAAGTATACGAAACCCCATTATTGATTGTTCCGCCATGTATCAATAAATACTATATCCTTGACTTGCAAGAGAGCAATTCAATGGTTAAATACTTGGTAGACCAAGGGTATAACGTATTTTTGGTTTCATGGAAATCTGCTGATAGTTCAATAAAAACTTTCCGTTGGGAAGAATATGCCAATTTGGGAGTAATTGCAGCTCTTGATGTTGTGCGTAAAATAAGCGGTAAAGAAAAAATTAATACTTTAGGTTACTGCGTAGGTGGCGTGATTCTTACTACTGCGGCAATCTTATTAAAACATCGTGGTTTAGACTGGATCAACACTATGGGTCATATGACTACTATGCTTGATCATACTGAACCTGGAGATATCAAAGCCTTCCTTGACCGCGATTTAATGAAATTGCGTGAAGCTAAAAAATTAAAAGGTGGGGTAATGTCTGGAAGAATAATTTCACAGACCTTCTCAGCTTTACGTTCAAATGAGCTTATCTGGAACTATTGGGTAAATAATTATCTGCTAGGTAAAACCCCACAAAAATTTGATCTTTTATATTGGAATAATGATACAGTTGACTTGTCATTACCAATGCACGCATTCTTGATGGAGCGTTTATACTTGGATAACGCATTGGTTAAAGGTGAGTTAGTAGTAGATGGCGTAAAAATGGATTTAAGCGTTATTGATTATCCGGTTTATTTATTCGCTGCGCAAAAAGACCATATTGTGCCATGGACTTCAGCCTATAAAACTACCTGGTATTTAACTAATAACCCGAATATCCGGTTCGTGCTTGGAGCCTCTGGCCATACCGCAGGTGTGGTAAATCCGGTTACTACCGACAAACGAAACTATTGGGTTAATGACAGCTTACCAAAAGATCCAGCAGCTTGGTTCCATGAAGCAACTGAAATGCCTGGTAGCTGGTGGAAAGACATGAATTCTTGGTATGGTGAAAAATCTGGGAAATTAGTAAAAGCTCCTAAAACTTTGGGAAATAAAGAATTTACCAAATTAAGCGATGCCCCGGGTGAATTTGTTAAAGCTAAAGCATTAAGCATTATTGAAGCTGAAACTGCTTAATTATTTCATAGTTATATTAAAATTTATAAGGAACACTCTATGACAAACGTAGTAATCGTCGCAGCAAAACGAACTGCAATCGGTAACTTTAATGGCTCATTAGCAAAAATTCCGGCATCGGATCTCGGTGCTGCCGTAATTAAAGGTTTGTTAGAAGAAACAGGGGTTAAGCCAGAGCAAGTAAGCGAAGTTATTCTAGGCCAAGTTTTGGCAGCTGGTGCAGGACAATGCCCTGCCCGCCAAGCAGTTATTAAAGCCGGGTTACCTAAAGAAGTGCCGGCGATGACTATTAACCAAGTGTGTGGTTCTGGACTTAAAGCTACCCATTTAGCCGCACAAGCAATTATTTCTGGCGATGCTGAAATAGTGATTGCTGGTGGCCAAGAAAGCATGTCATTAGCTCCACATTTATTAATGGGTTCACGTGATGGCTTTAGAATGGGTGACGCAAAATTAATTGATAGCATGATCTATGATGCATTAACTGATTCATACCAGCATTACCATATGGGTATTACTGCTGAAAACGTCGCTGAAAAATATGGAATTAGCCGTGAAGAGCAAGATGCTCTTGCCGCTAGCTCTCAAAATAAAGCTGAAGCAGCTCAAGTATCTGGTAAATTTGATGAAGAAATTGTTCCGATCACAATCCCACAAAGAAAAGGTGATCCAATTGTGTTTAAGAAAGATGAATTTATCAAGCCAGGCGTAACTGCTGAAGCATTAGCTAAGCTAAAACCGGCATTCAAAAAAGAAAATGGTACGGTTACTGCAGGTAATGCATCAGGCATTAATGATGGTGCTGCAGCGGTAATGATGATGAGTGAAGCTAAAGCTAAAGAATTAGGCCTAACTCCATTAGCTTATGTTAAAGCATATGCATCTGCTGGTTTGGACCCTGCGATCATGGGTATGGGCCCTTACTATGCGACTAAAAAAACTTTAACGCGCGCTGGCTGGTCGGTAGCTGATCTTGATTTGGTTGAAGCCAATGAAGCTTTTGCCGCTCAAGCTGCTGCAGTTAATAAAGAATTAGGATTAGATGTATCTAAAGTTAACGTAAATGGCGGTGCGATTGCGCTTGGCCACCCGGTAGGTGCTTCTGGTTGCCGTGTATTAGTTACCCTTTTACATGAAATGAAACGCAGAGATGCGAAAAAGGGTTTAGCTACATTATGTATCGGTGGTGGTATGGGCGTTGCATTAGCCGTTGAAAGAAAATAAGGATTATTGACGATGGCTTATGTAATTACTGAATCGTGTATTAAATGTAAACATACGGACTGTGTAGATGTTTGCCCAGTAGATTGTTTTCGAGAAGGGCCTAACTTTTTAGTTATTAATCCGGATGAATGTATTGACTGCACACTATGCGTTGCTGAGTGTCCGGTTGAAGCAATTTATCCAGAAGATGAAGTTCCTGAGGACCAAAGAGATTTTATTGAATTAAATAAAATCTTGTCTGAACATCCAAACTGGAAACCGATTACGGCTAAAAAACCAGCACCACTTGATGCTGAAGAATGGGCAAAAGTAAAAGAAAAACGTCATTTACTTGACCGTAACGGTGCCTGATTCAAATTTTCTGTTGATCCCGGCCACTTAAAGTGTGCCGGGATTTTTAAATCTTTAAAATTAGCTAGTTAAGCTAATCCTTTCAACCATTACTACACCTTCTTGACTTGACCCGAATTGGCGTTGTTATGCATTTTACGATTTCTATCCAATAATAGATAATAGTTATCGAAATTTGCAAGTAGCTATAACTGTAATTTATGCTAAAATTTTACTAAGTTTTATCAAGAACCTAAATACCGCACACTTTTATTTATCGTATCGTAAAAAAGCATGTAAAAATTAATTAATGCTCATAGTAGCTGATAAAAAGTGGACGGTATTAAAATTTAACTATTGCTGGTAGTATTGATAGCGCTAGCTCCCACTACTAAATTGGATTAAAAACCATGAAACTAATTCAAATTGTTTTCTTATTTATAACCGTATTAATTACACCAAGCCTGTTTGCCATCAATTTAAGCACCATAGGTTCCGTTACAACTTCAAATACCCCCGGAGCAGTAGCTGTCTCACAAGACGGACAGCATTTATATACTTCTGACTTAGTAAATAAACTTAACTGGTATAACCGCAACTCAGATGGGACATTCAGTTATCAAGGCAATCTTGCTACCCCAAATGCCGGCTTTGGTATGGCTTTTTCACCAGATGGGAAATTATTATATGTAAGTGGATTTCAATTCCTGTCTTGGTATTTAGTTAATGCTGATGGTTCACTTGGACCGCTTGGCGGCACCATTTCTGTACCGAATGAACCAAATGGGCTCGTTGTTTCAGCAGATGATAAATATTTATATGCATCAGATGCCAACAAGACAGTTGAATGGTTTACTATAAATCAAAATGGTTCTATTAACCCTCTGCAGCCGCAAAACCATAGTGCACAATTAAGCGGTTTAGGCAAAGGAATAACCATGAGTCCAGATGGTAAAAATTTATATGCGGTATGCAGTGACAATGCAATTGACCGGCTTCATATTGGGTCAAATGGCGTAGCAGTTTATAGTGGTGGTCAAGACAGGATTGCTTTAGATGGCAATCCAATGGGGATAGCTGCTTCACCATCAGGCGACTATTTATATGTAATTACCAGCAAAAGTAATAATCCTGGTAGTAATAGTCTAGAATGGTTTAATTTAAATGCCGATGGTTCAATAAGCTATCAAGATAAATTGTCCCGTACCGATTTAGATGTTTTAATCGGATTAACTATTTCTGCAGATGGCAATAATGTTTACTTTGGTTCATTTAGCAGGATAGTTAATTTATATAGTGTTACTATGATTAACTTTTCTGACCCTGATCCAAATTCATACGATTATATCAATTCATTAGTTGAAGTACCAGTTGGTAAATTCGGATTAAAGAATTATGTTGTGACCAATACTGGAAATAGTACAATTCGCTTAACTTCATTCCCAGCCTTAACAGGGGCATTTAGCTATGATAAATATCGTTCAACCTGCGATTATACTAGTAGCCAAAGCACCGTTCTTTTGCCAAGCCAATCCTGTAATATTGTAATTAAATACCAACCGACCAACTATAGTGAAAATGGTAATCTAGATTTTTCAATAAGCGGAAACAACCAAGTTTCAAAATTTAGTGTACTAAGCACATCACTTAGCATACCATATAGTTCACGAGCTCAATAGCAGAAAGATTATTCAGCTATGTATACATTGCTCCTTTTGGTGTATATTTAAATTCGAATTTATTTTAGAAATTTCTAATATACCCTATTGACTATCGTATTAGGGTTTGCTATAATACTCCAACTCAATAAAGCATAATGCTAGGGTTTAAGTTTTAATTACAAAGGAGCGACTATGTCAAATCTAATAGCGGTAAACAACAATTTTCCGGTTGCCGCAAATGGAAGCATGGATGCTTATATCTCATATGTTAATAGTATTCCATTATTAACCGAACAAGAAGAATATGATTTGGCGCAAAAATGGCGCTTAAATGAAGATGTTGAAGCAGCAAAAAGCTTGGTTTTATCGCATCTTAGACTAGTAGTATCGATTTCACGTAACTATTTGGGTTATGGTTTACCATTTGCTGATATTGTACAAGAAGGTACGATAGGGTTAATGAAAGCGGTAAAAAAATTTGATGCAACAAGAAAAGTCCGCTTGGTTACATTTGCGATACACTGGATAAAAGCTGAAATTAATGAATTTGTCATCAAAAATTGGCGTATAGTAAAAACGGTTACTACAAAAGCGCAACGTAAATTGTTTTTTAATCTTCGCTCACAACGTGCTGATATCGGTAATTTATCTGATACTGAAGCTAATAAGATTGCACAAGAGCTGGACGTATCCAAAGAAGATGTAATTGATATGAACATGCGCTTAAGTGGTACCGATATTGCTTTAATTGGTGAAAATGATGAGTCTGCACCAATTGACTGGCTTGCCGATGATGAACATACTCCTGAGCTTATGTTAGAGCGTAAAGCTCATGACCGCCTGCAAACTGAAGGTTTAAAATATGCACTAGAGCGATTACCCGATGAAAGAAGCCGTCGCATTATCGAAATGCGTCATCTCGTAGATGATGAAGAGAAGTTAACTTTACATGAATTAGCTGCAGAATTAAGCATCTCTGCTGAGCGGGTACGGCAGATTGAAGAAAAAGCCTTACAAAAAATGCGCGGCTATCTTGAAGAATTTATCGCAGCATAATTGCTTTTTATAATTTCACTATTTAGCTACCCTGGCTTTTGCCAGGGTAGCTTTTTTATGGTAACATTATATTGGTCATTAAAAGATTGATAACAGGGTCGTTTATGTTCGAGCTAGTACTATCTATGGTATCAGAAGAAAATAACATTTAATCTGACATCAAGTATAAAAATGAAATAAAATACAGGATATTAAATTGCTCTAATCCAATCCATATAAGCCAAACGAAATGGGGTTATGTTGCAAAGTTGAACGTACATTTTGATCAACAAACATTAGAGTTATAGCAACAAGTTTTATGGAGTACCTAAATATGGGAACATTAGATTTATACGAAAAAGACTTCTATGCCTGGACACAAGAACAAGCAAAGTTTATTGAAACCAAAGAATTTGACAACCTAGACTTAACTCATTTATTTGAAGAGGTAAAAAGCATGGGGGCTAGCGAGGTAAGAGAGTTAGAAAGTAGATTAGAAGTATTACTTACGCATTTATTAAAATGGAAATATCAACCTTCCCGTAGAGGGGCAAGTTGGGAACTAACTATAAAAGAGCAAAGAAAGCGAATCGAAAAGCGTATAAAAAAAATGCCATCCTTAAGATCAATTTTAGCAGAAATCTTTCTTGATGCTTATGAAGTTGCTACGTATGAGGCTGCCAAAATGACAAAATTATCACTAATGGCATTTCCAAGTACCTGTGAATGGACAATTGAACAAGTTTTGAATGATGATTTTTTTCCTCATTAGCAAAAACCTACCTTAAAGGTTGTGTTGCAAAGTTGATGTTTTGCCAAAAAATTATTCAAATTGAAGCCCAGGAAGCTTAAAATCTAAACTGAAGATATAATATTAAGGGACTAGGTATAGATACAGGTTCCCATCAACATGCATACGTTTAAGTAAGACAAAGCTTGATTTAATCTAGATGTTCTTTGAATGAATTTTAGGCTTATTACTAACCTATAAATTTATTTATCTTATCTTCCACGTATTTTTTGGTTACAGAGCTAGCAAAAGAGCTTCTTGCCGCATTTATATTCATCGATTTTATATCTTCATAAGATAGGCCGTAATAGCTACTAACCATCTGATATTCCGAGCTTAAACTATTTCCAAACATTAATCTATCATCTGTATTTAGGGCAACATTTATACCTTGATTGAATAAATTAATGAATGGGTGATCCTCTTTAGTGCTTACTCCAGTACTAATATTACTGGTGAAATTCACTTCAACATGAATATTATTTTGCTTTATCAAGTTTAAAGCCTCATCAATATCATTTATGCTAGAAATTTCACTTGCAAAGATTTTCGCGCAATGGCCTAACCGATCTGCACCAAGTTTAATTGCTTCTAAGATATAATCGCAAGGAGCAGCTTCTCCGGTATGAACAGTAAATGGAATATCATGTTCTTTCAAATAATTAATAGTTATAATCTGATCTACCAGAGGGAAATTTAGATCCGCACCAGCAAAATCGTAGCCCACTACCCCTTTATTTAAAAATCTATGGGCAAGCCTTGCCATTTCGAAATTGACATTAGCTGCAAAGTTCCTAATTCCACACACTAATATACCAAACTCAACTCCAAATTTAGCCTTACCTCGATTTAAGCCATTAATTACTGCTTCCATAACCCCATCTAGAGACAAGCCATTATTGATATGTAATTGTGGGCAAAATCTTACTTCTGCATAAATTACACCATCTACATGCATATCTTCAATAAATTCAAAGGCAATTCGTTCAATAGATTTTGCATCCTGCATTACTGAACAGCTAACAGCAAATGCTGCCAGGCATTTATTTAAATCCTTTTGTGTTGATTGCTCAATAAACCACTTAGCCAGCTCATACTTATTATAAACTGGTAAATTTATATTATTCTCTAAGGCGATATCAATTATAGTTTGTGGCCGGATAGAACCATCCAAATGTTCGTGTAACAATACTTTAGGCATTTTATTGATATAGTTTTGATCTAATTGCATAATAACTTCTTTAAATATAATTTGGGGGTTAAAGCATGCGTATTATTCAATAAGCCTACTTAATAATTTCTATTTTCTGATTATTGGAATTATACTAGAATAAACATAAACCATACACCTACCTTTAGTGATGGTTTATATAAATATCCAATATTTACTACTTATCAAAATAATTTTATCTAAGTTCCCTAAAAATAGCTAACGCCGCAATATACTGAATAGGGTTATTATGATCAATCGCTCTTTTGCCACTAGTCATTTTATAATTATCATTATTTATCTCAATTTGCCTTACCATACCCTTATCTGACATATTACTTAGGGCATGAAATGCATTGATACTATTTAATGGAGAAACAAGAGAATCGCGATTTAAATGAATAAAGGTAATCGGAGTTTCAACTTTCCATGGTTCCAGGTAGAGCCGATACATCGCATACCTAAAAGAGGTTAATAGCTCTTTTTGAGTTATCAGGCTAACAGAGTTATTGTTATAAGAATAACTCTCGGCCATCTCATGAGCATGCCGATAAAGTAAGTCTTGAATTTCTGGAGTAGAATATTTAAATTGTGACTCGAAAACTTGCGCTACATTAGTTAAGTTACTATTGTTGCTGGTAAAATTACAAAAACCTGCAGCCAAAATATCGCTACACTTATACTGCGGGTTATAATAAAGAAATGAAGCTACAGCGTAAGTAATTAAGCCTGGTTTGGCAATAGCTGCCGCTTCCTGATTCTCAATCCGAAATTGGTTTTTCCCCGGCTCGGTACTCAAATTGCTATATTCTAAAGGCAGTTGCACATTCTCAAAATCATAGACTCCAGACATAGCAACGGTTAACTTTAATTGCATAGGAATACCCGCTAGTAATTCCGGGTGCTGGTAAATCATTCGGGTAGCCCAGGCACTGACAAAACCGCCCTCAGAAAACCCATTAATAATCAAATTCAACGGCTTGTTACTTTTTAGTCCTAGCTTTGCTAAAGCTTCATTTGTTGAGCGTAACATATTTAAACCATTTAAAACTGTCACTTGAGGATAAATGTATGGATGCATTTCTTGTGAATCAAGGCCAAAACCCAGTCCGTCCGGGCGTACCACAATATAGCCATTTAAAGCATACAAAGCTGGAAAGCTTAGGCTATTTTTTAGGTTTGCTTCAGGACCGTATTCATTTGGTGCATAAGTCGTATGATTAAAGTAGAGGATAACGCCTTTAATTTTATCAACAGGTAGCCCCTGAGGTACTATCAGTGCACCGGAAACAACCCTTGGCTGCAACTGCATTTTACCATCTTTGCTTAAGCCTTCCGAGGTATAAGTAATATTATATACTTTTACCCCGCTAGTTTGCGGAGATCCAGAATTTAGCTGCGAAATATTAAAATTATAATCGGCTTTTAACTTTGCCAAATTTTCTTTGCATTGGCTAGAATCAGGATCTAAGCCATTACATAAGTCCCGGTATGCTTGGGCTTTAATTTCCGCAATCGAATAACTTGCCCCCAATTGATAACTTTTTAATCTACCTGGGCCCTCTAGCATAGGATTGCTAAGCCCATAAACTATGTTACCTATGCCAAAGCTACAACTTATGATTAAAAGAAATTTACATAGTAGTTTCATTATTTACCTTCTTAGAAAACACTAGCTAACACTTAATTCTATCAGATTACAACAAAATACCCATGATAGACCTAAGGTTACCACATCAACAATTTTGCTGATTGAATCCAAGGCAAATACAGGTTAAAATAATCAATTTTGTGGATATTTTAGCTAACCCGACAGGTTATTTTGGTACTATTTAGTTTAAGCATATTTTTACAACCACCCAATTTAAATTGATAAATGAATGGTTGTCATAGAGAACCTTATTTCTTCAGATTTATATAGTTCACCTCTACTTCAGGACTAAAAATACTTCCACTTGCAAAATTTAAGACTAGATTGCTGTTTTTAAACCAAGTATCAATCTGCTTCCTTAATTCCAAATCTTCTTTGGCAAGTATACCTTCTTTTTTTAATTCAGCTAACTCGGCACCATTCACCCGCAAATGAGTCACTACTTCATCGCCAATAATAAATGACAACTGCCATTGTGATTGTACCTGAGATTCTTGATTAGGAAACATTTCTGATGGTTGACCAGCAGTGCTAGTCACTTGATTAATCTGCAAATTAAAGGATTGTTGATTCTTTGCCTCTTTTTTAAGCTCTGAAAATATTGTTAATCTAGTTGCAGGCGTTTCTAAGCTTGACAATAATCTTTTTAGTAAAGTTTCAATATTGATTTCATATTTTTTAAAAAAATTGCCAAATTTTTGCTCAAGCTCGCTTACACGTGTATGAGTACTCTGGTTTAAAAAAGGATTAACGTATGGCATTATGAACTCCTTAGGCTAGTAAAAATTTAAATAGTTTAGGTTAGCCATCATTCTTTAAGTCAGCTAGAATACTTTGCATAAGGTTCTAACATTTATTCAAATAGGCTTGATATCGAATTAAAGAAAAAAGACAGCTATTATAAATTTTATATCAGCCTAAATAGTTAAATAAGAAAACTGATTTCGAAGGTGAGATTCTTATAATAAGACCAGTAGAATATCAGAACCTAGATTAAAGCATCGCTGCTAAATGCTAGTGGTATTAAATCAGCAATTGAGTTAACTATCCAGACTTTGCCACTAAGTCCGCTCATTATTATGCGAATAGGAGCTTGCAAACGTGACTCAAACTCATTTAAGAACTGCCGGCACTTGCCACACGGAGAAACAGGATGGTTACTTGAGCCATTTAGGTTACTATAACTAACCGCTATGCTATTTATTTTAAATTGATTATACTTAGTGGTTAGCCCCAATATTAATGTCTGTTCAGCACACATGCCGACCGGATAACTGGCATTTTCCTGATTAGTACCAGTATGGATAGTTCCATCCTCAAGCCGCGCTGCCGCTGCGACCAAGAATTGTGAATATGGCGCATATGCATTTTTTGTCGCTCCTCGCGCCACATTTAATAATTCCTGATCTTGCAATGATAGCTCTTCACTGCTATTATATTCTTCATAATCAAGTACCCATTGCTTTTTCATTTCTAACTCCATGTTCTAATATTGAAATAAACCCAACCAATATTGCTAAACTAATTAAGCCAAATGAATTTAGCAAAATAGTATATTTGAAAAAAAATGAGCGGCGTAATACCACTCATTTTTAAACTATAAGATAAATTAAACATCGACATTGCGCGCCATTAGTGCATTACTTTCAATGAAATTACGCCGCGGTTCAACTTCGTCCCCCATTAAGGTGCTAAAGATATTATCCGCAGCAATCGCATCTTCAATAGTTACTTTTAATAAGCGACGGACTGATGGATCCATAGTGGTTTCCCATAACTGTTCGGCATTCATCTCTCCTAAACCTTTATAGCGTTGGATATTCATGCCTTTTTTGACTTCGCTCATTAACCAGTCAAGCCCTTCACTGAAATTGCTGACTTGTTTGCTGTTTTCGCCACGGAAAACCATCAAATTCGCCCCGCTAATTGGCGCAACCATTTCTCCCGCCTTAGCAATTCTTGAATAATCGCCGCTTTCAAGGAAGTAACCATCCAAGTTTGTAACAATATAGTTGCCATGCTCAATACGAACTATTTTTAAGCGGTAAGTCTGCTTGATTTCATCAAATAAAATATCAAAACTCACCTTATGCCCGTCTAATGCTGCAGTTAGTATTTTTACTGCATTATTCGCATCTTCTTCGGTAGCTAAACTTAACCTACCAACGCGTAATAATGCCTGTAATATATGTTTATCCATAAATCGGCTATGCGACTCGATGATATGACATGCTTTTAAATACATTTTGGCCATATTGGCTAATTGATCTTTCTCTACTAGAACACTGCCATCAGCACTAAATTTAGCTTCAGTCAAAGCTAGCTCAAGCAAATACTGGTCTAGTTCATCCTGATCTTTTACATAGCGCTCATTTTTACCTTGCTTAACCTTGAATAACGGCGGTTGGGCAATATAAATATGGCCTCTTTCTACTAGTTCAGGCATTTGGCGGTAGAAGAAGGTTAATAAAAGCGTCCGAATATGTGCACCATCGACATCGGCATCGGTCATGATGATAATCCGGTGATAGCGTAGCTTTTCAATATTATAATCATCTTTACCAATACCAGTACCTAGTGCAGTAATCAGCGTGGCTACTTCCTGTGAAGATAACATTTTGTCAAAGCGCGCTTTTTCTACATTCAAGATCTTACCTTTAAGCGGTAGGATCGCCTGATTTTTACGGTCACGGCCTTGTTTGGCCGAACCACCCGCAGAGTCACCCTCGACCAGGTATAGTTCACTGTTTGCCGGATCTTTTTCCTGGCAGTCTGCTAGCTTGCCCGGTAAACCAAGTCCGTCTAAAATCCCTTTACGGCGTGTCAATTCTCGGGCTTTACGTGCCGCTTCCCGCGCGCGGGCTGCCTCGACAATCTTACCGCAAATAATCTTGGCATCTATCGGATTTTCAAGTAGATAAGTTTTTAATGCTTCATTGACAATCTCTTGTACTACTGGTGAGATTTCAGATGATACAAGCTTATCTTTTGTCTGTGATGAAAATTTCGGATCAGGCAATTTAACCGAAACTACGCAGGTTAAACCCTCGCGCATATCATCACCAGTGGTTGTTACCTTGGCTTTCTTAGCTAATTCCTGCTCTTCAATATATTGATTTAAGGTTCTAGTCATTACCGTACGTAGGGCAGATAAATGCGAACCACCATCACGTTGCGGGATATTGTTAGTGAAACATTGGATATTTTCGGCATATGAGTCATTCCACTGCATAGCTACCTCTACACCCATGCCATCTTTTTCACCATTACAATGGAAGATCTTCTGATGAAGGACAGTTTTACTTCGGTTCATATAACTTACAAACCCTGAAACACCACCAGAATAAGCAAAATTTTCTTCTTTGCCCGTACGTAAATCTGCAAGAATAATATTTACGCCGTTATTTAAAAAGGATAGCTCACGAATACGTTTAGCTAAAATTTCGTAATGGTACTCAACCACACCAAAAGTCTCGGCGCTGGCCATAAACTGGACCTTGGTCCCCTTTTTACCTTTCGGCGCATCACCTACTTCTTTTAAAGGCTCAACGGCATCTCCATGGTTAAATACCATAAAATGCTCTTTGCCATCGCGCCAGATAGTTAGCTTTAACCAATCTGACAAAGCATTCACCACTGATACACCAACCCCGTGCAACCCGCCTGAAATTTTATAAGAGTTGCTATCAAACTTACCACCAGCATGAAGTACCGTCATAATAACTTCAGCTGCTGAACGGCCTTCCTCAGGGTGAATATCAGTTGGAATACCCCGGCCATTATCTTCAATAGAAATTGAGTTATCTTCATGAATAATTACCCGTATAGCATTACAGTGCCCGGCTAACGCTTCATCAATAGCATTGTCCAAAACTTCAAACACCATATGATGTAAACCGGTACCATCCTGGGTATCCCCGATATACATTCCTGGACGTTTACGTACAGCATCAAGGCCCTTTAGTACCTTAATACTACTACTATCGTAATTTTCTTTATTTGTTTCAGTCATATACAATCCTATTAGTTAATTAATTTCCATCTTAGTTAATAGCCATATTGAAATATTTCTATACCAAAAAGCTAAAATCTAGCGGTTAAATTATTTGCTTTTATGCCCGTAACGGCATAATTACATATTTAAAATCAATCTCATTGGGTACTGTTACCAATACACTTCTTTGATTATCAAAAAATGCCCACTGTAAATTTTCAGCATTACTATTATTAAGTACGTCTAAAATATAAGTAATATTAAAGTTTAAACGTAATTCAGTATCATGGCCATATTGAATGCCCAATTCATCTACCGACTCTTCTTGTTCTTCGTTACGGCAGCTGACAGTTAATAGATTTGGTTTTAATTCCAAAACTAATGTACGCAGTTTGTCAATTCCGATTACCGCCACACGTTGAACCGCACGCAAAAATTCTTCACGGTTTATTAAGCATAATTTGTCATTAGTAAGCGGGATTACCCGTTCATAGTCGGGATATTTGCCATCTATCACTTTGGTTATCAGCTGCTTATTCTGCGTTTCGAAAAATACTTGGTTTGGATACATTTTGACAGTTACCAGGTCCTCACTATCTTCTAGTAAGCGGTATAATTCAACAATCGTTTTACGGGGAATAATCGAGCTAACATCAGGCAGCATGTCTGCTAATGCAAAATTGACAAAACTTAAACGGTGAGCATCAGTTGCTACCAAGTGCAGCTGATTATTTTTGATTTCCAATAACAAGCCATTTAGAAATACCCGGCTGTCATTAACGGCCATCGAGTACTGAACTTTACCAATTAGTTCACGTAAATTCCGTTGACTAATCGTAAATTGGCCAACACAGTCTTCAGTTACGCGTAGTAAGGGGTAATGGTCTGCAGGTAGACTTTGTAGCGTAAACTTGGTTCGCCCAGATTGAACAGTTACTTTATTATCAATGATATTAAGGGTTATTTCACTATCAGGCAATGCTTTTAATACATCCTGCAGCTTTTTGGCTGGCAAAGTAATTGATAGGTCATCACCGAGAATCCCACCATTTATATTTAAAGTTGCTTGAATCTCCATATCATTGGCAACAATTGTAACTTTATCACCGTCTTTTTTTAATAGCACATTTGACAAAATAGGCATTGTCTGTTTTTTTTCAACAAACCCTGTCGTCAGAGTCAATGGCTTTAGCAAAATATCGCGTTGGAATTTTAACTGCATGATTTACCCCGTTATAACTAGTTTTGTAACATTTGGATTAGTAGATTATATTCTCGTTCAATCTTTTGGTCTTTCTCACGTAGTCCATTGATTGTCCTTTGTGCATGTAGTACTGTCGTGTGATCCCGTCCACCAAATGCCTCGCCAATGGCTGGCAAACTATATTGGGTAAGTTCCTTGGCAATCGCCATGGCAATTTGCCTTGGCCTGGCAATGATCTGGGTCCGCTTATTAGACAATAAGTCAGATATTTTGATTTTATAAAAATCACAGACAGCTTTTTGGATATCGTCTATAGACACATTTCTGGACTCACTGGCTATAATGTCCATCAGCGCCTCTTTAGCAATTGCAATACTAAGTCCTTTACGCGAAAACTTGGCATGATAGATGACTTTATTCAAAGCCCCTTCAAGTTCCCGCACGTTAGACTTAATATTCTGTGCAACAAAAAATGCCACTTCATCATCTAAATCAATATTACTGCGTAGAGCCTTATTTTTTAAAATTGCAACCCGCATCTCAAGCTCTGGCGGCTGGATTTCAACCGTCAATCCCGAAGCAAAACGCGAAATTAGCCGTTCGTTCAAATTACTTATATTTTTCGGATAGGTATCACAGGTCATAATTACCTGTTTACCTTTATCAAGAAGGTTATTAAAGGTATAAAAAAACTCTTCCTGGGTTTTGGTCTTATCACCAGCAATAAACTGGATATCATCCATCAATAGTAGATCTAGACCATTATAATATCTTTTTAGCTCATCAAATCCCTGGCGCATCGAAGCCTTAACCACATCCTGGATATAATCATTGGCATGTAGATAGCGAATTTTGGCATTAGGGTTCTTGCGATGAATTTCATTGCCAATTGCCTGCATCAAGTGAGTTTTACCAAGGCCTACCCCACCATAAATAAATAGCGGATTATGATTTCGGTTACCTGGATCTTGAGTAATATGCATACCAATTGCATATGCAAGCTGGTTTGAGTTTCCACGTACTAGGCTATCAAAAGTATACTCTTTATTTAGCTTGGTAGATTGATGAAGCTGCGCAAGTACTTCTTTATTAGCTTTAGCTCTATTGGTTTTAATGGTAGGGACCTGGGGCAACGGTTCGCCAATTAAGTCAGTCGGTACTGTACTATTATCTTTTTGCATAGGAGTTACAGCAGAAGCTTGAGCTGGAACTGATGCCGGGATACTATTTTTGAGATTTAGCGTTGGAACGACGTTGGATACCACTAATTCAACGCTGACACCGCCAGTTAATTCGCTTAAAATCGAATTTACTTTATTCCAATACTTCTTATTAACAAAATCATGAATTAGCCGATTTCCAGCAACTATTTCAAATTTACCATCATGTATTTGTGGCTTTAAAGTTTTTAGCCAAGTATTGTATTCAGTTTCAGTTACAATTTCCTGTTCTTTTACCAACATCAAGCATTGTTGCCAAATTATTTCCAGCTCGGTCATTTTATTTAAGCGATCCTAACCAATTATTTTTTAAATATTTTTTCATACATATATTCCCATTATTTTACCAGAAGATAGTTATCCACAGGTAATTTTAAAATTTCGTGAGATTAAAAGATTTTAGTTGCTTTTTTTGCTAGCGCCAACCTAAGATAAAAAGGAGGATAATAAGGTCTCTAGGTACTGGAAAATTTTGGTTTTAAACCTATTTAGCTTATAGCTGACGACATTAAGTGAAATTTAGTACCGTTTATAAGTTGCGAGTTATATAGAAATTAGCACTTTGCCCTATAAATGGGCAAAGTAAGGAATAATTTGCATGACAATTAATAAATCTGGAAAAAAATTATGCTATATTTTATCGACTAGAAAAGTAATTTTTTCTTCTTTGCAATTAGTTTTGTCAAATATCTTAACTTGCCACTTTCTTAATTCTTTCACCTTTATATAAGGCTAAATATTTGTCCTTTTCAAGTAAATCTCGTACCCATTCAATAGTTTCTTTAGTTCCTGCCTCAATATATAATTGTATATAAATTAATACAGCAACAGCTTTTCTCGCATCTTCCATCTCTGCATTAAGCCCTCTTTGTAATTCAATCCAGTTGATTGAAAATAATATTTCTCTATAATTTATACCTAACTGTACCTTATTCGTATTTTCTTCATAGAAGAGTTCTAACATGTACTGATTAATTAATATAATCTCATTAGTGCAGGATGGCTTGGTTAATAGACTTTTATTTACAGTATTAAAAATATTTAGTTTCATTGCTGCTAATGATTGACTTTTTTCTATAAATTTAAACCTTGCAAGAAAATCCTCAGCTTTATTGCTGTGTTTATAAAATTTCATTATTTCTTTAGCATAATGAGTTGAAATTAGATCGCATATTATCATCCTTATCTCGTGGCAAATTAGGGAAATTTTCATCAGTCGCTATATAAAAATTTATTACATCATTTATAAGTTGAATTTTCGCATCTCTTGACAGATAGATATAATCATCAAAATCATCTATTTGCTTGCGTAAAGCATATGCTACAGCAAATAAAATATGTGCGGCGCCGGCAGGGATATCCTTAACACCAATACCAAAACAACCATATTCGGTGCTATTGGCAGTTAAATACTTGATAGCTTGCAGAGTTTCATCATCAAGCTCCTGCTTGAGTTGTCTAGTATACCCAACTCCAGTCAAGCAGTTTATTGTTGCCCGTAGTATATTTTGAGAATAATGACTAGGTTCACTAGCAATCTTACTTAAGATAAAATTGCGCTTTAAATCTTTAGTTTTATTATCAATTGGGTCAAGGGTAGTTAGTTCGCTTCGAAAGTGTTTACAATAAGAAGGCAGAGACGTTGAATTAGTTTTATTTATCATGATTCCCCTCTCATCCAACATAACTAGCATCTTCTAAAGAAAAAGTAGTTATTTAATTGCACGAGTTAAATTTACTTTATCAGAATAAGACTGGAATATTCTTTAGAGATGCAAATACTCCAAGCAGGTGTTATAAATCACGCTTTACTAATCTGTAGCTATAAAAGTGTCCGGTATTGAAAAAGCAAAGATGATTAAATATAGTATTCTAGTGTCTGATTAAATGTTAGAGAATAGATATTACAAGTACCGTTTTCGAAAACTAGCGAAATATACGATCGCTAGCGCCCTAAACTAACATCTTTAATTAGATAGCCCAACGCTATGCGGCTTCCAGCTCCATCTAGGATCTCTAAACTGTTCTAATAAAGCCTCCTGTAACATTTTTTGCGCCGAAGCAATACTATTCTGCGTGCCTTCTTCAATATCTATCTGAACTTTGATTAATAATGTAAGCGCCTTTTTTGCATCTTCTTTGCCCGCATTAATTCCCTTTTGCAGCCGTACAGGGTCAATTGAAAATAATTTTGCTCGTGAAGGTGCGTCCAGTAGCTCTTTTTTAATAATTATTTGCTCATTCACTTGATTTTTTTGCTCATCATATAACTTTCTTAGCATAGCTTTATCAATTAACAATATCTCATTAGTCAGTGAAAGTTTAGTTAAACTCCGGTTATTTAGCATATTCATAATATTAAGTTTTAACCAAAGCAAAGAACCAGTTATAGGTATAAAGCTAAATTCACAAAGTACTCTACTCTTTTTATCCTCATCCTTTTGACCCTCTTGTATTACACCATTTTTCATTCTATCAATATAAAATTTAATTAATTCTACGGCATAATAGATAGTAAGTGCTTCGTTACTAGCTTTATCAGATTGCTGTTTGATTTCATTAGTTATGACCTTATTATGAATTTTTAAATCTTCTAGAAAAGGTTTTAACTTATTGTTATCTAGACTATCATTAAGTGGGATTCCACGAGGATCACAATAAACTATGGTCATACCCCTAAGCTTATTATCCTCATCAAACTCACTTGAGCTAAAATCAACTGCCATAAAAGCATGATTCCCACCTATATCTAGCGGAATAATTAGTAGTTCGGGATAATCCTCACTTTTCTTTTTAGCTGCAAAATATCTAATTGCATGGTCTTCAATTAATTTACGTAAATAATAAGGCCCCTTGGAATTGGTAATATAATGCCCATTTTTATTCCACGCCATGCGGTTAACCGCAATTTGGATTTTATTTTCTAAATGCATATCAGAGTGTTGGAGCATTAAAGCTTCAAAATAGGCTACTATTGCATCATATACTAAGCAAACATCAGCATATAGCCGGTTACCAAATTTTTCAAAATTACCCTCTATACTTTTGCTAAAGCAATCTTGACCGCTATAATTTGGGCTATCTCTATGAAACCCACCGATAAATTCGGTAGCGTCGCCATATTTTTTTATATGAGTTGGCGCTTTGTTCCCTGGAGTTTCTAAGCTAAAAATCCCATTCTCGGGTGTATATCCTTTAGTTAAACTCAAAGGGATTAAGCCATCGTGACTCGACAGTTGGGCATCACCTGAAACCAAAGATTCTGTTATAGCAGCAGATAAATTAACGGCACTGAAAAAGTAAGTTTGCCGAACGTACCCTCGTCCACCAATCTGTAATTCGCCGCTTGCTATATACTTACTATCCTTAATTCCAGCAAGAAAATCTCTAATAAATTCAACCTGACAGTCATCAAAATATTCTGCATCATTAAAAATAATATTGCTGCTTTTATCACGAGGTAAATTTGGAAAAGCTTTTTGAGTTTGAACTAAATGGTTTATCACTCTATTTAGCAACTCAATTTTCCCGCTTCTTAATTGTAAACTATTCTCATCAAAATCCTTTATTTCGCCACGTAAGGCAAAAGCGGCTGCAAATAGGATATGGGCAGCGCCGGCAGGGATATCCTTAACCCCAATGCCAAAACAGCCATATTCAGTACTATTGGCAGTTAAGTACTCAATCTCACTCAATAATTCGTATCCAAGACTCCCCTCTAACTCTTCACTATGTGCTTGATTAGTCAGGTAGTTAATTGTAGCTTCTAAAACCAGTTTGGGATGGATGGTGGCTGCATTAAGCACATTTGCACGCTTCAGGTTTTTAGTTTCATTATCAATTGGATCACCATTTTTCAAATCACTACGAAATCGTTTATGATAATTTGGTGAAGTTCGCAGATTAATATTTGGCATAATTACTCCTTATGGTTAGCTAGCAAATTTATGGATTGATTGCAATTACACTTTAATTAGCATACCCTGCAAATTTTTCCTCGTGCTTCTTCATAAATTAAACTAAATACAAGTTTACCATTTTGCAAATAGCTTGCACTTACTCTAATAAGCTTGCAAACTACATAGTTCATCTAGGTATTTATGTAGATGAGAAATATTCTATATTCTTATTAAGGAGTCGATTTTAAATTTTCGTTAAATTATTACCGAAATAACTAAGCTCTTACGTTTTATAAGAAATTTAAAATAATTCCAATTTTTTATAGAAAAAATACGCTAGTTGCAACTTTGTTAAAAATTTTAGATTTTAAGGCAAAGAAATATCTGCTTTTTAGCAGATATTGGAGAAAGTTATATCATATATCCAGATTTTGAAATTTGAATTTATTATTTCAATAGATTAGTTCTCAAAAAGTGAGGTTTGGGGCGGGAAAATAATATTAGTTTGAATATTAGGTAACTAGGGGCAGCTTGCTGGGCCTGGCAAGTGTCAGGCCCCAAAAATGTCCGGTTTGCGGTCAAACAATATAATAAATACGATACATTGGATGTTTTTATTATTTAGTCAAATGTAGGCACTACTTCAACAAAAGATTGGCTACTATCAAAGCTGAAATAATGGACTGTTCTATCACTCATTTTAACAAGATAAGAAGCTACTCCAGCGTTAGCCATCTCAAGCACCCATTCGACAAATGAGGTTTTCCCTTGCTGATGGGTTAATAGAGCATTTTTTGCCTTATTTTCTAAATACTCATCGGCAATTTTTATATCTTCAAGGCTAGCTATTTTCTCACCTGCTAAGCTGCTATTATCTGCCAAGTTAAACTGTGAATGATATTTTCCATTTTGCCAAGAAACTGCATAGCTCACTACACCAGCCTCTTTAAGGCTGTCAAAGGTTTTTGGAAAAGGCCACGCTTCTTCTTTCGCTAGCTTAATAATTTTTAGTACTTGCTCTTTATTAACCATTTTTCTTTCTCCTTTAGTCAACCAGCCACTTGGCATAATATTGGTACCTGTGACAATTAGTTTATTCAAAATATCCTTTAATCTCGTTAGTTCAAGATCATTTAGGCAGCCAAAGAACGCTAGATCATTGGCATTTGCTTCAGCTGTTAATTTTGGTACTAATTCTTCGGCTATAGGGCTAAGTTTAATTTTACTGGTTCTGCGGTTTATTCCTGGATTAATCTTAACCAAACCCTTCTTAACCAGTTGATCAATTATTCTTGAAACAACCGGTTTTGTTACTTCTATATACTGAGATAATCCAGTTACCGTATCTGCTTGCTTATCAAAAATCGCGATTACTACGCACCACTCAGCTACTGTTACATTGTGCTTATGCAATCTTTGCTCGAAGGATTTGCTGACTGTGTTTTGCAAGCGGCTTAACCAATATCCTATATGCTGTTTTAAAGTTGAATCTTTCATGGCTTAATTATATGTTAGCATGCTAACTATTGTCAAGCTAACTATTTATAATTTAGTAGCTAGAAACAAATACTACTGACTTTTTAAGCAAAGAAAACGAGAGGATGAAAAAGAAAATGTAAATATTAATAAAAAAACCACCAGAATTAAGTCTGGTGGTCGTGCTTATCTATTATTAAGCTGATTATTTGCTGCCTGCTTTTTTAGCTGCATTAACTGTTGCAGAAGTAGCTGCTTTGATATTATTATTTGTAAATTCAGCAACTTGAGAAGCAACTTTGTTAATTGCGCTTAAAGTTTGGTTAGTGCTGTTAATCCAGCTTTTGATTGCATCACTTGCAAAATTTGAACCTGTTGGGTTAAATTGTGAAGCACCTTCAACAGAATTTAAGGCTGCTTGCTGCATGCTTTGAACGCTCTCTTCAGCAACTTTACTGATTTTAGCTTGGATGTCTTTTACGATATTGTAAACATCATTAGCTGAAGCAATATTTTTTTCAACAGCGCTAGTAGCGATTTGATTTACACGCGCCATTAATTCTTTAGGATCTGTAACTGTAGCAAATCCTTTAATTGCTTGTGAAGTTTCTTCAAGAATTTTACGTGATGTTTCTAATTGAACATGAGTTAATTTCTCAACACCGTCAATAGAAGTAGTTACTAGATCCAACATTTTGTCAATTGCTTTTTGAGTTTCTGCAGTCATCTGCTCATTATTTTTAATCATTTTAGATTCTCCCATTTTGAAAAATAAACGAGGTATTAGCATTATTATGGTATAATATTAATTAATTTACAAATTATTTTTGTGCATTAAAACAATTACATGAACCTCTCCAGTCGTTATTATTGTGCAGTGCAGCATAATTTGTCAAGTATTATTTTTTTTTAATCCATATTTTTAACAAGATCTTATGAAAAAACCTACTGAAATAAGAATCATCAAGAAATATCAAAATCGGCGGTTATACGATACAGCGACTAGTACATACATAATTCTTGATGACATTAAGCAAATGATTATAGATGGTGATACTATTCAAGTTACCGATGTAAAATCAGGCGCAGACGTTACGCGAAGTGTGCTTTTGCAAATTATCTTGGAAGAAGAAGCTAATCACACTCCGATTTTTTCAAACGATTTTCTCCTCCAAATAATACGTTTTTACGGTAAGTCGTTCCAATCAGCAATCAGCCCATTTCTTGAGCAAAGTATTGACATGCTAAGACAAACGCAAAAACGGTTCTACTCTCAGCTTAAAGCTACTTATCCTAAAGAGGCAATTCCATCAAGCCTTGACTTATGGAATGAGTTTTTACAAGACCATGGACCACAAGTACAGCAAAATATTTTTGATTATTTGACCAATAGCACTAATAATTTTTTGCAGATGCAGGAACAAGTTCAGGAACAGTTCCAAAACCAAGCTGAGAAATTTATGAATTTAATGCAGTTTCCATTTAATAATAAAGATAAAGGTTCTAAGTAAAAGATATGGCAAGAATCGGTTTTGTTTCATTAGGCTGTCCTAAGGCTTTAGTTGACTCTGAAAATATATTGACTGGATTAAAAGCTGAAGGTTATGAAGTTGTAAATAGTTATGAAAATGCAGATTTGGTAGTAGTTAATACCTGCGGCTTTATTGATTCTGCTGTCGAGGAATCGTTAAACGCAATTGGGGAAGCACTTACTGAGAATGGAAAAGTAGTAGTTACCGGCTGCCTTGGTGCAAAAGAAGGTGTTATTGAAACTAAATACCCGAACGTTCTTGGGGTCACAGGGCCTCATGCCACACAAGAAGTACTTAATTTAATCCATAAATATGTACCAAAACCGCATGATCCATTTACTGATCTGGTACCTCCCCAAGGAATTAAATTAACGCCAAAACATTATGCTTACCTAAAAATTTCCGAAGGCTGTAATAATACTTGCTCATTTTGTATTATACCTTCAATGCGCGGAAAATTAGACTCTTATCCAATTGGCGATGTATTAGGCCAAGCTGAGAAGTTAGTTGCAGCCGGAGTAAAAGAGCTTTTGGTCGTATCTCAGGATACCGGAGCATATGGAGTAGATAAGAAATATGTTACCGGATTTCATAACGGCCGCCCGGTCAAAACTAAATTTATCGATTTATGCAATGAGCTTGCTAGATTAGGGGTATGGGTCCGGTTACATTATGTTTATCCATACCCGCATATTGATGATGTTATTCCATTAATGGCCGAAGGAAAAATATTGCCATATCTGGATATTCCATTTCAGCATGCAAGCCCTAAAGTATTAAAAGCAATGAAACGACCAGGGAATGTAGATGGCTTATTGGAGCGTATTGCTTCGTGGCGTAGTATTTGCCCAGACTTGGCTATTAGGAGTACTTTTATCGTTGGCTTCCCTGGTGAAACAGAAGAAGACTTTCAAATGTTATTAGACTTCCTAACCAAAGCACAATTGGAAAAAGTTGGCTGCTTTAAATATTCTGAGGTTGAAGGCGCACCTGCAAACTTACTTGAAGGCCATGTTCCGGAAGAAGTTAAAGAAGAGCGTTACCACCGCTTTATGCAGCATCAGCAGGCAATTAGTTTGGCTAAGTTACAAACAAAAATTGGCAAGACAATGGAAATAATTGTTGATGAAGTGACGCGTAAGATGATCACTGGCCGCAGCAAGTATGATGCTCCAGAAATTGATGGTTTAGTTTATATCAAAAACATGGGACAATATCAAAATATCCAAGTCGGCGATATTATTAATGTCGAAATTACCGGATCCAAAGATTATGACCTATATGCACAACCATTAGTATAAAAGAGCTGGCAATCTGCCAGCTCGAATCTATTTCTCATCTCACTATTGCTTTACACAATAACCAAATGCTACCGCCATATTTCTCCGAAAACATTACATCAAACCTTCCGAAGTTCTGGTTACAAGAGCCACACAAGAAAGTTGCGGCCATGGCTTAATTTTCTATATTGTATCGCCGAAGATCTATCCATTTTTAACGAAAAAACTTTTCCTTATTATGTTCTACGACTCTCTATATACTTCAGGTATACCATTAAACCCAAAATTAAAAATCCACAGATAATGCTAAAGCCGAAAAGTTCGTCATTATTGTCAAGATAACTAAGGATGCTACCCATAAAATTAAAGCCAGGATAATATTCCTTAATAAAACTTACAACTTCTAATACTGTAACTATTAAAGTCATTAATGAAGCAAAAGCAAGAATTAAATAGTTATAGAAGCTAAGATCCTGGTAACTTTGGTTTACCCAATTATAGATTTTAGTCATAAATATAGAGTTAACCGTATCAGTAAACATCATTCCACATGCAAATAGAACTGGCAAAAATAAAATAAAGACTATACCTACTCCATGCACCAAAGAAGTAGCAGCAAGTGAAAGTAGTGCAATTTCAGTAGCCGTATCAAATCCAAGCCCAAAAAAGAAGCCAACGACAAACATCTTAGCTGGCCGATCAATTGCTGAAAACAAGAGTCTATTTGCAAGCTTATAGATTAGCCCTGGATAGTCGTTTTGCTGGTTTTTGCCACTGCTTAAATTTTTGAAAGCCAACCAGTTTATAAATAAAGTAAAAACCAAAAAAGAAATTGAAACCAGGCTACCTAGTTTATCACCAATACTAGATAAAGAATCATAAAGCTCCTTGGAATGGCTAACTCCCATTATAACCAACAAAGTTAGGCAAAATACAATTGTTGAATGGCCTAAGGCAAAATATAAGCCAGTTGCTGAGCTATCTTTTTTCTCTAATGCCAGTTTCCGGGTAATATTATCAATTGCGACAATATGGTCGGAATCCAAGCCATGCCGAAGGCCCAAACCAAGCGCTACTATCGCAAAGCTAAATAATCCCGGTGATGAATGAAATAGGTATAAGCTAAATATTCCAGCAACCACACCAATACCCGCTATACGGTGAATGAAGATTTTCCTCATAAATCTAAACCTATTAAATGAACACGTTTCTTAGTAATAATTATACTACTCTTATCTTCTGCATAATTAAAAGGCGTTAAATAATTTATTAATGCTGTTATTGCGCATCATAATGAAAATTTAATACAAATTGTCGGAAATATTACTCTTTTCAAGCTTATCTACAATGGCTTGAAAGGATTTAACTAACCGCTCGAAGCCATTTGCTAGTGCACGAATCAGGTAGCCTTCGCCCAAAAGTGAGGTTATTCCCCCATCTAGACTATACATCTTTAAGTTTGAATCAAACCATTCTAGACTTGAATACCTTATGAGTGATTGATTCAAATGTAGACTAGGGTTATGCATAAATAAAAATCGTACAGTATTAAGAGCTACAATGCAAGATGGCGATCAGATTATATACTATGTACTAAATTAGATTTTAATCGAATAAGTACGTATTTATATATATGCTAATAAATATAACATTGCCTCAGAAAATACTTAAAGCGGCAGCTTTGATTTATAGTTTATTTTCTTGGCTCTTTTTATCTATTGATAAAAGATGGCCGGGGTAGCATTTTGCCACCCCAGTATTGGCCGAGGATGAATTTCTGAAAGGATAATTAGGTATTTTTATTAGTTAGTTTTTTTATTGATTAAATCAAATATTGTCCGATGGTTAGTAATAATATCAATGCAAGATCCAACATAACTCAATAAGTTGCCAAAGGTTCCAGCACTTAAAATTACTGCCAAAAATTTAAAGCTTAGGCTATGGCCGAATGCAGATCCAAGAACTGCAATACTTGAAAAATGGCCAACTGTTAAACCATAAATGGCAACAAATGCACCAATAAATACGCCAAATAATATTGCCATATCGCGATTATTTAAATGGCGAACTCTTCTATGCAATTTTGGATGAGGGTATTTTGTATAAATAGACACGACTAATCTCCACAACTCAATAAAGTATTTTATTTAATTGTAGGAGTCATTAGCATTACTGCGGTTGAGATCAGAATAATTGACACATGGCGAACTCCATCGCCAGAACCACATTATAACACACTAATAAGTAAGTTTTAAAAATTTATTTTAACGGATTTTTTAATCCGTTAAAATAAATTTGTTTCGTAGCCAATCCTTGGGCCGAGTAGCATAAAAAATATGCTACTTCAGTACTAAATTTAAAATTGAACACTTCTCTTTTATTTAATATATAAGGATAAGGCTAATCAAATAGTCAGAATTGAGCTTACAATTTCTTCATGACAACCAATAATTTTGTTATGACTAGTCATTAACTTGATTATGGTTAACTGATGCAAATCATCAATTACTTTCTCCAAGTTATTTTGAGCTAAGTTAACTAAATAATTTTTTAGAAGGCTAAAATTCTCTTGCTCAAAATTGGTATCGGGTAATAAGGCTTTGAATAAGATTACCTTACTAATGTTTAATCTTTGAGAAATATCCTGATTTAGTAATTGATTTTCCAACTCTAGATTAGCCAGGACCTTAGTTAAATATTCACTATTTAGCTCATGCATATTGCCAGGTAGTTCTTCTAATATTAAAGGCTGATCTTGGTTACCACGTAACCTAACAATAGTCTCATCCGGCAAAACTGAATCAAGTAAATAAACTGTTATATCAGTTACGCCTCTTTGCTCCAAAATTGCTGCAATTTCTAAACAAATCTGACCACCAAATGACCATCCAAATAAATTATATTTATGCTGCCCAGTTTCCTGCATTATTTGTTGAATATGATTTAAATAATATAGTGCTAATTGATGTAGCGAATCAATTTTAGAGGTCATGTTCAAATTATACGATTCAACACCATAGCAACAAAATTGTGTGGATAATTGGGACGCCAATTCTTGATAAACTTCACTACCTGCATGTGCCGGGTGAACCATAAATAAATTCTGTCGATTAATAGTTTGATTTAACTTGATTATCGGCTGATAAACTGATGGATTTTTGATAAGCCGTTGAGCTAGTTTCAAAATAGTCCGATTAATTAAAAACTCAGCAACCACTAAGCTAGTGCCAAATTGCATGTTAACTTTTTGCATAAGCTTTATAGCTAAAATACTATTTCCACCCAAGCTAAAAAAATCAGCATCGACTGAAATTTTAGCGGAATCCGCCCCCAAAACTTCACCATAAATTTGGCATAACTGTTCCTCAAGCTCATTTCGTGGCGCAATAAATGTATTTGCTGCTTTGAACTGGGGCGCAGGCAAGCTTTGCCGATCTACTTTGCCATTAACTGTTAATGGCAACTTATTCAGATGCACTAGAACGCTTGGCAACATGTACGAAGCCAAATGCTTACTTAAATAATCCAAGATCGCTGTTTCATTTAATACCTGATCTGCTACATAATAACCTACCAAATACTTATTCTCAACCGTCGATTCTCGCGCCAGCACTACCGCCTCTTTTACTCCAGGATAGCGACTCAAACAGTTTTCGATCTCGCCTAACTCAATCCTAAACCCGCGAATTTTAACCTGGAAATCATTCCGCCCCAAATACTCAATATTACCATCATGATGGTAACGTACCAAGTCGCCAGTTTTATAAATCCGTTGATTGCGCTTGGCTAATCTATCCGCTGGGCTTTGGAAAGGATTTGGAATAAAGCGCTCTTTTGTTAATTCCGGCTGGTTTAAATAGCCTCGGGCTACCCCCATTCCGCCAATATACAATTCGCCAATACCTCCCAACGGTACGGCCTTAAGATGGCTATCCAGAATATAGGCACAGCTATTTATTAACGGTCTACCTATTAAATGTGTATCACCAGCCATAACTTGCTTGCCTAATGAATAGATGCTAGTCTCCGTTGGCCCATAATAATTAAATAACTTGTAGTGAGTTGACCAGTACGTTCCGGCTTCCTTCCCACAAGGCTCCCCAGCATAAATTATATGAACTAAATCAGGATATTCAACTCTAGCAAGATTAGCCAGAATCACTGGAGGTAAATAACTAATTTCTATCCTATTGGCTAATAAATATTCACCAATTGCCAAATAATCTCGCCGAACTTCCTCAGATAAAATATGCAGCTCATTACCAATAACTAAATTAGCAAAAATCTCAGCTACCGAAACATCAAATACATAGGCGCTAAAAAAAGTTACCTTAGCTGATCGCCCTAGAGAGTATAAATTCTCCAATCCTCGAATAGTATTTACTACACTTTGCTCTTCAATCATGACTCCCTTTGGCTGGCCTGTGGTACCACTTGTATAGATTACATAAGCTAAATCGCTAGGCTGCTTCTGAATAGTCAGGTTAGATGGCAAGTAAGCAGATAATTTTATCTTATTACTTGGACTATCAATAAATTCCACTATCGGCTGATCCACCAACACTAAACTTTGGCTAAGCTTGTCCTGATGAGCTATGCTGGCTAACACAACCTTAGCCTGCGTATCCTTAAGGATATAATTAATGCGCTCACTCGTATATTCCGGATCTAACGGAACATACCCTGCCCCGGCTTTTAAAACAGCTAAAATCGCAATTAGCATATGCTCGTTACGTTCCAAGCATAAGGCAATCAAATCATCATTCTGAAGAACGTAATTAGCTCGTAAATAATTAGCCAATTGATTGGCTCGGCAATTTAATTCTGAATAGCTTAGGCAAACCGCTCCTGCAACTACAGCTATATTATCTGGTGTTGCCGCTACTTGAGATTCAAAAAGCTGGCTTAGGGTATTGCCGCCAACAAAATCACTGGTAGTTTGGTTCCACTCATAAACTAACTGTTGATATGTTTCTAGATCCAAATAATTATGGCTAGCTTGAGTTTGGCAAGCAATATCCTCCATACAACCTAAATTAGTTAAAAAATTTTGAATCGCCGCCAAAAAATTATTAATGGTTTCCAAGCTAAATAGTTCGCCAGCATATTTCAAGGTAAAATTAATTTGCCCACCCTGCTCAAATGCAACTACAGCTAGCGGATAGTCAATCATTTCTACTCCAGAGAGATATTTCAGTCGAATTAAGCCCTCCGAAGCTGCAGATGGAATGGGATAATTCTCAAAAACAAAGACACTCTCAAATAGCCTTCTTGCATTAACCCGTAAAGTAGCTAGACTTATGTTGCTGTGACTATTTATATCATTTATTGAGTCTTGAACTTGCTGTAAGCCAGATAAAATAGAATCATCCGCGTTATGAGTGATTATTAAAGGTAAACTATTAATAAACATACCCACGGCCTCTTCTATCCCTTCAATTGGTAAGTTTCTACCGGCAACCGTAGTTCCAACTACTGTAGTTGAAGAGTTGGTATAAATACTGAGTACTTTATGCCAGCAGTATTGTAAAATTGCATTAATAGTTATCGCATATTTTTGGCTCATTTGCTTGAGGCGGGTATAATCAGCGCCAGTGATGATTTGTGTGACCTCATTATGCTCTTGGATCGAACGGTACTCATCAAGTTTAATTGTACGCTGATTATCTTTTAATAAAAAGTTTAGATCAGCAAAACCATCCAACTTAGCTACTTGTTGCTGCCAATAGTTTTGGCTGATTTGAGTATGCTCTTGCAAGTATTGTTGAGTATTAGTATAGCTTTCCTCGTTTTGAATTTGATTTAATATTTGCTGTATCTGATGACGCTCATTCTGATAAAGCATAAACTGCAAATATAAATTATGAACATAATTTAATAGGCAAGGGTAACTCCAACCATCTAATATCACATGATGGTTACTAAGTAAACAGCGATACTGCAAAGAATTCAGTTGGAATAAATAAACTCGCAATAGCCTACCTTCGGCTAAATTAAAAGTATCTTGACGATCGCGTTCCATTAGTTGAGTAATCTGAAGCTTCTGCTCACTTAAAGTCAAATTCGTCAAGTCGAAATATCGCCAATTTAATTTCGCTTCATTATCAACTATCTGCAATAATTCATTCTCCCAAGCAAAGCGTAAGCGCAGACATGGGAACCGTTGCAGGGCCCCTTGCCAAGCAAGTTGCAGCAGTTCTGGCTCAACTGGATTATTATATTCAAATAGCTGCTGTACGTGATACGCGCTGTCATATCCTTCTTGATTTAGTGCATGATAAATAAATCCCTGTTGCAAGCTATTAGCAAAATATATATTCTCAATTTGCCGATTTTGTTGTAGCCGATCTAAATACTCCTGATTAACAACACAACTAACATCGCTAGGTGTCAAATAGTTACGTGGCAAGCTACTACAATATTTAATAATTTTTACTAACTGCTGGTAGAATTCCTCACCAAATTCCGTTAAGGTAGTTGAACAAAGCCAACCAGAAATACGAAATTGCAGCTTACCATTAATTATCAATCCATTAGCATCAATAATATTTCGGTCACAATTGGCTCTATCCATAGTTAAACCAGTCACTTCATCGCACAAACTCCAATAACTCTCAACTTGTGAACGGCTTTTATCAAATTGGCCTAAATAATTGAAACTAACTCGTGGCAATTCTATCTGACGGTAGCCATACAACGCTCCATAGCCTATCCCTTTTTGCGGAACTGTGCGCAGCTGTTCTTTTATTAAAACTAAGTTTTTAGCAAGATCTACACTATTTGTAGTAAGCCTAAGTGGAAAAAGGCTAGTGAACCATCCAACAGTTCGGGAAATATCTTGTTGAGGGCTGATTTCTTCACGCCCATGTCCTTCAAGAGTGATAAAGTTAGTGCTATTTCCAGTTAATTTAGCTAGAGCCAACCCAAATGCACACAATAATAAATGATTAATTTCAGTATGATAAGCCTGATTAGCTTTACTCAACAATAGCTCAGTTAATTTAGCATCCAAACTAATCTCATAATGATTATAAGATTGACCAGCCAATTCGACCAGGCGTTGTTGGCTATCAGCTACCGCTGTTAATTGTGAATCCCAAAAAACTCTTTCAGCTTGCTTATCCTTATGATATTCAGCAACTAAATTAACCCACTGCCGATAACTGGTACCTTTTACACCTAACAATTCTTCAGGGGTTTGTCGGAGTAATACATCTAGTTGCTCTTGGCTCTTGGCAAGATTAAATTTAGCATAAAGAGTCTGCAAATCCTCGATGATGATTCGCCAACTAATTGCATCAATCAGTAAATGGTGAAATGCAAAAAAAATTCGGGCACTACCGTCTGCGTAACCATAAAGGTAACCGACACTAAATAAGGCTTCCGCACCATTCAATTTAAATCCATTTTGCCAGTTACTCAGTATCGTGAAATACTCATCCGGAGTCACGCTACTGGCATCTAAACATTTAATCTTAATATCTGTAAATTGCGAACTCGCGCGATAAACCTGCTTGATTTGTTGAGGATTATCCCAGTTATATCCCAAACGTAAACTATCATGGTAAGAGACAAGTATATTCAAACAATGCCTCAAAATTATTAAATCTAATTCTTCAACTTTAATTAAGAACGCCTGGTTCCAGTACCCTGGATTCTGAAAAATGCCCCGATCAATTTGATAAAAAAACCAGTCTTGAACTGGAAGTAATCCGAATTCACCACTTAATTCAGCACTTTCTTGGATTGGCACAGCCTCAGCACTTGCTAAAACTAATTTCTCAGCCGAAATGAGAGAAGATAACTTCTCCACAGTTTTACTACTAAATACTTGCTTAACACTTAAACTAACTTTTAAGCGCTGCCGAATTCGACTAGTCAATTGAATGCTACTAATACTATCCCCGCCTAATTGGAAGAAATCTCCAGTAATTCCAATTTGCAGGAGTTCTACGCCTAGTACTTCACTATAAATCTGGCATAACTGTTCCTCAAGCTCATTTCGTGGCGCAATAAATGTATTTGCTGCTTTGAACTGGGGCGCAGGCAAGCTTTGCCGATCTACTTTGCCATTAACTGTTAATGGCAACTTATTCAGATGCACTAGAACGCTTGGCAACATGTACGAAGCCAAATGCTTACTTAAATAATCCAAGATCGCTGTTTCATTTAATACCTGATCTGCTACATAATAACCTACCAAATACTTATTCTCAACCGTCGATTCTCGCGCCAGCACTACCGCCTCTTTTACTCCAGGATAGCGACTCAAACAGTTTTCGATCTCGCCTAACTCAATCCTAAACCCGCGAATTTTAACCTGGAAATCATTCCGCCCCAAATACTCAATATTACCATCATGATGGTAACGTACCAAGTCGCCAGTTTTATAAATCCGTTGATTGCGCTTGGCTAATCTATCCGCTGGGCTTTGGAAAGGATTTGGAATAAAGCGCTCTTTTGTTAATTCCGGCTGGTTTAAATAGCCTCGGGCTACCCCCATTCCGCCAATATACAATTCGCCAATACCTCCCAACGGTACGGCCTTAAGATGGCTATCCAGAATATAGGCACAGCTATTTATTAACGGTCTACCTATTAAATGTGTATCACCAGCCATAACTTGCTTGCCTAATGAATAGATGCTAGTCTCCGTTGGCCCATAATAATTAAATAACTTGTAGTGAGTTGACCAGTACGTTCCGGCTTCCTTCCCACAAGGCTCCCCAGCATAAATTATATGAACTAAATCAGGATATTCAACTCTAGCAAGATTAGCCAGAATCACTGGAGGTAAATAACTAATTTCTATCCTATTGGCTAATAAATATTCACCAATTGCCAAATAATCTCGCCGAACTTCCTCAGATAAAATATGCAGCTCATTACCAATAACTAAATTAGCAAAAATCTCAGCTACCGAAACATCAAATACATAGGCGCTAAAAAAAGTTACCTTAGCTGATCGCCCTAGAGAGTATAAATTCTCCAATCCTCGAATAGTATTTACTACACTTTGCTCTTCAATCATGACTCCCTTTGGCTGGCCTGTGGTACCACTTGTATAGATTACATAAGCTAAATCGCTAGGCTGCTTCTGAATAGTCAGGTTAGATGGCAAGTAAGCAGATAATTTTATCTTATTACTTGGACTATCAATAAATTCCACTATCGGCTGATCCACCAACACTAAACTTTGGCTAAGCTTGTCCTGATGAGCTATGCTGGCTAACACAACCTTAGCCTGCGTATCCTTAAGGATATAATTAATGCGCTCACTCGTATATTCCGGATCTAACGGAACATACCCTGCCCCGGCTTTTAAAACAGCTAAAATCGCAATTAGCATATGCTCGTTACGTTCCAAGCATAAGGCAATCAAATCATCATTCTGAAGAACGTAATTAGCTCGTAAATAATTAGCCAATTGATTGGCTCGGCAATTTAATTCTGAATAGCTTAGGCAAACCGCTCCTGCAACTACAGCTATATTATCTGGTGTTGCCGCTACTTGAGATTCAAAAAGCTGGCTTAGGGTATTGCCGCCAACAAAATCACTGGTAGTTTGGTTCCACTCATAAACTAACTGTTGATATGTTTCTAGATCCAAATAACTTAATCCTTGAAGGGTACTATCGGGACTCGCATGTAAAAGCTGTTCTAGTAAATATTGATATGTATGGCAATACCTGGCAATAGTTTCCTGTTGAAATAAACTCACGGCATAATTAAAACTACCACAAATGGCTTCACTACTATCATCGACGAACAAGCTAAGATCAAATTTTGCAATTTTATATGCGTCGATTAAACCTTGCTCATAAGGGTTACTAGGATCTAAGCGGCTAATTACTCCGCTAGTAAAGCGCTTGCCAAATGATTGCAAACTAAACATTACCTGAAATATTGGATGTCGGCTAGGATCTCTATTAAGAGCTAATTCATCTACTAGTTTTTCAAATGGCAAATCTTGGTGTAATTGCGCATTGATAATATTATCGGCCAAGTCACTTAAATAACCTTGAATGCTCTGTTGCGGGTTAATGACATTTCGTAAAGCTAAGCTATTTACAAAACAGCCAATTAAATTTTCTACTTGAGTATGCTGGCGATTTGCTACCGGAGTTCCAACTACAATATCGTCCTGGAGACTATAAGCACGTAATAGCAAATTAAATCCAGCAAGTAATAATGTATAAAGGCTAATGCCATAGTGCTTAGCTAAATTACGTAACTCATTACTAAGTTGTTCCGTTAACCTAAAACCTAATTCAGCACCTCTGTAGTTAATTTGACTAGGCCTTGGCCAATCCAAAGGTAAATTTAATGCGCTTACTCCGGATAATTGTTCACGCCAATACCCTAATTGAAGCTCTAAATGTTTTCCGCTTAAAAATTGGCGTTGCCAATGCGCAAAATCGGTATATTGAATCGATAAATCTGGTAGGGTAGTTGCCATTTCAGTGGACTTGGCACTCCTTAGCGCATAATATGCATCCAAATCACGAATAAAAATATCGCTGGACCAACCGTCAAATGCTATGTGATGGACAACCAGCAATAAAAACCTCTCTGAAGTGCCTTTATCAGTGAAAATGCTAATCCGAATTGGGTATTCACTGTCTAATTTAAAGACATGAGATATTTCCTGAGTCAAAAATTCTAGGGCTTGCTTCTGGCTAAATTGGCCCAAATCATTAATCATAATCGGACGCTTTGCTAAGTCAATTACTTCCTGATAAGCAGCATCATTTGCATCGATCTTAATTAGACTATGCAATACGTTATGGCGGGACACCACGTCGATTAGCGCTTGTTTTAACTTAGTATAGTTTACTTCTCTAGCCAATTGGTAGATTAATGGAATATTATAAGCACTACTTCCACCTTCATAATTTTCAATAAACCATAATCTGGCTTGAGAAAATGATAACTCAGCCTGACATGATAAGTTTCGGCTAATAACTTGAGAAGAATCATTCTGATCATTTAGCATTTTTCTGGTATTAACCGAGTTAAGTACATATTCCAATAAACCAGCAATTGTTTTATATCTAAAAATAGTAGTTAAATTAATATTAGCATCAGAAAATAACCGCTGATTGAGCTGATTTAGCAGGTGAATGGCTAAGATTGAATTGCCTCCAAGCCTAAAGAAATCATCGTAAATCCCTATTGAATCCGGACTTATCCCCAAGACTTCGCCATAAATAGCACAAACCTGCTGCTCCAGCTCATTACGCGGGGCAACATGGTTATGCAGCATCAGCTCCCCAGGTTCAGGCAAGGCCTGACGATCCAGCTTACCATTTGCCGTCAATGGTAAACTGGCTAAATAAACTAAACTTCTAGGAAGCATATAATCGGGCAACCGCTCGGCTAAATAAGAAAGAATGGCCTGGGTATCTAATGGCTCATCGGCCACATAATAGCCAATTAAATATTTATTTCCACTACTAGCAATGGCGTTTGCTCCAGACTCTTTAACACAAACCACCGCCTGACGCAATTGAGGATAACTACCCATTACACTTTCAATTTCAGCTAATTCAATTCTATACCCACGAATTTTAACTTGAGTATCATTTCGACCGATATATTCAAGTTCACCATTAGCTAACCAGCGAACTAAATCGCCAGTTTTGTATAATCGTGGACAAGCAAGAACATTCTTTTGACTACTATCATAAAAAGGATTAGCGATAAATTTTTCATTAGTTAATTCTTCCCGGTTTAAATAACCACGTGCCAAACCTAAACCGCCTATATATAGCTCACCAATCGCTCCAATCGGAACTAAGTTTAAATTCCGATCTAAAACATATACTGAAGTATTTGCAATTGGCCTACCTATAATATTATCTATTTTATCTGTAGGGCTAAGTAGATGGCTGCTGGCAATAATGGTTGCTTCACTTGGGCCATAAGTATTATGTATTTGCGCTGAAGTATTAAAATTACAATTTAATGCTTCTCCACCCAATATGATGTGGCGAAGCGAAGTTAATTCAACTAAATTAAATAAGCCTAAATAAGAAGGCGTTGTATTCAAACAATCAATTTGTTTAGCCTTTATATAGCTTGATACTTTACCGATATCTAAAATATCCTGATTAGCAATAATATGTAACTCAGCCCCTGACAATAAGCTCATAAAGATTTGTTCAATTGCTGCATCAAAAACATAATTAGAGGTCAATAACGGACGATTAAACGAAATCCGCTGATTTTGAAAAAGGATTTCATTAACTAAACTTAAATGTTCAATCATTACTCCTTTAGGTACACCAGTGGTACCACTGGTGTAGATAACATATGCAAGATCACTGCCCTCTTGCCTGATTTGCGGCCTGGTGTCCGAGGCTTGGATTCTTAGCTTGGCAACTAGTTGAGGTGCATCGATAAATAATGGCTTAAATTCTAAATCCACTACTTTTTCGGATGAACTCAAATTAGCAAGCATCTGCTCAAATTGTAAATTGGCAATTACTGTTTTTGCGCCACTATCCTTCAACTGATAAGCCAATCGCTCGACTGGTGCTGTAGGGTCTAACGGTAAATATGCTGCCCCAGCCTTAAGCACAGCAAGGATAGCAGCTATCATTTCTGGGGATTTAATTAAACATAGCGCAACTATATCTCCATGCAAAACTTGGTAATTACTTTGCAACAAATTAGCCAATTGATTAGCTTTTTGCTCAAGTTCGCGATAGCTCCATTGCTCCTGGCCAAATACCAGCGCAATCGCCTCTGGGGTTTGCTGTACTTGCTGCTCAACTAATTCATGAATTGTTGTGATCTTGGGTAATAATTGTTGGGTATTATTCCAATCATAAAGTAAAGTTTTAGCCATTTCCGAATCGACCATTTTTAGGGCAGCAGGCCTAATTTCTTCAGCTAAAGAGCCATCTTGAAGTAGCTCAACTATACTAGCTAGTAAATTGGTATAAACTACCAATAGGCTTTGAATACTATTTTGCTTGAACAGTTCATGAGCATAGTTTAAATTTATAATAATCTGCCCGGCAACTTCATATGCAGTTACTGCTAAAGGGTAATCAAGCTTCTCAATTACGCCATCAAAAGCAAAATTCAAATTCCGAATCTCGTCACTAGGCTCAATTGATGGGTAATTTTCAAACACAAAAACACTATCAAACAGACGGCTACGACCAGAATGAAGTGTAGCCAAATTAACATTCCCCCGCGAATTTAATTCATTAATATCATCTTGCAGTTTACGTAAAGTAGCAAGTAATCCGTGTTCAGCATGGTGATCAACGATTATTGGCAAAGTATTGATATATAAACCTACTGAATTTTCAATATTATCAATCGGAAGATTACGTCCAGCTATGGTAGTTCCAACTATTGTGTTTGCCACTCCTCCATAAACAGCTAGTGTCCGATGCCAAGCATATTGTAAAACCGCATTAAGAGTAAGCCCATAACGAACAGATAAAGTCTTGAGCCCGGCATAAGTTGACTCAGCTAAAGTAAGCTCTTCCTCACGAGGTTCTAAAACATGGTGATAATCAGCCAAATTAATAGTTCGTTTTTTTTCTCGTAATAAGCCTTGCAGGCTGTTATATTCTTCCCAACCACTAAGGTAGTCCGTCCAAAATTGGATTTGGCTATTTGCATGTTCTTGCAAATAGTTTTGCGCCATTGCATAACTTTCGTCTTTAGCTATATCTATCAACTGATTATTCATTAGTTTCAGATAACAATTATGTACATAGTCTAGCAAAATCTGATTACTCCAACCATCCAAAATTGCATGATGATTACTACATAATAAGCGATAATTAGCCTCAGCAAACTTAAATAGGTATAGACGAAATAGCGGCCCAGTAGTTAAATCGAAAGGTCGCAAACGATCTTTTACCTTAATTTCATTATAAATTTGCTGTGGCTCGGTACTCTCCGAGGTTAAGTCAAAATAATGCCAATCAACATGACCATGCGTATCAATAATTTGCACTAACTCCTGTGACCAGGCAAACCTCAATCGTAAACTAGGGAACCGGGCCTGGGCATAACTCCAGGCTAAATGCAATTTGTTGGGATCAATTGAGCTTGCATAACTCCATTGCATTTGTACATGATAAGCATCATCTGTGCTGCCTTGCCGTAGTGCATGGTAAATAAACCCTTGTTGCAAGCTATTTGCCAAATATACCGCTTCAACTTCGTGCACATGCTGTAATTGATCTAAATAATTTTGATTGGTAATTGAACTAATGTCGCTGGTTGATAAATAGCTACGAGTTTGCGTTGCTGTATGTTCAATTACTTGAACCAGACGCTTTTTAAAGAGCTGAGCTAATAATTGACTATTAGTTAAACTAAGCTTACTTGCTATCTCAAAGGTAAGCTCACCATCTATCATATAGCCGTTTATATTAATTATGTTATATTCATTATTCTGCGGTGAGATAGAGATTCCGCTAACTTCACCAAGAGTAATTAACTGACCTAAATAGTTAAAACAAATTCTTGGTAATTCGTAACCCTTATCAGCACAAAGTGTGCCATAACCGATTCCATTATCCGGAATTGCATTTAATATTTCTTTAATTCGAATGATATTACTTCCCAGTTCCTGGAGTGGATCAATTTGCAAACGCACTGGGAACATAGTGGTAAACCAGCCGACTGTTCGCGAAATATTTGCTCGCGGATCAATTTCTTCTCGACCATGCCCTTCCAATGTAATATAATAAGCAGCAGGCTGGTTGGCTTTTACCGACAATAATTCAAGCCAAAGATCATTTAAAGCATAAGCTAAAGCTGTTAGTAATAGATCATTAATCTGGCTATGATATGCCCTATTACAACAGGTTAATAGTTTTTCACCATAGCTAGCTTCTAAAATTAGGTTTACACAATTTTTGCTGTGTTCAGATTCAACTAGGCTACTAAGCTGTTGCTCAAATTGATCAGCGCCAACTAAACAACTCTGCCAATAAGCTTTTTGCTGGCTATTTTGGCAAGCGTAATTTTCAACCATAGATACCCATTGACGATAGCTAGTTCCTTTTTCGCCAAGTATGGCGTGAGTATCTAGCTTACCTAGTTCGGATATATCAAGCTGTGACTGCTCTAAATAAAATTGGTAAAGATTGGTTAGGTCATTGCGGATAATCCGCCAACTGACCATATCAACAATTAAATGGTGTGCAGCTAAAAATATCCGCCACTTACCATCCTGATAGCCGTGTAGGTAAGCTGCTTGAAATAAGTTTCCATTCTCCAACCTGAAATTAGCTTGCCAAGAACTTAAAAGCTCATGTAATTTATAGCTAAATTCGGGGCTATCTTCTGGATAACCAATGTTACGAACATCAAATTCTTTAACCAGTAGATCAGGGTTAACTTCGGGATTAGTCATATATTCCTGACTAAATAAAAGCGGTTCACTACTGATTAGAGGATAACGAAGGTTTAAAGCATCATGAAATTCAACTAGCTTGGCAAAACAAAGGCGAACCAGTCGGATATCCAAGGTTCTAAATTCACCGAGTGACTTAACTAAGAATGATTGATTCCAGTAATTATAGTCACTAAAATAACCTTCTTGAACATTAGTAAAAAACCATTTCTGTATTGGTAATAATCCAACCGGTCCAGTTAAGCGGCCTTGCTCACTAAGAAAATGTAACTCTTGTTTAGTTTCTAACTGTTTAAGCAGTACATGTTTAACTAGCCGCTCAATTGTCTTATATTTAAAAATATCCTTGACCGTAATAATTAAACTAAGCCGCTGACGCAACCGACTAACCACCTGGATCGCAGAAATACTGTCACCACCAAGTCGAATAAAGTCATCCCTAACCCCGATTTTTTCCAGCTTAACCCCCAGAATTTCTGCAAAAATTTCGCATAATTGCAGCTCGATCTCTGAGCATGGGGCAATAAAACCATCTTGATTATGACTAGGCTCTGGCTCAGGTAATGCAGCATAATCTAACTTACCATTAGCCGTTAATGGAACTTTACTTAAATAAACTAAAGCGCTTGGAAGCATATACTCAGGCAAGCTCAAGTTTAAGTGCTCAAGAATATCTACTTCATTAAGTTGACTGGCTGCACTATAGTAAGCAACCAAATATTTGCTGCCAGTGTTTTGTCCTTGCTCATTTAAGCGAGTTTTAGCTACCACTATGGCCTGACAAACCCCGGGAATTTGGTTTAGGCAATTTTCAATTTCACCTAATTCAATCCTAAACCCACGAATTTTAACTTGGTTATCATTTCTCCCAATATACTCAACACTACCATCGGGTAGCCAGCAAGCTAAATCACCACTTTTATATAAGCGGGCATTCATTCCAACACTTTTTGGGCTTGAGGATTGAAACATATTATCAATAAACTTAGCCGCAGTTAACTCAGGCTGGTTTAAATACCCCAATGCAAGCCCGGCACCGCCAATATACAATTCGCCTACAGAGCCTACAGGTAAAGGCCGTAAATTATGATCGAGAATATAAGCGGTATAATTCAGATAGCTATGACCAATTGAAAGTTGCTTTCCTGCAGAAGCTCGCTCTTTTGCCGTATACGCCTGGATAAATGCGCCAACAGTAGTTTCAGTTGGGCCATACTCATCATAAATGACGACATTCGGGGCTGTAACTTTTTTTAATAGTGCAAAACTTAACTTTTCACCACCTAAAATAACCTTGGTTACCTTAGTCTGGTTCAGAAAACCGCAAATAAGCTCAAAATAACTAGGTACCAATTTCAGTAAAGTTACCTGGTGCTTTATTAAATGCGCCTGATAATTATCAATATCACTAACCTCGCCAGTGTAAACACATACTGTTGCTCCACTACAAAGTGCGACCAAAGTTGTAGTAACCGTTAAATCAAAGGCAATATTGGTTGAATAATCAACAATTGCTTCCTGATTATCCGCCAGAATAGACTGCTGAACATTATAAATATAGTTTAATACACTATGTTCAGTAATCATTACCCCTTTGGGATTGCCGGTAGTTCCACTCGTATAAATAACATACGCAAGCTTATTAACTGGGTTTGAATCATAAGTTGGGTTAATGGTTGTAGTTCTTGCAATAGCCTCGGCTGTGATCGGCTCATCAAGAGCTAAGATAGTCAGGTCGGGTAAATTTAGCGATTGCAGCATTTGACAATGTTTTGAGCTGCTAATTACTAACTTTGCACGGGTATCGTTTAATATAAACTGTAACCGAGCTCTCGGTGCATTTGGATCAAGAGGAATATACGCCGCTCCAGCTTTTAATATCGCCAAAATGGTGATTAGATTTAGTTCATTTTTATCTAGACAAAATGCAACCAAATCATTTGCTGCCAGTAGATTATGAGCTTTGAGATAGTTTGCTAGTTGGTTTATATGTTGATTCAAATCAAAATAGCTTAATTGTAGATCATTACAGATTACTGCAATTTTTTGCGGGTTATTGAATACTTGCTCTTCAAAAAGTTGTTGAATTAATTTCTGCGAAGAGAAATCCCGTAACCGGTTATTCCATGTATAAATAATTTTTTGATAATCAGCACCAGCTAGCAGCGGTATATCTGTTGCTGCTTGCTGAAAATTTCCTTTAGTCAAAGCATAAATGAAATTGCAGTAACTGTCTAAAATTGATTGGATATACCATTTGGCATATAAGCTAGTGGCATAACTAACATCAAAATGAATATTGTCTTTAGTTTGCTTTGCTACAAAAGTCAAACCAAATTTTTCTGTTTGCTCAGTTACCACTAACTTTTCATAAGTAGTCTGTGTATCCTTTAAGTTAGATTTCTCCTGAAAATTATGCATGGTAAACATGATCTGCATGAGATCCATTAACTCACTGGTACTTTTTTTACTATGGTTAGCTAAGATATTTAAATTTAATTGACGATACTGGTTCAAAAATATAATTTCATGATTAATTTGCTGAATATTTGTGGCAAAACTGGCATTCGGGTCATAATCAACAATTAATGGCAAAGAATTAATCAATGGCCCAATTAATTGATTTAAATCAAAAGGGCGGTTGGAAACTGTTAAACAAATAGGAAATCGACTACCGTCTTCATTCTGATCAAAAACCGAGAGAACGTGATAAAGTGCCCCCATTAATAACGCATAGACAGTTACATCATTGTCTATTGCAAGTTGGTCTAATTTTTTAACTACTTCTTGATCAAAGCTAAATGACAAATTATCCCCTAAATTGTCAAATAACTCATAGCGTTTATGTAATCTAATCGGTATTGCAGAATTCATCTTGCCTACTAACCGTTGAATTGCTGCTTGATAAGTTGAAGTAGCTAATTCAAATTCCTGAAAGTAACTATAATCAAAATAATCTGGGCGGATTTCAGTTAGTGACAAACTCTCAGCAGTTAAGCGTAACTTAGCCAAGTTAGTCATAAATTCGGCTATGATTAATTCTACAGAATAAGCATCGCCCAAAATATGGTGATGGGTTAAATTAACTATTATATCCGTCGAATTTCTAAGCTGGACTAATTCTGGCTTAATTAATACTCCACCATCCAATTTAAATACATGCTCGGCTTGCTGCTGCAAGTAATCAGCAATTTCATAATCACTTAGGGTCCGATAAGCAACCTTAAACTCATCTAAAGCCAAGATTTTATAATTTAAATTTTGATCAACAGTCATTCGCAGGATACGCTGTGTGGCCAGCAAATTTAACATCGCAGCATTAACCATCTCAAGTTCAGCATTAAATACCCGAAACACTAGCGGGATATTATATGTATTTTCCTGTTTATCCATTTTACTTTGCAGGTAAATTCCCTGCTGGATTGCCGTCAATTTGGCTGATTTTTGGGCTACTTTAAAATAACTTGATTGTTGAGCCTGTGTATAGCTATCAATCTGGTTATATTTTAATAATTCAAGTATTTCAGTTTTATTTTCCTTAAGCTGATCAATGAGCTCATCGGCCATTTCAAGGTCATCAGGAAGCTCTAATTCAAGGCTATCACTTTCCGGATCACGCCAAACTAATATTGACTGTTGCTTTAATTTATATAACAAGCTGGCATTCATAAGCTAATTCTCTTTTTTAACGTAACAGGGACAGGCTTCGCTGCTAATTTTAGACTGATTTGTTCAATAGTTCTAAGTTTATAAAAATCCAATAAACCCAAATTAAATGTGTATGTACTATTTAAAACACTTACTAATTGAACGGCCAATAATGAATTCCCTCCTAAACGAAAGAAATCTTCATCAATACCTATTTGATTGCTATCTAATTGTAGTAAGTCAGCAAAGATCTTGCTCACCTCCCGCTCAATTGCCGTGCGGGCAGCTAGCCGATTAGCTTGTTTTTCAGCCAGCTTCAGACGAGGCAATTTACTAACATCAGTTTTTCCATTGGTTGTAAGTGGAAATCTTTCCAATAGAATATAATCATAAGGTAACATGTATTCCGGTAAAAAATCTGCTAATTGCGAGTTTAATATCTCACGTAAAATAACCGGTTGCGCTTGACTATTACTCGTCAGTTTTTCTTCCGGGGCAACTTTCCCTAATACCATTGCTGTTAAACCTTGGGTTAAAATTGGGGTACCTAATATACAGCTGCCAATATCGTATGTAATTAGGTCTTCACAGATCAATTGGCTCCAGATACCGGCCTGGATTAGTTTAGCCGGAATTTCAGCAATAGAGGTTAGGGCAGGAGAATTTAAATTGGAATCAGAGCTATTGGCAGCAGATTCATCGTCACAAAGGATAATTAACCCCTGGCCTGCTCGCAGCAAACCACCAGCGTAAGCATTAGCTTGAGTAAATATACTCTGCTGCTTTAAATCGTAATTGGCCATGCCATCATTTGAAAGATAACGACTCTCACTAACTTTAGCTAAAAAGTTAGCTTGCAAATTTAACTCGAATCGCAGCTTATTATCGGAATTATGCGCTATAACATTTGGAGAAGTATTCATTTCAGTTACAATAATCCGGGCAAGCAAGCTCAAGTCGGTATTAATTTCCTCTTCAACAATCTCAACCCTACCGCGCAATCCCAGCTTCTCCAACTGACGCAGTAATATTCCACACATATGACCAATTTCAAGATAGGCAAACTTTCGTGCCTCATTAGGATAGAATGGTTTAATTGCCGGCCAATAACAAATTAGATCTAAACTGCAACATTCTGAATCAAAACCTACTAGCGGTTCACAAGCGGCAAGCGCCATAGACTTAGGATTAAAATAATAATAACCAGGATTTAATTCAAACAAATCTTTTGCCAAATTCAAGTAGCATCGAATACTATAGCTACCACCAGCTGAAGGATACAAATATTTAGGCGCGGCCTTATCCTTAAGCTGCAGCGCAGCCAATGGCGCTAGCAGCTGCGCTAAACTTTCCCAGTTCAAATTATTCTTTGCTTGGGCTATTTGGGCCATTAATCTCAAAGCTTGCTGTTGTGTTTTTACAAGTAGTGAATTAATTAGTTCACTACTTAGTGGATCTTGTTCACTAAATTTACGGTAGCTCTTTCTTAAACAGAACGCGCTTTCCGGTAAATTAACCATTAATGATTTACCTTGCAGTAAATCTTGCCCTAATTCTGTTAATGCCGGTTTAGGCAAATTATCAAACTCATCTTGATTCTTAATTATACTTATATCTTCTGGCAATAAGTAGCCAACTAAATAGTTCCGCGCAGATTCGGCCTGGAGGATTACCAAGGCATCACTAATTCCTGGTAACTTATTCAGTTTAGCAGCAATTTCGCCTAATTCAATCCGATAGCCATTAAGTTTAACTTGGTCATCTTTGCGTCCCAGAAATTCAATATTACCATCTGGGTGCAGGCAACCTAGATCACCAGTCTTATAAAGCCTCCCTAACTGAGGATGTAGATAGAAACTGGCACGCGTCTTTTGCTCTTCGCCCCAGTATCCAACTGCGAGACCTAGACCGCCAATACAAATTTCACCTGTTACTTGCACTGGAGCCAGTTGTGGCTCATCTAATCGCATGATATACATTGTTTGATTTGGCATTGCACGTCCATATGGGATGGATTTCCAATCAGGCTCAACTTGCTTAACTTCATACCAATTTGACCAAATCGCAGCTTCCGTTGCTCCACCCAAACTAACTACTTGGGCATAGTTATTCAACGCATGAATTTTGTCAGGTAGGCTAAGCGGAACCCAATCGCCACTGACTAAATAAAGGCGTATCGATTTAAGCGGGTTCGCCTGAGCACCCGCTTTATCAACCAGTAGCGCAGCCAGCTGCGGGACACTATTCCAAACTGTTATTTGATACTCAGTTACTAGTTCAAGCCAATGTCCGGGAATTTTAGCCTGAGTCTGGATTGGAAATACCACACATGCTCCAGCAGCGAAACTACCGAATAAATCATATACTGAAAGATCAAAGCTTAACTCAGAAATAGCTAAGATCCGATCGTGTGGATTTAAATTAAAGCGGCAATTAATCGCCAAGATGGTATTTAATGCTGCGCGATGGCTAATTGCCACTCCTTTAGGCGTGCCAGTTGACCCCGAAGTAAAAATAACATAGGCAATATCATCAGGAGCAACCTGCGGCAAATTAACCGATTGAACATCACTCAATGCTAATTGTTCAGCAAATAGATCTTCAATAATAATTAATTGATGGGAATTTGCCAGGCGTTGCTGTAATTCCGTGCGGGTGGCTTGCTGGCGGGAAATTAAAAGCTGTCGAACTCCTCCTTGTGCCAGTACTTCTTCAATTCTACCAAGTGGCCACTCCACATTTAAAGGAAGATAAGCTTGTCCTGATTTCATGATTGCTAAAGTTGCCAATGCTTGGAAATAACCTTTTTCGCACAATATTGCAACTAAGTTTGCGTTTCTCCTGTCAGCTCGACTAAATTTATCTGAGTTGATCCATCCCCTTGCTTGCGCTTCAATAAATAAATATTTAGCTAATGCTTGGCTATCATAAATGAGTTTGGCATAACTAAATTCAGTCTTAGATGCCGCATCAATGATTGCAATCGCATTAGTTAAGTGCTGTTTTTCTACAAGATTTTCAAAATATCCAAACAAGGTTTCTTCAGGGCAAAATTGACTGCCCTGATTAACTGATTGAATAAAAGCAAGATCCGAAGCAGGTAAGTTTAATTCGGCTAATCCAGATTTTTCCCAATCCAATTCGGCTAAACTTTCAATTAAACGGCAATAATCGCCATGAATCGCGCTCATGGTTTCTTGGCTAAACAACTCTTCCACATAGTCCCATTCAGCAATAAAACCATCTGCCGTTTCATAGGCCTTATTATCAATCCAAACCTGCGGTGTTTGAGCAGTAAAATAAAGAATTGTTGACTTTTGAGAATCAAGCCCAGGTGCCCATTGAATACTTTCACCAAGAATACTTGTTAAAACTATAGGCGCAATTATCTTATCAGTCGGGATTTGTTTTGCTTGGCGAATATGGCGGATAAAATCAATACTGTCATACAAAGAGTGCTGAATATCGCTCCATAAATCATTGTGCACTTGCTCTGCCTGTTGCTTTAAACTGCAGTTCCGGCTTTGTTTAAAATTAAACAATTCTAATACCGTAAAATCCCCCATAATTCGATTAACTTGTTCATGTAAAGGAAGGCGGTTAAATAAGGTTAAGTTAATACAAACATTTTCCTGTCCACTCCAAAATGCTATAGTCTTACCATAGACCAACAAGACCAGTGAAGTTAGACTAATCCCATAACGGTTGGCTTTAGATTTAACTTTGTGCCAAATATCCCAAGCAATAACTTTGTTAATTCGGGCAAAATGAGGCTTCTTGACGGTAAATGCTGATTTAGCTAATGGTAAAGAAATCTCAAAATTATACAGGTCTAATTTATCCAGCCAGTATTCTTTATCACGTTGATAAAGCTCACTCTGACAAATCCGAACAAACTGATCCCGATAATCTTTAAATGTGATTTCCAATGGTACTAACTCTGAATTAGGCTGATTATAGAAAATTTCAAGTTCTTGTAAAAAGATTCGGATACTGGCCACATCCAAAAGCAGCGCATCAAAACTAAAATGTACAACAAATTTATCTACATATTCAAGCTTAGAAAGTACTATATTGAATAGCGGCACTTGGCTAAGAGGAATTACTTCATGGGAAAAGCGCTGGCGTACTTCTAGCAATTGCTCATTATTTTGACAGCAATAATAGTCTACAGAGTAGTAACATGGTTGTCTTAGAATTTGCTGTTGTAAATTATTAGCAAATTGGCTGTGCAAAATTTTATGGCGCTGAATTATTTTATTTATAGCACTTTCTAGCCTCGCTTTATCTATTTCCTTATATAAAACTTCATAATAAACATGAGTTGACACTCCACCAAGCGGATTACTTGGCTCCCTGCCAAGTAGATACGCCTGTTGAACATTGGATATCTGAAATGGTTCATAATCATTAATTATCTTGTTCGAACCAATTTGAAAAGAAGCATAGATAAAAGAACCTGATTTAAGCAATTGTGCTAATTTTTCAATGCTCCGATTAGCATACAGTGTTTTAATATCAAGATTTTTTTGTAACTGACGATTAATGTAATAGACTAATTTTATCGCCAAAATACTGTTACCACCCAATTTAAAGAAGTCATCAGTAACGCCAATCTCAGCCAAGTCACGGTTTAAGATAGTTGCCCAGATAACGCATAATTCTTTCTCCAGATCATTCCTTGGTAAAACCAGATTAGTAATGGCAACTAATCGATTAGGCAATGCTTTGTGATCTAATTTACCATTAATCGTCAAGGGAATCTTATCCAACTGAATAAAACTAGCAGGTAACATATAAACAGGAACTAACTCGGTTAAATGGCGTAATAAATCGGCTTCAGTAACCTCCTGGCTCGCGACATAATAAGCTACTAAGTATTTATTATTACTGGAGGCCCCGTCTGCTTCCAAATACTCCCGAGCTAATACCACGCTTTGTTTAATACCTGGATAGCTATTAATCATATTTTCAATTTCGCCTAATTCAATGCGGTAACCACGAATCTTTACCTGTTGATCATTCCTCCCGATATACTCTAATTCAAAATTAGTTAATCGGCGACCCAAATCACCAGTTTTATAAATGCGAGAATTAAAATTTAAAGCTTTCTCTTCCGCTGTCTGGAAAGGATTTGCCATAAATTTTTCATTGGTTAGTTCCCTACGATTTAAGTATGCACGCGCAAGCCCAGCACCGCTTACATACATTTCACCAATGACCCCCACTGGTAACAATTGTAAATTCTTATCAAGGATATAAATACGCTGATCGGCAATTTCCCAGCCGATCAAGGAAGAACTCGTAGGAATTTCAGGAGTGATTAACTTGTATGTGACATGTACCGTAGTTTCGGTAATTCCATACATATTAACAAATTGTGGCTGAGTATAACCATAATACTCAAACCAAGGCTGTAACAATGCAAGATTTAAAGCTTCACCCCCAAATATGACATAGCGTAAAGCGACTAATTTATCGGATTCTGGTTTTGCCAATGCAATATCGCTAAACCGATAAAAAGCCCCTGGAGTTTGGTTTAGCACAGTTACCTGCTGAACTTGACATAACTCATAGAAAGCCTCCAGGTCCAGAATCTGTTCTGTGCTAGGAATTACTAATTTACCCCCATAAATTAAAGCTCCCCATAATTCCCAAACGCTGAAGTCAAATACATACGAATGGAATAATGTCCAAACATCTTTTGCATTAAATTTAAAATTATCTGCAGTAGCACTGAACAAGCGAATTAAATTAGCATGCGGTTGCAATACACCTTTTGGCTTCCCAGTAGTGCCAGAAGTATAAATAACATAAGCCAAATTATCAGAATTAACTATTACTCCTGTAGGCGCTAGGATTGGCTGTTGAACTAATTCAATTAAACAATTAGCATCATCAAGCATGATTACCCGGCTTAAATAGCCCGAAGCTGGCTTAAATCTTGCGTACTCCTGCTTAGTCGTAAGGATTAATTTTGGGCTAGCATCTTCAATAATAAAAGCAATCCTCTCTTCAGGCATGCTAGGATCAATTGGTACATACGCAGCACCAGCTTTTAGTACTGCTAAGATTGCAATTACTTGCAACTCACTCCGGTCTAGGCACAGTACAATTAAATCATCAGATTTAATTGTCGCTTTAGTTAGTAAATAGTTAGCTAATTGATTAGCCTGCTCATTTAATTCTGTATAAGTAAGTTGGATTTCACGATAAACCAAAGCAATATTTTGAGGATATAATCTAACTTGAGCTTCAAATAATTCAATAATGCTCCCAGTAGTAGAAAAAATCTGACTTAAGGGTAAGTGATTAAGCCTATCAGGTACAAATAACATAAATTCATAAAAACTTATTTTATTATCCTTAAATGCAGAAAGTTTAGCCATAAAATGTCGAACATAAGCGGCCACTTCACTAAAAAACCCCAGTTCAGGATGATAACTAATAGCTAGGGAATGGAATTGGCTATCATACTCAATTGCCAATAAATATTCTTTAACAGCTAACGGGCTGTCAAAAGCTAAGAAAATAGATGAAGTTAGCAAATTAACCGCATGATTATTATTAAACGGGTTAGTTCGAACACTATAAACTTCTTGATTAAGCTGAGCTAATAATTCAGAATACTTAATAATTTTAGAGGTTTGTATTAATTTTGTTATCGATAAGTTATTTTCAATATAAGTGTAGGTATATATACCGCCTTCACGAGCATTCAATAAATTCAGGCAGAAAACTAACAGTAATTGTAAATCTTCAGAACTTAAATAAATTTCATTTAACACACAGTTGGAATAGCTAGTATGTTCGAGCTTATAACTATTAGTTAGCTGATTTTCAAGTTTAAAGAACAACTCTAGGTCCTGTTCATTCTGTAAATAAAAAGCTTTTAACTTATTAAGCTTCTGTTCATAATTTAGTAATTCAATAAATGAGTTTGCGCAATGTGATGCTAAATTATTATTTGCTTGATAATCACTTATGCGTTGTAACAAAATAACCGCATCAATAAATAGCTCAGTTAATTCACTATATAGCCAACTTATTATATTAAAAGGCAAGTTATTTAGGTCATCATTAAAGCTGGTCTTTGATTGAACAAACTCACCTAACGCTAACTGACAGCTAGCCAATTCACTTTTAGTATTTTCCTTTGCTAGATAAATAGCAAAAGTTAATAATTCCCGATCTTTACTAAGTTCCGCGCTAAATTTTAGCTCGGTAAAACCAAATGTTTCGGACGATGAAGAAAAATTAATAATATAGTCGATTGCAGGCAATTTATCGCCAGGTTGAAGCAAAGTAAAATTATGCGCATAACTTCTTTGCCATAAATGATAATCGTCTTTATTTGCCATGACTACGGCCTGATGACCCCCATCAACCAGATAATCAACAATTTTTTCAATTAATAAATTATAATCAGCAACAATTAAAAAATTTAGGACTCTCATCTATGCTTCCAACGAAAAAATTGTTAAATTACTGGTTTTAATATTAGGTCTAAGACCTAATCACTTAAATATATAAATCATTAACTTTAAAACTATCAACTACATATGGATCATCTAGAATACCACTTGATTTTAAAACTCGTAATACATTTTTAACAATTGGTATCTCAGTGGTAATATCAAAGCCTTGATATGCTCCATCAATTATTTGGACTGCTAAATCAGCATCCTTGATAAGAGAAGTCAGTAAATTAAGATTAAAAAGCTTTTCAGAATTAATATGTAAATACAATTTAACAAAATCAGCCAAATGCGGGCCAATTTGTTGCTTATAGTCCTTTGGTAAATTATGCCAGCTGTAGCATAATAGATCATAAAAATAACCGTAATGTTTAGCTTCATCGTTCATATGGTCATTTACATAGTTTTTAATTGAGGTATGCACATCAGGGCTGTCAAAGAACTCTACTAATTCACGAACTAGCGTAGTTTCAAAAATGCATACCGCTATTATTTCAAACATATCTCGATATTCAACCGCTAAACGTTGGCTAATAGTTTCTACTGCATTATAAGAATCGGAGATAGGATAATCAAGGACAGGAAGATAAGAAAATCGACTCTTTAATTGTTTTATCATATCCCGTGCGGTATATACATGATAATACTCATCAATAATAACCGTATAAGCATTCAGTTTGGTCGACTCAGAATAGTCTACAACTAAATCGTTATAGATTATTTTAGAACAAGCTGCAACAATTAATTTTATTTCTAAATTAATAATATCATTTGCGTACTTAAAAAATGATTGAATTAATATTTCTTGCTTAGCTTCTTCACCTAATGCTTGAACCTCTGGCAAGAACATCAATACCTGCTTTTCCTCGGGGAAGAAATCACCCGATAAACCAAAGTCGATTACTTTACGTGGACGACTGCGAATCGAGCTTCTTGATTCCCACTTATCTTGATAATAATTTTTTTGTTCAGTCACTTTAAAAATCCTTTGAATGCGATTATTAACATTTAGTAAAGTTTGCTAGAATTTAACACTTTCATTGCCAATCTTAAAAAATTGACTTTCAGAATTTACGCACGAATAGTGATATATTAGTAAAAATAGCTGCGAACCTGTAAATTTATCGAAAATTAAACATCTATATCAATCAAGCTAATCGGTTAATTCACAACTCAGTAAAAAAGGCGACTAAAAAGCCGCCTAAATAATAAGACCTTAAATTATTCAATAAATTGAAATCATTTTTAAGGTTAATATAGCCAAAATTACCGGTAAGAATTTTTCTTACCGGTAATTACCTGGTTAATTATAAACCGATTAGTTAATAGTTTCTGACTGCTAATTAAAGATCAGTAGAAGTTGTATTCGCAAAATTTGTACCAAGGTTAGACTCTAACGTCTTAATTGCTTTTTCTAGTACTGTAAAGATCTGAGCACGCTCAGTAGCCTTACTTAAGTCTAAAGTTGCAGTTCCTGACACACCTGATGCGCTTAAGGCACTATTAAATGCATTACCTGCTTCAGTTCTGGTAATATAACGATACACTCCATTTTTATCTACAATTGCAATCGTCATAAACTGATCTTCGAATACAGTTTTAAGAGTCGGCATAGCAAATGGCATTGTATTATTGGTTTTGTTACCTAAGTTATTATACAATTCATCTAAGTAGAAACGCACTTGACGAGGGTATAATACATAAGTTGTACCGCTACCACTTGCCTGACCTACAGTCGCTTGATAATCAGCATCATTTAGTTTATAGTTATTAATATTGGCAATACGGTTTGCATATGCCGGATTATTAATATTTGCACATAATTCAACATAAGTCTTAGTAATATCAGCCACCGGGCCTGCATTATATACTGCATTCAAGATCATTTCTAAGAAGTTTGCTGAACCTGATACTTTAGTAAGATTACTCAAACAAGGTGCTAGGTTACCGCTATAAGTCTTATTACCTGCTGCAGAATCGTAATGTACTGCACGTTTAAGATCATTATAGTGGAAATAAGCAGCAGCAACAGGGCCAAAATATTTGCTATTTAAACTAGCAGGACCAGATTTAGCAGTTTGGATTTCACCTTGATCGGCAACTTTATAACCCAAGCTTTTTTGCATAGCCATGAAATTAATCATACCTAAGCCGTTTTCTAATGGTTTTGAGTAGTCATTAAGCTGGTATGGACCACCTTGACCTGAATCTAATAAGCCACCAGAAATTGTATAACCACCATCTAAAGTTGAGTTTATCCAATTTGTGTTGCTGTTATAAGCACCAGTATTAATATTTTCCTGCATTAACTGAGCAAATAAAGTACCGTATAAATAATCCTTAGAGTATTGTAGAGTTGGATAATCCTTATTGATTAAATGCCCTAGTAATACACCAGAAATATAGTTTGACATGATCAAATCAGTTGGATTTGTCATTTTGCCAGTTTTACTACCATAAATTACTAATTCATGAGTATCCAAGATTATATGATCATCACCAAATTGATCCGAAGTAACCGGGAAGCGTAAATGATAGTAGACAGTATTGGTAATTTTAGTATTTTGTGTACCTAATTTCGCTTCAACTTTAGGATTTATAATATTATTTACTGATTTATCATTAGTAAAGTTATAAACTATTTGACCAACCAGGTAGCTTGCAGGAGGATTATCTTCAAAGCTTAATGCTCCTAAGCGGTGAATAGTTAAAGTACTGTTATTACATTGGGTATCTGTATCAACAACATTAGTAATTTTAGGGTAACCATTAGTTACTGAATAAGTTTTCCAATCAATGTTTGAGCATGCATTATCACCAGTATAATTAAAGTTGATAAATTCTTCTTTCATACTATTATAAATGATACGCGTTGCCATATACCAGTTACTAGTAATCTTCTCTGGAGTACAGTAAACAACATCAGCAGTCAAGCCTTTAAACTTACTATTAATTAAGGTATCACATTGGGTGTCAGTCATAACTAACACTGAACCGCTTGCAGGACCAGAACTAAAAGTAAGATTAGTACTAGTACCTTTGGTAGTATTAAAACTCACTCCTTGACTGATATTAGAAGAATACCCATTTGCCGTAACAGTTGGATAAAAGTCAACTCCTGCTGGAACTTTAATCTTATAGCCACCATTGGCTACACCTGCTTCAACTGCATAAACAGTTTTCTGCGTGTCTGTAAATTGTAAAGTAGCAGTATCAGTAGATTTAAGACCAGAAACGTTAAATGTAAAGTCAGCAATATTCGTCATTGGCGTTGAATAAGCATAGTTTGCAGTATTTGGCTGATTTTCTTTAACTACTATATTTAGGCTACCACCAGCATAAAATTTACCAGCTTTAGCACTACCAATATTAGGGAAGACTAAAGTATATGGCTTATTATCTTTTAATACCGCTTGATTACCTAAATCTAAAGTACCAGTCAATAATGATACATCGTAAGTACCAATTAAAGTATCACCATTTTTTAGTTGAACTGGAATAGTATCAGGTAAATTTGTTAAGCCAAGACTTTGTTTAGTTGGAACTTTGACAACTAAATCGCCATAAGTAGGCAATGCACTAAATGTTACATTCGTTGTACTTGTAGTATCTAACTTGACTGGAGTTGGGTTTGGATTAGCTTGTGCTGAATAATTATTAGCATTAGCTATACTAACTGTATATGAGTCAGCAGGTAAACTTTCAACTGAAGCAGTAGTATCTTGATTCCATTTTGTAAAATCAAAGGATTGAACTGTTTGATTGCTTGAATTTGTAACTGTAACTTTAGCTGGACTACAAGCACTAGTTGCACAGACACCACTTGCTTTAAAAGCAATTACTAATTTACCAGATTTACTACTACCACCGCCGATTACCATTGAGTCATTTGCTTTATCAAATTTATACGCAGTGCCACCTAAGCTGCCGACCCCACCATTAAACTCTAAAGATGCGCCAGGCTTAAGCGTAACCGCTTTTGCCCAGGTTCCGCTCAAATTAATCGAGCCGGTAACATTCCCATTAGTATTAGTATAAGATATTACATATTGATGATCGCTACTTCCAGTCCAGCCATAATCTGCTGCAGGATTTGCGCTCCATTTAATTAGAGTCTTATCCCCCAGAACTGCATCACCAGTACATTTACTATTAGTGATTTTTAAAACAAATGCTGTATAATAATTATCTGAAGGATTAGAACGAGATATTTCGCCAGTAAAACAATCTCCAGATGATGGAGCATTAAGTAAATTGGCTGTTCGCGCCACTAAAACCTGGTCAGCTTTGGTACTATTTGGATTTGTACCATTAGTTGAATTTCCGCCATTACAAGCTACCAGAGAAACGCCTGATACTGCTAGTAATGCAGTTAATAATCTATTCTTTTTCATTATTTCCCCTTGAAAAATCTTAACCCGGCATAAGTATTTTTTTGGCCTATAACAATAAGAAAGCCATTTTTACTTTTTAAGGTATTTTTGCTAATTATCAAAGTTACTTACCTTGGTTGACTACTGCTCCGCCTTTGCATGTCAACGGTATCCCTATTTCCATCGAATAAATATTGCTAGCAATAAATTTTTAAATCGATCAGAAAAGCTTAAGGTTTAGTTTATGTTTATTTAATAATTAACGAGTCAATCACCAATGCTTTTATTGATATTGGAGGTTTAAACCCAAACACCTAATGTCGTAAAAATGGCTATCCAGTCTTAAAGCCTGTAATAATACGGCTGGGATTGGAAACATATGGATAAGCAAATTATAATGTTATTTTCTATGTTTTCCGATCATGATTTTAGCAAGTGTAATATATATAAAGATATAGACATTTTTGTATAACAAATATACGATAATAATAATAATTGTATAATAAAAAGGAAAAATCTAATAATAGCAACAGTTAAGACAGATAATACAATTACAAAATATGGCGGATTTAGACCAAAAATTTAATATCATCAATTTTGGTGGGTTGAAATTTAAAAATAATGTAAAAGGGACCAATTTAAAGGTCCCTTTATCAAAGAAAATTACATATTTTCATGAGTAGGGTAAGTTTTTGGCGTAGGATAGCCTCGTGAAGCTAGCATTGCATTTAATGAAGCAGGGTCGTCAGTAATAATTCCATCAACACCCCACGCAATTAATTTATCAATTAATTGCGGATTAAAGGCAGTTCCAGAATGCTCAGGCCAACTCCAAACAACAACTTTTAACCCTAACCGATGAGCCTCGTCTAAATCTTCCTTGGTTAAAGATACATCTTCAGGTTCATAACAAGAACCACCTAGGGCCTTAACCATTTGCGGTAGCGAATTATTATAATCTTTTAATAACTTGCCGCCGCTCCATTGACCGGCTAGCTTGGAATCTGAATTATGCATCCGCTCAATATCATCATAGCCAACCAAGTAAGCTGTTTTTACATTTTTATCTATTTTTTGCAATTCAAATAAAGGTTGCCAGTCAAAAGATTGAATTTCAGCCCGATCAACTAAATTGTTTTTACGTAAAAAAGCATCTAAACGGGTTGCAAATTCTTTGGGCGAAACGGTCCAATCCGGGTTTGTTGGGTCATTTTTAATTTCGATCTGGAATTTAACTTTTTTATTAGTAACCTTATCAACATAATCGACTACCTGTTGTAAGGTAGGCATTTTAGTCCCATCAATAGGAAACTGTTCTGGAAAATATTTTGCATATGGGCTATCCGGGTTTAGGCGTCCGGCATCATATTTCTGTAACTCAGCCAGAGTTAAATTTTTAACCAAAAATGGCTGGATATTCTTATTCAAACCACCTTGCATAGTTGATAGCTGATTTGAAAACTCTTTCTTGCTCTTGGCCCAAAATTTACCATCTTTTCTTAAGATGTCGGGATTTAACCAAATATCATGGTCAACAATAATAACTCCATCTTTAGTGATCCCAATATCCATATCTACCCAGTCTGTACCTAATGCTAACCCTGTCTTGTACGCAGGTATTGTATTTTCCGGTGAATAACTCCGTGCACCGCGATGAGCATATACTTCAACATATCTAGTACTAGTGAGGTTATGGGGTTTGCCTGCTATAACTGGAAATACACTATTTGCAAAGCTCATGCTGGTGAGCCCTCCCAATAATAAGGAAAGTATTACTGACTTCATATTTATCCATTCAAACTAAAATTATTGCTAACTTAGTTCGGGATAAAACCATAAACCGTAACTTATATTCTTTATCCTGAACTCATCTTCTACATTATTGTACAGTATCGTTCAGAACTTAGGATGGCTATTCTTAATTTGATCTAATAAATTAAATTTATCGATAAAATATAGCAACTTAATGAGATTATAACTTATAAATTTTATTTAAATACTCAATAGCATTAAGTTTCAGTCAATTGATATTGAAATTTGAAGAAAGCTTTGTAACCATTAACTATTTGAGCGTTCAAGAATGATCGTCACAGGTCCGTCATTTACCAAGCTAACTTGCATATCTGCACCAAACATACCAGTTAAAACTTTCAGACCAGAACTGCGTAATTTAGTAATAAAATGTTCATATATAGGCAAAGCTAACGAAGGGTTAGCTGCTTTACTAAAGGATGGGCGATTACCTTTTTCTGCTTCAGCATACAAGGTAAATTGAGATACTATTAATAGTTCTCCTTGGATGTCTTGAATTGATAAATTCAGTTTATCATCGGCATCTGTAAAAATACGCATATTTATTATTTTTTGCGCTAAAAAATCTGCTTCATTAATCGTATCATTGTGAGTTACCCCAACTAAGACCAGTAACCCTTGTGCGATTTGCGAAATAACTTCATTATTAACTGTTACACTAGCTGCCTTTACCCGCTGAATCACCGCTTTCATGTTGCCTCTCTCAAGTCTTGAATAAGTTTTTTGCTAGTCTGATCAGCTTGTTTTAGTTGGTTTGCGCCACGTGTCACATTGAAAATACTTACCCCCAGATTAGCAGCGATCTCACGATGTGTTTTGCCGCTATGGAGTAATTCGCTTAAAATCATATAACGGGCGGCTACTTTTTCACGCTCTGCTGGAGTAAGAGTAAGTTCAAAAAACTTGATTAGTTCAATTGGTGTTGTCATTTTTTGGCAATTATGTATAAAACTTTGCCAACCATTTAGACTAGAATCTTTCATTTAATTTCCTTTGACTTGATATTACAAGCATGTACTGACGTAATGATACACAAATACAAAGCAATCTGCAAGAAGCAATATACTTATTAAATTCAAAATAACTTTAGTATTGCTGAATTTTGTAAGGGAAAACTGGGGTATTGGAAAAAGGGATGAGAAACTTACATCAAGTTAGCTAGCTTGTTTCTTTCAAGGGATGGTCTAAATCTTAGCAGAGCGTCAAACAAACTAAAGGTATATTATGAAAAAAGCAGTTGATCTGTCCTATCAACAAAAAAACTAACTAGCTAACTTTTATGATGTAAGGACCATATAATAACCTATATTAGCTAGTAAATGCAAGTACGAACCCAAGTTTTTCGCAAACGAAATCAAGATGATATTCGAAGATTTTTGGTTATAGCTTTATATACCAATGTATTTCGCTATATAGTTCTCCCATTATTAATTGGGATCAGGCTAAGCGAGAAAAGAAATCTCTTTAGGTGCACTAATACGCCAAGTATTTGGTAATTAGTTTAATTAAAAATGTACTTATAAACGAACTACAAACTATTAAAATTTGATACAATTTCTTATTTACTGGCTTTATGTTATAGACCACTAAGAATTTTGATAAATTCTATTTATTCCTTTTCTAATTATAGAGCACCCTATGCTCTTTTTTATCCGAAGTAGAAATTGCATGAAAATAGTATTATTAACCGGTAGTAATGGTTTTATTGCCCGCAACTTTACTGAAGCGTATAAAGATGATTATCGCTTTATCTTGCTAAGCCAACATAAATCAGAAACCCATTTCACAATTGATGAATTATCTGCCAATCCGGAATTAGTTAAATCAGTTGCTATAATAATAAACCTAGCAGGAGCAAATATAGGCGCTAAGCGCTGGAGCACTTCACGCAAACAAGTATTAATTGATAGCAGGGCGAATACTACCAGTAAACTAGTGGCGATATTCAATAAATTTAACCCTTCTGCGCATTTTATCTCAGCTAGTGCAGTAGGTATTTATTCTCCTAATTTACTGCAAGATGATGGTAGCCCAATAAACTACAACAATTTTGAGAATTTTTCTCAGCAAATTACAAAAACTTGGGAGACTGCAGCACTTAATTATGACGGCCCATTAACAATCACTCGATTTGGTGTCGTACTTAGTGCCAAGGGCGGCGCGTTTCCTGAGATGCTACGGCCTTTCTTGTTCGGATTTGGAGGCAGACTTGGCAATGGTTCCCAATTTTTCCCCTGGATAGCCTTACCGGACTTATTAGCAATTTTAAAAGAGATCATCGAGCAACGCAGGCTCGGAATTTATACATTAGTAGCTCCAGAATTCACAACTAACCGTAGGTTAAGCAGTGAAATCGCTGCAATTTGGCAGCGACCAAATTGGCTTAATTTACCCTCATTCATTATTAAAACCCTCTTTGGCCAAATGGGTCAAGAACTCTTCCTCAATAGCTTGTTAATAAAGCCAACTAGGCTTATCAAGGAAAATTTTCAATTTAGTTTTCCCGACCTTAAAAGTACATTATTAGCAATATACAGAAAAAAAATATAGCCGTTAGCATAGGCTACAAACGAAACAACTCGTTTACAATTTATTGATATACTCGTTTTCTTTAAATAAATCAATAGAATAACATTTTTGATAAAGCCTATATCTTTTACTAGAATTTGGAAAAGGGTGCAACAACATCAGTTAATAAAAATCTCATACATAATTTTATTCTCTAAAGATTAAAGCAAATTCATTATTTTGTCTAGCTATAATTTACAATTAATCAAAACCAGAACAAATTTAAACCCTTTTATCAGTTAACTATAATTATTAATTTGTTCTTCTAGGCCGGATGAAAAATTAACTCTAGGAATATAAATGCATAAGTTAGAGATACCCCTTGAACAAGATTCATCATACCCAAATGCCCTTAGCTATGATCCAAATATTTCATTAGATTGGTACTTCACTAGTATTATTGACGCAGTGGAAAGTAGCCTTTATTGGAAAAGTAGTAAGGGAATTTACTTAGGTTGTAATAATTATGCAGCCAAAATGATCAATTTAAAGCACCCTCGAGATATTATTGGCAAAACAGACTATGACTTATTTGATGGAGAAACAGCTACAGATTTTCGACAGAAAGATGCAGCAGTCATTACCCGTGAAGAACCTTTAAGATGGAAAGAGTCATCTATTGGGCCACATGGCGAAAAGATAGTCCAAATTACCTATAAAAGACCTTTATATAATCGTATAGGTGAAATTATCGGGATAATGGGAAACACGATGAACTTGACAGAGCAAACTGATATAGCACAGCTACCCCAAGAGAAAGCACGACAGGAAAATGAACAGGGTAAACAAAATTTATTAATTAAAAAACAGCAAGCAGAAATAGAATTTTACAAAAACCTAACTGAGCAGGAAAAATTAACTAATAATCTGGTAAATGAGTTTTTTCATTTGATACATGCTTACCAAATAAAGATATTACATAAACGCTTAGGAATTAATCCCAAAGCATTAGCAATAAAGCCACCAAACCTGACTAAACGTGAACGGGAAGTTCTCTTTTATCTGTCATTAAATAAATCCCCTAAAGAAATTGCTAATATATTGAGTGTAATAGATAAGAAAATTGTAGCGCCATCTACAGTTCAGTCAATAATCGATAAGCGCCTTTATTCTAAACTTGATTCATATAATATCAGCCAACTAATAGAGAAAGCTTATATTTTTAAGTTAATTCCACTATTACCGGATTAAATATATAGGCAGAATTCTTCAAGGGACAATTTAACAAAAAAGCATTATCTAGAAGCAGTCGCTTTTACACTAGAATTTAACGGCGTAAGGTTACTACAGCCAGGCACTGGTTTTATCAAAAGATCAGCTAAATTACCATCCCCATAAGTATAGGTATAACTTTTCTGCCAAATATAAGGTTGTAACCCGGTTCTTTCAAATGTACTTAGCACGTACGGTAATTGAACTTGAACTGTTTCGGTTAGTACCATATTGGGTGTTGGGTCACCATTCATATCGTTACCTTCGTCCTCTTCATAATAATAAGCTTTATCATAGCCCGCGCAAGTAGGCTGGCCGTTATTACTTGCGTTGATGGTTATATTGCCTTGTAGCCCGGCATCAGCAGTAACTTTATAACCGCCAGTTCCAGCTGCGTAAAAAATTCCCCACCCATTTGTAATATCTTGAGTAATACTAACATTAGTATTACTCAAATCAACCTGAAAACTATATGCTATATCATTGTGTCCATAGCGTGTTCCATAAATGGTAATAGTCCAGGAATTACTTTTTTGATAAGTATACGAGACTTGCATGTTGTTTAACAAATCCCCGTTTAGGGTAAAGTTAAATTCATTATTAGTCAATTGAGCAACTTGGTTTTTTGTAGTTAATGTTTTTGTGCTATTATTATAAACACTATAGAAGATCTGTTGGTTTGGCTGGATATTGCCAGTAAGTTTTACATCAATATTAACATTATGCACTAAATTGGGGTTATAGCCACATTGGCTACCAGGAGAACAACCTAATGCATAAGTAGAAAATATGCTTAAACTTGCGTATAAGCTAAATAACATTATATTCTTCATTTGCTTTCACTTTTGAAATAGTTATTAAATACAATAAGGTACTTATAGATCAGTTAATTAGATTTTGTACTAAATTGGATTCCAATTTGATTTCCAATGAGCACATACTAAATTAGTACCATCATAATTAACATCTGAACCCGGTTGGCAAAAAAATGAATATGACAGTATCTTAACGTCACTAGGGTCCGGAGCCCATTGATTATTAGAGCAAATAGCCGAGATATTATCAATCTCTGTTGCGCTTGGATCGCCTGAATAAACTATATTTTTACAATAAGTTAAATAATTACCCTTTGGAATTAACTGTCCAGGAAGCGGCGGTTTTGGCGGCATTGGCTTCGAACTATCGCAAATTAACTGCATAGGGATCCCAGCCATTGGGTCGCCCTGAAGATAACTCAAAGTAGAGCCAGGGTTACACTCCCTACCATAATCAATAGTTAGCTGGAAACTGTATGATGGACCACACCAAGCAGTTATTTTTGAAGTTGCATACTGCTCGTATACCCATTGTGGATTTCTGCAATTATTCAGATAACTGCCACCAGGTAATGCAGGTAGCGGTGCTGAAGTTAAAGTTATATAACCCAATAATTGACTAAAATTCTGCTGATCAATTTCAGAAGTATAATTGGCATAAAGTGCAAAAGTTAAAGGTTTATTATAATAATGGAACCCTCCATCACTATTGTCAATCGTAACATTACAACTTCTTCCACTTAATGGGTTATCGTAAGAAGAATTAAACCCACTTTGGAAACAGTTAGGATCATAAGTAATCTTGAAATTATTAATAACTTGGTTCAATGGAACTTGCTGAACCCCTTCAGTAATATCGCCAAACGAATATAAAAGGGTATTTGAACTGGGATCAATATTAGAGCCGATATTAAAGCTTGGCTCATCCTTTAGGCTTAAGCTAAAATTACTATCTATTGGGGCATATGCTAAATAGTCATTGCCAACAGTCCCTTTACTAATCATAAAAGAATTCTGTCCATGCAAAGGATCTAATTTCAAATCCCCAATTGGCGAAAAGTCACCTGAGGAGATTAAAGCTCTTTTAGAAAAATTTATACCCGCGTCAGTTGTATTATAGCTAAAAACGAAACGTTCTTTATATGTTCCAAGCGTCGTAGAACTAAGAGAAGGCGTATAATTAAAAGAATAATTACATATCCCATCAACTGCAACACCTTGATCACCGCAATTAGTCATTAAACGATTAGCCAGGAAGCTTGTCATCGGGGTTGGGGCAAAGTTTACAGCTTGGCGAATTTTTATCACGGGGTTGCCTGGCGTAGCTGCTACTTCCGCGCTGCCATAGTTGACTAGCCCAGCAGGACTATCAACCTCCATCGGGTGTATTAAGTCGGTACCACTTATATTTTGGGCAATTAAATTATTCATCCATAAAATATCATTATTGCCCAGATCATTTATAATCGGCACATTGTCATTAGTCCAGTGCGAATTAGCAACGTTTGGCATAACAAAATCAAAATTGTTATGATTAACACTAAAAATAAAATGGATGTCATTAACAATATTATTAGCCATCGCATCGCCGGCGTACATTCCATATATTGAGCAGCTTGTCCCCGCTTGCTTAGTTGCATTATCACAGTTTGAAGTATCTAACTGAATTACGTGCCCGGCAAGCACTTTATTAGTTTTTAAATCATTATAGAGACTACTTAAATGAAATGAAGGGTCAACTGTGCTATTAAAATTAACATTGATAATAAAAGGTACTTCAGGTTCGCTCCAATATTGAACTCCAGGAGTTGATGAATCAGCATAAGAGGCTGAAGGTATATTGGAAAGTGTAATCGTAACTGCACCATCAGGAGAAGTACCTTTGATTACTCCTTGCTTTATAGCTGATTCAGGACCAAAATTAAGTGTAGTTATATCGACACTTTCCACTTGATAACCACTATCTTTATAGCGTGCTGCTAAATTGCCAGTAGACTGAGCCTGGTTCAAGGATGAATTATTTTGATTACTACCTTCGCAAGCCACGAGACTTGTCATCACAAGTGTAGCAAGTAATGAATTTTTAATTAAAGGTTTATACATTTTTAGATGCTCTTAAAAGTAATTTACAAGCCAGCTCTAAATAATAGTGCTGGCTAGGTTCCCATAGTTTATTAGAAACCAGGAACAATATTTAGGCCAAGGCTGCTTTGATCCGCACCTTGAGTACTTCCAGATCCTGCCACTGGAATACCACTGATAATTACATTAAAGTTGCCTGTTACAGTAGCATTACTAGCATTAACATCCACAGTACAGCTTTGTCCACTGGATAAACCATTCGCACAAGTATTATTTGCTAATACTACGCCATTTGGTAAACCGCTAAATTGAAATTGCGAATACTTGATTGCACTGGCATTTGTTAAGTTTAGGTGTACTACTGCTCCTGGATCGCCTTGCGTTAACTGTGGCGAGCTCTCAGGTTCGCTAATTAAGTGATAATTTACATATACGGGAACCCTGGTAATTAGCGAGTTCTGATCTGAAATATATAAACTTCCTTCATGCTTTTGCCCATCTCCATCAGTTAATAAGCTAACAGTTAATGGGCAGGCTTGATTTAATACATCCGGGTAAGAACAATTATATTTAGCGTAAATAACACTTGCAGTCGCCTTTTGATCTGGATTATTAGTTAATAAATTGCTTGCACTTACACTGCGCGCAACCACAAACTGATTAGTTCCAGATTCATCTTCTTCAACATAGGTAACATTCAAGCCACCGCCAAGTTGTGCCTGAGCACTCTTAACGCCAGCTGTCGATCCTGCTGGTACTGTTACACTTAAATTTGAAACCTCACTGCCATTTAAAATTAGAGCATTTGTAGTCGAAGTTGCCGCTGGGACCCTGTTACTTGCAAGCATTTTTGGTTGAGGTTTTAATTTAGGTAAAAACATTACCGTACCTGTTTTTTTATTTGTAGTTTGCTGTAAACTGACTATCGGCGCTGGAGATAGTGAACTTACAGCTAATTCTCCAAGTCCGGCATAGGCAAATTGGCTTTGCGTATAAATATCTTTGAGCTGTTTTCCTGTATCTACAGTATTGTCACTAATAGCCATATAAATAACTGAGTCACCTTTATGTGTAACCCCATTTAAGCAGCTATTACCAGTTTTATCCACACAACCAACATAAGGGTCAGTATTAACTATACTTGCATTATATTGATGATAGCGAGTCCAAGGATTTGTTAAATTACTGAGCTGAATATCTAAAACAATTTGTGAATCAATTGAAGAGTCGCTAAAGTTAAATTTTCCATTTTGCTGTATAGAGTTTCTTCCGGTGACCGGATCGGTACCGTATGAAGTAAAGTTTGTATTTGCAGCAATCTGATTATTCGGATGATTGGCATTCCAACTAGAAGCATCAGCTTGAGTTATTTGATCAAACCGAAGATGATTAACTCCAGTTGAAAAATCACCGATTCCAGGATCGGTTAATAAAGAATCCATAACCGTTTGAAACAGAAAATATTCTGCCACAGCAACGCCTGTACCAGCTAATATTGAACCAGCTACATACGGGGTGATTGACTTTAATGGTAGATCTGCCAAATTAGCAAAGTCCTCTATTTCGCCAAGCTCACCTTCTTCGGCAAATTCAGAAGTATTATAAGGAGCCTGCCTTGCATACTTCCCGCGCGCTAAAAGCTTTTGTAATGCATCAGGATCTTTTACCGGGTCTATACCCATGCTTCTTGCTATATCATTAATATTAATTGGTAAACCTTTACCTTCAATATATGGATAATCTAAAAATGAATCACCATTTAAGACCAGTCGAGTATATTGACGTGCTTCTGCACCAGTTCCCGGAATTGATAAAGTATATTCGCCTGTCACTTCATTAAATTTTAATGCCGGAGATAGACTACGGCCTGGTTCAGTCAACATTTCCTTAAATTCTTCAGCATTGGTAATTTGAAAATATTTTCCACCTTTAGAATTTACCAATTCCATTAGCTCATTTAACTCTTCGTCTGCTTCTGCCGTATTACCCTTATTGAATTTATCTTTAATGGTAAATGCCCTTTGGGTAAATTCATTAGCAAAATTATTAGATTGGGTATTCATATAATTTTGCAGATAAGTTTGTAAATCAATACTTGGTTCACGGCTGCTAAATGCTAACCAACTGCCTGTAGCTCCTGTCACAATTCCACTAAATGCAGAAACGCCATATTGAATGATATTTTGCCACATAGCGTCCGTCTGCGCGCTTTTCTCATCTGTTTGCGGTTTATTTAGGCTGTCATCTGCTGGCCAGTGATCATAGCTGCTTGCAACATATGAATGGTCAACCAATTTAATATACATATAGTCATTTGCCTCAGGAATAAACACTTTGTAGTAACAATTAAATTGGCTCGCCGATTGTGGGGTGTTATTAAACGCAATACTATTACTATTAATTTGGCTAGCAGCAAATAACCCATTGCCATCGGCATCAAGAAATGCCCATTGTGCATCATAATTAGTAGTTTTGGGAAAGCGGTAACCTGAAGGAATATCGGTTAAATGGATAGTGGCATAAGGTCCGTTATCACACCCAACAAAAGTTAAATTATAGTTACTATTATTCTGAGCAACAATATTCATATTGCTAGGAAGATCAGCTCCATCAGTTGAAGTTATATTAGTCCATAAATCAATATCATCATTTGGACCACCAACTTGATTTGATCTTGATTGCAAGGCTTGATCAGTACTTGAATTAGCACCAGATGAACCTGGCCCACAAGCTACTAGACTTATTGAAGATAAAATTAGCACAAGTTTCTTAAGCATAAATATTTCTATAAAAAATTTATTAAAATCGGACGTTTCCGAGTAAAAGACAATTATTATAAAATCATCAATTTAAAAGTATTTACGCAAATTCAGTACTTACCTTACAGTGTTATGTGGTAGCAAATGTTCCTTTTATTCTTAGCTTCTCTTCATACCAGACATTTTTATTTCATATTACGCACAATTTGGATTTACTAATCTCTAGCGATAAAGGTGTCCGGTATTGAGTTTGTTTCTGAGAAACCAATTTTTAATAATAATAAGATTTAAGCTTTCTAAATTTAGATATTTTTAATGTAATCTGATTTTGATAAAATGTAGGATTGTGAATAAACAAACTCGCGTTAAGCAATTGAAAGATTTACAAGGAAGCAAATGACACATTTAAGTTTTAAATATTTACTTACGGCTGTGATGTTTACAATTTCGGCAGCATACTCTTATGCGCAAAGTTTACCCACTCCCCAAACATTCAAATTGCAAAAAGGCGACTTATTATTTCAAGACTTAAATTGTGGACAAATGTGTGATAGCATTGACAGTGTCACTTTCGGCTATCACAATAGCTATGTATCACATGTTGCAATGGTAATTAGTGCGGAATCAAACCCGCAGGTAATTGAGGCTGACTCTAAAGGAGTAGTCATTACTCCGCTTACAAGTTTTTTACAGCGAAGCCTGGATGAAAATGGCAAGCCGCGCGTGATGGTAGGCAGACTAACACAACAATATCAAGCACTTATTCCTGCTGCAATAAAAATAGCAAAAGCTCAATTAGGTAAGCCATATAATCCTACCTTCATACCGGCCAATGGTAAAGCTTTTTATTGCTCTGAACTGATCGATTATTCATTTAAACAAGCTAATAATCAGCCAATATTCCACGAACTACCAATGAATTTCACTGGGGGAAGTGACAAAAACATTTTACTGTTATGGCAAAATTATTATAATGCCCTTCATAGCAAAGTACCACAAGGAGTACTTGGTACTAATCCAGGCAGGATGTCGCGTGAAAGCGGTATCACTATCGTTTATTTTTATGGGCATTTGCGTCAACATTAATCAATTGCTAAATTTAACTTGCAATAATTAATTAAACTGATTTGCTTCCCAACTGCCATACATTGGGTTAGGCATTATAAAATAGCCATTACCGAAAATACTGAATGTTTTATTATTTTCATCTAAAGCATTTAACTTAGCTTGTTTAAACTTTGGAAAATCTTGGATGTTATCACCAAAATAAGCAATCACTTTATGTGCTGGTAAGGTATTTGACCATACCATTTGGGTTCTATCATATTTGCCATTGTTTATGGAATTGAACCTCGGGTTCTTATCACTTGGGGTTTTAGAATCTTTTCGATTAGCTAAAACTACTTGATCGAAGTAGACATGTTGCTGTGTCAAATTCTTGACAGTCATTTCAAGCACGCTACCTGTACTATCTTTAAACGAACCATCGCGGTTTGATACTAAACTCACATAACCACCTAAACTATGTACTAGCTTAGTAAATTCGGCAACCCCAGGTAGCGCTACTGATTTGCCAGGAATCGCTACGTAATGGCTAAAATTAGATTCATCGCTAGCTAAGTCGCCGCACCTGCGGAAATACCATGAATTATCTAAGGTAGTCTCATCTATGTCTAATACTACTCCCCAGGTCTTGGCTTGCGGATGATTGGTTCTTATCCAATTTTGTACATATTTTGTCGCTACCATATATACCTGGTTATATAGGGCTTTTTTCTCAGCAGAATCACGGTACCATTTAACCGCTTGATTAATATCTTGGCGCTTGGTTTCAGGTGAACAAGCTGGATTTTCCATCGCTACAGCACAAAATGGCACTATCATTAAAAGACTAGTTAAAACTTTACTCATGCTTATCTCCAAAGTTATTTTTCAGATAGCATTTTATATTTAATTATACTGGCAACAGAGTAAAATCTTATTAATAGTAAATATTTTATAATCCTTATTTAAATTCAATAAGTTAAATGCAACAAATGTAAAAATAAATGACAAAAGGTACAGCATTATCAGCTGTACCTTTCTAAATAAAATAAAACCAACGCGAAACTAGCTATCCTTGGGGAGTTGGTAATGGACTACTATAATAATCACGATCCCCCGGCTGTACCAAATTAACAATTTTCTTGACTCCTGGAATCGAATAAATACCCTCAATTGCAGTATTCAAGGCTGATAAATCGCCAATATTGGTACCCATTAAATAAACTATATTGTCTACAGTAATCGCTTTCATTGAATTACCATTAATGTTATTCTGAGTTTCTAACCGGGTCATTGCTTCAGTTGTAATCGTACTACTAGTATTTAAAACAGGTTTACTTGCTACGTTAATGTAATTGAATACCTTTTTAGGGCTTGGTAATCCTTTAACAATATTAGCTACCTTATCTTTATCTGCATTAGTTGCAACTTGTCCTACTAATAATACATCATAATTAAGTACCATTGCTTTAACTTTATTACCGGGAACTTGATCAGCCAGTAATTGCTTGATTTTATCTTCTAATGCCGTATCATCCTCACGCTGGTGATCAGTATCTGTTATATATGGCGCAGTTAACTGATCTGAAACTTTAACCGAAGCCTCGGTTGAACATCCACTAATTAGCAAAATGGAAGCAAGACATATAAGTAAGATATTGCCTATTTTCATAAAATCCCATTATAAATATATTTTCAAATTGCGCAGTTAACTATTCTTGATTTTAATCGAAAGTCTCTATTTTTTATCAATAAGCATTGGTATCAAGCTTTAATTAGAAAAATCTTAGAATTGCAAGAATAGAGTTAATTTAGAAAAATTCTACGCATTTGAAAAATTTAATTAATTTAACAATAAGTTATCCACAAAAACCAAAGTAATTAGTGAAAAATGACTTTGATTATTCTCTTAGCGAATTCTACCACAAAAACCTAAAGATTGCTACAGTCAATGTTTATAAGATGCCGGCAGCACATTTGAATTTTGCTAAATTAAAAAAGTTAATATTTCTTGGGTAAATTCTTCAGATGTTTCAATCATTGGCACATGTGCCCCTCGGTTTAAAATGAACTTAGAGTTTTGAATCACACTATGCATATACTTAGAATCATCGACTGGGGTTAAATAATCTTCTTCCCCGGCTATAATTAAAGTTGGGGATTTTATCTTCCCGACCCAGCCCAATGAATTAAACTCTGTAATTGCTGCTAATTGTAACGCAAATCCTCTAGGAGATTGACAATATGGATAAGCTTTTTTTATCTCTATCATATTATCAATAATATTTTCTTGGCTTAAAAACTGATTAGAAAATACCCATGGCACATTCACCGGAACAGTTTTTTCCAATGGTAGATTATTTAAGTACATAGAAGCTAAAGTATTCATAAATATCAGTGAGCGGGTTTTAAATTTACAAAATGAATTACTGATAACCAGCTTATTTACGATCTCTGGAAATTCGTAGGCAATAGCTTGTGCTATTGCTCCACCCATCGAATGCCCAACTACATTTGCTTTGTTAATATTTAAATAATTTAATAATTGTGCTACATCCGATGCCATGTCGCTAATTGTGAAATTACCTTCCGGAACTTCTGTCCGCCCTACGCCACGGTTATCAGGACAAATCAAAGTGTAATGTTTGGCTAATTTCTCTTTTACCAAATTCCAATGGCTATTATCACATGATAGTCCCGCAATTAAGACTAGCGCTTCATCTCCACTGCCACTTATCTCATAATAAAACTGTAAATCATTCAAAGTAACCTTCGCCATTTCTTTCTCCCTTTAAGTTATTAATATAAGTAACTTACCATTAATTGACCTTGATAAGTATCCCCACCAGCTTCAAACGGCTGCTGAATGTATCCATAACCACCAAAGAAAGTAAGTCCTTTAATCTCAGGTACCGAATAGCTTATAGTAAGATCATACTCAGATGAGCTCGGGATAATCGAAGTCAGGTAGTATTGATAGCTTGGTGAAATAATCAAATTTCCATTAAGTAAACTTAATGATGGTGCTATTTTATACGCCTGCCCCGAAGATTTCTCAACCATTCCCTGCATCCAACCAGTAGTATATAGTGGATCAGAAGCAACCTGGTAGGTGTATGGTGAAACTAAGCCGCCACATTCATACGCATTACAAGGGCCCCAAATATTGTTATAGCCTAATTGCAATCCAAATATACTATAATTAAACCCAAGTTGTACACCAAGCATATTACTCTGTATTATATCGCCATAACCATTGTCAGTTAGAATATTTACGCTACCATTACCTCCCTCTACTGCGCCTTGGAAGCCAAGAGTAAACCCAAGTTGGTCGTTGACTGGCAATTTGATTGTAGTATCAGCATAGAATAAATCAGCATAATCTGCAAATTGGTAAGCCCAAAGCCTAAAGTTATAATTATTAGTTATATCACTCCAGCTAGCACCAAAACCCAATGCACCAGGGGTGGTTGTTTGGCCGATATTTGCGGTTCCAGTCCCATAATCAAAATTGGTATTATACATCGTATATTGACCAAATCCTTCTTCCCCATACAGCTGTGACTTATTAATCGCAAATCCAGTTAAAAGCCAGCCGCCGCCAGGATGGAGATTTACTAATGCACCTTGATAAGTCATTAAATTCAATGAATTATTTTGGTAATAAGTCATCCAAGGGCTATTACTTATGCCGATCCAGCCGGCATCAGCCTGAACTATATTTGAGTATTGATATTCAAGAAACAACTCTTGTGGTGTAACCTGCTTTTCGATCGGTAAAGTACCTGCTTGCTGGGAAAAAACCGCTGGATTAATTTCCTCACTATAAAATGGATTAGCAATAGTCATAAGGCCCCCAACGGAAAAACCTGCGAGACTTCCTGTTTGAGCAAACAAGTTAATGGCATAGCCATTATTATTAGCTCCATTCTGATTAACATAACTATATGCGCCAAATACATTCCAGGTCCCGCTTGAAAATAGTTTTTGTGCTGCATTCATAGTTTGTAACTGACTTTCGGCAATTTCTGCAGTTCCGCCGCCACTTGGCATGCCCAAATAGGGATTCTCTAGATAATTACCTCGGGCAATATAATTTCCTGAGCTACTTACCTGCTGGTCTTGATTCGCTATCGCCTCTTGTGTCAAATTGTTTTCTGCAAATACGCCACTACTTAGTATTGTCAAAACCCCTGTTAATAGATTTTTGTTTAGCATCGTCTTTAATCCATAAGTTAAATTGGTTTAAGTTATATATAGACACCAACAGGAATATACTTAATTTGGAAAGGTATAAACACATTTAGGGAAATCGCAATAAACAAGCAGCTATACTCAACCCTCTAACTCTTCTAATTGCCCAAAAGGACAACAGACTTAGAATAATTAGTATAATTGCTTAATTTGAGCTCACCCAAGTCCCCCACTCACAGTAGTTATTATGGTTAACATAATTCTAAAGTCCAGGGCGAAAAACTTTCCCAAATTTTATCCATATTGATGTTCCAATACATTATTATAAATGAGAATGAGAATCATTCGCATTGTATTTTAGATATCCAGGAAGGAAGCAGGCAATATATATAGGTTACGAAGGCAGCTTTATTTGTTGATTTATTTGAGTGAAGCGAGTTTATCAACAAATAGCAAACGAGTAATACAAAATCTTTTATGCGGAAGATTTGAGTTATAAACAAATAACCTGTTTAGTAAATCAGATAATAGTTAGTTAAATTTTATTAAATGTGTCCAGTTATTTAGTTAAAAAGCGAATCTACTCTTTTAGCATAGTAGACCCGCATTTCATTGATCTTCAAACTACCAGTTTAAGATATTCCAAGTCCAAATCCTGATTGGCAGCTAATTCTGAGCGTGCAATCTCTTCAGTAAGTAGTTGGCTTATTTCATCTACTAATTCCATAGTATTGAGCTTTGTCCGATTACTTCTTGGCATATCAACTACAAATTCGCGGCCAATCCGACCTGGGTTACTGTCGAAGAAGATAACCCGATCCGCAACCATTACTGCTTCTTCAACATTATGAGTTACTAACACCATTCCTTTGGTGCTAATTTGTTGCGCCTCCCACATTGTAATTAGGTCATGGCGTAATTTGTGCGCGGTAAATATATCTAATGCAGAAAACGGCTCATCTAAAAGCAATAATTTAGGTTCAACGGCCAAGGCCCGTGCAAACCCAACGCGCTGCCGCATACCGCCGGAGAGTTCTTTAGGGTAGGCTTTTTCATAGCCAGCTAATCCGATCAGTTTCATCATACGAGCAGTTATTTCCCGTACTTCAGCCTTAGCTAGTCCTTTAGCATTTAAGCCAAAAGCTACATTTTCGTAGACAGTCAACCATGGCATTAGGGCAAACGACTGGAATACCATACTTAATTCATGACGAACTTCTTCGACTAGCCGCCCCTCACAACATACTTCACCGCTACAAGCAGGAAGTAACCCAGCCATTATTCGTAACATGGTTGATTTTCCGGCACCGGATTTACCTAAAAAAGCAATAATCTCGCCCTCATGAACAGTTAAATTTACCTCACTGATTACTGTTTGGCGCTCTAGTTTACTTTTATGAAAATGTTTTGATACATTTTTAACTTCAAATAATACGTTATTTTGTTTCATAATTTAATCCGTTCTTGATAAATAGCTTAATCATCTATAAGACCATTTAGCTTTATAGATTTTTAACTAATTTAATTAATTTTGAATTTATTTTCTGCTAAACGATATAGTGGATGCCAGATAAAGATAATACATAAAGCCACCATAAAACACATTGCAGTACAGCCTAAAGCAGCCTCAGCAGTTTGCGAATTTGCTGTCGTATTGGCAATAAATGCGCCTAACCCAGTCGTTGACTTTGTCACATTACCCCACTGGATGACTTCAGAGGTTATAGCGGCGTTCCAGGCCCCGCCAGCCGCTGAAATTATCCCGGTAACGATATAGGGAAAAATCGCTGGCAGCATAAATTTTGTCCACCACATTAATCCACGAACATTAAATGCTTTGCTAACTTCTAATAACTGGTTGGGAATTGCACTTACCCCTGCGATTACATTAAATAAGACATACCACTGGGTACCAAGCATAATTAAAAATACTGACCACCAGCTTAAATCCTGGTGAAAAGCAATTAAATAGACTGCTACTAATGGATAAAAGATATTTGAAGGCAGCGCCGCCAAAATCTGGATTATTGGCTGAAATACTCTTACTAGGCGTGGATTTAGACCTATCCATACTCCTGCTGGCACAAAAATCATGATACTTAAAATCATGGCAGCAAATACCCGTAATGCGGTTAAGAGCATAATATGCGGAAAAATCGGTAAATCGTGTTTTGGGAAAAAATTCCAAAGTTCTAGACCATAATAAATTAATGCCCCAACCACAAGTACATACCATATACGCGCAAATAAACCATTTAAGCGACCGATAACAAGTAATTTATCAAATTTAAGTCTGCGGCAAAGCCTTGGCAGTGTATAAATGGCAAAATCACCAAAAAAGTTCAAAACTGCGTGCAAATACTTGCATACGGTAGAGCTTACAATCGTGTCATAAAACCAGGAACTATTTAAATTCCTGCTTGCCAAATCCTCATATTTAAACCTTGCCGACCATTTAACTAACGGCCGAAACAATAATTGATCAAGTATAATTACATTAATTATTAAAGCAAGAATTGAGTAGAGGATTGCGTGGATATCACCTTTATCAAGAGCTTCGGCAATAAATGAGCCTACGCCCGGCAACGCAACAGTCTCGTTCCGGACCGGAATGGCCTCCGAAGCAACTAGGGCAAACCATGCCGCAGACTGTGAAACCATAGTATTCCAAAGTAATCCTGGAATAGTATATGGAAATTCTAAACGCCAAAAGCGCTGCCAGCCATTATATCCAAACATGTTTGCCGCTTCAATTAACTCATCAGGCACAATTCGTAAGGTCTGGTAAACCGCAAGCATCATATTCCATGCTTGTCCGGTAAAAACGCCGAAAATTGCTGCGCATTCGAGTCCCATTACATTATGCGGGAAAATAGATAGGAAATACACCGTTGTAAATGTTAGGAAGCCAACTAAAGGTACAGATTCCATAAAATTAACGAAAGGCAGCATTACTCTACCTATTGGTGCATATTTTGCAGATAATGCCCCACCAACCACTGCGAAAAGAAAAGAAAAAACCAAACCAATCAGTAAGCGCATGGTAGTTCTAAGAGTGTAGTAAGGTAATACCCTAAAATCCAAACTAATTGGACTCAAGTGTTTTACATCAAAATTGCTATGCATCGCATTCCAGCCATAGCCTAAAATACTAATTATCGTTGCAGCGAGCAAAATAATAACTGCATCATTTTTATTCAAGCGTACCTGCTCGAAAGAAAAGTTTTTCATTACCAACCCCTTTTACTTTGCCCCCTTAAGCAGGTATCTTGGTAGCTAATTTGGCTACCTCCTACTATCCTAAATGGGAATATATTATTTTTCTAGATATTTTTTAATTTCAAATTGTTTTTAAGTTTAAATAAAACCAGCGAATATAATCTAAGTTTATTAATTGAAAATTTTAAAGATTGGGCATAATTATGACTACGATTAAAATATCATGGTTAATCGTATAATTGCCCCAAGGAAGATCAATTAAGATTGCGAGGGAGGCATTAAATTGGCGATATGACGAACAATACTCAGGCATGGCTTAGCAATTTTTGCTCGTAGAATTAATTTTTTGATTAACATTGGTTAATCCCCCTCATAAAGACTAGCCAGGATTATAATATCTTTACCGTTTTACCCTACCACTGAATCAGAAAAAATTTTATTTTTTTATTTAATAATTTTATTTCAATAGGTTATACATTAATTTTTGATAAAATTAAATAATAATCCTAACTAAGTTATACTTGAGACCTCATGCTGGCAATATCTTTTTCAGAGTGTTAAAAACTCCAATTAAGTCAATAATGTTGTATAATAGCTGGCTTGATAAACCGATCTCGAAGGAAGGAAATAGAATGTTAAATATCGATGAGAGCAAAGTTTGCGCGATTTTAGATAAAATTATTGCACATGAATTAGCTGGTGTAAACCGTTATACGCATTATTCACTAATGGTTCATGGTCTAGAGCGCTTATCACTTGTTGGTTATTTTAAAGGACATGCAACCGAGTCACTTGATCATGCATTAAAAGCTGGAGAATTAATGACAGGTTTAAATGGTCACCCTACATTAGAAACAGCAAGCATTAAAGAATCTCACCAGCATGATTTACAAAGTATTCTAAAAGAAGCTATTGAGCATGAAACTAACGCAGCAAGATTATATCGTGAATTATTAGAAGAAGTTAAAGATAAATCAATTTATCTTGAAGATTATGCGCGTGGCATGATTGGCGCTGAAGAACAACACGTTTTAGATATGCGTAAAATAGCTCGTAAAGGCTAAAATTAGAAAATCCGGAACATTCCGGATTTTTTTCATTTAATTCTACCACACTATGAAAAAGCTCCAATTAATTTCGATAATAGACTTCTTTCATAACTAAGTATTTAGCTTAAATTCAAGAATTGACTAGAAAAATGTAGACTTGTGGTTATGATATGTTTAAAATATTCACTTGCCCTTTTCTATCGGAGAATTTTATGAGTAAACCCAAACTAGGTATTTCGCAGTTCATTTATATAGCTCTATTCATTACTAGTTTAGGATTTATTTATCCCTTTACCGTTAATGCATTTAATGGTGACTCGAATCAGTATTTTTCTTGGATAAAAGATATTTATACTCAGCATGGCGGTTATTTTTCGTGGACAACTGCAGCCGGTTATAACCAATTATCAATAATCCATATATTTTCATTGCTTATTGGAGCTTTTACATATTCTTCGCCCAATGCATTTTTCTTGATTGCAAATCTATGTGAACTGATTTTGCTAGCTTTTTCCTCAATCATGTTTGTCAAATTAACCAATAAGCTATCAGCCAAACACCAAAGCAGATTTTTCTATGGCATTTTGTTAGGGATAACTTCGTGGACCTTAATCTGTTTATTCGCAGGTTCGAGCACGCTATCTGTTCCTATAGAAGCTACTGATTTATTCCTAATCTTTGTCGATAGTTTTATAATTCTAAGTATTGGCTGGTTTATTGCGTTACTGGATAAAATCCAACAAGAAAAGAAAATCCCTTATCAGCAACTAATTTTATTTTGTTGTTACTCTTTATATTTTTCTCTGACCACTCTTCGTTTTATCAACGGTGCAATATTAACTGAATTCGTTTTATTAATTCTGTTACTTTTTCGAGGTACCCAAATAGGTAAAACCAATGCCTGGCTATTGGGACTTTGTTTAGCTTTGATATTTGTTGTTGGCTATTTTGGATTTTTTTGCCTTGAAACTTATAGTACCTCTGCACGCTTTGTATTGCGTGGTGGTGAGGTAAGCTTCACTGATGAATGGAATAATGCATATACGGCAATAAATAGATTTTTTACTTTTTCAGATGTTAACGCTTTAACAGTTATTCTGCGGATATTATATCTTCTTAGCCTTATCTATGGACTTAAAGTTTTAATCGCTATCTTACTACCTTGGCAGAAAATTAAAGCTGAATTAAGTATAACTCAAATATTTGCTTTGTTAACCATCATAAATTTCATATTAGTTAGTACTAGCGGTTTTCTTTCGCATGGTACAGTATTTATAGCTATTGATTCAATTGCCCATTATTATGAATTGTCCGCAATTTTTTCATTCCTGACCATAGTTTCAACGATAATATATCTAGACAAAGCCATTAATGAGGCTTTTTTAGAAAAAATAACATATATAGGCTTAATTGCTGGTACTTGTTTTAGTATATTTTATATAAGTTTTAGTTCTAAAACTTTAGAGTTCCCTTATCGAAAACTATCTGAATGCATCAACCAGCATAAATCCCAATATAACTTGGTTAATGGTATGGGCGACTTTTGGGTAGTAAATCCATTAATGGCTCAAGCTAAAGACAATATGCGCTTTAGCGTAATTGGAACTATGGCAACTAATCTGGACTATAATTGGCAGCGTAACCTATCTGAGAATCTATCGAATAATAATTTTTTAGTTTACACCAACGACGCTTATAAACAAAATACCTTAGCGCTAATAAATTCAAAAATTCCACATCTGGATTATCAGGATATTGATTGCGGAAATAATAGTGGAATCATTGTATTTACACCAGCGACTACAAGCTATATTGATAAATTCCGTAATCAGGAATTTAAAAATGCATTATCATGGTTTAGCTTAAGTAATTACGGATTTGGCCAAACTCTATGGGCAAAAATGCCATGGAATACACAATTTGTAGAAAACAATCATGAGTATAATTACTTTGGTTCGCTATTTAGAAGAATTTCACCCCATGCACAGTATGCGGTTAATAGTGATTTATCAATTCAAGTTAATTCAGGCTTCTATTCTGAGCCAGTCCTAATGACTGAAATGATCCACGCCGGTGCTGGTAAATACTACCTTAATCTAGATTACAACTTACAAGGAAATCCTTCAGGCATATTCGTAATTAATCTGGTAACTCAAGAGCAAATTGCAGGCATTAATTTATCACCTGCAACTAATTACGCAAAAGTGGATTTTGCGCTGGAGCAGCCCCAACCTATCGCTTTGGTTTTGGTGACTGGGGCAAACTCAAATTTTAAACTGGAAAAATCAACTTTTGGTAAGTATCTTAATTAATAATTGATGTAACATACCATAATACAGTCTATCTGATTAATTAAATATGCTTATCCCAAATAGGCTCTCGTGTTTAAATATCTTGGATATAGATTTGCACATGGTAAAATCTCATAATTAAATTAAAATAAGAATGGAATCATGAAATACCGCGATTTACGTGAATTTATCGATAATTTAGAAGCAATCGGTGAACTAAAGAGAGTTAGTGCGCCAATATTACCCCATTTGGAAATGACCGCATTTTGTGATAAGGTATTGAAAAATTCTGGTCCGGCAATTATTTTCGAAAACCCGGAAGGATATTCAATGCCTGTGCTAGGTAATTTGTTTGGTACAACTAGGCGGGTTGCTTTGGGAATGGGGCGCGAAGACATAAGTGAACTAAGGGAGGTTGGTGAGTTTTTGGCCGAACTAAAAGAACCCCAACCGCCAAAAGGATTTAAAGATGCGTGGAGCAAGCTACCTATGCTCAAACAGCTTTATAACATGCTACCTAAAGTAATTAATAAAGCCCCAGTTCATCAACAGATTATTGATGCAAGCGAAGTTGATCTAACTAAAATACCAATCTGGCATTGTCATGCTGAAGATATTGCACCACTAATTACCTGGGGCCTAGTAGTAACACGCGGGCCTTTCAAAAAACGCCAAAATCTGGGAATTTACCGGATGCAGGTAATCAGTAAAAATAAGGTAATTATGCGTTGGTTATCGCATCGTGGCGGTGCTCTGGATTATCTAGAACATTGCAAAGCTAACCCAGGTAAACCTTATCCGGTTGCAGTAGTTCTTGGCTGCGATCCAGCAACCATTTTAGGTGCAGTGACCCCGGTTCCAGATAGCTTATCCGAGTATCAGTTTGCCGGCCTTTTACGCGGGAGTAGAACTGAATTAACAAAGTGCCTCATGTCTGACCTGCAAGTTCCGGCTTATGCTGAAATTGTATTGGAAGGTTTTATTTACCCAGAAGACACGGCAGTTGAAGGACCATATGGTGACCATACTGGATACTATAATGAGCAAGACAATTTTCCAGTTTTCACCATTGAAAAGATTACTATGCGTGAAAACCCAATCTACCATAGCACCTATACCGGTAAGCCTATTGATGAGCCAGCTGTACTTGGTGAGGCATTAAATGAAGTATTTGTACCATTACTACAAAAGCAATTTCCTGAAATAGTAGATTTTTACTTACCGCCTGAGGGATGCAGTTACCGTTTGGCAGTAGTTTCGATTAAAAAAAGATATGCCGGCCATGCTAAAAGAGTAATGCTCGGGATATGGAGCTTTCTCCGCCAATTCATGTATACCAAGTTTATTATAGTAGTCGATGATGATGTAAATATCCGGGACTGGAAAGATGTAATCTGGGCCCTGACAACTCGGGTTGACCCGCTGCGTGATACTACAATGATTGATCGTACGCCAATTGATTATCTGGATTTTGCATCCCCGATCTCTGGTCTTGGCAGTAAAATGGGAATAGATGCGACCAATAAGATCCATGGTGAAACTAACCGTGAATGGGGGCGCGTAATTATTCCTGACACTAAGGTTAAAGCAAAAATGGATGAATTATATAAAACTATATTCGGTTAAAGGATCGTAGATGTTTAATGATATTCCAATTTTTGTTGCCTTGGTTGAGGCAGGAAGCTTTGTCCAGGCTGCACGCAATCTTGGCATGACTCAAGCTACAGTAAGTAGAAGGTTACAAGCTTTGGAACAAAGCCTGGGGTTTAAGTTAATAATGCGTAGTACACGAAAATTTGAAGTAACTAAACTGGGTGAAGAGTTATATCGGGGAGTAAAAAGCCAACAATTGCATTTGCAACAGCTGATCGATAGTTTACAACATACGGCTAACGGCATGGAGGGAATTCTTCGGGTTTCGCTGCCAACTGTTATGTCTTACTATGTAATTACACCATTTTTAGCCGAGTTCCTTCAAACCCACCCAGGAGTAAAACTCGAGATCTGTTATCAAAACCGTGAACTGGATATTTTTAAAGAGCGTTTTGACCTGGCTATAGTAAATTACCGTCCCAAACAACAAACATTAAAAATCAGGAAGCTGTTTTCACAAAAATTCTATATGTATTGCACTAAAGAATACATCGCTAGATATGGGTTACCATCAACTATTGAGGAATTGAAGCAACACTTAACCACGGGAACTTTAAATTCAGATCTTTCAGTAGATAATATAATTTGTTGCCATCACATAAGCGGCCAAGAAGATTTTCATGAAAATATGGCTAGGTTTCTCAATAATAATGCCCTACAATCAAAACAATTTGCAATGAGCGGGCACGCTATTGCCGGCGGCTGGGATATAGTATTTACAAGAGAGTTAGCAACAGGCGATGTAATCAAAGTATTACCAGAATATAACTTTGGTGAAATCAATTTTTATTTAATCCGTTTAAATGAATATGATAATCCGCTTATTACTACTTTTATCCAATTTATTGATGAATGTATCAAGCGCTTTAACGAACAAAACAAGTAATTAGATATTTTAGAAAATTATATAATGGCAAATATTCTTTCTCTACAATCACATGTCGCATATGGCTATGTCGGTAATCGAGCTGCAACTTTCCCGCTCCAAATCCTTGGCCATGAAGTAATTACGATCAATACAGTTCAATTTTCCAACCACACCGGTTATGGCTATTGGACTGGTGATATTATGACTATTGAGCATATTGAGAAAATATTTGAAGGACTTGCCAAACAAGGAATATTAGCCAATTTAGATGCAGTATTAACCGGTTACCTGGGCGACAAGGCGCTGGGCGAAGTTTTGCTTAAATGGCTGGGAAAGATAAGAGAGCGTAACCCTAATCTAATCTATTGTTGTGACCCCGTAATTGGCGATATTAATCGAGGCATATTTGTCCGCCCTGGAGTGCCAGAGTTTTTCCGTGAGCAAGCAATTGATGAAGCGACAATATTAACTCCTAACCAATTTGAACTTGCCGAATTAACTAGTGTGGCAATTAAAACATTGGCTGATGCAAAAGAAGCTTGTAGAATTCTGCATTCCCGCGGAGTAAATTATGTACTGGTTACCAGCTTAACCCATGCTAATACTCAGCCTGATAGTATTGAGATGTTATTGTCAACTAAAGATAAAAATTATATTGTCTCAACTCCACGCTTAAAAATGCCAATTGAACCAAATGGCTCCGGCGATATGACGGCAGCAATATTCTTGGCAAAATATTTAGACACCAGAAACCTTGAAGAAAGCCTCGCCCATACTGCTAGCGCTGTTTATGCCGTATTTGAGAAAACCCGTGAATTAAACCGACGCGAATTAGCGCTAATCCAAGCCCAAACAGAAATAGTAAAACCAACCAGAACATTCTCGGTGGCAGTCTCGGATTAAAAATTCCAGCTACTAAACCAATGAAGATATTGGACTACATAGCTCCGAGCCACCGGTAAACCTGATAATGCCGGGTAAAATAGTATAAATAATCCAATTACTAAAAGCAGATAACCTTTGATAAGATATTTACGCTTTTTAAAGAAATTAGCCTCAAATACATAGCAAATTGCCAAAATCCAAAAAGGCACCACTTCATAGAAATAATAGATAAAACTTAGTCTACCAACAAAAATCCATGGACCATACAAAGAAATTATGGCGAGGCACAAAAATAGTGGTACCTTATCCCGCGATCTAATAGCAGATATTAGAGTTATCATTACACAAATTATGCCAAACCACCATATTGCCGGATTACCCATAAGTACAACTGAGCTGGCTAAATTACTTGCATCATCTTGCCAATAGAAAACAGATAACGGTCGATAAATTATCGGCCATGCCCACCAGCTGGAAGCATATGGATGGGTTACATTCTCTGCATAGTGAGTGTGATAGTCAAGCATATAGCCTTGGAGATTAACTATGAACTTGAAGAAATTTGTTTCAGGGCTACTAGCAAAATAGGGAATATAACTTAGAGCATAAATACTTAACGGAATGACTATCAAAAAGAGAGCATAAATAGCTATCGTTTTTAATAATTCAAGTAAGCGAGGCCTTCCAAGCCAAATTTCACAATAAACTAAGAGCGGCAAAATGGAAAAAATTGTAAAAATGGCTTCCCATTTTATTGCCATACCAACTCCAAAACATATGCCACATTTAAATAAGACATACTGAACTGATTTACGTTCGGCAAAATCGGTAGCTAGCTGATAATACTGATATAAATAATAGTATTCGAGCAATATCAGCACCGCTTCACTAGAGTCTATCGAAGCTTGCCTAGTTAAGCTAAAATGCATAAATTCAAACATTAAAAGTATACTACTTATAATTGCAGCTTTTCGCGATTTAAATAAGCTTTTACTAACAATATAAATTAACGGTACCAGAGTAATCCCAGCTAAATTAGGTACAAAACGCCAGCCGAATGGGCTCATACCAAAAATTATTATGCCTAAAGCTACTAGCAAAATACCAAGCGGCGGATGAACCCAGGCATAAGGGCTTAGGCCGTGTAAATATTCATATGCAGTCCGTGCGTAGTATACTTCATCAAAATACATGCTTGATAATAATGTATTTTTATAATTTGCAGGAGGTGCTGAAGCTAATATGCTTTTAATTTCACTTTCATCATTATTTGCTGATATAACATGATAGTTGGTGACTAGTTGCTGGTTGGCATCAAATAAGGCTAATTGCTTAAGTTCAATTGGGGCTTTATCGACACTGATTCTGAGTTGAGTATATTTGAAATAGGGAGGCAGCAAAAGCGGCATCCATTTATAGATTGCCAGATTATTATTAAATGGTATTTGGCCACTTAAATTTTGATCATTAGTAAACTCAAGCTGTAGATTACCATCCCCCAGTCCATAATAATAATATATAGAGCTTACGTTTGTAGGTTTAGCAAATTGGATAATAAATGATTTATCAGAAGCATCGCCATGCCAGGCTTTAAAGTGGTTAATCTCGCCAAGCCGAAAAAAACTTAGCAAAGTGTAGCATAAAGTAAATAACAAGATAATTTGCTTATCTTTTTTATCCAGTAATTGGTCCTTATTACTTTGGATTGGCCTTAATTTACAAATACAAATAAGGCAGGAGATTAATATAACTAATAAAATTGCTAAAGGTTGCCAGAGTTTTAAGAATTCCAATTATATTCCCTTTTAAAACAGCCATATCATCCCCTACTGATCGAACTAACACCAATATGCTTTGAATGATTTGCAGTTTAAAATAACTACTAATTTTCAAATTAGAGTAGTTAGCTTATTAAGTAATGTTACGAACTTTCAATTTTTGGACAAAATAATAAGATTATTAAAATGGTTAATTGATTTATACGAACTATAGTACTTATTAGATTTTGTTTATGAAAGTTTGCTTCATTTGTTGATTTGTTTGAGTGAAGTGAGTTTATCAACAAATAGCAAACGAGTAATACAAAATTTTATATGCGGAAGATTTTGAGCTATAAATCAATTAACTTTTTAATAAAGCAGATTGTCTGCTTTAACATTTTATTAGTGTGCGTAACATCACTTATTAAATAAATTATACTAAAATTATTGTTAAGCTTGCTAAAAATAACGACTGAATTGACTTTATATCATAATTTGTTAGTATAATTATCGCTTGATTGATTGAAAGATTACAATAATGTTATACATATGTGCTACCCCGATAGGAAATCTCGCAGATATAAGTTATCGCGCAGTAGAAGTTTTGACTAAAGCTGATATTATTCTTTGTGAGGATACCCGCAATAGCCAGAAATTACTTAATCATTATGGAATAAGTAATAAAAAACTTGTCGCTTTGCACGAGCATAATGAAAATGAGGTAAGCCAAAAAGTACTAGTCTGGCTTGATCAAGGATTAACTCTAGTGCAAATTAGTGATGCCGGCACGCCAGGTATTTCTGACCCAGGCGCGCGTTTATGTAATCTTATCCATGAAAAAGGCTACCAAGTAAGCCCAATTCCTGGTGCTTCAGCTTATATAAGCCTGGTTTCTGTCGCAGGGCTAATTGAAACCCCAAGTTTATTTTATGGCTTTTTACCAAGCAAGTCAAGCCAACGGCAAAAACAGTTGCTAAAATGGCAAAATTCCGATTATGCGGTAACAATTTATGAATCACCTCACCGTATATTGGAATGCTTAAAGGACATTCAGGCCGTACTTGGCGCGGACCGTGGCATTGTTATGGGGCGAGAGCTAACCAAGCAATTTGAAACCATCAGGAAAATGCCAATAGCAAAATTAATTGAATTTATCAAATCCGACTCGAATCAGACACGCGGGGAATTTGTACTGGTGATTTTACCCAACGCTTCACAAGAAAATAATAATGAAGAGATTTCTTTAGAGCAAATAAAAGTTCTTGAACTCTTAGCTAGCGAATTGCCAGCAAAAAAAGCCGTTAATCTAACTAATAAAATTGCGGGTGGCAATAAAGATCTAATGTACCAATACCTGTTAAACCAGAAGCACAGCTAAGATGAAAACAATTTCATCAATCCTAAGTCCAGTTACAACTGAAATTGTAATCGATAAGTCACGGTTTATTTGCCAATTACAGCCAGTTAATAGTGTGGCAGAGTTTCAAAATAGTTTACATGAAATACAGCAGCTTCATCCTAAAGCAAGCCATCATTGTTATGCTTATATTATCGGTATAAGCGGCGAAACCCAGAAATTCAGTGATGATGGTGAACCAAGCGGCACTGCTGGTATGCCAATTCTTAATATTTTAAAACATGAAAATCTTACCAATATTACCAGTATTGTAACGCGCTACTTTGGCGGCATCAAGCTTGGCACAGGCGGTTTAGCCCGCGCCTATTCAAGCGCCACCAAAGCAGCATTAGAGCAAGCCCAGATAGTTATTAAATCTGAAATGCAGCTATGTCAGCTTATAGTCAATTATTCAATCGCTGACAAAATTAAATACTTTTTGCAAAGCCATGCCAAAATAAAAGCAATAGATTATACTGAAAACGTAATTTTTTATTTTTACCTAGAACCGGAAAAGGTAGCAGGCATAACCATAGAAATAAGTAATATTCTTAATGGCCAGGCTAACTTGGCTTTTCTAGGAACTGAGTATATTTAAACCTAATACTCAGGCATCTTATAAACCGAAAAATTTGCTTTGATTGTTTGAGGATAAATAGTTTTATTTACTCAATCAGAAAAATTTAATTTTTTGAATTATAAATTATGCCCACTATTGTGGTAATTAAACTAAATTCTGATTCAAATAGAACTTACATTAATAACAAGCTACTACATTTAATCTATTAGTAGTTAGTTTTGCAAATAAATCTTGGTCGCTGCCTATTTTATCTACATACTTATCATTAAAATAATACCAAGTGTATTTCTCTCCTTCTTCTTTAATCCGGACGTAGCAATAATAATGCCCCCAACTACCAACAGCCTTATTTTCACTATTACTGTAAACTGAACCTCTATGAATAATCAAGCCAGACCAGTAGGCCAGCTCATCTGCATTAGCTATTTGTATTGGAGTATTTGTTACACTATTTATTAAAGTTAACCTATCTTTTTTAAGGCTCCTGATATTATCATATAATGCTTGTAGCATTTTCTTAATAGCCTCAGGATCTTTGTTATGGTTATCTATTAATCTATGTTTAAAATCATGATATTTAAGTTTTTGATCCCTATTTTCAGTGGCTTCCTCTCCTTTACAGAATAAACTTCTATACAATTCTGAATTATTAGAATTCCCGATTGTTTTGGTAAGATATTCATAATAAATTGATCTTTTAGGTAATTCATCCTGGCTTAAATTTGTATATTCACTCCTATCGATTTTAGCGTCTGCTGGATATGGCTCTGCCGCAAAAGCATTATCAATTTCCTCAAATGTGACATTCTCAAGGTTAATAAGCTTTTCTAGTTTACTATTTGTAGCATACTCCAAGTCTTCAGTGCTATGATAAGTAATAACATCCACACTTGAAGTAAGAAAACTTAATATTTCAGGAGCAGTCCCCTGCTTATTACCTTCATCCATTTTGAATCTGATGGCCTTGATGGCACTTAGATGATTAAATGAGTTACTGTTAAAGACCCAATTTTTAATAGCGTTAATCATTACTGCAGAAATTACTGCAGAAACTAAAAGTTCATTTCGGGATTCTCGATTATAATAGTAAACCTCTGCATAATCCACCATTTCAGGTTGCTCTTCAGGTGGGATTATCTTATTAATTAACCCTGTTATTTCCTGGTTTACTTGTTCTTTTACTTTTTGCCGGATCATATCAGCATCAGTTTCTCTAGAAGATAAATCACTCTCTAAGTAAGGGATCTTCATGCATACTTTGGAAATTAATAAATTGATAATTGACTTAATCTCTTGTTGACTGTAATTTTTTCTTATATTATCTTGTATTCCATTTAATTCAAGAGGTAAGTTAAAGTGAGCTGCAAAATCTTCTAGTAACTTAGTTTCTAGATTAACTGGCTTTATAATCCAGTTTAAAATCAACTTATTCAATTCAGTAATATGTTGGTTATTGGAAGGATTACTCAAGCTAGTTTTAACTTTATTCATTATAGGTTGAGCTATGTGATCAAATAAATGATCTAATTGAATAGCAAGTTTATCTTTAAATGAACTATACTTGATACATTGTAAAGCAGTATTAATAAAGCAGTCATTGCCGCCAACATTTGGCAACCCCAGTAATGAAGAATAATCTATTGTTTCGTCATACCACTCACAACTTTGCCAACTTAAGTTAGTAATTCTTTTACGAGCATTGATTACTGCATGACGTTCGTTCTTGCTAATATTATGAAAATAACTGGATGAATTTTTATGAACCAACTTTGCTCGTTCAGTTATTATACGGTCAATTAAATTTTTCTTACCATCCATATCAAGGCTTGAGTCTTGAATTGCTGTCTCCAATAAATATAAATTTTCCTCAGCTCTCGTCGTCCCAGTATCAAAAAAAGAAGCCCATAGCCAAGAATCCTTAGCTTCAATAATTGCTGTTAGTAAATTTCCAAAATGTTCATTTATTGAAATATTTTCACCATCTTTATTAGTAGTATACTCAGCATCAATACTAGTATAGTCGCGCAGGTTTGTACCAAATTCGCCAATAGCTAATTTTATCTCATTGTCAACTTCTGGTAGTCTACCCACAGCTCTTAATATTGGTGCAACAAAATTATTATATAAAACGACAGTTGACATTTTCCCATCTCCATAACTAATATTCTTAAATAGTACTTATAACTCAATACCGGGCACTTTTATATTTACTGTTTCTCACAATTGATATTTAAATAGTTTTAATTTATTCGTAAGAATACTTTATTTATATGTATTATGAAGGGTATTAGGCTTTGTTTATGAGATTGGCATTAATTGTTGAACTATTTGAGTCTTGCGAGGCATCAACAAATAGCCAATCATAATACAAAGCCTTATATTCTTCGTATTTGAGTATAAATAAAGTACTCTTATAAATAAATTGACTTATAATAAATCACATTTTACTAAATCCGTAGCGATAAAAGTGTCCGGTATTATTGAGCTTATAATATTATACAGATTAATTATAAGCCCAAATATCAGCTTTTAAATGAAAATATAAAATTTAAATTTACGATAAAATACTGACCATCAGATTTTCGATAATTTTATAGATATTTTATAAGATATTATCATGGTAGCTACTGATACAGAGCTTAATTTAATTATTATCAACAGTAGGCTTTTACAAAGAATTTATCAATTTTAAAGACTGCTTAACATCCTTGAGTTTCTAGCACTCTACGCTAGTCAAATTGTAAAAAATAGTATTAAAACTCGCTAATTTAAACTAGACAAGATATATTGTTCTGAAGTTAATAATTAAACAAATTAGCAAAATTAGGAATAGATATATATGAGTATTATTTATGATTTAACCCGACGTCTTGATAGCAATACCCCTGTCTATCCAGGGGATCCTAAATTTATTGTAGAAAACATTTATCAAGTAGGAATGGATTCAGTATACAGTTTGCAAAAAATACAATTTTGTAATCACTCTGGTACCCATATCGATTTTCCGGCACACGTAATTAGAAATGCTAAATCAAGTATAGATTATCCTTTATCACATCTTGTAGGAGATGGAATAATTATCGAGTATCCTAAAGAAAATTCTGGAATAATTAAGATAGCAGAATTAGCGGAACATGATATCCGGAAAAATGATATTGTATTTATAAAAAATCTTAAATACCTTGAAATAGATGCTGCCAAGTATCTTCTAAACGAAAAGGTTAAAATTATTGGAACGGATAGTATTAGTATTGATAATCCTGAATCAACTAATTTAGAAGTTCATATCCTTTTACTACAAAATGATATTTTGATCGTAGAATCATTAAAGCTAGATGAAGCGCCAGCTGGCAGATGCAAAATAGTCATAGCACCCTTAAATATTCATAGTGATGGGGCACCAGCTAGGGTTTTTATGTATAAATAATCCTAGTATTGAATTTTACAAATAGTAAGGCTTTAATAATTATCTTATCGCAAGTAAGATTCAAAGGAATAGTGGAGGGTTAGGACCCCATAACGAAGCCCTAGTCATGTGACTAGGAGTTATGGAGGGAGATATGATTCGTAAATAATAAAGC
>CAYLRR010000014.1:0-63674 GCA_964386295.1 uncultured Neisseria sp.
GAGAAGCTACTGCGCCAGATTGATTTACTTTATTAAAATGCATCGAACTGGCGTTGTAGAGAATTTTAGAACCTATAGCTTTTGGCGTAACAATTTAAGTTGGCAATTAGCACTCAACGCAATTGAAGTTAAGCGAAACTTAGATTTTTCACCGTATACCTTAAACACTATCAAACACCTCTTTAGTATAGCCTCAGGAAATTTACCTGGATTTTCTCCAGCAACAAATGAAGAGTTAGCACCAATAAAAGTAATCCAAGACGCATATCTTAACCATTATGAGCTTGGTTATTGGCCAACAATAATGGAACCTACACATTTAACATTAAATATAGATCAGCCAACTTATTACTCGTTAACTTACCCTTCTTTGCCAGTATGCAATCATTACACCTTTAAAGGTAACTCCCTAATCCGGCTTTTGGATGATTTAACCACAGCAATGAATAACTATGTTGATACTTTTCTTAATAAGCCAACTCTTATTGGCTGTAATGTACCATCTCTTGCTAGACTAATTGCCAAGACTGATTTTACTTGTTACAATTCACTAACTTCTCGCTTTAGAAGTTATATTAAGTTAAAAGAGGATGATACTCGATTCATAGATAATGAGACTAATTTGGATTGTTTGCCGCGCGGCAGAAATTTTTTTGATGCATGCATCGCTATTAAGAATAAGACCGAATTAAAAAATGCGTGCTATTAAGCCACGCATCTTAAGATTTAGCCAAAAGTAAATCTGGCATTTACGAAAATCACATTAGCCCAAGTACCGTTTAACTCAAAGTTTTTATAACGTATTGAGGATGTAAATCCTATTGCAGGCATAATAATTGGTGCATCATTGGTCCAAGATGGCTTCACAAAAATCATTGGACTATAACCAAGCCCCCATTCAAAATCATCATCGCCAAATATTGGATGAAATTTTTGGTACATATATCCAGCATGTACTTCAGGCTTCCAATAAGAATCAGCAAAGGCAATCGCAAATAAAGTATATTCTTCATGGGTATCAGTATTGTACCACGCCCGCCCATATCCAATACCATACGGTATTTCATTTAAACCCATTGGATCGGCTGCGGTTTGCTCGGCGACTCCGGTTGGCCAGTGTGCAGCAATTGAAGTATGATAGGCATAGCCACTTATTAATATAGCATTTTTACCTTGGCTCTCTGCCATAGTAAGACCATGGCCAATCTCACATAACCATTGGGTAGCTGGGCCGCAAGCGAATGCTGATTTGGAAATAAATAAAACAAAAATCAGAAAAACCTTAGTGATAAAACTTCGCATTATTGTTTCTTTGTCAATTGGATTTAAACTATGAGGTCGCTATTTTAGCATAACTTGCCAGCATAAACACTTGCTGTAGATGATATTTTTGGAAATTACTACAAGTATGAAGTTTGATATCAGGAATATTGCTACTACTAATAAAGGGAAAGGATTTGTTGACTACCCTGGCTAAATTTGCTCGTGCTAATTCAAGCATAAATTAACAATAAATTATAAGACTGTAAAAAGTTTTAATTTCAAATAGAGTAGCTTAGTTAAGGGTCTCAAGGTATAAGTTATCCCCCACTAAACTTGCTTTTGAACAATTTAACTCTAGTTTGAGGGGGTATGTGATAAACTAATTATTAATTAAAAGTAACCGTAATAAAGTTTTGTTGCCCCAATGAGCCATTTATAGGAATTGAAAGAACTGTACCACTTGCTACACCACTTGAAGAAATATTAAAAGTACAACTATAGCTACTAACCGGTGAAGTACTACAGTTTCCGCTAGTATAATAAGTTACCCCGCTAGGAATTGTAGTAGGGCTCACCAAATATGAAGCCGGCTGGCTGGTATAACTTACATTTAAAGGTAACGTAGACGATGAAGCATTACAGCTATAATTAAATAAGTTGATTGAAGTACAGCCGCTTGCTCCAGGAATATTGACAGCCATCTCGGTAAAGTAATACTGGGTCTGAGTAGATCCACTGCTACTAGTACTGCCATTATTACAAGCATTTAGTAGAGCCACTGCCATTAAGGCACCAATTAAGTTAGTTAGTTTTTTTGTCATTATTTCCTACTCTTAAATACTAATGTTGATAAGAACTAATCAAAGATACGATTTAAAAGAAGTATTTTTTTATCTTTATAAAACCATAATCCCCTAATGGTTATTATACCATTGCTAATATAAAAGCCGGCTTATCAGTTACTCGTTTTTGGTATATAAGACTAATACTATACCCTTCTTCTTAGCAATTCAAGTATTTTGATTTACGCCATAACATATTCTTATACATGTAGTTTCATGCCAAAACATGAAAGAGAATCTAACCAAAGACAAGACGTTAATTTTTGTGTAGTTTTAACTACAGATACCGATTGTCTATCAGCTAGAATCATGTTTTCGATGGCTGCTTCATTTGTTGATTTGTTTGAGTAAAGCGATTTTATCAATAAATACTAAACGAGTAATTACAAAATCTTAGATCCGGAAGATCTGAGTTATAAATCAATTACCTTTATAATTAATCAAATAGAATACTTTAAATTTTATTATCGTGCATAACATAATTAATTAAGTTATAATCAAGATTCTAAATAACTAGATCCTAAAGATTACTGTGAGAAAACCAACATGACAACAATAACATCATATAAAATAATGGTATAAGAAATTAAAAGGAAACTCTATGCCTAGCACTAAACCGCAAGTAAAAAACCCGACAAAACGTAGTATAAAAAAACCAGTAAAAAATAATGCCGTAAAACCACAAGCAGAGATCACTGAAACAACTTTAGAACAAGTTCAAGTAATGAACTCGCTTGATAACGCTGAAAGCGTAAACAACTCAGTTTTAGTAGATATCTTAACTAATGCAGCAAAATTGGATAAGCAAAAATTAGTTGAATCTGTTGGCACATTTATGGATGGCCTTGCGGCTGATGATGCAGAAGCTTTAAAAGCAGCAATTTCATCAAGTGTTAGCAAAAAAAATAATATGGTAGTTGATCCAGATGATATATTGAATGAGAATTGGCGTGAAGGGGGTTATCCTTATAAAAATTTAATGTCACGTAAAAGTTATGAAAAACAAAAATACCGGTTACAAGTTGAATTACTTAAATTACAAGCCTGGGTTAAAGAGACTGGCCAAAGAGTAGTTATACTATTTGAAGGCCGTGATGCCGCCGGTAAAGGCGGAACTATTAAACGGGTAATGGAACATTTAAACCCACGTGGTGCACGTGTTGTTGCATTGGAAAAGCCAACTGAGACTGAGCGTGGCCAATGGTATTTCCAGCGTTATGTCAAACACCTGCCAACAGCCGGCGAAATTGTCTTATTTGACCGTTCTTGGTATAACCGTGCAGGAGTAGAGCGGGTAATGGGCTTTTGTACCAATGAAGAATATAATGAATTTATGCGTCAAGCACCTGAATTTGAAAGAATGCTTACCCGTAGTGGTATCCATGTAGTTAAATTCTGGTTCTCAGTTAGCCAAGACGAACAAAGAAGACGCTTTAAAGAGCGGCAAGTTCATCCATTAAAACAATGGAAACTCTCTCCAGTTGATTTAGCTTCATTAGACAAATGGGATGCGTATACTCAAGCCAAAGAAGCCATGTTCTTCTCAACCGATACTGCAGATGCCCCATGGACAGTGGTTAAATCAGATTGTAAAAAGCGAGCACGCCTTAATGCAGTTCGCTATTTATTACATAAGATGCCTTATAGCGGTAAAGATAGTGAGCGAATTGGTGCAGTTGACCCATTAATTGTTGGCCGCGCTCAATCAATTTATGAAGCGTAACTGGGCTTAATAAGTAGTGCTATTTTATGGCTGAATTTTCAGTATAAATTAGCACTATTTGCCAACTGGGTTTCTACCCATTTAGCTACTTCCTTTAGTGAATTAAATTCATCGATCGCCTTGGCTTTTACCGGTAGCTTATACTGGTTTACTATACTTGCTAATGCCCGTCCAGGCCCAATTTCCAGAATTACATCGGCGCCCAGTTCACTAATCACTTGAATTACCCGATCAAAATAAATTGTCTGGCTAATTTGTAACGCCAAGTCTTGAGTAGCATCACTTATAGTATAATGGACTCGTGAATTTATCCCTGTAACCAATTTGTGTTTTAAAGTTAAGCTACTATAATCTGTTTGCAAATAAGCAGCAAATTCATGGCTGGCATTAACTAATAATGGTGTATGTGCAGCAACAGCAACATCTAAATAATTTAGACGAATTACTCCTGGAATTTTACTTATCAATTCTTTACAAATTGCCAGCTTCTCTTTTGTTCCGCCGATAATTGAATTTAATGCAGAATTTCTAATTGCCATATAGCATTCATTAGCTGTACAGATTTCATATACTAGACTTGCATCACAGCCGCTAACCGCAAGTAACCCGCTTCTATTATTCTCAAACGAAGCCATTAATTTGGCGCGCAAACCAGCCAAGTTATATAATTGTTCAAATTCACATTCACTAGCTGCACAAAATGCGCTGAGCTCGCCTAGGCTATAGCCTGCAAAACATATAGGTTCGACTAATAATGGTTTTAAATAGCTCCAGACTAGAAACTCGTAACAAGTAATCAAAGGTTGTGAATAGCGGTTAGTGTAAAGTAACTCTTGGCTAAGGGTTATTTCTGGAAAAACATTTATTTGTAAGTCTTTTTCTACTAACTCTAAAAAATTACAGTTAATTTCATTAAAGAATTTGGCAAACATTTGTAAATTCTGGTTACCTTGCCCACTGAAAATAACTGCTAAACCCATAGTTTTTTCACTTCAAACAAAAATAACACCGCGGCAAGGTAGTCCGCAGCCCCACCAGGGCTCAAATTGCGCAGGATAAATTCATGATGGAGTAGTTTTGCAAAATTTAGAAACTGTTGGTCATCTGATATTAGCAATACCTCTTTAGCCTTCGCTCTAGCAAATACCAAACCTTGTATACCGCCACGATAAACTAGGTTGGTATCATCGAGCTGCGCCATGACCGTAAATAAGCTACGTAATTTGGCTAATTCATAATTACTGGTTTTAACCCAATCCTCAAAGCTCGCAAATACATCAAATAACAACGGAAAGCCGCATATTGCTGAATCAATAATGCTTTCAAGGTTATACTGCGTTCTTACTAGCTGCCCATGACTATTGTTATTTGTCTTATGTAATAATAAACTCTTGCCAAATGTCTGGCTAATAACTGGACTAATTTCAACAAATGGTAACCGATTTTTTAGACAAATTGAAAGTGAAGCAATCAATAAACCAAAAATAAAAATAACACCACGATGGGTATTTATACCACCGGTTGCTTGAAGCATCGTTTTTTCAGCTTCAATTCCCAGTTGTTTCAAATATTCAAAATCATTTACGCTAAATCCAGCAAGCGAGGCGTGTCTAAAATAATTTTGCAAACTATTAATACTTGCGACAAATGTAGCATAATTCATATCCTGGTGGCTGCCATTATCTATCTTACTGACTAATCCCGGTTTTGGAAAAGTAATCAATTCTTCATGAAGCGCAAAACACGCACATGCGCTAATTTTCTCAGCTAACACAAGCATTGTGCTACTACCTCTTCCTTGGCAACCAAATTAACTTTATGGTTTGATTTAACCATGACATTCTTCTCTTGATTAAACCATTCCTGCCAAGCTACAAAAAACTCTTTGCCAAAACAAATTTCGCCATCCAACTTGCGATCGATCAACTTCTCTAATCTTTCCAAAACCTCAGGAATAATCTTAAGTTGTGAGTGTTTTTGGATATCTAACAGTATATCTAAATCTGAGTCAGGGTTGATATACCTAATCGATGGCGTAAAATATTGCCATAAAAATGAACCATAGACTCTTAGTTTAATCCCTTGTTGATCCAACTCATGAATAAGTTGCAAAATGGCCGCTCTAAATTCTGTCACAGTTAGCTTTGTCTTTTGCGTTATTTTTTGATGCTGTTGGTGCATTGTCTTATAAATATTGGGGGCAAAGAGCACCTCTTTCAATAAGGGCGGGCGGCTATGTTTAATTATTACTGACACAGGAATACAGGCCAAACGTCGATAAATAGTTGATTTGCTAGCACCTAGACACTGAGCAACGCTTAACCGGGTTTTATCAATTAATCCCTTTTGCATAGTTACTATAAAAGGCATTGCAAGATTCCACTTTGGATAGCTTGCTATATTTCCTGGCACATTTTCATTTTTATTCAAAACACTATTTGCATCTAGCTCACTCAAAGAATTAGTTGGATCCAACCATACCAAGTCATGCCTGATAAATTCATGCATTCAAAATTGCCTCGACTACTTTATCTGCCAACATACGACCTTCCCGGGCTTTGCCATTTTTACGCCAATGGTCGGGATTGACTGACTTTGATAAGTCAGAAACCAGTTTGGGCATCAACTCATTAATCGTAATAACCTTCTCGATCGCACCTAACTTGACAAAGTTTTCAGCACCAGGAGCAAAAATCGGAGACGTCTTACTTAAATTTTTCAGCTTATCAAGAGGAACTTTAGTAACCCGTGCCATAGCTTCAAGCCACATTACTGCGATTTTTGCTTCGCTTAGGGCATAGATTCGCTCAGCATTTAAAGATGTTGCAATAAAGGCCCCACCTAAGGCACTGCCATATACCAAGCTAAAAACGCGCGCGCCATTACTACGGGCGAAATGAATTACTTTGGCTAAATGGGCTAAATAGCGATTAAGCCCAATTAACTCATCATGGCGGGTAACTTGCTGCCCGGAAGTATCTACAATGATTATAATATTAGCCTTAAGGTTCTCTTGGCTTTTAGTTAAAAAGAACTCGGCTAGATATTGAGCACGGCTTGCCGATAATGGTGAGTTGTTGACAATCCCACAAAGCGCAAATTCTTGATTAACATATGAACCAGACCCAGTTAACACATTATCTTCTACATTAAATGCAGCCTGGTCTGCAAACATAACGGAAATAAGCTCTGTATAGTTCATTTTAATATCTTTATAAAATCATCATCAAGCAGGTTTGGTATATTTTCAGGCTCACTATAACCGAGGCATTGCCAAATTTCACTACCATCACTGCATTGCGCAAACTGCTGAATTCGGTCAAGTAGCATTGCATTTTCCGTAACAAGATCCTCGCGCTTAATTGGCTGATAGTTGTTTATTAAGAGTATTAATTTTTCTTGAATTGCCGTAATGTCCTTTTTTGCGTAGACTCCATCACCCATTATTGAGCGATGGCGCCCTCCTGATGTCCGCCATACTAATGCGCGGTCGCTAGAATCATATTCCCCAGTACCCATTACGGTCTCGATAACTTCTGGCCCAGATACACCGGTACGGGCATTTTCGCTGACAATGATGTTATCCAGACATTGGGAAATTATTCCCACTCCACCAAATGCCCCATTTCTACCCGCAACTACTCCAAATGCCGGTATGCCCGCAAAGCGTAGCTGCATAATTGCGGCAATTATTTCACTAATCGCAAGTTCACCAGCATTGGCTTCCTGCAATCTTACCCCGCCACTATCTAATAGTAAAATTACCGCCTTAGGCCGTTCTTTTAAAGCTTTCTGGCATATCCCGGCAATTTTGGCGCCATTGACTTCACCGATAGCGCCCCCCATAAAGGCATAGTTCTGGGAAGCAATAAAAATTTCTTGGCCAGCAAATTTTGCCGAACCTATTACTACGCCATCATCATATGACGCCGGCAAATCCAATTGCTCCAAATGTGGCGAACAGAGGCGCTCTTTTGGCCCAAGCCACTCATTAAAGCTATTACTCTCAACTAGCGCATGGATGCGGTCCCGAGCATTTAATTCCAAATAACGGCTACTAGCCTTAAAATTGGCTCCACTTTCTTCTGAATCATTTAGCTTTTCATAAAGCTGGCGCAAACGAAGAGATACTACAGCAGGAGTGGCTCCTGCGTCATTAATTAATAAAGATAATCCACCAAGAGGGTATTTTTGGACAAAGTCAGCTAAAACAGCCTGCCAAACCCGCTCAAAGCCAATAACTGTTGTGGTTACGGTAATTACAATTTCATTAACCTGATGATGTTTCTCGGTTAATATCTCTAAATTGCCGGAATTAACAACTCCTACACTAACCCCTACTACTAAGCGGTCTAATGGCCGAGAGTAAAACTTGAATGATAATTTTTCCATAGCTTATTACCAGTCCCGATAAATTGACGGTGGTTGATAAAGCCCACCAGAAATTTCTACCAAATCTTTGATATTTTTGGCTGCTAACAAGTCCCGGCTAACTTCACTGAATTTAATCCCTAAGTCTTCGGGATATACTATTGCGCCGCGTTTATGGAGCTTATCCACCAGTATATGATCTTTTTTAAGGCCAACATCACTATAGCCTGCAATTGCCCGGATAGCTTGCTCTCGCTCTTTTAAATCTTTACAAAGTAGTAAATTAGCAATTCCTATCTCACTTACGATGTGGGTAACATCGTCACCATAAATCATAATCGGCGGTAAAGGCATATCCAGCTTTTGCTGTAATTTTATGGCATCGAGCTCTTCTACAAAAGTTGGCGTACCAGCAGACTGAAAGGTTTCAACCATTTGTACCACAAGTTTACGTCCACGAATTAGCGGTTGTCCATGAGTTTTAGCATATTCAGCCCCAGCTTTAAGCCACGCTTCACTTGGATGGCGCCTGCCATGAGCATCATTTCCCAGGTTTGGTGCACCACCAAATCCTGTTACCCGTTCTAAAGTTGCTGTAGAACTATTTCCGGCTATGTCTATTTGCAATGAACCGCCAACAAACATATCGATTGCATAAAGCCCTGCTGCCTGGCCAAAAGCCCGGTTTGATCGTAAACTGCCATCAACCCCGGTAAAAAACACATCAGGACGGGCTTTGACATATTCATTCATGCCAACTTCACCTCCAAATGAGCAAATTGTCTTAATAAATCCAGATTCAATAGCTGGGATTAAAGTCGGACATGGATTAATTACCATTTTGCTACAGATTTTATCTTGTAGTCCCAGCTTCTTGGCATAAGTAGGCAATAAAAGCTCAATTGCCGAAGTAGCATAACCAATGCCATGATTAAGCCGGTTTACTCCATATTTGGCATAAATACCTTTAATTGCCATCATGGCCATCAGGATTTTCACTTCATCAATCTGAGCCGGATCACGAGTAAATAATGGTTTTATTAACGCCTTGGTCGGGCTTTTAACTACAATGTCAATCCAATCAGCAGGGATATCTACACGCGGAAGTTTATCAACAACTTGATTGACTTCAACTATAACAATGCCGTCTTTGAATGCAGTAGCTTCGACTATAGCCGGAGTTTCCTCGGTATTTGCGCCAGTATAAAGATTTCCATAAATATCGGCTTGTTCAGCAACAATTAAGGCAACATTTGGAGTTAGGTCAATAAAATAACGCGCGAATAATTCAAGATAAGTATGAATTCCTCTTACTTCGATTTTTTTCTGGCTCGCCAGATTCATTATCCGGGCACCTTGGCCACTTGAATAACTAAAATCAGCCCGCGAGGCGATACCACGCTCAAAAACTTCGACATGCTCAGGTAGCGAGAGACAAGATTGGACTATATGCAGATTATTTATCTTTGCGGGATCGACCTTACATAAGGATGAAGCAAGAAACACTGCTTGTTTTTGGTTATCTCCCTCCTGACATACCCGGTCATGAGGAGCAATAACCATTTCAAGTAATTCGGTAAGAGTATTGCTATCTTTAAGCCACTTACCGTTAAGTAGCTTAGCAGCCTTAGTTAATTTGGCAAGTTTAATCTTGCGGTTTTGCGTGAAATCCATAGCTAATTCCTTATTATAATTTTAGCTATTTAACTTCACTGATTATAGCATAGCTGTTGCACTATTTAGGTTGGCGTTTGACACTAATTTTTAGTGTGTATTTTCTTCAAAAAGCTCTATAAATTCTATATTCTTTTTCATGAATCAATTCCAAATTTAATTGATAGCGTTGATTGGCCGCACTAACTAATGAATTAAAAGTATATGGATTACATTGAATTAACTTATTACCTTCGGCACTTTGTTGTTGAACTTTATCTTTTATTTCATCTAAGCTTATATTGCCATAGATATACGCCAAGGCAAAATTAATTGCTGCCGAACGCGACATTCCACCACTGCAATTAACAATAAGCACGTCATATTTTCCATTTTCAATTGCTTCAAATATTTCTACAGCTGTAACTTCATTGATTTCAGCAGCAGCCCCTTTAACATCAGAAATAGGGATCTCGATTGATTTATTAGCATCTTTAAATTTAATATTCTTATGTGATTTCTGGGCATTAATATGCAATATTTTCGGATTGGCCGGCAGAGAATCGACATGTTTGAGAATTCGATTGCTTGCACTTACGTTAAACTCATTGGTTGCCCCAATTATCTCTTGGTCTCTAAAGTAGGAAGCTGGAAGCTCATCAGATTCAAAATTCTCAATTTGCTCTTTAGTAAGAACACTCTCTTCAAAAATTAAAATATTACTTTTATTCAATCCATTTGCTTTATTACGCATATTCAAGCTACTATACTTTGCCATTGCAGCTGAGAGGGTTAAAATCAGATTAAGCTTATTATACCCATCCCCACCTTTAGCATAAGTGTCTTTAACACCGATCACATTCTCATTAGCAGAAACTGCTACATTTTCGGCTGTGTTTTGTAATTCTACTTCTTGTCCATGTGGTTTCACAACGATATTACTTGCTTCCTGGATTCCATTAACTTTATCATGCAGGTCAACCAATATCTTTTGGATTGTTTCATCATTTTGATAATCATAATGTAGGCAGGCTTTATCATTGCGGATAATAGCATTAGTTATTTCTTTTAAATATCCATTCATCCACCATTCACCGAAACCAGAAATTTCTAGATTCTCTAAATTAAGCTTTCTCAAATCAGTAAGGTTATTTCCTGAGTTTTCCAGCATATATTCAATTACCCTAGCATACACCGTACTACGGGTAAACGATACTGGAGCCATAATAAACCCCCAAAATGATCTGCGTTCATTTAATTGCTTGCTATCCTCATCACTAATCTTTCTAGCATTATAAATCTTACTTAATAACGCCCTTTTATCTATAATACTTGTCATTATCCTACTCCCAATTAAGAAGCTTTTTGCTCAATACTGGACACTTTTATCGCTACAAATTTAGTAAAACGTGTTATATCTATAAGTCAATTTAAATCCCATTTAAGCGTAGCTTTAGAAAAAAGTGTCCGGTATTGAGGAGAATTTGTTTGCTAACTTTGTAAGATTATATTTGAGAATGAAAAGTTTTTAAATTCTAATTTCAAAGTTAATATTCGAATTTGTCACATGTAAAATAATCTTAAACTAATATGCTTTTCCAAGTAGCCATACCTCTAACTTTTTATTAATATAGGGATTTCATCATAGTAGAATCAATACAAACGAAAGATCAAATCTGAATAATCTACTGTAGCTTCTACAGCAAATAATGAGTTGAATTTCTTAGATTATTTTCCCCAAGAATTTATTAGTTCTTGTAGTTTAAATACATTGACAAGAAAATTTAAGCCATGTATAATGTGCTTTAATATTTAAGAGGTTTCTTGAATGGAAAAGTCAGTATCAATAGTAGAATATATCCATGAGTTAAAAGAAGCTGGTTTTACAGATAAGCAAGCAGAAGCTATGGCAGAAATTTTTGAGCACCAAACACAAATCATTCAATGTCAAAATTCCAAGTTAACGCAACTAGAAAGTAAAGAGTTAGCTACCAAATCAGATTTATTGAAAACAGAACTAAGAATAATGCTCTTAATGGCTGCTGGGTTTGTCTCTATGTTTAGTATATTAGCAAAAGGATTTCATTGGATTTAGCTCCTAAACTCCATCTCATAAAGGCAAGCTTGCGTACACGCACATCTGAAATTTTTCAATTACTAATTACTCAAAAAGAAGCTGTCAGAATTGACAGCTTCAAAATTTTTACTCAGTTGGTACAGGAAGAGGTTTCTCTTCATCCATAGTGTAAACAACTAAACCATCTTCATGTAGTTTTTCCCATTCATGCGAACGAGTTGCAATTAACTTAGAAGTAATATCATAGCCTTGCTGCCAATGGACTTGGGCAGTTTCAGCACTAAAATTATAGTCTTTGCTATTTAATTCAGTCCCACGTAGAGAATGATAGATAACATGGACTAAATCAAGCCGGTGGGCATGACCGAGTTTTAAAACGGCTTTAACGGCCGGATCCTTTTTAGCTTCAGGCGGTAATTTAGAACCTAAAAATTTAATCGCATGCGACAAATTTTGGGTTGTTGCATATATCGCATTTGATCTTTTCGAATGAGAAGAATACTGAATATCCTTAATTCTCTCCAACATTCCATCCATTGTATGCGGTAAAGGGCCAGCAGCAGAGAATAAATCAAACATAAAGCATAAAACATTATGAATTTCATGTTCCTCTGTTGCAAATTCTTCCAATACCTTAGATAGTGGAGTATTAGCATATACGCCGCCATCTACATAGTATCGCCCATTAATTTCGATAGCGGGAAACCCTGGTGGTAATGCCCCGGAGGCCATAATATGGTCGACGGTAATTTCTTCTTTAGTATTATCAAAAAATACGAAATCCCCTGAAGCCAGATCAGTAGCGCCAAGACATAACCTTATATGCCCCTGATTAAGATATTCAAAATCAATTACCTCGTGCAAAGTTTCCCGCAAAGGGCCGGTATCATAAAAGCTTAACTGATCAGGTGTAACATGGCTAAGAAGCCATGGGCTAACCACTTTTGGCTTATAAAAACCTGGCTGGCCAAATAGCAAAGCATGCTGTGCACCAAAATAATTATGGACTTTCGACATACCTAAAAATGGAGCATTCGGTAAAGGAACGCTAACTGTTACTTTGTTCCAGAATTTTTTTAGCATTTCAAGCCGCTTTTCAGGCGGATTTCCGGCTAGAATAGAAGCATTAATGCCGCCAATAGAAATACCAACCACCATATCTGCCCGATAGCCGCGTTCATATAAAGCTTCTACTCCACCAACCTGAAATGGACCAAGGGCACCTCCGCCCTGGAATACGTAAATTACGCTTCTATCCATTTTTTTCTCATGATGGATTTTCACTGTAGCAGGAACGTTAGCTTCACCAACAGGTGTTGCTGCCGGTTTTACTGCAGTTTTTGCTTTTGTAGTTGCCATAATAGTTTACTCTTGTAAATAATCATATACAATTTCGCCAAACCCGAGTGTTAAGTCCGCAATTAAATGTGTACCGCCAATTACTTTACGTACCGGTAATTTAGCTACCGGTGCCAAGGCATGTTCAAATAACTGCAATGCCGCAGGACCAGTCCATGCACCGTGCACTGTAACATCTTTTAGGAAATAACGAATCAATTGGCAAACACTAGCATCCATACCATTGGCATGAGGAATGATTTTCAATAAGTAGTTAGGTGTATTTTCTAAGTTATTTTTCATTTGCTCATTATCTAGTGACTTATATTTAAAGCCCATAGTACCAGTTGCAACTTCAGCACTATTATATTTTAACGTGCCTAGAACCGTATCTACATCGACTTCTAATCTAGGATTAGCGTATTTTTTTGGAAAACCCCAAATTTCACGTCCGGCTGCAATAGGCGCTAAATTGTCAAGGAACATCATATGTGAATAAGTTCCTGGCTTCCCTTCAAATTCAACTTCAATTACCTGGCCTGCTTCAGTAAAGCTACCAAAGCCGTAAGCATCAGGCATTTTCATAAATTCAAATTTAACTATGTTACTGACAACTTTTAGTGGCTCTGGGACTACGGCCTGTAATACATCCAAATCAGTCTCGTAGCTGATAATTAAATATTCACGATTTTTAAATTTATAATCAATTTGTAGTGCGCTAGGCGATGTTAATGGCATAGCAAACGCATGCTTTTTGATATCCTCAATCTTCATAGAAACCTCCCGTAAATCTTCTATCTATGTTAAGATTTTGCCGGCATATTACCGACAGTTTGTTTGACAAATTGATTTTAACATATTCTTAGAATAAATCTATATTTTTCGGTAAAATTCTGAGCCGAAACTATTTTTTTAAAGAATTAGACCCTATGAAACATCTTCCACGCAAGCGCTTTGGACAAAATTTTCTTCAAGACCAATATATTATTCATGAAATCATTAAATGTATTAATCCGCAACTTGGACAAAAAGTAATTGAAATTGGGCCTGGGCTTGCCGCCTTAACTAAACCACTAATAGAAGCTTTAGGGCACTTAGATGTAGTTGAATTAGATCGTAATATTATAAGCTTTCTTAAAGAAAACTTTAGCCAAAGCCAACTTACTATTCATGAAGGTGATGCATTAAAATTTGATTTTGGATTTGGTGGTAATCCAATTAGAGTCGTTGGGAACCTACCTTACAATATCTCAACTCCCATATTGTTTTACTTAGCTAATTTTACCAATATTCAGAATATGACATTCATGCTACAGAATGAAGTTGTGGAAAGAATATGCGCTAAACCGGGCACTAGTGATTATGGGAAATTAACCATAATGTTGCAATATAAATTCAAAGCCCGCAAATTACTAGATGTCCCGCCGGAAAGCTTCTATCCAGCACCAAAAGTTGATTCTGCAATAGTCTATTTGGAACCACGAAATGATTATGATTGGCAATCTATAGATGAGGATAAATTGAGTCAAATAGTATCGCAAGCTTTCAACCAGAGAAGAAAAACCATCGCAAATAGCCTTAAATCATTATTTACTACAGAAGAACTAATTGCATGTGGCATAGATCCAACCTGCCGTGCCGAAAACATAACTATTGAACAATACTTGGTATTATTACAAAAGGATTTGTCAAAGTTAACGCCACCATAGTCGTTGAAACGAGGGAACGTGCATCAATTACATTTGATTTTTTATTTAAGTGACATACCTTGTATGCTTGATTTAGCTATTTTGAAGAAAAATCTCTAAGAGTGGATCAGTTATTACATAATTGCCAATAGTTTTGCGTTTAATAAAGCCGCCTACTTCTAACCCACGCAATACATTAAAAATATTATTACGTTTAATATGGTTAATTTCTGAATAAGGGTTTAAACCTAGCGCAATTAGGCGAATAACCTCTAAAGCGTTAGCTTTTTCTTTAATTTTAAGAACTTGTAGCTCTAAATACGCTCGTTCATTTTCGAGTAAATCTTCGTAGATATAACTCATAAATGCTTCAGAAGTCATACCAAAGTTTAGGTTATATTTTAAATGCTCTACGACTAAGCCCGTATAATAAGGATGGCCTTTTAAAATTTCTAGATTTAAGCCAATCACTTCTGAAGGGATATCAGGAAAATTTTCATGTAGAAACTTATAAACATCTTCATTTGATAATACATCCAGATTAATAAGCTCACCAAATCGGTAGAACGCCCCTGCTTTATCAACAAAGATATTATTCATTACTGTCTCTTGGCTACCAGCAAATACATAACTACATACTTCCTGCTTCTGTATTACAGACCGAAAAATCTTTATTGCTCTTTCACCTAAAGCCGATAATTCACCAAATTCATCAAAAAAAGCTACAACATGCTTCTTAGTCCAGTTTGCTACCCGCTCAATTAACTCAAGAGATTGCTCCAGTAATTTCCACTCATTTTCCGGATCTTTAGTATCAAATAATTTGATTACTGGTTCAATTTCTAACTCATTATATTTTAGCTTCAAAGAAATATTAAATTCTACCTGCCGAATTAATTGCCTTAGTTTACCTCTAATTCCAATTAGTCCCAGGCACTTCTCAATTATCCCTTCAGCGATACTTTTAACTGACCCGCCTGAATAGCACATAATATCAAGATCAAAAGTAGCAAACCCTTTTTCGGAGCTAATTTCTTTCAATACTTTTAGGATTAACCGAGTCTTCCCGTACCGTCTAGGGGCAATTACTATATAGTTATTACCTCGCTTTAAGCCAAAAGTAAGCCTTGACAACTCCTCTTTTCTATTTATAAAAACATTATTCATAGCATCCCTCTAATGTACTTTTTTATCTATATTCTATATTGTACATTATTTTAATGTATAATAGTACATATTTTTAATGTACTTTAGTACAGTAGAGTTATGTTTATCTAACTTTCCAGATTGTCCTTCTTAAATTACTTGCGTTGAAAAAGTTGATGTATCGTTTGTACACGAGATATATACTAATAATTGGTGTTGCAGCATGTAATAGCAGATCGACAAATTTATCAGGGGTAATTTCAACCTTTAACTTACTTTGAGTTTCACTTCGTGATTTATCCTTTTTCACTAAATGAATTATACCCAAAATCGTCAATCTTGCTGAAAATTAGTACTCTAAAATATTTACGATAGGAGCTTAAGTTTTCCATTATACAGTTAATGAGTAAAAGATTCTTAGGCTTCCTAAAATTTATGGTTGTGGCTACGATTTACGAAATAATATAATAGCGCCAAAAACCTCAGCTAAATAAGTTAATTTTTTTATAATGATGAATATAATGGAAAAAGGGAAACCAAGTAAAACTAATGCTGAAGTATCGTATAATAGCCGAGACCTACTCGATAGATCATTATTATCCTTAAGCAGTGCTTTTATCGGTTTAATTTTTGGGTTCCTAAAAGATATTCATTCATTGATTGGCGACGATATTCTTCTAAAATTTCTTTTTCTGTTAATTGTTGCATTACTGGTTACTTCAATCTCTTTTAACCTATATTCTCATCATTATGTTGCTAGCGTCACCAGGCGCTTACAGTTACAACCACAGACAAAGAACTATTTATGGCGAATTGAAAAAATTATAAATTTAATGAATTGCTGTTACTTATGGTCATTTCTCATAGCGAATTTGGTAATGTTTATCTTTATCGTTAGATATATTTTTCATTAGAAAGTAATATAGTTATATGGAAAAAAAATTGCAAATATTTGGTATAACTACCAAAAGAATTAGTCTTCCATTGGTGCAATCAAAAGTACAAGCTGGGTTTCCTGTACCTGCTGAGAATTATATTGAAGACCAGCTCGATATCAATGATATAGTTGCAGCCAATCCAGCATCTACTTTCTATGTAAAGGTTAAGGGTGACTCTATGCAGGACGCCAATATTCATGAGGGGGATATATTGGTAGTAAACCGATCAGCGGAACCAAGCCATGGAAAAATAGTAATCGCTATTATTGATGGGGAATTTACGGTTAAACAACTTTATAGTAAAGATAATGAAGTTAAACTACTAGCAGCTAATCCGGAATATCCTGATATTATTTTTAGAGATGAACAAGAATTAAATATTTGGGGTGTAGTTAGTTATATAATCTACAAGGTTTAACAATTTAGTCAGCCTCAGCAAGGCAAATAAAACCTTTAAGAGAAAACTAGGAAGTAATTATATAGATAGGGCCTAAAAATTGGCCCTATCATAACAAGCATATCCTAAAATTTAACTATAACTTGAGTTCAGGCAAGTTTTCAAATAGTTTCAATGATTCCGGATTAGCTAACGCCTCCTTATTTTTAACCTCTTCACCATGAACAACGTTTTTTACGGCCAACTCTACGATCTTGCCACTGATAGTTCGAGGAATGTCAGCAACTTGAATAATTTTGGCCGGAACATGGCGCGGAGAAGCACCGACTTTGATTTTCTGATTTATTTTTTGGCGTATCTCATCAGTTAGGGTAGCGCCGGGCTGCATTTTTACAAATAAGATAACTCGAACATCATCCCCGGTTTCCTGCCCAATAACTAACCCTTCTAATATTTCAGGAATTGTCTCTACCTGGCGATAAATTTCTGCAGTACCAATCCTAACCCCACCTGGATTTAAGGTTGTATCTGATCTACCATAGATGGTTAAACCTGAGTCTTCGCTGATTGAAGCATAGTCCCCATGACACCAGACATTTTCAAAGCGCTCGAAATATGCTTTTTTGTATTTTACCTTATCAGGATCATTCCAAAAATAAATAGGCTGACACGGGAAAGGCTTGGTACAAACTAATTCGCCTTTTTCATTAACTTTAGCTGGCTTACCTTCATCGGTAAATACATTTACACTCAAGCCAAAACCACGCTGCTGTAATTCCCCTCTGTGGATCGGTTTTACAGGGTTACCTAGGGCAAAACATGAAATAATATCAGTCCCACCGGAAATAGAACACAATCGCACATCCTTCTTAATATCACGATAAACAAAATCATAACTTTCAGGTAACAATGGCGAACCGGTTGAAAGAATTGCAGCCAGGTGTTCAAGCCCACCATGCTCTTTAGGCTTATAGCCAGTTTTTTCTAGTGAAGACAAATATTTTGCGCTGGTTCCAAACACGGTCATCTTATAATCGGCAGCGTAGTCCCATAAAACGCTGGGCCCGGGATAAGTTGGGGCACCATCATAAAGTAATAAGGTTGCGCCAACCGCTAAACCGGAGACTAGCCAATTCCACATCATCCAGCCACAAGTCGTAAAATAAAATAATCTATCACCATATTTTAAATCGGTATGTAAGATATGTTCTTTTAAATGCTGAATTAAGGTCCCGCCGACAGAATGGACTATACATTTAGGTACGCCAGTCGTTCCCGATGAATACATAATAAATAACGGATGGTCAAAGCTTACTTGTTCAAATTCTATCGTATCAGCAGTTTTATCTTTTATAAAGTCATCCCAATAAATAGCATTATTGATGCTAGCTATCTCTTTTTGACTTCCTGCATATGGAATTACTATAACTTTCTCAATCGATGGCAGCTTGGCAACTATTTCAGACACTTTCTCAACACAGTCAATATGTTTGCCATTATAGTGGTAACCATCAATAGTAAACATAACTTTAGGCTCAATTTGGCCAAAACGATCTAAGACTCCCTGTACCCCAAAATCAGGGGAACACGACGACCAAACGGCACCAATGCTAGTAGTTGCCAGCATAGCCATTACAGTTTGAGGCAAATTAGGTAAATAGCCGCCTACTCGATCACCCTCTTTAACCCCTAGCCTGCGTAATTCTTTTGCCAGACTGGCTACAATTGTATATACTTGATTAAAAGTAAATTTCCACTCTACTTTATCTTCACCACGAAAAACCAAAGCCAAATCATCATCCCTGCGTTTAAGGAGGTTTTCTGCATAATTTAATTTACTGCCAACAAACCATTTGGCATTTAACATATTATCGGCATTTACCAAGACTTGATCGCGAAGTTTGCTGGCTTTGATGTGGCTAAAATGCCAAAATAAGTCCCAAAACTCCTCAGGCTTCTCAATTGACCAATTATATAATTCATCTGAATTTTGCAAAACTTGGCCGGTTTTTTCAGTCACATAAGCAATAAACTTGGCTATCTGGCTGTTTTTAATCTGTTCTTCACTAGGCTTCCAAACTAATCTAGACATTTTATGCCCCTTAATATATTTTCATAATTATTCTACCCTATAAATTTGTTAAATATCCAGTTGCAGTGCAATAAATGGTTAATTTAATTTATTAAGCTCACTAGTAAAAGTTAAATTCGATGGCTTATTTTAAAAAACATCTATGGCTAAAGTATTTCAATTATATTTCATGAATATGGTGAGTTTGGATTTGAGGTTATCTATTTCTTAAAATAGTTTAATAAAAGCAGGAGTTTTGACAATTGAGCAAATAAAAAGGCTTAAAATCTACCTGATAGTTTTTAGAATAGACCAAGCCATAATTTTAAAGCTTCATCTACTTTTTGGATACTTAGATCATCTAATTTACCAATTTTTTCTCCGACATCACTTTTTAGTATAGTCTTTATTTTATCTGCCATAGCCTGTGACAATTCAGTTAAACCATTTTGCTTATCTGGTAGTATATTAACTCGAAAAGGCTCAGCATTAGCGATAACACTACTAGTTAATAGTATTACTGTTAAGCTATTCACACTTGCACCAAATAAGCCATCTTGATATATAATGGCAGGCCTCGTTTTAGTAGTATACGTTTGGTTTTTGTTCCTGATAATAACAATATCTCCTTTTTCCACTTACCAATCCTGTCTTAAATCATAGATATCAGTATATTCTTCCGGATTATTTCTTTCATGTTCAGCTATATTCTCTACAGCTTGCACATATATGCTTTTCCGCTTTTTCTTTAGATAGTTATTAATTAAATCCTTTAATAGTTCTGATTTACTTTGGTGCTTAACCTTAGCCATTAATTCAAATTCATGTAAAGTTTCTTCATCTAAACGAACTGATACCATTTTCATTTTATTCTCCGTAATTTATGTAAACATGTTTTCATTATACCAGATTTTTTATGTAATATATGTAAATTAGTAAAAAAAATTCATTTCAAATTAGGAGCAATAAAAATACCTGATCAAAGAGGAACTTATTGTTCGTTAGCAGAATAAATAAGAATAAGTCATTAATCTTCGACTTTAGGAAATAGAAAAAATCTTTTTGATATATTCGTAGATATTAATGTTCATATATTCTCTAGCTTTTATTAATATTCACGGTTATAGTCCTTAAGCTTTTCCTAATACCGGACACATTTTATATCTATTACTTAGAATTATTTAATTTATTTATTAAATAATCTATTAGGAGGGATGTTTGAATTTTTACGCATTATTGAGAATATTTAGGTAGAAGTTTAATCATACTTCCTAATAAAATAGATCAAACATATGCATTTACATATTTTAAATAAAAGTGTCTGGTATTAAGTAAGGTCTTGCAGAAAAATGATAAAAATTAAAGATTTAATATTCTTATTAAAGAAATAAAATTACACGAAAGCGAGAATAGATAATGCCTCATAATTCATCAATTAATTCAAAAATAACTACCGGTCAACTATCGGCGTGGAATATTTCTTGTTCGCCAGAATCTTATAACAAAGAAATGGAATTACTGAGTTCTATTTTAACCAGCTATGAAAATGCTAAACAACATCAAGTTGATACATCTAATATAGAAAGAGAGATATTTAATCTGGTAAATAAACTTTTAGCTTACAAAGAATTGTACACTTTACTCTATACAAATTTAAGTGATTCTGCAAAAACGCAATTTGCTGCATATTATAGTAAAGCATCTACATTTGCTAATAATTCCGCTAGTCTATTTTTCCCGCCAGACGGCCTAACTAGTGAGATAGTCCAACAATCAATTGAATATGCTAAATTACTAAAGCAAGAATATTTAGCCGCTAATAGCATGCTGCAAAGTGGCACAATAAGGCCCAGCATGACGTTAAATAATCCTGAAACCGAAATTGCAAAACCTTTGAATATTGAGGTATTAAAGGGTTATTTAGATGAGTGGGTAAACGAGCTTGCAGGGTTATCAGGACAAAAAGCGAATATTGAAAAAACAACACGATTAAGGAAAACAAAAGAAATTATAGCATTTTTTAACGGGCACACTGAAAATGAAATACAGGATATAGAAAAATTCACGTTACGCTATCAGGATATAGCTAACCAAAGCTTCCAGAAAGTATGGGAACTGCTAATTAGCCATAAAAAAATTCAGACGCTCGAGATAGTTGGCGAAAAGCAAAATCAAGCTAATTCGCGTCAGCACAATCAAGCTCAAGCGAATCAACCTTCAATTTATACTAGTAAAGCTATTATTCAGCTTTTAAGTAATATCCAACAAAAAGGAACCAGTTTAAAAGGGCTTATCTTAAATAAAATTCAAATTAATGATGAAATTATAAAATTAATTGTCAATAATTTTACAAATTTACTAATGCTAGAATTTACTGATTGTGAACTTACTGAATTTCCACTTGAATTAGGCAAGCTGCCAAATCTAGAAGTACTTAAAGTCCGCAAAAACCAAATTAAAGTTCTACCGGAATTTAAAGATGGGTTATTTGCTAATTTACAGAATCTTAATTTGACTTATAATCCTTTAAGTACTATCGAGCCAAATTCATTATCCGCACTAAAAAACTTGAAAACGCTAGATTTATCAGAAACATTGAAACCCCTAGATGAAGAAAAAAGATTCGAGCTACTTAAACATTTATTTAATGAAAAACCTTCCTCCTTAGAAGAGTTAAATTTAGTAGCTAATGGTATCACTAAATTACCAGAGGAAGAGCTAGCTAAGCTTTGTTTGCTGCAAAGGTTAACTTTATCCCGTAATGAAATATCTACCTTTCCTATTGGCATTAAAAACTTTAATCAATTAAAAGTATTAAATTTATCTCATAATCAAATAAATATAATACCCTCTTTAGCAGAGAATGAAAAATATAATTTTGAAAATCTTAAAACATTTGATATTTCCCATAATCCCTTGGTTTCAATAGATAAAGATTTTCTTAAACATGCTCAAGTGCTAGTTAAAGCTTATTTTAATAATACTCAACTTAATGGAGTGCTTGATTTAACAATAACGTCTTCTGAGCTAACCGACCTAGAATTTAATAATATCGCCACCTTAACGAGTATTAGCGAGAATTTTATGGTAATGCTTGCAACGCATCAAGAAAAAGCAAATTTTTCATTGAAAGTTAATAATACAAATATCGATGCTGCTACAAAAGCTAGGTTAGCTAAATTCTTTGAACGTAAACCAGCTATTAACTATTACTATAATCAAGCTACAGGCAAATCTGAAACTCTAGATCAGGAAATTTATAAGTCGAATTTGCCAAATTAAGAGAGTAATTTTAAAAGTTGACACCCTTCAATTTTTTTATGGTGAGTTGGTATTAAAGCGTTATGTTGCTTTGCTTAACTTTTAATGCCAACCTCAATGCAGATACAATATCATTATCATCAGCAAGTTCAATCAGATGCTTTTTTAATAAGCTTGGCGGGAAATAATCATGTAGTTTAAGTGCGCTAGCTTTATGGATTAATTCGCTGCTTTCAAACGAGTCCACTTGCAATTTGCTACATATCCTTGTGGAAATGGTTTTTTGTACGGTCGCTCTAGAGATATTCAAGAGCTGAGCTATCTCATTTTGAGAAAAGTTATAAAGTAAAAGAAACAGAATTTCCTGCTCTCGGAAAGTTAAACGGTAATTTTTTGTTACAAATTTATAATCGCTGTATGTTGTGCTTTTATTTAACTCTTGCTGTAAAGGTCTCAGCATGCGTAGAGGATTGGCAAAAAATGATAGTGCATAGGTACCTATCACCTCACCCTTATCGCCAATTATTGGAAATACACTAGCCTGGCGCACATAGCAGTTTCCAGCTTTATCGCGGGCATATGCATAAAAGCTTTTACGGATTTTATTTTTTATTACAGCTTGATATAAATTGTACAGTTCTTCAACAAAGTTGTGGGAATAAATTGGCCCTTGTTTTTTTACAAATGAAAATAAATTTGATCCTATATCCGCCTGGCTTAATTGTAAATTGCGCTTTTCAAAATAATCATTAAGAAATAATAATGTTCCATTTAAGTCTGCAACTTCACAAAAGGTATTCTGCCCATTAAATGAGCTAAAAAACTCTTTAATCAACATTTCTAATTTAGGATTAATTTCCACAAAATACCTTGATTATTTTAAACTTAATTAACTTTTAATCAGTAACTTCTCTACTTGTTCGATTACTTGATATGGCTTTAAAGTAGTAGTATTAATGGTAACATCACTAACACTTTCATAATACTCACAGCGATCAGAATAAAGCTTTTCTATTTTGCTCTTAAGATCCTGGTTAAATAATAAAGGACGTTTATTTGGTGACTTAGCCAGCCTGTCAACAATTATATTGATATCAGCAATAAGCTGGACTACCAGATTATTGTTTCTGGTTATAATTTGCCGGTTTTCCGGCCGAATTACGCAACCACCACCAAGAGACAAAACATAATTATCATATTTAGCCATTACTTCCTTTAGCGCTAAGGTTTCTCTTTCACGGAAACCTTCTTCGCCCTCTAATTCGAATATAGTAGGTATATCTACCCCACAATCAACTTCGATATATTTATCTAAATCGATAAATTGTTTATTTAACTTCTCTGCTAGGAATTTTCCTATTGTGGTTTTTCCCACACCGGTAATTCCAACTATAATTATATTTTTAATTGTCATTGTCTAAACTATTTGCAATAATTCTAGGGGTTATAAAAATTAATAATTCCTTTTTCGAATTCAAAGTTGACTGAGATTTAAATAGCCAACCAAGATAAGGAATATCGCCTAATAGAGGTATTTGTTCCTGAATTTTTTTCTGATCATCGATATAAATACCACCAACTAAAATCGTAGAACCGTCCTTTACCCTAACTTGGGTTGTTACACTATTAGTATCAATCGCTGGAGTACCCTGTACTTGCAAGGTTGTACTTGGGCTATCTTTTTGAATATTTACATTTAGTAAAATATATCCATCTTCAGTAATCTGCGGAGTAACTTGCAAAGATAAGGTAGCATTTACAAAAGCCACATTAGTATTACCTGCACTAGATGCTTGCTGATATGGAATTTGTACCCCTTGCTGAATATTCGCAGCTTGGTAATTGGCAGTCATTACTTTCGGGCTAGAAATAGTCCGGCCCTGGCTTTGTAACTCAAGTGCGTCAACTTCAAGGCCGATCAAAGTATCGCTATTTGGTGAAAAGATGGTTGATAATTGAGCGCCACCAGCCACGCCAAAATTTTGGTTGACAAAAGAAGAAATCCCGGAACTACCGGAAGTACCCCCTGTTGAGCCGCCGCTCGTGGAATTGGCACTTATAGCATTTATCCCTTGCTGATTAATCGTAACTCCATTTTCAAGAGTATTTGAAACCGTAAGATTAGAACCTACCCCGGCTAATAGTAGCCTAGTACCCAAATCCTTTTCAAAATTGCTATTTGCTTCAACGATTCGTGCTTCGATTAAAACTTGTTTGACAGGGATATCAATTTTATCTATTAATTCCTTTATATCTTTTAACCGGGATGGCGTATCATTAATAATTACCGTATTCGTTCTGGCATCTATTAAAATTGAGCCCCGCGGAGAAAGAAGCTTGGTGGTCTGCGTTGCTGCTACTGCTGTATTGGGTTGGCTATTACTTGGAGGAACCCCGGGAATATTACTAACTGGTGCCGGCGTAGTAGCGCTATTTTTTTGGATCATAGATTGTACATTGGCTGCCTGCGCATATTTTAGCCGTACAGTTAAGGTATCTAATGGTTCCACCGCTTCTTGGGCCTTATTATTGTCATCTTGCTGCTTATTAATGGCAGCAATCTCGGCAGCAGGTGCAATTCTTATAACATTACCTTCGCGCTTCATCCCTAAGCCCTTAGCATTCAAGATCGTATTTAATGCTTGATCCCATGGGACATTGTTCAATTTAATTGACATTGTTCCGGTAACGCTATCACTTACCAATATATTATATCCGCTGAAATCTGCCAATAATTGCAACAACGCGCGTACTTCAATATTTTGAAAATTAAAACTTACTCGATTAGACTTTGCTGTAGGGTTCATATCCGGTATTACCGCGTTTGCCGTATTCAAATTTAATGGCCGAATATTAACCACTAATTTATTTTGGAGCTGGTAAAGAGCATAATCCCAATTATTCCGATTTTGGATAGTTATGTATAAACTGCTATTACCAGACTTAGTATCAATATATTTAATAGGGGTAGCAAAATCGGTAACATCTATCCGTTTGATTAGTTTTGAATTAAAACTTACTGAATTCAAAGTTACGTTTAAATTTCCGCCAACCCGTTCTTTCGCAATATCTAAGCTGGTCCCACCATTAAAGGCTATTTCGACGATGCCGCCTCCATCATCATCCCTACGGAAGTTAATGTCTGTGATTATGGTCGCAGCATCGCCAGTATTGTTTTTATTCAAATTAATCAAACCAACTGACTGTTTATTCATACTAGGTCTGGCAATTTGCTCATTAAAGCTTAATTTAACATTATTCGCAGTATAATTTAAATTGTATTTATATCTTCCTCCACCAGTTATTATTAAACGAACTCTGTTAGCTACAGAAATAACATTTACCTGGTGTATAAAACCATCATTAAAAACAAATTGGCTTTTTCCAGTAGAATTAGAAGTCTGGAAAAAATCTAAAACTAAATCATTCCCAGATATAAATAATTTCGGCTGGCTCACATTACCATCAAAATTAATGCTTATTACTTGGTTTTGGCTATTATTTTGGCTTGTCATAGCATTTAATGCCACACCAAAGCATCTTGACCAGAGTAATGTAGTAATAGTTAGTAGGAATAGTTTTATTTTCATTTGGTTTTTACTAAAGATTTATTTTTATCAATTGCTGCATTTAAATTAAAAAATCTTTTACGGTTATACGATCTGCCATCAGCAAATTCTAACTCATCTATTTCAGTCATCTCTTCAGTGATTTTTATTACCTTGCCATTTTTTACACTGTCACCCACTTTAACTTTAATTGTTTCATAAGGTGTTTTCAGCATTGCGTAATCGATATTGTGGTAATGCATATATCCAACCATTTGCAGTTGGTTCAGGCTATATTTATTATTATAGATCTGAAATAGATTATCATTAGCTATTTCGCTTCGTTTTGAGTCAAAAATATTATTATTTTCGGGTAATTTATAATCTACATCATTAAACTTAATAGTAGGCAATTCTGCAGGCTTTACTGTATTAGGCTTTTGGCCAAGCTCTCTAACTAAGGCTTCAAGATCTTGGGTATCAGCAAAGCATGCCAAACTTGTTGTAATTAGGATAATAGCTATTTTTAACACTTACTTACGACTATAAAAAATTTTGATGTCTAAATTAACATTAATTTTATTATCATCTACACGAGCCATATTTACATTCGTAACCTCAGTTAACCTTGCTAATTTTGAAAGTTGAAAAATAAAGTTAACAAAATCAATATAATTTGCGCTTAAATTTAAGTTATATGTTTCTGTCATTATATTGCCAGTTTTATTCCCCCCCACTAACTCGACTTTATTTAAGTTTTTGGGGCTAAAACTGGTAATGTTCACATTCGTATCTTCTGCTACTTGATTGATTTGTATCAAGACCAGAGATAACTCCTCTGAATTAGGAAATCGCTGGCTTACTTGGCTTTCAAGCTGTCTTAAATCTTTCATTTTATTTATAAATAAAGGAACGCTTTTTACTTGGCCATATTTAAGTGAAAGTTCAGATTTTAGTTTGTCTTCCTCTAAGACCAAATTTCTCAGCCGATTAGCCTGGTCAACAGTATAGTTATTATAAATTAAATATGTTACCAAGATAAGGATAAATACTAGCAAAGGCAATAAAATCACTGGTCTCCACAGATAAATAGGAGTTATTTTTATTTGTCGAATATTCTTATTTGCCATTACTTTCTGCTTCCAAATTAGTTTTTATGGAACTAGTAATCATAAAAGTATAATGATCTTTATCAGTAGCACTATTGGTTTTTAGCACAGGTGCATAAAAAATGCCACTTTCATCACGCAATTTATCCAATAAATTAGCCAAATATAACGGACTAGGAGCCACTCCATTAAAGTTTACAGTATTGCTTTCCCAGTTAATTTGCGTATAGTAAATCTGTGGTGGCGTTATTTTATTGATATGTTGGCAAAAAGACAACATATCATCGCGCAAATTTTCGGCTTCAACCAACAATGCTAATTGCTGCTGTAAAAATTTTAAGCGTGTATTGTATTCATCTATTGGCTTTAATCTTTCATCCAGGATACTGATATTGGTTATCAAATAAGCATTCCGGGTTTCTTGATGCATAATTTTAAATTGGTAATAAACATAAATAAAAGCATTAATGAACAACGCTACAAGAATAGTAATGAATAACAGCCAAAATAAGCGTAGCTTTTTATAGTAAATTTCTTTTGCACGATAGTTACTAAGATTAATTCTTGTCAATTTTATGCCCCCATGTAGCCAGAGCAAGAGCTGTAAATAAACGCATCAAATCTACTCTTGGAATATGCTTGTTTTCATTTTCAAGTAAAGTAGAACCATAAACCGCAGGTGTGGTAAAAATTTTGGAAATATTTTCCAATACCCCAGGAATTAATGCGTTACCACCAATTAAATAAGCTCTGGCTGATTCTGATAAGCGGATATTTTTCTCTACAAGCATGCTTGATTTAACTACCTGTAAGATTTTTATTACATCATTAACAATCACCTTAGCAAGTTCAGCTGCGCTTATAGGATTGTTTTCCAGATATTTATATACTTGCTCATTTAATAAAGTAGTATCACTGGGCAAACTCTCATTAAATTCTAAAAAAATATCTTCAATATATGGAATATAATTAACGCTTAATTCATTAAATATTACTAATTTTTTTTCGATAAATGCAAAAGCACGTATCCTTGTGGAGCCTAATTCTAGCACAACTATATTTCGTTTTTCCCTAACCCTATTTAATAATATTGATTCAAATAAATATTGAATTGCAAAAGGTTCAACATCAATTGCGGCTACTTTCATACCTGTCATCTGAATTATTGCCAAATATTCTTCTATTTTTTCCTTCTTTGATACTACTACTGATAAAGTTTGTTCTTGGTCTGTTTTAGCTTTGATCATGTAATCAAAGTCAATATCTTCATTATCAAGCTCGCGGGATAGTTGTGTTCTAACATACTTATCTAATTCAAATTTTTGCTTGAATAGTGGAGCATTAATTTCTCTTAATACTATGGCATTATATGGAACAGCAATTGCTGTTTCCTTATAATCAGGCTCTAATGTATCCCATTGATTACGGATAATTTCAGAAATTTTTTCTATATCGTTAATTATTCCGTCAGTAACCAGGTTTTTTGAAATGCTATTAATTTTATACTTTTGTATATGTAAGGAGTTTACTGCTAATTGTAACATTTTAATTGCTGATGAAGATATATCCACGCCGACACAATATGGCGTAGTGTACCCAAACAAGATTTTTTTTATTTTGGATACCCAATTTGACAAATACTTCATTTTTTATCCCGACAAACATATAACCATATATAACTGACTATTTGGTATTTAAATTTTGATTTGAAGTTATATTAATTAATAGTACTTATTAAGATAGTGAATAAATGATATTTTTAGTTTCTAGTATTATTTGAATTTAATATTTTATTTCTGTTTGACTATTATAACCTAGAATATGAAGGGGTGAAGTAAAATTTACAATAAAAAAAGCCAAGCAGTTCGCTTGGCCTTTTTTAGTACTAAATAAGAATTACTTAGCAGCAGATGCAGCTGGAGCAGACGCAGCAGCAGGTGCTGAAGCTTCTGGAGCTTCTGGAGCTGATGCAGCAGGTGCAGCAGCAGGTGCAGATGCAGCTGGAGCTGAAGCTTCAGTAGCAGATGCGTTTGAAGCAGAAGAACTCTCATTGTTAGAACAAGCAACTAGTGCAACACCAGCAAGTAATACAGCTAGTAATTTTTTCATATTTTATACCTTTCAGAATTTAATTTTATATGTACATAAAAATACCTTAGCGGATATTTTAGCATAATTTTAACAGTAAATGTAAAATTAATTAAAAATCAGCTTCGATGAACATGTTTATTTATGTAGCCAATTGCTTTTAGTTGAGCGATAATGATTTCTAAAGCCGCATAAGCTTTTGCATCATCTTCACCCATACTAGCACCTGAAGCTTTAAGTCTTTCTTCAGCTTTACGTTTTTCTTCTAATAATTTAGCTTCGTCCAAATCATCAGTTCGTTCAACGATATCAGCTAGTACACTTACCTTATTACCCTGAACTTCTATAAAACCACCAGATATAGCATAAATTAATTGTATATCTTTTCCTGGTAATTTCACTCGAAATACTCCTGGGCGCAATTTACTAATAAGTGGCATATGGTGTGGATAAATCCCTAATTCCCCATCACGAGCCGGAGCAACTATATACTCTGCCTCACCTGAAAAAATTTGTTCTTCCGCACTTACCAAATCAACTTGCATAGTAGTCATACTATACTCCTATTAGCTAATTTTCTTGGCTTGTTCTACCACTTCTTCTATTCCACCAACCATGTAGAAAGCTTGCTCTGGCAAATGGTCATACTGGCCTTCTAAAATTGCCTTAAAGCCAGCAATTGTATCTTTTAAAGATACATACTTACCAGGTGAACCAGTAAATACTTCAGCTACGAAAAATGGTTGAGACAAGAATTTTTGGATTTTACGAGCACGGATTACTGTTAATTTATCTTCTTCAGATAACTCATCCATACCAAGAATCGCGATAATATCACGTAATTCTTTATACTTTTGTAACGTAGCTTGTACACCACGAGCAACGTTATAATGCTCTTCACCCACAACTAATGGATCAAGCTGACGTGAACTAGAATCCAAAGGATCTACAGCAGGATAAATACCTAAAGCTGCAATATCACGGCTTAATACAACGGTTGCGTCCAAGTGAGCAAAAGTTGTTGCTGGAGACGGATCTGTCAAGTCATCCGCAGGTACATATACTGCTTGGATAGAAGTAATTGAACCACCTTTAGTTGAAGCTACACGCTCCTGGAATTTACCCATCTCTTCAGCTAATGTAGGCTGATAACCCACAGCTGAAGGCATACGGCCCAATAACGCTGACACTTCCGTACCAGCTAGCGTATAACGATAAATATTATCTACGAATAAAAGTACGTCACGGCCTTCATTACGGAATTCTTCCGCCATGGTCAAGCCAGTTAAAGCTACCCGTAAACGGTTGCCTGGTGGCTCATTCATTTGTCCGTAAACTAGTGATACTTTATCCAAAACGTTAGATTCTTTCATCTCGTGATAAAAGTCATTACCTTCACGAGTACGCTCACCTACGCCGGTAAATACTGAATAACCACTATGCTCAATAGCAATATTCCGGATTAATTCCATCATATTTACAGTTTTACCAACACCGGCACCACCAAATAAACCTACTTTACCACCTTTAGCAAATGGGCATAATAAGTCAATTACTTTGATACCTGTCTCTAGTAATTCTGTTGTTTGCGAAATCTCATCAAACTTTGGAGCTGGCTGATGAATTTCTCGACGAAGATCTGTTTGAATCGGACCTTGTTCATCAATTGGTCGTCCTAACACATCCATAATTCGACCGAGTGTTGCTGTACCAACGGGAACTGCAATTGGACCACCTGTACTAATTACTTCTAAGCCACGTTGTAATCCATCAGAACTACCCATGGCAATTGCACGCACAATACCATCACCTAACTGTTGCTGAACTTCTAACACTAAGTCACCACCAGTGGTAAGTTTTAATGCATCATAAACTTTTGGAACATCATTGCGTGGAAACTCCACATCAACAACCGCTCCAATAATTTGGACAATTTTACCTTGTGCCATATTTTGTATTCCTACAACTATTTTACTAAACTGCTGCCGCACCAGCACAAATTTCAGACAATTCTTTTGTAATTGCAGCTTGGCGAGATTTATTATAAGCTAGACTCAATTTATGAATTGCATTGCCTGCATTATCAGTTGCAGCACGCATCGCAATCATACGGGATGCCTGTTCTGAAGCCATATTCTCAGCAAGACACTGATACACAACTGATTCGATATATCGTCTGATCAAATCATCCAATACCTCTTCAACTGATGGTTCATAAACATAATCCCACGGATATTTCTGCTCTAGCTTTAAATCCCGGTCGCTAAGCGGCAATATCTGCTCAAAAGTTGGCTGCTGCTTCATTGTATTCACAAATTTAGAGTAAATTATGTAAACCGCATCCAGTTTTTGTTCGTAAAAATCTCTGAAAATACCAGTCAATGGACCAATTAATTTTTCCAATTGTGGTACATCACCTAGACTTACGGCAGAACTTACAATATTTGCCTTAACCCGAGAAGCAGCAGCTAACCCTTTTTGTCCTAAAGTACAAACTTCAACTTCAACATTCTGGTTATTAAATTCACTCATTTTTTCCATAAACATTTTTATAGAATTTGAATTTAAACCACCACAAAGCCCTTTGTCAGCAGTAATTAAAATAATACCTACACGACGTGGCTGTTGAGATTGGCGTAAAAAAGGTGAAATAGTCCTAGAATGAGGATTTATTTGGGCCATATGGGCCATAACTTCACGAATTTTTTCCGCATAAGGACGGGCTTGCCGCATTCTATCCTGAGTTTTACGCATTTTTGATGTTGCAACCATTTGCATAGCCCGAGTGATCTTTTGAGTGTTTTTCACACTCTTAATCTTATTTCGGATCTCTTTTCCTGCAGCCATCTGTTACCTCTAATTCAAGAATAATGCTTAAACAACAAATGTTGTTTTAAATTCATTAAGGGCTTTAATCAATACTTGCTCGTCGTCTTTTGACAAATCAGCAGCACTTTCAATATTACTTAATAAACTTGCATTATTAGCTTTAACATATGATAAGAATCCAGCTTCAAAAGCCAATGCTTTATCTACCTGAATTCCTTCATAGTACCCATTATTGATTGCATAAAGCGTTAAAGCCATTTCAGAGACTTTTAATGGAGAGAATTGCTTCTGTTTCATTAATTCAGTTACAATTTGGCCATGGCGCAATTGTTTTCTCGTAGCTTCATCTAAATCTGATGCAAACTGAGCAAAAGCCGCTAACTCACGGTATTGAGCAAGCGCTAATTTGATACCACCACCAAGTTTTTTAATAACTTTAGTCTGGGCAGCACCACCAACACGCGAAACTGATATACCTGGGTTCATCGCTGGACGGATACCTGAATTGAATAAATCAGTTTCAAGGAAAATTTGGCCATCAGTAATCGAAATTACGTTTGTAGGAACGAATGCCGAAACGTCACCGGCTTGCGTTTCAATAATTGGCAATGCAGTTAATGAACCAGTTTTACCTTTAATTTCACCTTTTGTAACTTCTTCTACGTAATGTGCATTTACACGTGAAGCACGCTCTAAAAGACGAGAATGTAAGTAGAAGACGTCTCCAGGATAAGCCTCACGGCCAGGAGGTCGGCGAAGTAAAAGAGAGATTTGGCGATACGCTACTGCTTGTTTAGATAAATCATCATAAACAATAAGAGCATCTTCACCGCGGTCGCGGAAATATTCACCCATAGAGCAACCAGAATATGGTGCCAAGAATTGTAATGCAGCTGATTCTGATGCAGAAGCTGCTACTACGATTGTATGTCCCATAGCACCATGCTCTTCTAATTTGCGAACTACGTTAGCAATTGAAGAAGCTTTTTGACCGATAGCTACGTAAATACATGTGATACCAGTACCTTTTTGATTGATAATGGCATCTAGCGCCACCGCAGTTTTACCTGTTTGGCGGTCACCAATGATTAATTCACGTTGTCCACGGCCAACCGGAACCATTGAATCGATTGTTTTAATACCAGTTTGTAATGGCTGGCTAACCGATTGACGACTAATAACACCCGGTGCAATTCTTTCTACAGGCAAAGTTGTTTTGGCATCAATTGGGCCTTTACCATCGATTGGGCGGCCTAAGGCATCTACCACACGGCCTACAAGTTCAGGGCCAACCGGAACTTCTAAAATACGTCCGGTACATGTGACAGTGTCACCTTCTTTAATATGCTCATAGTCACCTAGAATTACAGCGCCTACAGAATCACGTTCCAGATTCATCGCCATACCATATACATCACCAGGGAAAAGAAGCATCTCACCCTGCATAACTTCAGATAGACCATAAATCCGAACAATACCATCAGTAACAGAAACTACTGTACCTTTGGTGCGATACTGGCTAGCGTTTTGAGTGCCTTCTATTTTCGATAAGATAATATCGCTAATTTCAGAAGGATTTTTGTGCATGAATCGCTCCTATATTTACTTAGTAAGTTGAGTAGCTAAGTTAGCTAATCTACCTTTGATTGAGGCATCAATCACTTTGTCATTGATTAAGACTTTTATACCACCAATTAATTCAGGATTAACTATTACTTCTGAAGTAATAGTTTTTCCAAATCGTTGGGATAGAATTTTTTCAAAGTCCGCTTGTTGTTCTTTCGTCATCGCATATGCTGACTCAATTACAGCCTGAGCTTTCTTTTGATCTTCTAATACTAGTTCTTTGAAAATAGTATAGATTTCACCCAGTACCAGTAAGCGGTTATTCTCAGCCAAAACATTCAATAAGCTATCTATTTCTGCTGAACTTGTTGATAACATCTCACGGATGAATCCAAGAATTTCTACAGAATTGTAGTTTGGATTATTAATCAAATCAGCAAATCTAGAATCATCAGAAATTTGCTTTAATTCAGCTAATATATCCAGCCAACTATTTTCTTTATTAGTTTTTTTAGCTAATTGAAATAATGCCTGAGCATATGGATGAGCCACAATATTGATGTTTGACATTGTTGTTATAACTCCGTCTTAAGTTGTGCCAACATTTGTTCGTGACGAGAACGATCTACTTCAGCGCGTAAGACTTGTTCTGCGCCGCGCACAACCAAGTCTGCAACTTGATGACGTAAATCTTCTTTCATCCTCATGAAATCTTGCTCAATCTGTGCTCTTGCATCAGCTAAAATTTTATCACCTTCTAACCGTGCACGTTCTTTAGCTGCTTCAATAATTTGATCAGCACGCTTTTCAGAGTTTGCAATAATTTCACTAGCACGTGCTTGAACTTTTTTTAGCTCTTCAGCTACTTTAGATTCAGCATCTAGTAATTGTTGCTTACCTTTTTCTGCAGCTGCCAAACCATCAGCAATACGCCGAGAACGCTCTTCAAGCATTCCGTTTAATGGTGGCCATACAAATTTCATTGTAAACCATACTAAGATCGCAAAGGTTATCGCTTGTCCTAGTATTGTTGCGTTAATATCCACGCGTACCTCCTCATAGTGTTCAGCTAATTATGAATAATTAGTGAGCAGTTTTTAATAATTCAAGTGCAGTAGATAAAATTGGGTTGTTGAAAACAAATAATAAAGCAATACCAACACCAATCATTGAAATCGCATCAAGTAAACCAGCGATAATGAATAGTTTTGTTTGAAGCATAGATACTAATTCTGGTTGACGAGCCGAAGCTTCCAAAAATTTACCACCAAGTAAACCAAAACCTAGTGCTGTACCAAATGCGCCTAAACCAATCATGATTGCAGCTGCAATTGCAGTTAAACCAGAAATATTAGAAATGATAGCTTCCATTAAAGACTCCTAATAAATTAAAGAAAACTTTTTGTTTACCCTATAGATAGGGTTACCTTTTAGTGATTTTCAACAGCCAAACTTAAATAAACAATGGTTAAAACCATAAATACAAAAGCCTGAAGTGTAATAATTAAAATATGGAAAATTGCCCAAGGACCACCAAGAATCCATTGCGCACCCCACGGTAACAAGGCAATAAGAATGAAAATCAATTCACCCGCATACATATTACCAAATAGCCGTAAAGCTAGGGAGATCGGTTTTGAAACTAACTCAATCATTTGAAAGATAAAGTTAATTGGCCATAAGATTACGCTTGACCCAAAAGGAGCTGTAAATAACTCCTTAGTCCAACCGCCAAGACCTTTAGCACTAATACTATAGCCTATAATCAGGATTAGAACTGATAAAGACATAGCAAAAGTTGCATTAATATCTGCAGAAGGAACTATACGCCAATGAGCTTCAGGATTACCAATGTGATGGTTAATGAAACTAACCAAATCAACAGGGAGCATATCCATCAGGTTAAATAAAAATACCCAGCAAAAAATAGTTAATGCTAATGGTGCAATCAACTTGCTTTTAGCATGGAAAATATCTTTTACTTGCCCATCAACCATGTCTACGATTAATTCAACAAATAATTGTAATTTGCCGGGATTTTCCACTTTAGCACGTTTAGCTACTTTAGTAAACACAGCTAAAAAGATGAATCCTAAAATCAAAGACATAGTAAAGGTATCAATATGGATAGACCAAAATCCACCAGATTTTCCACCTAGAGTTACGTTGTTGAAAGTCAAATGGTGAACAATATACTCGGTTGCTGACGCCATAAATACTCCACAAAAACCTAGCCTTTTGGCCTAGTCTGTAAAAACATACTAAACCAATAGCTACTAAGCGTAACCACATAAGTAGTAAATAATGCTAACGCATGCACTTGCCGAAAAAAAATGAACACTATAGCAAAACCAAATAAATTTACAAAGAATTTATATAGTTCAGCCTTTTTATGCTTTGCGAAAACTGTGTCTGGTGGCAAAACTTTTTTACTCCAGGCTATACGAATATAGACTAAAGTAGGTAACAAAGCCAACAAGAAACCCAGTATTGCTGATATTGTAGCATAAGAATTCAAACTTTTTACAGCAGTAACTAAAATAGCCAACACCCCAATAAGAAATTGTAGTTTGACCACCTGCAGATATTGCCGTAATGCAGCATTAGCGCTATTATAAGACACGATTATAACATACCATAAACATACGAATAGAATTAGTTATCAAGCATTTCGCCAGATTGTACCATCTTTACTATCTTCAAGAATAATTCCCTTATCTAGTAGATCATTCCTGATTTTATCGGATAGGGCAAAATCTTTATTTTGGCGCGCAGTTAAACGCTCTTTTATTAATGCTTCAATCTCCGCTGTAGAGATTCTTTCATTTCCAGCTTGTAAAAACTGTTCTGGTTCGCTAGTTAGTAGCCCACAAGTTCGTGCAAGTGAAACCAATAAGTTAACCAACTCTTGGTTATATCCTTTGTTTATTTCTGTGACTAATTCAAACAGAACACTAATAGCAAGGGCAGTATTAAAATCATCATCCATTGCAAGCTTAAATCTATGCGCAAAATCATTTGACCAATCTATTTGATACTTAACATCCGGTAATTCGTAATTACGGATTGACTGGTATATTCTTGTTAAACTATTTTTAGTGTCTATTAAGCTATCATGTGAAAAATTAAGTGGGCTTCGATAGTGCGTTTTCAACATAAAAAATCGAATTACTTCAGGATTATATTGATTTAGCACATCACGCAAAGTAAAGAAGTTGCCTAATGACTTTGACATTTTTTCGTCATTAATATTCAAAAAGCCATTATGCAGCCAATATTTAGCAAATTGGCAATCATTATGTGCTTCACTTTGAGCTATCTCATTCTCATGATGAGGAAATTGTAAATCTTGTCCGCCTCCATGGATGTCGAAATGTTTACCTAAAATATTTTCTGACATTGCAGAGCATTCAATATGCCAGCCTGGTCGACCCTTGCCAAATTCAGAATCCCAAAAAGGTTCCTCATGAGCTGATTTCCATAATACAAAATCCATAGGGTCCTCTTTGTTTGGATCAATTTCTACCCTTTCCCCAGCTCTTAGATCATCTATAGACTTACCGGACAATTTACCATACCCTGCAAATTTGCGAACCCGATAATAGATATCATTATTTTTAGCTTGATAGGCAAAGCCCTTTTCTATAAGCCCTTTAATAATTTTTAACATCTGAGGTATATATTCAGTAGCTCTTGGTTCTATGTCTGGACGCATTACCCCCAGGCGGCTAAAGTCCTCATGCATAAATTTTATAAATCTCTCTGTCAGAGCATAGATTGATTCACCATTTTCCATAGCACGTTTGATAATTTTATCGTCAATATCGGTAATATTTTCCACAAAAGTGACCTGATAGCCACTCGCAATAAACCAGCGGCGTATCATATCAAAAACCACAGCCTTGCGCGCATGTCCCAAATGGCAATAGTCATAAACAGTTTGTCCACAAACATACATCTTAATTGAATTTGGTGTTATAGGAATAAATTCTTCTTTTTGTCTAGTCAGACTATTAAAAATTTTCATATATTTTTCTCTACCCTAAAGGATAATTTATGAGTCCTCATTCTCATCTAATTACTCTAAATTAGATAATGATAATTTCTTTTCAAATACCATGGAGCTATCGTAGGATATTATCATTAAATTTTTATTGATATAATTAAAGCTAATTTGCAAATAGTTTTAATTGCGAAATCAAAAATATAGGAGCTGAAAACAAATTCCGTAGTTAATAACTACGGAATTATGATTATGGTAACCTATTTAATTTTTATGCCTAAGTTTTTAAATTTTCGATACAAATGCGCTCGGTCAACGCCTGAAACTTCAGCAATTTTAGTAATATTACCTTTTTGCTTATTCATGTGATATAAGAAATATCTACGTTCCAAGGTTTCTTTTATCCCTTTTAGCTGGTTATTCAAATCCAAAGTGATAATTTCTGAAATATCTTCTAGTACACCTTCACTATTTGCTCTTTCCTTTAAGATATGCTTATCAACTAACGGCAATAGTTTGCTTAGTGAAAGAGGTTTTTCCAAGAAATCACGTGCACCAATCCTAATTGCTTCTAAAGCACTAGTAATTGAAGCATGACCAGACATCATAATCACCGGCGTAATGATACCATTGGATAAAAATCGTTTAAATAACGATACTCCATCCATATCAGGTAACCAAACATCCATTAATACAAGATCAAAACGATGCTCTTTGACCATTTTATCTGCTTCAAGGGCATTTTCAGCTAATTTTACAATATACCCTTCATCTTCCAGGCATTCGCGCAGTAACTCACGAATACCCAGTTCATCATCAACAATTAAGATTTGTTTATCCATTTAATGCTTGCCTATAAAACAACATTTTGATTCGCAAGTGGTAATTTTACTACTACATTGGCCCCATTGTCATTAAATACTTCGATTTTACCACTATGTTCATCAATAATTTTCTTAACAATTGCCATCCCAAGCCCACTTCCCTTAACCCCTTTAGTGGTTCTATATGGTTCAAATAAGTTTTCAATTATAATCTTATCGAAACCTGGACCATTATCTTTGATCAAGATGACTAGGTAATCCACTGTTAAGCTGATTATTATATCAACTTTTTTATCCTGATTGTTTTCAATGCTTTCAATCGAATTTTTCAGTAAATTATGGAATACTTGACGCAACAAACTTGAGTCACCCATTATATACGCTTCTTTTTCAGGTAGATCAATTTTTAAATGAATATAATTGATGTTTTCGTATAATGTCAGAAACTGATTAAAGAAGTGGATAATACCTATTTTAGATAAATTCGGTTTATTAATATTTGCAAAATCCCTAAATTTATTCACTAAATCCTTCAGATCCTCTACTTGAATAATTATTTGTTTAACTAATCTTTGGAGAAATGCTTGATCTTCTAATGCCAATTTGGGCAATAACTTCATTTCAATTCGCTCTGCAGATAAAACTATTGGTGTCAACGGATTTTTAATCTCATGCGCTAATCGTTTGGCAATATCAGCCCATGCTTGGTTCTGTTTAGCTTTAATAAGGTTAGTGACATCATTTATTAGAGTCATATATAATACTTCATCACTACTGCTTATTTTAAGTGTTTTTATATAAAGAGTTTTAATGTAATGTTTAGACCTAACAACTACATTATCTTCCCACCCATTTTTTTTATTGGTAAAATTATTTTCTATTAATTGAATTAAGTTTTCCAGATGTGGATAATATTTGTCCCATGAATTTAGGGGTATATCGTTAATACTTTCTCGTTCAATATCTAATATTTCATCACTTATAGAATTAATATTTCTGATATTGTAGGATTGATCATAGACGATTACACTTAAGCTAAGATTATTTATCAGATTTTCCAGATAGTTTTTATAAGTTGTTAATTGGTCTTTCTGGAATTTTTCAAGTCGCCGGACTTTTTCTAGGTTATGGCTCATTTCATTAAAAGCGGTAATCAATTGAGATAATTCATCATTACCCTGGAATGCATTATTATTTTGAAAATATCCTTTTTTAACTAGCTCAATATTCTCAATTAAGTTACCGATCCGTTTAATTAAAAATTGAGAGAAAAATATTGATAAGAGTACAGCAATCGAAATAGCAAGCAATACACTAATAATCAGAGTACTGGTATAGACATCTTTCAGGTGATCTTTATTATTTAAGAGGCCAAGGTAGAGATCTTTATTCTGAATTAGTTTACTATTATCAATTCGTACAAAATCAGGCGCAAATTGAGTTAGGGCTATAATTTTGTCTTTATCATATAGTTGATAATAGTAAAATAGATAATTTCCATTCAAATCTTTATTAATCTCATAATAATAGCCAGAACTCTGAATTTTACTAACAACATAAGTAGGTAATAGTTGTGGAAAATACTTATTTCCATTATCCTTATCTTTAAGGATAATATTACCTTTAATATTATAAATACGGATACTATTTACATCCAAAATATCCTTGATTTTATTTAAATCTATGGTGCCGCTATTTTTGTCGATTAACTTTAGATATTCCGCAGCAATAACCGATTTTTTACGCAACTCTTTGGAAAAATACTTAATACTTTCCTCCGCAATATTAAAACTATTATCAAATAGTTCCTCAATTTGTGGGTTAAATAGCCGATTAACCGTATTATCAATAAAGTAATTGGCAATTTTAATATTGATAAGTGATGGAATGATTATTACTGACGATAATAACAAGAATAATTTTTTGGTTATTCGTGAACCAAAAATATAATTGCTGCGAAAGAATATCTTATAAATAAAAAAAGCAATAGTTATAAATAATAATACTTCTATTATATGATTTAACTGAATAATTTCTTTATAATCATTTAAATATAATATTACATCATATTTAGAGTAAATGGTTACGTAAAAATAGCTGAAAATAATTAATATACATAAGACTATTAAAAAACCAATATTTATTCTTTTCATAACTTAATTAGCTGCCAATAAACATTTTTAGAAGTGCAATTTTAGCATAATCTTTACTTGTCAAGCAGATACTGTTCTACAAAATAGATTACGCCTTAAAAAAGCTATCCTCCATATTATTCTTTCTTTTTTCTTCCTCGATTAATTTTATTCTTTATTGTGCATGGCTTCGTCATTTTTGGATGGTACTCAATTATACAAATAAATCTTAGAATGCTTGGCTTAACTAGCACAAAAAATAAAAAGTTAGTAACCGTATAACTGAATTATTGGAGAAAAAAATTTCTTATGATAATTAAACTTATTGTTTTCCACCACATAATATGTTGAAATAATTTTATATTTAACCATAAAGAATATTAAAAAAAGGCTTAAAGTGAAAAAAACTAATAATAGCAAGGAAAAATATCAATGAATATGGGCAATTATATATTTATTTTAAGCGGTATATTTCTTATAATTTTCTGTTATTTTTATATTGATATTCCCTTGGCATGGTACTCATATCAACATCATTTACGCTCGCTAAAAATATTTCATGCTTTAGTATTTATTCATCAAATTTGTATGTGGGCTAGTGCAATCGGGATTTTAAGTTATGCCTATTTATCTAAAAAATATAGGAAATTCTCATTTGTAATTATTACTACATCGTTAAGTGTTGCTGCCGCGCAATTAGTAAATGAAGTTTTAAAAATCATTTTTGGACGCTACTGGATTTCAACTTATCTAAATCATAATAAATCGCTAATCCATGATGGTATCTATGGTTTTAATTTTTTTCGCGGGACATTAGAAAACTCGTCATTCCCATCCGGAAACATTGCCCTGATTTCAGCAGCAATGCTATGCCTCTGTAAATTTTTTCCTCACCGAAAACTATGGTTTTTACTAGTTATTTTTATAGATGCTGTTACAATTTATGGTTTAAATTATCATTTCATTAGCGATATGGTAGGAGGATTAATAGTTGGTTTTTGCATTGCCAATATCATTTATTCATTGATGGTTAGTTCTTATGGCAAAAAGTAAAAACGGAATCTTAATATTTTATGTAACTATACTTGAATTTATTAAAAAATTCTCCCATGAGATCTATATAATTGCCCTCCCGTCTATAGCATTAACTCTTCAAGTATCAAAATCTGAGATATCTAATCTATCTAGCTATTTTTTAATTGGCGTATTTATATCTCAATTCTTAATTCCAATCTTAAATAGCCGGTTCTCCTTTAAACAGATGTTAGCTGTATTTTCTATGGTATATTTTGCCGGCTCATTCATTGGAGCAGTTTCTTGTTCTTTGACAATCTTAAAAATCGGCGTTTTTCTTATTGGTATAGGAATTGGACATTCATCAGTTGTCAGCAAACTGCTAATTTACACGGAAACCCAAAATGATGAATCAAAGACAATTGTTAGTTACGCAGTTATTGCTTTTTTCTCTACTTGGGCCCCAGCTTGGGCAATGTATATAGGTGGCCATATCAGTTATTGGACTAATTGGCGATTTATTTTTGTTGGGCTCACAATAACTGGTATTCTCTTGTTGGTTATAACAATAAAAGTCAGCATGCCACAGCATAAAAATTATTTACCTACAAAGAAATTATTAAATGGATACTGGTACTTATTAAAAGAACCACAAATTATAGTTTTTCTGTTTGGACTATCTGCATTAGCTAGCGGTCCAATAATATTTTATATTAATGGCATCTATTTATTTAAAGAAAAATTTAAGTTACCTCTATTTTATTTTGGACACTTGATCTTTATCCTAGTTGCATTCAATCTGATTGGTAAATTAATTTCAGCAAAAATAATAAACCATATAACCGACACAAAGATACTGATAATCTATTCATTATGGCTATTTACTATTGGAATTATAGGTAACTATTATGCTACAATCCATTTTAATCCCATAATGCTAGTAATTATGGTTAGTTTATATATGATGGCTCTAGGGGGAATAATTTCCATCTCGAGAATTTTCCTTTTCAAGCAAAGTAACGAATATACCAGCTACATGTCAAGCCTCGTAAGCTTTTCTTTTAGTCTCACTGGCGCTTTAGGGACTTACCTTAATTCCAAATTAAAATTAGTTGGAGCAACTTCGATATCAGCTCCTTTATTAATCATTTCTTTAATCTTTTTACTTTGCGCATGTACCGGTATATATCTAGCAAAAAATCGTTCAAAATTAACAAGCGATATACTAAATACCAATTAATTTGATAAATCTCTGACTTTATCCTTCAAATGGCAATATTCACAATTTTATAATTACTGTGTAAGTAATCAAATTTTACACTTTCATCAACAATCTTTAGCTACTTTATACTCCATTTTCTAAACTTTCTGTTTTAATTAAAATCAACTAAAATTTTATAGTTACCAAATAAATCGAAAGCTATTACTAAATTATACAATCATTAATAGACCTTATTTGATTCTATTCATTAAACTTATTTTGCCAAAACAATTTTTTTTATTACCAGGTACTTTTATAATTTAAATTATCTTTTTTTAAATATATAAGTGTCAAAGATTGTGATTGCAAAATCTTTTAATTGGAATAAATATGCCTACTTCAATATCTCACCATAAAAGGTCAAATAGTGGAACACTAATCACAACTTCTAATTTACCTAAAACTAATCATAAAGATCACCATACTATTAGCAGTAATAGCCAATCAGCCTACTTTAATATCTATGATTTACCTATGGAGCGATTAACCGACACTTATAATTTACTACCAGCTAAAGATAAATTTACTTTTTCTCAGGTAAGCAGACCATTTTACGAAATATTTAAAAGCTCAAAGCTAGTAGGCCATAGAAAAATTAAAGTAGCTAAAATTATAGAATTTAACAATATAATTAATACTTTTGATCCAAATTTTGCAAACTATTGTCCCTTAGTAGACATGAGTAATGTTGAAACACTTTCAATCCCTGAATTAGAAATAATTCTGGAACAATTAAACAATAAAAATTTTGTTGATGTAGCCTTAAGGTTACCTGAGAATATAACTGAGAAACATCTTGAAGCTATTCTAAAGTATAAGGGTTTAGTAACTTGCTTAACTCTTAAGCAAAGTAAACATGCAGGTTACAACTTTAAAGGAATTAACTATCCAGTAGTGCTAACCCAGGAAGCATTTAATATAATCAGTAAATTTGACTTAGCTAAACTGGATCTAAGTGATTGTCATTATGAACATGAATCGATTACGAAGAATTTAAATTGTTTTATATCTAAAAGTTGTCAAAAAAAATTAACCCAGCTAGTTGTCGATGCCAGGGTTATTTTTTATGTACCTGAACTAAATAAAATAACAGAACCTGATCCAGAAATAAAACAAAATTTAATAAACCAGAAATTGCAAGTTGCAGCTCACCAACGATTCGCAAGATTGGGACATCCACACTATTTTGAAATAATAAAGGCTGAAATGGTGGGCTATCTTTACAACCATTACCGACATAGACCAGAATCCTATAATAATTATGTTGCTAAACTAACGCTACAATCTACACTTAGCAAATATACTCCACTTGAAAAATTTGATTTTAAGTTCTACGGAAAAAATTTGCGCTTAGTTAATTATCTTAAGTTGATTCAAAATAAGCCTGAGTTAAAGAAAGTATTGCCAATTGCTCCATTAAATTTAATAAATGATTTTTCAACTGCGGAAAAGATTGCTAATGAATTTCCGTTGCCTAATCTATGGTTTATAAGAGCTGAGAGGTTTGAACCTGATAACTTTACCATCTCGATTAAATCGCCCATAACAAATTTTAATTATGAGATATTAATCACTCCAAAGTATATTATTGGTAAAACTAAATTATATGGAAAACCATATAATAATTTAACGATAAGTCAATTCCTCGAAAAATCATCTCTTAACGCGCAAAATGCAGAACTACTTTTGGACTATATAATTGAAAAATTTGGTTTAGCAAAGGAATGGCTATACATCATTGAAGAGTTACCAGCTAAGGAACGATTAATAAAAATTTAACTTTTCACACATGTAATATTATTAGGGAGTTTCATATTCTTTTTTATATAAATCTACACTTGAATTAGTAAGTGTAGATTTATGTCATCTTTTATTATTGATTTGTAATAAGGCATAATAAAGACTATCGCTAGTTTCGCTTGGTAAAATCTGTAATTCATCGATTAAAGTTAAACCAGGAATCTGGCTAATCAGCCAATCAACATTCTCGCGATTTTCATCTTTAAAAATTGAACAGGTTATATAAAGTAAGTATCCGTTATTCTCTAACATTTGGGATAAATTAATTGCTATTTTTCTTTGCGTTTCTACAAAGTTTTGTATATCGGCTTCTTTACGATTAACTTTAATATCAGGATTCCGCTTAATAGTGCCAGTAGCTGAACATGGTACATCGGCAATTATTAGGTCAAATTTATTTTTATCCCACCAAATATCACTAGCAGCATCTGCAACTATAGTTTCACATGAAAGTTCTAACCTCTGCAAATTTTGCCTAATTTTATCTAACCTACTTAATGAGCAATCGACTGCAGTCAAATTAACTGAATAGTTTTCTAATATCTGGCAGGCTTTACCTCCAGGTGCGGCACAAGCATCAAGTACTTTTTTAGGTTGCACATTATTCTTTTGCAAGATATTTACTGTATATTGTGCAGCAATATCCTGTACACTAACTACGCCATCTTTAAATAATGGTAAGCTATTTACATCACATGATTTCTTTAAATATAATTTACCATCTGTTATACCGTACTCCAAGCCACATTCTTCTAAGCTTACTAAATATTTCTCTAAAACTATTTTCTTAGAGTTAACTCTTAACCCAAACCCAGGATGATATGCAAACCCATCTAAAATTTGTTTATAGTTAATTTTATACTGTTTTTTCAATTTATCGATAAACCAGTTTGGTAAGTTATATTTTAAACTATAATCCTTTTCTAGGCTTTCTTCAAGCTGATCTTTATTACGAATAAAATTTCGAGCAATCGCATTTACAAATGCAGCTATTTTTTTATTAACATATATTTCTTTAGTTAGTTCTACCAAGTCATTAGTAATAGCATGTACTGGCTTATTAGAATGTTTTATTTCAAATATAGCTATTTGTAAAATAATATTTAACCGTTTATCATTTACAGGGTGCTTAATTAAATTTCTAATTATAAAATCTAATGTATAAAAATTTCTTAAAATCCCAAAACAATGATTTTTTATTTTAGCTAAATAAGGATTATTACCTACATTAACTAACTCTTCTTTCAAATTTTTACCTGAATATACTGCTAATAGAACTTCTATTATTTTTTTATATGTTTCCATTTTCACCTATTATGTTTCATATGAAACAAAAAAGACACCTATTAAAGGTATCTTTCTAATTTTTGGTTGATTACCACAAGTTTTCAACAGCCATATTTCCTGGATTACCACGCCGTGAAATTGTTAATCCACGATTAGCCAATAACTTACGTGTATCATCTACCATTTGCGGATTACCGCAAATCATAATCCGGCTATTTTCAACAGTAATCGAAATATTTACGAATTTTTCTAATTCACCATTTTCTAAAAGAGTAGTAATGCGGCCATATAAATCACCACCAGTTGTCTCGCGAGTAATTACTTTTACATATATTAACTTATCTTTAACTAAATCACCATAATACTCATGTGTAAAAAAATCTGCTATAGTTTCTTGGTAAGCAAGTTCTTCAGTTTCACGGACGCAATGTACTAAAACCACCTTTTCATACTGTTCCCAAATTGTAAAATCATACATAATGGAAATAAATGGCGCAAGCCCTGTACCGGTAGATAAAAACCATAAATCTTTACCTTGCTCAAAACGGTCAGTCGTTAGTAATCCATAATTAGTTTTATCGACATAAATATCATCACCAACTTTAAGGTCTTTTAATCGTTGAGTGAATTCACCATCTGGTACTACAATAGAGTAAAACTCTAATTCTTCATCATAATCTGCAGAGACAATTGAATATGGCCGCCAAACTATACTATCATCTTCTTTCTTTACTCCTAGACGAGCGAATTGGCCTGGAATAAATTTAAATGCTTCATTTCGCGTTGTTCTAAAAGTAAATAAATGATCAGTCCATTGTTTCAAAAAAGTAACTTTTTCAATTGTATATTTATTTTCTTTAGCCATGCCTGCTTTCCTATAACTTTTAAGACATTATTTTAGCATTTATTAATCTATAATATAATAGAATAGGTTTATTATTAATATTAATACATGATTTTTATGTGTATAACTATTTTTTATCATTTAATTTCAATTATTTAACTTGTTAATAACCAATTAAATTAATGCTATTACTTGACTAGAATAGATTGTGGATAAAAAAAATATATTATTGTTATTTGTGAATAAGTTAAATTTATTAACAAGGAAATTATTAGTTAATATACACTTTATTCTATGCTAAATTTAGCTTATTCTGGTTTTTATTGAACGACAATGAGATTTTAATTACTCAATTTATCTAAATCAGATAAATCATTTATATATTTTGCACAAACAAAATCTTTTAGTGATAAACCGTCAACATCATGTGTTTTATACTCTATATTGCAATAGTTATAACCAAAAGTAATATCAGGATGGTGATTATTTTTTTCAGCTATAAATGCTACTGCATTGACAAATAGTATAGTATTTTTGTAATCCTTAAATCTGAATTCACATCCAATTGCGCCATTTTCAATTAAGTTCCAGCTTGACAATTCATTTATTAAGCCTTGGATTTCTTGATTTGTAGGCTTATATAAGAGATTATGTTGTTTAAGTAAACCAGCTAATTTATCCATTTAGCAATCCTATGTTAATAATTATAAGCTAACCATTTAATCAATATATTATAAATAAACAATTCAGTTAAAATATGAAATTTTAGCCTTAAAAAATGGCATCATTTAGTTAAATTTATTATTAAAATGTCCAAATTTCGGCTTCTTTTATTTCTGGTACATTCATATGATCATGCCAGACAAGGTATTTTACAGCGGCTGGAGAATTAACTCCAACAACTTTATAATTACCACTCTTGTCAATTGCATGGATCACTACTTCATCTAAATAGCCAGTTTCAAGATCAGCTAAGTCTTTAGCAGCTTCGTATACTGCATCTTCAAGGCTTAATCCCACTTTCAAATATAATACGACACTACGTGCAGTTCCAGCTCGAATGGTCATCTCTCCAGTATGGGTACAAGCACATGCACCATACCTACTATCAGCATAGCTTCCTGCACCAATTATAGGGCTATCACCCAGCCGTCCAGGATACTTCCAGGCCCAACCTGAAGTAAAACCGTTCAGCACCCTCACCAACTAATATTTTATGTGCCTAATCAGTCATTACAATTCAACAGGATGAAGAAACCCTCTTAGTGCTCCTACAGCACCAGTTCTCCTAGTATTGCCATCCATAACGCTAGCATCTAGTTGCAATTCACCAAGCAAGTTTGGCCTAGATGATTTACCTACACTATGGATATCTAAGCTAGCCTCGACTATCTTTATCCCTTCAATAATCGCTCTTAAACCTTCATGCGATGACGGATATGCGACATACCACCATCTACCGCAATGATTTGACCTGTTATCCAGCTATTTTCAGGATCAAGTAAAAAATATGCCATATTTACGATATCGCTTGGAGATCCAATTTTCGCTAATGGATTCATATTTTCGCTAATTTTCCGACTAGTTTCATTAGCGATTAATACTTTTGCTAACTTTGTATCTACAAGTGCAGGAGCTATGGCATTAAATCTTAAATTTTTATGAGTATAACTAGCTGCAGCTGAAATAACCATTCCATTTATTGCAGCTTTTGTAGCTGCTAGCAATTCATGGTTTGCTAAGCCAACTAATGTAGCGGTTGAAGAAATGAATAGTATTGAACTGTTAGATAAAAGCTTACCACAGGCCCGAGTTATAGCGAAAGAAGTTTTGAAATTGCTGTCAAAAACTTGGATATAATCTTCTTCATTTACTAAATGAGCTGGTTTTAGATAAATAGATCCTGCAAAGTTAGCTACTCCTCTTATATTGCTATCTTTTTTAACAATTTCATTAATTAATTGTTCTACAGTATTAAAGTCTAAAAATTCACTTTGTATTGGCTCTATATTTACATTATTATATTGATGTATGGAAAAATTTCTGGCAATAGCATAAACTTTGTTATTTAAGGCTAATTTTTCAATTAATCTAGAGCCAATATCACTATTTGCTCCAAAAATAATATATGAATTCATTTCCGTCTCCTTTATAAAGAAACAAAATTATTTTATATCATTATTTAACTAAATATTAATTATAAGTCATACCTCATATGACTAGTTTGTATTTATTAAAGAATAGCAATGTGGAAATAAAAATGAATGATTAAAGAAAAACACTAATATTAAATAGCTCAAAATATTTTTAGCAATTTTATATTTATTTAAGTATTGAAATTAGCAAAATTGAATTAATTTTAAATTTATAAATAAAAATAAATATCCTTCACAAATTTAAAATATATTAAGGAACCTTCAAAAAAATTTTCTGGAACATAAGTCATCCAGTAATTAACTATATTATTCTTCACTAATTTTAAGTTTTTTAAAATAATTTCTAATAAATAAACAATTAACTCTGTTACCGTTAATTCAAAATACTATATCTAATATAAACCTTTTATTTCTAATTTTGATAACTAGCTCTAATTAAGCTATTTTGGTATTTATAAATCAAAGATAAGGTATTAATGTTTTAAATAGAATTTATATTTATACACATTTTTTTTAAAGTTAATTAATATCTATATATAATAATATAAGATTTATTATTACTATTATTCAGGCTGCTTGTTGTGATTAGTTTAAAAATAATATATTAAATCTGTTAGTTAGCTTGTGGATAAATATGAAGTTACTTTGATGTAGACTTATATAGTATAATGTTAATAAATTTTTAGAAACAAATTTATTGTTAATAACCTATAAACTATACACAAGGCTATTATATACTTATCCACAAGATATTGTGGATTAAATTACTGGATTAATCATGCCCAAAATACTTATTATTCGCCTCTCTTCAATAGGCGATATTTTTCATACATTTACAGTATTACCTGATATAAAAAAAGCGTTACCAAATTGCCAAATTGATTGGCTAGTAGATGAGAGTTTCAAGTCTGTTGCTCAACTATCACCTTTAATAGATAATGTAATAAGTATTCCTTTGAGGAAATGGAAGAAAAATAAATTTACCTGGATATTAAATCTAATCAAGTTTAAAAATACATTATCAAAAACTAAATACGATTATATAATTGATACCCAAGGATTAATAAAATCAGCATTTCTGGCTAAGTTACTGTTTAATGGTAAAATTTATGGTTTAGATAAATCTTCTGCCCGAGAACCTATTGCTAGTTTGTTTTACAATTATTCTTTTAAAGTTTGCCAAGATAATGTTGCCGTTATTCGTTTAAGAGGCCTAATTGCCAAGATTTTCAAATTAGAACATGATTTATCAGATTTTAGCTTCGAAGTATTGCGCCAAAATCTGGATATTAATAGCAAATATGGTTATATATTATTTTTACATGGTACCTCAAAAGATAATAAGAAGTGGCCATTAGAAGATTGGATAACATTGTCTAACTGGATTTTGACAAATACTAAATATGATATTATATTAACTTATAGTAATACAGCTGAATTTGAATTTGCTAATAAGTTAAAGGCAACCATCAATGACCCTAGAGTAAAGATTATTGATAAGCTTGATTTTTTAAAACTAACTGATTTAATTGCCAATGCCAAATTGATAATAGGCGTTGATACTGGCTTTACACATATGGCTAATTTATTAAAAAAGCCAACTTTAGCAATTTATTTGCATAGTAAGCCTGGTTATGTGGGTATGCTTGAAAGTCATATCGCGCATAATTTCGGTGGTTATAAAAAGCAAGTTAAACCTGCAGAATTAATTGAGTTTATTAATCATAATAACTTAGTTTAAGGAATTAATCATGTTTAGTAATGAAATTTTTACATCACCAGAGAAGTGTATTGCAGAATGCGATAAACAAATTGAATTTGCCAATAATTTGATACAATATTTAGAACAATATATTCAACAGTTACAAACAATGAAGTCTATGGCAAGTTCAGCAAAAGCATTGCAAGAAGCTAATCCTTTTAATCTTATAATGCAGATGATGGGTAGTAATAAAAAGGAACCCGAATGAGATTATTGTATTCAAGCTTGTTATACCTAATTTCACCCATACTTCCTTTATATCTTAAAAAGCGAGGCAGGAAAAACCCAAAATATTTATTGAATTGGAATGAACGATTTGGAAATAAATTGTATAATCCAAGTGATAAGCCGATAATATGGCTACATTCAGTATCAGTGGGCGAAACTAGGGCAATGCATAAGTTAGTAGAGATAATTGAAACAGAATTACCTCTTTATCAGATTTTAATAACAAACATGACGCCAACAGGCCGCGAAACGGCATTAAACTTATATCCTAATGCAATTGTCCATTATATTCCATATGATTTACCTCACTGTGTAATTAATTTCTACAAAACGTTTAAACCAGTATTAGGGATTATTATGGAGACTGAAATCTGGCCTAATTTGATTCACTATGCCGATAAGTTTGAAATTCCGTTATATCTGGTTAATGCTAGGTTATCAAACCGCTCTTGGAAAGGCTATAATCGATTTCGTTGGATGATAATGCCAATTATTAATAAGCTTAAAGGTATCTTATGCCAAGATGAGAATACTTTAAATAATTTTAAGAAATTAGGCTATACAGGTAATTTACAATTAATAGGTAATACTAAATTTGATATGGTTACTGATAATGAGCTAGCAACTAAAATTGATTATTTTAAATCTCTTTTTAATGATAAAAAAGTTATTTGTTTTGCTTCCACGCGCGATGGTGAAGAAGAATTAATAATAGATCAACTTAAATTTGACACAGGTCTTTTATATTTAATAATTCCCCGGCATCCTGAAAGATTTAATATTTTAGAACAAATACTTATAAAAAAATTAATAAAATATCAAAAAAGATCGGATAATATGCAGATCCTTGATTCTACTCAAGTAGTTATTGGTGATAGTTTAGGTGAAATGCTTGCTTATTATGCAATTAGCTATCTTGCTGTAATTGGAGGTAGCTTTAAAGAATTTGGTGGTCAAAATCCTATAGAAGCTATTTATATGCATAAGCCAGTTATTTTTGGTAATTCAATGTTTAACTTTAGTGAAGTTGCCAAGAATTCTTTAGATTTTGGCTGTGCAATTCAAATTAATAAAATTACTGATCTCTTTCCTGTTATCGATAAATTAACTAGCGATTTTGAAGAATATAATAATTTGAAGAATAATTGTAATAAATTTATTGCTACATATCAAGGCGCCTCGCAAAAGATATTTGATATTACAGCCAAGTCGCTTCATAAATAGTTAACTTATTGAATGTTTATATTTTATTGATGTTAATTTCTTAATTGTTAAAGAGCTAATTCAAGTGTAGACTGACGTTAAGAAGATTGAATGACAACCATTTTAGTTTTCTTCATGGCTGTTGTTTATTATGGTGCTAATAGGAAATTCTTGATTGAGAAAATGAAAAAAAAGCCGCCTAGGGGACAAGGCGACTTTCAAGGGGATTTTTTATATTACCAAAAACTAAGGCTTGCACCGCCAGTTGTTGGTACCACGCTTTGTTTTTTAGTAGAGCGATTAACTGCTCCACAAACAGTAGCCAATTTATCATTTTGGTTAATTTCTGTCCAAGCTGCTGATTGTCCAGGAATATCATTAGCTTTAGTATCAGCTGCACAAGCTACATAACCTTTACCATTATAAGTCACAAATGGATGGCTTTCTTTTGGTGACCAGATAACGGGATATTCGCTTCCTTTTTTCCATTCACCAAAATTATATGTTCCTTGAGGTGCCTGGATTTGTTTGCTTGCAGCGTTAGGGTTTACCGCTGTCATTTCAGCTTCAGGAAGCTGAGTACTGTCAACCCATACTCCTGCGACATAGTTGGTATCAATGTATTGAACATTCATCGGATTTCCTATTTTGGTATGGTCATCAGGATCATGAAGATTCGGGTAATTATATTCATCATAAGTTTTAATCGTAAGTTGATTATTATTTTCAAGAGTTATTTCAATCGTATAAGCGGCATATTGATTAATAGATACTGAGGGGAATGAATAATTATAGCCATGGTAATAACCATTTTCGCTCATAATATCATTCATATACATTGAGCCAAGCTTCCATTCTTCACTGCCTACGACTGGAGCCCATAACATAAAAGCAACTTTTTTATATAAATCACTATTATTTTGATCTGGGATATATAACAAAGCAACTTTTTTTGCGCCGGCAGAAAAAATCGAAGAAGTAAGGGAAGTATTAAAATAATCCAAGCCCCCACTATGAACATAACCATGCCCTGCATAGAAGCATTTATATGGTTGATTAGTATGCTTGTCGTATTCACAATCATCTTTCATCGTTATTGCAGCATTACTACCTAAGTCATTATTAAAGTAAAAATTATGATTTGTACTATTGTTTTTATAAATCACCTGAAATTGTATCTCTGCATAACTTGATGTCGCACATAACGCCAAACCTGCAATAATAATTAGTTTTTTAAGAATTGCTTTCATTTTAAGTCCCCTTGTAATGAAATTTATTTGGAGTGAAAGTTTTTGCTTTCCATGACGGAATATTAGCAAAGGAATAGCTATTTATAAAATAGATAAAATTGCAAAATAGCTATGCAAAAATAAAAGCAGAATAACCCAATGTTAACTGGGAGATTCTACGACATAATAGGGAATTGATATTCTATTTAGGCTGCAAATGAGTTAATACTACTGCAATATTCATATAAATTAAGGTGTTTTTCAGTAACACATCAATTTAAGTCTCAATGTTAACAGCAGGAATACTAAATCATGGAAACTTTGGTAATATCTGAAGAAGGCTCTCCTCTGTGGGGTATGTAAAGTAAATCACCTCCTATCCTTAGCCAGTGGTTTAGTTATTTCTAGAGTTGTACCTTATTCAATGACTTTTGTCTATCCTCAATGACCTTCATATAATGTTCTTTATAGTCAAGATAGCAGAGTTTTATACTTAAATTAATACCTTAAATATTAGTAGATGAGATGCAATGTTAAATTATATTATAATAAGTGATATTACTTTTCAATGTTGGACTCTCTTGTTCTGAGGCTACGCATAATAATTAATTCCTTTAATAATTACAAGGAAAGATGCTTAATTTATGCAGATTATGGTGAATATAGACATTACTTGTAAAGTTTTCGTAACTACCTGAAATATTTATGCTTTGTAAGTTTTTGTTGAATTACTTCCTACATATAAACTAGTATATTTATGATTTTTAAAAAAAAGGATTTTCTTAATGTGTATTAAAAAACATAAATAACCGTATCTTTATTGAGATATCTATTATTAAATTATTCTTAATATGTTTCTTGTTTCATATGAAACATTATAATAAGGAATTTGAAATGCAGCGGGTAGTGGTAATAACTGGTGCTAGTAGTGGAATAGGGTTAGAGTGTGTTAAACAGTTTTTAAAATTAGATGATTTACAAGTTCTAGCTATAGCTAGGAATATAAGTTCACTAAATACAATCGAAAATAGTAGTTTATTAATTAAACAATGCGATGTGCAGGATATCAATAAATTAAGGTCTATTGTTGATGAATTAGAAGATAAAAGCTGCAAGATAGACTGTCTAATAAATAATGCTGGTGTAGCATTTAATGGTGATTTTACAGCAATCTCGCATGATAAAAATGAAAATATGATTGATGTTAATGTTAAAGGATTAACCAACGTATTAGAGTTGGTAATACCGCATATGCGTAAGAATTTTCAAGGTAAGGTAATTAATTTAAGTTCCTTAGCAGATAGACACCCAAGGCCAAATACTGCTGTATATGCTGCCACTAAAGCATACGTACGAAGTGTTTCAGAGTCCCTGCGCCAGCAAAATGCTAAATTTAATATTAGAGTATCTAGCATCTCACCTGGCATGGTAGCTACACCATTAGCTGCTAAATTAAGAGGTCCTGATGTAGATGCTATAGATGTTGAGAGTTTTGTAGCAATATTGAAAATTATTTATTTACAGCCACAGAATATTTGCATTAGAGATTTAGTTGTTGCGCCTACGAGTTATGAAGGATAATGATTTTGATTATTGCTTTCTATGATAACATTATGTATTGTAATAAAGTATATTGCATTTTATCTGATTTTTAAAAATGTTGATTGAAAAAAACTCAAAATCTCTATATGAAATGGTTTTTAGTTAATTGCTTGTTATTTGTATTTGAAATTAATTTTATTAACTGTGTATTTTATAAATAGCAGAAGCGTTATAATTAAATCTAAATACTTTATTATTTGTGTATATTAAAAAAAAATTTAAATAAATCTTATATTTTGCAATACAAGCAAAAGTGCGTAAATTAGTCAATACAGGTTAATGTTTAATATAAAGCAATTAATTTGGATTAATGAGAATTTAAAGTAATTAAACTGTAAATTAAAGTTTTAAGATTCAGAGAATCTGTTTAATGTTACTTTGAATGAAGTAAGATATATATAAGATGATGGCAGTGGCTTATAGTAAGCACCTTTTATGATGGTACTAACATGACAGCAAAAATTATTGTAATTACGAACCAAAAAGGCGGTTGTGGTAAAACTACTATGGCTATGAATCTAGCCGGTTTTATTGGTTTAAAATCAAAAGTTTTATTAGTTGATGGCGATCCACAAGGGAGCGCTACGCGCTGGGCGGCCAGTGCACCTGATGAGAAACCTTTTCCTGCTGCGGTAATGGGATTGGCTAATGTAAATGATAAAGTACATCGGGAAATTAAAAAGTATATTTCTGATTATGATTATATTTTTGTTGATTGTCCTCCAGCGATTGATAATAGTTTTACATCTTCAGCATTACTTGTAGCTGATTTAGCCTTAATTCCTATAATTCCTAGCCCAACTGATTTGTGGGCTGCAGTAGGTATTCAGAAACTTATTGCAAATGTAAGTGAAATAAATGAGAAATTGCAAGCTAGGTTAGTTGCTAATATGTGTCAAAATAATGCAAGTATTTCCAAAGAAGCATTGGCATTAATAAGTGAGTTTGACTTTCCAAAAACTGGTACTGACTTGTATCAGCGCACAGCATATCGTCAGGCAGCCGCTTTTGGCGGAACGGTTAAAGACCTTGATAATGCAAAAGCTAAAGAAGAAATTAGTAATCTAGTAAAAGAAATATTAACTATTTTAAAATAGTTTAGTCTTATTATATTAATTTAATCAAATAAGGAGATTATAATGGCAACTAAACCTAAATTAGGGGCTTCTCTACGTAATTCTATCTCGGCAGAGAAAAAAAGTATTGCGAATAAAAATTATCCAATTAACGATGAAGCAAAAGTTGAAATAATATCAGCTGCACCTATTCAACAAACAGCGAGCAAAGCACCACAGAAAGTTATTAAACAAGAAAATAAACCAATTGCCTCGGTTAAACCTGACTTGATAATAACTAAAACTAATCCTAGCATTGAGAAGGATGATATCATTTCAAAACTTGCAGCAATAATCCCTTTAAATAAATTTGAACATTATAATTTGGCTTCATTTAATAACTTGGATGATATCAGGTTGTTCTTTGAAAAAATAGCTGAAGTTAACCGCAATGTTGCAACTCTATACTTGAATAATCTTACGAGCTTTAATGAAAGTATAAATGACTATTGCAAAGATTTAGCTAAAGTTAATAATCCGGCAAGCTTTCTTGAAGTTAATTTAAGCTTCTTTAATAAAATGAAGAATCGCCAGCAAGAGTTGCTTGCAAAAAATATGCAGCTATTTGGATTAGGAAAATAGAGGTTTCTTTCTATTAATATTTGTTCATTGACTACATGTTTATTTAATAAATAATCCTGCCTAAATATTAGACAGGATTATTTCATATACTAGTTTAGTTAATTATTTACCATTGGTGCCGGTATTCCAAAGTGGATTATTATTTTTTATAAATTAATATATTGCTATTTTCTTGAAATATTGCATGTGCAGTTTTACTGATTTTGACAATGCCAGTCGTTTAAATCTCATATAGAATAATAAGCTATTAGCTCATTATAAGATATCCCAAACCATTTCTTTACAATTCAACTATCAGTTAGATTTAACAACTAATAGCCATACTACTACTTCAAATGTTGCTAGCATCAGTACACTTAGTAATTAATTCTTATTGGTTATTTTAAATTCAATCCGCTTGGCATAGTTCCAAACTGAATATATTCAAAAGTGACATGCTATTCAAGCTTAATTAACCTTAAAATTATTTTTTCTCGAGTTTGCGATCATAAGCAAAATTGCTGATTGCCCTCAAGTTTTATGTAGAGGTAATATAACTAGGTAAACAGTTTTTCTTTGGAGAATCTCTATGAATAAGCCACTTCTAATATGTATAATGGGATTAGTTTCATTTGGCACATTTGCTCTAACAAATAATAGTAGTATGGTTAGTAAAGCGCAGCGAAGTTTGCTAATGAATAAAGTAGGTGCGGGACAAAGCAATGAAGGTGAAATAATTGGAAACTTTAAAAATCAACAAGTAAACTCTATTTCATATGTAAATGTAGGAAATCCTAAACCTAGAATATTCGTAGTTACCAATAATGGAGAAATATTAGCAAATGATAATGGTGGCGGATCTTGGTATAATTATTTTTATCGGGATAAATTGTTTAATGGGGCAATTCCAACCAGTGTAGTTGCTGTTAGTTCAACGAACAATATAAAATACCCTCTAGTTTATGTGGGAACAGATAGTGGTGATGTTTGGTCGTATGCTTCAGCACAAGAAGGATGGACTAAAATTTATTCATTGGGTGAGGGTAAAATAATCCAAATGCTAAGTTATGGAGAAGATATTTACGCAGCTACTAAAGGTGGTTATATCTGGAAATACGAAAATAAAAGTAAAAGTTGGGCCAAATTAAATAGCCAAAGTTTAGATGATAGCGAACTTTTAAGTATTTCTTTAGATAGTAAGGGTAACGTCTATGCTGGCACTTCAAACGGATCAGTATGGGTATTGTACGTTGGTAGTTCAAGTTTTACGAAAGTCATTGGCCTTGGGTATGAACATGCAGTAAATGCGTTAGTCGTAAACTCTTCAGGTTATATTTATGCTGGAACTAAGCACGGGTATGTATGGAAAATATCGCCAGAAGGCAGGTTAGAAATGGTTGGTGGTAAATCAACTGATAATAGCAGTATCAATTCAATTATTTTGGACCAGTTTAATGATGTATATGTAGGAACAGAAAATGGTAATATTATTAGCTACCAGATTAGCACAAGAGCATGGAATACTTTAAGTAACGTTGATGGTACAAAAGTTACTACTCTGATGAAATATAGCCTTCAGTCAGGATCAATCAAGTTTGACATGGTATATGCTGGAACTCAACACGGAAATTTATGGAACTATACGGCCACTAATCCTTTGGCAAATAGTAACAATCAAATAGTTAAACTAACAAGTTCAAATAATGTTAGACACCCTATATCCAAGAGTGCTGTTTTACCTTGGTAAATAAGATAGGTTCATAACAAGCCCTTATACCGATAGCGGTTTAACATGGTTTGGTTGCCAAGAGTGCCGCCACAATGGAGATAAAGTATTGGAGCACTAATTTTAGAAATATTATTAAGTAAGATATGCCAGCCAACCGGGTCGTATACTAGATCAAATTCGATTTGGCTTGCGGCATTTATCGATGAAATTGTTTGATATAATTCTTGATAAGGAGTTGCAAACCTGAATTTGCTATTTTCTAATATATGTGGTAGTAGAGTTGTACTATTATCAGTTTGCAAGTCAAGAAATTGTTTCAATAAGTATTCAGGGCTACCGACACAATTAGTAGTATATACTTTAAATTGTGGCGGTAAATTTTTCTGCAGAAAATAAGCAGTGGTTCCGGTACCTGAAGCCACAAAAATCACTAATTCTTTAATATTTTTCTCTATTGCCCATGCTTCTATTTCATGCGCCAATATTTTTATTCCATATTCAGCTTCTTGCTGTGCTCCACCTTGCGTAATTAGTAATTGGTTGGCTTGTACTAATGGTTTTGAGTTTAAGCCTTCTATGTCATTTGTAATGAAAGAAGCTAATAAGTTTTTACTAAAAAGCGTAAAATCATCTTCAACTTCTATAAGTTTCATGCCATTGGCTAAACTAGCTTCAAGATTGCCAGTAACCGAGTTTTTGGCAATGTAGGATAACTTTGGAGTATAGTAAATAAACTGCCAAGTATTGAGTTTTGCTAAAGAGGATAATGCGTACATTAAGTTTGATTGGTTGCCGCCATAACTAATTAAGGTATTAACTACATTGAACTCTTGATGGGTTCCAGCCAAAAAGTAGGCAAGCTTTCGTGCTTTATTGCCACTAAATCTAGGGTCTAGTAAATCATCCCGCTTAACGTAGAATGTTCTATTTTCAAAGTTAAAGGATGTAATTGGTGAATTAGTAAAAGCGTGTAACATCAGTTAATTATCTATAGTCAATTTTATAACGAGAATAAATAAAGTTATAACCAAGCGTATGCAGGGTTAGTATACTATAATGTGGATGGTTAGTTGCTAAAAACGAACAATTATTTTGTCCCAAACTTGCGACATTACCGCCTATATAAACTCCAGAAGTATTTAACCATGCTTCATTTAACATTTCTAATTTTTGCAATTCATGATGGTAAAATGGCGATTCATTAAGAATTGTTTTAATTCCGGTTTGGTATAGTTTATTGATTAATAATTTAATGTCCAGCTGATTATCACTATAAATAATTTGTTTTAGTAATGTATTTAGATTATCAAGGTTAGTATTATTTGCTAAATCATCAATATGTTTAATCGTAAAATTTTTAATATCCTGTTGCGGCTTTCCTAAACAGTAAATTAAAACCGGCAATTCATTATCTTGACATAGTATCTCTTTACTAAAGTTAATTTTGTTAAGGTCACGAGTTATAACGATATGTAGTAAATGCTCTGGTTTTTTTAGGCTTTTTCTTACTTGTTTTAATTCCGGTATATTTATGTCCACATAATAATTATTATCTTCATATAAAAGGCTATTGCTACCTACAATAACAGCATCACTTATGGTTCTACCTAATGTTAAATTCCACCAATCCGCATATTGTTCTTCTTTGCTGGCTTTTAAATTATTCTTAGCAATAGCAAATCCACTTCTTAAATCAGGATAACACAACCTTCCATCTACAGAAGTTGCAAAACAGCTAAATATAAAAGGTTGTTTATTTAGATTAGGTAGCTTAAGAGGCATTCCTAAAACCTGGTTTAGATAATCAGATTTTATATCTTTGAAAGCCAAGCTTGACAGTTCAGGATGTTTAACTAATAGTTTAAACTTAACCAAGGTAGTTTTTCCTATTTAAAATGTATGCAACCAAACAGCATAGAGTACTTGCTAGATATACATAATTTATCTGGCTAAAAAAGTGGTCTCCTGGCGTTTGGGAATGGATAAACCCGATAGAAGTAAAAAAGCTTAAAAGTAAGCAACAAACTGTTGCGGTTAACCATTTATGCTTCATTATATAATAAAGCATTGTGGTAAATAAAAGGCTAAATAAAATCGAACCTTTCGCCAAAGTGAAAAGTCCTTGAACGCCTGGAGTGTGAATAAAATCAGGAATATGGTTTTGTAAGGCGAGTAACTCTAACTTATTATAAATTAGCTCGCTTAAAATTGGGATAATACCTATAATCAATAGTGTATATTCTCGAGACTCAAGTGCATTAAAGCTAACCGCAGTAGTAGTTATGCCGATTATTATTAATATTGGCAGGGTAACCCAGTCTGGGATCAAATTAATTAATAATACTGCTACGCCACTTAAGCCAAGAATTAGGTAAATAACCCCATTATACAAAGAATACCTATGATCTGCTCCTTGCTGTTTCCATGAGTAATGGCCAAAGAATAATGCCATAGCAAATGGATTACCAATAAAACTTGAAGCACCACTGATAATACCACTAATTAGTATTGATTGTTTAGGATTAAAGGTATCATCACTTAATTTTGATTCTTCGAGTATTTGAACTGCACTGATTGCATCAATTATTGCAAATGCCAGAATTAGTGGTAAGTAATTCAAAGTAGTGTCTATAACCGGTTTGGATAAATTTAGCATTACCCAATGGGGCATGCTCAATCCTACAAGATGACTTGATGTATTAAAACTCCAGCTAAATTCATGAGTAATTAAAGCGATTATTGTACCAATAATAACACCAACCATAATCGTCGGTACCTTAATCTTAATATTTGCAATATTAATGGCTAATATTATAAAAAATGGAAGTAGCCCGGATAATGGGTGATCAAATAAAGTAGATAAATTATTAATTGCCAGCCAGGTAAAAGCAGCTCCTGCTAAGCCGCTAAATAATGCTGGATTGGGGATAAACTTCTTGAGACGAATTAATAGTATGCCAGAAATAATAAAGAAAATAGCATTGAGTAAGTTAGCGAGTAAGCCAACTTCGTAAGCTAGAATTGGATTATGGGTATTGGTTGCAATTGGTAACATTATTGCAAAAAGCCAAACAAAGACACAGCTTGATTGTAGGCCGCTTGGCATTGCTGTTACCATTTTACCCGTTACCTTGCTTAATTGCTTTGCCTGAAAGTAGTAAGCATAATTTAGAATGAATAAGCTCAAACAAACTCCAGGAACAATTTGTTTATGGACTATTTGCGGAGAAAGATGGATACTCCCAATTAAGACAGCAATACTAATGGTTATTTTTGCAAAGCTATCAAAAAATACTCCAACAGTAGCATTCAAATTAGCATTTTGATTCATTTAGGCTTACCGATAATAAATTTATTAGAATGATTAAGATATTCCTGACTAATTTAGTCAACTTATATCCATAATTATAGCGTTTGGCAAAATTTAAAGTCTAAATATTGATGGGAATTAGCCTGTCTAAATAACAGATGCTAGGGGGTTGGCAAGTATTGGAACAAAAAGGTACCCTAAGCTGCTATAACGTAGCTCGATTATCTGTCCTAAGTGGAACAAATTTATCATCCTTATGATATACTCTGTCTAGATCAATCACAATAGGATACGCTTTATTGTTAATGTTTATAGCCGTATTTGATATGGCGATAAACGCATATACAGCGAAAAAAATCCGCCATACTGACGGATTAATTGAATTTTCTAATGAATCATAAACTTAAGAAGCCCAGCAATAGCCACTATTGTGGCTAACCCTGTGCCCATTACCCATTTAATAAGCCTAATTTTAAGCTCTTTTAAAGCAATTTGCAAGCCTTGGTCCGTTACAAGTTCTTTCTTTTCCAGATTTAAATTTGCCTGCTCTAAAACATTTGATAGCAATTCTTCTGTTTCTTTAGCAATAGTTTCAGCTTGTTCATCTGTAAAATTTGCTTTTTTTAACCGTTGCATATAGTCAACGGCGCTAAAATGCTTTGCTATTAATGATGCCATATTATTAACTCCTCAGTAAGTAATTTTAGCACAATCTTAGACTATAAACCTATTTAGTAACCTTAACGGAAAACCAAAAATAATTAATAAATGAAGCATTTGCGTTACCTCGACAAAGTGAGTTATTGTACAAGTTACGCATTTCAATGAATTTATTACAGCTTATCAGATTTTTGAAAAAGATAATTGCGGGGAGAATTGTATAAAATTAAACTATAGAGATGAGAATATGAGCTTTATATTATAATCAGGTCAATAAGTTGCGCAAGAATTTTATACTTAATTTTGAGGTTGTTTTTATCAATGAAGCATAAATTTTAATAAGCCTGCAATAGCCAAGATAGTTCCGATTCCGGTTCCTAAAACCCATTTTACCAGGTCACTTTTTACTTGGACTATTTCTTTTTGCAGATTGCTATTGACAATAGCTATTTCTTTTTGCAGTCTAAGCTCGGTTTCTCTTAAATCACCTTTCGTCGCAAGCTCTTTGTTTTCGAGATGATTTAATTTATTACTATGCTCGTGTATAATCTGAGATTGCTGCTCAATTAATTCAATCACAATTTCCGCTTGTTCTTCAGTAAAATTAGCCTCACGTAATTTCTTAATTGATTCAACTGCACTAAAATAAGCCACTGCTATTGTTCCCATAACCATTTCTTTCAATAGAATTTTAACATAACCATTTGTATAAATTTGCATTATTTTCTTTAATAAGTCAAGGGAAGTGCAATTAAATTAAAACTAATTTTACTAAAATAATAGTAGTGTTGTTATAAATACGAATTAAGATTAATTTTTCAATAATGTGTAGCCTTAGTCTTGCTTATTTTATTTAAAAAGAGGTCTTAATAGAGTTAATTTGAATTATTATTACCACTTAATTAACAATTAAATACAATAAAATTTTTGACTAGCTTATTAGGTGAGGTTTATTAAAGATGTATTTATCAATTTTGTAGTATTAGTTATATGTAGTATTAGTTATATTGTAGTATTAGTTATATTGTAGTATTAGTTATATTGTA